>CAWCDQ010000008.1:0-36665 GCA_963794305.1 uncultured Acidobacteriota bacterium | reverse complement strand
GGTCAATTGCCGCGCGATGGGGTATTCCCCGATGCGCGTCCACTGGCCCGAGCCGGCCTTCACGAAGACCTCGACCTTGGCGTCGCTGAAGTGCGAGTTGTTCAGCAGCTCGTCAACCGGATCGGTGCCGGTGTACCCCAGCGCGGCCTTGAGCGTGATCTTCTGCGTCGATGCCGACGCCGGCAGACCGCCGGATACGGAGACAGGCCGGAAATCCGCGCCGATCTCGGCGTTGGTCGACGCCAGTCGAAAGACGGCGTTCGTCTGCAGCGCGTTGAGCGTCTGCCCCGACACGTTCTTCAGCGTCAACGACACCGACGGCACGATCTTGTTCTTGCCGTCCACGACACCGGCGACGCGCCAGCCGCTCGTCGCGACATCCACGTGAATCGCTTTTGTCATGTCCACCGGCTTGCTGCACGCTGCCGTCATGAGCATCGTGAACACCAGTGCCATCCGTCTCATGTCGCCTCCTGTATTTCCGCCGACCGCACCGACCGCCGAGGCAGTCCGGGATCGCCGGCACGCGCCTCGAGCCGGTCGGCCACTGAACGGCCGCCTGCTACGGGTTGACACCGAAAGAGCGGAAAGGTTCCCCGCGCTGAGCCAGACGGCATAGAATCGCCATTCCGTTCCGGCTTTTATCAGGAGGCAGATCATGTCCATGACGCAGGCGATTCTCCAGGAGTTCGACAACGAGGCAAAGACGACGCGGCGCGTGCTGGAACGTGTACCTGCCGACAAATTCGAGTGGGCGCCGCATCCCAAATCGATGACGCTCGGCCAGCTCGCGTTGCATACCGCGATGGTTCCGGGTTTCATCTGCGGCTGGGCGTGCGAGGACGAAACGAAGCTGACCGGCGAGAAGGGACCGAAAGCCACGACCACCGCGGAGCTCCTGACGGCGCATGACAAGAGCGTGACGAAGATGCGCGAGACCATGGACCAACTCGGTGATGCCGGCCTGATGAAGAGCTGGAAAGCGACGGCCGGCGAGCAGACGTTGTTCGAGATGCCGAAGATCGCGTTGATCCGCTCGATCGCGCTCAACCATTGGTATCACCATCGCGGTCAGCTCTCGGTCTATCTGCGCCTGCTCGACGTCCCGGTGCCTTCCATCTACGGACCGAGCGCGGACGAGAACCCGTTCGCCGCGCGCGCCTGATCGCGCGCTGGTGGTTCAGCGGATCGCCCGAGCCCACTTCTGGATCGCCGCCGCCCTGGCGGCGATCGTCACCGGCACGGGGCTTATCTGGAGCACGCGGGTCGCCGCGGGCGCCGACGCGTACGGCTACGTGAGCCAGGCCGACCTCTGGCTGCGCGGCGACCTGCACATCGATCAGAGCTTCGGCGCGTCCGTCCCATGGCCCCTCGCCCGATGGACCTTCACTCCTCTTGGCTATCGTCCGGAACCCGACGGCTACCGCATCGTGCCGCAGTACGCGCCGGGACTCCCGTTGCTCATGGCGGCGTTCAAGGCCGTTGCGGGGCAATGCGCGATGTTCTGGGTCGTCCCGCTGTGCGGCGGGGTGCTCGTGTTCGCGACGTATGCCATCGGCCGGCTGGTCGGCAGGCCGGTCGTCGGCCTGGCTGCCGCGTGGATCGTCGCCACCAGTCCAACCGTGCTGTTCATGCTGATGGCGCCGATGAGCGACGTCCCTGCCGCGGCGGCGTGGGCCGCGTCGGTCGCGTTCGCGCTGGCGGATGCACCGGCGGCAGCGGGCATCGCCGCGGGAACGGCGATCCTCATTCGTCCGAATCTCGCGCCGCTGGCCGCGATCGTCCTCGTGTGGATCGGATGGCGCGGCTCGCTTCGCGAGCGCCGCGCGGTTCCTGCTGCCGACGGCTGCCGGCGCGATCGGCGTCGCCGTCGTCAACGCGCGCTTGTACGGATCGCCGTTCGCGTCGGGGTACGACCTGACCGACGGCTTCATGCTGTCCTACATCCTCCCGAACCTCGAGCGTTACGGATCGTGGCTCGTCTCGGCGGAGACGCCGTTCGCGCTGGCCGGGCTTGTGTCGCTGGCCGTGCCGGCCGCGCGCGTCTGGCGGACCGACGTGTCGCGCGAAGCCGTACGTTTGCTTGGTGCGTTCGCCGCGGTCATCTGGATCTCATACCTGGTGTACGTGCCCTGGGACGCGTGGTGGTATCTCCGGTTTCTGCTCCCGGCATGGCCGATGATGGCCGATCGGGACCGCGTCGCTCGCCGCAGCGGCCTACAGGACTTCTTCGCGCACTTTGCAGACGTTGACCATCGTGATCCTGGCCGGCATCGGGATCACCGGCGTTGCGCAGGCGGTGCGGCGCGACGCCTTCGCGATCGCGCGCGGCGAAGCCAAGTACGTGGAGGTCGCGAGGACGGTCGAATCGCTCACCGACGCCGACGCGGTCATCATTTCCGCGCAGCACAGCGGAAGCCTTCGCTACTACGCGGGGCGGCTGACGCTCAGGTGGGATGTCGGCGACCCCGCGTGGCTGGATCGCACGGTCGACTGGCTCGCCGCGCACGGTCATCATCCGTACTTCGTGCTGGAGCCTCAGGAGGTCGACGAGCTTCGCGCGCGGTACGGTCCGACAAATATGTCGGCGCGCCTCGATTGGGCGCCAATGGTGTCGTTCCGCGGCGGCGCGATCACGATGTACGATGGCGTCCGCCGCGACAGGAACGTGCCGACCGTCTCGCAGCCGCCGGCGCGCACGTCGCACGAATGCCCTGCGCAGAGAGCGGCGCCGGTTCTGAAGTCGCAACCATCTTCGGAGACCCCACGATGAAAACGTTCACTGCGGTCGTTCTCGCGGCGCTCCTTCTCGCGTCGCCGCACCTGCGTGCGGAGACGCACCAGTTCATCCCGACGGTGTTCTACAACACCTACTCGTTCGCGCATCCGCCGGCGCTGCGCATCAAGCCGGGCGATCGTGTCGTCACCAAGACGATCGATGCCGCCGGCGTCGATTGGAACGGAAAGTCGGTGGCCAGCGGAGGGAACCCCGAAACGGGTCCGTTCTTCATCGAAGGCGCCGAGCCTGGCGACATGATCGTCGTCTCCATCGAAAAACTCGAGACGAACCGGACATCGGCGTACTCCAGCAGTCTGCTGGCGCCCTACACGGTCGATCCGGCCGCTATCGCTGCCCGAGTGGATCGCGATCCGAAGCGCACCACGTGGACCATCGACAAGGCGCGCGGCGTGGCCCGCCTCGATCAGACCGAACTGCAGCCGGGCGGCATCGAGCTGCCGCTGAAACCGATGCTCGGATGCATCGGCGTCGCGCCGGCGCGCAAGGAAGCGATCGCCACCGGCGTGCCGGGCGCCTTCGGCGGCAACATGGACTACGCGTCGATGGGCGCCGGCGTGAAGCTGATGCTGCCGGTCAACGAGCCGGGAGCCTTGCTGTTCCTGGGCGATGGTCACGCGCGCATGGGCGAAGGCGAGGTGGTCGGCACCGGGCTGGAGACATCGATGGACGTGGAGTTCAGCGTCGCCCTCGTCAAGAAGAAGGCGATCGGCTGGCCCCGCCTCGAGACCGCCACGCACGTGATGGCGCTGGGCAGCGCGCGGCCGCTGCTGGAAGCGTTTCAGCACGCGACCACCGAGCTGCAGAAGATGCTGGTCACCGACTACGGCATGACCGAGCGCGGCGCGCAGATTCTGATGGGGCAGGCGGCCGAGTACGAAATCGCGAACGTGGTCGATCCGAACTTCACCGTCGTGGCGAAGATCGCGAAGGCGCTGGCGCCGAAGCGCTGATGGAGGCACGCCTCCTCACGGTGAACGGCCGCATGTACCGCTGGCCGCTGCGGCCCGTCGTGGTCGTCTGCCTCGACGGCTCGGCGTTCGAGTACATCGAGCGAGCGATCGCAGCCGGAGTCGCGCCGTACCTGCAATCGCTCGTGGGCGTCAGGTTCTTCCGGCTCGTCGAGTCGGCGCTGCCAAGCTTCACGAACCCCAACAACGTCTCGATCGTCACAGGCGTGCCGCCGTCGATTCACGGCATCGGCGGAAACTTCTTCCTCGATCGTGAAACCGGCGACGCCGTGATGATGAACGACGCGTCGTATCTCCGGGCCGACACGATTCTCGCCGCCTTCTCGCGTGCAGGCGCGCGCGTGGCCGTCGTCACCGCCAAGGACAAGCTGCGCCGCCTGCTTGGCGGCGGCGTGAGCGGAACCTGTCTGTCGATCGAAGCGAGCGGCGTCGAAGTCTATTCCGCCGGGCTCAGCGAGCGCGCGCTGGCCGATGGCGCGCACCTTCTGGCATCGACGAAGCCGGATCTGATGTATCTCTCGACCAGCGACTACGTGCAGCACAAGCACGCGCCGGGGACCGTTGAGGCCAATCGGTTCTACCTCGCGATCGACCGGTCGCTGGCCGAGATCGATCGATTGGGCGCGACGCTCGTGGTGACCGCCGATCACGGCATGCGCGCCAAGGCCGATGCGGATGGACGGGCGCGCGTGATCTTTCTGCAGGATGTACTGGATGGCTGGCTGGGCGCGGGCGAAGCGCGCGTCGTCCTGCCGATCACCGATCCGTACGTCCTGCACCACGGCGCGCTCGGCTCCTGCGCGATGGTGTACCTCGCAAGGCCCGACACCGCACAGGCGCTTGCGCATCGCGTGCAGACGATGGGCGGCGTGGACATCGCTCGTCGCGCGCGACGAAGCCTGCCATCGATTCGATCTGCCGCCCGATCGCACCGGCGATCTGGTGGTGTTCAGCGATGGCGAGACCGTGATTGGCACGCGTCCGGCCGAGCACGATCTGTCGGCGCTCGACGCGCCGCTGCGCTCGCACGGAGGCCGCGCGGAGCAGGAGGTGCCGATGTTCGCCAACCGGCCGGTCGCCGCAGACTGTCGTCCGCGCCACAACTACGATGCGTTCGATCTCGCGCTGAACGGCTGCCTGTAGCGAACCGTTTGCCTCGGCGTAGTGCGGACCTTCAGGTCCGCCGTGGTCGGGCAGGCCTGAAGGCCTGCACTACGCCGCGTCGAAACGATCGGCTAACCGCGATCCGTTCTCAACTACTGAGCTACGAAGTAACCGCGGACAGCGCGTCAGTGCGGCGTCGAACTCTGCGATCGGTCGAGCGTCAGCTGCGCGGTTTCCCACGCCGCCATGCCGCCGGCGATTTCGGCGACCTGTGTGAAGCCCTTCTGCTGCAGCAGGCTCGCGGCGATCGACGAGCGGTAGCCGCCGGCGCAGTACAGCAGCAGCGGGCGATCCTTTGGCAGCTCGCCGAAGCGCTCGGCCAGATGATTCAGCGGGATGCTGACGCTCCCGGGCACCGCTTTCTGCGCGCGTTCGCCTGGAGTGCGCAGATCGATCGCGAGCGCGTTGCCGGCGGCGAGCCGCTCCGCCGCCAGCGGCGGGCTGACGCGCTCGGTTGTCGCCGTCAGATCCGGACGCGCCTCGAGGCTCCGCAGCCCGTCCTTGAGATAGCCGACGATGTGATCGAAGCCGATGCGGCCGAGGCGTATCGCGGCTTCGTGCTCGCGGCCGGGATCCGCGATGATCACGATCGGGCGTTCGCGGTCGAGGATGGTGCCCGCCCAGGTCGCGTACTGGCCACCCAGTCCGATGTTGATGCTGCCGGCCAGGTGCGCCGCCGCAAACTCCGCCTGGTCGCGCGTGTCGAGGATTTGGCCGCCGGTGCGCTGGAGAGCGAGCACCAGCTCCAGCGTCATCGGGTTCAGTTCGCGAGCCAGCGCCTGGTCCAGCGTCGGCCGCTCCTTGCTGTTGAGGACGGCGTCGTACGTGAAGTACGACGGCGCGTCGGGCTGATCCGCCGTGACGAGCTCGATGAAGGCGCTCTTGGTCATCGGCTGCAGCGCGTAGTTCAACCGGCGCTGCTCGCCGATCGTGGAGACGGTCTCCTTGCTGATCGCCTTGCCGCACAGCGATCCCGCGCCGTGCGCGGGGTAGACCAGGCTCGCGTCCGGCAGCGTCATCAGCTTCGTGCGGAGCGAATCGTAGAGCAGGCCGCCCAGATCGGTCGCCGCCCAGCCGAGGGAGGCGCGCAGGTCGGGCCGGCCCGACATCGCCGACAAACAGCGTATCGCCCGTCAGCACGGCGTTGGGCTCCGTCTCGCTGCGATCCAGGTCGTACACCGCAATCGAGACCGATTCCGGAGTGTGTCCGGGCGTTTCAATCGCCTGCGAGGCGGACGCGGCCGAGCTCGATGCGCGTGCCGTCGGCAAGCGGGGTGAACGCGTATTCCGCCTTTGCCGCCGCGCCGAGATAGATGCGCGCGCCCACGCGATCGCGCAGCTCCAGATGGCCGGCGATGAAATCGGCGTGGAGATGCGTCAGGATCACGTGGTCGATGCGCAGACCGTGCTGTTCGGCGTACGCCACGTACTGCTCGACGTCGCGCTGCGGATCGACGACAGCGGCAACACCGCTGTGCTCATCGCCGACGATATAGGACGCGTGCGCCAGGCAATTCAGGTAGAACTGGTGGAGGATCATGCGTGGGATCGTTGGTGCCCGCCGCCAAGTATAGGCGATCTTGTCGCGGCTTCACCGACGGTCGAATGATCCGTGGTGGTCGATCCGGGCGCCGAGACTCGCAGGAGAGGCTACGGCGTTTTCACTCCGAAGTTTCATTCGGATGTAGTGCAGGCCTTCAGGCCTGCCCTCACGGCGGACCTGAGGTCCGCACTACGCCAGAAGAACCCTGTAGTGCGCGACTCTCTGCCGATCCGGCCTCATTGGAGTGCCGTGATGATCAGCATGTGCGCGGCCGACGCTGGTGACTGGACGACGTCGATGCCCTGCGTCATGAGCGCCTGGCCGGTGGCAGTGCCGAGGAGCCCGGTATCGACCGACTCCACCTGATAGGTCGTGGCCGGCTCCAGGCCTGTTGGCTTGACGTTGATGGTCTGGACGCCGGCGTCCGACTGCACCGCGCTCAGCACCACGCTATCGCGTCCAGCCGTGGTCTCCTGCAGCACGTCCCACGACGGCCCGTCGTCAGGCGACGCTTGTCTGGTCAGCAGGGAGCCGGCCGACATGGTGATGGTCGCTCGCGCAGCCTTGTAGATGGCGATTTCCCGCGCCATGCCGGCGTCCTCGTCCTCGGTGAACGAATCGCCGCGGAAACAGAGGCCGAGCGCGCCGCCCATCCGGCTGCGGAAATAGAGCGACAGATCCGGCGCGTCGTGCAGCGGCTCGGTGTCGTGATCCGTGACGAACGAGAGCAGGTACGCCGGCGGGAAGACGGCGCTCAACCCCTGGATGTTGTGGCGCACGTGCACGGACGGCGCCGTGCGGTCGTCCATCCAGGCGACGTCGGTGAATCGCAGCATGCCGATGTCCAGCCGGTTTCCGCCGCCGGACACGTTTTCGATCAGCATGTCCGGATAGCGCGCGCGCAGCTGCGAGAACATGTCGTAGAGCGCGCCGGTGTGCGCGAAGTTGCCGTCGGCGGGCCCGTGTCCGTGTCCCTCGCGATCGCAGTTCACGAACATGTTGTTGTCCCACTTCAGGTAGTCGGGCTGCACTTCGTCGATGAGCGTCGTCAGGCGGTCCATCAGCCACTGGCGCGCGGCGGCATTGGCGAGGCAGATCTGACCGGCGTGATCCGATCCGTACTGGCCGCCCTCGGTGGCGAGCCACGCCTCCTCGACGCCTGGCGCGCCGACGAGCGAGAGGTTCACGCGCTCGGGTTCCACCCACAATCCGAACTGCATCCCGAGGCTGTGCGCGTACTCGCGCAACGGACCCAGGCCGTTGGGAAAGCGCGCCGGATCGGCCGTCCACCCGCCGAGGCCGGCGTCGAAGTCGAAGGGGCCCGCCGCCCCGGTTCCCGGGTACCAGCCGGCGTCGATCACGAACAGCTCGACGCCCAGTGCCGCGGCGTGATCCATCTCCGCGCGCATCGACGTGTCGTCGATCTCGGTGCCGTACGCGAACCAGGTGTTGTAGGTGACCAGCGGACGCGATCGGACGTCCGCTGCGAAGGCCGTCCAGCACGTACGAGCGCAGCGCTCCGGTGCCTTCCGCGATCGCGCCGGGCGCGACGCCGAACAGCATGTGCGGGCCATCGACGGCGCTCGACGTCAACGTTGTCGACATCGGCGGCAGGCCGATCGTGATCACCGTGCCCGCGCCGGTTCGTTCGAAGACCGCGGACCACGCGCCCGACCACATCAGCGCTCCGTAGAACTCGTCCTTGCCGCCGTCGATCGAGAACCAGGGAACCGTGTGCTCGGAGGCGCGGTGCGAGGCGCCGATGGTGAAGGGGCTGTTGATCGAGAGCGTCTGACGCTGCAGCGTGAACGCGCTGTCGGTCGGCACGTTTGCGGCGTCGCCCTGGAGGCCGGTGAGCCAGTTCAGCGTGCCGTTCGGGACCGTCATCTGCAACGCGTTCAAGTCCGAAAGAACGGCGCCGGTTCCGCGATAGGTCGTCCAGGCTTCGAACGTCGGGGATCCGGACACGACGGCGTAGTGTCTCGTCACCGTGAGAGCGCCGGCGGCCAACTTGAACGTCGCGTCCAGTTCCAGCGTGGCGCCGCGAGTGACGACCGAGGCACTCTCGAATGCGAAACCGGCGTTACGGTTGCCGAACGCCAGCGATCGACCGTCGAGCCGCACCGTCGAATCGGCTTGCGTGCCGATTGCCCAGGACGTGCCGCTTGCGGACAAGAGGCTGACGATCGCGAAGTCGCGCGACGGATCCAGCGCCAGCGTCAGCGATGCGCCGCCGGCTGCAAGCGTCCATGTGCCGGCGCTGGCTTCGTGCGAGATGGAGGCATCGCCTTGTTGCGCGACGGTCGTCGTGGCCGCCTCAGCATTGGCGCTTGCGGCAAGTAGTGCGAAGAGTGAGATGGCGCGCAGTGAGCGCCGCGGTCCGTGTGTCATGCAGTTGATGCCGTTGGGCACTGCATGGCTTGGACCACAATTGCGCGCGAAAGTTACACGGCTTCGAGCGCACGATGCTTTCGAAGAGAGGACACCCGACCACTTTCGAGTACGCGATCTGCTAGCATCCGCTTATGCGTTCTTCACGATCGTTGACGGCACTGGCAATTCTTACGGCTCTCACGTGGCAGATCGCGCGGCCCTCCGCGCAGCGGCCGCGCTTCGATGTCGTCATCGCGAACGGGCGCATCGTCGACGGCACCGGAGCGCCGTGGTTCCGCGGCGATGTCGGGATCGTCGGCGACCGCATTACGGCCATCGGCTCATTGGGCGACGCGACCGCCGCGACGCGGATCGATGCCGCCAACCTCATCGTGGCGCCGGGATTCATCGACCTGCTCGGGCAATCCGAATTCAACGTGCTGGTGGACCCGCGCGCGGCGAGCAAGATTCTGCAGGGTGTCACCACCGAGGTGACGGGCGAAGGGATCGTCGATCGCGCCCGTCAACGATCGGCAGATCCTCGAAGCATCGGCCAACGCGAAGCACTTCGGCGTCGCGCAGGACTGGCGGACGCTCGCCGACTACTTCAAGCGCCTCGAGGATCGATCGCACACCGCCATCAACATGGCGACGTTTGTCGGCGCGGGCGGCATTCGCAACTACGTCATCGGCAAAGACGATCGCCCGGCGACGGCGGCCGAACTGGAGCAGATGAAGCAGCTGGTCGCGCAGGCGATGGAGCAGGGCGCGCTCGGTCTCAGCACGTCGCTGCAGTACGTGCCCGACCGTTTCGCCTCGACGGACGAGATCGTGGAACTCGCCAAAGTGGCGGCGCGCTACGGCGGCGTCTACTTCACTCACCAGAGATCGGAGAGCGCGCGCATCGTCGAGTCGCTCGACGAGGTGTTCGCGATTGCCGAGCGCGCGCAGATTCCCGCGGAAATCTGGCATCTGAAAACCGCCTACAAGGCCAACTTCGGCAAGATGCCCGATGTGCTGCGGCGCATCGAGGCGGCGCGCGCCCGCGGCCTCGACGTGACGGCGAACCAGTATCCCTACACCCGCGCGTCGAACGGACTCGACTCGTGCCTGCCGCTGTGGTCCCGCGAGGGCGGCTTCGACAAGACGCTCCCGCGGCTCACCGATCCCGCGACCCGCGAGCGGATCAAGAAAGACATGGACGATCCCAACGCCACCACGTGGGAGAACCAGTGGTACGGCGCGAACGGCGGCGACGGCGTGATGCTCTCCTCGGTGCTGAACCGCGATCTCGCGAAGTACGAAGGCATGACGCTCTCGCAGATCGGCAAGGCGATGGGCAAGGATCCGCGCGACGCGGTCATCGATCTGGTCATCGCCGATCGCGGCGAGAGCTCCGTGATCACCGCGATCATGGACGAAGACGATGTGCGGACGGCGTTGAAACATCCGCTGGTGGGAGTGGGGACCGACTCGGGCGCGCAGGCGCAGGATGGGCGGCTGTCCGAGTCGAAGTCGCACCCGCGCGCGTGGGGATCGTTTCCGCGGATTCTCGGCCACTACGTGCGCGACGAGCACCTGCTGCCGCTCGAAGAGGCGATCCGTAAAATGACGTCGAAGGCCGCCGATCGCGTGCATCTCGCCGACCGCGGATTGCTGCGTCCAGGCATGGCGGCCGACATCACGATCTTCGACGCGGCGACCATCCGCGATGTCTCGACGTTCGACGACCCGAAGCACTATGCGACCGGCGTACGTCACGTATTCGTCAACGGCAAGCGGGTGGTCGCGGACGGCGCGATCACCGCCGAGCGCCCTGGCCGTCCGCTTTACGGACCGGGACACCGGTAGTCGTCAGTCGTCAGTCTCAGTCGTCAGTCTCAGTCGTCAGCCCATGCCACAGTGGCTTCTCGATCTGTTTGCGCGCTACGGCTATGCCGTCGTGTTCGGCGGCGTCTTCCTCGAGAACACCGGCCTTCCGGTTCCGGGGGAGACGACGCTCCTGGCTGGAGCGGCGCTCGCGCACAACGGCCAGCTGTCGTTCGTCTGGGTCGTCGTCGTCGCGATCCTGGGCGCGACGCTCGGCGACAACCTCGGCTTCTTCATCGGGCGCCGCGGCGGCCGTCAGATTGCGGAGCGCCACGGCTGGCGCATCGGTCTGACGCGCGAGCGGCTTGCCGAGTTCGATCGCTTCTTCCATCGCCACGGGCCCAAGACCGTCTTTGCCGCCCGCTTCATCACCGGCCTGCGCGTGGTCGGGGCCGTGCTGGCCGGCGGAAGCGCGATGCGGTGGCCGGTGTTCCTCGTCTACAACGCCACGGGCGCGGTGGTCTGGTGCCTCGCCGTGGCTTCGGCCGGCTACTCGCTGGCGTACAGCTGGGCCACGCTTGAACGCTGGATCGGACGCACGGGGCTCGTCGCGCTCGCCGCCGTTGTCCTCGATTGGTATCATCGGATTCGTGCGCGCGCGGCGGAATCGTCACCCATGATCACACTGGCTTCGGGACTCTCGTATCTCGATCTGAAGTTTTGCGGCGTGCCGGGTGTGATCGCGGCGGCGCTCCTGCAGGGACCTGACGGCGTGGCGATTGTCGATCCCGGTCCCTCGAGCACGCTGCCGGCGCTGCGGGCGGGGCTCGAGCGTGCGGGCATCGCGCTGACCGATGTGCGGCGTCTTCTCTTGACTCACATCCACCTCGATCATGCCGGCGCCACCGGCACGCTCGTGCGCGAGAACCCGGCGCTGCGCGTCTACGTTCACGAGAAGGGCGCGCCGCACATGGTCGACCCTTCGAAGCTGATCGCGAGCGCGACCCGCTTGTGGGGCGACGAGATGGATCGGTTGTGGGGCGAGATGCGTCCCGTGCCGGCCGGGAACCTGGTGATCCTGCGCGGAGCGGAACGGATCACCGCCGGGGGCCGCGACCTCGATGTGGCCTACACGCCGGGTCACGCGTCGCATCACGTCAGCTATTACAGCAGCGACACGGGGATCGCGTTTGTCGGCGACACGGCCGGCGTCCGGCTGCAGACCGGAGGCTACATCCTGCCGCCCACGCCGCCGCCGGACATCGACCTCGAGGGATGGCGCGACGGCTTTGCCCGCATCAGGGCGTGGCATCCGGAAACGCTCTTCCTCACACACTTCGGCCCGTTCGCGCCGGTCGAGGCTCATCTCACGGAGATGGTGGATCACCTCGATCTGACGAGCGGTCTGGTCAAGGCTTCGCTGGCGCGGCCGGGCGGCGACGAGGATCGCGAGGCCTGGTTCACCGGCGAGATACGACGAGAACTGCGCCGACGCATGTCCGAATCGGACGCGCAGGCCTACGAAGTGGCGGGACGTTTCGATTTGAACTGGCGAGGGCTTGCGAGGTATTGGAGAAAGAAAGCGTAACGTTCGTCGTTCGTGGTTCGGCGTTCGTCGTTCGCGTTCAGCTGAACAACGAACGCCGAACCACGAGCGGCGAACGACGACTCGTTCGGCGTTCAGGCCGTGGCGCGCTGTGGTTCGGCGACGGCGTTGCGCCGGGGATCGACCATCAGGCGAAGCGCCAGTCCCTGCCGCTGCGATCCCGACGGCGGCGGACGCGGTAGACCGCGCTCAGCACGCGCCCCGTTTGCAGGGTGTCGGGCAGCACGCTCGTTCTTGCAGGCGTCGCGCTCGAGCTGAAACTGCACCAGCCGGAACAGCGGGATCGACACGGGCGAGTCACATTCCACGTACACGCCGATGGCGCTCACATTCCGGGTCATGACAGAAGCGAAGCGAGTGGTTCCGCGCTGATCCTTCCACGTGAGCCGTGCCGGTAAGGCAACGGCTCGCCGCTCCGCCCCGCGTTTCGGGGAATCGGTGCGCTTCGGCGGTGTTGGTTCAGTCCAAATGTGCTTCACGTCGGCCCCCAAGGATTGAGAAGTGACGCCTGCCTACTATCAAGTGTTGAGCCGCGTGCAGTAGTGAGAAGCGACGTGATTGGGCTTTAGCAGTAAGTCTCAATAGATCTGTAACTTACGCCAAATTCAGTTCGTCTCGACCACGTTGAAAAATAGGATATTTGGTATCCAGTTAACGCTGGTAACTGAATATTCAGTATCCACAATATGAGGCAACTCAAGTAGCTGCTGCAACCATTATCTGAGCGTTTTGACAGGGACGTCCGCGTCTGGGGCCCGTTCGGGGCACGGCCGTCATTCAGTGCGTAGTCGACTTCCTCGGCAGGCGCGTCGAGCCCCAGACGCTTGATCTTCAGGTACAGCCCCCGGCGCGTGAGCCCCAGGGCGCGGGCCGATTCCGAGATGTTGCCGTCGGCGCGATCGAGGGCGGCCTGAATCAGATCGCGCTCGACCTGCTCCACCGCCGACGCCAGATTCGGGACCGACCGCGCCACCCGGATCGACCCGGATGATGGGGGAAGGCGCGTGGTGCCGATCTCGGGCGAGAGGTGCACCGGGTCGATCGTGCCGCCTGGCGCGCTGAGCGCGACCGCGCGCTGGATCTCGTTCTTCAGCTGGCGAACGTTGCCAGGCCACCAGTACTGCGCGAAGACGTCGAGCGTCTCCGAGCCGAGATGGACGTCCGGCTTGCCGAGCCGCTCGGCCGCCTCACGCAGGAAGAACGTGCTGAGATGGGGAATCTCCTCGCGGCGCTCGCGCAGCGGCGGCACGTGAATGCGGATCACGCTCAGCCGGTAGTAGAGATCCTCGCGAAACTTGCCCTCGGCTACCCGCTGCTCGAGGTCCGCGTTGGTCGCGGCGATCACGCGGACGTCGACACGCTGCGGTTTGGTCTCGCCGATCGGCATGATCTCGTGCTGCTCGAGAAATCGCAGCAGTTTGGGCTGAACGTCGAGAGGCAGGTCGCCGATCTCGTCGAGGAACAGCGTGCCGCCGGACGCCGTCCGAATCAGCCCTGGCTGATCGGTGACCGCGCCGGTGAAGCTGCCTCGCCGATGACCGAACAGCTGACTGTCGGCGAGGTCCCGGCCGGTGGTCGTGCAGTTGTACGGCAGGAACGTCCCCGCGCTCCGATGGGAACCGACGTGAATGGCGCGCGACACCAGTTCCTTGCCGGTCCCGCTCTCTCCCGTGATCAGGACGGTGAGATCGTTCCCCTGCAGACGCTGGATCTGTTCGACCACGCGCGTCATCGCGGCGCTGGCTGACAGGAACCCCGGGAGCAACGGCTCCAGAGACGGCGCGTCGACGGTCAGCCCGGCGACGGCGACGGGTCGATCGCGCGCCGCGCACAGCGCGAACCCTTGCCGCGCGACGGCGGCAATCATCCGCAACCGGCGCATCACCGGATGCCCGATCGGCCGGGGCGACGCGATCAGTCCGAATCGGGGCCCCTCGACATCGCGCCCGAGCGGTTCGATGGCGATGACGCCGCGGCCGTACGCGTTGCCGTCGGCGGCCGATCGCGCCATCGCGCGTCCGGCCTCCTCCTCCCATCCGGCCGTCGCGATCACGCGGACATCCCCTCCGGCGAGCCTGACGAAGATGACGACCCCATCGGCGGCGGCCGCTTCCAGCAGCGATGCCGCCGTCTCGCGCCCGAGGAGATTCGGAAGCGCCGCCGCATCCACGATTCGGCGGACGATGGCATCGTCGGCATCGGCGGGGGAGATCGAGTACTGGCCGGTGCCGACGGCCGTGAGGAGCGATTGCGCATTGTGCGTGTCGTCGATGTCGCGCGCGGCTCCGAGCTGCTCGAAGATCTCGAGCGCCTTGTTCAAGTGACGTTCCGCCACGGAGCGGGCGCCGGTCTCGGCGACGAGCCGGCCCAGCGCGAGGTGACTGAGCGCCGACTGGTAGCGCTCGCCGAGCAGGTCCAGCAGCGCCGCGCTCTGGGAATAGTCGTGGTACGCGTCGGCGCCGCTGTTCGACTTGGCGTGGAGCGATCCGCGCAGACGCAGGTACTCGGCCCATGCGGCCGGGGCGACCGTTGGATCGAGCGCGTCGGCCGCCGCGGCGAGGCGCTGTTCGGCTTCCGGCAGGCGGTTGCCGGCGATCAGTGCCTCGGCGGCGATGAGGGTCGCCTGCAAGGCGTCGAACGGCGGCGCTCCGGCCTGGAGAATCTCGTCGACGCGCGCGACGGCATCGTCCAGCGCCGCGCGCCGCAGGGCGAGGCGGGCGCCGAGCACCCGGACGGACCACTCGTACCACTGACTCGTCTGGCGCCCGTAGGCGCCGAACGCTTCGCTGGCGCGGCCGAGGAAGTCGCTCGCCGTATCGTAGCGGCCGCGGATGAGATGAATCTGCGCCAGCGTATCGAACACCGCTCCAGTGGTCTCGTGAAACTGAATCGGGCTCCGCACGTCGAGCGCGCGATGCAACGCCTCCTCCGCCCGCCTCAGATCGCCGAGCCGGACGCAGATCTGCCCCAGCGTGGCAAGCGCCACCGCGAGGCCATGACCCGAACCGTGCGATTCGTGCAGCGACACGCTGCGCTCGGCGAGCGCGAGCGCCTGCTCGTACCGGTGCTGCAGCATCATCACGTTCGCCTGATTGCCGCAGACGGTGGCGAGCACGTCCTGGGCCTGCACGGCGGCGGCAAGCCGCTCGGCGTGCCGAAGGGCGACCATCGCCTCGTCGTACCGACCGAGCTGCGCGAGCGAGATGCTCGACAGCGAATGCACCAGGGCGAGGTGACGACGGTCGCCGGCCGCGTGCAGCGCGGAGGCCGCCTTGCTGATGTGCTCGCGCACGATGGCGACGTCGCCGACCTGCCGATAGCACTGGCCGAGCTCGTAATGCGCGCGTCCGATTCCGCGCGAGTCGTGCGCGGCCTCCGCCTGCTTCAACGCGCGCGCGTGCATGGCGATGGCGCGCGACTGATCGCCGCGCGCGGACGCCAGGCGGCCGTGCAAGCGCCAGAGCGTCGAGAGCCGTCGCGGCGGCACCGTATCGCGGAAGGTGTCGGGAGGGCGGCCGAGCGCGCTCGCCGCCTGATCCAGGTCGTCCTGCAGCAGCGCCGCCTCGGCGAGCATCGAGCGGACGGTCAGCTCTTCGTCTCGCGTCAGCGACGTGCGCAGCGCCGGGGCGAGCATCTGCACGGCCGCAGCGCCCTGGCCGCGCTCGAGCGAGGCACCGGCGCGCATCAGCAGCGACTGCAGAGAAGACGACGGCACGCGGCGAGTATAAACCTACTTGGAAGATCGAAACGGCCGCCCCTTCGACGCGAGCCGTGCGTCGAGGCGCGCGGTGCAGTCACACTCGCTGCAGGCCCACGGCTCGGTCCCGTTCAAATCGCGGCAGCGGCTGCGTGCGTGCGCGTCCTGGACCTTTTCGAGGTCGAAGTACGGCTCCCAGTACTCCCGCTCCTCGGCCAGCGGCGTGGCGCAGTAGCAGACCTCGACCCATTGCACGCGGCCATCGTCCAGCTGACGCGCGGCGTCCATGTTGCGAAAATACTCGTCGCCGGCCACCGACCCGCGGCCGAGCGAGCCGTCCGCGATGGCGCCTTCGAGCGCATCCTCGCGTCCGGGTTTGACGCGCGCTGTGACCAGGTATCGCATCAGATCGGCCGCCAGTTCCGCCCGATCGACTCGATCAGGCGATCGCCCTCCGCCGGTCCCCACGAGCCGGGGACGTAGGTGGGGAGCGGCTTGGTCTGCTCGGCCCAGCGATCGAGCACCGGCATGACCCACCGCCACGCGGTCTCAACCGCGTCTCGGCGCATGAACAGCGTGGGGTCGCCGGCGAGCACGTCGAGCAGCAGCCGCTCGTACGCCTCGGGCGACGAGGCGCCGAACATCTCGCCGTAGTGAAAGTCCATCTTCACCGGCAGGATGTCGACATGCGGGCCCGGATGCTTGCAGCTGATGCCGAGCGAAAATCCCTCGTCGGGCTGAATGCGGATCGCGAGGACATTCGGCTCCAGCCGCTTCGCCGGATTGGCATTGAAGAGAATCGGTGGAATCTCTTTGAGATAGATGGAAATCTCGCTCGAGCGTTTGGGCAGGCGCTTGCCGGTCCGCAGGAGAAAGGGAACGCCGTACCAGCGCCAGTTGTCGATGAAGATCCGCAGCGCCACATAGGTCTCGGTACGCGACCTGGGATCGACCCCCGGCTCCGTCGTGTAGCCCGCGTACTGCGCTCTGATGACGTTGGCGTCGATGTCGGCGTCGCGAAGCGGCCGCAGCGACTGCAGGATCTCGAGCTTCTCGTCGCGGATGACGTCCGCATTGAGTGAATGCGGCGCCTCCATCGCCACGAGCGACAGCAGCTGCAGCATGTGGTTCTGCACCATGTCGCGCAAGGCTCCGGCCTGCTCGTAATAGCCCGCGCGCGTGCCGACGCCTTCTTCCTCCGCCACCGTGATCTGCACGTGATCGACGAACCGCTGGTTGAACAGCGGCTCGAAGATGCTGTTCGCGAAGCGCATCACCAAAATGTTCTGGACGGTTTCCTTGCCGAGGTAATGGTCGATCCGGTAGATCTGCGGCTCGTCGAAGACCTCGGCGATCGCGTCGTTGATGGCGCAGGCGCTCTTCAAGTCGGTGCCGATCGGCTTCTCGACGACGATCCGCGTCCTGGCGCCGTTGTTCCGGCTGACGAAGCGGGCCTTCTGCAGCTGCCGGACGGTAGGCACGAACAGCGACGACGGCAGGGCGAGGTAGTAGACGCGCTCTGCCTTGAGGTTTCGCTCGTGCTCGATGACGTCGAGGCGCGCGCCGAGCGGCGCCAGGCTGGTCTCTCCGTCGATGGACGCTGTCGCGGAATAGAGGGCCGCCGCGAAAGTCTGCCACGCCTTCTCGTCGATCGGCCGGCGGGAGAATCGCGTGATGCCGTCCTTCGCGAATTCGCGATAGGCATCGTCGCTCATCTCCTTGCGGCCGACGCCGACGATGGCGACGTCGTGGGGGAGCAGGCCGTCGACCTGAAGGTTGTAGAGCGCGGGCAGGAGCTTGCGGTGCGCGAGGTCCCCCCCGCCGCCGAATATGACGATCGTCACGAGGACTTTTTCACGGCGTGGCCGCCGAACTGATTCCGGAGCGCCGCCAGCAGCCGCTCGGAGAAGGGGTTGTCGGCGCGCGAGCGGAACCGCGTGAACAGCGCGGCGGAGGTGACCGGCAGGGGCACGCCGCGATCGATGGCTTCGTGCAGCGTCCAGCGTCCTTCGCCGGAATCCTCCACGTATCCCTCGAGGCCGGCCAAATCGCCATCCTCGGCCAGCGCGCGCGCCGCCAGTTCCAGCAGCCACGAGCGGACGACGCTGCCGTGGTTCCAGAGGCCGGCAACCGCGCCCAGATCGATCTTGAACTCGCTCTCGTGCATCAGCTCGAAGCCTTCGGCGTACGCCTGCATCAGCCCGTACTCGATGGCATTGTGGACCATCTTCACGTAGTGGCCGGAGCCGTGATCGCCGACGTGCAGATAGCCGTCGGGCGGCGCGAGCGTCAGAAAGATCGGCTCCAGCCACTTGCAGACGTCGGCTTTCCCCCCGACCATCAGGCAGTAGCCTTCCTGCAGACCCCAGATGCCGCCGCTGGTGCCGGCATCCACGTATTCGAGCCGCTTGGCCCCCAGCACCTGCGCCCGCCGCACATCGTCGTGGAAATTCGTGTTGCCGCCGTCGATGATCGCGTCGCCGGCCGACAGCAGTCTGCCGAGCGCGCTGACCGTCGATTCGGTCGGTTCGCCCGAAGGCACCATCACCCAGACCGCGCGAGGCGGGGAGAGTGCCTCGACCAGCGTCTCGAGCGTGGACACCCCCCTGGCCCCGGCAGCACCCGCGCGCGCAACCGCATCCGCGCTGCGGTCGTAGGCGACCACGGTATGGCCGCCGCGTTGAAGCCGCGTGACCATGTTCAGGCCCATCCGGCCTAGTCCGATGAATCCGATCTGCATGTCACGCTCCGGTCTGGCTCGAACCGAACCCTTTCAGGTGTGCGAGCATTGCGTCGGCCAGCGAACGAATCAGTGCGGGATCCTGCGACGGCAAGTGCACGTGGATGGCGCGGCGGCCGGCCGCGTCGAGCGATGCGAAATCGCCGATCGCCTGTGCCTGCTCGAGCGTGCCGAAGGTGAACGGCTCACCGGGAATGGCGATATCCTCGCCCGGCGTCGCCGAGATGAGCACGAACACGCCGCTGTCGGGCCCGCCTTTGTGCAGTTGACCGGTCGAGTGCAGGTAGCGCGGACCGTAGCCGAACATCGTCGCCACGCGCGCGCGATCGCGGACCTCGCGGCGCAACGTCTGCAGGGCTGCAGCCAGCGCCGGATCCGGTCCGAGGTAGGCCAGCAGCGCGAAGTAGTCTCCAGGTCGCAACAGTGTCAGCACGGCTTCGACGCCATCCGCCGGCAGAGCGGCGCGTGCGGCTGAAGACAGCGTCAGCGCAACGCCGTTGACGGTGCGATCGGGCGCCGCCACAGGCAGCCGTCCCTTCGTTTTGAATTCCCGCAGCAGCCCGTTGGTGGCGTCCTTGGCCTGCTGGACGTTCGGCTGATCGAACGGGTTGATGTCGAGCAGCGCGCCGGCGATCGCCGTCGCAATTTCCCAACGCATGAACTCGGCGCCGAGCGCCTTCGATTCCGGCAGGTCGATTTCAACAACCGGCGCGCCCGTCGACCGGATGACCTCGACGCGGTCGTCGCGTTGTTCTTCGCCAGCGGCATCCGGTACGCGCAGGCGTACGAACAGGCGATCGGCGCCGTAAACGTCCGGCTCGCCCAGCGGCTCGCCGGCGATGGGCACGATGCCTCGACCGTGCTTTCCGGTGCTCTCGGCGATGAGCTGCTCGACCCACAGACCGAACGCATCGAGCTCAGGCGGCGCAATCAACGTGACCTTGTCCCGTCCAGACCGCGCGCAGGCGCCCATCACGAGACCAAGCGCCACTGCAGGATTCGCGAGTGCCGCAATCCCGTCGGGCTCGGCTGCCGCAAGCATCGCCAGAGACCAGCCGACGATTTCTCCGACGTCCTGTCCCATCAGCGCGGCCGGCACCAGGCCGAAGAAGGACAGCGCGGAATATCGTCCGCCGATGTCTGACGGGTTGATGAACAGGTCGCGAAAATGCTCCGCGCGCGCCCGCCGTTCGAGCTCCGTCCCCGCGTCGGTGATGCCGACGAAGTGATCCGCCCAGCGCGGAATCCCGGCGTCCTGCAAGCGCTGACGGAAGTGGGCCGCGAGCGAATTCGGCTCGATCGTGGTGCCCGACTTGCTCGCCAACAGATACAGCGTGCGCTCCTCGGGTGTCGCGACGCTGCGGACGGCCGCCGGGTCGGTCGAATCGAGCATGTGCAGGCGCGGCCAGCCGGGCGCCACGCCGATGACGGCGCGCAACACTTCAGGCGCGAGGCTCGATCCTCCCATGCCGAGGAGGACAACGTCCGTAAAGCCGTTGCGTTTGATGCTTCCCGCAAACGTCCGCAGCCGTTCGATCGAGTCGGCCATCAGCAGAGGTGACGTCATCCAGCCGAGCCGTTCGGCGATCTCCTTCTGCGCCGCCGCGTCGCGACTCCACACCGCGGGGTCGCCTTGCCACAATCCGCGCGCCGCGACTTCCGCGGCCGCGGTCGCGCCAGAAACCGATTCGGCGAGGCCGGGCGACGGATGCAGCGAGTTCGCGAGGCGGGCACGCTTGGCGGCGACATCGAGCGCCGGCCAACGCGTCGTCAACTCGTGAGCGTTGTGCATGTCGATAGAATACTGTAGTCGTCGTATGGCGAGAGGTTTCGAAAGCAAGGACGTCGAGTTCCAGCAGTCGGAAAAGGAGCGCGGCACACAACTGGGCCGCGCGCTGACGCCGGAGGAGCGGGAATTGCAAGCCAGGCGTGGAACGATTGAGCTCGCGCTTGCTCGCGCGAAGGCCGATCTCGCATCGGCACGGACGCCCGCGCACGCGCGCATGCTCCAGCAGGCGATCGCCGCGCTCGAACAACAGCTCGCCGCGCTCAGCGAGGCACGATGACGGTGTCGTTCTTCGTCGCGCCCGGGCTGAGGCTGCTGTAGAGGACGGCCGACAGCACGATCTGGTCGATCCCGAGGCCGTCTTCGCGCATCTGAATCCGGAGCCGCTGAGGTCCCGAGGATTCAAAATACACGGCAGGTCCGAGCACATTGAGACCGTAGCCGTTGTCGCTCCATCCCCAGCCCTTTACGCCGCATTTACTGCAGTCCTCGAGAATGACCGGCGGTAGCGGATGCCGTATTGATGCGCCAGACGGGGTTGCCCGACGCATCGACACTGTGGTCGAACTGCACGAACACCGAATCGTTGTTGTAATCGTTCTTCTGCGCGACACCGCGAAGCCACAAGTGGTACGGCTTCCCGGCGTCGGCGTTGAAGGTCACGTCGAAATATGCCGCCGGGCTCGCCAACGGTGCGGAGAGCTTGGGCTGTCCGGCATCGGGGTTCTGGAGGCGCACACCGGCTGCCGCCGTTGCGTCGGCGACAAACGTCCATCCGGCGCCGACGAGCGCATCGACGCCTGGATAGAGCACCACTTCGTTGATCGGGACCGGCGGCGATCCGGCAGTCGGCTGCGTTGCCGGCAGGATCGTCGCGTCGTCCTTCGTGGCGCCCGGAGACGACGCCACGTACTTCACCGCCGAAAGCACAATCTGGTCGATGCCGAGACCGTCCTCACGCGACTGGATCCGGATGCGTTGTGTTCCACCTCGAGCGAAGTACACCAGGGGCCCGAGGACAGATTGTCCGTAACCCGTGTCGGCCCATCCCCAGCCGCTGACGCCGCAGCCACTGCAATCCTCGAGGATCACGGTTCCAGCGGTCGTCGAATTCGTGCGCCACATCGGATTGCCGGAGGCATCGACGCTGTTGTCGAACTGCACGAACACCGAATCGTTGTTGTAGCTGTTGTTCAGGGCCTTGCCGCGAAGCCACAACCGGTACGCCTTGTTCGGATCGGCGGTAAAGGTCAGATCGAACGCGAGGGTGGGGGATGGCAACGGCGCCGCGATCTTGGCGGCGCCGCGGTCCGGATTCTGCAGACGCGCGCCACCTGCCGCCGTCGTGTCGCCGGTCACGTCCCAGCCACTTGCGATTTGGGCTGAGGCCGCGGCATAGAGCACGATCTCGTCGATTCCGCCCGGCGGGGTTGTCGCAGCAGACACCTTCACGGTGATCGGCGACGAGACCGCGGATGCGCCGCCGTCGTCGGTTGCGACCGCCGTGAGCACGTGCTGACCTGCAGAAGCGTTCAGCCATGTCACCTGATACGGCGGGGCCGTGACGATCCCAATCGAATTGGCATCCGCGAAGAATTCGACGCGCGCGACGGTCCCATCCGTGTCCTGCGCGCTGGCGGTCAGGGTGATCGACGCCGGTTGCTGGAACTGCGCGTTGTTTGCCGGGCTCGTGACGACGACCGACGGCGGCCTGTTCACCGGCGCCGGCGAGTCGCCCGGCAGCGCGATGCGCAGATCGAACGGCTGATAGTCGATTCGATCGAACACCTGGAGTTCACTCAGACAGAGATTGCGCTTTGGCGTGACGTGATAGCGCACGTACCGGGCCTGTGCCGGGGACGCCAGCGTCTGCTCGAAGTTCCACCCCGTGGCTGTTTCGTCGTCCTGCAGCATGTGGTTGACCGGGACGTCCTTCTTTCGCAACGAGGTCGGCAGCAGGCCCTGACTGGAAAACGTGATCCCGTCGACGGATGTCAGGATCTCGACTGAATCCTGCACCTGGCCTTTCAGCGCATCCCAGAAGGGGTAGCCGAACATATGCGCGCGGAACGCGCTCACCGATTGAGACGAACCCAGATCGACCTGCAGATCGACCGTGGATCCGGACGACCAACACTGTCCCCACCAGTAGTAGTTGCTTCCAGTCACCGGTCCGCCGACGATTCCGTCCGTGAGAATCGTGGTGTTGGCCGCCGGCGCCGAACTCTGAAAACCGGACGGCGGGCGCGAGGCGGTGTAAGGCTTGTTCAGCGCGACGTTCGTGCCTTCGGTCCGTTTCTTCGGCACGTACCGCTCTCCGCCCACGTCGAGCCCGTCGCTGTAGCCGGCCGGCGTCGGATCGGAGGGATCCTCGACGTTGACCTTCAGCGATTCCATGACCGGATGATCGCTGCCGCCGACATCTATCGTCACCGTCGTGGGAAAGGTCGTGACGTTCTGGCGGAAGCTGCGCTCGACGAGCGATCGATCGGCCTGGACTTCCTTCCAGCGGAGTGTCACGTCGATTGGCCGTCCGCCGCCCTGGACTGGTGCGTAGTCGGCCTCCATTCGTACGGCGTACAGGCCGCTCGCGCTGGATGCACCTGCGGTCGATGTGTTGTGAATCAGGTACTTGAACAGCACGGTCCTGACGCCAGGCGGCACGTTCGCGACTGTCTCGTAGTGGATGACGTCGAATGGCTTGCTCGTGTCGCTCAGACGATAGGACGGGACCCATGTCGCGCCATTGTCGAAGGAGTGCAGGAAATCGATGTACGACCCGGCGCGGGAGTTGTACAGGCGCGCGCCATAGACCAGGCGCGTGATGTTATTGGGCGCATCCATCTTGTACGTAATGTGCGCATCCTGATTCAGCGTTGATGGATACACGACGGCGGAGTACTTGCGTGGAACGTTCACCGCCTGCGCCGCGATGTTGCTTGAATCGTACGCGTCCTTCATCCACAGGGTGCCGCGCAGATCCGGCCAGAGGACCATCGAGTCGGACTGGTCTCCCTCGCCGATGTAGACCTGATTCCGGCCGATGTTCAGCCGTGGGAGCGCCTTGGCGTTCACCTGCGTCAGCGTCGTGATCGTGAGCCCCGTCAACGCGACGCTCCCGGGGGAGCCAGGATCGGGTGTCATCTCGATGCGGATCAGGGTTTCATACGCGCCGTTCACCTGATCGCGAAGGTTGATTGCGAGGGGCACGATGGCACCGACCGTCGTTCCCACGTCGCCGATCGCCTGCCAGGTCACGCCGTGATTCAGGCTCAGGGAGACCGAGGCACTGCCCAGCGCAGAAGTCCGGGCAAACTGTGCCTGGATCTTCTGCGACGTCATGACGTCGGCCGCCTGCACCTTGTACACCACAGCTGCCGGCTGCGTGGAATCGCCCGGCTCGAGACCGCCGGCTCCCTGGACGATGTTGTTCGAACGGTACACCGCTCCCGCCCAGCCGCTCGTCGTCAGCGGTGGCGAGAACGTCCAGTTGCCGTTCCCGCGCAGACCGAACTTGTTGGGAGGGTCGATCTCGAATGTCGTGGCCGGATCCGCGTTGGCGATCTTTTCGCTGCTGACCCAGTAGTCGGACGTGGTGCCGAGCGGATGGTAATAGCGTGTGTACGACTCGCCGTCCCGCACGTTCAGCACATACCGGTGGCCCCAGTTCCAGTTGTAGTAGTAGTCGCGAAACTTGAGGCCGTCGCTGCAGAAGTCGGCGGCGAAACCCGGCGCCAGCGACCCATCCTCGGGGCTGATGACGTCTGCCAGGTGACGGCCGGTATCGGTTCCGGTGAGAAAGCCGTTCGGGCTCGTTGAATACAGACTGCGCTCGCGCAGCAATCGCGCTGAATCGGCCGCCACTTCCGGCACGGACGCCAGCGTCACACCGTCGTCCATGGTCACGAGGTTGGACATCGACGTGTCGATCATGTGGAATTTGCCGTCGTACTCGACCGCCGAGACGGTGTGATTGCAGATGTCCCAGTACTGATGTTCGAGCCCGAGCGCCTCGTAGAGCGACTGGTTGATGCCGGAGGTCGTGCTGCACATGGTGTAGCCGTAGTCGACCAGATTGCGGATCGGATCGGTCACGTCGAATCCATGCAGGGTTATCGGCGGGGTCTGGCGCTTGAGCATGTGGCTCCAGTAGAAGAGAGACCAGACTTTCTGATCCGTCGTCGGCCACTGCGAGGTCGTGCTCGCGATCAGGCTGGCCATGTCGGAAGATCGGGTGAGGCGTCCGTGACGACTTTGATGTTGAAGCTTCCGGCCTGCGACGCCGGCGCTTGCGCGGCGAGTGACGTCATCACGATGCCGGACCGTGATCCTTGTGCGCTGCCGGAACGGTCCGTCGTGCTGTCGGCGGTCGACGGCTCGAGCGGCGTTGCCGGCGCGCTCCATCCAGCTTTCGATCCCCCCGCCGGCCCGTCCGAGTACATCGAGCACTCGACGATCAGCTCGGGGCGATTGTCATCGACGCCTTCGACAACCGCCGCGAATCGCTTGTCGGTCGAGGATGAAAACTCGCGGCCGACATCAATCGTGAACCTCGTCGTCGCGCCGACGCGAAAGAACTTCCGGTCTGTTCCGCCGTCCTCGAAGAGCAGAGTGACCGCGACTGAGGCAGCCGTCGAAGACAGGTTCGCCAGCGCGATATTCGTCCTCGAGTGACGCGGACCGCCGACTTCACCTGCGGCGATCCCCCACCGGGTCCCGGCTGACGTCAGTCCCAGGCTGGCCGAGGCCTCGTCCCACTCCGCGGCGGCGGCGCCAGGCCAGAACATCGCCCGCTCGGCGACGATGCCGGCGCCGTTGGTGGAGGTGAGCGTGACGGCGACGCGCGTGTCCGGCGAGGCGCGGATCCTCTTGATCGACGTACACACGCACGCGGCTGTGCTGTGCGACCGTGTAGGCTCCTGGCGATCCTGCTCACCCGACGGCAGCAGATAGCGCGCCTCGACGAGGGCGTCGGCCGCTCCCGGGTTCATCATCACCAGGAACATGTTGAACGCAGCGCCCGTTTCGCCCTCTGCGAAGTGCCACGTCGTCGAGACGCGCGGCGCGCCGGCGCTGGCGAGCGCCGCCCCGTAGATCTGTCCCGGGCGTCCCATGTACATCGTCTTCTCGACGACGATCGGCACGTTCGAACTCAGAGCGGCCGAGACGTCCGAGTCCTGCAAGGCGGCCAACCGCGAGTCGGTCCGTGCCTCGTCGTTCACCCATACCGTCGTGCGGCTGTGCGGCGCGACGTGATACGTCTTCGACAGAGGGGCGCGCGGCTCCGGTAAGAAGGTACTGAACCGTCACGTCGGCGGCGGCCGTGCCCGGATTGTGAATGGCGTAGAAGAGATTGAACCCGGAGTGAGTGGCGCCGTCGGCCAGGAGCCACGTCGTAGACGGAGCGTCCACGCCGGCGCCGGCGCGGGTTGCGTACCTTCGTCGCGTCCCACGTGACGATGCGATTCACGACAAGAGACTCGTCCGATTCGACGACGGTGCCGAACTCAGCCGCTTCGAGTCCCGGAGTCGACGCGGGAGAGATCGTCGTGCGTGATGCGGCGGCGACAGCGAATGCGCGCGTGAACAGCCGACCGTCGGTTCGCGCGAAGGTCAGGACGACGTTCGCCGCGCGCGTTCCAGGATTTGCAATGGCGAAGCGCGTGTCGAAGAAGCGATCCGGTCGCGCCATCCGCAAAGTAGCGCGTGTAGACGTGCGGTGCCGACGGCCGCCCGCGTCGGAATCTGATCGAAGATCGCGACGCCCGTCAGCGGTAGAAGGGCCCAGAGCCCCAGTGAACGCCAAGTCACAGACACCTCTTCCCGGCGAGAAAGGAGTCGAGGAGCTCCCGCGCGCGAGAACCCGAATTGAATTGTTGGAGGCGCGGTCGCGGCGGCGACAGGGTGCGACGAGCTCGCGCCCGTCGAAACTGGATTAGGAGCTTATCGAGCCTCTGTCGGAACGCGGGAGGTCATGCCTGACAGGCGTGCGCAGAATTAGTAACAGAGTCATGACACGGTAAGAAGACAGTGCCGGATCGAATTCCACGCAGTCGGACGCGACGACGTAACATAGAGAGCATGAGATTCTGGGTGGCGGCGGCGCTGACGGTGACCGTCGTCGCCGCATGCTCGACGCGCCGTGACGATCGAGAGGTCACGCGAGCGCCATCCCGGGACATTCCGGGATCGGTTGCTGCGGCTCCTGCTCAGGCGAAGCCGCAGGCTGCGAGCCGTCCGCGCATTGCCGTTCTCGGCGACAGTCTGACGGCTGGGCTCGGCGTCGCCAAGGCCTCCTCGTATCCCTCTCTGCTTCAGGAGCGCATCGATGCCGCCGGGCTCGACTACGAGGTCGTGAATGCCGGCGTTTCAGGGGACACCTCAGCAGGCGGGTTGGCGCGGCTCGACTGGGCGCTCGACGGCGATGTCCGCGTCCTGATCGTCGCGTTGGGAGGGAACGACGGGCTCCGGGGGCTGCCAGCCGCGGAACTCCAGGGCAACCTGGCGCAGATTATCGAGCGCGCGCAGGCGCGCGGCATCACGGTGATTCTGGCCGGTATGGAAGCGCCGCCGAACTACGGCCGCGACTACATCGTCTCGTTTCATAAGGTGTATCCAGCGCTGGCGGCGAAGTACCACGTGGCGCTCGTGCCGTTTCTGCTGCAAGGCGTGGCGGGCGACGAGACCCTGAACCAGAGAGACGGCATCCATCCCACGGCCGCGGGTGCGCGGATCGTGGCCGACAACGTGTGGGCGGTCCTGAAGCCCATTGCCGAAGCCAGGAGACGGCCCAACACATGATTGAACTGCGCGACGTGTCGAAAACGGTCATGAGCGGCAGTGAGCCGCTCACCATCCTGCATCCGCTGTCGATTCAGATTCCGCACGGAGAATTCGTCGCCATCGTCGGCCCGTCCGGCAGCGGGAAGTCCACGCTGCTCGGGCTGATCGCCGGCCTCGACGCACCCTCGTCCGGCTCCGTACTCATCGACGACGTCGACATCACCAGGCTGGGCGAAGACGAGCTCGCGCGATTGCGCGGCGAGAAGGTGGGCTTCGTCTTCCAGTTCTTCCACCTGATTCCGTCGCTGACGGCGTACGAGAATGTGGCCGTGCCCATGGAGATCGCCGGCGTCGCCGACGCGCGTCCGCGCGCCGAGCAACTGCTGGAGGAAGTCGGGCTGACGGGCCGCGCGCATCACTATCCGTCACAGCTGTCGGGCGGCGAGCAGCAGCGCGTGGCGCTCGCCCGTGCGCTGGCCAACAACCCCAAGATCGTCCTCGCCGACGAACCGACCGGGAACCTCGACACCGCGAACGGCCGCCACATCATGGATCTGCTGCGCACGATCCACGCCGGCCGCGGCACCACGCTCGTGCTCGTGACCCACGACGCCGAGCTCGCGGCGATGGCCGACGCCCGCCTGGTCCTGCGTGACGGGCGCGTCGTGGAGAGCACACTCCCGGTGCGCCCGGCCGTGGCCGCGGCGCCGCAGATCGCTCAGATGGCGGACGCGCGCGTCCGGCCCCACGAGGCGTCATGATGTTCGTCCTGCGGATGGCCGTGCGCGAAACGCGGGCGTCCCTGCGGCGTCTCTTCTTCTTCTTCGTCTGCATCGCCGTCGGCGTCGCGGCGATTGTCGCGCTGCGATCGGTCATCCAGAGTGTCCGCGGCGTCTTCGGCTCGGAAGCAAAATCGTTGATCGCCGCCGACGTCCTCATCGCCACCAACCGCGACTGGACCGCCGACGCGCGTGCGACGATCGACCGGCGCCTTGGCGACGCCGGCATCACCGACCGCACCGAAACGGTCGAGACGCCGACGATGGTCAGGCCGGCGGATCGGTCGAAGGTGGTCGCGAAGATGACCGAGCTGCGCGCCGTGCAGCCGCGGTTTCCGCTCTACGGCAGCGTCGAGCTGCAGGGCTCTCAGACGTACTCGCCGGCGCTCCTGGCGGACCACGGCGTCCTCGTGCGGCCGGAATTGCTGACCGCCATCGACGTGGCCGTCGGCGATCAGATCGTCATCGGTCAGGCGTCGTTCACGATCCGCGGAGTCATCGTGCGGGAGCCCGGACGCGGCATGGGGGAGTTCAGCCTCGGCCCGCGCGTGATCATCGCGTACGACGATCTCGCCTCGACCGGGCTGCTCGGCTTCGGCAGCCGCGCGCGGCGCGCGATGCTGGTCAAGATGCCCGAGGAACGGGTCGAGCCGCTGGTGAAGACGCTGCGCGAGGATTTCAAGGACGACTTCATCAACACCCGATCGTTTCGTTCCACCGAGGATCAAGTCGGGCGTGACTTCGATCGGGCGGAAAACTACCTGAGCCTGGTCGGTTTGATCATCGTGATCCTTGGCGGCATCGCCGTGTCCAGCGTGACGCGCGTCTTCATCCTTCAGAAAATCCGCAGCATTGCGGTCTTGAAATGCCTCGGCGCGCGCAGCGGGCAGATCATCTCGGTGTACATCCTGCAGGTGATGACGCTCGGCCTGGCCGGGAGCCTGCTCGGCATCGTGATGGCGCGCGGAGTGCTCGCGTCGATCCCGCTGATGCTGGGGGCGTCGACGTCGATTCTCGCGCAGGCTCACTACGGCGTCAGCTGGAGCGCGGCGGTGCAGGGGATGGCTATCGGCGTCCTGGTGTCGCTCCTGTTCTCCGTCGTGCCGCTGCTGCACGTGCGGTTCATCAAGCCGTCGCTGCTCCTGCGCGACGAGAGCGTGCGGCGCGCGCGCGACTGGGCCGGCATGGCGGTGATCGCCGTGGTCTCGCTGGCACTGGTCGCGCTCACGGCCTGGCAGGCGGCGTCGCTCAAGGTTGGCATCGTCGTCTGCCTGGGGTTCGCGGGGCTCGCCGTGGTCCTTCATCTGGCTGGCCGCGCCCTGATCGCCCTCATCGCGCCGATGGCGAACTCACGGTCGTTCCCGCTCCGGCACGCGGTCCTGCACCTGTCGCGCCCGGGCAACCAGACGCGGGTGATCCTGCTCGCGGTCGGCCTCGGCGCCTTCTTCATTGTCGGCGTGCGGTCACTGCAGGCGAGCCTGCTCGAGCGAGTTCTCGCTGCAGGTGGCCGCCAATGCGCCGGACATGTTTCTGCTCGACATCCAGAAAGGGCAGGCCGACGGAGTGAGAGCGTTCCTGGGCGACCCCGCGCACGGCGCCGGGGAGTTCCAGCTGATTCCGGTTCTGCGCGCCAGGGTGGTCGGCGTCGCTGGAGCAGAGATGAACCTGGACGGTGCCGACGAAGTGCGCCAGCGGGGGGTCTCGATTGGGCGCGAGTTCACGATCACCTATCGCGATCATCTGGAGTCGAACGAGCGGGTGATTCAGGGCGCGTTCTGGAACGGACCGTCGGCGGATGCCGAAGTGTCGGTGGAGAAATTGATTGCGGAGCGGGCGCGGCTGCACGTGGGCGATACGATGCGCTTCGACGTGCTCGGCCGGATCGTGGCCGCCCGCGTCACCAGCATTCGAGACGTGGAATGGCGCGAGTCGAGAAACGGCGGGTTCGTGTTCGTGTTTCGGCCCGGGCGTGCTCGATCAGGCGCCGCAGACCTTCGTCACGCCGCTCAAGGGGCCGGAGGGCCTCAACGCACGGGCGCGCTTCCAGCACGATCTCGTCGAGCGTTTTCCGAACGTCTCGATCATCGATTTCCATGAAGTGCTCGAGACCGTTCGCGACGTCATGTCCAAGGTGACCCTGGCGATTACCGTCGTCGGCGGGCTCGTGCTGTTCAGCGGCGGCCTGATTCTGATCGGCGCCGTGGCCATGACCAAGTTCCAGCGCGTCTACGAGGCCGCGGTGTTCAAGACGCTCGGGGCCAACACCCGGACGATCGCGCGGATGCTGCTCTTCGAGTACGGCGTGCTCGGCTCGCTGGCCGGCTTGATCGGTTCGCTCGGCGCGATCGTGCTGACCTGGGGCGTGAGCCGATACGCGCTCGAGATTCCGTGGCGCGTGTTCGCCGGCGAGCACATTGGCGGTGTCCTGGCGACGGCGCTGCTCGTGGCCGTCATCGGTGTGGTCTCGAGCCTGGATGTCCTGAGGAACAAGCCGCTCGCGACGCTCCGCGCGGAATAGCGTCAGCCTTCACGATCCGGCTCCGATCCAGCCAAGCGTTCTCAATTCACCGGCAACCGGGACGCTGAAATTCAGCGCGTCGGCCGCAACCGACGATGCTTCGCGCGTCGAAAGAGCGACGGCCTGGTTGCCGCCGGACGGGCCGCGCGATGTGACCTCCGGTAGTGCTATGATTTGATGTTGTGCAGGCCCAAAAAACGAGCTCAGGGGCGGGAGTGACAAACGCAATGGACGAACAGACATTCAAGGACCAGCTGCTCAAGAAGCGCACTGAAATTCTAGGAGCCGGCGGCATCAAGCCGCTTCAGGCCTCGATGGATAACAACACCCGCCAGGGCGACATGGCGGACCAGGCGAGCGGCAACAACGAAGTCCACATCGCACTGAAGCTGAAACAGACCGACGCGAAGATTCTGCAGGCGATCGAGGAGGCCCTCTGGCGCCTCGAAAAGGGCACGTACGGCATGTGCCGCGACTGCGGCGAGCCGATCGCGCCCGCGCGGCTCAACGCCATTCCCTGGACGCGCGTCTGCATCACCTGTAAGGAAAAGCAGAACTCGTGACGGGGCTGCTCGCGCTTCTCCAGGAGTTCCATCGCGAGAAGCTCACGATGATGCTGCAGCACCAGGCGGGAGCGCGGCTCATCGGGCAATACGACATCAACAACACGTACCAATACATCATCAATCGCGAGGAAGCTCAGCTCACGTGGGTGGCCACGGCCGTCACCGAGCTCGGTGGAACCGTCGCCGATGTCAGCGAGCCGGTCCGCACCGCGACGGGGAAGGGCGCCGCCGCGGCGCAGACGGTCCTCGAGCAGGACCTGCAGGACGCACAACGCTTCGTGGACCGCTGGCGTCCGCGGATCGACGAGATGGCCAACGCCCGCCACGCGAAGATGCTGCGCGTCATCCTGGGCGAAACGCTCGAGCAGAAACGGTTCTTCGAGCAGGCGCTCGCGGGGCGGCACGACCTGCTCGGCCGGCGGGGCGCCCAGGTGGGCCCGTCTCACGGCGAGGTGCTTCCCTCGCGGTGGATCGAGTAGCGGGCGAGTTGCCGGTTTGGTAGCCTGCGCCGTTTCACTGGGTTCCAATGTCGGTGACCGGCGCGCCCATCTCAACTTTGCGGTGGCGTCCCTCCGCGGCCTTCTGACAAACCTCGCCGTATCCCGGTATTACGAGACCGTTCCCGTCGGCGTGTCCGGTCCGCAGGCGATGTTTCTCAACGCCGCCGCGGTGGGACAGACGTCGCTCACCGCGCGAGGCGTCCTCGAGGCGCTGCTCGCGATCGAACAGGAGCGCGGCCGTGAACGGCCCTACGCCAGAGCCCCTCGCACGCTCGACCTCGATCTCATCCTGCTGGGGGATGTCGTGCTCGACGAGCCGGACCTCGTGGTTCCGCATCCGCGGTTTCGCGAGCGGCGCTTCGTGCTGGAGCCGCTCGCCGAGATTGCTCCCGACCTGAAGGACCCGGCGACGGGATCGCCGGTGTCGGCGTTGTTGTCGCGACTCGGCGCGCCCTGACGCTACCGGATCCGCGGATTCGGCTGCGGATTCGGACGGGGAGCCGGATGGGGCATCGGGATGCCGAACGGCATCACGGCCCGCAGTTCCGCCATCGCTTCCTCGATCGGCGGCCTCGATTTCGGGCTGCGCTTCGGCCATGGCGCGTTCGATTTCCGGCCCGACCTCACGCATCGCCTCGGCCACCGCGCGATCGATCTCCGGCTGGGCGTCGGCCATCGCGCGAGCCAGCTCCGCCGGGTGGTTGTCCTTTTCTTTTTCCTTTTCCTTGTCAGACCGGCGTTTGCGCTCGGTTTCCGGCCGCGGATCGTTCGGCCGGCGCAGCGCGATCGTGCCGCCGAACGACTCGAGCTCGACGTGCGCGCTGCCGTTCCCCAGCGTCACGCTGAAGCGCTTGTTGCGCTTGTCCGGATCGCCAATCGGAAAGGTCGATCGGAAGCCGCCGTTGTAGGTTCTGACCGTCAGCGCGACATTCGCCTTCTCGGCGATCGGCATCGCGATGAGACCGTTGTGCGTCGTCAAGCGGTAGAGCCCTTTGTCCTTGATCGCGCCGTCGTAGGAAATGTTGCCGTTGACCGTGTAGAGGTCGACGTTGCCCGAGTCGATCCGGTCGAGGATGATGCTGCCGTTGGTCGACTCCGCCGAGAGGTCGCCGCTGATGTCGGCGAGGTGAATGCTCTCGTTGACGGCGCGCACTTCAATTCGGCCTTTGGCCTTCTCGAGCGTGATCTCGCCCTGCACCGACTTCAGCGAGACGAAGCCGGAGCCTCCGCGCACCTTCACGTCGCCGTGCGTGGTCTCGACGCTGACGTCACCACCGACGCCTTCCATCGTCACGTCGGCGTAGGTGCCGGCGACGGTGATCGGCATCCAGGACGGGACGCTGATCGTGTAGTCGAGCGAGCGAGGGCGGCCGCCGCGCAGCGATCGCGACCGCACCGTCAGCGTCTGCTCGCCCTGCTTGATGTCGACCGTCTCCCGGTCCGAGTTGTTGACCTCGACGCGCACGGCGTCCTTGTCCCACACCTTGATGTTCACGTCGCCGGCGAAGTTGTTGATGTCGAGCTTCGTGCCTTTCGCGACCTGCACCGTTTGATCGGTGGGCGTGATGGCCATCAGCACTGCGAAAATTGGTGCAAGCATCGTCTTTGTCCTTGGCTCTACGTCCTGAAATCGGTCAATTCGTTTCCGTGGCGAGCGCGGTCGCCCGGCGCAGCAGGTCGAGTTTGCGCCGCCGCGCTTCCACGAGATGGCTGCTCAAGTACGTGTTGGCGGGGTCCGCGACGAGCGCGTCCCTCGCCTGATTGATCGCCTGGTCGATGATCTGAAGGTTGTGCTCGACGATCGCGATCGTGGAGGCGTCGAGACGGCCGCGGTCGGCCTTCAGCGCCTTCTCGAGATCGGCGACGGCAGCGTCGTACTGCGCGTCGGCCATGCTCACCGTTTCGACCCGGGCGAAGTCCGCAGCCCCGGTGCCCTCTGAAGACGCGGGCTTGAAGGGCGCCGCCATCTGCCGATGAATCCGGGCCGCCCGGGTTCGCCGCGACCCGCGCCACGGAACCTGCCTGGCGCGAGTCGCCGGCACTCGGCCGCCCGCCGCGCGACCTCCCAGGCCGCGCCGCCGGACACCGCGATCAGAAGCGCCGCGGCGGCTGCAAGCTGCGGGAGCGTGAAGGTGAAGCGCCGGGACTCGCGCCGCGCGAACGGCAGCACGGCATCGCGGGAGCGCGAGGCGTCGGTCTCAATGCGCGCGGCGATGCCGTCCCAGAGGTCGGCCTGCGGAGGGCGCGGGGGCATCGACGCGGCACGCGTCACCACGCGCTTCAGGTCGTTGAGCACGGCCGTGCACTCCGCGCATCCTTCGAGGTGCGCGTCGACAGCCTTGCGTTCCTCCGCCGACAGCTCGCCGTCCAGATAGTCCGACAGCTGGTCCGTCCATTGCTCGTGCACGATCATTCCCCTGAAAGATGTTGCCGCATCAACATGCGCGCCCTGTGCAGCTGCCGCTTCGAGGTGCCCGTCGCGATGTCGAGCATCGCCGCGATCTCGCGATGCTTGTAGCCCTCGACGTCGTGCAGGACGAAGATCTCCCGCGCCCCCGGCGGCAGCTGGTCGATCGCCTGCTCGAAGTCGACCGTCAGATCCGCCCGGGCCGGCGACACCGTGAGGAGATCCAGCGCCGTCGGGTCGTCCGACATCCGCTCCCGCTGAATCGCGAACGATCGGCGCCGCTCGATGACGACGTTGACGGCCAGGCGGTGAAGCCACGTCGAAAACGCCGACTCGCCCCTGAACTGTCCCAGCTTCTGCCAGGTCCTGACGAAAATGTCCTGGGTGACCTCGTCGGCCTCCTGCGAGCTGAGCATCCGCCGGGTCAGGCTGTGGATCCGCGCCACGTGCGTCCGGTAGAGGCGCTCGAAGGCGGACTGATCCCCCCTGGCCGCAAGAGCCACATCGCTGTCGAGCCCGCTACCAGCAGGGGTTTCGCCGCTCAGCGTCATCACCGCCGCAATCGTCACAGTTCGGCCACTTACAACCGATTGGACGGGCTCAGGTTACAGGAAGGTTGTCAGAGGAGGGTAGTGGACAGTCCATGGCTGATGGCTAAGGGCTGATGGCTATGGGAACATGGATGGATGGCCCATCAACCATAGCCATGAGCCATCAGCCATTAGCCATGATGAGCTCGCGTCAGGCCGGGTTCAGGCGCCTTTGGCGCCCGGCCGAGAATGCGCCTGAGCGAAGCCGCCGGCGACCACTCGCGGAGATCGTCGAAGTAGGAATAGACGACCGGCGTGACCAGCAGCGTGAGCAGCAGGCAGAGCATCTGACCGCCCAGGATGGTGACCGCCATCGACGCCCGGGAGCCGGCTCCGGCGCCTTTGCCGAACGCGATTGGCACCATGCCGGCCACGATCGCGATGGTGGTCATCAGAATCGGCCGCAGGCGGACGTGGTTCGACACGATCAGCGCCTCGTGCCGCTCCATGCCTTGCTCGCGCAGCGTGTTCGTGTAGTCCACCTGCAGGATTGAATTCTTCTTCACGACGCCGAACAGCATCATCAAGCCGATGGCGCTGTAGACGTTGATGGTCATGCCGAAGGCCATCAGCGCCAGCAGGCCCGCCGGCAGGCTGAGCGGCAGCGACGTCATGATCGTGAGCGGGTGGATGAAGCTGTTGAACTGCGAGGCGAGCACCATGTAGATGAAGATCACCGCGAGGACGAGCGCGATGGTGAAATTGCTCGACGCCTCGGCCAGCGTGCGCGCGCTCCCGCCGAAGACGGCCTGGTAGCCCGCCTTCAGGTGCAGTTCCTCGACTTTGAGCCGCGCGTTGGCCAGCACTTCGCCGAGCGGCACGCCCTGCAGGTTGGCGTTCACCGAAATCTGCCGCTGGCGGTTGTAGCGGTCAATCGATGCCGGACCGAAGTCGCTCTTCAGCTGCGCCACGTCGCTGACCTTGACCGTGCGGCCCGCGCCGCCCGGGCCGGCCCCCACGAGCAGATCGCCCATGACGGCGGTGGTGCGGAACGGCTCGTCCAGGCGGAGCAGCACCTTGAACTGATCGTCGCCATCCTTGAACTCCGATATCTCCTCGCCGCCGACGAGCGTGCGCAGGTTGTTGGCGAGCGTATCGATGTTGACGCCGAGATCGGCCGCGCGTGCCCGGTCGATGTTGATGCGCAGCTCGGGCTGCGTCGGCTCGAAGTTGGTGTCCACGTCGACGACGCCGGGGATGGTGCGAACGAGGTCCATCAGCTGCACCGTGTACGCCTGGAGCTGCTCGATGTCCGGGCCCTGGATCAGGACGTTCAGGCGGTTGAAGCCGCCGCCGCCTCCTCCGCCGCCGCCGCCGCCGCCGCGCCGCCGCCGCTCGACGCGCCGGAAATGTCGGTCCCGCCCGAGACGCTGATGCGCGCGCCCTGGTATTTGCGAAGCATCTGCCGCGCCTGGATCATCAGCTGCTGCTGCGAGATCTTCCGCTCCTCGAGCGGACTCATCGTGATGTTGAAGCTGGCGAAGCCGGAGTTCACGTTCTGCATGACGCGCTGAAGCGCCGGAAGGCCGAGGACGTCCTTCTCGATCGGCTGGATGAACTCCTCGGTCCGCTGGTAGCTGGTGCCGCGCGGCAGACGGACGTTGATGCTGAACTCGCCCTGGTCGTCGTCGGGCACGAGCTCCTTGCCCACGTACGGGTACAGGAAGACCGCCGAGAGGACGACGACGCCGGCAATGCCGATCATGACCGCGCGATGACCGAGCGACCATTCCAGCATCTTTCCGTACACGCGATCGATGGCGGCGTAGACAGCCTGACGACTTCGTCGTCGAATGATCCGACTTCGCGTCGCCCGGTTTCAGCCACATCGCGCAGAGCGCCGGCGTGAGCGTGAACGAGACGAACATCGACAGCAGGATCGCGGCGGCCGACGTCAGCCCGAAGCTGTAGAAATAGCGGCCGATCTGGCCGGTCATGAAGGCCACCGGCACGAAGATCACGACGAGCGAGAGCGTCGTCGCCATGACAGCCAGCCCGATTTCCTTCGTCGCGTCGGCGGCCGCTTCCTTCGGCGT
>CAWCDQ010000007.1:0-179771 GCA_963794305.1 uncultured Acidobacteriota bacterium | reverse complement strand
GTGAGCGCCATTTGAGCTGCGGCTATTCGGACACTGGATGACGCTCACACGGCCATAGCCCGAGCCGCGAACCGTGATCGTGCGTCGGTCCGGCGGCCTCGTCGAACGCTTTGTTGGATCACGGTCTCCGCGGGATTGCAGTCGCAGGTCATTCAAGAGACGCGTTATAGGCGTGCATCTTGTCGATAGCGAACTTGGACGCTGCATCGGCATCGGTGAAGAGCTGCCGGTCGATGACTCGGTCACCAACCCTTCTAGGGACTGGCTCGTCCTGTTAGTGCGACTTCACGAGGATTGTCGTGTGCATCCAGGGATGGATGCAGCACTGGAACTTGAGGTCACCCACCTGGTTGAGGGCCTCGAGTCCGCGCCGCCAGGCGGCACGAACGTGCGTTCGGTCGTGCATTCGGGCGCCACGTGCGGCGTTTCTGCGAGCTCGTTCAAGAACGGCACGATCCCGCCGCCGAAGTCGGCGACACGCGTGAAGGTGTGCGTCTCGCCCCCGTTATTCGTCGCGATGAGCGCGTCGCCGAGCCACGCATCGGATTGCGATGGGGAGTTGTGCCACGCGCCGGCGAAATGATGCGCCGTGATCTCGGCCACGAACGCAGAAAAGGCCACGCCTCCGTTTCGGCCGCATGTGCCTGGTCCAATGGCGAGATTGAACGTTGGACCGTCGCAGGCATCCATCATCGTGACTTGACGGGTGCTGGCGGCCTCCTTCACGCTGGCCGACAGGGCGCTGGGCGCCGTCAGCGACTGCCGGCTGGCGGTATCCGCCGTGCCGCCCGGGTTTCCACAGGCGACAAACGACGACACGGCGATCACGAAAACGGCGAGTCTGGGCGTCATGCGCATTGCGAACCTCCGTCTGGAAGGAAAGAATCCGGTGTCGAGGCTCCAGTGTTTCCACCGCAGCGGTGCGATCTCGATTCGGCGAATCTTGCACGATGACGCATCCAACGACGGAGCTGCCTGAAGGTGCTCGTTGGACGCGAAATCGCGTTTTCAGTCACGACAAGAGTCAAACGATCAACATCCGTCGTGGCTGCTAAAAACCCGGGCAATTCGCGTTTGCGTGCGCCTGCAGGTTGGTGCGGAACGACCCGTTCACGGGCGCGATGGCCACCGTGACATCCCGGGCCGGCGTCCCCAGCTCGTTGCGTCCGATATGCCCGGCGCCGGTATCGACGAAGCCTTCGCCGGCGGAATAGACCTTCGGCGTGCAGGTCGGATTGTCGAGCTCATAGAACGTCAACTGGCCTGTGATCACGGTAATGAAGACGGGCCCTGGGTGCGTATGCCATCCTGTGGACGCCGGCGAGCCATTGATGTAAGGACCATAGTCGTGCGTTTGGACCACGACATCCACGTGCGACTTGGCCTTGGCCTCGAAATCGACAGGTGAGGCATGGTCCGTCTTGATCTTGAACGGCTCATAGGTTCCGCGGCCGATGAGTGTGCTCACGACGCCGGACGCCGGTTCGGCCCACGTCACCATCGCGCACACCAAAAGACCGGCCACGCACAGCGAACCGATTAGTGTTTTCATCACACCCTCCGTGCGCATCACACTACCGTCCAGTGAAACGCCGAGCAACGAGCAAAGAAGAGCAAAGTCGCTCATTCGTGTTTACGCGGTGCGATCAAACGCACAGAATGGTGCCGAGAGCTGGCAACACCAATGGCAGACGAACTTGGTCCCATCAGACGTTTCCCGCGGCAGCGTGCCCCCGGCGTCCGGCTCGATTCCTGGAAGCAGATCGCAGGCTATTTAAAGAAGCACGAGACCACCGTCCGGCGATGGGAGAAACACGAGGGCCTTCCCGTCCATCGGCACTTCCATTCAAAGCTGGGGTCTATCTACGCCGACTCGAACGAGCTCGACGCGTGGCTGGAAACTCGGCGACCCGATCCGCCTGTGCCTTCGGGACCCAAGCCGATGTTCGGGCGAGCCGACATCATGGCGTTCGAGCGACTTTGTCCGCCGGCCGCCCTGCCCTCGTGGCCCGGGTCGTTCATCGGGCGCGACGGCGAATTGGCCACTCTCTCGGAAACGTGGGAGGCTGCGCGATCGGGACACGCGCAACTCGTCTTGATCAGCGGCGAGTCTGGCATCGGGAAGACGAGGCTGGCGACCGAGTTCGCCCGCAGCCTCGGCGATCGCGCAACCGTGCTGACGGGTCGGTGTGAACCTGAAGCGATCGTGCCGTTTGCACCGTTCATCCAGATCCTCCGAGCGCTCGTGCGAGGCACGTCCACGTCGAGGCTTCGTTCCTTGCTCAGGAGCATCGATGGCTCTGCCGAACTCGTCCAGCTCTTGCCGGAACTGGCGAAACACGTTCGATCGCGGACCTCAGTCGTCGCAACTCCCGAAGGACGACGCTTTCGAATGTTCGAGGCGCTGGCGGAGCTTTTGAGTGCGACATCACAGCGAAACCCTTTGCTCGTGATGCTGGAGGATGTGCATTGGGCGATCGCGGGTCGATGCTGCTCTTGCGGCACGTCGTGCGCTCCACGCAGGCGGCTGCCCTCCTCCTCATCGTCGCCTACCGCGAGACGAGGCTCGACGACGCACCCTCGGCCAGAGCAATTCTGAGTGAGCTCTGGCGAGAGCCGTCAGCGACGCAGATCGTGCTTAAAGGACTCACGGATGATCACGTCTCCGATCCCATGGGGCCACGACCGGCCCACAGACTCCGCGGTGGATAACGGGCGCTATTGCCGCGAAGGCGGGGGGTAACCCGCTGTTCGTCATCGAAATGGCGAAGCATTTCATCGAAACGAAGGTCCAGAACGATGGCGTCGACAGTGAGGTGCCAGAGACCATCCGGAACCCTCGACACCGGCGTTTGCTCCGGCTCAGCGAAGCCACGCGCAAGCTTCTCGCGCTTGCGTCTGTCGTCGGGCGCGAATTCACGCTACCGGTTCTCCAGGACCTCGAAGGCATGCCGGATGTCGTGGCGCTCGATGCGCTCGAGGAAGCCGTGGCAGCGAGAATCATCGTTGAAGACTCGCGAACGCCGGGCCGGTTTTCGTTCACTCATGCACTGATCCGGAAGTCCTGTACGGGACATACCTGGTCGTCGGATCCGGCTTCATCATCAGATCGCCCAGGTCATCGAGCGCCGTTTTCGTCGGCAGCCCGCCGCTCGGCGACCTGGCGTATCACTTGCCAAGCTGTCTCGTTCTGCGATGCCGAGAAGGCAACCGATTACGCGAGCCGTGCTGGCGACCGCGCACTCGAGACCTTTGCGCTCGAGGACGCCGCGCGCTACTACGAGATGGCCCTGCAATCGCTGGGTCAAGCAGTCTCTGGACAGGACCTCCAGAATCGCCAGAGGGAGCTCCATGGCAAGCGAGGCCGCAGTTACTTTCAGGCGGGTCAGTGGGAATCAGCCAAGACGGCGTTCGAGGCCGCTCTGGCTCTTTCGCCTGAGAGTGACGACACGACACGGGTGGAGCTCCTGGTCCGTCTTGCCGAGACCTCGTTCTGGCTGATGAACATCGCGAATGTTCAGCGATTCGCCGTCGAGGCGTACGCGCTGGCGGATCCTGGGCCGCGACGACCTCGCCGCGGATGCTTCGCCTGGATGGCGGGCGCGAAGATCTCGGATGGAGATGTCGCCACGGGATCGAACTGGATCGGAAAGCTCTGGTCCGCGCGGGTGGGGTCCGCTCCTTCGGCTTAGCGAGAGCGCCGCTCACGCTGTGTACTGGGCCGGACGGACCGCGGAAGCCGTAGAGAGCTGGCGCGCGCCGCGCCACATGAGCACGCGCGCGTACAGGCCAAGGACGCCGCATTCTTGCTCTATGCGCTTCCAGCATTCGGGCCTGGCTCTCTGCAGCGTAGGCCGGTACAACGAATCGCTGCGGGCCTTCGAGGAAGCCCGGGTATATGGACGCCGCAGTGGGGCGCTGCCGCTCCTGGCGCGAGCCATTTCCATGTCCGTGGCGCCGTGGCTCAGCCTCGGCGATCTGGAGAACGCGGCTACGCGTGCGCAAGAAGCGCGCGAGCTGGCGCGGCGTGTGGCATTTGAACCGCCGATGGTGAGCGCTGGCATTGACCTGCGGTAATCTTCGCGCAAACACCATCCGGAGCGGCGGACGCGCTGCTCGACGAATCGACCGTGCCGTCCGCCTGGCGCGCGGCTGGCATGCCTGGAAATGGACACTTCGGCCAGTCACGCAGGAGCGAAGCTCGCCTTGGCGCGCGGCACGTCGGTCGAGGTCATTCAAGAGGCCGACCGGTGTCGTGGAGCAAAGTCGCGCGCGCACTCGCGTGAAGTACAGAGCCCTCGGCCTGGCCCTCCGAGCGGTCGCCAGACGGCACCTTCGACGAAGGGGCGCCACGGCCAACGCCGATGCCGCAATCGACGTGGCGCGGCGAGCTCGACGACCCGGCGGTATCTCCTCCATTGCTTGACGAACGGCTCGGAATCGACGACCGCATCGACGTGCGGGCCGAAGACGGGCGACAGTCCAGCGTATGCTCGCCGGGTATCGAACGGGCCCCGCTACGACGAAACGTTCTTGCAAAGCGTGACGTCCGGAGTGACACCGCTCTGACGATGCATAGACGGAGAGACTGTAGGGTTCAAGAATCTGATCACGCCGCCAGGACGTACTCGTGAACCACACCACCGAGACGATCGCGACGCTGGACACGAGCCTCGCCCCACTCTGTCGGCGGCAACACCGGCGAACGTGCCGCGCAGGGCGGCGTGAGTGCCAGCGCTCGATGTGGCCGGTGGCCGTTGTAATGCTCCACGAAGACGTCGAGAACTCGCTCAAGATGCTGGTCGTTCAGGATCAGCAGCCGGTCGAGACACTCTGACCGAACGGTGCGCACGAACCGCTCCGCCACGCCGTTCGCCTGCGGCGCGCGAAACGGTGTGCGAATGATCTCGAGCCCACTGCCCCGAAACACGTCGTCAAAACCGTCGGTGAATTTCTGGTCCCGGTCGCGAATCAGGAAGCGGAACGGCTCTGGGCATCCGGCCAGCGTCCAGGTCAGCTGACGGGCCTGCTGTGTTACCCACGGCGCGCTCGGATTCGGCGTGCAACCCACGACGTGCACACGGCGGCTCCCCAGTTCGATGAAGAACAGCACGTACAGTCGTTGCAGCCAAATCGTCTCGACGGTGAAGAAATCGACGGCGAGCATGCTGCGCCGGTGCGCTCGCACGAACTCGCGCCAGGTCATCCCGCCGCGCGTGCCGGCCGGTCCGAGACCCGCTGCCCGAAGCCAAGTGCGCACCGTCGTCGCCGAAACCACCATGCCAAGACCCTTCAGTTCGCCGACGATGCGTTGATAACCCCACCGCGGGTTGTCTCGCGCGAAACGAATAACCAGTGCTCGGATCTCACGGCGGAGCGGCGGGCGCCCGGCTCGACGCGCATACGTCCACCGCTTCGCCACCAAGCGTCGATGCCAGCGAAGCAGTGTCCCCGGTGTGATGATGAAGGACCGCCAGCGTGCGCGCGGCAGGAGCCGGCTGGCTGCCGCGAGGAAGAGCCGGTCGGTCCACGTCAACGCCGGCCGGCGGGTTCGTCTTCGGAGGATGGCGAGTTCGTGCCGAAGCACGACGATTTCCAGCTCCTTGAGATCGTTCGACCGAAAGCGCCAGGCGGCCAGCGGCAGAACCCGCCGAAGCACCAAATAACACAGGGAGATGAACACGAAGCCTCCTGCGCAGTTGGCCAGTCGGCGCTATTCTATCCAATCGCTCCTAGACTGTTTCACGCGAAGCTGGAACACGATCCGGATTTCTGCATCCTTCACCCAAGCAGTCCCAACACGAAGCCCCGACCTGCCAGTCAGGGCTCGTCTAAAAGCAACTATCTAAAGGGGAAATTTTGGTTGCGGGGGCGGGATTTGAACCCGCGACCTTTGGGTTATGAGCCCAACGAGCTACCGGACTGCTCCACCCCGCGTCACCTGAGGAACCCTGATGTTAGCATAAGCGTTCGCATCACAACAAGGAGCTCATCCGCATGTTGCGGCGTTCGATCCGTCTCGTGATTCTCGCAACCCCCGCATTCGCCGCAACTCTCGCCCTCGCGCAGCCACCGGTCGTCCGCACCGCCGATCCGATCGCGCGCGGCATGAAGCTGAGCGATTTTCCACGCACGGTCAAGGTCTCCGACAACGTCTACACCTACGAGGATTTCCACGCCGGCCCCGAAAAGTTCACGACGACCAACATGTTCGTCGTCACCAGCGACGGCGTGCTGGTCGCCGACGGCCAGGGCAGCCCCGCCGAGACGAAAGGACTGGTCGAGGCGATCAGGAAAGTGACGCCAAAGCCGATTACGACCGTGGTCATCGCGTCCGATCACGGCGATCACACCGCCGGCAACGCCTCCTTCCCCGCCGGCGTGCACTACATCATCCACCCCAACTCGAAGGCGATCCTCGACCGGTCCGCCGAAGCGGCCGCCAAATCGGGCCGCGAAGGCGGATGGAAACTGCCCGCCGACGCCGAACTGGTGGCCGACCAAAAAAGCTTCGCGATGGGCGGCGAGCCGGTGCAGATCCTCTTTCTCGGCCGCGCGCACACCGGCGGCGACCTGGCCGTCTGGCTGCCGCGCCAGAGGATCCTGTTCCTCAGCGAGATCTTCCTGAACCGCGTCTTCCCCGCCATGCGCTCCGCCTATCCCACGGAGTGGCTGAAAGCGCTCGATCGCGCCGAGGCGATGCAGGCCACCATCTACATCGCCGGCCACGGCTTCACGGAAACGGGCGCGGTGTCGCGCGAGGAAATCAGCGCCTACCACAAGGCGATGACAGCGGTGATCGCCGAAGCGACGCGCCTCTACAAAGCGGGTGTGCCCGTCGACCAGGCTGTCGCACAGGCGAACTGGGGCGAGTACGCATCGTGGACCCTCGCTTCGTCGCAGGGACCGATCGCCATCCGCAAGGTCTACGAAGAGTTGAGCGGGAAGCTGAAATAAGATCGGCTGAACGGACACACCGCCTCCACGGCAGGCCTGAAGGCCTGCACTACGTGCGATATCGTTGAGTGCTGAAGGCCGGAATGCGACCCACACATGACCCTACCCACGTTTGCCGACATCGAGAGCGCAGCCCGACAGATCGCCGGCGCCGCTCACAAAACGCCCGTCGCCACCTCGCGGACGATCAACACAGCGCACCGGCGCCGAGCTGTTCTTCAAGTGCGAAAACCTGCAGCGCGCCGGCGCCTTCAAGTTTCGCGGCGCCTACAACGCGCTCTCGCGACTGAACGCCGACGAACGCCGCCGCGGCGTCGTGACCTTCTCGTCCGGCAACCACGCGCAGGCCATCGCGCTCGCCGGACAGGTGCTCGACATCCCGCGCGTCATCGTCATGCCGTCGGACGCGCCCGCGGTCAAACGCATCGCCACCGAGGGCTACGGCGGCGAGGTGATCCTCTACGACCGCGATACGGAAGACCGCGAAGCCATCGGACGGCGGCTCGCCTCCGAACGCGGGCTCGCGTTGATTCCTCCGTACGATCATCCCCACATCATCGCGGGCCAGGGCACCGCCGCCCGCGAACTGATTGAAGAAACCGGCCCGCTCGACCTGCTCTTCGCGCCGTGTGGCGGCGGCGGCCTTCTGTCCGGCTCCGCGCTTGCCGCCAACGGCATGTCGCCCGGCTGCAAGGTGATCGGCGTCGAACCAGCCGCCGGAGACGATGCGACGCGATCGTTTCAGACGAAATCGCTGCAGACGGTCAACAACCCGAAAACGGTCGCCGACGGCGCCCGCACGCCCTCGCTCGGCTCACTGACCTTCCCGCTGGTCATGGAACACGTGAGCGGCATGACAACCGTCGACGACCCCACCCTCCTGAAGACGATGTTCTATCTGTGGGAACGGCTGAAACTGGTCGTCGAACCGACCGGTGCGCTCGCCGCGGCGGCGGCGCTGGAAGGGACCACGCCCATCCGCGGCTTGCGTGTCGGGATCATCCTGAGCGGCGGGAACGTCGACCTCTCGCAGGTCGGGTCGTGGGCGCAGTACAGGTGACAAGATCGACGTTCGACGTTCGAGGTTCGGCGTTCGAGGTTCGCGGTTCGACGTTCGTCGTTCGGTGTTCGTCGTTCGTGGTTCGCCGCTGGTCGTTCGTCGCCGCGGCGCTCGTCGCTGCTTCGCTCGCCGGCTGGTGGTTCGTCCCTGCGGCTGCCCAACAGGAATTCTCGGCGCGCGCCGCCGCGCCGGTCACCCTTCTCCAGATCAACGACGTCTACACGACGGTGCCGATCGACGGCCAGGGAGGGCTGGCGCGCGTCGCGACGCTGAAACAGAACCTCGCGAAGGCCGGGCGCACGCCCTTCCTCGTCATCGCCGGAGACTTCCTGGCTCCCTCGGTCGCCTCGAGCGTCTTCAGAGGCGAGCACATGATCGCCGCGCTGAACGCCGCCGGCCTCGATCTGGCGACGCTCGGCAACCACGAGTTCGACTTCGGCGACGACGTGCTGATCCAGCGGATGCACGAGGCGACGTTTCAATGGGTCGTCTCCAACGTCGTCGACACGAAAACCGGCCAGCCGATCGGCGGCGCCGCGCCTTATCTCGTCAAGACGTTCGGCTCGCTGAAGGTCGGATTCATCGGCCTGTGCCTGAACACGCAGGAGATTACGAGCGACAAGCTGAAGCACACGCGGATTCTCGATCCGCTGACGTCGGCAGGCCGGTACCTGCCGATGCTGAAGCAAGCCGGCGCCACCGTCATCGTCGCCGTGACGCACCTCGCGTTTGCCGACGACCGGGCGCTCGTCGAGCAATATCCCGATATCGATCTCGTGATCGGCGGTCACGAACACTATCCGATCACGGCGATCGAACGGCGGTCGTTCATCAGCAAAGCCGGCTCGGACGCGAAGTTCGTCGCGCGGATCGACGTGAATCAGCGGCCGTCGGGCACGGTCGAGCGCTTCTACGAACTGATGCCTGTCACGAATGCGCTGGCCGACGATCCCGAAAACGGCCGCGCGTGGTCGCCACGTACGAGTCGCGGCTCGGCACGGCTCTCGACACCGTCGCCGGCACCACGCGAGTGCCGCTCGACGGTGTCAGTCTCCATCTGCGCACCTCGGAGACGAATCTGGGCGATCTGCTCGCCGACGCCATGCGCGCGAATGCCCATTCGGACATCGCCATCACCAACTCGGGCAGCATTCGCGGCAACCGCCTCTTCCCCGCCGGACCGCTCACGCGACGCACGCTCGATCGAAATGCACCCGTTCGACAACGTCGTGTGTGTGCTCGCGCTGACCGGACGCGTGGTGCTCGACGCGCTGAATCACGGCGTGGCGTCGCTGCCGGCGCCGGACGGCCGGTTCCCCCAGGTGTCCGGGCTGACGATGACGGTCGAGCAGAGCGCGCCGCGGGGCAATCGCGTCCGCGACGTGATGGTCAACGGACAGCCGCTGGATCCGAACAAGGTCTATACCGTCGCCATCCCCGACTTCGTCCTGAAACAGGGCGATGGCTACACGATGTTCACCGGTCAGCCGGTTCGTGTCGGGCCGGAGGCGGGTAACCTGATCTCGGCCGCGCTCGAAGAATACGTGACGGCCAAGTCGGAGATCGCGCCTGCGATCGAAGGCCGCATCACCATTCACTGAAAAAGGACCGCCATGCGCATGAACCGCCGCACGTTTCTCCGATCAACGGCCGCCGCGGGTACGAGCCTCGCCGTCGCCTCGAAGGCCGCCGAAGAGCTGCTGGCCCAGGGAGCCACGGATCGACCGGGCAGCGGCGGCGACAACAACGCCGCGGCGCCGGTGCCGGCCTCGATTCGTGCACTGAAGCCGATGACCGCCGGCATCGTCCCGATCACGAATGACGAACGGCGCGCGCGGATCGAAAAGGCGCGGCGCTTGATGACCGAGAATCACATCGACGCCGTCATCCTCGAGGGCGGGTCGAGCCTCTTCTACTTCACCGGCGTGCGCTGGGGCCTCAGCGAGCGTCCGTTCATCGCGGTGCTCCCTGCGAAGGGCGAGATGGCGTGGGTGTCTCCCGCGTTCGAAGAGGAGCGAGCGCGGGAGCTGATCGAGATCGGCGGGAAGGACCTGCGGACGTGGGAAGAGGACGCGAGCCCGTATCAGCGCGTCGCCCAGATTCTGAAGGATCGCGGCGTCACGACGGGGCGGCTCGGCATCGAGGAGCGCATGCGCTTCTTCATCGTCAACGGGGTGAAGCAGGCAGCGCCCGCCATCGAGGCGGTGAGCGCCGATCCGGTCACCGCCGGCTGCAGGATGATCAAGTCGCCGGCCGAGATCGCGCTGATGCAGCGCGCCAACGATCAGACGATCGCCGCGTACAAAGCCGGCCTCGCCACGCTGCGCGAAGGGATGACACAGGGCGACCTTCGCAACAACATTCTGGCCGCCTATCGGGCGATCGGGGCGCAGAACGGCGTCGTGGCGGTCAGCTTCGGGAAATTCACCGCGTTCCCCCACGGCAGCATCACGCCGCAGAAACTGCGTGAAGGAGACGTGGTCCAGATCGACGACGGGTGTCAGGTCGACGGATACCAGTCGGATATCACACGGACCGTCGTGTTCGGCAAGCCGACGAAGCGTCAGATTGACGTCTGGAACCTCGAGCACCGTGCGCAGGCCGCGGCGTTCGCCGCCGCGAAGCCGGGCGTGCCGTGCGAGGCGGTCGACGCGGCGGCCCGCAAGGTCATCACCGATGCCGGGTTCGGGCCGGACTACAAAGTCCCCGGCCTGCCGCACCGGACGGGCCACGGCATCGGCCTCGACGGGCACGAGTGGACCAACTTCGTTCGCGGCAACAAGACGCCGCTGCAGCCCGGCATGTGCTTCAGCGACGAGCCGATGATCGCGATCTATGGCGAGTTCGGTCTCCGCCTCGAGGATTGCCTGTACATCACCGAGAGCGGGCCGAAGTTCTTCACGCAGCCGAGCCCGTCGATCGATCAGCCGTTCGCGTGATCGATCACGAAGCGCGAGTGGCGACATGTGTGTACGTGTCCGCCGTCGGGCGAACCGGCCAAGTCCGGCTAAAGCCGGACACTACCGACTATCGGGAAGTGAAACGCCTCTCTATGGCGTTTTGCAGTCCGGCGTAGTGCAGGCCTTCAGGCCTGCCCACACGGCGGACCTAAAGGTCCGCACTCCATCGAATTGAAAAACGCGCTAGGTCTCGCTGAACCAGCGGCGCAGGTGCGGGCACGCGTCGGCGGGCGCCACCGCAAGATCGCGTTCGAGCCGCCGCACGTCGTCGATGGTGTCCACGTCGTACGCGCTTTGAATCAGCCGCGCGTCGACACCGCAGCGCTCCGCCGCGCGCAAGCGTATCTGCCAGCACGCTCTCGGTTCCCCAGGCGATCTGTTCGAACAGGCCCTCGTGCGTGCGTGTCATCCCGATCAGGTAGTAGCCGCCGTCGTCGGCGGGCCCAAGGACGACGCCACCTCCTGCCGTGAGCGTGTCGACAGCCTCGCGCACACGATCGGCAGTCAACCAGGGGATGTCCGTGCCGACGAGCACTGCCGCGTCGTAACTCCGAACATCCAGCAGATGCCGTACGGCGGAACACATGCGCGTGCCAAGATCGCCCGGACCTTGCGGCAGCCGGGCCAGCGTCGCGTCGCCCCACTGCGCGAGCTCATCAGCGGCCGTCGTCGGGCGTGAAGAAGATGCACACGTCTGGAAGCGTCTCGAGGTTGCGCAGCGTATCCGCGAGCAGGGCGACCCTGAGGGCGCGCAGGCGCTCCGGAGAGAAATGTGACGCGAGCCTGCTTTTTCCCTCAGCGGACGGCGCCCGCGCCATGACGCCGACCGCGCTTCTCACGCGTGCGTCGCGGGAGCGCGGGCGGGAACTGCAGCGGAGCGGCGCGCGCGATTCCAGAACAGCCCGCGTCCCGAGCAGCAGCGCGACGACGGCCGCATAGGTGAGCGGACGGTTGACGTCGGCCTTCACCAGCCACCAGTAGTGAAGCGGACCGAGCATGCCTGTGAGGTAGACGAGACGATGGAGTCGGTTCCAGCGCTTGCCGCCAAGCCGGCGAATCCATCCGGCGGTCGACGTGATCGCCAGCGGCAGCATCGTCAGCCAGGCCGAGAAACCGATCGTGATGAACGGACGCTTGTAGATGTCCTCGCCGATCGACTTCGTCAAGCCGCGGACGGTCGAGGCGACGAGCGACAACCCGGGAAGATGACCGCGCTCCAATGGCTTCAACCCAACCTGGCGCCTGATCGAGACCCGCGAATCGATCGACGATGGCGTAGGTCAGCAAATGCAGCGAACCGTAGAAGAACGCGTAGAGCCCGGCCATCCGCCGGAACTTGACGAGCGTGTTCCACCCGGTCAGCTTGCGAACGGGCGTGATGGCGAGCGTGATGCAGATGAAGCGAAGCGTCCAGACGCCGGTTTCGTTGGTGAGATCCGACAGCGGATTGGCGCTGAGGTTCCCGGTCAGCGCGGCCCAGACCAGGTAGAAGAACGGCCCCAGCGACGCCACGAAGACGACAGGCTTGAGGCCAAAGCGAACGGCGCGATCCGACAGCTTCACGAGCGGCTCTCAGCCTGGTCCGGACGTCAGATGCCTAATAGTTCCGCTTGAGGTCCATGCCCGTGTACAGGCTGGCGACCTGATCGCCGTAGCCATTGAACATCAGCGTCTTGCGCCGCAGGAACTCGCCGATGCGGCGCTCGGTCGCCTGGCTCCAGCGCGGGTGATCGACCGACGGGTTCACGTTGGCGTAGAACCCATACTCGCTCGCCGCCTGATCCTGCCAGGTGTTGAGCGGCGCTCGCTCGACGAACTTGATCTTGGCGATCGACTTGATGTGCTTGAAGCCGTACTTCCACGGCACGACGAGGCGCATCGGCGCGCCGTCCTGGTTCGGAATCACCTCGCCGTAGAGGCCGACCGCGATGATCGTCAGCGGATGCATCGCCTCGTCGAGGCGCAATCCCTCGACGTACGGATAGCGGATCGCCGACGTACGAGCGGCCATCTGCTTCGTATCGAAAAATGTGGTGAACTCGATGTACTTCGCTTTCGAGGTCGGCTCGCACTTCTTGATCAAGTCCGCCAGCGGGAAGCCGACCCACGGGATGACCATCGACCAGGCTTCGACGCAGCGATGACGGTAGATGCGATCCTCGAGCGTCTGCCCCTTGAGGATGTCCTCGAGCGGCATGTTGCCCTTCTTCGCGCATTCGCCGTCGATCGCCACCGTCCACGGCTCGGTCTTGAGATTCCGCGCGAACATCGACGGCGAGTCCTTGTCGATGCCGAACTCGTAGTAGTTGTTGTAGGTCGTGATCTCTTCCCACTTGTTCGGCTTCTCGTCCGTGCTGAACGTGCTGGGCTTCACGTTCTCGAGCTTCCGTCCGTGGGGCGCCGGCGTTGCGGCCTGCACGAGGCTCCCGCTTCCAACCACGCCCGCCGCAACCGCGGCAGTTGTCGCGGCCGCGGCGCCGATGAACTCGCGGCGGTTGAGATACAGCTTCTTGTCCGTAATTTCCGAGCTCCGGATGTCGTCGGCGCGTTTGATGAGCATATGGCTACCCTCTTCGACGCCAACGGGCCGGCGCCGGTTACACCTCGCAGAATCCCTTTCATTGTAAGGGAATACGGCCGGGCGGCGGGTCCGGATGAACCTGTCTCGCCGAATCGAGCCGAATGAGGCGCTCGGGGGACACGCCGGAGAAATACAACACGATCAGCAGCAGGTGACGGGCCGAGCGACCGATCCAGCCGTCGCGCTCCCAGCGGCGAGACGAGGTGATCGCCGGTTTCGACGACCGGAACAGGCGCCCGCGGCGCCTGAGACGCTGCACCAGGTCGACATCCTCCATGATCGGCAGGTGCGCGTAGCCGCCCATCGCCTCGAAGACGGCGCGGCGGACGAAGATCGCCTGGTCGCCGTACGGCAGACCGAGGAAGGCGACACGCGCGCGCACGCCGATCTCGATCAGCCGGGCCATCGGCGATTCGGAATCGAGCGCGAACCTGAAACAGCCGGCCGCCACCCGAGGATCGCGGCTCGCGTCCTCGATGGCTTCGCTCCAGCCGATCGGGAGCCGCGTGTCGGCGTGCAGGAAGACGAGCCAGTCGCCCCTCGCGAAGGCGGCGCCCGCATTCATCTGGATCGCGCCGCCCTCGCGGCGCATCGATCCAGACGATGTCTTGTCGCGCCGCGCGGAGCGCGGCCAGCGAGGCATCCTCGCGCGTCGCGGACACGATCAGTTCAGCGGCGGAAAAATCGGTGCTCGCCAGTGTGCGCTCGAGCGCCGCCGCGTCGCGATAGACAGGAATGATGACGCTGGGAAGGATCGCCAACTTGAGAATCTAAGGATATGGGTTCTGGGAAATTTACCTCGTCAGATCCCGCTCCTCAAATCCCGGGCTCGTCAGGAAGCCTTTCGAACCGCCGCGGCCAGACCGAACAGCACAGTTCCGACGAAGAACAACTTGGCGCCGTCGGGCATCGACCACGAGGGCAGGACGGCGGGTGACGCGACAGCCGAGCGCATGAACTTCGAGGTCACCGGAGTTGAATCGAGCGAGAGTGCAAATCCCACTGGCACGACGAGAGCTGCGACGAGCGCCGCCAGGAACAGAACCCGATACCGCTTCCTCATGCGGCAGAAACACTTCAAGCGATGTGCCAGCGCGGTGCGCCTGTTTCGGAACATTTTCGCTGCGCAACCACGCGATCGCTGGAATAGTTTTCACAAAGTAGTGAAGGGCGCGGATGATAAGCTGATCGCGTGGGCTCATCTGACAATCCCTATCCGCCGCTGATCTCGCTCGCCGTTCATGAGTTCCGCACGCCAGCCAGCGTCGTCGGCGGTTACCTGCGGATGCTGCAAAAGGATCAAGAGCCGCCGATGAGCGAGCGGCAGCGCCGCATGATCGATGAAGCCGAGAAGTCGTGCGCGCGGCTGGTGGCGATCGTCGCCGAGCTCAGCGAGATTGGTAAGCTCGACAGTGGCGCGCATCAAATTGAACCGGCAGCCGGTCGACTTGTTTTCGATGCTGGAACAAGTGGCCGAGCTCGTGCATGAGGCCACAGATCGCGACGTGCATCTCAAACTCAGCGGTCCTTCGGAGGGCGCGTGCATGACGGGCGACGCCACCCGTCTCCGAACGGCATTTGACGCGATTTTCCGGGCAATTCTTGCGAGAAAAGCCCGGCCCATCGACCGTGATCGCCGAGCGCCGGCTCGATACGCGCGAGGGCCGTCCATGCGCCGTCATCGTTGTCGCTGACGACAGCTGCGTACAAGAGGCATACGACAGCGAGCCGGCGCCGTTCGACGAAAGCCGCGGAGGCCTTGGACTGTCGCTGCCGCTCGCGCGCCGCGTCATCGAAGGGCACGGCGGCCGCATCTGGTCGCCGGCCAGCACGCAGCGGCAATCCGGATAGCCCCGATCCGCATCGCGCGCGGATCGGCCATCATCTCGTTCCCCCTAGGGAGTTGATGCGTTGAAGAAACCCTACGTCGCCATCGTGGATGACGATTCCGCATTTTCGAACTACCTGCGCACCTTCCTCTCGCTCCGCGGCTACGAGACGCGCTCCTACTCGCGCGGCGACGAGCTGCTCGCGTCGGTGAAGCAGGGCGATCCGCCCGACATCGTGCTGCTCGACGTGATGATGCCGGGGATGAACGGTCTCGAAACGCTGCGCGCGCTCAAGGCGGCGAAGCCCGAGATGCAGGCCATCATGCTGTCGGGGCGCGAGCAGGCGGCGACCATCGTCGAGGCGGTGCGTCTCGGCGCCGCCGACTACGTCGTCAAGCCCGACGATCCGGAAGGGCTCGGCGAGATCGCGCTCGACGCCGCGATCAAGAACGCGATCGAAAAGACGCGGCTCGTGTCGGAGATCACCGAGCTGCGCCGTCAGCTGACCGACGACCAGGATCGCGCGTTCCTCTTCTGGGGCGACAGCCCGGAGATGCAGACGATCGCCTCGGTCATCGAGCAGGTGTCGGACAGCGACGTCACGGTGCTGATCCGCGGCGAGAGCGGCGTCGGCAAGGAGCTGGTGGCGCGCGCGATCCACCAGCGCTCGTCGCGCAAGGATCGGCCGTTCGTGAAGGTCAACTGCGCGGCGCTGCCGGCCGAACTGCTCGAGAGCGAGCTCTTCGGCCACGAGAAGGGCGCGTTCACCGGCGCCGCGACGACGCGCATCGGCAAGTTCGAGCAGGCCGACACCGGCACGATCTTCCTCGACGAAATCGGCGAGATGAAGGCGGCGCTGCAGGCCAAGCTGCTGCACGTGCTGCAGGACGCGCAGTTCACGAAGCTCGGCAGCAACAAGTCGATCAACGTCGACGTGCGCGTCGTCGCGGCGACCAACCGCGACCTCGAAACGATGATGATCAACGGCGAGTTCCGCGAGGACCTCTACTATCGCCTCAAGGTCATCGAGGTCACGGTGCCGCCGCTGCGCGAGCGCCGCAGCGAGATCTCGCACCTCACCGGCTTCTTCATCGACCGCTACGCGCGGCGCTACAACCGGCCGGTGCGGCAGCTCTCCGACACGCTCGCGCAGCTGTTCCAGACCTACGAGTGGCCGGGCAACATCCGCGAGCTCGAGAACATGATCAAGCGGATCGTCATTCTGCAGGACGAGTCGCTGGTCGTCCGCGAGATGACGCGCGTCGGCCGTCCGCACGTCGCCTACGCGGTGGCCGGCGTCGGCGCGAGCGCGCGATCCGCGTCGCCGTCGCGCGCGCCTGCGCTCGCCGGACGCGCCGGACGAAGCGGACGTCGACGACGAACTCGATGCTCGCCGGACGAGCCGCCGGCTGCGCCGCCAGTCGGATCGAAGCTCGCCGACGTCGCGAAGTCGGCGTCGATCAAAGCCGAGCGCGCGCTGATCGAAGAGACGCTGAACAGCGTGCACTGGAATCGCCGCCGCGCGGCTGAGCAGCTCGGCGTCAGCTACAAAACCTTGCTCAACAAGATCAAGGAGTGTGGCATCAGCACGTAAGTAGTTAGGTAAGTTCGCTTCCGCGCGTCTTCGGTGTTTCCCTTTTCACCGAAGACGCGTTCCCTTCCGTTATCTCCCTGATTCCTCAATCGAACGACACTGTTTTCCTGCTCTGGCATTTGCATTGCTCAACAGCACTGCGTGTCGAGCATGTATCTCAACGGTAAGCCGCACGTCATGGTCGTCGACGACGACTCCGGCCATGTGCGACGTTCCTCGAATCGTTCCTCGCCGAGCGCGGCTATCACGCGATCACGCTCGGCAACGCGGACGACGCCGTCCAGCGCTACCAGCGCGAGCGCCCCGCCGCCGTCATCCTCGACATGGTGATGCCGGGCGAGATGGACGGGCTCGCCGCGCTGGCCGCGTTCAAGAAAATCGACCGCGAAGTGCCGATCATCGTCCTCTCCGGCCAGGGCCGAACCACGACGGTCGTGCAGGCGATGAAGCTCGGCGCGTCCGACTTCGTCAGCAAGCCGTTCGACGAAGCGGACCTCGAGGTGCCGCTCACCAACGCGCTGCGCCAGCATCAGCTCACCCGCGAAGTCGCGACGCTGCGCGATCAGCTGCAGTCGCAGTCGAAATACAAGATGCTCTTCGGCCACAGCGAGCGGATGGCCGAGGTGCAGGATCTGATCGAGCGGGTCGCCGACACCGACGTCACCGTGCTGATTCGCGGCGAGAGCGGCACCGGCAAGGAGCTTGTCGCGCGGGCGCTCTGCGCGTCCTCGCTGCGCCGCGACAAGCCGTTCGTCAAGGTGAACTGCGCCGCGCTGCCGACCGAGCTGCTCGAGTCCGAGCTGTTCGGCTTCGAGCGCGGCGCCTTCACCGGCGCGATCCAGCACAAGCCCGGCAAGTTCGAGTTCGCCAACCACGGCACGATGTTCCTCGACGAGATCGGCGACATGAGCTTTCCGCTGCAGGCCAAGCTGCTCCAGGTGCTGCAGGACGGCGAGTTCTCGCGCCTCGGCGGCAAGCACGACGTCCACGTCGACGTGCGCGTCGTCGCCGCCACCAACAAGGATCTCGAGCAGGCGGTCGCCGACGGCCAGTTCCGCGAGGACCTCTTCTTCCGCCTCAACGTCGTCTGCATCAACCTGCCGCCGCTGCGCGAGCGGCGCGAGGAGGTGCCGATCCTCGCCGACTACTTCCTGAAGAAGTACTCGGTCCAATACAACAAGCCGTGCGTCGATCTGTCGCCGGACACGATGCGGCTGCTGATGGACTACGACTGGCCGGGCAACATCCGCGAGCTCGAGAACCTGATCAAGCGCACCGTCGTGCTCGGCACCGAGGCGCCGATCCGCAAGGAGATCGCGCACGGCATCGCGATGGCCGCGCAGCGGTGCAGTCGTCAGTCGCCAGCCGTCAGTCGGCGACGCCGTCAGTCGCGGTCGCCGCATCCGCGTCGTCGAGCGGCCGCGGCCGCCGTCCGGCGTTCGCGGCGGCCGCGCCGCAGCTGCCGGCCGGCGCACCGCTGACGCCGACCGAGATCGCCTGCGCCGCCGCCGAAGCCGGCAACTACTCGCTGAAGGACATCTCGCGCACCGCCGCGCGCGAGGCCGAGCGCGAGCTGATCTTCAAGATGCTCCAGCAGACGCGCTGGAACCGGAAGGAAACCGCGGAGATCCTCGGCATCAGCTACAAGGCGCTCCTCTACAAGATCAAAGAAAACGGTCTCGACAAGGCTTCCTAGATGACGCACGTTTTACGAAGAGAACTCGAAGCTGCTGACGCCCGGCGCGTTCGAGTTCGTCCTCGACTCGCGAGCTCAAGCGCGCGGTCCGCTCCCAGAACTACCTGACGCTCGTCACCGTCGAGGCCAGCCGCGAATGGGAAGGCATGACGGTCACGGCCGACGACGGCACGCTGCAGGAAGTGGCGCAGCTGATCGGCCGCGAGGTGCGCGACACCGATCTGATCGGCCACACCGACCGCGGCACGCTCGCCCTGGTCCTGCTCGACGCCGACTTCGAGCACTCCGAGCGCGTCATCGACCGCCTGGTGTCGCGCATCGAGAACTACGAATTCCCGACGGCGCTGCGCATCGCGGTCGGCGCCGCCTGCTATCCGACCCACGCCGTCGACGCCGACTCGCTGAAGCGTCAGGCGCTGTCGCGGCCCATCGTGAACTGGCGCGGCGGTCTTCACTCGTCCGCCGATCAGAACTGAGGTTGCACGCCATGAAGAACACACACGTTCGTCACGACTCTCGCAGCGGCGCTCGCGCTGGCCGCCTGCACGCCTCGCGTCCGCTGGCCGCCAAGGACAAGGACGACAAGAAGCCGGCGCCGCAGGCGCCCGGCGCTGAACGACGAGTACCGCCTCGGCCCCGGCGACAAGCTGCGCATCGAGGTCTACAAGGATCCGCAGCTCTCGCAGTCGGTGCAGGTCCGGCCCGACGGCAAGATCACGCTGCCGCTGATCGGCGACCTCGAGGCGACCGGCCGCACGCCGATCGAGCTGCGCGACACGATCACGAAGTCGCTGAAGGAGTACGTCACCAACCCGACGGTCACCGTCATCGTCGTCGAGGCGCTGGCGTCGAAGGTCTACGTGATGGGCGAAGTGACGCATCCCGGGCACGATGGAGCTGCACGGCCCGACGACGATCCTGCAGGCGCTGGCGATGGCCGGCGGCTTCAAGGAGTTCGCGAACACCAAGGACGTCAAGGTGCTGCGCCCGAACGGCGATCGCGGCGCCGTGCAGACGATCAGGTTCAACTACAAGGACGTCATCAACGGCGACGCCAAGCCGTTCTATCTCCGCTCGGGCGACACGGTCGTGGTCCCGTAGGGACTGGGGACTGGGGCTGAGGCTGCCATGAAGCGCATCTCTCTGCATCGTCGCTCGCCGCGCTGGCGCTGCTGTCGCGCGCCGATGGGCGCGCAGGAGCGGCTCGGCTCGGGCGCGCCGGAGCAGACCTACCGCGCCGGCTGGACGTTCACGCCGACGATCGGCGTCGGCGGAGACCTACGACACCAACGTCTCGCTGTTCAGCGAGGGGCACGCCGGCACCGAAGACTACATCGCGACGGTCTTCCCGGGCGCCGACCTGCACTACTCCGGCAAGCACACGTCGATGGACATGAGGCTACTCGGGCAGCTTCCTCGACTACCGCACAGTTCTCGGCGCTGAACCGCTGGGATCAGCGCGCGAAGTTCGACTGCGCCAGCAGGAGACGGCGCGCCTCACCTGGTTCGGGCACGCCACGCCGGCGCTGCTGCCGAGCACCGACCTGATCGATCTCGGCGGCATCCCGTACCGCAAGACCGGCGCGAGAACGGTTGACGGCCGCGGCGGCGTCGAGTACGCGCTCGGCCGCGCGCGACACGCTCACCAGCTCGGTGAACTTTCAGGCCGTCGCCTTCGACCGCCCGGAGTCGAGCCGCGACTCGCTGCGCGGCGGCCGCATCTTCGAGTCGATGAACGCGTGGCGGCACAAGGTCAGCGAGCGCGCGGCGGTCGGCGCCGACTACTCGTTCCGGCGCGCGCTGGTCACCGGCGACACCGAGCCGTTCGACTTCCACACGACCGAAGCGGCGCTCGACTACGCGACTCTCGCCGCTGTGGTCGTTCAGCGGCGGCCGCCGGCGTCGTCTATCTGCAGCAGACGTCGCTCACCGCGGCGCACGCCGGCCCGGCGTGGCGCGCTGTCGCTCGAGCGCGCGCGCGCCGGCACGCACGTTCCACGTCGGCTATCTCCGGACGTTCATCCCGTCGTTCGGCTACGGCGGCACGGTGGAGAGCCAGGACGTCGGCGTCGGCTTCCGCACGCCGCTGTTCAACGCGCCGCCACTTCTACCTCGACGGCTCGGCGGTGTTCCGCGACAACCAGCCGCTGACCGGCGTCAGCGTGACGTCGATCCGTGACGGGCATCGTCAGCAGCTGCCGCTGCGCTCGCTGCGCTGCGCACACGATTCTCGGCTGGGAACCGCAGCCGTGGGTGCGGCTCGAGGTGTTCTATTCGCTGGTTCAGCAGACCAGCCTCCAGGTCGGCGGCTATCTCGATCGCAATCGCGTCGGGTTCCAGATCGTGACTTCCAAGCCCATGAGGATGCAGTAATGGACGAACCGCGCTTCGACCCGCTCGACTACGTCTCCGTCTTCAACCGCCGCAAGTGGTGGTTCATCGTCCCGATGGCGCTGGCGCTGATCGTCGGCGGCCTCCTCGTCTGGAAGCTGCCGCGGACCTATCAGGCGACGACGACGATCGCCGTCAGCGCCGGCGCGCCTGGCGCCGAACCTGGTCGGCGCGGTCGAGATGGACCGTCCGGAGCGCATGCGCGCGGTCTCGCAGCAGCTGCTCAGCCGCACCGTGCTCGAGCGGACCGCGCGGCTCGAGCATCTCGATCAGGACGGCTCGATCGAGTCGGCGATCAGCCGCATCCGCGGCAGCGTCAGCGTGTCGCTGCCCGACTCGATTACGCCGACGGCGCCCGACGGCGCGGCGCCGCGCGACAAGTCGCTGTCGCCCGATCAGAAGGCGCAGCTCGACACCTATCAGGTGTCGGTGGTCGACGACACGCCCGAAGACGCGCAGCGGATCGTCAACCGCCTCGCGCAGGTGTTCGTCGAGGAGAACAGCCGGTCGCGCGAAGTGCGCGCGCAGGACACGTCGCAGTTCATCGAGAGCCAGCTGCAGGCGAGCGGCACGCGCCTGAACGCGCTCGAAGCCAGGCTGCGGACGATGAAGGAATCGTTCATGGGGCGGCTGCCGGAGCAGACCAACGCCAACCTGGCGATGGTCTCGGCGATGCAGCGGCAGCTCGAGTCCAACGCGACGACGATGCGCGCCGAGCAGGATCGGCTGTCGATGATCGAGCGGCAGATCGACGCGCTGCAGCAGGGCGCCGACAGCGCGGTCGCTCGCGACCAAGGGCACGCCGGGCGAGACGGCGCGGTGCGCGTGCAGACGCTGCGCCGCGAGCTCGCCGACGCGCAGCTCAACTACACCGACAAGCACCCCGAGATCGTCCGCCTGAAGGACGAGCTCGCGACCGCCGAGAAGGCCGCCGCCGCCGAGCGCGCCCGGCCCGCCGCCGACCGCGTCGGCGATTCTCAAGCGCCACGCCGGAGTACCGCCAGCTGCAGAAGGACCGCGAGATCCGCGAAGATGCGGATCTCCGAGCTGCAGCGTCAGCAGACGGCGATCACCGGCGCAGGTCGCGCAGTACCAGACGCCGCGTCGAAGGCGCGCCGCGCGTCGAGCAGCAGATGGTCTCGCTGCAGCGCGAGTACGACCTCGAGCGCGGCACCTACCAGGATCTGTCGGGCAAGAAGCAGTCGGCGCTGCTCGACGAGGAGCTGCAGCGCAAGCAGGGCGGCGAGCAGTTCGCGGTCCTGGTGCCGGCCGGCCTGCCGTCCGAGCCGTTCAAGCCGAAGCCGATGCGCGTGATGCTGATGGCGATTGCCGCCGGCCTCGTCCTCGGCGGCGGCGTTCGCGTTCGGCCGTGAGTACCTCGACCGCTCGGTGCACGACGCCCGCGGTCTGCGTGACGAATTCGAGCTGCCGGTGCTGGCGGAAATCCCGCGCATCGAAGCGGTTCTTGGATAGCGCTCAGCGAGAGAGGAGATGAAGATGAGCCGCATTCAGAACATCCTCGACAAGGCCGAGCGCGAAGGCGCGACGCTGCGCACCAGCCGCATCGGCGTCCCGACCGCGGCGCCGATCCACGCGCGGCGCCGGTGACCGCGACGGTGCCGATCACGATCGACATCCCGACCGCCGCCGGCGCCCGACGCCGGCGGCGGTCCGCAGCATCGTGCCGGGCGCGCCGGCCGTCGCACGCGCCGGCACATGCGACGCGCCGGCCGGCGACGGCCGACGCGATCGAAGCTACTCACGTCCGCCTCAACCCGCTGCTCGTCGCCGGCCTGGCGCCGAAGTCGCTGGCCGCCGAACAGTACCGCCAGCTGCGCACCCGTCTCGCGCACGCCGAAGGCGCGAACAACCTGCGCACCGTGCTCGTCACCAGCCCGCAGAAAGGCGAGGGCAAGTCGGTCACCTCCGCCAACCTGGCGCTGACCATGGCGCAGGAGCTCCAGCGGCGGGTCGTGATCGTCGAAGCCGACCTCCGCAAGCCGTCGATGCAGCAGCTGTTCGGGCTGCCGGCCGGGCCCGGCCTCACCGAGTACCTCGTCGGGCGCCGCGGAGCTGAAGGACGTGATGCAGCTTCCTGCCGGATCACAACCTGACCGTCATCCACGCCGGATCGGCGGCGGCCAACCCGGCGGAGCTGCTCGGGTCGACCGCGATGCGCCGGCTGCTCGACACGCTGCGGACGCGCTTCGACCGCGTGATCCTCGATACGCCGCCGGTGCTGCCGCTCGCCGACGTCGCCGTGCTGGCGCCGCTGGTCGACGGCGCGCTGATGGTCGTCCGCGCCGGCGTGACGCCGAAGCCGGCGATCGAGAACGCGCTGCGCGCGTTCGACTCCTCACGCCTGCTCGGCATCGTCCTCAACGACTCGGGACATGGAGCAGGACTACCGGTACGAGGCGACGCGCCACTAGACGGGACGGGGACTGGGACTGGGCGCAGTGGCTCCAGTCCCAGCCCCAGCCCCAGCCTCTCAGGGACCCAGAGATGCAGGTTTTCAATCGCAACGTGTCGGTGAGGGGGCTGACGGTCTTCGGCTTCGAGATCGTCCTGATCTCGGGGTCGATGGCGCTGGCGGCCAGCCTCCACGGCGGCTTCAACAGCCCGGACGCCGGGCGCGATGCTGTGGAAGATCGCCGCCGTCACCGCGCTGTGCGAGCTCTGCTTCTACTACAACGACCTCTACGACCTGACCGTCGTCCACTCGAACCGCGAGCTGGTCGTCCGGCTGCTGCAGGCGGCGGGCGCGGCGACGATCGTCCTCGCCGCCGCGTGCCTGGCCTTTCCCACGCTGCTGCTCGATCCCGAGCACCTTCGTCACCGCGCTCGGCGTCTTCGTCGTCGCGGTCCTGACCTGGCGGCTGGCGTTCAACCGGCTCGCGCACGATCCGCATCTCGAGGAACGTCTGCTGATCGTCGGCACCGGCCTGACCGCGCGCAAGCTGGCGCAGCAGATCGGCCGGCAGCAGGACTTCGCCTACCGCCTCATCGGCTTCGTCGACGAGACGGACGACGCCGTCGATGATCCGCCAGCACGACGTGCTCGGCTCGGCGGCAGACATCGATCGGATCGTCGCCGCACGCCATGTCGACCGCATCGTCGTCGGCCTGTCGGACCGCCGCGGCCGGCTGCCGATCGAGCAGCTGCTGCGCGCCAAGATGTCCGGCGTCCGCGTCGAAGACGCGACGACGACCTACGAGCGGCTGACCGGCAAGATCCTGCTCGACGGCCTCAAACCGAGCTGGCTGATCTTCTCCGACGGCTTTCGCGCGTCGCGAGTCACGCGATTCGTCAAGCGGATGCTCGACCTGTCGCTCTCGATCATCCTCGCCATCGTCTCGCGCCGTTCATGGCGCTGACGGCGCTCGCCATCAGGCTCGATTCGCCGGGACCGCTGCTCTACAGCCAGGAGCGGGTCGGCGAGAACGGCGCGCGTCTTCAAGATCTTCAAGTTCCGTTCGATGCGGACCGACGCGGAGCTGGCCGGCAAGCCGGTGTGGGCGCGCGACAACGACGACCGCATCACCCGCATCGGGCGATTCATCCGCAAGACGCGGCTCGACGAGCTGCCGCAGCTCTGGAACATCATGCGCGGCGACATGAGCTTCGTCGGCCCGCGTCCGGAGCGGCCGTTCTTCGTCGATCAGCTCGCGAAGGAGATCCCCGTTCTACCTGCAGCGCCACGCCGTGAAGCCGGGCCTCACCGGCTGGGCGCAGGTCAAATACCAGTACGGCTCCACCGTCGAGGACGCGATGGAGAAGCTGCGGTACGACCTCTACTACATCAAGCACCTGTCGATCATCTTCGACCTCACGATCGTGCTCGACACCGTGAAGGTGATTCTCTTCGGAAAGGGCGCCAAGTGACGGTTGGAGCGGACGAGCCGGACACGATGTGGGGCGACGACGATCGCCAGCTGGCGACCGTCGCGCGAAACGTATCGACGCGCTACATAGCGATCATTCTCGACGCGCTGATTGGCCTGGTGCTGTTGCCCTTCAACGTGCATCACCTGGGGCAGTCGGCCTACGGCCTCTGGATGCTGACCGCATCGCTGACGACGTACTTCTCCGTCCTCGACCTGGGATTCGGCGGCTCGATCGTGAAGTTCGTCGCGCAGTACCGCGCGCAGCGCGACGTCAACGGCCTCAACGACATCGCCAGCACGCTGTTCGTGATCTTCAGCGTGATGGGGCTCATCGCCTACGGGATCTTCGTGCTCCTCGCGCTCAACATCAGCCACGTCTTCAGCCTGTCGCCCGAACAGCTGTCCGACCGGCCGCTCACTGATGCTGATCATCGGCGTCTACGTGTCGCTCGGGCTTCCGTTCAGCATCTTCGGCGGGATCATCAACGGCTTCCAGCGCTACGACCTGAACAACGTGGTCGGCGTCGGCAGCAGCGTCGTGGTCGCCACCGTGAACGTCGTGATGCTGCTGGCGGGCGCGTCGCTCGTGCAGCTCGTGATCGGGACCACGGCCATCCGCATCGCGACCTATTTCGTGTATCGGCTCAACGCCTACGCCGTGTTTCCCGGCGCTGCGCATCCGTCCTTCGCTCTTCCAGTGGTCGCGCGTCCGCGAGCTCACCAGCTTCAGCGTCTACATTTCGATTATCGACTGGTCGAACAAGCTGAACTACTCGATCGACGCGATCGTGATCGGCGCGTTCATGTCGAGCGCCGCGGTCGCCCTGTGGACGGTGCCGCAGCGGCTCGCGGAAATGCTGCAGCGGCTCACCAACCAGTTGAACGGCGTGCTCTTCCCGGTCGTCGTGGACAGCGACGCCGGCGGCAAGCCTGAGCGGTTGCGCGCGATCTTCGTGCAGGGGACGCGCCTCTCGCTCGTCAGCGTGGTTCCCATGGCCGCGGCGATGGGCCTCCTTGCCGATCCGCTGATTCGCGCCTGGGTCGGTCCGAAATTCGTCGACAGCATCATCGTCGCGCAGATCCTGACATGCGTCGTCGCGATCCGCGTCGGCAATGCGACGGCGACGACCGTGCTGAAAGGCGCCGGCCATCATCGGCTGCTGGCCTACACGAATGCGGGCACGGCGCTCGGCAACATTCTGCTGAGCCTGCTGTGGATACGCGAGTACGGACTCGTGGGTCAGGCGATGGGCACGCTGGTACCGGTCGCGCTGGCGGCGATTTTCGTGTTGTGGCCGGCGGCCTGCCGCCGCGTGGACATGCGGGTCGGCGCCGCATTCCTTCAAGCCGTATGGCCGACCGTCTGGCCCGTGGTCGTGATGGCAGCGGTCGTCATCCCTCTTCGGCACGCGCTGCCCGTGCGGCTGTGGGCGGTCGCGGTCGACCGCGGGCATCGGCTCGATCGCCTACTTCGCCACGTTCCTGGCATTGGCTGTGAAGAGTGACGGATCGGCGCCTGTATATGGAGAAAGTAAACGAGCTGCTGCGGACGCGTCGGCGGCGCCTGGCCGCAGCAGCCGCATAACGCAGAGCCTGAGCAGGCGGAGGGACGGCGAATGAGAGGAATCATTCTCGCGGCGGGCAAGGGATCGCGCCTGAACGGCACGATCGGCGACAAGCCGAAATGCCTGCTGCGTGTCGGCGGCAAGACGCTCGTCGAACGCCAGATCGAGGCGCTGCAGAGCGGTCGGCATCACGATATCGCCGTGGTCGTCGGCTGCCAGGCAGACAGCGTGCGGAGGACCTGCGGCGCGCACATCACCTACGTCGAGAACTCGCGCTTCGCGCAAACCAACAGTTTGTATTCGCTGTGGCTGGCACGGCCTCTGCTGTATGACGGCTTCGTCGTCATGAATTGTGACGTGCTCTTCCACCCGCAGATGCTGTCGGACCTCGTGACGTCGCGTCACGAAGACGCGCTGCTGATCGCGTATCAGGAAGACGATGCGGAACCGTTCGGCGACGAGGAAATGAAGGTCAGCGTGCGCCGCGGCCGTGTGACGACATCGCCAAGACGCTGCCGAACGACGACGCCGACGGCGAGAACGTCGGCATCGTGAAGTTCGGCCGCGAGGGCGCGCGGCTTCTGGCCGAGGTTCTCGACCAGCGCGTCGTCGGCGGCGGCCTGCGCGACTGGGCGCCGAGAGGCATTCGGCGATTTCGCGCGCGTGCGTCCGCTGCACGCCGTCGGCACACGCGGTTTTCCGTGGACCGAGATCGATTTTCCCGAAGACTACGTGCGCGCCGTTCGCACGATTCTTCCGGCCATCGAGCACGACATGGCCGTCGACGACGGCGGCCGAGGAAGGCGAACACGACGGTCATCGAGCAGCCGACGCGACGATCGTCGTCGCGGCGTGAGGCTCCGTCCCGGTTTGGGAAGCATGCCGCTGTCGCCTGCTTCGGGAGAGTAACGGAGAGCATCATGTACGAACGCTTTTATCGACTGCGCGAGCGCCCCTTCGCACTGACGCCGGACCCGGAATACCTCTATCCCAGCCGCGTCCACAAGGAGGCGCTGAGCTACCTCCGGTACGGCATCGAAAGCCAGGCCGGTTTCGTCGTCGTGACCGGCGCGATCGGGTCCGGCAAGACGACGCTGCTGCAAACCATGATGCGCGGCCTGGACAACCGGACCACGGTTGCGCGGGTCATGAACACGCTCCTCGACCCGCGCGAGCTGATCGAGTCGGCGATGATCGATCTCGGACTCGAACCCAACGGCGCGTCGAAGCCGGCGATGCTGAAGGAGTTCGGCGAGTTCCTCGTCAACGAGCGATCCGCCGGCCGGCTCGTGCTCCTGGTGATCGACGAGGCGCAGAACCTGTCGCTGCCGGCGCTCGAAGAGATTCGGATGCTCTCGAACCTCGAGACCGAGAAGTCGAAGCTGCTGCAGATCGTCCTCGTCGGACAGCCCGATCTGCGCGACAAGCTGGACAGACCCGAGCTCGAGCAGCTGCGCCAGCGCATCACGGTCAGCTATCACCTGGACGCGCTGGACGCCGACGAGACGTCGCACTACATCAACCATCGCCTGGCGCGCGCGGCGCTTGGGACGCCGATGGAGTTCCCGCGCGAAGTCACCGATCGCATCCACGCCCGCAGCGGCGGCGTTCCGCGCCTGATCAACGTCATCGCCGACGCGACGCTCGTCTTCGGCTACGGCGAAGAGCGCAGTGAAATCGACAAGGCGCTCGATCGAGGAGGTCATCACCGATCTCGACGCCACCGGCGTCCTCGGTCCGCGTTCGAACCCGAACCGCCACGAGTCGGTCGTCCCGCCGACGGCGCCGACTGCAACCGCGCCGGTTCGCCAGGAACAGGCGATCCGACTCGCACGCCGAACGCCGCCGCCGATCGGGCGCGGACGGCCGAGGACGACAAACTGAGGCGCGAGCTGGCCGAGCTGCGAGAGAAACTGAAGAAGCGCGAGCACGACATGACGCTCCGGGAGCGTGAGCTCGCCGAACAGCGGCGGGTGCTCGCCGATCAATTCCGCCTGCTGAAAACCCAGACGCAGCCGCAGGCCGCCGCGAGCGCGCCGCGCGTGGCCGCCCGCCAGCGGAACGAAGCCGCCCGTGGCGCACGGCGCTCACCAGATGCACGCGCCGGCGTTCAGCCGCGTATCTGACCAAACGCCGTTCCAGCCTGTGGCGGCGCGTCAAGAACACGCTGCTCGGCATCGCCGGAGCGGGTGCTGGAGGATTCGTTGTGAGCCACTCGGTTTCTCTGAGCGGAGCGCCTGACCAATCGCAGCGCGCGCGTCGGCGTGGTCGGCCTTGGCTACGTCGGCCTGCCGCTCGCGGTCGAGTTCGCTCGCGCCGGCTTCGTCACGACGGGCATCGATCTCGATCAGCGCGAAGATCGACGCGGTCAACCAGGGCACGTCCTACATCCCGGACGTGGAGACGGCGGACGTCGCGCGCGCTGGTCGCGGAGCCGCACGCTGCACGCGACGACCGACTTCGGGGTCGTCGCCGAGCTCGACACGATCAACATCTGCGTGCCGACGCCGCTGCGCAAGACGAAGGACCCCGACATGTCGTACATCGTGTCGGCCGTCGAGAAGATTGCCGACGCACCTGCATCCGGGCATGCTCGTCATCCTCGAGTCGACGACCTACCCGGGGACGACCGAGGAACTGGTGCAGCCGATGCTCGAAGCGGGCGGGCTGAAGGCCGGCATCGACTTCTTCCTCGCCTTCTCGCCGGAGCGCGTCGATCCGGGCAACCCGACGTTCAACACGCACAACGTGCCGAAGGTCGTCGGCGGCGTCGGCCCGGAGTCGACGCAGCTCGCGTCGCTGCTCTACGGCGCGGCCATCGAGACGATCGTCCCGGTCAGCTCGCCGCAGGCGGCCGAGATGGTGAAGCTGCTGGAGAACACGTTCCGCACGGTGAACATCGGCCTCGTGAACGAAATCGCGCTGATGTGCGACCGGCTCGGCCTCGACGTCTGGGAAGTCGTCAAGGCAGCGGCGACCAAGCCGTTCGGATTCATGCCGTTCTACCCGGGCCCGGGCCTCGGCGGACACTGCATTCCGATCGATCCGTTCTATCTCTCGTGGAAGGCGAAGCAGACCGGCTTCGATCCGCGCTTCATCGAGCTCGCGGGCCAGATCAACGGCGGCATGCCGCACTTCGTGGTCGACAAGATCGCCGACGCGCTGAACCGGCATCGCAAGTCGGTGAACGGCTCGACGCGTCCTCATCCTCGGCCTCGCCTACAAGCGGGACATCGACGACATGCGCGAGTCGCCGTCGCTCGACGTGATGGCGCTGCTCCACGAGAAGGGCGCCAGCGTCCGCTACGCCGATCCGTTACGTGCCGACGCTGCCGGCGCGCGCGTGGCAGGGCGGCTTCGAGATGGAGACCGAGCTGCTGACGCCTGCGGCGCTCGCCGAGGCCGACTGCGTGGCGATCCTCACCGAGCACCGCGCGGTCGACTACGACATGGTGCTCAAATCGTCGCGGCTCATCGTCGACACCCGCAACGCGATCGCCGGCAGCCATGAGCATGTCTTCAAGCTGGGCGCGCCGGCTCCGGCCATGCCGCACGCGATGCGCGAGCCGTCGGCGAGAAGGCGATGGCGTAGAGCGTGCATGGCTCTGGTCTTCTGGATCTCCGTCGCGCTGATCGCCTACGTCTACGTGGGCTATCCCGCGATGCTGCTGCTGCCGATCTGCGGATCGCGGACTGCGGATCGTTCAGCGGATCCGGCAGTCCGAATCCGCAATCCGTCCGCAATCCGCAATCCGCAATCCGCTGCCGCCGGCGTCTCCATCGTCATCGCCGCCCGCAACGAAGGCGCCTCGCCTTGCCGCGCGCGATCGACAACCTGCTGGCCTCGACTACCCGCCGTCGCAGCGCCAGATCATCGTCGTCTCCGACGGATCGACCGACGACACGCTCGACGTCCTCGCGCGCTACCGCGCGGTTCGTCGACGTCGTCGCGGTGCCGGCCGGCGGCAAGGCGCTCGCGCTGAACGCCGGCGTCGCGCACGCGCCGGTTCGACATCGTCGTCTTCGCCGATGCACGGCAGGTGTTCGCGCCCGACGCGCTGCGCCAGCTGGTGGCGCCGTTCGCCGATCCGCCGGTCGGCGCCGTCACCGGCGAGCTGCTGCTCGATGCGAATCGCCCTGCCGCCGAAGCGGTCGCGACCGCCGGCACGTCGAGCGCCGCGCCGGCGAGCGCGCCGAGCCGTCACGACCGCCGCGAGGACGAGCGCGCGGCTGCACGCTGCGCTCGACGATCGCCGACGGCGTCGGCCTCTACTGGAAGTACGAGAAGCAGCTGCGCCGGCTCGAGAGCGCGCATCGGCTCGACGCTCGGCGCGACCGGCGCCATCTACGCGATGCGCCGCGTCGCTCTTGCGTCCGCTGCCGGCCGACACGATCCTCGACGATGTGCTGACGCCGATGCGCGTGGTGCTGGCCGGCTATCGCGTCGTGTTCAACGAGCAGGCGCGCGCGTTCGACCGCGCGGCGGCGACGCCGACGCCGAGGCGCGGCGCAAGGTCCGGACGCTCGCCGGCAACTTCCAGATTCTCGCGCTCGAGCCGCGCTGCTGCTGCCGTGGCGCAACCCGGTGTGGCTGCAGTACGTGTCGCACAAGCTCGGGCGGCTGCTCGTGCCCTACGCGCTGCTGGCGATCTTCGTCGCCAGCATCGTGCTGCGCTGCCGGCCACGGCGCTTCTACGCCGCGCGTCCCTCGCAGGTCAGGTGCTCTTCTTCCTGCTGGCCGGCTCCGGCGCGATCCTCGATTCGTGCGCCGGCGCCGCGCGTCGCGCGGCGCCGGTCGGCGCCGTCGCCGGCCGCGCGCCGCATGCCGCTCGGGAGATCGCGTGATGCGCCGCTTGCGGCGAAGGCCGCCCGCATCGCCTTCACGTTCGTGATGATGAATTACGCCGCCGTCGCCGGGCCTGTTCGCCGCTGCGCGCGCCAGACGAGTCTGGAAGTAGGACGGAGCGCATGGAACGCCTGACATTCAACATCGGACCGGCGCGCGGAGGCCCGCTGCGTCGTGGCGGGCCGCCGTCAGCGCGCCGGCGCCGACACGAGCGCCGGCGCCGCGCGGTCGACCGGCGGCCGTCGCCGCGCATCAGCGAACGCTACGACTGGGACTACCTCTGGATGCTGGCCTTCACGGCGCTGCTGTTCTTCCGTCCGCAGGATCAGATTCCCGGCCTCGAAATCCTCCACCTGTCCGAGCTGACCGCGATTGCCGGTCTCGCCGCGATGGCGGTCCGGCGCATGTCGGCGGGCCAGACGATTGCCCACGTCAACGCGGAAGTCATCGGGGTCGTGGTGCTCGGCGCCATCATCGTCTTGACCGTGCCGTTCTCGATCTGGCCGGGCGGGTCCGCCCACGTATTCACCGACATCTTCGTGAAGATCATCCTGATCTTCGCGCTCATGATGAGCACGATCACGTCGCCGCGCCGGTTGCGCCAGATGACGTGGATCATGATCGTCGCGTCGGGCTATATCGGCGCGCGCGCCGTCTTCGACTACGTCCGCGGCGTGAACCTGGTCGAGGGCGACCGCGTGCGCGGCGCCGTCGGCGGCATGTTCGAGAACCCGAACGACCTGGCGCTGAACCTGGTCACGTTCCTTGCGCCGACACTGTTCATCATTCTTCACGACCGTAAGCCGTCGCGGCGGATGGTGGCGTGCGGCTCGCGGTCGGTCATGCTCGCCGCGATCGTCTGCACCAAGTCGCGCAGCGGCTTCCTTGGCCTCCTCGCCATGGGCCTCGTGGTCATGTACTACACGGCCCGGACGAATCCGGCGGCGGTCGGCGCGCGTGATCGTGGCGGGCCTCATGGCGCTGCCGGCCATGCCCACCGTTTCTGGGATCGCATGGACAGCATCATGAACGCCGAAGAGGACCAGACCGGGTCGCGCGCGGCCCGTCTGCGGCTCATCAATCAAGGCATTCAGGTGTTCCTCGAGAACCCGATTACCGGCATCGGCGCCGGTCAGTTCAAGAACTACAACACGCCCGACGAGGTCGAGAAGTGGCGAGTCACGCACAACGTGTGGCTGCAGGTGGCGGCGGAGCTTGGCATCGGCGGCCTGCTGACGTTCGCGTACCTCGTCATGCGCGCCTTCAGCGCCAACTTCGCGGCGATGCGCCTCCTGCGGCGACCGCGCAAGCGCGCGGTCCGTCACGGTCCGAGCGAACGGCGGAACCCGATCTCCGCCTGACCGACGAGGAACGCCGCACGCTGGATCTCAACGCGAAGGGCATGCTGGCCGCCATGGTCGGCTGGACGGTCTGCTCGCTGTTCGCGTCGGTGGCGTTCAACTGGACGTTCTACTACGTGCTGGCGCTCGCCGTGGCGGGACGCGAGATGCTGCGCGCCCGCCGCGCAGCGGCGAAGGCCGCCGAAGCGGCGGCCCCTATCAGCGCCGTTCCACCGGGAAGCGGCTGATTCGGGTGCACGCATGAGCCTTCAGCGCCGCCGCCGCATCCTCGTCGATGCGCGCACGCCGGTGCACTACGCGATGTTTGCGCCGGTGCATCGCGCCATGGAACACGACGACCGGGTGCGGTTCTCCTTCATCGCCAGCGACGATCCGGCACAGGCGGGGTCGATCTTCCGCGATGCGGCGTCCGAACGCGTCCACCATCGGCCCGGTCGCCGCGGCGCTGCTCAAGTTCGACGCCTATCTGACGTCGGACTTCACGTGGACGAAGCTGCTTCACGGCACCTGCCGCATCCAGATGTTCCACGGCGTGGGCGGCAAGTACGGTTTCGACGCACCGACAGAGCCGCTCGACGCCTGGGACCGGCTGTTCTTCGTGAACCGCCGCCGGTTGAACAACTGCATCGCGCCCGGGCGCCTCGACGCGAACAGCCCCGCCATACGAATGATCGGCATGCCGAAGGTCGACTGCCTCGTCGACGGATCTCTCAGCCGGGACGAGATCCTGAGCGCGCTCGGCCTTCCGGCGATCGCCCGACGGTCCTGTACGCGCCGACCTGGTCGCCGGCATCGTCGCTCAACCTGCTCGGTGTCGAGCTGATCGAGCGGCTTCGTCAGCTGCCGGTGAACGTCATCGTGAAGCTGCACGATCGCTCGCTCGATCTGCGTCCGCAGTACTCGGGCGGCATCGACTGGCCCGCGGCGCTCGCGCCTCATCTCGCGGAAGGTTCTGCGGTGCTGGCGTCGCACGCCGACATCTGTCCGTATCTCGCGGCGGCCGACGTCATGGTGACCGATCACAGCTCGGCCGGGTTCGAGTACCTGCTGCTGGACCGGCCGCTGGTACGGATCCACGTCCCGGCGCTCATTACGCTCGCGAACGTTCACCGGGACTACGTGAGGCTGCTCGCCGACGTGTCCGAATCCACGAGCGGGTCGACGACACGATTGCGGCAATCCACCGGGCGCTCGCCGAACCCGGCGTCGCGGACCGCGACCCGTCGCGCGGTGGCATCCGACCTCTTCTTCGAGCCGGGAACCGCGACGCAGCGGTGCGCGGAAGCGCTCTACGACGCCATCGGACTCGAAGCTCCATCGCACGCCCGACGCGCATTGCCACCCGCACCTGAATGTCTGCGCGACGGGAGAGCCCGCGTGCCGGCCGTAAGCGTCATCATGCCGGCGTACAACGCCGAGGCCTATCTCGGCCGGGCCGTGGAATCGGTGCTCCGCCAGACCTTCACGGACCTCGAGCTGCTGATCGTGGACGACGGCTCGTGGACCGTACGGTCGAAATCGCCCGCAGTTTGCGAATCGCGATTCGCGCGTGCGGGTGCTGCAGCAGGCCAACGCCGGACCTGGCCCGGCGCGCAACGCGGGCTTCCGCGCTGGAGCCGGCCGGCTGTTCGCCTTCCTCGACAGCGACGACGAGTGGGACGAGACCTTTCTCGCCGAGCATGTGGCGATCCTCGATGCGCGCCCGTCGATCGACGTGCTGATCGGCAACGCGCGAAACCGCGGCGGCCCGCACGACGGCGAGCCGGCGCGGCCGGTCGACGACGATCGCCGGCCGCTCAGCCTGGCGACCATGCTGGGCGACGAGCGCGCGCTGTTCATCATGACGGTGTTTCGCCGGGCCGTCATCGACGCCATCGGCGGTTTCGACCCGGCGATGTTCACGAACGAGGAATACGAGATGTGGATCCGGGCGTCGCTGGCCGGGTTCACGTTCGCCCGCCATCCCAGGCCGCTCGGATGGTATGCCTGTCGCTCCGGCAGTCTCTCGTCGAGCGACGCGCGGATGCTGTCGGGCATTCTGCGTGTGTTCGCAAAGACACGGCTGGCGCTGCCGCCCGCGTCGGCCGGAGCGCGCGATTCTCGATCAGCAGGTCGAGCGATTCGAGACCGAACTGCTGGCCGCCAACGCGCGCGCCAGCCTTCAGCGCGGCGACGGACGCGAGGCCGCGGTCTGGCTGAACGCGCTCCGCGAACGCGCGGCGGCTGGACGCTGCGCCTGGCTTCAGCCGTCACGATGCGGGCGCCGTGGCTGGCGATCACCGCCTATCGCCTGCGCGTCGCTTTTCGGCAAACGCCGCAGGACGCGCACGCATCCGGATCAAAGCCGCGCGGCGTTCAGGCCACCGAAGCTGCCGCCCAGGATCCCGACGATGCGCGCGGCCTGGCACGCGGCGGCGCGCACGCTCCATCGCATCGATCAAGCCGTCGGGCGATGGACCGGGCCGCGAAGGGTGCTGGTCGACGTGCGCAACTCGATGCATGCCGCCGTTCTGGACCCGATCACGTCGGCACTCGAGGGCGATCCGCGGATCGCCGTGTTCTACACGTCCGAGCGGCTGCAGGAGGTCGGGGATCGCCTGGGAAGCAAACCGGCCGGCCGCGTCCTCACGCATCAGCAGATCGGCTGGCGCCGATGGGACCTGTATCTCAGCGCGGATCCGTGGACGCGTCCACGGCTCCGCCGCTGCGCGCGCTACGCCAACGTCTTTCACGGTGTCGCCGGCAAGTACGACCTCGACAACCCCGCGCACTTGCCGATCGCGTTCCACCAGTTCGATCGCGTGTTGTTCATCAATCGCGACCGGATGACGCGGTACATCGATGCCGGATTGGTGTCGCGCGAGCGCGCCGTGCTGGTGGGTTTTCCGAAAGTCGATCGTCTCGCCAACGGCGAGTACGACGGCGACGCCGTCCGCCGCGCGCTGGGACTCGATGCCGCGCGACCGACGGCGCTCTATGCCCCGACCTGGTCGCCGGCGTCGTCGCTGAACATTGCCGGGGAGGCGATCGTCGCCGCGCTGGCCGACGCCGGCTGGAACGTCATCGTCAAGCTCCATTCGTTGTCGCTCGACCCGCGCACGCACAAGTTCAGCGGGGCGATCGACTGGCGAGCGCGCATGGCGGCGCTCGAGCGGCCCGGCTGGATCGTGCACGTCGAGGATGCCGACGCGTCCCCGCTGCTCGCCGCCAGCGACCTGATGGTCACCGATCACAGCACCATCGGGTTCGAGTTCTGCCTCCTGGATCGCCCGCTGATCATTTTCCACGCACCGGAATTGATTCGAACCGCGCGGATCAATCCCGAGCGTGTTCGCCAATTGCGCGGCGCGGCGCACGTGGTTTCGACCGTGCAGGACCTCGTTGACGCCGCCGGCAACGCCCGCACACGACCGCACGAGTTGAGCGGGGAGCGCCGGCGTCTCGCGTCCGCGATGTTTCACGCGCCGGGCGGCGCCACCGATCGCGCGGTCGCCGTCGCCTACGACCTGTTGGCGCTGACACAGGCCCCCCAATGGAAAGCAGCCGAATCATGCGACCGATCCGTATCGGCGTAATCGGAGCCGGGGCGGCCGCCGAAGGCATTCACCTGCCTGCGCTCGCGCGCACCAGCGGTGTGGAAACCGTCGCCATCGTGGATCCGTCGGCAGATCGCCTCGAGCACGTCGCGAACCGGTTCGGCGTCCCGGGCCGCTATCGCGATCATCGCGACGCCATCCCGCACATCGACGCGGCGATCGTCGGCATCCCGCACCAGTATCACGCACCGGTGACCGTCGACCTGCTGAAGGCCGGCGTCCATGTGCTCGTCGAAAAACCGATGGCGCTGTCGACCGCCGAATGCGACGACATGATTCGCGCGTCCGAAGACTCCGGCGCGCGCCTGGCAGTCGGCCTGCTGCGCCGGTTCGCGCCGACGCTTCGCTATACGAAGGATGTGCTCGACTCGGGCCTGCTCGGCACGATCCGCTCATTCGACGTCCGCGAAGGCATGGTCTTCCGGTGGCCTGTGAAGTCGGCGGCCATGTTCAGCCCCCAGTGCGGAGGTGTCCTGGCAGACATCGGCACCCACGTGGTCGATCTGCTCCTGTGGTGGTTCGGCGACGTCGCCGGCTTCCAGTACTGGGACGATGCGGCGGGCGGCGTCGAGGCTGATGCGGTGATGCACGTGGAGATGGCGGGCGGTATCACCGGCCGCGTGGAGTTGAGCCGCACACGCGATCTCCGCAACAGCTGCGTCATCCGCGGCGACCGGGGAACGCTCGAAGTCGGCACCAAGACCGACTCGACGGTCACGCTGACGCCGATCCACGGAACGTCATCGCTATCGGGCCGCGCCGTGCTCCCGAACCAGCAGCCGCCCGGCAGCCTCAGCGACCTCTTCGCGTGGCAGATGGCCGATTTCGCCCGTGCGGTCCAGACGACACTCGTCGCCCGCCGTACCCGGATTGGAGGCGCGCCGGAGCGTCGCCATCCTCGAGATCGTGCTACCGCCGCCGTCAGCGGCTCGTGTTTCCGTTCGAATCGATTCTCGCGAACGGGGCGACTGCGAAGGCCTCATGACGACGCCGCTCACCAACGCCACCGTCCTCGTCACCGGCGCCACCGGCTTCATCGGCGGCCGGCTTGCCGAACGGCTCGTCGTGGAGCATGGCGCGCGGGTGCGCGCGCTGGTGCGCAATTTCGGTCGTGCCGCCCGCCTCGCCCGCTTCCCGATCGATCTCATCCAGGGAGACCTCTGCTCCGCGGACTCGATTGATCGGGCGACCGCCGGATGCGACTACGTCTTCCATTGCGCGTACGGCAGCGACGGTCAGGATGAAGCGCGGCGTGTCGTCAACGCTCAGGGGACACGAAATGTCCTCGAAGCCGCCTTGAAGCATCGCGTGAGACGAGCGGTGCACACGAGCACGGTCACGGTGTACGGCAACACGCCAGACGGTCCGCTCGACGAATCGGCGCCGCGGCGAAAAACAGGCTTCGCGTACGGCGACAGCAAGATCGAGGCAGAGGAAACGGCGCTCGGCTACGTGGCACGGGGGCTGTCGGTGGCGGTCGTGCAGCCGACGGTCGTCTATGGGCCGTTCGGCACCACGTTCACGATCAAGCCGCTGCAGCTGCTGAAGACCGGGCGCGTGATCCTCGTCAACGGCGGCAACGGCCTCGCCAACCTGGTGTATGTCGATGACGTCGTGTCCGGGATGATTCTCGCGGCCCTGCACGAGAACGCCCACGGTCAAGCGTTCATCCTCTCTGGCGCGGAGCCGACCACGTGGCGCGCGTTCTACGCCGCCCACGAGGCCATGCTGGGCCGCTCGGCGACGGTCTCGATGACACCGGACGAAGCGCTGAAACATTTCAACGGCGCGGAAGGGGCACGGGCCGGGCTCGGCGGTCAGCTGCTGAAGGCCCTCCGGCATCCGGGTGTGAAAAAGCGGATTGCCGCCACGCGCGAAGGCCAGCTGGCGATTCGCGCGTTTCGCATGCTGCCGTCCGGATTGCGTGCGCGCATCAGCGGCCCCGGCGTCGCGCTGCCCGGTGTCGCAGGCCACCGGGGCGGACAGCGCGCCGATCATTCATCCTCTTCATCCGTCGAAAATCGCGTTCATGACGGCCAGGACGCACGCCCGCATCGACAAGGCGCGGCGCGTCCTGGGTTTCACGCCACAGTTCGATTTCGCGCGAGGGATGGACCTCACCGCCGTCTGGGCAGAATGGGCCAACCTGTTATGACACCTGCCATGCGCTTCTCGATCGTCATCGCGACGTACAACCGCGCCGCCATGCTGGGGGACACACTGGAGAGCCTGTCGCGCCTCCGAACGAGCGCGCCGTGGGAGGTAGTGGTCGTCGACAACAACTCGCCCGACAATACACGTGACGTCGTCGAGGCGGCTGCGCGGTCGTTTCCGGTACCGCTGCGGTATGCGTTCGAACGGGAGCAGGGTCGCAGCGCCGCTCTCAACCACGGATTCCACATAGCCGCCGGCGAAATCCTCGTCACAACCGACGACGACGTGCGCGTCGAGCCGGATTGGCTCGACCACATCGAGTTCGGCCTTGCGACGAAACAGTGCGACTACGTCGGCGGCCGCGTCCTGCCGATCTGGGAGTCGAAGCCGCCGCGGTGGATTCCGCGAACGAACGGCCGGATGTGGGCCGTCATCGCGCTGCTCGACTACGGGCCAGACGCCCTCCGCTTCGGCGCGCGCGTGCCGCTCGGCGTGAACATGGCGATTCGCCGGGAAGCTATCGAGCGCGTTGGAGGTTTCGACACGCAGATCGGCCGGAAGGCGGGCACGCTGCTCGGCCAGGAAGTGCGCGAATGGTGCATGCGCGCGACCGCGGCCGGGCTCGCCGGCTACTATGTTCCGGCGATGGTCGTGCAGCACCTGATTCCGCGCACTCGGCTCGAGAAGGGCTACTTCCGCCGCTGGTTCTACTGGCGCGGGATCAGCCGCGCGATGCTGTACGCGCGGACCGGGAGGGACATGGAAGCTCCCGAGCAATCGCGTCTCGACTTCTCCCGCGTGGCACATGTCGCCGGCGTGCCGCGCTACCTGTATCGCAACGCCCTCGCGGCGCTTCGAGACACCATCACGGCGACCCTCCACCGCGACCACGTCAACGCCTTCGAACGCGAGCTGTGGCTGTGGATGTTCGCCGGCATCATCGCTCAGCGCTGGAAAGACCGCGCCCAGTCCCCGCCGGCAAATGCGCCGATGCGCACGACGACCTGAGGGCTCGCGCGGAGAGCGCCGCTGAGCTGGTCGCGCTGCTTCGGCAGCCCAGCCACTGAACTTAACGAAAAGGCAACGTACTTGCAGTAGAGGCTGGCGCTGTGTCTGGGACGGCCATGCAGTGCGACGCCACGGTTCTGATTTGCACATTCGATCGCGCCGGCTTCCTAGGAGCGACGCTGGATAGCCTCGCTCGCAGCCGCGTCTCCCGCCTTCGCTGGAACGTCATCGTCGTCGACAACAACTCCACCGACGGCACCCGGGACGTCGTGATGTCGCGCGTCGCGGGCTATCCGGTGCCTCTCACTTACCTTTTTGAACCGCGCCAGGGGAAGTCGAACGCCCTCAACGCCGGCCTGGCTGCGACCAGCGCCTCCATCGTCGTGTTCACCGACGACGACGTGCAGCTGCCCGAAGGATGGGTGGAAGCGTCGTGCCGCGCGCTGCTCGACGATCGCTCCATCGACTACACCGGCGGCCCGGTGCGGCCCATCTGGGAAGAACCGTGTCCGCCCTGGTTCGATCGAGAACGCGCGGATCTCTGGGGCACGCTCGCGATTCTCGACTACGGCGCGGAGCCGTTCGTGTTCGAGGAACGGCAGCGCGTTCCGCTCGGCGTCAACATGGCCGTCCGACGGGCGCTCGTCGACCGCGTGGGTGGCTTCGATCCCGAATTCGGGCGCAAGGGCGACTCGCTCCTGGGACAGGAACAGGCGGAATTCTTTTGCCGATCCCGCGCGGTCGGCGCGCGCGGCTGGTACCAGCCCGCCATGGAACTCCACCACCGCGTCCCGGCGGCGCGGCTCACGAAGGATACTTCCGCCGCTGGTGGTACTGGAAAGGCGTGTCGAAGGCGCTGCTCGAGCGGCGGCATCCGATCACCGAGCTCGGCATCGATCTGAGAAGCGTGCCGCTGCTTGGTCGCCTGCCTCGATTCATGCTGGGTTCGGCCCTTCGCGACGCGGTGCAGTGGGCCGGTGCGTGGTTCCAGCGCGACGGCCTGGAGCGGATGCGGCGCGAGGTCAGGCTGTGTTACTTCCTTGGATACATTCGAGGAGCACACGCCGGGAAAAAGGAAAACAGCGCCCACCAGGGTCTCAACAGCAGAAAAGGAGTTCCCACAACGCCAGCAACACCCTCCTTACACCTCTGACAACCTTCGCGCCACGAGTCAGTTGCGGCACGCGGCTACAATTGGCACCCGGCTGGCACACCGTGGACGCGTGAACTACCACACACCGACTCATCGAATTCGGCCGCTGCTCGTCTTCCTTCTGTTCGCCGCACTCTCGGGCTTGTTCGCGTCGCGTGCACATGCCGAGAGCCTCTGTGATTCATCATTTCAAGATTGCCGATCGCCGCTGATCAATCTCATCCGCGCCGAGCAGGTCGGCATCGACGTGGGCTTCTGGTTCATGGAGGACTCAGCGCTACGTCACCGAAATTATTGCCAGGAAGAATGCCGGCGTTCCGGTTCGGCTGATCGTCGATCCCAGGGCGAACCCCACCTATCCGCTGAACGCGAACAGCCTGAACTCGTTCGCCAACGCCGGCATCCCGATGGTGCAGAAAGTCGGCGGCGGCATCATGCACTTCAAGATGATGCTGTTTGCCGGGCAGAACACCGTCGAATTCGGATCGGCCAACTACAGCCCCAACGCATTCGTCCCGGTAACGCCCTACAGCAACTACGTGTCCGAGACGATCTTCTTCGAGGACGACCCGGTCATCGTCAACAGCTTCAAGACGAAGGTCGACAACCTCTGGACCGATACGACCAACTATCAGCCGTACGCCAACATCACGTCGCGCGTCCGCGCGTATCCCACGTACCCGATCAGCGCGGACATGAACTTCCCTCCCGGCCAGGACTTCGCGAACCGTGATGTGAAGCTGTACAACGCCGAGACGCAGAAGATCGACGTGGCGATGTTTCGTGTGACCGACCAGCGGCAAAGCGACGGGATGATCGCGGCACAGAAGCGCGGCATCCCGATCCGCTATATCGGCGAAACGAACGAGTATCGCGATCCGAGCCGCCTGTGGGTCGCGTGGAACATGGACCGGATGTTCGCGGCCGGCATCCCGATGCGCGTGCGCGCGTCCGAGGGCGAGAACCACGACAAGCTCGTGCTGCTCTACGCGCAGGGGCTCACGATTTTCGGTTCGTCGAACTGGACGAGTCCGTCGGCGAACTCCCAGCAGGAGCACAACTACTTCACGAACAAGAACTGGATCTTCGTCTGGTTCCAGGATCAGTTCGATCGGAAGTGGAACAACTCCAATCCTTCAGGCACCGCCGAGACCGAACCGTTCGTTCCACTGGGCCCGGACAAGCCGAAGAACGTGTCGGTGGCCAACGGCGCGGTGGGCGTAGCCACGACCGCCCAGAAACTGAAATGGTACGGCGGGCCGTGGGCTCACGTCTACGACGTGTACTTCGGCACCGAGCCCGAACCCGCCGCTGTTTGCGGCGGACCAGGCGCTCGGACCGAGCGAGACGACTTCCCAGAACCAGAGCTTCACGCTGCCGACGCTCATCGGCGGCACCACCTACTACTGGAAGATCGTGTCGAAGACCGCCGCGAACCTCACCAAGACGGGCGATACGTGGAGCTTCACGACGGCCGGAGCACCGCCGCCGCCGCCACCGCCGCCGCCTGGCGCGACAACGCTCGTGCTGTGGGCATCGAACACACCGAGCGGAAACATTCACGGCAACTGGACCAGGATCACGGATGCGACCGCGTCTGGCGGAGCGGCGCTGTCGAATCCCAACTTGGGCGCGTCGAAGATTTCGCCGGCGCTCGCCAACCCGACGAACTACTTCGAACAGACGTTTACCGTATTCCACGGCACCGCATATCACCTGTGGGTGCGTCTGCGAGCCGGATCGAACTCGCTCAGCAACGATTCGGTGAACGTGCAGTTCAGCGGCTCCACCGATTCGCCGGGTCCCCGCACTGGCGCATCGGTTCGCCGAGCTCGGCCGAAGTCGTGCTGCAGGCAGGCTCGAGCGACACGTCGGACTCGGGCTGGGGCTGGTCCGACGACGGGTGGGATGCGCCGGGCATGCCGATCTACTTTGCGGCGGACGGTGTCCAGACCGTGCGGGTCCAGCAGCGTGAAGATGGCGCGATCGTCGACGAGATCGTGCTGAGCCCGGACACCTACCTGACGGCAGCGCCCGGCGTTCGCGACAACGACACCACCATCCTGCCGGCCAACGACGGATCGGGATCGCCACCGCCACCACCTCCGCCGCCGCCGAGCGAGCCGGACGTGGTCCTCTGGACCGCGAATGTCGCGCCGTCGGCCATCACCGGCAACTGGCAGACCCTGGGTGACGCCACCGCGGCCGGCGGCGAGGCGATGTGGAACCCCGACGCCGGCCAGGCGAAGATCTCGCCCGCGCTCGCGTCGCCGTCGAACTTCTTCGAGATGACGTTCAATGCGAAGGCCGGCATCGCCTTATCACTTGTGGATTCGGATGCGCGCGCAGAACAACTCGTTGTCGAACGATTCAGTCGCCTTGCAGTTCAGCGACTCGGTGGACTCCGGCGGTTCGCCGATCATGCGGATGGGGACCACCGGGTCTGCGGAAGTCGTGCTTGCAGGATGGGTCCAGCGGTGCGGCCGATCACGGCTGGGGATGGTCCGACAACGGCTGGGGCGCGCCCGGGGTCAACATCTATTTCGCCTCCACTGGCACGCACACGATACGCGTACAGCAGCGCGAGGATGGCGCCATCGTCGATCAGATCGTCCTGAGCTCCAGGAACCTATCTGACGACGCGCGCCAGGCCCGCGCCGCGACGACACGACGATTATTTCACCGTAAAGACCGACATCAGCGGCCTGTGATCGGACGGCATGACGCCGTTCGCATCACGCGTGTCGTACACCTGGGAGCTCTTCAAGGCCAGGTTCGACGCGCTGTGGGAGTAGTAGATGTAGTCGATGCGGCTGTTCCGTGTATTGCCGGCGGTGTTGCCGGAATACGCGATCTCGGTGCCGTCAGCCTGCGCGACGCCCCACGAATCGTAGTACGTCTGCTTCATCAGCGCGTTCTCGCTGGACGTAGAGGTGGCGTTGAAGTCGCCGGCGATGATTCGCTGCTCGGCGAGCCCGTTCTCCCACGACGTCAGCTCGCCAATTTCGGTCTTGCGATACGACGAGGAGTCCGGGTGAAGGTGCGTCGACGTGAAGTTGACCGTGCGCCCGTTGAAGGTGAACGCGACGTCGAGGGCCGAGCGGTCGCCGCTCAGCAGCCGCGGCTCGCTCGCGTCGAGCGGGAAGCGCGACAGAATCATGTTGCCGATCCCGTTCGTCGCGCCGGAGAGCGTCTCGAACTTCCAGTACCAGGTCTTGCCGGTGTACTGCTCCATAGCGCGGCGATCGTCACCGGCTCATCGGTATTCTTGCTCCAGCTGGTCTTCCGCTCCATTTCGTTCAGCGACACCACGTCCGGGTTGAACTTGACGATCCATTTGACGAGGCGTGCGGGATCCCACACGCCGTCGGAGCCGACGCCTCCGTGGTGGGTATTCCAGTGCAGCACCCGCAGCGTGGTCGAGCCTTCGGAGGGAGGGGCAGGCTGGGTCGGTGGAGGCGTCGCCGATGCCGCCGTAGGTCACGACCAGCACCGGCCGCGCCGAGACGTTCGGGATCGTTCGGCGCGCACGTACACCCGGTACGAGTCCGAGGTCGAGCCGCCCATGTCCATCAACGCCACGCGCGTATAGCGCGACGAGCCGAGCTGGCCGGCGACCGCCGCCTTCACGAGGGGCGTGACGTCGAAGGTGACCTTCGTGCCGGCGGTGTTGCCCACGGTCGCGGAGTCCAGCTTCGATCCGTAGTCGCCGCCAGGCGTCGGCCAGCTGTCGCCGTTCCGGCGCCGCATCCAGGTCACCTCGTTCTCGGTCCACGACAGCGACGTCTGGTAGGCGCCAATCGTGCGGGACGCGTCCGCGCTGCCACTCTTGTACCGTGACGGTCATCAGCGCCGAGGTGATCGCCGTGCCCTTGGGGATGGTGTTTTCGGTGTCGAACTTCAGGAGCGCGCGACGGTTGTATTCGAGGTCGTCGGACGCGCGTGTCTCCAGCGCCCACTCCTGGTTCGTATTGGCGTAGCTGCCGCCTCTCACGGTCGCTGACAACACCTGCGACGACGGCTGATTCAACGTGACCGTTGTTTGAGCCGACGCAGCAGATGTTGCGCCCGTCAGGGCGAGCACGCTCAGGAGCGCACAGGTAAATGGACGGCCATTGAGGCCAGACACGCATGTCCGCATGAATCCTCCGAAGACGGTTAGCTTCCGTTGGTTATAAGGCCGGCGAGAGAGCCGAGTCTCGGCCGCGAATGGGCAAAGACGCGTCCATGTGTGGAAGCGGCAGAAACTCTAGAGAAACCAAAGATTCGGATCGGCGTCGAGCCCGACCGACGCAGGAACGAACTGAGCCATTTAGCAGGAACTACACACCAGCAAAGGCAGCACCAAGAAAAACACTAGAGAAAAACTCTCAACGTGAACATGAACGGCGTAATTGCCGAGTTGCGATCGAGTACGACTCGCGCGATCGGCGAGTTCGCAGCACCTCATCGAAACCGTTTTCGTCGTGAATCGCGACACGCACGAGCTCGGCGTGTGCTTTGCAATCGCGTGAAGTCAGCGATGCCGCATCGGATCAAAGTTGCCTTTGTTGCGCCCTCCCTTCGGATTCTCGGCGGTCAGGCCGTGCAAGCCGATCGACTTCTCTCTGCGTGGCGAGGCGATGCCGACGTAGATGCCTGGCTCGTGCCGGTCAATCCGGAGCCACCCACCCTGCTCCGTCGCGCGAACAGCATCAAATACGTGCGCACGGTCGCCAACGAGCTGACGTACGTGCCGCTGCTCATGCGTGAGATTGCCCGTGCCGACGTGGTTCACGTCTTTTCCGCGTCCTACACCTCGTTCCTGCTGGCGCCGCTGCCGGCGATGCTTACGGCTCGGGTCCTCGGAAAGCCGGTCGTGCTGAACTATCGGAGCGGCGAGGCGCCGGATCATCTGCGGCGCTCGGCTATCGCGCGGCGAACGATCCGGGACGTCGACAAGAACGTCGTCCCCTCCCGATTCCTGGTCGACGTCTTCAACGACGTTCGGCATCGACGCCACCGTCGTGCCGAACATCGTCGACCTCGAGCGGTTCAGGTTTCGCGAACGCCATCCGCTTCGGCCCCGGCTGCTGTCGACCCGGAATTTCGACGGGCTCTACAACGTCGCCGCGACGATTCGCGCGTTCAAGATCGTGCAGGATCGATGGCCGGACGCGTCGCTCACGCTGGTCGGCGCAGGAGCGCAGGAATCGTCTCTGCGGGATCTCGTGGCACGGCTCGATCTCGGCGGCGTGACGTTCGTCGGCCGGGTGGCGCCACGACACGATCGCGGCGCACTACGCCGACAACGACATCTACATTCAAAGCCCGGACATCGACAACATGCCGACGTCGGTGCTGGAAGCCTTTGCGAGTGGCATGCCCGTGGTCTCGACGGAAGCGGGCGGAGTGCCCGCCATCCTCACTCATGAGGTCCACGGACTGCTGGCGCCACTCGCCGACCACCAGGCCCTGGCGGATCGCGTGCTGCGGCTGCTCGAGGCACCCGACTACGCGCGCACACTGGCGCGCGCGGCCTACGCGACCTGCAAGGCCTACACCTGGCAGAACGTTCGTGAACAGTGGCTCAGCGTTTATCGCGGCGTGCTCCTGCCGGTTTCCGCTCCAGCCCACGAATTCGCGCCGGCATCCGAGGATGCCGCGGCGCGGCAGCGTGCATCGTGATTCGCCGCACGCTCGCGAAGCTGGCGCGGATGGACGCCGGCGAGCTCAGCTGGCGTGGCGCGACAGCCGCCCGGACGCTCGTCGATCGCGGGCGTCACCGCATGATTGCCTCGCGCTGGGCGCGTAAGGACCTGCTCCCGAGGCTCGTGCCGTCTCGAGAACTGTCCACAGTGGCCGAACATCTTTCGGCGCAGCGGTGGGACGCTGCGCATCTCGCCCTTGTGCGCCACTTCGGGCGAGGACCTCGACGGCTTCCTGTCGGCCCGCACTCGAAGCACGCACTGACCGCGCGCATCCATCGCGAGTTTCCCGGCGCCGCTCGTCACGCGGCGCTGCGCGCCGACCGCATCCTCGCCGGCGAATACGACCTGCTCGGCTATCGTGGGCTTCGGTTCGGCCGGTTCACTCCAGGCTGTACCGCCCTGCCGGACTGGTCGCTCGATCCGGTCAACAACCGCCGCCCTCCGCACGCGTTCTGGTCGAGCGTGCCGTACCTCGATGCATCGTGCGGCGATCACAAGATCATCTGGGAACTGAATCGCCATCAGCACTGGCTGGTGCTGGGCCGGGCGTTCTGGCTGACCGGCGAACGCCGATACCGCGAGCGTTTTCTTGCGGAGCTCGCGATCGTGGCTTCGCTCGAACCCGCCGCTCACCGGCGTCAACTGGTCGAGCATGCTCGAAGTCGCGCTGCGATCGCTGTCGTGGCTCTGGGCCATTCAACTCTTCGTCGAGGCTCCAGACGATTCGGAAGACGACCGGCTCCGGGCGGATGCTTCGCCCTGGCTCGTCGACCTGCTCCTCGGACTCGATCGCCAGCTCGCGCACGTCGAGCGCAACCTTTCCCACTATTTCAGTCCCAACACACACTTGCTCGGCGAGGCGCTCGCGCTCTATGTGATCGGACGAGCGTTGCCCGAGCTCGCCGCAAGCCGGCGTCGCGCCTCGATCGGCCGGACCATCCTCTGCCAGCAAATCGGTCGTCAAATCGCGGCCGACGGCGGCCACTGCGAGCGGTCCACGCACTATCACCGCTACGCGCTCGATTTCTATGCGCTCGCGCTGATCGCCGCGCGAGAGTCCGGCGACCTCGAAGCGGCGCCGGTGTTCGCAGACGCCGTGACACGCCTGGCCTTCGCAGCGCGCCTGCTCGCGGACGACAACGGCCGCGTCCCGCACATCGGCGACGACGATGGAGGCGCGCTGCTGCCGATTCTGGGACGCGATCCCGACGATCTGCGTGCCAGCCTGGCCGTGGCGTCCTCGCTCGTCGATCGCCCTGAGCTGCGGATTGAAGACGCGCCGGAGGACGCTTTGTGGATGCTCGGGGACGCGCCCGGCGTCCCGAAGCCACAGCCCGGCGCTCCTGTCGCGTCGGCGTCGCTGCCCGACACCGGTTACTACGTGTCCCGTTCCGCGGCGGGCGACCACCTCCTGATCGACGGCGGTCCGCACGGCTATCAGAACGGCGGTCACGCGCACGCCGACGCGCTCTCGCTCACCCTGGCGGTCCGCGGCGTGCCGCTGTTAATCGATCCTGGTACCGCCTGCTACACAACCGACCCGGCGTTGCGCGATCGTCTGCGATCGACCGCGCTGCACAACACGCTCGTCGTCGACGGCCGATCTCAATCGCTGCCAGCCGGGCCCTTCCACTGGTCGCACGTCGCGAACGGGCGGGTGCATCGCTGGCGGACCCACCCTGCGTTCGACTATTTCGACGGATCGCACGACGGCTACCGGCCGATCGAGCATCGGCGCCGCGTGCTGAGCGTGCACGGCGATCTGGTGGTGGTGGCGGACTTCGTCGCCGGATCCGGTGCCCATGCCGCCGCGGTCCATTGGCACGTCGATCCGCGCTGGTCGGTGGAGATGCGGGGACGAGGCGCGGTCTTGACACGTTCCGCGAACCGGGCCGATCGCGTCGGCCTGTCGGTTCCCGAAGGCGTCATCGACCACTTCAGCGGCGACGATCTGACGGGCCTCGGCTGGTGCTCGCCGGCGTACGGCCGCATCGATCGCGCGACCACCGTTCGCATCGCTCACAACGCCACGTCGCCGTTCTGGATGGTCACGGTGTTCGACCTCGACGGCGACAACGAGGTCGTCGGCGTCGACTGGGTCCCGGTGTGGGCGGAAGCCGGAGCGGTGGACCACGGAACCGCCATCCGCATCTCGCGCGCGGCATCGGTCGATCACGTGCTGTTCGTCCAGGACCGGGCGGACACGCCGGTCCGGCCCTACGAACGAGACACTCTCTTCTCCGGGCGCAAGCCGTTGTGGCGGGTCGGCGATGTCGAGACCGATGCGCGAATGCTGATGGTCCGGGCAAGCGTGGGACGCCCGCTCTCCTGCGTGGCCAGCGTCGACGCCACGACTGCCAGAACCAGGAACCTTGAGCTCCTGAACCCTGAACCCATCGTGAAGGCTTCCTCATGTGCGGCATTGCCGGTTTCGTAGAACCTTCCACTCTCGCGTCGCCGCTCGGGCTCGAAGCCAGCGGCGCGCTCGTGCACCGTATGTGCGACGTCATCCGCCACCGCGGGCCGGACGATGAGGGTGTGTGGGTCGACGAGGGGGTCGCGCTCGGCATGCGACGCCTGAGCATCATCGACCTGTCGACCGGGCATCAGCCGATTCACAACGAGGACCGGTCGCTCTGGATCGTCTTCAACGGCGAGATCTACAACTTTCGCGAGCTGCGGCGGGAGCTCGAGCTGGCGGGCCACCGTTTCTACACCTCGACCGACACAGAGGTCATCGTCCACGCCTACGAGCAATGGGGAAAAGCCGCGATTGGACGATTGCGGGGTATGTTCGGTCTCGCCGTCTGGGACACGAAATCGCGAACGCTGATCGTCGCGCGCGATCGCATCGGCATCAAGCCCGTGTACTACGCCGAGGTGAACGGCCGGCTCTATTTCGGATCGGAGCTCAAGTCGCTGCTCGAGGCTCCCGACATCCCTCGCGACCTCGATCCGGACGCCCTCGATCACTACCTGTCGTTCCTCTACACGCCGCGCGACGGCTCGATCTTCAAGAGCGTGCGCAAGCTGCCGCCCGGTCACCTGCTCACGTGGACCGACGGCCGGATGGCCATCGAGCGGTACTGGCAGATGCCCGCCACCGAATCGTTCCGCGGATCGGAAGAGGACGCCGTGCGGCGAGCTGCGCGGGGTACTGAGCGACGCCGTTCGCTCTCACATGATCAGCGATGTGCCGCTCGGCGCGTTTCTGTCCGGCGGCGTCGACTCCAGCCTCGTCGTGGGGCTGATGTCGGAGCTCTCGAGCACGCGCGTCAAGACGTTTTCAATCGGCTTCGACGAACCGGCGTTCGACGAGATCGTGCACGCCAGGCGCGTGGCCGACCACTTCGGCACCGATCATCACGAGTTCGTCGTCAAACCCGACGGCGTCAGCATTCTCGACAAGCTGGTGTCGCACTTCGACGAGCCGTTTGCCGATTCGTCGGCCATCCCGACATGGTACGTGTCGGAGATGGCGCGGCGTCATGTCACCGTTGTGCTGTCAGGCGACGGCGGCGACGAGCTGTTCGGCGGGTACGAGCGGTACCTGCCGCACCCGCGTGTCGTCGCGTTCGACCGCTACAGTCCCCGGGCGCTGCGTCGCGTGGCCGCGATCGCGGCTGCGCGGCTGCCGCACGGCACGCGCGGCAAGAACTTCCTTCGTCATGTCGGACGGGACGAGCGCGGACGCTATCTGGACGCCATTCGCTTCTTCGGCGCCGACGAGAAGCCGCAGCTGCTGACCGTCGATGTGCAGCGCGCGATCGGCGGACCCGATCCGGAGGCGAGGCTCGCCCTCCGCTTCGAGCGTTTCTCGCAGCTCCCGTGGCCGAGCCAGATGATGCGCTTCGATTCGGAAACCTACCTTCCTGAGGACGTCCTGACGAAGGTGGACCGCATGAGCATGGCGCACTCCATCGAGTCGCGCGTGCCGCTGCTCGACAACGATGTGATCGCGTTCGCGGCAGCGCTGCCCGCGGCCTTGAAGATCAAGAACGGCCGCCGTAAACACGTGCTGAAAGAGGTCGCGGCCGACCCTGGTCCCTCGCGCGATTCTCGATCGCAGGAAGCAGGGGTTCGGAGTGCCGCTGGGCACCTGGTTCCGCGGAAACCTGCGTGAGCTGTTCGCCGACACGCTGCTGTCGCCGTCGAGTCTCCAGCGCGGCTATTTCCAGCCCGCGTTCATCCGCCGCATCGTCGGCGAGCACCTTGCCGGGACGCGCGATCACACGCTGCAGCTCTGGCAGCTCGTCGTCTTCGAGAAGTGGCAGCAGCAATACGTCAATTCTTTTCCACTCTCCGCACCTGCGTTTCATAGCCGGGCGCGCGGCGAGTCCTTCTGAGGAACTTCGGGACGCGTTTCTCGGAATTCTCGTGGCACCCGCCTTGCTCAGTTCATCCGGGTGCAATTGGCTATTCCTGTCGCGGTCGTGATGACGAGTTTCGAGAAGGGCGGAACCGAGCGCCAGATGACCGAGCTCGTCAGGAGGCTGGACCCGGCCCGTTGGGAAGTCCATCTCGCCTGCTTTGATGGACGAGGTCCGTGGTTCGAGCGAGCGGCCGAGCATGCGGCGTCGGTCGCCGAGTTTCCGGTGAAGAGCTTCGCGCGTCCGGACATCCTTCGCTACCTGTCGCAGTTTGCGAGTTGGTGCCGTCGCCGCCGGATCGCCGTTGTCCAGGCCACCGAGATCTACTCGAACATCTTCGCGTTGCCAGGCGCCGCAATCGCCGGCGTGCCGGTGCGGATTGGCAGCCGGCGCGGCCTCAACACCGATCGCACTCGAAGTCAGGTCGCGCTGCAGCGCCTTGCCTATGCGTGTGCCACGAAGGTCGCGGCGAATTCGCGCGCGTCGGCGCATCAGCTCCACCTCGAACGTGTGCCGCGAGCGAAAGGTCGCGGTCATTCCGAACGGCCTCGACTTCGTGCCGTATGCCCCGCGCGCATCACAGGCACCGCTTCGCAAGGTGACCGTTGTCGCGAACCTCCGGAAGCTCAAAGGACACGACGTGCTGGTGGATGCGTCGGTCGCCATCCTCCGGCGCTTCCCCGACGCACGGTTCGAGCTCATCGGCGAGGGACCCGAGCGCAATGCGCTCGCGGCGCGAGCCGCCGCTCTTGGCGTCGCCGGCGCGTTCACGTTCGTTGGCGGTGCGCGACGATGTGCCGGCGCGGCTGGCCGCGACGGACATCTTCGTCTTGCCATCGCGGTCGGAGTCGTTTCCCAACGCGGTTCTCGAAGCGATGGCTGCGGGGCTGCCGATTGTCGCCTCAGGGGTCGGCGGGATTCTCGAGTTGATCGAAGACGGCCGCACGGGTTGGCTGGTGCCGCCCGGGCAAGACGCACCGCTCGCCGACCGTGTGATCCACGTCATGGCGAATCCCGCGGAGGGTCTGCGGTTCGGCGCGGCGGCCAGAGCGGACGCGCTCGCGCGATTCTCGTTCGACCGGATGGTCGCCGGTTTCGATCATCTCTACTCCACAGAGCTGGCCCGGCACGGCGTGGCGCCTGCCGGTCGTTCTCAACTGGCGGTCTCCTGACATGTGCGGCATTGCTGGAATCGTTTCGGTCGAAGGGCTCGATCAGCACGCGGCGTCGCGCGCCCTGCGCATGCGCGACGTCATCACGCATCGCGGGCCGGACGAGGCGGGGCTGCATTGCGACACGCACGCCGCCCTCGCCCATCGCCGGCTGAGCATCGTCGATCTGACCTCGGGCCAGCAGCCGCTGTCCAACGAGGACGGCAGCGTGTGGGTCATCTTCAACGGCGAGATCTACAACCACGCCGAGGTGCGGCGAGACCTCGAGGCGCACGGTCACGTGTACCGGACCAGATCCGACACGGAAACCATCGTGCACGCGTACGAGCAGTGGGGCGACGACTGCGTGCACCGGTTCCGGGGCATGTTCGCGTTTGCGATTTGGGATGCGCCGAGGCGCCGGCTGTTGCTGGTCCGCGATCGCCTCGGCATCAAGCCGCTCTACTGGACCCGCGCCGGGGACACTCTGCTCTTCGGATCGGAGATCAAGGCGATTCTGGCGAGCGGGCTGGTCGAGCCGCAGGCCAACGAGGCGGTTCTACCGGAGGTCCTCGGCACGCGCTACACGTCCGGCGAAGAGACGCTGTTCCGCGGAATCCAGAAGCTGCTGCCCGGGCATCTACTGGTCTTCGAAGGCGGGACGATCACGACGCGACAGTACTGGGATGTTCCTGCGAGAGAGGCTCACGGCTCGCCGGCGGCAGGTAGTGCAGGCCTTCAGGCCTGCCTGAGCCCCGTCGAGCGATTCAGAGAGCTCCTCGAAGAGTCGGTGAAGCTTCGTCTGATGGCGGATGTGCCGCTCGGCATGTTCCTGTCCGGTGGCATCGACAGCAGCGCGATCGCCGCGCTGATGGCGAAGATGATCGACCGTCCGCTGCAGACGTTTTCCGTCGCGTTCAAGGATCGCGCACCTGGTTCGCCGAAGCGCGGCGATCACGGAGGCGACTTCAACGAGCTGGCGTACGCGCGCGAGGTCGCGCAGGCGATCGGAGCGATCTCGCACGAGATCGTCATCGACGACCGCGACTTCTTCGGCGCGCTGCCCAGGCTCGTGTGGCACGAGGACGAGCCGATCGCGCACCCATCCAGCGTCCCGCTCCATTTCGTGTCGATGCTGGCGCGCGAGCACGTCACGGTCGTGCTCACCGGAGAGGGCAGCGACGAGCTGCTCGCCGGCTACGGCAAGTATCCGCGCGTGGCGTGGAACTGGCGTGCCGGCACGGTGTACGAGCGGATGGTCCCGTCAGCGCTTCGCAGCTCGATTGCGAGCGGCATGTTGCCGATGCTGCCGTCGAAGCTCGCGCGCTACGCGAAGCGATCGTTCCTCGCGATGGACCGCACGCCCGAGTCGATGTTCTTCGACAACTTCGCCTCGATCCGCCTGGCGGATCAGCAGCAGCTGCTGTCTCCTGCCTTGCGTAGCGCCGCGACTCGCGCCGCCGCGTACGGCGCCTCGCTCGCCTACTTCAACGCGCCGAACGGATCGAGCACCCTGCTCGATCGTCTGCTGTACGCCGACATCAAGACCTATCTCGTCGAGCTGCTGATGAAGCAGGACCAGATGAGCATGTCGGCGTCGATCGAGAGCCGGGTGCCGTTTCTCGATCACAAGCTCGTCGAATTCGCAGCGACGCTACCCGATCAGTGGAAGCTCAATGGCTGGACCACCAAGCGCGTGCTGCGCGAGTCGATGAAGGGGCTGCTCCCCGACTCGATCCTGAACCGGCCGAAGATGGGCTTTCCCGTGCCCTTCGCCGGCTGGACGCGCGGCGGGTGGAACGGCGTCGCGCGCGACGTGCTCCTCGATCGCCGCTCGCGCGAGCGCGGGCTCATCGACGCCCAGGCCGTCGAGCGTCTGCTCGGCGATCACGCGGCGGGCCGCACCGACGGCGGCGACCGCATCTGGAGCCTGCTGAACCTCGAGCTCTGGTACCGGACGTTCATCGACCAAGAAGGGATTCAAACGCTGCCCGATGCGCATTCTCTGGCTGAAATCGGATCTGCTGCTGCCGCTTGACAAGGGCGGGAAGCTGCGCACGTGGCACCTGATGCGCCACCTGGCGCAGCGCCACGAGATCACCTATCTCGCGTTCAAAGAGCCCGGCCAGCCTCGGGCGGACGTCGACGGCATGCGCGAAGTGGCCGCGCGCGTCGAGACCGTCGTTCGCACGGAGCCTGCGAAGGGCACGTGGCGCTTCTATGCCGACGCGGCGGCGCATCTGGTCGATCCCCTGCCTTACGCCGTGGGGAAGTACCGTTCACCCGAGTTCAAGAGGCGTCTCGAGCGCCTCCTCGCAACGAGCGCATTCGACCTCGTCGTCTGCGATTTTCTGTTTCCAGCGGTGAACCTGCCGAAGCGCCTGCCATGCCCCGCCGTCATCTTCACGCACAACGTCGAGGCGGAAATCTGGCGACGCCACGCTTCAACGCAAATCTGGCGCTATCGCCCGACGCGCTATACCGGACGCAGCACAGACGGATGCTGCGTTTCGAACGAGCCACCCTCGCCCGCTTCGAGGGCGTTCTCGCCGTCTCAGAAGCCGACCGCGACACGTTCGCGACGCTGTATCCCGAAGCGATTCACGAACCGGTGTACGTCGTTCCCACCGGCGTCGACACGGGATACTTCGCGCCGGCGCCAGGTGATCCGGCGTCGCGCACGCTCGTCTTCACCGGTTCGATGGACTGGCTGCCGAACGAAGACGCCATGCAGTTCTTCTGTCGCGACATCCTGCCGCTCATACGCGCCGCGGAGCCCGGCGTCACGCTGTCGATCGTCGGCCGCGCGCCAACGCCCGCTGTCGCTCGCCTCGCCAGCGAGCCCGGCGTCCGCGTCACCGGTCGCGTGGACGACGTCAGGCCGTACATGAAAGAGGCGGCGGTCTACATCGTCCCCCTCCGCATCGGCGGCGGCACGCGCTTGAAGATCTTCGAGGCCATGTCGATGGGGAAGGCTGTCGTGTCGACGACGGTTGGCGCGGAAGGGTTGCCTGTCACGGATGGCACCCACCTGTCGCTCGCAGACGAGCCACAGGCATTCGCCTCGACCGTGATCGATTTGCTGCGGGACCGCGAACGGCGTGCGCGCCTCGAGACCGCCGCCCGGGCGCTCGTGCTCGAGCGGTACGACTGGTCGGCGGTAGCGGGATCGCTGGAGGACGCGCTCGTGAACATTGCGGATTGCGGATTGCGGATTGCGGATTCGATTGCGGACTCGCGATCCGACCAACCCTCTGAAATCAATCTGAAATCTGAAATCTGCAATCTGAAATCTCAGGGAGACCTACTGTGAGAGTGTCAGTTTTCGGTCTTGGATATGTCGGCTGCGTATCGGCGGCGTCGTTCGCCGGCGACGGACACAGCGTGGTCGGCGTCGACGTGAACGCCGACAAGGTCGCCACGATCAACGCCGGCTGCAGCCCGATTGTGGAACCCGGGCTTGACGAACTGTTGGGACACTGCGCCTCCGAAGGCCGTCTCCGTGCGACGACCGACACGGAGGACGCCATCAGCGATTCCGATGTCTCGTTGCTGTGCGTGGGCACCCCCAGCCGGAAGAACGGCAGCCTCGACCTCACGTATCTCGAGAAGGTGAGCGAGGAGGTTGGACGCGCGCTCAGCGCCAAGAACGAGTATCACGTCGTGGTCGTGCGAAGCACCGTTCTTCCTGGCACGACGCACAGCGTGGTGATTCCTGCGCTGGAGCGGGCATCAGGAAAGAAATATGGCGACGGGTTCGGCGTGTCCGTCAACCCCGAGTTTCTGCGGGAGGGCACTGCGCTCAAGGATTTCCGCAAGCCGCCGCTGACACTGGTCGGACACAACCATGCCGCCGATGCGAGCGGGACAATCGCGCTGTATCAAGCGATCGATGCGCCGCTCATCAGCACCAGCATCCGCGTCGCCGAGATGATGAAGTACACGAGCAACACCTGGCACGCCCTGAAAGTCGTGTTCGCCAACGAGATCGGCAACCTGTGCAAGAAGCTGGACGTCGACAGCCACGAGGTGATGGACATCTTCTGCCGTGATGAAAAACTGAACCTCTCGCCGTACTACCTGAAACCAGGCTTCGCCTTCGGCGGGTCCTGCCTGCCCAAGGACGTGCGGGCGCTCCAGTATCGCGCGAAGGAAGTCGACGTCGAGATGCCGCTGATCTCGCAGATCCTGCCGAGCAACAAGGCTCAGATCCAGCTCGCGCTCGAGCAGATCCTCGACACCGGCAAGAAGAACGTCGGCATCCTGGGCTTCAGCTTCAAGGCGGGCACCGACGATCTTCGCGAAAGCCCGATCGTGATCCTGGCGGAGGCGCTGCTGGGCAAAGGCGTTTCGCTCAAGATCTACGACCGGAACGTCTCGATGGCCAAGCTGGTTGGAGCGAACAAGGACTACATCGTCAAGCAGATCCCGCACCTGTCCTCGCTGCTCTGTCACTCGATTGCCGAGGTGATCGAGGGCTCGGAGGTGATCGTCGTCGGCAACCAGGCCCCGGAATTCGCAGAGGCGGTCAAGGACTGCGGAAGCGATCAGATAGTGATCGATCTCGTCCGGCTGCCGATTTCCGGCTCGCTGTTGACGGCCGATTACAGAGGGATTTGCTGGTAGAACGATGCGCACCCTGCTCATTTGCCACGAGGACGCCGCGTTGGATCGCGAAGGGCTCGTCCGATGGCTGGGATCCTTCTCCACGTTCTGCGGCACCGTAGTGATCCGCGAACCCGGCGGCAGGCTCCGCAAGCGCATCGCGCGCGAAGTGCGCCGTGTCGGCTGGTGGAGGTTTCTCGACGTGCTGGCATTCCGCGTGTTCCATCGCCTGACGCAAGCCGGCAGCGATCGACGATGGGAGGGCGAAACCCTCGAACGGTTCCGCAACTCCTATCCAAGGCGTCCAGAGGCCGCCGAACTGATCGTGTCGTCGCCGAACTCGATCGAGTCTCAGACTTTCATCTCCGAGCGGGCTCCGGATCTCGTGATCGCGCGATGCAAGACGCTGCTCGAGCGAGCGCGTCTTCTCCGTTCCGGCGCTCGGGACGTTCGTGATGCACCCGGGCATCTGTCCCGAGGTACAGGAACGCGCACGGCTGTTTCTGGGCGATGGCCTCCGGCGATCGCGGCAACGTCGGGATGACGCTGCTCCGCATCGATCGCGGCATCGATACGGGGCCGGTGTTCGGCTATTTCCGCGTCGACGCGGAGCCCGGCGAGTCGCACGTCATCACGCAGAACCGCGCGGTCACCGAGCATCTCGATGCGATCCGCGACAAGCTGCTCGAGATCGGCGCGGGAAGGGCCGTCCCGATCGACACCACCGGACGCCCGTCGGCGACCTGGGGACAGCCGTGGCTCAGCGCCTTCCTCTCGATGCGCCGTCGCGCTCGCGACGCAGCCAACGCCAATCTGAAATCCAATCTGAAACCTGAAATCCGAAATCTGAAATCTCAACGGGACCGGCCGTGAACGCGCTCATGTATCACGATCTCGTCGCCGTGGGCGACGAGGACTCGAGCGGATTTCCCGGGCGCGACGCGGCGCTCTACAAGATCACGCCGCGGATGTTCGACGCACACCTGAACGCCATCAGCCGTTCGCTCGCTGGCGATACTGCCGTTCCTGCCCCTCCTGCCCTCCTGCCCCTCCCGCCCTTCCCGCCCTTCCCGCCCCTCCCGCCCTGACCTTCGACGATGGAGGGCGGAGCGCGATGGTGGCGGCAGACATGCTCGAAGCACGCCGGATGGAGCGGCCATTTCTTCATCACGACCAACTACATCGGGACGTACGGCTTCCTCACCAGGAACGAGATTCAGGAATTGGCGAGCCGCGGCCACACGATCGGCGCCCACTCGTGCTCGCACCCGCTGCGGATGGCGCACTGCACCTGGCCGCAGCTGGTCGAGGAGTGGTCACGCAGTTGCTCCACGCTCAGCGAGATCATCGGCGCACCCGTCACCGAGGCGTCCGTCCCCGGCGGCGACTTCGCACCGCAGGTCGCGGATGCGGCAGCTCGGGCGGGCATCACCAGGCTGTTCACATCCGAACCGACCGCTCACATCCGTCAGTTGTGCGGTACGACGGTCGCCGGCCGCTTTACGATTCAGCGGTGGTCGAGTCCGGCGACAGCCGCTGCAATCGCCGCCGGCGATTGGCTGCCCTGCGCGCGTCAGGCGCTCGCGTGGAACGCGAAGAAGATGACGAAGCGGCTCGGAGGCGCACGCTATCTTCGGATTCGCAGGCTGCTGCTCGGACAAGGGAATGATGTGCGGTGGGGGGATTTGGATGGCTAATGGCTGATGGCTGATGGCTAAGGGCACATGGGCGATGGCTATAATGTGCGCATCATGCCCACACGACTTCGCGCCCTCCTTCCATTCTTTTTCGCCCTCATCCCGTTTTCAGCGCTTGCCCAGGACACGCCGACCGAGAAAGAGGCGGCGCGGGACGTGCTCAAGAAGATGTCGGCGCTCGAGCAGTCGCTCGACGTGCCGGCGCTCGTCACGCGACTGACAGGGGCGAACGCGGCCCGCGATCAGGTCGTCGCACGCGCGAAGGAGCTCATGGACAAGGAGCTGCTGACGCTGGCGGACGACATCGCGACGCATCCCGAGATCGGCTTCGAGGAAAAGCGATCGGTCAGCAAGCTCACCGACTACCTCCGGCAGCACAACTTCAGCATCGAGACCGGCACCGCGAGCCTGTCGACCGCGTTTGTCGCCAAGTTCAAGGGCAACAACGGGAGCCCCGTGCTCGGCATCATTCTCGAGTACGACGCGCTGCGCGGCACCAAGGGCGCGTTTCACGGCGACCAGCACAGCGCTCAAGGTCCCGTCGGAATGGCGGCGGCCGTCGCGATGGCGGAGTATCTCGCGCGAACAAAAACGCCAGGCAGCATCGTCGTCTACGGAACGCCTGGCGAGGAGATGATGCCGCCCAACGCGAAGACCGTGATGCACGAAGCGCACGCCTTCGACGGGGCCGACATCATCGTCCGCAGCCACGCGTCGAGTCAGACGTCGCGGCCCGCGCACGGATTCGGATCGTGCTGCCTGAACATCGTCGGCGCGAAGTACACGTTCAGCGGCGCGCCGACGCATCAGATGACACCGTGGATGGGCCGCAACGCCGTCGAGGCGGTCGTGCAGTTCTTCAACAACATCGACGCGTCGCGCATCAGCATTCGTCCGGAAGCCCGGATTCAGGGCGTGATTCTCGAAGGCGGCACGGCCCCCAACGTCGTGCCCGATCGTGCGGTGGCCGACTTCTACATCCGGTATCCCGACGAGGTCTACCTGCAGCAGGTGGTCGAGTTCGTGGACAACGCGGCGAAGGCGGCGGCGCTGTCGACGGGAACCAAGGTGAAAATCGATCACTACGGCAAGGACCTGGATGGGATCGGCCTCGCGACGCTGGCGGAGGTCGGGTTCCAGTACATGAAGAACTTCGGCGCGACCGGGATCAACCCTGAGCCGGCCAAGCCGCAGGGCTACGAGGAGACGGGCAGCGTATCGCGCGACATTCCAGGCGTCGGTTTCAGCGCGCAGTCGTCGACGTGGTCAAACCACACGTACGAGATGGACGCCGACAACCTGAAGGAGATCGGGCACAAGGGGTTCACCGTCGATGCGCAGGCGATGACGGCGGTGCTCTTCGATTTCGCGACGCACGCCGACTATCGCGACGCGGTGAAGAAGGAGTTCGACGGGATCAAGGCGCTGTTTGGCGAGTATCAGGCGGCGCTGAAGAAGACATACACCATCCCGAACGTGCCGGATCCGAAATAGACGGTCGTCGCCAGCCTCAGCCCTATCGAACGTCTCGCCACGTCCTCCCGGACTGAATCTGTTTCGCGAAGCAGGCGCGTGCGCGAGCGTAGGCGTTGCTGAGTGCGCCCACCGACACCGGATGGAGCAGCTCGTTGTCGTCTGGGCACGAGGCGCGCGGCTCCGGCTTGAACGCCGGGCGTTGCCGTTGTTCACCTGGAAGGATCGGCTCGCCGGCAAAGTAGATCGCGGCGCCTTCGCGAACCCAGGCGGGGCGCTTGTCCAGGGCGGCATCGGCCATCAGGTGCACGAGCTCGTGTCGAATCGTGCGATCGAGGACGCCGCGATCGCGCAGCACGGCCAGCGGCAGCAGGTGCACTTCGTTCCTGACGATGGCGGCGGAGGTGAACCACGCCTGGCCGGTGACGCGCTCGTAGTCGTCGGTAGTGGGGTGAAATCGAAGGGTCACGCGCGGCGGCGCCACGCCGAGCGCGCGGGCCAGATCGTCACGAGCCGTCGTCGTCCTGGTCAGCAGCGCGCCCCGCTCCCCTTCGTCGTCGTCGGGGAGCGACAGGAGGATATCCCCCGCTCCCCCCGGCACCGATCTTGTGCCAACTCCCCTCCCACTCCCAGGGTCTGACCCGGGTCTGACCCCTGTTTCACGAGGCGCCAAAACAGGCGGTTTTTCGGCCGGTTTTTCGCCGTTTTCTGATCGAGGTCCGACCCGGGTCAGACCCGGGTCAGACCCTCGCGGCGAAACGGTCCCGGAGATCCGGAGACCGGGAAAATAGCGTGCAAGGATGGCTTCGGCGCTGACGCCACGTTCCGCGAGACGCGCTGATCCCACCACGCACATGCCGACGCCATGACCGGACCCATGACCGCTGAACCGGTACGACCCGTCCTTCTTCCGCAGATCGAACGCCGTGCTCTTGACGTGCTGCCATCCGAGCGTTCGACCGATGGCGACGCGAAAGTCCTGACCGGAGATCTGATCCGGCCTCAGCCCCTCGAGCCTCAGTCGCGCGACACGGCCCGACGCATTCCGAGACCCGATGCTGAGATCGCGCAGCTCGCCCCGGAAACCGGCCGCCCGCAGCGCGCGCACCACATCAGTCTCGTGGAGCTCCGCGGTCCACGCCGGCGCGCCCTGACAGGCGTCGTCGTCTTTCGACGGCAGGTACGGCGGATCCTCGGCGCCCGGCCAGACATCGGACGGCAGCTGCGTCCTCCCGCCGCACGACGCCGAGTAATAAACAGACGCCGGAGCACCACTCGTCATCAGGAGCACGCGACCCGCCGTCACCTGAGCGGCACGCTCGGTGGCCTCGACAGCCGCGCGCAAAACCTGGCAATGCGTCTGATCGCAGAGATCGAAATCGTCGGCACGATGGCGCCCGCGATTGGCCAACGCGAACGTTCGAATCGTGATCGCGAGCGCCTCGAGCGCGGCCGGCTCGCTGTCTCGCACGGCTTCACCCGCCAGCACACGCGCCACGTACGTCTCCATCGGCATCGTGGTGACGCTGTAGCCGCCGCCAGGCTTCAAGACACCGACGCGCAACGAAACCGGGAACTCGAGCCTCGTCCCTTGAACCGCGAGCGATCCGTGAAGCGCAGATGTGGACCCTTGAACCGTCATGCCGGCGAGCGCCGCAGCAAGGGCGAGCCGCTTCATGCGTCGAGCTCGAGAAACGCTCGAATGTCGTTCCACATGCGCGGCAGGCTCGCAATCAGCTGGTGATCGTCGTCCAGCAACGACAGGGTGATGTTGGCCCGCGCCCGCGCGAATGCCTCGACGGTGCGATAGTCGACCGACGCATCGTGCAGCCCCTGAAAAATCAGGGCCGGCTGGCGCACGGCGGCGGCGAAGGCATCGTAGCGCAAGCTGTCTTCGTAGAACGCGACGTCGAGCTCCCGCTCCGCTTCGTCCGCATAGTGGAAGAACGGCAAGGAGCCGCGGCGTCGCCACTCATCGACTCTCTCCGGCGGGAGCAGATGGTGCCCGGGTTTGGCGAACATCACGGCCGGCGCCATCAGCACGAGGCGATCGACCCGTTGAGGGAATTGCTCCGCCGCCAGGATGGCCAGCGTGCCGCCCAGGCTGGAGCCGATCAGCGTCGCCGGCGGACCGCCGATCGCCGTCAGCTCGCCCCCCAGCTGATCGAGCATGCGGGTCATCGTCAGCGTCGAGAAGTCGGGCTGATTGAAGTCCGGGCATCGAAGGTCGATGCCGTGCTCGGCGAGCCGTTCCCGAAAGTAGCCCACCTTCGTCGACTTCGGCGACGAAGCGAACCCGTGCAGGTAGAACAGGTGCCGGGCGGTCAAATCAGGTGCTGGCATCCGGGACGGCAGCGGCACTTGATCAGGCCTTCGCCGTCGGTGTTGTAGTGATAGGTGAGCTCTTCGCCCTTGCGGATCGTTCGCGCGGCGCGGATCCAGATCGTCCCGCCGTAGATATGGACGTAGCAGTTGGGCTTACACGAGTGATTGATGTATCGGGCGTCGTTCCCTCCGACGCCGGCGTCAATCACGCTGCGGTTGGTGAGCTTGAAACACCAGATGTGGCCGTTCTTGATGTAGCGCGCCTCGCGCTTGAGGCTGACCTGGTTGGAAATCTTCTCGCCTGCGTAGTCGATGATGCGCGTGTTCTTCGAAATCGTTTGCGTCGCGTAGACGCCCCATCCCTGAATCTTCGATCGCCGCTTTTCAATCATCGTCTTCTAAGATTATCTCATGTCGTGCGACGAACCGCCGCCGCCGGAACTCCTCGAGGGCATCGCGCAATTCAACCGCGGCGAATTCTTCGAACAGCACGAGACGCTGGAGCTGCTGTGGCGCGCCGAACGGCGCGATATTCGTTTCCTGTACCAGGGCATCCTGCAAATCGGTGTGGCGTTTCACCATCTGCGCCGCCTCAATCATCACGGCACCGTCTACATGCTGACCCGGGGTCCACGGTATCTCGCGCCCTTCGCTCCGTGCTGCCAACGTGTCGACGTCCGGGCGCTGCTCGACGCTGCCGCGGCCGCGCTCCGGGAGGTGGAGCGCCTCGGGCCGACCCGGCTCGCCGAATTCGACTGGCGCCTGGCTCCGAAGGTCCGGCTGAAGCCGGACACTACCGGCGATCCCGGATAGAATGGCGCCTTCTGAAGGAGTCACCATGCGCCTGTTCACCACTCTTGCCCTTTCCATTGCCGCGGTAGCCATGACCTTTGCACAACCCTCGTCGAAGAAGGTGTTTCCCGGCGCCAACCCCGCCATGCCGTTCAGCGCCGCGGTCAAGGCCGACGGATTGATTTACGTGTCCGGCACGCTGGGCAGCGGCGGCGACGTGAAGGCGCAGACCAAGCAGGTGCTCGACAACATCAGCGCCACGCTGAAGACCGCGGGCTCGAGCCTCGCGAATGCCGCCAGCGTGACGGTCTACCTGCGGAACCAGAGCGACTTCGCCGCGATGAACGAGGTCTACCGCGGGTACTGGACGAAGGATCCGCCGGCACGCACGACCGTCATGGTGCCGTTGCTCAACGAAGGCCTTGTCGAAATCGCGGTGGTGGCGGTGCCCGACGGCGGCGAGCGCGTCGTGGTCAATCCGACCGAGTGGTCGTCGTCGCCCAACCCGTACAGCTACGGGGTGAAGACGGGCAACACCCTCTTCCTCTCGGGGCTGATCGCCCGCAACGGCAAGGACAACACCCCCATCAAGGGCGACATGTCGACGCAGACCAAGGCGGTCCTCGACAACGGCGCGGCCGTGCTGAAAGCGGCGGGGTTCAGCTACAGCGACGTCGTCGCCTCGCGGGTGTACGTCTCCGACCAGGCGGCGTTCCAGGACATGAACAAGGTGTATCAGACGTACTTCCCGACCGATCCGCCGGCGCGCGCGACGGTGAAGGCGCTGCTGACATCGCCCGACTATATCGTCGAGATCACGATGGTCGCGGTGAAAGGCTCCAATCGCAGCGCATTGACGACGCCAAACGCGGACGGATCGGCGGGCACGAAGAATCCGAATCTCAGCGCGGCCATCCGCGCCGGGAATCGCCTGTATGTGTCGGGGATCCTGGGCAACACCGCCGACAACAAAGGCGACATCAAGGCACAGGCGGCTGAATCGCTGAAGCGGATCGGACGCACGCTGAAAGCCGCGGGCTACGACTGGAGCGATGTCGTCGACGGCGTGGTCTATCTCCCGGACCTCACCAAGTTCAACGACATGAACACGTCGTATCGCGAGGCGTTCGGGAAGGACTTCCCCGCGCGCGCCACGGTCGGCGCCGGGCTGATGGGCGCCGACGCCGCGGTGGAGATCATGCTCACCGCAGCAAAATAGTGAGATTTCAGATTTAGGATTTCACTCGATTCGTAATGCGGTGGTCGGTTCCAGACGCGCCGCGCGCCGTGCCGGAACGATGGACGCCACCAGCGCAACGATTGCGAGGAGGGCGACTGTGACGACGAGCGTCACGATGTCCCGCGCCTCGGTGCTCGAAGCGCTCTGCAGCAGCCGACCGACAACGAGTGCGGCAGGCACGCCAAAGACAACGCCGGCCATGATGACCCAGGCGCCGGTCTTGAGGAACAGCCACCGCACCTGCCTGGCCTGCGCGCCGAGCGCCATCCTGACGGCGATCTCCTGCGTGCGCCGTCTCACGGCGTACGCCATCGCCGAATAGAGGCCCACCCCGGAGAAGACGAGCGCCAGGCCACCGATCGTCGCGAAGTGCGACGCCTCATCGGCCGTGCCCGCCCTCGAACGATCGCGGATCTCGTCGAGCGTTCGCACGACGCCAAGCGCAAGATCGGGATCGATGGCGTTCACCGCGTCGCGGATGTCCGCGACGAGGGGCCTCAACGCACCGGAGCCGCGCACGATGAGCGACATCGCGGCCGGAGCCTCGGCACGAAACGGGAGATACACCATCGGCACCGCGTCGTAGACCTGTCGAATGTCCGGAGCGACGCCGATGATCGCCACCGACGCCGGCGGCGCTGGAGCGTCCGCTTCTCTGAGATAGGTCCGTTGAGCCGTCGGCAACCGCAGCTCGAGGTGGCGGCCGATCGGACTCCCGGCGCCGAGGTACACCTCGGCGAAGCGCTGGTTCACGATCGCCGCCTCGTGTCCGGGAGTCCCATGCAACTCGGAGAAGGACTCGCCGAGGACCAGGCCGCGGAGAACGGTGCGAAAGTACGCAGGCTCCACAATCACGGTCATGACGTTCGGGGGCGGATCGGTCACAGGCCGTCCATCGACTGACGTGAGCTGGCGCCTTCCGGCCTGCGAGAACGGCGCCGCGCTGGCGACGGTACTCGCCGCCACTCCGGGCACCGACAGCAGGCGAGCCTTCAGCTGCTCGTGAAACGCGATCCGCCGGTCGCGCGTCGCATAGGTCTGCGCTGGCAGTCGAATGAAGGTGGTCACCGCATCCGACGTCTGCACATTGCGGTCGAGCGCATAGAAATTGAAGAACCGTCTGGCCGTCAGCCCGGCGCCGTTCAACAGCGCCAGCGTTATCGCGAACTGCCCGACGAGCAGCGCGTGAGTCCACCGCCGTACCTTCGGCGGTGTGGCCAGGCGACCGCCTTCCTTGAGCCCATCGGCGGTGGCGCGGCGCGCGGCATAGACGGCCGGCGCCAGGCCGAAGAGTCCGGTAGTGACGAGCGCGATGGCCGCCAGCGTCGCCAGCAGGCGGAGGTCCATCTTGAGGTGCCAATAGGGCAGCGGCGGGGCGGCCTGCGACGTCGAGATCGTCAAGGCGAGCCATGAGCCTCCAACCGCCAGGGTCCACGCCACCGACGCCAGCAGCAGGCTCTCGATCAACAGCCCGCGCACGATCCGCCACTGCGTGGCGCCGATCGCCAGGCGGATCGCGATCTCGCGCGATCGATACGCCGCGCGTGCCAGCAGGAGATTCGCCAGATTGGCGGCGGCGATGAGCAGGACGAAGGCGGCGGCCAGCAGCGGCATGAAGATCGCCGAATTGGTGAGCGTCATAGAGCCACCGCCGTTGTAGGCCTCGAGCAGCGTGTTCACGAGAGGCCTGATGTCCTTGTTCGTCTCCGGATGGGCAACGGCGAGGTTCGCGGCGATCGGCGAAAGGTCGGCTCGAACGCGGTCGAGGTCGGCGCCGTCGGGGAGGCGACCGATCATCATCAGCGGTCGTGTATCGCGACGTTGCGCGGCCAACCCAGGCATCTGCGCCAGCGGCAGCCAGACATCGGTGAAGTCGATGAAGCGGATGCCGTCCGGCAGGACGCCGATGATCGTCGCCGGCGTGGCGGCGTTCACCGTGACCTTGCGTCCCAGGACGTCGCGGCTCGCGGCGTAACGGCTCTTCCAGATGTTGCTCGAGATGATCGCCACCGCTTCGGCGCCAGGACGATCGTCGGCCGTCGAGAAGTCGCGACCGAGCGCGGGCTTGACACGGAGGACGGAGAACGTGTCGGCCGACACATACAATCCTTCGAACTGCTCGGGTGCGGCACCGTCGCGCCCCAGGCTGATGGTGCCGATCGCAAAGGCGGCCGACGGGCCGTCGAACACCCGCGCGTCGCGGCGCCAATCCTGGTAGTCGGCAAACGAGAGGCCGGCCTCCCGGCCGCGCGCATCGACCGTCCTCATGATCGCAATGCGGTCCGGGCGCTCGAACGGAAAGTCGCGCCACAATGCGGCGTAGGTGCTGATGAAGGTCGTGTTCGCCACGCCCATCGCGAGCGCGAGCGTGAGGATGGCGCCGACCGTGGCCCATCCGTTCCTCGCGAGGATGCGCCACGCAAATCGTACGTCTGCCGCCACATCGGCCAGGGCGGGCGGGCGACGGACGTCGCGGCACGCTTCCTTGACCTGGTCGAGGCCGCCGGACGCCAACCGGATCCGGCGGCGCACCTCCGCCTCCGATCGTCCAGCCCGAACACCTTCGGCGACCTGGCGTTCGATGTGGTCGCGCAGCTCGGCGTCGAGCTCGCGCTCGAGCGAATGGCGACGAAACAGGCGGCGCCAGAGGGTCATAGCGATCCCTCCGCGTGCTTGAGAATCAGGGCGATCGCGTCCGTCAGCCGCAGCCAGCTCGCCGCCTCTTCCTTGAGCTGCTTCCGTCCTTTGGCGGTGAGCCGATAGAACTTCGATTCGCGTCCGGTGTCCGACATCTTCCAGTCGGCGGTCAGCAGCCCGCGGTTTTCGAGCCGGTGCAGCGCCGGATACAGTGAACCTTGCGGCACTTGCACGACATCACGCGAGATCTGCTGCAGGCGTTGTGCGATCGCGTAGCCGTGAATCGCACCCGCGGCGACGACGTGAAGGATCAGCAGATCGAGCGTGCCCTGGGGAAGATCGGATCGCTCCGGCACGATGACACCTCGGACTTCTACCTATACCGCACTACGTGTAGAAGTGCAAGGCGTCCAGCGTCCGGTCAGCCTTTCGCGATCTCCAGGGCGGAGCGCAGCGTCAGCGCGACGAATGTGAGCGTCCCGTTGGTGCAGCCGCCGGTCGGCGTCGTCGGGGCGCCGACCACGAACAGATTCTCGTGGTCGTGCGTGCGGCCGTAGCTGTCGCACACGCTGGTCGCGGGATCGGTGCCCATGCGGCAGCCGCCGCCCGGGTGGTCGAGGTAGTCGCCTTCGCTGGTGTTCACGATCCGGCCGTTGCTCGCTTTCGCGAGCGTCCCGAAGACGTCGAGCACGTGCGCTTTCGTCGCCGCTTCCCTGGCCATCGTCGCCTCGTCGAATCGATGCTCGATCTTCGGCATCGGGTCGCCGTAGCGGTTCTTCTTCGAGGCATCGAGGGTGAGACGGCTGTCCGCCGACGGATGCACGTCGACGTAGGCCCGCAACCGCACCGAACTGCCCTTGGTGCGCGAACGCCAGTCGGCCATCAGCTCGTCCCCAAGCAGCAGCGTCCCATCCGGCGCGCGCAGCCGTGGATCGCGTCCGGCCGAGCTTTCCCACACGCGCGTGTCGTGGCGGACGAACGGCTTGTCGGCCGCGCAGCGGAAGTACTGCCGCGAGATCAGACTGTGCGTCATGTTCTGGCCGGGGAACGTCTGGTCGTCGATGTTCGCCGTTGCCTGCATGAACTTGTGTCCGTTCATGTAACGCCCGACCATTCCGGAACTGTTCGCCAGACCGTTCGGGAAGCGCGTGTTCGACGACAGCAGCAGCAGGTGCGAACTCCAGCAGTATCCCGACGCGATCACGAACGTCTTCGCGCGATACTCGATCGGATCGGCGGGACGATCCTGATTCACCGCCTGCGCGGCAACGATCCTCGACTGCTTCTCGTCGACGATCAGCCGGCGGACGAGCGTGCGATCGTGCAGGACGATCTTCTTCGGCGCGACGAGCTGCTTGAACGTGAAGTCCGGCGAGTAGCGTGCGCCTGACGGGCACACTTCACCGCACGTGTCGTACACGCAGCAGCCGCCGCGGCCGCCAAACGGCGTCAGGTTGCGCGCCATCGGCAGCGGCGAAAATTTCAGGCCGCTGTGCTCGGCCCACGTCTTCAGCGTCTGGAGGTTGTAGGACAGCGGGATCGGGCCCTGCGGATACGGAGCGGAGCGGCGGTCCTCCGGGTGCGGACTTGGCTCGCCGCTGACGTTGAGACGTTTTTCCGCGTCGCAATAATACTTTTCCAGTTCGTCCCACGCGATCGGCCAGTCGGTCGCGAGGCCGTACATCGACTTCAGCCGCAGGTCTTCCTCGGAAAAGCGGTTGCACGCCCCGCCCCAATGCAGCGCCAACCCTCCGACCGCCATCGTCATCGAGATGATCCCGTTCGCCTGCTGATCCTCGATGTAGTCGCCCGGCCAGGGATGCTCGCCGTAGTCGATCGCGCGCTGACGATACTGTCCGCGATTCTGCGCGTCGAAGATCGACTTCCCGGCTTCGACGACCGCGATGTGCACGCCTGGCCGAAGCTCGGACAGCCGTTCCGCGAGCATCGCCGAGGTGATGCCGCCGCCGATGATGCAGACGTCGGTTTCGTGAACAGTCATCGGCTCAACGGCTCCGGCTTCCTCGTCGTGATCGCGATCGGCCGGCACACTTCCCTGTTGATCAGCGCGTTGTAACACTCGTCGTTCGCTTCCGAGCTCCGGAAGTAGAACGCCATCAGATCGACGACGACGTGCTGTCCGGTTGGGCGCGGGGGAAGGCCTCGAACGCCGGCCTTCGTGAACGCCGAGTCGAGAAGCGTACGCTGCGTGCCGCGGTCCAGCGCGGACCAGCTGGATCCCTTCGCGCGCGCTTCCGCCGCGAGCGCGGACAACTGCGAGATGTATCCTGGGACCGGTGACGGGCCGGACTTCTGCAATCGTGGATGGCCGTAACCGTGCGCCAGCGCAACGCCCTCGCGATAACCGCGCGTCCAGGCGACAAACTTGTCGGCAATCGCGTGTGCGCCGGCCGGACCCAGACTCGACGGGAGCACCGTCGGCGCGATCTCCTTAAGCTCAGCTATGGCGGCCGGTGTCAGCTCGCGCGGTTGAGCGAAGAGACGGATCGAGTCGAACTGAAGGAGTGCGGGTACCGCGGCGAGCCACTGAAGGAGCGTACGTCGTTGCATTGCGTCACCAATCGGACCGAGATCCTACCAGACCGACTGCTATAGATTGGCGCATGGAAGCGATCTTTTCCGCGTGGGGACGCATCCTCACTGGCTACACACCCGCCCTCTCCATCGAGATCACCAAAGAGTGCCCGCTTCGCTGTCCCGGTTGTTACGCGTACGGCGACGATCATCTCGGCGGTGACATCACGCTTCGTGAAGTCAGCGACTTCAAGGGGCAGGCGCTCGTCGACAACGTCATCGCGCTCGTCGATCGCCTTCGTCCGCTTCATGTGTCGATCGTCGGCGGCGAGCCGCTCGTTCGCTACAAGGAGCTGAACACCCTGCTTCCGATTCTGTCCGAGCGCGGCCTCCACGTGCAGGTCGTGACCAGCGCCGTCCGCGAGATCCCGGCGGAGTGGCGGCAGCTCAAGCGCCTGTCGCTCGTCGTCTCGATCGACGGCCTTCAGCCCGAGCACGACGCGCGGCGGACGCCGGCCACCTACGACCGCATCCTCAAGCACATCGACGGTCATCGCATCACCATTCATTGCACGATCACGAGACAGCAGGTGAATCGCGCCGGCTACCTCGAAGAGTTTTTGAAGTTCTGGTCGGTGCGGACCGAGGTGGAGAAGATCTGGATGAGCCTGTATACCCCGCAGATCGGCGAAGTCTCCGAGGAGCGGCTGCGCCCGGCCGATCGGGCACAGGTGGTCAACGACCTGCTCGCGCTGCGGCTGCACTATCCCAAGCTGGCGCTGCCCAAAGGCCTGATCGAGGTCTACGCGAACCCGCCCGACTCGCCCGACGAGTGCGTCTTCGCGCGCACCACGACGACGGTGTCCGCCGATTTCAAGACGCCGATCACGCCGTGCCAGTTCGGCGGCGCGCCCGACTGCAGCAATTGCGGGTGCATCGCCTCGGCCGGGCTTGCGGCAGTCGCGCGGCACCGCCTCTTCGGCTTCGTGCCGGTCGGCACGATCTTCACGGGGTCGCTGAAGGTCGGCGAACAGCTGCGGCGTTTCCGGCCGATCGAGCCCAGCACGGCCTGATGCTATAATTTGAGCTTGTCTCTCAGCAGCATCAGCCGTAAAGCACGCTCAGTGCGGGAGTTCGCGCGCGGACTCGTCCATACGGCGCATCCGTTGCTCGTGCAAATCGTTCCGATTCGCCGCTGCAACATCGACTGCGGCTACTGCAACGAGTACGACAAGGTGTCGCCGCCGGTCCCGACCGAGGCGATGCTTCGCCGCATCGACAAGCTTGCCGACCTGGGGACATCGGTCGTCGCCTTCAGCGGCGGCGAACCGATGCTCCACCCGGACCTCGACGACCTGATCCGGCGCATCCGCAGTCGCGGCATGATGGCCGGCCTCATCACCAACGGCTACTTCCTCGTCCCCAAGCGGATCGAAGCGTTGAACGAGGCGGGCCTCGACTTCCTCCAGATCAGCATCGACAACATCGAACCGGACGAAGTGTCGAAGAAGAGCCTGCGTCTGCTGGACAAGAAGCTGCAGCACCTTCACGATCACGCCGCGTTCGACGTCAACATCAACTCGGTGCTTGGCGGCGGCATCAAGAACCCCGAGGACGCGCGGACGATCAACAACCGCGCGCGGCAGCTCGGCTTCTCGACGTCCATCGGCATCATCCACGACGGCTCGGGGCGTCTGAAGCCGCTCGGTCCGGTGGAACGCAAGGTGTTCGACGAGGTCTCGGCCGCGATCAGCGGCGCGGGACAGGTACTGAAGAATCTCTATTCGGGAATTCGCAGCTTCCAGGACAACCTGGCGGACGGCCAGCCGAACGAGTGGCGTTGCCGGGCGGGCGCGCGCTACCTGTACATCTGCGAAGACGGGCTCGTGCACTACTGTTCGCAGCAGCGCGGGTACCCGGGCGTCCCGCTCGAGTCGTACACGATCGCCGATATCCGCCGGGAATTCGCGACGCCCAAGTCGTGCGCGCCCTACTGCACGGTCGGCTGCGTGCACCGGGTCTCGACGATGGATTTCTGGCGATCGCCGCAGGAAGCGGTGCTCAGTCAGCAGTCGCAGTCGCAGGCGCGGCCTTGAGCACTTTCCGAGCGGGTACTGCAGCCTTCAGGTCCGCCGTGTCTGGCAGGCCTGAGGCCTGCCGACTGAGACTGCCGACTGAGACCGCCGACTGCTATGACGCCTTTGCCAGTTTTTCTTCCTTCCGCTCGGCCTTCTCCTCTTTTCGCTTCTTCTTCCTGCCGCTTGGCGTCTGCGCCCAATCCTTCTCGAACACGTCCTGCATCTGCCGCACGACCATTGGTCCGTCACGATGACGCCGACTTCGCGCCGCTTTTCGAGTTCGAGGCGCCGGAGGCTCTGACTGCCCATGAACGCGCGCTTTCCGTCGCGAACGATCGCGCGGATATGGAGCCGCCTTCCCGGGTAGCGCTCGTTCTTGATATTTTCCGTCCACTTCGCCTCGAGACGCCCGATGATCCTGACGTCGACCCCCGCCTTCACCCGCTCGACCAGCAGCCGGAGCATCGCGTCGTCGGTCGCTTGAGGGTCGTAGATCAAGAGCTGCCTGCGTGCGCCGGCGATGAACCTCGCGAGGCGGTCGCGCGCATTCTCGGGGCTGACGACGAAGCGTTCGTAGCCGGCCGAGTACGACAGACGGTCGAAGTCCGCGGTAAAGAGCTTGTTCGCTTCGTTGATCAGCTTCCTGTTCTTGCTGATGATGCCAAAGCTCCGGCTCTTGGCCATGTCGAGGCCCGTGAAGTTGAAGCCGTAGACATGCAGGATCTTGTCGTCGACGATCATCATCTTGCCGTGATAGCGGACAAGGTCGTGGGCGGTGCGCGACACGGTGACACCGGCCTCGAGCAGCGACAGTTCCAGTTTCCTCAGGCTCTTGGTGCCGCCCCGATTGGTATGCGCCGTCAACGCGCGCACGCGCACGCCGCGGGCGACGGCGGCCGCGAGCGCGTGGGCAATCTCAAACCGATCGAGGCGAAAGATGAGGATGTCGATGCTCTTCTTCGCCTGCCTTATCGACGTCACGATTGGGGCGACGCCGGCGTCCGGCTGTACGATGAGTTTCATAGCGCGTGTCCGGCTGGGTGGTGACAGGGTACGAGACTTGATAGCTCGACATTCATGACTCTGCGTTTCTTCAGCAAGTTCGTGGCCATCTCTGCCGCCCAGCTCATGTGTGGGATGCTGGTCTCGGCGCAGACGCATGTGAACCCCGACGCGGAGGCGATGGCGCAGTTCTCCAAGCGGGTCGCGGCCTACCTCGCGCTGCAGAAGAAGGTCGAGGCCACCCTTCCGTCACAGAAGGAGACCGACAATCCCGAGCGCATCAAGGCGCATGTCTCGAGCCTGGCCGACGGAATCCGCTCCGCTCGAGCCGACGCCAAGGCCGGCGACTGCTTCAACGGCGCGTCGGATCAGTTCAGACGCATCATCCGGCAGGACGCCGCGGAACGTTCTGTACGAGACGCGTTTGCGGCGATGCAGGAGGTGCCGACGCGAACGCGGCCGCGGGTGAACGCGAACTATCCGGAGACGGCGGCTCTCGCCACGGTGCCGCCGCTGATCCTCCAGCGTCTGCAACGGTTGCCGGATGGCGTCGAATACCGCTTCATGGGCCGCGATCTCATTCTGAGAGACACCAAGGCCAACCTGATCGTCGACGTGCTGCCGGAAGCGGTGCCAACGGTGGGCCGGTAGCCATGCGCCTGGCCCTTGCGTCCATCGTCGTCTCGCTCGTGGCGATCGCGTCCGGCGCGCAGGGCACCGCGCAGAAAACCGCCGCAACGGGAGTCCCGAACCTCAAGGACTCGCTCAAGTTCGTCGCGATCGGCGACAACGGCACGGGCGACAAGCCGCAGTATGACGTGGCGGCGGAGATGAGCGCCTGGCATCGGAGATTTCCGTTCGAGCTGGTGATCATGCTGGGCGACAACATCTACGGGAGCCAGCGCCCGAAAGACTTCGTCGACAAGTTCGAGAACCCGTACAAGCCGCTGCTCGACGCCGGCGTGAAGTTCTACGCGGCGCTCGGAAACCACGACAACCAGGCGAACCGGTTCTACAAACCGTGGAACATGAACGGGGAGCGCTACTACGCCTACGCGAAGAAGAACGTGAAGTTCTTCGTGCTCGACAGCGATTACATGGATCCGAAACAGCTGCAGTGGGTCGACAACGAGCTGAAGAACGCGCGCGACGACTGGAAAATCGTCTACTTTCACCATCCGCTCTACTCGAGCGGCGGCCGCCACGGTTCCGAGGTCGACCTGCGAGTCACGCTCGAGCCGCTCTTCGTCAAGTACGGCGTGAACGTCGTCTACTCAGGCCACGACCATATCTACGAGCGCCTCAAGCCGCAAAAAGGGATCTACTACTTCGTATCGGGATCGGGCGGGCAATTGCGTGCCGGCAACCTGCGGAAATCGCCGCTGACCGACGCCGGGTACGACGCGGAACAGACCTTCATGATGAACGAGATCGCCGGCGACGAGTTGTTCTTCCAGGTGATCTCGCGAACGGGCAGAACAGTGGACGCGGGCGTCCTGCCGCGCCAGCCGAAACCCAAACCAGCCGAGACGCCACGATAAGAAGAAACCGCGGAGACCGCAGAGATCGCAAAGATCAAAAGTTTCTCTGCGCTTTTTGCGACTCCGCGGTTCCTTCTGATCGTGTCGTCTTATCTGTCGTTTCGTGCCCCGCGAAGCGGATTCTCATCCCGACGTTGGCCAGCCGCGGCGTGCCGATCGTGGACGGGTTGGTCTGGACGAAGTACGTCTTGTTCAGCATGTTCTGCATGCCGAAGAACGCCTGGATGTTCGGCGTGAAGTTGTGCGCCACATTCAGGTCGACCGACGTGAAGCCGGGTAACCCCGCGGGATAGACATTGTCGTATCCGGCGCTCGCCAGCGTCGCGGGCGGAATGAAGTTGACGTTCAAATCGTCGTTGTACTGCAGGCCGACGATCTGCACGCCGAGGGTCACGGTCGCGTACTTCGCGTTCGAGTACGCCACCTGAAACGACCCGCGGTTTTCGGGCACCTGCTGCAGCCACTTCCCGTTCAGCGCAACGTTCGTCGGGCCTCCGTCGACGACCTTCGCGTTGTCGTACACGTAGGCGGCGAAGAGCCGCCATGCCGTGCCGAGGCGGTATTCGACGTCGGTCTGCACGCCCTGCACCTTCGTCTCGGGAATGTTCTGCTTCTGCGCCAGCGTCGGCGAGAGCGTGACGTTCAGCACCGGGTTGGTGAGTTTGTTGTCGAACCAGGTCACGCGAAAGGAGACGTTCCGCGCCGGAGCGATATTGACGCCCACCTCCCCGCCGACCAGACGCTCCGGCTGGAGCTGATCGTTGGGACGGGTGGTGACCGCGCCGACCGAGAACTGGCGGTAGAGCTCCGTCAGCGTCGGCGCGCGGAAGCCCGAGTTGGCGGCGCCCCAGAAGCTGATGCGATCCGACGCGTGATACATCGCCGCGATGTGCGGGCTGACGACGGTGTCGTTCGAGTCGGGAATGGTGGGGCGATTGTTGGCGGTCGGCAGGCCGGTCGCAACGGTCGTTTCCAGAAAGTGGCCGTCGTAGTTGCTCCACTTGTCGACGCGCGCGCTCAGCGTGAGCACGAGATTGTCGAACGGGGTGAAGATGTCCTGCACGAACGCGCCGAGGCTCTGCTGCGTGCCGCCAGAGACGCGCTGCACCGACAGCGTCGCCGCCTGCGTGACGCCGGTGATCGACGTCGGCACGGTCGGGACGTACGCCCCCTCCTGGCTGTCGCCGTCGACCCAGCGCCAGTCGAACCCCGCGCTGAAGGCGTTGGAATGGCCGAGCGCCTTCGCCCACTGCGCCATGCCGCCGACGCCGTTGGTCGGCACGTTCTGGTCCGTCGCCAGACGGACGATGTTTCGCGTCGTCGCCGCGTTGGTCACGGCGAGGAAGTTGAAATGCGCGCGCTGGACATCGACGAAGACGCGCGCCTGGAGATCGCTGTTGTCCGCCAGCCGCGCGCGCACGCCGCCGTTGACCGTGGTCCAGCGCGTGTCGTTCAGCTCGCCGACCTTCCCGTTGTTCCGGTTCTCGGAGAAGTACCCGGCGCGCACGAAGCCCTGCACGCGATCGGATGGATCGAACTCGAGCTTGCCGCTGAAGTTCTTGTACGCCACGTCGGCGTTGTTGTCGATCGGACCGCGCTCGATTTCCGCCACGATCGGAAACCCGTCGGTCTGCAGGAAGCTGCCCTCGACGATCGCCGACACCTTGTTCCACTGGTTGCTGGCGAAGAAGTCGAACTTCGGACTGGTGTGCGTGCCGTAGGTCGGGGCAAGCTCGATCGTCTTGCGCGCGGGCCGGCTGGTGATGATGTTGATGACGCCGCCCATGGCCATGTTCCCATAGAGGCTGGACGAGGCGTCTTCCGTGATCTCGACGCGGTCGACGCTCTCGAGCGGCACGCGAGTCCAGTAGACCCAGCCGCCGAACGGGTCGTTGAACGGGATGCCGTCGAGCAGCACGAGCGTGCGGCTCTGGCCGCTGGGACCGATGCCGCGCAGCGACACGCCCTGCGCCGTCGGCTGCGCCACCAGGCTGCTCGTTCTCCGGAAGAGGCTGAACGACGGGATCTGCTTCAACACGTCGTCGGCGAGCAGCGCTGGCGACGCCTCGATCTGGTCGCTGGTCACCAGGCTGACGCTCGCCGGTACGTCGCCGAGGCGCTGCTCGGTGCGCGACGGCGTCACCGTGACGGTTTCGAACAATGTCGCCGGCTGCACGGTGATGTCGATCACGTCGCTCGAGATCCGCGCCTTCTGCGTCTTCTCGGCAAAGCCGCCGGCGAGGACGACGATCGTCACGTCACCGGTCTCCTGTGTCTCGACGACGAAGCGCCCGTCAGGACCGGTGGTGACGCGCGTTTCTGAACCCGATGCGCTGCGAACGATCACCGCGGCGCCGCCGACGACGCCGCCGCTCGAATCGTGAACGACGCCGGAAATCGAAGTCGCGAGAGCCAGAATGAGTGCCGCGATCAATGTCGTCCTCCAGAATTGACTTTCCCGTCCAGCGCGAACGCCACCAGCGACGCGTCTTCACCGCCCCCGGTGGCGACGACGACGAACTGGCGTCCGGCCTTCGATCGATACGTCATCGGCGTGCCGTTGACCCGTCGCGGGAGCGCGGCATGCCACAGTTCGGATCCGGTCGCCGCGTTGAGGGCGTGCAGCGCGAGATCGCCTCCGCCGCCGATGACGAGGCCGGCAGCAGTCGCCAGCATGCCTGGCGCGCCGGGGACGCCGAGTGCCGGCGGCAGCGCGACGTCTTTCAACGCCGGATGGCGGCGCAGCGCCGGCGTGTCGCCGAATGGCACGCGCCACTTAATCGCACCGCGGTTCAAGTCGATGGCGACCAGGTGACCGTACGGCGGCTTGAGCAGCGGCAGACCGTCCATGAACTCCGCGTTGGTATCGCCCACACGGGTGAGTTCGGCGTCCACCTCAGATGCGCGCGGGTTGGCCTCCGACTTGTCGGGCTTGCCGATCCGCGCGATGTTCGCCTGGTTCGACGTCTTGACGAAGAGCACGCCGCTCGACGGATCGAAGGCGCCGCCGCCCCAGTTGGCGCCGCCAATCAGGCCGGGCCGCTGCACCGTGCCCTGCATGCTCGGCGGCGTGAACACCGGTCCGATCCGATACTTGGCCAGCTCCTTTTGAGCCGCAGCCTTCAGCGCCGGCGTGAAGTCGATGGCATCGTCCAGCGTGACACCCTGCTCGCTGATGGCCGGCGGCCTGGTGGGAAACGGCTGCGTCGGCCACGCATGTTCGCCGGCGACGTCGCTGGAAGGCACGGCGCGCTCCTCAATCGGCCAGATCGGCTTGCCGGTCACGCGATCGAACACGAACGCGAAACCCTGCTTCGTCAACTGGACGACGGCGTCGACGCTGCGGCCGTCCACGCGGATCGTCACGAGGTTCGGCGGAGAAGGATTGTCGTAGTCCCAGAGTCCGTGATGCACGATCTGGAAGTGCCACTTGCGCACGCCGGTCGCGGCGTCCAGGCACACGAGCGATTCGGCAAAGACGTTGGCGCCCGGGCGGCGGCCGCCGTAGAAATCGTTGCTGGGCGTGCCCAGCGGCACGTACACCAGGCCGCGCGCGGCGTCGAGCGTCATCGGCGGCCAGGCGTTGGTATGGCCGGTGTAACTCCACGAGTCGGCGCCCCAGGTATCGTTGCCGTATTCGCCAGGCTGCGGAATCGGCCGGAACGACCAGACCTGTTTCCCCGTGTGCGCGTCGAACGCGCGAACGTCGCCGGGCGGATCGTTTCGATAGACGAGCCGGTCCCCCACGCCATTGCCGAGAATGACCAGATCCTTGTAGACGATCGGCGGCGACGTGTTCGTGTAGTGGGTCTTGTTGATCTCCCAGACGAGGCCCTTGCTCAGATCGAAGACGCCATGCGTGCCGAAGCTGTCGACGAGCTGTCCGGTTGCCGCATCGATGCAGAAGAGACGGTAGCGGCTGTTGATGAAGATGCGCAGCTTGTTGCCGTCGGCACTATCGCGCCACGCGGCGACGCCGCGGTGCACGAAGCCGGTGCCGTTCGGCGGCTGGCCGTCTTCATAGGCCTTGGGATCGAAGGCCCACAACTCCGCGCCGGTGTCGGCGTTCAGCGCCACGACGCGGTTGTAGGGTGTGCTGAAGTACAGCACGTTGTCGATCATGAGCGGGGTCGCTTGAAAGTTACCCGGGCGCGTGCCGAACTGGCTCAGCGCCTTCTCGCGCGGCGACCACTCCCACTCCACGCGAAGACGAGCGAGCGTGCCGGCCGAGATGTCGGTGAGCGGCGAGTACTTCATGCCGCCCTGATCTCCGCCGTAGAAGGGCCAGTCCTGTTCGCGTCGCGCCTGATCCGCCTGCCCGCCCTCACTCGCAGAGCCGACGCCCGGCGTAGCGGCTCCGTTGAAGAGCTTCGAAGCGGAAGTGACCGGCTGAACACGACCGATAGCGGAAACAGCGCAAGCCACGAGCAGGGCGGCGACAATCGGTTTCAGCATGACGCGTGTGTCGAGGATTATAATGCGCGCCATGAAATTGAAAGCTGCTTTGTTTGCCGCGCTGCTGGCCGCACCGACGCTGACGGCGCAGAATCAGGTCGTTCGGATTCACGCGGCCACCGTCGTCGACGGGACAGGCAAGACGCTCAAGAATGCGACGATCGTGGTGCAGGGATCCAAAATCACGTCGATCGAAACCGGAAGCACGGGCAACGTCAGTTACGAACTGGGACAATTGACCGTCGTGCCGGGCCTCATCGACGTTCACGCTCACGTCGGGTGGCACTTCGACACGAGCGGACGGTACGCGAACCGCCCGGGCACGCCTGCCCAGGAAATTCTTTATAGCGCCGAAAACGCTTATGTCACGCTGATGGCCGGCTTCACGACCATTCAGAGTCCCGGCCAGGCCAACGACGTCGAGCTCCGCGAGGGAATCGCGCGCGGCGTCTTCCCCGGTCCGCGCATCCTGACGTCCATCCGCCAGATCAACGAGCGAAGCGGCACGCCCGACGAGATCAAGCAGAAGGTCCGGCAGCTCAAGACCGACGGCGCCGATGTGATCAAGATCTTCGCGTCCGCCAGCATCCGCGACGGCGGCAAGCAGACGATGACCGACGAGCAGCTGGTGGCCGTGTGCGGCGAGGCGAACGCCCAGGGCATGAGGACGATGGTCCACGCGCACAGCCCGGAGTCGATCAAGGCGTCGGTCAATGCCGGATGTCAGCAGATCGAGCACGGCGTGTTCGCGACCGACGAGGTGCTGAAGCTGATGGCGGACAAGGGTGTCTACTTCGACCCGAACGTCGGCGTCGTGCTGCAGAACTACTTGAAGAACCGCGACAAGTACAACGGCATCGGCAACTACAACGACGAAGGCTTCGCCTACATGGAGAAGGGGCTCGGCCTCAACAAGACCATGATCCAGAAGGCGGTGGCGACGCCGAAGCTGATGATGGTGCTCGGCACGGACGCCGTGGCGGGCGCCCACGGCCACAACGCGGACGAGATCGTCGAGCGCGTGCGGCAAGGCGGCCAGAAGCCGATGGACGCGATCATCTCCGCCACGTCGATGGCCGCGAAGTCGATGCGCCTCGACAAGCAGATCGGCACGCTGGCCGCCGGCTACGAGGCGGACATCGTCGGACTGGACGGCGACCCGATGACCGACATCACCGCCGTGACGCGTGTGGCCTTCGTGATGAAAGGCGGCAAGGTCTACAAGTTCAGCCACGGGCACCGCGCACGCCGGCGCGGCGCCGGCACGTTAGGAGAACACGCGCACCCGCCGCACGACTGCCTCGGCTAGACGGTCGACATCGGATCGATCGTTGTAGACCTGGCACGAGACGCGAGCCCACAACCGTCCGCGCCAGGCGTGGACGGGCACCTCGATGCGATCCTCGACAAGGAGCGCCAGCCGCAGGCGCGTCGCTTCGTCGGCCGTGCTTCCGGCCTCTTCCGGCAGCGGCACCGTGACCATCGAGCCGATCATGTCGCTCGCCGCGTCGAGCGTCGTTCCCCATTGCCCCGCAAGGGCGGCGCCCGCTTCCACAGCGAGCCCGTGCATGTAGCCGAGGACCGCGTCGAAATCCCACTCGCGCAGGAGCGCGATCCCTTCCGGAGCGGCGAGATAGCTCGTCGGATCGATCGTGGCCGTGTGCTCGAATTCCGCATGAAATCCGTGACCCGATCCCCAGGACACGATGGGGTGACGGAGCGTGCCTTGATGCTCGGGCTTCGCCCACAGGATGCCGCACGATCGAGGCGCGTGCGCCCACTTGTGGAGGTTGCCGGAGTACCAGTCGGCGCCGGTTGCAGGAATGTCGAGCGCAATGGATCCCGGCGCGTGAGCGCCGTCGACGAGAACAGGCACTCCGCGCGCATGGCATTCTGCCGCGATCGTCGCGACCGGCAGCACCAGCGCGGATTGCGCCGTGATGTGGTCCACCAGCACGAGCTTCGTGCGCGGTGTGATCGCCTTCACGAACGCGTCGACGACATCGCCCGCTTCGCGCAGCGGCGCGGGCATCTCGATCGTCCGAAGGATCGCACCCCGATCGCGCGCGACGGCCTGAGCGGCCAACGCGACGCCGCCATACGCCAGCTCGGAGATCACGACTTCGTCGCCGGGAGCGAGCGGAACCGAGCGGAGAACAGCGTTCACGCCGGTCGTGACGTTGGGAACGAAGACGAGATCGTCGGGACGCGCGCCGACAAACGGCGCGACATGCCCAATCGCCTCCCGGAGCCGCGACTCCTGCCGCCAGGGCATCGGCAGCTCCGCGTTCAGCTCGCGCAGAACGAAACGCGACGGCTGGCGCTCCATCTCGTCGCGCAGCGCCTGTTGTTTCCGCAGAACCCGCCTGGGTGGCGCACCGACGGTGCCGTGATTCAGGTACGTGATCTCCGGGTCGAGGAGCCAGTGCTCCAGCATGGCGCGTCCGAATGTAGGCATCTCTGGATGGTGACCCAGCGTGACGGACGCGTGCGGTCCATTCCCGGATTGGTCGGTTCAGTGCGGGACCGCGGCTCGATCATGCGGTTGGCTCGCGTCCGAGCCTGCAGGCGCGGCGCCCTTGAGGATGGCCAGAGCGGCTCTCTGCGTTTCGCTCGCCTTCTTCATCATCCCCGCATCGCCGGTTCGCACCGCCTGCGCCAGCAGGCGCCAGCCCTCCGTCCGCAGCGCCATGTACGTCTGGATCTTGACGACGACATCGGCGCGGTCATCGCCGCCGCTGAGAGTGGCCACCGACGTTTGCACGGTTCTCCACGGTGGCAGCACCTGGCGATCCACGACATCCGCGAATTGCCGGCCGTCGATAGCCCGCGACCGCAGCTTCGCCAGCGCGCCGTTAATCGTCGTCTGCGCGGCCTTTTCGGCCTCCCCCACGCGGGCAAGGGCCGCGGTCACCTCATCGACGCGCGGACGAAGTGTGAACTCCAGTGAGGCGGCTTCGTCGAGCTCGACGTCGCGTTCATCCTCACGATAGTCGCGCGCGCTCGCGGTGACGACGTACGGGCCGGCGGGAAGCGTCGCGAACTGAAATCGTCCGCGGTTGTCGGTCTGGCCGGCGGGCGGAGCCTTGCAGATGGCCCAGTAGGCGTCGGGCACGCCGCCCGGCGCGGCGTGCGCCGCGCACGCCACCTGGACCTTTGCGCCGGGGACAGGATGATGCAGACGATCGGTGATCGTGCCCACGACCATCGGTGTCCGCGGCGGACGCGGGCGCGTGGCATGGGCGATTCGCGCGGCGAGCGACGTCTTGATCTCGTCGGCGGCCTGGCGCTTTCGATTCGCCCGCTCGATCAGCGCGACATTGTCGGTGCGAATCCCCTCGGCGGTGAGCTGCCATTCATCGGCCGTCCAGCCCATCACGGCTGATGTCGTGACCGCAAGCGCCCGTTGCGGCGGCGGCAGTCGCAGCGCCAGCAGCGAGGTTCTCGCCTGATTCCACGGCGGCAGGAGCGTGGTGTCGATGATATCGGCGAACTGCCGCGGCTGCAGTTGATGCGCCCGCAGCTTCGCCAGCGAGTCGTTGTACAGCGCGATGCTGCGTTGCTCGAGGCCGCGGAAGCTCTCGAGCGCCGCGTTGAGGTCGTCCACGCGTGGCACGGATCGGGCCGCGACGGCGGCGATGATGATGCCGGCGACGCTCACGACGAGGCTCCGGCGCGCGCGGAAGACCGCCGGCGCCGGCGTCAGCGGCTGCGCGAGTGCGCAGCCCACCGCGAATCCCGTCAGGAGTCCGCCAATGTGGCCGGCGGCATCGATCATGAGCGTGGGGTGCCCCGAGGACGCCGTCAACGCAGCCTGGGCGTTCCAGAGCAGGCCGGTCACCAGATTCAGACCCACGAACGTCGCGGCGCCGTTGGCGATCGTCGTCAAGAGGCGGATCGGAATCGACGCTCGCTGCAGCAGCAGAAATGCGGCCAGCGCCCCGTAGAGCCCGAACACCGCGCCGGAAGCGCCGGCCGAGACGCTCATCGGATTCCAGAAGAGGCTGGTGAGGCTCGCGCCGACGGCAGCCAGCACGTACGCCACGGTGAACCCGACGTGTCCGAAGAGCCGCTCCGTCAACTTCCCGATCTGCCAGAGGATGATGACGTTCATCAGCAGATGGGTCAGCCCGAAATGGAGGAACGCCGCGGTCAGCAGCCGCCACCACTGGCCATGCGTCGTCAGCGGAGCCGAAGTCGCCGCCCCATCGAGCCACCACGTCCGGCGCCGGGCTGAGATTCTTCCCGGCCGCGGCCACCAGCAGGAACATCAGGACGTTGATCGCGATGAACGCCGGCGTGACCAGCACCGACGGTGTCCTCGCGATCAGCGTCGCGCTGAACTGATGCGCTTCGGCCTCTTCGATCTGATCGATGAGCTCCGACCAGGTACTCGATCAGGACCGCCGTGTTGATCGCGTACTGCAGATAGTCGGGTCCGAAGAAAAACGTCTGCGGTCCCGACAGGCGCACGAGAAGCGGCTCTTGCGGCGAGCCTTCGGTGGCCGGTCCCGCGATGTGCCGCTCGATGATGCCCTTGATCGCAAACGCCTGCACGACGGTGAGGAGCCATGCGGCCGTCAGCACCAGCGTGGCGATGGCGCCGGCCGAGAGCGGCACGGCGCTCGAGATGCTGCCTCGGGGGCCGTCCCGAGATCAGAAGTGCCAGGCGGGTCGCGAGCGCCGCCGACAGCAACGCGAACGGCCACCATGGAATCGGCGGCGCGGCGCTGAGTTGGTTGAGTCGTGACCGGCGCCGCAGGAACCACCAGGGATAGTAAAAGCCCCCGGTCAGGGCGGTGAGGACGAGCATCAGGGGGATCGGGATTCTCGGGAGCCCGGACGAAGGTGGGGCTGTCGCGACGTCGTCCATCGAGAGATGCCCTTCCTCTGTCAGGCTGTCTCCGGACATGTGCCCCCTTGGTCCGCGAGAGTATACCTGTCGTTCCATCGCCTCGCCGCAGTAGCAGATTCAGGGAGCTAGACGGCCGCTCGTGCGGATTTCGCGGCGGGCTTCACGACAAAGAAGAAACCGCTAAGCTCGCTAAGACCGCTGAGAAAACTTGCCTCCGCGTTCTCGGCGCTCTCCGCGGTTCCTTCCGGGTCCGGCAGGCCTGAAGGCCTGCACTACATCGAATGATGATGCGCTAGCGCGCGGAGCCGCGCGAGCAGCGCGGTCATGTCCTCGGGGAACGGCGCCTCGAACGCCATCTCACGATCGTCGGCGGGATGACGGAACGTGAGGCGATGAGCGTGCAGCGCCTGGCGCGGAAACGCGATCGGCCGGAGCTCGTCGGGACCGTAGGTGTAGCGCACCTCGCCCACGAGCGTATGGCCGCGGAGCCGCGCCTGGATGCGGATCTGGTTGCGCTTGCCGGTGACGAGATGGACTTCGATCAAGGATGCGCCGGCCATCGCCTCGATGACGCGGTAGTGGCAAATCGCCTCCTTGCCCAGCGGATCGCGTGGCGACGTCTCCTTCTGGATCAGCGCCTTCGTGTCCCACACGAGATGGTCCTGCCATGTCCCCGAGGGGGGCGACGGCACGCCATAGACGATCGCGTGATACACGCGCTCGGGTTGACGCCGCTTGAACTGCTCTTTCAACGCCAGCTGCGCGGCTTCGCTCTTCGCGAAGAGCACGAGGCCCGACGTGTCGCGGTCGATACGATGGACGACGAACGGCCGGCGGCGGCCGCGCGTGCGCAAGTACATCTTGAGATCCTCGAACACCGATCGCGCATCGTGTCCTGCGCTCCAGCGGCAGCGGGACCGCCAGCAGCCCGGCCGGCTTGTTCAGCACGATGACCGCTTCATCCTCGTAGACCACGGGCAGATCGTGGCCGACGCCAGGCGACGACCGGCGTTTCGCGCTACCCGGGCGGTCCATCCACAGCCGGACGACGTCGCCCGCGGCGACGCGGGTCGCGGCGTCGGCCAGCGTCATCTCGCGATCGTTGACGAACACCTTCCCGCGTTCGAGCGCGGCGGCGGCCTTGGGCCGCGATCCCGCGCGGCCGGCGCCCGCCAGATATTTGTCGAGGCGCAGACCGGCTTCGTCCGCGCCAACTGTCCATTCCGGCATACGCGCATGATACGTGTGTACAATTCCCGGATGCCCCTTCAACCCGACCAGGCGCTGTACCTGCGCGACAACGCCATCCGCTCGCTCAAGGCCGAACAGCCGATCACGCTGCGCGTCATCGAGGCGATCCCGCTCGACAAAGGCGACTACCGCCCGGATGATGTCGGCAAGTCCGCTCTCGAGCTCGCCTGGCACATTGCCGGCGCCGAACACCGGTTCAGCGAGGCGGTGATCAACGGGGTGTTCGACTTCACGAACAGCGGCCGCCCCGCAGAGCTCGCCAATTCCGCGGACGTTGCGCGGTGGTATGCCGACACGACTCGAGCGCGACCTCGCGCGGCTGGCGGCGCTGCCGGCTGACACGCTCCTCAAGGTCATCGACTTCCGCGGGCTGTTCCAGAGGCCGGCGGTCCTTTATCTCGAATCCTCGCTGCACCACGTGATCCATCACCGCGGGCAGCTCTCGATGTATCTGCGGCCGATGGGCGCGAAGGTGCCGGCGATCTACGGCGAGAGCTACGACAGCGCCAGGGCCAAAACGGGCGCGTGAAACACCTCCTGTGGATTGCGGCCTGCGTGGCCGCGTGCGCCTGCTCGAAGCCGGAGACAGCACCTCCTGCCGCCTCGGCCGCAGCCGCCGGCAGTCGAGGCGAGCCCTTCGACCGCGAGTGGAAGCGTCAGCGGCCGGATTACGACGAGCGGCACCGCCGTCGTCGTGCTCGAGCCGAAAACAGCGCGAACGTTCGGGGCGCCGGACGAAAAGCCGGTGATGGACCAGGCGGGCCTGACCTTCGGCCCGGAGCTGCTGCTGGTGCGAACCGGCTATCCGGTGGAGTTCCGCAACAGCGACGACACGCTGCACAACGTCCGCGTCAGCCACGAAGAAACGCGCGCATCGGCGTTCAACGTGGCGATCCCCACGGGCGAGGCCTACACCTACACGTTCGAGCGGGACGGGTTCTATCGTGTCGGGTGCGACATTCACCCGGCGATGGCCGCGTCGGTGTTTGCCGCCTCTTCGCCATTTGCGACGCTGGCTGGCGCCGATGGAAGCTTCACGTTCGCCGACGTTCCCGCCGGCGCGTGGAGCGTCATCGCGTATGTCGGCGGCAAGCGGCTGCAAAAGGACATCGCGGTTGCCGGCGGTGTCACGAACGTCACGGTCGAGTGAGCGTCCGCCGCTATCGCGGGCGCTTCAGCAGCAGGGTCGTCCCGTCCGCGTTCACCGTGGCGATCCCCGTCGTCTCCCAACCGTTCGCGCCGCGGCCGTTGAGGAGCGCAGCCATGCTGCCTGGGGCGGCGGCCGGAATCAGGATGGTCTCGTAGTCCCAGATGCGGCGCACCTCGTGGACCTGAACCGGGTTGCTGCCTTGGTACTGCAGCTCGCCGTTGGTGACGTGCACGCGCAGCGGCGCGTCGAGATTCACCTCACGCACGTCGACCGGGATGGCCTCGCTGCGGCCGCGGTTCTGCACCCAGACGTGCGCCTGCGTCATCTGGCCTGGCTGCGCGGTGGTCTGCGCGGGTGCGGCGAGGATGGATGTTCCAGCCACGATCAGCGCGAACGCGACTGCTCGGGCGAGGGTGTCAGCTCGCATGTGCTCCTCCGATACTGGCGGCCGTCAGATTTTCCACTCGAGCGACGCCGACTGGCCGGCGACGTAGATCGAGGTATTCCAGTCTGAGACGAAAAACCACCACGAAAAGACTCCCGGCGGCAGCGCCGGCAGGGTCGGCGGTTTCTCGAGATCGGATATGGGTCCCGCGTCGATCCGAAAGCCGCGGGGATTCGCCCGCAGAATCGAATCGGGCGGCGCCATGATGCACCAGCACAGTCCTGCGATCCGGATGCGGCCGGGCTTGCGGCGCTCACGTTCGTCGGGCGTGCGTCCGTCGGGGGTGCCGACCCACAGGCTCAGGTCGAGTGTCAGCGTCGCCTTGGCGTAGTCGGCGGCAATCCGCAGCAAATAGGCATCGTGGAAACCGTTGGGAAGCTCGCGATCGATGTCGGTGAGCGTCATCACCGCATGCTATCCCACTGTCAATGCCATGCACCTGGTGACAGCGGGAAGAACGATCTCGACGCCCTCCGCGGTTTTTTCTGTGAATCAGTAGAAATCGTGGGCGTCGAAGTCGATGCTGACCCCTTTCATTCCATGCACCTGCTCGGCTCGTATCGACGTCACGCCGTCCTGACTCTGCAGCACTCCGTCGACGATCAGAAACGGCTCCTCGACGATGACGAGGCGGTCGCGCGCGAAGAGGTCGGGGCGGACGATGATGTTGGCGATGCCGGTCTCGTCCTCGAGCGTGAGGAACACGAAGCCTTTGGCGGTGCCCGGACGCTGGCGCGTGATGACCATGCCGGCCACGCGCACGCGCCGGCCCTGCCGGGCCGTCTGCAAGTCGGTCGCGCGCAGGATGCCGCGCATCGCCAGCTCGTCGCGCCGCAGCGCCATCGGATGGCGTCCGGCGGTGAGCCCCATGCCCGCGTAGTCGGCCACGAGCCGTTCGGCCTCGGTCATCGGCTTCAGAGGACACTCGGCCTCACAGATCGGAAGAAACCGCGGAGACCGCAAAGGTCGCAGAGAGCTCTTGTTCAAAAAAGATCTCAGCGGTCTTTGCGTCCTCTGCGGTTCCTTCTTCTCGGAACAGCTCTCCTGATGGTCGAATCGCTCGTTCGGCCTGCCAGAGCGCGGAGCGGCGATCGTAGCCGAACGCGTTGAGCGCGCCGATGTCGGCGAGCGTCACCAGTTCGTCGCGGCGCAGGCCCGCGCGGGCGACGAGATCCGTCGATCGAACGGAATCGCGGCGCGCGGTGGCGCGGGGTCCAGTCGTGCGAGCAGTTGTTGCAGAACCACGTGGAGGCGTTCACCGGTTCGAGCATCGATTCGTCGTCGCAGCCGCATTTGGGACAAATGACATGGCTGATGGCTGATGGCTGATGGCTATGGTTGATGGCTGATGAGCTTGCATCCCTATGGCTGATGGCGCAGATCGCGCGGCCGGCCTGTTCGCGCAGGCCGTGGACATAGCGCAGGCCGAGGCGGATCGCGCCGTCGGGCTCGACCGTGCAGTCCCAATCGGAGATCTGCACGTCGACCGGATGAAACCGCACGCCGCGGCGCTGCGCGTCCTTCACCAGGGTCGACGGATGGTAGAACCCCATCGGCTGGTTGTTGAGCAGCGCCGTGTAGAAGGCCGCCGGAAAGTGCATCTTCAGATACGCGCTCGCGTACGCCAGCAGCGCGAAGCTGGCGGCATGCGACTCGGGAAACCCGTACAGCGCGAACGAGGCGATCGAGGTGATGATCTGCTGCGCCGCGCTGCCGGTGATGCCCTGGCGCGCCATCCCCTCGCGCAGCTGCACTTCGATCTGCTTCATCCGCTTCTCCGATCGCTTGAAGCCCATCGCGCGGCGCAGGTCCTCCGCCTGGCCTCCGGTGAAGCCGGCGGCCACCATCGCCATTCGCAGAAGCTGCTCCTGAAACAAGGGGACGCCAAGCGTCCGCTTGAGGATCGGCTCGAGCGACGGATGCGCGTAGGCCACCTCTTCGCGTCCGGCGCGGCGGTTCAGATACGGGTGCACCATCTGGCCGACGATCGGACCCGGCCGGATGATCGCGACCTGCACGACGAGGTCGTAGAACTCCTTCGGCTTCAGCCGCGGCAGCGTCGCCATCTGCGCGCGCGATTCGACCTGGAACACGCCGATGGTGTCGGCCTCGCAGAGCATGTCGTAGACAGCCGGGTCCTGCGGCAAGTGCGCCAGATCGAGAAGCGGCTGTTCGACCGCGTCGAGGGTGCTCCGCGGCTTTTTCCCCGTTGACCAGCGCGAGCGAGTCCTGGAGCACCGCCATCATGCCGAGGCCGAGCAGATCCACTTTCACGATGCCCATGTCGGCGCAGTCGTCCTTGTCCCACTGCACGACGACGCGGCCGGGCATGGTGGCATTCTCGAGCGGCACGCACGCGTCGAGCTGGCCCTGGCAGATCACCATTCCACCGGAGTGCTGTCCCAGATGCCTCGGCAGATCCTGCATCTCGCGCCACAGCCGCGCGAACAGGCCGATGCGCGAGGCGTTCAGGTCGAGGCCGACCGCCGCCATCTGTTGCGGCAGCGCGTCGCCCGGCTCGATGAACTCGAAGTTGTTCATCACCTTCGCCAGCCGATCGACCTGCACCGGATCGAGGCCGAGCGCCTTCCCCACCTCGCGCGCCGCGCTGCGGCCGCGATAGGTGATCACGTTGGCCGTCATCGCCGCGCCGAGCCGGCCATATTTCTCGTAGACGTGCTGAATCACCTGCTCGCGGCGATCGCCGCTCGGCAGATCGAGGTCGATATCGGGCCACTCGCCGCGCTCCTCGGACAGGAAACGCTCGAACAGCAGATCCATCCCCACCGGATCGACCGCGGTGATCCCCAGGCTGTAGCAGACGGCGCTGTTGGCCGCCGACCCGCGGCCCTGCACGAGGATGTCGTGCTGCCGGCAGAAATTGACGATGTCCCAGACGATGAGGAAGTAGCCGGCGAGCTGGAGCTTCTCGATGAGATCGAGCTCGCGCGCGACCTGGGCGCGCGCCTTGTCGTAGTACGGCCGGTAGCGTTCGCGCGCGCCGACGTCGGCGATGTGGCGCAGGAACGACGCCTGCGTTTCACCGGGCGGCACCGGGTAATCCGGAAAGCGGTAGCCGAGATCGGCCATCGTGTACTGCAGGCGATCGGCGAGCTCGCGCGTACGCGCGACCGCGCCTGGCTGGTCGGCAAACAGCGCCGCCATATCGGCCGGCGGCTTCAGGTACCGCTCCGCGTTGGCCGCGAGACGACGGCCCGCCGACGCCAGATCGGTGTGATGGTGAATGCAGGTGAGGACGTCGAACAGCGGCCGCGCCTCCGGCGTGTCGAAGCGGACGCCGTTGGTCGCCAGCGTCGGCACGCGGAACGCCTCCGCCAGGCTGACGAGCGCCGCGATGTCGCGCTCTTCGTCGCGGCGAAAATGCCGCTGGAGCTCGACGTACACGCGATCGCGGCCGAAAATGCCGACGAGGCGATCGAGCATCCCGCCCACACCGTATCGACGCCCGTCGAGCGTCGCGCGCCCGGCGAGCGCGACGAGCCCGGCGGTGCACCCGTTCAGCTCCTCGAGCGACAGCGCGCCTTCGCCTTTCGGCGCGCGCAGCTTCATGCGCGTGATCAGCCGGCAGAGATTCCTGTAGCCTTCGGCGTTTTCACAGAGAACCGGGAGGACGAAGAAGCTGGATAGGCGGGACTGGCTGGAAGGGCGGGACCGATCCTTTTCAGGCGCGAATTTCCACGTCCTGCCCCTCCTGCCTGTCCTGCACCTCCCACCTCCGCGATTGTCAGTTCAGCCCCGATAATCGGCCGGATCCCGGCCGCCTTCGCGGCCTTGTGAAACCGCGGCGCTCCGTACACGCCGTCGCGATCGAGCAGCGCCAGCGTCCGGTAACCGAGCGCCGCCGCGCGGTCGACGAGCACCTCGGGAAGCGAGGCGCCCTGCAGGAAGCTGAAGGCCGAGGCCGTGTGCAGCTCGACGTACATCGGAACGAAGCCTCGGCGGAATTTCAGATTTCAGAGGGCAGATTTCAGATTTTCAACTTCTCACTTCTCACCTCTAACTTTCATCCGCTGAAGGCCCGTACATCGCAGGCACCGGAACGTTGTTGAGACGGAGGTAGACGCCCAGCTGTGCACGGTGATGGACCACGTGGTTCAGGAAGTAGCTGCGGATGCAGGTGTAGCGCGGCAGGGTGAAGAACACCTTGCTGCCATGCTTCAGCGACCACGGCACGAAATAGTCGGCGTCGCTCTTCGCCATGGCCTGGCGTGCGGAGGCGGCATTGGCGTCGAACCACTCGAGCAACTGCGCGCGCGAGTTCGCCGCCTGGTTCATCTGATCGGGCGGCACGGTCGCCATGTCGAACTCCGTCGCGTTCATCGTCACGTCGGTCCACTTGATCATGTTGACGATGTGGCTGGCGAGATCGCCCATCGACCAGGATTTGTCGTGCGGTTTCCATCCCAGCTTGTCGTCCGGCACGCGCTCGAGCACACGCCGCGTGGTGGCCATTTCCTGTTCGACTTCGGGCAGCAGCAATTCAGCAATCGTCATCTCGTCCTACTTTCTTGTCTGTTCTTCAATCCACGATAGCGTCCACGAACCAGCGATCGGCGGCGCGATCGCGAAACACACGGTAGACCGCGCCGTCGTTGAGCGAAACGTCCCATTCGTCGCGATCCCAGGGGCCGGCGCCTCCGGCGCCGGAAGTTTGAACTTTGAAGTCAGAACTTTGCACCTTCACTTCTAACTTCTGCCTTCTCACTTCTAACTTTTCTCCCACCACTCTCCCGACGTCCTCCACGGTCCCGCGCAGTGCGTGACCGCGCCGCCGGTGAAGCCACGGCGATCGGTGGTCACGCGCACCGGCCGGCCGTCGACCACCGCCACGCGCGCCGGCACGGGTTGACGGCAGCGGCGCAGGGCTGACATTAATGGCTGATGGCTGATGGCTGATGGCTCATGGTTGATGGCTGATAGGCTCGCGGCGTGCAACCGCAGTCCCATCCGTAGGGGCCGACCCATGTGTCGGCCCTGGGCGGACACGCGGGTCCGCCCCTACGAATCGGTGTGGATGTTCCGTCGAAAATGCCGCCATCGCGAAGGCGCCCGGCCGATCGGTGTCGACGCTGACGGGCGCGCCGAAACGGTCTGCTCCCATCAGCGCGCCGAGGCGCGCGAGGAGCGTCGAGAGTTGTTCGGGCGTCGGCTGCGCGCGCGTGTAGAGCGTGTGCTGCACGACGCGGCCCGGCGTCGGATCGATGACGATGGTGACGCGATCGATGGCCGCCTCGACCGGGTGCGCCTCGAGGTCGAGGAGCGCGAGCGTGCGCAGCGCACGCACCTCGCGCATGGGTGTCGGCAGTTCCAGGCGCCGGACAGACGTCCGCCAGTTTCGATCACGCGTCACGAGACGCAGAAGGATGTGCAGCACCGCCGCGCCGCGATCGCGCCGCTCGAGGCGCGTGGACAACGGCTCGAGCAGACGCGTGAGCACGAAGGACAACGGCTCGAGATCCGCGATCGGCCACTCGAGATCGAGCGACGCCTCGAACCGCTCGTCTTCGAGCATCGGCACGAGCGGCCGGATGTCTTCGCCGCGCGCGATCGCCTGCCACGCCGCCGCCCCACGCCCGAGGCGTGAGACGAGATCGGCGGCGGGCAGAGACGCCACCTCGCCCAGCGTCTTCAAACCCCAGCGCTTGGAAGTACGAAGTACGAAGTCTGAAGTACGAAGAACGTCTTCTTCTGACTTCTGACCTCCAACTTCTGACTTTTCGAGAAGCGCAAGCGGCAGCGGCGCAAGCGCCGCAGGCTCTTCTCCAGGCGCGATCACCGTCAGCCCGGGACGTGCTTGCGCGATCAGCAACGCCGCCATCCGCGTGCGGGCGACGGCGACGTGCGCGCGCACGCCGCGGGCGGCGGCTTCACGACGCAGCTCTTCGCCGATCGCCTGCGCCGACCCGAGCAGGCGTGTGAGCCCGCTGATGTCGACCGACACGAGATCGTCGCGGTGCCGCTCGTAGCGCGGCGAGAATGCCTGCGCGATGGCCACCAAGCGTGAACCGCAGAGCTCGCAGAGCATCGCCGAGCGATCGGCGGACGGTACAGGCACGCGTACAAGGACAGGGATGTAGGGATTAGGGATTGGGGATTAGAGGGCTTAGGGACATAAGGGATTAGGCGGAGGTGCTGAGAGCAACGCATGCCTCCTCTTGCTCGCGCGCACGGGCGCGGACGATGCGCGCCTGGATGTCCAGGCCGTCGAACAACCGCTCGGAAAACCGCCTCCCGTACCGAATCCCTAATCCCTGAGCCTCCGAATCCGCATCCGCGATCCGCATTTCAGAGTGAGCCCCGCCGAGCTGCGCGCCATCGCCTCACTTCCCACGAGGACGCATGCCGTCTGACTGCCCTCCACCATTCGCTGCAGCCGCAGCCAGGTCGTGAAGGGCAATCGGCGCACCGCGTCGGCCGGCGCCTCGGCCACGTCGAAGACGACGAGACCGAAGTTGCCCGCCTGGAGGACGAGCGTGAAGGCGCGGATCGCCTGCTCGATGGCACGCTGGTTCAGCTCGCGGCACAGCCCCTGCATTCGTGACGACATGCCCGCGGATCCAGAGGAGCCGATCGAGATCGATGCCGGCCGCCGCTGCCGACTCGACGTCGAGCATGTCGAGCGCATCGACAAGCGCCACGAGCTCGCCGCGCGCGGTGGCGGCTGCCATCATCTGGAGCAGGAGGCTGGTGCGGCCCGAGGATCGCGGACCGACCAGCTCGGAGAGTTGGCCGCGCGGAAACCCGCCGCCCAACCGCGCGTCTAAGGCACTAACCTTCGACGGCGCCAGAGCCTGTTCGTCTCTGGGATCGATGGACGGAAGCGCGGTCGTCAGCGTGCGATCGAGCTGACGGGCGCGAAGCAGCGATTCGAGATCAGCACGTGCGAGGGCCATATCGTTTTCGCCTTATCTTCGCCTTTCAGGCGCAGTATATGGCAGGCCCCGCACGGGATCAAGTGATGTAAATTAGAACCCTTGACGTTTCGCCATAACCCATTAGCCATCAGCCATTAGCCATAGCCATCAGCCTTAGCCATATCCCTTTGGCCGAATCCACTCACGCATCAGCCGCCACCTCGACCGCCGAGGCGACCGAATCATCGCCAGCCGCCGCCCGCACGCTGCGTCGCACCCTGGTGGCCTTCACCTACCGCGACTTCCGCGTGCAGTGGATTGGCGCCTGCACCTCGAGCATCGGCACGTGGATGCAGATCGTCGCGCAGAACTGGCTCATCGTCTCGCTGACCAACGCGTCGCCGTTCTACCTCGGGCTCGACGCCTTCCTGCAGCAGCTGCCGATCATCCTGTTCTCGCTGATCGGCGGCGTCTTCGCCGATCGCTACGATCGCCGGCGCACGCTGCTGCTGTCGCAGTACGTGCAGATGGCGACCTCGGGCGACGCTCGCGCTCCTGATGTTCCTCAACAGCCGCGAGATCCTGCAGCTGCAGATCTGGCACGTGCTGGCGCTGTCGTTCGTCACCGGCTGCGCGCAGTCCTTCGGCGGCCCGGCCTATCAGTCGCTGATTCCGTCGCTCGTGGACAAGAAGGATCTGCCGAACGCGGTCGCGCTCAACTCGATTCAGTTCAACGTCGCGCGCGTCCTCGGCCCGCTCGCTTTCGCCCTTATCCTCGCGGCGTTCCGCCGCTGCGGGCTACAGCGAGCCGCAGGCGATGAACGCCTGCTTCCTGCTCAACTCGCTGTCGTTCGTCGTCGTCATCAACACGCTGATGATGCTGCGCGTCAAGCACATCCCGCCGGCCAAGTCGGGCCGCATGCAGGAAGAGCTGAAGATCGGGCTCTCTTCGTGCGGCATCACGGCAGCCTCGCGGCGCTGATCGTGCTCGCCGCGGCGACCACGTTCCTCGGCTTCGCGCGTGCTGACGTTCCTGCCGGTCTTCGCGCAAGAACATCTTTCACGAGGGCGCCGACACCTACAGCCATCTGATGGCGTTCTCCGGCGCCGGCTCGATCGTCGGCGCGCTGATCGTCGCGTGGCTCGGCAAGTTCCGCAGATGGGGCTGACGGCGCTGCTGGTGCAGGCGGTCTACGGCATCCTGATCATCGCCTTCGCGGTGTCGCGCGTGCTCTGGCTGAGCGACATCCTGCTGTTCCTCACCGGCGCGGCGCTCATGGTGGTCTTCTCGACGGTGACGTCGCTGGTCCAGATGATCGCGCCCAACGAAATGCGCGGGCGGGTGATGAGCATCTACATGCTGGCGTTCCGCGGCGGCATGCCGCTCGGCAGCCTCGCCAGCGGCTACATCGCCACCTTCATCGGCGCACCGATGGTGATCGGCATCAACGGCGCCCTGCTCGTCGTCGTCGCCATCTACTTCCTGTCACGCAATCACGGAGTGCTGGACGCATGAAGACGAATTGCAAATTGCAGAATGCAAATTCGTACTTCAGATGCTGGCTTCGTGCGCTCGTTTCGGTGTCCGTCGCGCTCGCGCCCAGGCGCGGCCGCAGCCGGGCACGAAGCTGCCGCTCTCGCAACTCGAAGCGCAGATGTTCCACGTCAGCGCCGGCAAGCGGCTGAAGCCGACCGTCTGGCCCAATGGCGCGCGCGTCGCGGTCGGCCTCAGCTTCGACGTCGATAATGCGACGGCAGAGCTCGCCACCGGCAACCTGATCTCGGAAGTGATCTCGCGCGGCGAGTACGGCGCGATCGACGGCGTGCCTCGCATCCTGGGCCTGCTCGAGAAGCATCAGATTCCCGCGTCGTTCTTCATCCCGGCGGTCAGCCACCTGCTGCACCCCGGCATGATCCCGGCAATCCAGAAGAGCGGCCGCCACGAGATCGGCGTCCACGGCTGGATTCACGAGCACCTGCCGTCGGTCAACGACGCTGCCGCCGAGCAGGACATGCTGACCCGTGCGATCGAGACGCTGACGAAGGCCATCGGCAAGAAACCGGTCGGCTACCGCGCGCCGTCGTGGCAATTCAGCCAGTACACGATGAAGCAGATCAAGGACGCCGGCTTCCTCTACGACAGCAGCCTCATGGCCAGCGACGATGCGTACGAAATCCTGCTCGACAAGCAGCCGACGGGCGTCGTCGAGCTGCCGATCGAGCGGATCGTCGACGACTTCCCGTACTTTGGCGGCGGCGCCAACGGCGGCATGCCGAACCCCGACGCGGTGGAAGCGGTCTTCCGTTCCGAGTTCGACATGGCCTATGAAGAAGGCGGCCTGTACATCCTGACGATGCACCCGCACATCACGGGACACCGGTCGCGGATTGCGGGGCTCGAGAAACTGATCCTGCACATGAAATCGAGGCCGGGCGTCTGGTTCGCGACGCACGAGCAAATTGCGCGGTATGTCAAAGAAAACTCACGGTAGCCAAACACACGGTAATGTCCGGCTTCCGCCGGACCGGAGGTCATTGTATGAAACGTATGGTTCTTCTCGCTGTCGGCGTGGCGGCACTGTCGGCGGGCGCGCTTGCGCAGACGTCGCCGGAAATCGACAAGGCGCTGGCGCCGGCGCCGCGCAACATGAAAGAAGGCGCGACGGTCATCAAGTGGAAGGCCGACGGCACCTACGACACCCTGCGGAAGGGCACCAACCGCCTGGTCTGCTACGACCGGTCGGGCACGCCGGGGCACCAGCCGTTCGCGGTCCAGTGCACCAGCATCGCCAATCTGCCGCGCGTCGCGCAGAACATGAAGTTCGAGGCGATGACCGACAAGGACGCGCGTCAGGCCGCCATCGACGCCGCCGAGAAGGACGGGTCGCGCGCCAAGCCCGAGTTCGGCTCGGTCTGGCTGACCATGAACGGCCCCGACCAGGAGCACGCGCGCATCCACACGACGATCGCCGTGCCCGGCGCGACGACGCAGTCGATGGGGCTGCCCTCGGACAACAAGCAGGGCGGCGTCTGGATCATGAACGCGGGCACGAGCACCGCGCACCTGATGACGCCGGGCTCTTAGAAGTTAGAAGTTACAAGTAGAAGTAAAAATACGGAAAGAAGGGGGCGGGGGTCGTGGATCCGCGCCCGTGTCTATTTTGAGGGAGAGCTACACGGCGATTCGACGCCTTGTGCTCTTCGCCCTCCTATGACTCCATGCAACTGGCGAATGCGATGCGCCTCGCTGTCGGCCACGTATAACGTCCCCGACGCGTCGGCGAGCACTCCGTGCGGACGCGACAGCTTGCAGACCAGCGGAGACGTTTCCGGTCCGTCGCCTCTCACGCCGGTGCCCAGGACCGTCGTGATCACCCCGCTCGCCAGATCGATGCGACGGATGACGTGGTTCTCGGTGTCGGCGACGAAGAGCTCTCCTGGCCGGTAGGCGAGACCCTTCGGACCACCGAGCTTCGCGTTCACGGCCGGGCCGCCATCGCCCGCGTAACCCTGCTGTCCGGTACCGGCAATCCGGTGCAGCGTCTGGGTCCGTCTATCGATGCGCAGAATCGCGTTGCCTTCGCGCAACGCCAGATACAGATCGCCGTCGGGCGTGATCGCCATTGTCCGCGGGCCGCGCAGCGGCGTGCCGCTCACTGGCGCGCCGTCTGGAGTCTCGGCGGCCTCGCCTGTGCCGGCGTATGTCTCAATGATGCCGGTGTCGAGATGCAGCCGGCGGATGCGCTGGTTGCCAATGTCGCAGATGAGAAGCGTGCCGTCGCGATCGAGCCCGATGCTGTGCGGTTGACGCAGTTGCGCCTTCACGCCGGGCCCGCCGTCGCCGTCAAACCCTGCCACTCCGGTCCCGGCGACCGTCGAGATGATGCGGCTCTTCACCTCCACTTTCCGAATCACGTGGTTGTCGCGCTCGGCGATGTAGAGATTCCCAGCTCTGTCGAACTGAATTTCGTGCGGCATGTTCAGGGCCGCCTGCGTGGCTGGACCGCCGTCGCCTTTGTAGCCCTTCTCGCCGCTCCCGGCGATCGTGGTGACCGCCCTGGTCTTTGGATCGAAGCGGCGGATGCGCTGGTTGTCGAGATCGCAGAAGTACAGCGCGCCATCGGGCCCGAAGATGATGCCGTATGGGTTGTTCACCTGCGCGTCGGAGTACCCGGCGACACCGGTTCCCAGAATCGTCGTGACGCTGCGAGTTTCACCGAACGTCGTCGCCAGAGACGCCGGCAGCCATCACCGCCATGAAGGCGACTCACGCGCGTCAGCTTCATGTGTGCCCGGGATTATACGCGTGACGTTCCACGAGTTCCCGGTTGACCGGAGAGCGGATCAAGTGCACAGTTACCGCGTCAATTACCAGAGGAGATCCCCATGGCGACACGAGAGCGGACCGGGATGCGCACGGTGAATCGGTCGCGGCGCAGCGTGATCAAGGCCGGGCTTGCGGGTCTCGTCGCGGCCGGCGCGGGCCGTGTGGCAATCGCGGAGGCATCGGCGGCCACACAGTCTGCACGCCCATCCGCCAGCATCGCGCCGAGCGCACGGCTCAATGGCCCGCTGTTCTTCGACGTCCAGACCACCAACGGCGTGGTGCGAGGGATGGCGAACACCGGGATCAAGGTGTTCCGCGGGATCCCGTACGGCGCCGACACGTCCGGCGCCAACCGCTTCATGCCTCCACGCAAGCCGGCGCCCTGGACGGGCGCGCGCGCCGCGATGGGCTACGGGCCAATCTCTCCGCAGACGCCTTCCGGCTATCGAAGCGACTACGCGCAGCTGATCATGTGGGACCGTCACGTCGGCTGCGGCGGCATGGGCGAAGACTGCCTGTCGCTCAACGTCTACACGCCGGGCGTCAACGACGGCGGCAAGCGCGCCGTGCTCGTCTCGTTTCACGGCGGCGGATGGGCGACCGGATCCGCCAACGCGCCGATGTACGACGGAGGCCAGCTCTCCCTGCTCGGAGACGTCGTCGTCGTGACGGTCAACCATCGCCTCGCCAGCTTCGGCTACACCCACCTGACCGCAGTCGGCGCGCCCGAGGAATTCAAGAGCGCCGGCGTGTGCGGCGTCATGGATATGGTGGCCTCGCTGGAATGGGTGCGCGACAACATCGCGGCGTTCGGAGGCGACCCGTCGCGCGTGATGATCTTCGGCCAGTCGGGCGGAGGTTCGAAGACGTCGACGCTGCTCGCGACGCCCGCGGCCAAGGGGCTGTTTCATCGCGCGGCAGTCCAGAGCGGGTCGACGCTGCGAATCGCCGACGAAGCGGACGCCGCCAAGGCCGCGGATCAATTCGTCAAGAAGCTCGGCCTCGCGCGCAATCGCATCGCCGACATCCAGCGCTTGCCGTGGGAACAGCTCCTCGAAGCTCAGGCCGGCATCAACCCGGGATTCACGCCGGTGATGGACGGCCGCTACCTGCCGCATCATCCGTTCGATCCCGCGGCCCCACCCGAATCGCGCGACGTGCCGCTCATCATCTCGACGACGCTCGAGGACGCGGCGCTGCGCCTCACGAACTGGGACCTCAACGACGCCGGCCTCACCGCCCTCCTCAACGAGCGCTATAACGGCAAGTCGGCCGAGATTCTCGAGCTGTACCGGGCGGCCGCTCCGGGCAAGACGCCCTATCTGATCCAGGCGCAGGTGTTCACCGACACCCAGACGCGGTCGCGCGCCATCACACAGGCCGAGCGCAAGGCGGCGCAAGGCGGCGCCGGCGTCTGGATGTATGTCTGGGAATGGGCCACGCCCGGCTTTGACGGCAAGCTGGGCGCCGTGCACGGTCACGACGTCGACGCGTCGTTCAACCTGTACCGCAACGGCATCTGCGGCAGCGGCCGGAAGGAGGGACGCCTGATGTGCACGCGTCTGGCGTCCACCTGGATCGCGTTCGCCAAGACCGGCACACCGGACAACGAGCACATTCCGCACTGGCCGACCTACGACTCAACCACGCGCGCGACGATGGTGTTCGACACGAACACGAGGGTGGTCAACGATCCGCGCGGGGCGATCCGCCGCTATTGGAGTCAGCATCCGACTGATACCGCGGCTGCCGACGATTAGAGCGTTTTTGGATTTCCTTAGCGCACAAAAAAAGCGGCGTCTCGCATTCGCGAAACGCCGCTTCTCGATGCCGCGGGCTGGCGTCGATCAGTTGTGCTCCAGCGTGCCCTGATACGGGATGACCTGTCCCACCTGCACTTCCGCGTCGAACGTCATCGTCCGGTATCCAGAGGCCCGGATTTCAATGCGGTGGCGTCCGGCGTTCAACCCAAACGGCTGGCTCCGGGGACCGAACGAGCCGGCCGTTCCGACGAACGAGCCATCCACGTACACCTCGGCCGTCTCTGGCGTAACCTCGAAGCTGACACCCCCGGTCGAAGCTGACTGACCGCCGCGCTGCGCGCCGGCCGGCGGCGCGTATTGACCCGCCGAGTAGTCCGGTCCCTGGTTCGGGTACTGCGAAGGTGGATAGCCTGTCGACGGATACACGGACGATTGGCCAGCTTGGGGGTAGGGCTGCGCAGAATCGTTGTACGACGGCGCAGGATACGCGAGCGGGTAGGAGTAGGCCGGATACGGATACGGATACGCGTAGCTATACGGGTACGCGTAATACGGATACGGCACGGGATAGCCGGCCCAGAATCCAAAGCCGATGCTCACATGGGGATGGAACGCGTAGTACGGGCGATACGCGTAGTAAGGATGGTAGTAACCAGACGCGTAGTAAGGACGGTAGTAACCAGAATGGCCGACGACCGACCGCGCGCCCCTCGCACGACGGCTCGCGCCGCGATACACCGTAGTCGATCGCGCTTGAGCGTGACCCGTTGATACGACCGCCCCGCGAGTTCCACCACCGTGGGAGACCGCGGCTCCGCGCGCCGCCCCACCGCTGTGTCCGCCGCCGCCGCCGTGTCCGCCTCCACCGCGATGCTGGGCCTGCGCCGGCGCGGCCGCCAGCGCCATCGTCGCGACAAACGCAACCGAGGAGAGAGTCTTGGAGATGGTCATGATGTTCTAATTATTCGCAACTGTCCTGCCAACGCAAGATCGCAATTTCTGGCCAGAAGCCCGAATCGGCCCGTATGGTCGAGCCAGGTGGCGTCACCCGTATGGGACGGCATCGTATGATGAGCCGGACAATGGGACACACAGATCCTTTCGTAGAGCTCAAGGCGCGGCAGCGCGAGATGTGGGGATCGTTCGCACCGACCGCCACGTTCACCACGCCGGTAGCTGCACATCTCATCCGCTTCGCCGATATCCAACGGGGCGAGCGCGTCCTCGATGTGGCGACCGGCACAGGTGTGGTCGCGATCACCGCGGCGCTGGCCGGCGCGCGAGTGGACGGCCTGGACCTCACGCCTGTGCTGCTCGAGCAGGCGCGCGAAAACGCCCGCATCGCCGACATGCACGGCATTGTCTGGACCGAGGGTGACGCGGAGAGCCTGCCCTATCCCGATGCCACGTTCGACCTGGTGACGAGCGAGTTCGGCCACATGTTCGCGCCACGACCCGAGGTTGCGGTGGCCGAAATGCGGCGCGTGCTCAAGCCTGGCGGACGGATCGCCCTGGCCACCTGGCCGCCCGAGCATCTCGTCGGGCGCATCATTGAGTTCATCGGCCGCATCTCACCGCCTCCACCAGCCGGCGTGGCTCCGCCGGCACAATGGGGAGACCCTGCAACCGTTGCAGGACGCCTCGCCGCCGACTTCGAGACGCCATTCTTCGCGCGCGGTGTCATGCTCTATCCGGCGCTGAGCATCCAGCACTATCGGCTGTTCAATGAAAAGGCGATCGGTCCCATGCAGAAGCTCGTGGAGAAACTGGCGGGCGATCCAGAAAAACTGGCGGCGCTCCGCGGCGAGTTCGAGGCCCTCGCGCGGCCGTACTTTGCCGATAACCTCGTGCGGCAGGACTATCTCCTGACGCGCGCGATGGTTCGCTGACGGAGACAACCGCAACAGAAACACCCGCATGACCGACGACATCACATCGGCGCTGCGAGCGGTCAACCACGTGGTCGGCGGACCAGGTCTCTTCACGAGCCTGGACGCCGTGGCGCAAGCGGTGGTCGAACGCGAATTGCGATGGACCTTGCTGAACGGCGGTGACGTGCTGTTCCGCCAGGGCGATGTCGGCGACGCGATGTACATGGTCATCACGGGAAAGCTCGAGGCGATCGTGGAAACGCGCGGCCGCGAGCCCGAGATGGTTGGCGAGATCTCCCGAGGCGAGTGGGTCGGCGAGATGGCCGTGCTGACCGGCGACCCCAGGTCCGCGACGATTCGAGCCAAGCGCGACAGCTCGCTCGTCAGGTTCTCCCGGGAGGCATTCGAACGCACCACGCTCTCGAACCCGCTGGCGATGCTGGCGATGACGCGTGGCATCGTGCGGCGGTTGAGGGAGCGCGACCTGTCGTCGGCGCCGCCTGCTCGCCTGGCAACGATCGCGATCGTGTCGGCCGACGGCAGCCCCGCGCATCTGGAGGTCGCGGAACACCTGGCGACCGCCCTGCGCGCGATCGGACCGACGCAGGCGCTGACCAGCTCGATCGTGAATCGGGAATTGACCGCGGAGGACCGACAGGCCGCGTCGCGCTGGTTCGACGATCAGGAACGCGACCACGCCTACACGCTGTATGTCGGCGACACGTCCACGACCGCATGGACGGCGTCGTGCATCCGTCAAGCGGACAAGGTACTGCTCGTAGCCGACAGCCATGCGACACCGGACTATGACGGCGTCGACGGGACCCGGACTCCGGCCCCATGCGGCCAGGGCGAGTCGCCGGAACTGATTCTCCTCCACACCAGCGACCTGCCGATGCCTCGTTCGACCGGCTGGTGGCTGTCCGCGACCAACGCCGGCGTGCACCACCACGTGCGCCGCGGCGTGCAGAGCGACTACGAACGCGTGGCGCGCTTTCTTTCAGGACGCGCGGTGGGGCTCGTGCTCGGCGGCGGCGGCGCACGCGGCTTCGCGCACATCGGCGTGATTCGCGCCTTGAAGGAGGGGGGCGTGCCAATCGACGCCATCGGCGGCACGAGCATGGGCGCCGTGATCGGCGCTCAGTGCGCGCTCGGGCACGACCATGTGGCCATGCGCTCGCTCAATCAGCGTCATTGGATCCAGACCAACCCCTTCAGGGACAAAACGCTCCCAATCATCGCAATCCTGAAGTGCCACCGGCTGCACCGGATGGTGTCGGAAATGTTCGGCGACATCGACATTCGCGAGCTCTGGCGTCCCTTCTTCTGCGTCTCGTCCGATCTCACCCACGCCAGGCTGCACGTCCACGAGTGCGGACCGCTCGCGCGCGCGGTACGGGCCAGCATCTCTCTGCCTGGGATCGCGATCCCGGTCTGCGACAACGGCTCCGTCCTCGTCGACGGCGCGGTGCTCAACAACCTGCCAGCCGATCTGATGAAGAAGAGGTGCGGAGGTCCGGTCATCGCAGTCAACGTCACGCCTCGAGACGATTTGGCCGTGGACGGGCCCTTTCCAGACGCGATGTCCGGATGGGTCGCGCTGTTTCGCGGGAGGAGGCATGCGCCGCGCATTCTGGACATCATGATGCGGACCACGATGCTGGGAAGCGAGCAGCAGCAGCAGAGCGTCACGGGGAGCATCGATCTCCTGATCAATCCGGCCATCGAGGACTTCGGCATGTTCGACTGGCACAGGCTGGATGAGATCGTCGAGGCGGGATATCAGTCGGCGCGCACGGCGATCGCACAGTGGAGCCAACGGTAGCGTTCAAAATCCTTGCGCCAGATTTCGCATCTTCGCGATGAAGGCCGTAGAGTAGCGCGATGACGGCTCATCGCTTGATCATTGGTTTGACGCTCGCGCTGCTCTCCGCCTCGCGCTCCGCGATGGCACAACGGACATTACCGGCGGCGATGACCGACCCTGCGGTGCGGGCGGCGCTGGCGTCGGTCGATGCGGACCGCGCCAGAACTGGTGACCTGCTCGCGAGGATCGGCGGCATCGTGTCGCCATCCGGGCACGAAACGGATCGGGCCAGGGCCGTCGACGCGGAGATGCGCCGAATCGGACTCGCCGACGTCACGCTCGACGCGACACCCAACGTCGTCGGGCGCATCAAAGGACGATCGGGCAAGGCGCTCGTATTCGTCTCGACGCTGGACGACCTCGCGACCGTTGCCACACAGCAGGCGGCGGCTCGCAAGAAACCGCGGGTCGAGGGCGACCGCGTGATTGGCCCCGGCACAAACACGTCGAGCACGACCGTCGCGCTTCTCGCCGCAGCGGAGTCTCTGATCAGGAGTGGGCTCCGGCCCGAACACGACCTGGTGTTTGCCGCGGTCGCACAGGAAGAAACAGGGCTGAAAGGGATGCAGGCCCTGTATGCGCAGTGGAAGAGCCGCGCGCTGGGGTTCGTGGACATCCTCGGGGATGGCCATTCGATCAGCTACGGCGCGATCACGATTCACTGGTGGAAAATCGTCGCCCAGGGTCCAGGCGGCCATTCGCTCAACGGCGGCGTGCCGAACGTCAACCAGGGCATCGGCCGCGCGGTCGATCGCATTCTTCAACTGCCGCAGCCGGCGAACTATCGCGACCAACGAGTCGTGATCAACGTGGCGATGCTGCAGAGCGGCGCCGTCTACAACCACAAACCCGAGACCGGCTGGTTTTCACTCGACGTCCGTTCGCTCGATGGCGCGAGGGTCGAAGAAGTCGAAACCGCGGTTCGCGGGATCCTCGACCAGGTGACGAGGGAAACCACGATTGCCTTTGCGATGGAGCCCACTCAGCTCACACCGGGCGGCCAGATCCCGGGGATGCGTGAGTCACCGCTGGTCACCACGGCCGCCGCCATTTCGAAGCACCTCGGCTACGACGCGGAATTGGGCAATGCGGGATCGTCGAACATGAACGTCGCACTCGGTCAAGGTTCGCCGGCGATCGGGATCGGTGGCGAACGCGGCGGTCAGCGCGGATTTGCCGACGAGTGGGCGGATATTCCGCAGATGGTCCGCACTGCCAAGTTCATCGTGTTGCTCGCGGCGACGATGGGAATGTAAGGCCGGCGGTCGATGGACCTCACAGGCGTAAACCGCGCGATGAACGCCTGGCGCGGGAGTGTGTGGCCGTCAGAATCAGTGTGTAGGACCGACGAGCGGGCCCGTCGGCCCTACACCCAGCCGCGTCAGTCGTGGTGGTCGTGATCCCCGTTGTTGTCGTCGCGGGGGAACTGTGCCCGGATTTCACCGCCGGGGTACTTCGTCGAATGCACGTTGACGTAGGCCGTGCCGGCACGGATCGCCGCAATCACTTCCGCGAACTCTCCGGCCGCGATGCCCTGCCCCGCAGGACCGATCACGTTGGCGGCCATCGCAACGCCGGTCACCGGGTTGTCTTCAGGGGCCGACGCCGGACACGCCTGCGTACCAGCGGGTCCGTTACCGAGATTCGAGCAGAGAAAGATGCTGATGCCGCCGGTCTGGGCGCGCGAACCGAAATGGATGTGCGACTGCGTGACCGTGCCCTCGAGATCGCCGAACGAAAGCTCCCACTGGATCTCGGTCTCGTCTTTGCTAATCCGTGCGTTGAAGCGTCCATTGCCGGACGTTGAGAGCGCGAGCGGGGTTTCGTTGTAGCCGGTCATTCGCACCCTGATTTTCCGTGAGCCGCCGTCGTCCGTGAACGTCGTCGCCGAGCCGAGCACCAGCAGGATCCCGAACACCAAGAGTGTCATCCGCCTCATCGGTCACCTCCTCAAGTGCGCGAGCATACCTCGCTGTCAAGGGCGTCGGTGTAAATCTTCCCCATAGGAAAACACAGGGGTGACGAGTGAGATCCAAAGAAACCGATGTCAGAAGTCGGTTGCGCACGCCCCGCTGCCGCTGCCTGCGCGCGTCGATCGGCCGAGGCGGGTCGAAGCCAGGGAACGGCCTGAAGGCCGTCCCCTGCAAGGCGGGATTACGGGGGGACGTCTTACCAGGGACGACGATCGTGATCGCCGTCGCGGCCGTGATCGCCGTCGTGGTCGTCATCGTCGTCGCCGCGGTGGAAGCGCTGCGGCGCGAAGAACGGCAGGTCGGTGTCGTCGAACGCGAACACGAAAAACTGGTTCGGGTTGTCGCCGTTGCCGACAGGAGGCGCCAGTGTGGCCAGAAAATCGTTGTCGTTGCCGATGAAGAGCGTGTGCTTCGTGACCTGTGTGTGCAGTGACCGGGTCGAGTATACGTCACGTCCTGACCAAACGTGATTCCTTCGAGCTTGGCAGGAATCTGCGTGGGATCGAGGCTGGCGGCGCGCTCGTCAAGGCGTGCACGACATCGAGGAATTCGAGTCTTGGTCACCGCGAACGGCGCGATGTTGGCGACTGGCGCGGAGGCCGGGCCGGCGAATCCGGAAATGCCGCTGACGTCGTGCGCGAACTGGAGATCGATGATGAAGAGCTTCTTGAAGCCGGCCTTGGAGCCGACGGCATCCGCGCGTCCCTTGCTGTCGCGCTCGTCGACCAGAAACTCGTGATCGTTGATCGCCACGATATCGCTGATTGTGGTCTTCGTGCCGCGGGTCGAGCTGATACGCGTACTCGTGCGTCTCGCCCGTCTTGATGTCAATCGTGATGATCCGCGTCACGCCACCCTTGACGTCGCCGCCGTCCTGGGCCAGCGGGCTTTGCATCGCGCCGACGAGCATTCTTCCGTCCGGCGTAATGGCCAGGCCTTCCATCCCCTTGTTGGCGACACGCCCTACCGTGTTGCCGCTGATTTCAACCGCGCCCATCGCACTGAGGTTGGAAACCGCGAATTTCTTCGGCAGCGTGAACGCCTTCGTCCGCTCTCCCGTCAACCGATCGAATTCGTAGACGTAGGGGCCGTACTCATCTGAAATGTAGACGTGCCGCCGGTCGTTCGAGGCCCGAATGCTCTCGCTGTCGAACCGCGCGTCGCTGGGATCGGTCGACAGCCTGGACGGATCGAAACCATCCGATCGGCCCGTGAAGTAGTGCGTGTGATCGACGGCGTTCAAGGCCGGCACGCCGCTGCCGGCAACGCCGCAGCCGGCTCCATACACGAGCGGCGTGCTGGCTCGAGAGCAGTGTGGTGCCCACCAGCATCGGCGTCAGCGTGAACGGCAGAACCGACCCTGGATCGCTCGGCGAGAGGCTCAAGTGGAATGTGTGGAAGCGGTTGATGTAGGACACCGTGTCGTCCATGCACGGGTTGAACGACACGGCGTTGGGGCCTCGATCCGGCAGAGCCAGGAACCAATCGCCTCCGAGATAGGTCAGCCCTGAACCGATCCCTCCGAGACGGTTGCCCGGAACGCCGTTGGCGAGTAGAGCCGCCGTCTGGGCGGCGAAGTCCTCGTACATGCCGTTGACCGAGCCGATCGCGATCAGGACAGGTTCCGCGGCGTAACCCGGCCGCACACAAAGCAGAGCAATCGTTGCCGTCAAAAGCGGCATCAAGGACTCGTCGCACACGCATTCGCGCCTCCAGTTGAAAGCGGCACTATGCCTGCGCGACGAGTCGGCCACCTCACGAGTTGGTTACGGCCGTGTAAATTCCGTTATTCGATTTCGAGTTCAGTTCCTCCCGCTCGACGCCCAGCTCCAATCGTCGTCATCGTCCCAGCGAACGTGACCGTTGTGGCGGTGGTGCCGCCGGTGAGGATTCACTTTGAAGCCCGAGATCTTGATCAGGGCACCGTGGTTCGTGTTGCCCTGGCTGTCGTTGATCGCGCGGTGCTGAATGTTCACGTACCGCGGATTCGCCCGACCCGCTGAACTTGAACCCTGTCGGCTCCGCGCTCGTGTCGCGAATGGACGCAAAGCGGACGCAACCGTCGCTGAGCACGTCGTCATCGTCGCCATCCGGGAGGCAGATCCAGAGATCGTTGCCGCGCAGTTCGGTCACGAGAGGGTTGAGGCTCTTTACGGACGTGACGGAGTTGTCTTCAAGGATGACGAGATTGCCCGTGTGCGGCTGGAAGGCGACGTTATCGAACATGCCGCGTTCCTCGCTGCCGGTCACGAATCGATCGACCGTCGGAATGGTGCCGGTGGCCGGGTTCGGCGCGAAATCGCTCGGCGGGTTTTCGGCCAGGCACATGATTTCAGCCTTGACGCCGCTATTCTCGACCACGCTGCTGTCGGTGTGGCTCATGCGGCCCGTATTCGCCCAGCACGCTCTGAATACACCATCTTCGGCGGCGATAGGATCGATGTCCATGTCCTCCGGCCGGTAATAGCCGGTGAATTTCTGGAGCAACTGTGCGTTCCGCAGGATGATGTTGTTCTTGGCGTCGACGACATTCGCGCCGGTGAGGTTGACCGCCACCCACGCACCGTTGCCCGTTTCAGCGCCCTGGCCCCAATTCGTTGAGCCCTGAGCAGCGACGCGTAGACCGTAGACTGCGCCCGACACCAGCGGCGATTGCGCAGGAATCCTGATTGGTCCATTCCCCTGGAACGGAACCGCAGGCACGAACTTGTAGATTCCACCGCCAGGCGTTGCCGCCGCTCGGCGCCAGTTCGTCGCCGTAGATCATCGTGCCGTCTGTGCGGATCGCGAAGCTCTCGAAGGACAGGCTGCCGACAGCCTGGCGCTTCACGAGATGCAGCGGATCCGTCGTCGTCCCGAGATCGCGGTCGGTGACGGCGATGGCCGTGCTGATGTGCTCGGGATCGAAAATCTCATAGAGGCCGCCCGTCGCGCCGGCTTCTTCGGCGACGATGATGGTGCCCCACGGCGTCCGGCGCACTGGATCGCAGGAAGTCAGGCCCGTCACGATCGTCGTCGCGTTGTTGCCGGGAGCCTTGGAGAGGTCCACGCGCTGAACCGCGGGATTGGTCGTCTCTTCATCGCAGACGAAGAGAAATCGCGGGTGATCATCGTCTGGCCAGAAAGCGATTTGATCCGCGGCCGACGCGACGCTGCTCGATACGAGCGACACGTGCAGCCCCTGTGCAACCTTGATGGCCTGCAGGTTGTCGGTGCCGTCAAATGGCCCAAGCGCGCTTTCGTCGAGCGGACCCTTGAAGCCAAACAACTGCTCGCTATGTTCTTTGAGCTGGGACTCAACGAACGTACCAAAATCCATGTGCGGCGGGGTTGCCTTCGTGCGGGCGGTCATTCCGACCAGGCCGGCCAGGCTCAAGCCCATCAGAACGCCCGCTGTGGTGACGGCCGTTTTTTTCCGCATGTGATTGTGTCGTTTCATCATCCTTATCTCCTCCACGCGGAATGCTAGGGGCGATATGAAAACAAAGGACAACGGCGGCGTAACGGAACCGTCAATTCGCGGTCGAGGCGGGCGAGCAGAACTATTTCAGGAGTGCGCTGAGGCGCGCATATCCAGCGCGGCTGATCGGCAGGCGGCGTCCGTCGGCAAGGGTCGCGACGCGGTTCTCGCGTTCATCGGTCTCGACGCGCGCGAGGCGATCGAGGTTCAGCAGGTACGATCGGTGGATCCGCACGAACTTTGCCGGATCGAGCGCGGTTTCGAGATCGGCGAGGGTCTGCTCCTTCAGATATTCCTTCCCCTCGCAGCGAAAGCAGACGTAGTCGTCCTGCGCCTGGGCGTAGTCGATCTTCTCGACCGGCAGCACGTGGACGCGTGAACCGTCGCGCACGAGGATGCGCCGGGCCGGTTCCTGCGCGGATTGACCCGCCGCCGCGAGTTCCTTCACCGGCAACGCGTCGCCGCGACCGAGCCGTTCGCGCACGCGATCGACGGCGGCGGCAAGGCGATCGGCGCTGAACGGCTTCAACAGATAGTCGACGGCGTGGACTTCGAACGCCCGGATCGCGTACTGATCGAAGGCCGTCACGAAGACGACGGCGACGTCGCGGCCCACCAGTTCGAGCACCTCGAACCCGTTGAGCTTCGGCATCTGCACGTCGAGAATCAGCACGTCCGGCTGGAGGTCGGACACCGCCTTGACCGCCTCGAAGCCGTTGGCGCACTCGGCCACCACCTCGACATCCGCCATACCGGCCAGGTACTCGCGCACGACCGCGCGCGCCAGATCCTCATCGTCCACGATGGCGACTCTCAGACGCATCACAGACTGGCTCATTCCGTTGTCACGCTCGCAGGAAGATGCAGCTCGACATGAAACTGCCCGCGCGCCCACTCGCGCATCCACTCGCGCGTCGCGTCCGAACATCGCGTCCAGCCGGCGGCGCACGTTGTCGAGGCCGAGGCCTCCCGGGCGCGCCGCCGACGCGTCGGGCTCGCACGGATTCTCCACCACGATGGCCAGCCGGCCATCGCGCCGCGAGACATCGAGGCGAATCAGGCCGCCCTCGAGAGAGCGTCCAATGCCGTGCGTGACCGCGTTCTCGACGAGCGGTTGGAGCAGCAGCGGCGGCACCAGGCACGCCGTCGCATCGTCGTCCACGCGACGCTGGATTTGCAGGCGCGATCCGAAGCGCACCTGTTCGATGTTCAGATAGCGTTCGGCAAGCGCGAGCTCGTCGGCCAGCGGAATGCGCTCGCGCGCGCTGACGTCGAGCGTCGTGCGCAGGAATTCGCCGAGCAGCAGGCACATCCGCCGGGCGCCCGGCGCATCGCTTCCCGTCAACGCGCTGATTGAGTTGAGGCTGTTGAACAGGAAGTGCGGATCGATTTGCGCCCGCAGCGCCCGAAGCTCGGCGTCGCGCGTCAGGATCTCGAGCTCCAGTTGCCGGCGCTCCGCCTGGCGGGCCGCCTCGACCGCAAGCAGCACATAGTGTCCCGCGAGCGCGAGCATGAACAGCAGCACGCCGACGGCGAAGACGAACGGCAGCTGCTGCGCATAGCGGTCGGCCGCCGGCGCGAACGCCGCCGTCATGCTGAGAAGGGCGATCCACGCGTTCGTCAACGCCAGCCAGAGGCCGCTGGCGAACGCCGACGCCAGGATCGAAGACGCCAGCACCCGCAGGCTGCTGGTCGTGGTGAGCGGCGTCGCGCGGCTCACGTACCAGGCCGACAGGCAGACGAAGGCGTAGATCAGGAACAGCGGCACCAGCAGCACGAGAGCCTCGGTCCACGTCAGGCCGAGACGCGTGAAGATGCCCGCGACGAACACGCACACGGCGACCCAGGCGGCGAGATACGCCGCGAGGCGATCCGCCCGTCCTAGGATTGGATGCACGTCAGGCCGTCACGGCGCGTCAATTCGTCAACTCGACGCTGCTCATCATCACGAATCCGCGAATCATGAGGCGCGGCGCCGACGGATCCGACGATGTTCTGGCCTTGTCCTCGACACCGCCCATGAACGGCGTCACCTCGAAGATGACGCTCCATGTCTCCGGCACACGAATCTCGAAGCCGCCCATCAACGAGAAGACATTGATCTCCGCATGGCCGTCGGCCAGCACCGCGTCGCGCAGGTCCAGCTTGCCTCCTCCCATGAACGCCGTCAGCTCGCCCCCGCGAAACTCGCGCGACGTGATGCGCCGATCGAATCCACCCATCACGGCCACCGCCGACACGAGCGCCGCGGGGTCTTCCCCCTGCACGTTGCCGCCGGCGCTCGTCTGCGACCCGGTCGACGGCCAGCGCGCGTCACGTGCGTCGCCGGCCAGCCCCGCCATTGCCCTGCGCGGCGATCCTCCACCGGAGATCGCCTGCAGCACGATGCGGCCGCCGACCAGCACGAGCAGGAGCGGCCAGTAGTTCCAGATTCTCACGTGCAGGAAACCCAGCCGGTTGCCGAGCAGCGCGACGCCGACAAAGATCCAGATCGCGGCGCCCGTCACGCCGGACGCCGTCCGCGCCTGCGCGACGTGCACGAGGCCGATCGCGATCAGCACGACCGGCCAGAACTGCAGGAAGTCCCTCGCCCGCAGGATATGCAGGTTGTCGAGCGTGAACAGCACGCCCACGATGGCAATCGCGATGCCGAGGACGAGTTGACCGGTGATCCGGAAGCCGGAGCGGGGTTCCATCCTGCCTATTCCACTTTCTCATGTACGCGCGACCCGCGCCTGAAGACTTCCTTCCAGACCATGGTCTCGCCGACAGCGACGATGAACAGCGGCCACGACTTGTCGATGCGTCTCAATTCTCGAGACATGTCACCTCAAGGTACCGCGCCAGGTGGCCGAGAACCTGGTAGAGCGCGTGCAACGCGAGTTGGGCGAGCGGCTGCGAATCGCCGGCCTGAACCGCGAGCGCCACGGTCGTGGGCGAGGTCACGAGCAGCCAGGCGGTCAGGCTGGCCACCGAACAGGCCGCCACCGCCACCAACCATCCCGCCGTCGTCGCCAGATTGCGTGTGCTCATATGCGCCCTGCCCGCGTGCTGTCTGTGGAGAAGTTACGCGAGGGCGGGTCCGCCCGATCGGCGCTTTCGGCGAATGGCGGGGAATTCCCGGTGAACGGCGGATCGCGGCCGACGGAAGCCGCGAGGAGGCGGGATCCGAACGCTACTTGAGCTCGCCGCGGCGCAGCTGGCGGTACAACTCGAGCGATTCCCTGATGATGCGAAGCGCGTCCTCCGGGCCGAGCATGTCCTCGATGACGACCTGCTTGTGCTCGAGCACCTTGTAGTCCTGAAAGAAACGCTGCACCTGCCGGAGGACGTGCGCCGGCAGCTGGCTCTTGTCGGTATAGCCTTCGAACGACGGATCGCGAACGCTGACGGCGACGATCTTGTCGTCGACGCCCTTGTCGTCGCGCATGCGCATCACGCCGACCGCGCGTGCCTGGACGATGGTCAGCGGATAGACCGGCTCCTGCCCGAGCACGAGCGCGTCGAGCGGATCGCCGTCGTCGCAGTACGTGCGCGGAATGAACCCGTAGTCGGCCGGATAGTAGACCGCGCTGTACAGCACGCGATCGAGCCGCAGGAGGCCCGTCTCCTTGTCCAGCTCGTACTTGTTCGTGCTGCCCTTCGGGATCTCGACGATGACCGGAAACCCGGTCGAGATCACGGAGTCGTCGACGTAGGTGTCGTGCCAGGGGTGCATTGACGCCTCACGGGTACTGGCAGGTTCAGGGTTCAGACGTTCAGGGTTCCGGGTTCTGAGTTCTGAGTTCAGGTTCAGGGGTTCAACCCAGCGCGATGCCGAGTCGATAGCCGCCCCAGACGGCCGCGAGGCCGAAGAGTCGTCTGTACCGCGACGTTGGCAGACCGCCAGCGCGCGATCGCCGCCGTGACTGAGCGTCAACGTGTCGAGCATGAAGCTGGAAAACGTCGTGAAGCCGCCGAGGATGCCGACGAACACGAACGTGCGGAGCCTGCGTCGACCAGTGCAGGCGCCCGGTCGCGATCAACGCCGCCAGCAGGCCGATGACCGCCGAGCCGATCAGGTTCACGGCCGCGGTGGCGTACGGGACGGCGCGCTCGAGCGCGTGCGCGAAGAACAGGTTGACGCCGTGCCGCGCCATCGAGCCGAGTGCACCACCGAAGGCCACTGCCAACCAGATCATAGTCGTCTCCCGGCGAACGAGGCTGGATGAAGGAGAAGGCCGAGGGATGGACACCTACGGCATTCCGTAGGAGTCATTGGCCGTCCAACCGGAGCGGCGGTTCTTGGTGGACTCCACCACCACGCAAGGCAACACGATACAATATCCGCGCGGTCAAATCATGCCTGTCCTCGAACTCATGACCAGCTCGGGCCTCGGCTCGCTGCTCGGGATGCGCCATGCGCTCGAACCCGATCATCTGGCGGCGGTGTCGACGCTCGTCACCGGCGAGCGCAACAGCATCAAAGCGGCGTTTCTCGGCATCTGCTGGGGCCTCGGACACACCTTCTCGCTGATCGTCGTCGGCACGATTCTCGTCGTCCTGCGGGCGGAAATGCCGGCGCGCATCGCCGACGGATTCGAGCTCTGCGTGGCGCTGATGCTGATCGGCCTCGGCCTGCGCGCGATGTACCTGGCCGCGCGGCAGGGACCCGCGGGACCCGCGCACGTCCATCATCACGGCCACACGGTGCACGTCCACGAAGGCGCGCCGGCGCACATCCACATCGGCACGTGGACGCTGGCGCGGCGGCCGCTGCTGGTGGGCGCGGTGCACGGACTGGCCGGCAGCGGCGCGCTCACCGCGCTCGTGCTGACGACGCTGCCGTCCACGGCGGCGCGGCTGACCTACATGCTCGTGTTCGGGCTGGGATCGACGCTCGGCATGGCGGCGTTGTCTGGCCTGCTCGGCTGGCCGCTCGCGCGCGCGGGACGCCATCGCGGCCTGGCGCGTGCGCTCTCGCTCACCGTCGGCGGCGTCTCGACCGTGCTGGGGTTCGCGTGGGGCTATCCGCTGCTCGGCCGGCTCTTCTGACAACTGGATTCAGATTCAGTCGCCGTAGGGGCCGACCATTGTGTCGGCCCGGCGGACGCGTCCGTCCCTACGACTTCTAGATCTTCAGAGTTCTTCTTAACTTCTCACTTCACTGTCACCGTCCAGGTGACCGGCGCCGACTCCGGCGGGTAACAGACTGCGTCGTCGCACGCCTGATAGTTGACCGTTCCCGACACGGTCACGGTCGCTCCGGGCTTCGCCGACTTGTCGAGCGTGACTTCCTGCGTCAGCCGGAACGGCTTCTGAAACACCGGCACCTTCTCGTTCAGCAGCGTCAGCGTCTCGGACTTCGGATAGCCGATCTTTCCGGGCTTGATTTCCGGCTGGGCATTCAGCTTCACGGTGATCGGAATGTAGAACTCCGTGCCTGGCGCGTAGACGTGGATGTTCGGCTTCGGCGTGACGTCGACGAACAGCGAGAGCTTCGCGCCGGCGGTGCCGTTGACGGCGGCCGGCGACGCCACGATCGTCGCGTGACCGGGCTTCGACGCGGGGGCGATGAGCTGCAGGAGGAACGCGGCGAGAGGATGGGCAATGCGCATAGGGGCATTCTGACATGGCTGATGGCTGATGGCTAATGGCTCATGGTCAATGGATCGAGGGCCAATGGATCGACCATCAGCCATCAACCATCAGCCATCAGCCATCAGCCATTAGCCATCAGCCATGGATGTGTCGATGTCTACCGCCCCTTCACCTCAAACAGCGTCCCTGCTCCCCCACCCAGTGCGGCGCCGATGAGCGCGCCTTTCTTTCCGCCGAAGATCGCGCCGAGACCCGCGCCGGCGGCGGTGGTGCCTCCGATGACCATTGCCGTTTTCTTCCAATCGCGGCCCTGGGATGTTCGCCGCGCGCACCGGCGTGGAACGCACGCGCTGGGACACCGGCGTTGGACGGATGCTGTCAACCTGGGCGCGACGCAGGCTCGCGTTTTCCTGGAGCAGCTCGTCGTAAGACGGCAGCGGCCGCGTGTCGCTCACCGCGTATGCGATTGGCTGGCGCGGTGTCAGGTCCGTAATCCCGCCGCGGTCGCTTACGAGCATGGGCTGCGGGTGCGGGAGGCGTACACGTCCGTCGCGGCCGCGCGCGGGCTGAGAAGCCCGTATGCGATCAACAGCACGCCAGCCGCGATCACGCTCAACACCGTCGCGAGGAAATTCCTCATCGCCCACCTCCGTTGCCAGTCGTAGCGCACGCTCAGTGCCATTCGACAAAAACTCGTTTCGTCTGTAATTGCAACGACTTGCCGTTTGTCGCGCGGTGGGAGGTGACCTCTGTGGGGGTCAACCGTAGTCATCACCAGTAGAATGACGTGCATGCCGATGCGCATCCTGATCGTCGAGGACGATCCGGACATCGCCGAGCTCGTAGGGCGGTATCTCGACAAAGCCGGATTCATCACCGAACCCGTCGCCTCCGGGCGCGAGGCGCTGGTCGCCATCGCGGCCCGTCCGCCCGGGTTGGTCGTGCTCGACCTGATGCTGCCGCACGTCGACGGTCTCGAGGTCTGCCGCGTCATTCGCTCGAACGAGGCGACCGCCGCGATTCCGATCATCATGCTCACCGCCCGCGCCGAGGAATCCGAGCGCATCGTCGGTCTCGAGCTGGGCGCCGACGACTACCTGGCGAAGCCGTTCAGCCCCAACGAGCTCGTGGCGCGCGTCCGGGCCCTGCTGCGGCGGGCGCACCGCGCGGCGCCGTCGGCACCGGCCAAGACGCTGGCCTATGGGCCGATCGCGCTCGATAGCGAGCGGCATCTCGTGTCTTCCGGAGGCCGTGACGTGACGCTGACGGCCAAGGAATTCCTGCTGCTCGAGTACCTGCTCCAGCACCGCGGACGCGTGTTGTCGCGCGACCTGCTGCTGACCGACGTCTGGGGCTACCGCTACACCGGCGGGACCAGGACCGTGGACGTCCACGTCCGGCGCCTGCGCGAGAAACTGCCGGTACTCGCCAACGGTCTGGTGACCGTCAAGCAGTTCGGCTACAAGCTCGTCGATCCTTCGTCCTAGCGCATGGCGATGGCAGCAACGCGCGGCCGTACAACGTTCCAGACCAAGTTCTTCCTGGCCGCGCTCTCGGCGGCGGTCATTGCGCTGGCCGTCGCAGGCGTCTTCTTCGCCGTCACCATGCGCCGCCAGACCGACGCGCGGATCGAGTCGACGCTGGTTGCCGAAGCGCGGATGGCCGCGGACCTTCTGGGTCGCAACGCCGCGCCGTTCACGGTCCCCGAGCTCGACGAGGAGGCGGATCGCCTCGGCGAATTGCTCCAGGCACGCGTGACATTCATCGCGTCGGACGGCCGCGTGGTCGGCGACTCGGCCGAGACGCTCGAAGGGGTCGCGGCGATGGAGAACCACGCGCAGCGGCCCGAAGTCGTGGAGGCGCGTGAACGAGGCCTCGGCCGCGCGCAGCGCTACAGCGCGACGCTCCGGATCGACATGCTGTACGTGGCGGCACCGGTGAAGCACCCCTCGATCGCGTTCGTCCGCATCGCCCTGCCGCTGACCGACGTCCGCCAGCAGCTCAACACGGTGCTCACCGCCACCGTGACCGCGCTCGGTTTCGCGTTGCTCGGTGGGGCCGCCATCGCGTGGGTGCTCTCGTCACGGATCGGCAAGCGCGTCCGGATCATCGCCGGAGTCGCCGAGCGATATCGCCGCGGCGACCTTACGCCGCCGCACCTGGGCTTCGGCGACGACGAGCTTGGAACCGTCGCGCGCGCGCTCGACGACTCGATCCAGGAAGTCGTCCGCCGCCTGGGTGAACAGGTGCGCGACCGGGCGCGCATGGAGGCGATCCTCGCCGGCATGGTCGAAGGCGTCATCGTCGTCGATCCGCAGGGACGTCTGCAGCTGGTCAACGACGCGGCGCGGCACATGCTGAAGCTGGACGAGGCCTGGATTGGACGCCCGTACGTCGAGACCATCCGGTTGCCGGCCATCGCCGAGCTCGTGGCCGCCGTGCTGTTGGGGAAGGCGCCGGACGCGCTGCAGCTCTCGCCGCCGCGCGATCCGTCGAGGACGATCATGGCGAGCGCCGCGCCGGCGGCCGGCGCGGTGGCCCACGGCGTGATTCTCGTGCTGCACGATATCAGCGAGCTGCGGCGGGCCGACCAGATCCGGCGCGACTTCGTCGCCAACGTCTCGCACGAGCTCCGCACGCCGCTGACGGCGATTCGCGGGTACGTCGAGGCGCTCTCCGACGGCGAGACCGACGAGAACGAGCGGCGCCGGTTCCTCGCGATCATCGCGCGCCACACGCAGCGCATGGAGCGGCTGGTCAAGGATCTGCTGCGGCTCGCCCGCCTCGATGCCGGTCAGGAGACGATCGATCTCATCGCCTGCGACACGCGCAGCCTCGCGGAGACCGTGGTCGCCGACGTGGCGCCGGCCGCCGCCGAGCGCGGGCAGAAGATCGCGGTCGCCATCGGGCCGGGCGCGGAATCGGTGCGCGCGGATCCCGCGAAACTGCACGACGCGCTCCGCAATCTCGTGGCGAATGCGATCACCTACGCGCCCGAGCAGTCCACGATCCGCATCGACGCCGTCCGCGAGGGCAGCCGCGTCGCCATCGCGATCACCGACGAGGGCCCGGGGATTCCGGAGGACGATCTGTCGCGGGTGTTCGAACGCTTCTACCGCGTCGACAAGTCCCGCGCGCGCGATCCGGGCGGCACCGGCCTCGGCCTCGCCATCGTCAAGCACCTCGTCGAGCTGCACGGCGGGACCGTGCGCGCCGAAAACGGCCCGGAGCGCGGCGCCCGGTTTACGATTACCATCGCGAGCGCGACATCATGAAAACGACCGCCGCCGTCGCCGTCCTTGTCACCCTCACGGCATGCACGCGCGCCCCGGAGCCGCCACCGGCGCCGTGGACGCTGACCCTGCAGCCGCTGGCGTCGCCGGCCGCCGATGCCAGCGCGCAGCCGCAGCTGACGGCGTCGAAGGACGGCGCGATTCTCAGCTGGCTCGAAAACGCCGGTTCGCAAACGGCGCTGAAGTTCTCGGCGCGAACGCCGGGCGGCTGGTCGGAGCCGCGCCTGGTTGCCGCCGGCGACAACTTCTTCGCCAACTATGCCGACGTCCCGTCGGTGATCCGGCTCGCCGATCGAACGCTCGTCGCCCACTGGCTGCAGATGAACGGCACGTCCGAGTCTGGATACGACCTGCGGCTGGCGCGATCGGCCGACGACGGGAAGACGTGGTCGCCGCCGTTTTCACCGCACCACGATGGCACCAGGACCGAACATGGCTTCGCCTCGCTCTTCGACACCGGCAGCGGCCTCGGCCTGATCTGGCTCGATGGACGCGCGATGAAGCCCGGCGTCGGTCCCGATGATGACGGCACGGGCGACATGGGCCTGCGCGAGGCGCATTTCGATCGCGCGTGGAAACAGCTGTCCGAGGATGCCGTGGATCTGCGCGTCTGCGAATGCTGCCCGACGGCCGCTGCGGTCAGCACGGACGGACCGATCGTCGCGTACCGGAATCGGTCCGCCGACGAAGTGCGCGACATCTATGTCTCCCGGTTCACCGGCGAAGGCTGGACGGTTCCTGCGCGCGTGCACGAGGATGGCTGGAAGATTGACGGCTGCCCCGTCAACGGGCCCGCCATCAGCGCGATGGGCCGGAACGTCGCGGTCGCCTGGTTCACGGCGCCGAAAGACGATGGGCACGCGTTCGTCGCGTTCTCGCAGGATGCCGGCCGCACGTTCGGCGCGCCGGTCCAGGTGGACGATGTCGGTTCGCTGGGGCGCGTGGACGTGGAACAGCTGCCGGACGGATCCGCGGTGGTCGGATGGATCGAGCTGGCGAACAAGAGCGCGGCGTTCAAGGTGCGGCGTGTCGAGCGCGGCGGCCAGCGATCGGCGGCGGTGACCATCACCGACCTTGGCGAGACCAGAAACAGCAGCTATCCGCGGCTTGCGATCTACGGGCAGGAATTGATCGTCGCGTGGGCCGGCAGCGGCGAGCATCTGCGCGTCGAGACCGCCGTCGCGCGGCTGCCGTAGCCGACGCTCGGCTGAAGCCGTCGCGCTACGTGCGGCAGCTCGTCCGGACTTCGTAGCGCGAAGGCTTCAGCCGAGCGTCAGTTCGCGCCGCCGAGACGCAGCAGCGTGTAGGTCGCCATCGCGATGAAGAACGCCGCGGGGATCGTCAGCACCCAGGCCCAGACGATCTGTCCGGCGACGCCCCAGCGCACCGCCGACAGGCGGCGCACCGCGCCGACGCCGACAATCGCGCCGGTGATCGCGTGCGTCGTGCTGACCGGCACGCCGGTCTGCGTCGCGATCAGAATCGAAATCGCCGCGCTCGTCTCCGCCGCGAAGCCGCCGACCGGCTGGAGCTTGGTGATCTTCGATCCCATCGTGTGGATGATGCGCCAGCCGCCGGCGAGCGTGCCGAGGCCGATCGCGGCGTGCGCCGCGAGCACGACCCAGAACGGGATGTAGAAGTGATCGATGTAGTGCGCGGCGAACAGCACGCCCGCGATGATCCCCATCGTCTTCTGCGCGTCGTTGGCGCCGTGGTTCAGGCTGAACGCCGCGGCCGACACCAGCTGCAGCCTGCCGGAACAATCGATCGACGCGCGACGGCGGCATCCAGCGGAAGATCCACATGATCGACGTCATGATCCCGAAGCCGAGCACCAGACCGATGAGCGGCGAGAGGAAGATGAAGAGGATCGTCTTGGTCCAGCCGCTCGCGATGATCGCGGCGAAGCCCGCCTTGGCGACCGCCGCACCGGCGTAGCCGCCGATGAGCGCGTGCGACGAGCTGGTCGGCAGCCCGTAGTACCAGGTGATGAGGTCCCAGATGATCGCGCCGGTCAGGCCGGCGAAAATCACCGCGAAGGTGACGATCTTCACGTCCACCATGCCGGAGCCGACGGTCTTGGCGACGGCGGTGCCGAAGGTGAACGCGGCGACGAAGTTGAAGAACGCCGCCCAGATGACCGCCTTGCCCGGCGACAGCACGCGCGTCGACACGACCGTCGCGATCGAGTTCGCGGCGTCGTGGAATCCGTTGATGTAGTCGAAAGCGAGCGCGACGAAGATGAGCGCGCCGACCGTCCAGAAAAGCATGCGCGCCTAACCGTGCTTGACCATGACGCCCTCGAGGACGTTCGCGACGTCCTCGCAGCGATCGGTCGCGTCTTCGAGGAAGTCGAGCGCCTCTTTCCATTTCATGACGACGATCGGGTCGCGCTCGTCGTCGAAGAGCTTGGTCACGGCCTGCTGGTGGACGCGGTCGGCTTCGTTTTCGAGCCGGTTGATCTCGATCGACGGCCCGGTGACGCCCTTTGCTCTGCTCCAGCGCGAGGAGTCCCAGGTGCACCTGTTCGGTGCAGGCGCTGATGATCCGCGCGAGCTCGCGCGCGCCGAAGCGCACGGAGTCGAGGCGGTAGAGGCGCACGAGCGTCGCCGACGCGTCGATCGCGTCCATCACGTCGTCGAGCGACCGCGCCAGCGCGTGGATGTCCTCGCGATCGAGCGGCGTGACGAACGTCCGATTCAGGCGCTGGATGATCTCGTGCGTGAGGAAGTCGCACTTGTGCTCGACTTCCTTGATCTCGTCGGCCTTGTCCCACACCGGGACGCTCCGGCTCGAGCATCTCCTCGAGCAGGCGGGCGCCCCGCTTCAGCTCGGCGGCGAGCGCTGGAAATCGGTGTAGAACTTCTCTTCCCGCGGAATCAATCGGAACGCCATAGGCCTCGGGAAGTTGTAGCAGATCCGTTTACACGGTCGTTACACGCACGAGTCCACGGCCGGTGTAACCTTTGCGTGTTCGTATGTCGATGAACAACGAAGTTCTGGCGATCATTCTCGGGGGCGGGCAAGGTTCGCGCCTGTTTCCCCTCACGCAGCACCGATCGAAGCCGGCGGTCCCGATCGGCGGCAGCTACCGGCTGATCGACATCCCCATCAGCAACTGCCTGCACGCGGACATTCGTCGCATCTTCGTGCTCACGCAGTTCAACTCCGCGTCGCTCAACCGGCACATCTCGCAGACCTATCGCATGGATGCCTTCAGCCAGGGCACGGTCGAGATCCTCGCCGCCGAACAAACGCCGGACAACCCCAACTGGTTCCAGGGAACGGCCGATGCCGTGCGGCAAGCCGCGCGTCATCTCGTGCGCTACGACGCCGACTACTACCTCATTCTCGCCGGCGATCATCTCTACCGGATGGACTACTGCGAGCTGATCGACGCGCACGTCGAGCGCAATGCGGACATCACGATCGCCGCGCAGCCGGTGTCGACCGACGATGCCTCGGCGATGGGGATCTTCCGGTTCGAGCGAAACGGACAGATCGTCGCGTTCGAGGAGAAACCGAAGCGCGACCGCCTCGACGAGATCGGACAGGAGCATCCCGGCGGGGGCCACGTTCACCGGGCATTCGCCGGACAAGCCGTTCGTGGCCTCGATGGGCGTGTACGTGTTCTCGCGCGACGTGCTGCTCGAGGCCATCGAGCAGGCGGACGCCGCCGACTTCGGCCGGCAGATCATTCCGGCGGCGCTCGGACGCTATCGGGTGAACGCGCACCTGTTCCGCGGCTATTGGGCCGACGTCGGAACGGTCGCCTCGTTCTACGACGCGAACATCATGCTCACCAGGCCCGGCGCGCCGTTCAAGCTGTACGATCCGGGCCGTCCGATCTTCACCCACGCGCGGTATCTGCCTGGCGCGCGCCTGGACGAGTGCAGCGCGCGCGAATCGATCGTCGCCGAAGGCTGCTTCATCGAGCGATCGACCATCGAGGGATCGATCGTCGGCATCCGGACCTCGATTCAAGGCGGTTCGACGATTCGGCGATCGGTGCTCCTCGGCGCCGACTTCTACGAAGCGGACGACACCGGGCCCGTCAGGCGCGACCGCCCGCGCCTCGGCATCGGGCGCGACGTCGTCCTCGATCGCGTGATCGTCGACAAGAACGCGCGAATCGGCGACGGTTCGCAGCTCGTCAACGAGGCAGGCATCCAGAAGGCCGACGGCGACGGCTACTTCATCCGCGACGGCGTGATCATCGTGCCGAAGGACGGCATCGTCGAGGCCGGGCACTCGGCGTGATGGACGTCACGTCCATGGCCTGCATAGCCATCAGCCATTTGTTTAACCTCCCCGTAACACCTCCGTCACAACCCACACATACGGTACTTTTACGCTGCCCTTCACGTCGTCCGGCTACGAGCCGGACCATGGGAGGGATGATGAGGTTCTATCTGTCGGTGGCCATGGCTGTGTGTTTCGCGGCGTTGCCGGCCTCGACGTTCGCGCAGGGCGAGCAGGGGCGCGTATCCGGCATCGTGCGCGATCAGAGCAACGCATTCGTGGCCGAAGCCAAAGTGACTGGTGAAGAACGAGAAAACGGGCGAGGAGCGCACGGGCGGTGACGAATGCCCAGGGCTTTTTCATCATCGGCTCGCTCAAGCCCTCCACTGTACACCATCACAGTCGAAAAGGACGGCTTCGCGACGATCGAATACACGGCGATGCCCGTGGCCACCGGCCAGGAACTGACGCTCGACTTCGAGATCAAGCCCGCGGGCGTGCAGGAGTCGGTGAACGTCGTCGGCGTCGCGCCGGTGCTCGACCTCAGCTCGGCGAAGATCGGCGTCAACGTCAGCGAGCGCGAAGTGCAGGGACTGCCGGTCAACGGCCGTCAGATGTCACAGCTCATGCTGCAGGCGCCGGGCTCGCAGAACGCCGGCACCGGCACGTGGCGGCGACATTCGCTTCTCCGGGCGCGCCGTCGAGCAGAACGTGATCAAGTACGACGGCATCGAGGCGTCGGCGATCATCGATTCGCGCGCCGGGCGTCGCCAACGGCGAGAACGCGAGCCTCTTCAAGCTTCAGGCGAGCCTCGAAAACGTCCAGGAGTTCCGGGTCGAGTCGAGCGGCTACCCGGCGGAGTTCGGAACCGGCACGGGCGGCCAGGTCAGCGTGATCACCAAGTCGGGTGGCAACCGCGTCCGCGGCTCGGTCTTCGAGTACCTGCGCAACGACGCCTTCGACTCGGCCGAACTACTTCGACTCCCAGCGCAACGCCGACGGCAGCGTCATTGCCGCCGCAGGAAGTGCGCCGACCGTTCCCAAGTCGCCCCTGAAGCTGAATCAGTTCGGCGGCTCGCTCGGCGGAGCGCTGGTGAAAGACCGGGCCTTCTTCTTCGGCAGCTACGAAGGCTATCGGCTGACCGCCGGCAAGAACTTCATTCAGGCGGTTCCGAGCGCGGCGGCCTGGTCGCGCGCCGTTCCGGCGGTGGCCGGCCTGCGGCCCGGGTTCACGGCGCCGGATGCGGTCCTCCTGCCGGGCGCGTCGACCAACCCGGACAGCGACATCATCCAGTGGCAGGGGAACCAGGAAGTCACCGAGAACGCCTACAGCGGACGGCTGGACTTCAAGATCAACCAGAACTGGTCGTCCTACGTCCGCGTGTTTCACGACCAGGCGCACGAGCCGCGACCCTCAGGACGTCAGCGGCCGGTTCTTCAAGATCACGATCAACCCGACCAACGCGATCTTCAACCTGCAGGGCATCCTGGGCCACGGCGCGATCAACGAATTCAAGTTCGGATACAACGCGGCGCCGAGCACCGAGGGCGCGGACACGCAGGCCGGCTTCGAGAACATCGCGCTCAGCCTGCAGGGCACCGTGGCCAACGCCGGCATCGCCGGCCAGGGCTCGGCCTCCTCGTGGGCCAGCCCGGGCGGCCTCGTCCGCGTGAACAGCGCGGGCAACGGCCGCGGCGCGCCGTACAACCCGTACTCGCTCACGTTCGCCGACTCAGTGAGCAAGGTCCTGAGCAACCACTACATCAAGTTCGGCGGCGATGCCCGACTCATCCGCATGAGCACCGACCAGCTGGGCGGCATCACGTACACCTATCCGAACGTCACCGCGTTCCTTGCGAACCAGCCGACGTCGATTCAGTACTTCGGCGATCTGAGCGAGCCGAGCCCGTTCCACAACGGCGCATCCGGGTTGAAGCACATCAAGCAGGAGTACTTCGTCGCCTACGCGCAGGACGAATGGCGCGTGCGGGAGAACTTCACGCTGAACTACGGCCTCCGCTACGACTACTACGTGCCGCTGCAGGAAACCGACAACCGGATCGTCAAGTTCAACATCGACACCGGAGTCATCGATCCCGACACGACGCCGTTCTACCAGTCGAAAAAGGACAACTTTCAGCCGCGGGTGTCCGCGACCTATTCGATCACGCCGCGCAGCGTGCTGAAAGGCGGCGTCGGCATCTTCGTGGGCCCCGGACAGACCGAAGACCAGATTCAGCCGATTGAAGCCGAACGGATCAACACGACGCTGTCGAGCGGACCCTTCCTCGCGTATCCAGTCGACCCGGCGCTCATCCGCCAGAACTTCACCAACAACCCGAACAACCGGTCGTTCCAGCCGCGCGCGTACTCGAACGACTACACGCTTCCCGAGAAGGTCTATCAGTATTCGACGACGTTCCAGCAGGAGATCGGGCACGGCATGGCGGCGTCGGTCGCCTACGTCGGGAGCCAGGGGCGGAACCTCTTCCTTCGCAGCATCGCGAACCGGACGATCGGCGTGCAGACCAACGGCGCCGCAGCCGCCACCCAGGTGCGCGAGTTCGACATCGTCACCTGCGCGAGCGGGACGACGGCCATCGGAACGCTGTGCCCGGGCTCGACGATTGCGGGCATCCAGAAGCCGTACGCGGAGATCGACTACAAGACCAGCGGCGGGCACGACAGCTACAACGCGTTGCAGCTGGCGCTCAGCCGCCGGTCGAGCAACGGCGTCGCGCTGAACGGGCAGTACACGTACGCGTACAGCAAGGGCAACGACGGGCGGCTCCAACGAGGCGGCCACTGCCGGCAACAACGCCCGCTCGATTGCCGATTTCGAGTACGACAACGGGTACAACAACTTCGACGTTCGCCACACCTTCAACCTGAGCGCGATTTACACCGTCCCCGGCGATGGGGCGTTCACCGGCGGCTGGTCGTTTGGCGGCATTGCGAACGCGCGCAGCGGGCTGCCGATCCAGGTGACCATCGGGCGCAACGACATCGTCTACGTCGACGGCGCGGGGAACACGTTCCTGAACCCGGCCGCAGGCCGCACGGCGGTGATCAACACGCCCGGCGGCGGGCTCTCGCGTGCGACTCGTCGTCCGGATGTCGTGCCTGGCGTGAACCCGTACATCGTCGACGGCGGGCTGCTGTTTCTCAACCCCGCCGCATTCGCGACGCCGCTGCCCGGCACGTTCGGCAACCTCGAGCGCAATTCCATCCACGGGCCGAACTTCATGCAGATTGACGCGGTGGTGGCGAAACGCATCGGGCCGCGCTCCGGCGCCAACGGGGAACTGCGGCTGGAGATCTTCAATCTCTTCAACCAGACCAACTTCGCGGGGATCGGCGCGACGCTGCCGAACGCGCTTCCCTCGAATGCCGTTGACCGAGGCGGGCAAGGTTCAGCCCGGTCAAGCCTACACGGCGGCCGCCGCGGGCCCGTTCGGCAGGGCGTCGTCAACCGTCGGCACGACCGTCGGCCTCGGGACGAACCGCCAAATCCAGTTGGCGTTCCGGTTCAATTTCTAGACGGCACCTGCGCACGTCAATCGGGAGCAAGGAAAGGCCGGGCATCGTGCCCGGCCTTTTGTGTTTTCGATCCAACTGGTTTGCGGTCCGCTGAGCGGAAGCGCGTCTATTCGTGGCGGCCCATCGCGGATTCGCGCTTCGTGTCGCGCATCGAGGCGTAGACGATGAGCGAGGTCGGCGATGACTGCCGTGAGGTAGTACGAGAACCACACCTCGTGGCCGATCGACTTGAACCAGAGCGCCAGCGACTCCGCCGTGCCGCCGAAGATCGACACCGTCACCGCGTACGGCACGCCGACGCCGGTCGCTCTGACCTTCGTCGGGAAAGAGCTCTGCCTTCACGACGGCGTTGATCGACGTATAGCCGGCGACGATCAACCAGGCGGCGGCAATCAGCAGCCACGCGATCACCGCGCTGCGCGTGCCCTGCAGCGCCTGGAGCAGCGGGATCGTGCACAGCGTGCCCATCACGCCGAACCAGATCAGCAGCGGCTTCCGGCCGATGCGATCCGACAAGCGCGCCGTAGATCGGCTGCAGCACCAGCGCGAAGATCAGCGACGTCGCCGTCACGATCGTCGTCTGGATGTCGTTGAGGCCGACCGACAGCTTGAGAAACTTCTGCATGTAGGTCGTGTAGGTGTAGAACGCCGTCGTGCCGCCCATCGTGAGGCCGACCACCACCAGCACCTCGCGCGGGTATTTCGCCAGCGCCGCGATGGAGCTGGATTTGCGCGTCACCTTCTTCGCGGCGATGAAATCGTCGGTCTCGTGCAGGTTGCGCCGCATCAGGAGCGCGACGATCGCGAGCATCGCGCCGATGACGAACGGGATCCGCCAGCCCCACGCCCTCAACTGCGCCGGACTGAGAAACACCTGCTGGAGGAGCAGCAGCACGAGGATGGCGCACAACTGTCCGCCGATGAGCGTGACGTACTGGAAGCTCGAGTAGAAGCCGCGATGCTTTTCGTCCGCGACCTCGGTGAGGTAGGTCGCGCTGGTGCCGTACTCGCCGCCGAGGCTCAGTCCCTGAATCATGCGCGCGAGGCCGAGCAGGACGGGAGCGCCGATGCCGATCGTGGCGTACGTGGGCGTCGCCGCAATCATCAGCGATCCGAAGCACATGAGCAGCACCGACAGCATCAGGGCGTTGCGCCGGCCGTAGTGGTCGGCCAGATGGCCGAACAGCCAGCCGCCGATCGGCCGCACGATGAAGCCGAACGCGAACAGGATTGCGGCGTTGAGCTGCTGCACCACGGGGTCGCTGCCGGGAAAAAACGCGCTGGCGAAATAGAGCGCGAAGGCGGCGTACGCGTAGAAGTCGTACCACTCGACGAGGTTGCCGATCGAGCCGACAAAGATCGCCGCGAGCCGGCGCCGGACATCGGCCAGCTGGAGCGTGGCGTCGTCTTGTTCGCGAAGATGCATCATGAGGCTTTCAACGCTGCCAGATACTTGCGGACGCGCGCCGCATTCGCGCCGATGTCGCCGCCGCCGACGCGCGACAACGATCGGACGTCGACCCGGCTGCCGTTGGGTTGCGGTGTCACGCGGATCACGACATCGTCTTTGAAGCCGAACCAGAAGGTGGTGTCGGTCGCCTCGATGCGCCCGCCGGCCGGATCCGACGCGACCAGGTCCCACCCCATCGATCGAGCGGCGGCGAGTGCGCGATCGAAGGCGCGAGCCGGCGGAAGGTCGAGGGTCAACGGCACGATGTCGGGGAACGCCTGCTTCTGCTTCGCGGCGACGTCGGGCGCCGCCGTACTCGACCGGATTCAAGGCGCCTTCGCGCAGCGGCAGCACCGCCAGGAACGGCGGCGGCTGCATCGTATCGGTCGTGACGTCGTGAATGGCCGGCACACGCGACGCCTTCCACGCCAGCGCCGCAATCGAACCGGTGGCGATGAAGCGAAAGGACCATCGCGGTCAGCGCCGTCGACGTGCGAGCTTCGCGGCGTGAGTCGACGATCAACCCGACGATGGCCAGCACCATGGTCGCAAGGGCGCCGTAGACCGACCACTTCAACACGGCTGAAGGCGCCGGCCAGGCCGAACAGGCCCACGTGATGCAGCGGCCCGGTCGCCGCCAGCGCGATCAGCGAAACGGCTCCAAGCGTGGCGGCGAGCCGCGACACGCCGCTCGCCCTGGGTTCGTCATACATACGTCACCGTCCGACGCTATAATCCGCTCACTGTGACCACCATCATACGCTCGCCTTTTCTTTACGGGTCCGTGCTCGTGCTCGCCGCCGCGCTGGCCGCAATCGGCTTGTCGGCTCAGCCGCCGGCGCCGAAGCAGCTGATCGCTCATCGCGGAGCGTCCGGATATGCGCCCGAGCACACGCCGGCCGCGTACAAGCTGGCCATGGAGCAGAAGGCCGACTTCGTCGAGCCGGACCTCGCCGTGTCGAAGGACAACGTGCTGTTCTGCATGCACGACGACACGCTCGAGCGCACGACGAACGTCGCCGAGGTCTTCCCGGATCGCCCATCAACGGGCTATCAGACGAGGCAGCCCGGCAAGCACTGGCTCGGCAACGATTTCACGATGGCTGAGATCAAGCGCCTCGACGCCGGCAAATGGTTCAAGCCGGAGTTCGCAGGCCAGCGGATCCAGACGTTCCAGGATGCGATCGATCTCGTGCGAGGCAAGGCGGGGCTGTACCCGGAGCTGAAGTCGCCGGAGCTCTACCGATCGCGCAACGTCGATCAGGTGAAGCTGTTCGTCGACATCATCCGGAAGAACGGATTGGAGAAGCCCGAATCGCTGAAGACGACGCCGGTGATCATCCAGTCGTTCGACGAAGAGGCGATCCGGCGCGTCGCGGTCGACCTGCCGACGATTCCGCGAGTCTTCCTGACCGCGAAGGACGAGGACGTCACCGAGGCGCGCATCCGCGAGCTCGCGAAGTTCGCCACCGGCATCGCACCGGAAAAATTCGTCATCGCGCGACATCCGGAGATGGTCGCGCGCGCGCACGCCGCCAAGCTGACCGTCACCTCGTGGACGTTCCGCGCCGACGACAAGGAGATGAAATTCCCGTCGGTCCGAGACGAGATGTCGCACTTCCTCTACGATCTGGGCATCGACGCACTCTTCACGAACAACCCGGATCAGTTCCCGCGGCGCTAGAAGCAAGATCAGTCTATCCGCGGATTTCGCGGATTCAAGGATTAGCGTGAAGACCCGACGACGGTCGATTCGATCTCCAGATGACCGCTTCGTGAGTCGACGTCCGGCGGCGCGGCGCAGCCGCGCGTGCGTGCGAAACGAACGGCGTGACGCGAGCCACAGCCTCATCGGGCTTGCGCTCGCGCCGTCCGTTCCGCACGACGGCCGCTTCGCGGCCGGCGCCGGACGTCGCTGTTAATCCGCGTCATCCGCGTAATGCGGATATCCGCTTGACTACTTTCCTACGACGAAATCGAGAATGAATCCGGCACCGTCGTGCCGGGCCTCGCCCTCCCGCGGGCGGTGGCGTGGCCGGCGGCGGCGGCGTCACATACTCGGCGCCGATGAGCAGGACATGACCCGTCTTGCTGTCGAACGTCAGCGTCTTGGCGCCCGACATCGTCTTGAGGTTCTGCTCGAGTTGAAAGCTGGTCGGGCTGGTTTCCTTGACGATGGTCAGCGTGCCGTCGCCCTGACCTGACGAGCTGAACGCTTCCTGCGTCTCCGGGTTGAAGACCGCTCCGTCCGAGCTGCCGGCGAGCGGCACCGTGCCGAGCACCTTGCCGGTGTCGGCGTTGAGCATCACCATCACGCCGGGCGCCGGCAAGCGGCATGCGACGAACAGCACGTGGGTCTTCGCATCGAACGCCAGACCGGCCAGACCCTCCCCTGCCGCCGCCCAGGTCGTAGTGCGATGTGACGGTCATCGTCTTCGCGTCGATGACGGCGACGTTCGCCTTGTCCGACACGTCGACGTAGACATGCCCCTTGCCGTCGGCCACGGCCTGTTCCGGCGCGCCGCCCAGATCGATCGTGCCGAGCACGGAGCCATCCTTCGCAGTCGATCACCGTCGTGTGCGGCGCCGCGTGGCTGAACACGTAGACGCGATCGTTGAACGAGTCGAAGAGGATGCCGTCGGGGTTTCCCTGGACGTCAATCGTCTTGATCAACGCGAGCGTGCGGGTGTCCCACATCGCGACCGGCTTGCTGCTGGCAAAGCCGTGGCCTGACTTCGGATCGACGGCAGCGCCGTTCCCGCGCGTGTTCGCGATTTCACCGACCGGGGCGAGCGTATCGAGGTCGAAGACCGTCACCCGCCCCGGCACGGCCGGCGCGGTTGCCGTTGCCGGTGAACCGCCTCGCGGAATGTAGAGGCGGCGATTCGCCACGTCGGCGTAGACGTAGTCGAATCCGCCCGGCCCGCCCACCTTCGCCGTTCTCAGACACCTTGTACGGCTCCGCCGACGGCGATTGCGCACGTCCGCCTGCCACACACACCGCGATCGCGATCGCGGCCAGCACTCATTCGACGCATGATGATTTTCCTCAGCGCCGTTATACATCGAGTGAGCAGGCGCCGACGTTCATCGTCTATTCATCTTCTTTCCAATCAACAGGATGAACAGACGATGAACAAAACGTACACGCGGAATTAACAGGGCCGTCACACCAGTACAAGTGCCAGCTGTTTATCGTCAACTGCCGTCGCGCTGCATTCCAGCGCTTGAGGTTGAGACGATGATTCGACTGTTTCGAGACGTTCGGCGATTCCGGGGAGCCCTCGTCACCGTGTGGCTGGCGCTCTTACCACTGTCGGTCGCGGCGCTGCACGCGCAGACGCGCAGCCGGCGCTGGCCTGCAGGGCACGGTCCTCGATCCCGACAGCAAGGCCGTCGTCAATGCCGCGATCGTCGTCCGCAACGAAACGACCGGCGCCGTCGTCACCACGACGACTGACGGTCAGGGACGCTTCTCCGCGTCGGACCTGGCGCCGGGAACGTACGCGCTCGAGATCCTCGTGCCGGGATTCGAGGCCGTTCGCCGCGCCGGCATCGACGTGTCGGCCAATGCTCCGACGACCGTGTCGATCCAATTGAGCGTCGCCAACATCAGCGAGACCGTCACCGTGTCGGCGGCGTTGCCGGCGGCAGCGGTCGCGGCGCCGTCGCAGTCGTCGCTCACCGCGCGCTCCGCGCAGTCGCTCATCAGCGCCGAATACATCCAGAACTACACCTCGCCGATTTCCGACTACAGCCAGGTGCTGCAGATGGCGCCGGGCACCTTCAGCGTCAGCGCCAACGGTCCCGGTCTCGGCGATACCAAGACGTTCTTCCGCGGGTTCAAGGACGGTCAGTACAGCATGACCTACGACGGCATTCCCTTCAACGACACCAACGATCCGACGCACCATTCATGGGCGTTCTTCCCGGCCCAGACCATCGGATCCACGGTGTTCGACCGCAGCCCGGGATCGGCGGCGACCATCGGACCCTCGACCTACGGCGGGTCGGTGAGCCTGCTGTCGCGGTCGCTGAATTCCGATCGCCTGCTGAACGGGACGTTCTCGTACGGCTCGTTCAACACGAGGCTGTTCGACGTGGACTTCAATACCGGGCGCATCGGCACGGACGGCAAGCATCGCTTCATGTTCGACGTGCACGACATGCGGTCGGACGGCTACCAGACGTTCAACTTCCAGCAGCGTGACGCCCTCTCGGCGAAATACCAGTACCAGGCGAGCGCGAACACGTCGCTGACCGCGTTCACGTCGATCATGCATCTCAAGAGCAACACGCCGAACCAGAAGGGTTCGACCCGCGCGCAGATTCAGCAGTTCGGCGACAACTTCCTGATGACCGACGATCCGGCCTCGCCGCTGTACTACAAGTACAACTTCTACTCGATCCCGACCGACTTCGAGTACTTCGGGTTCAGGACGCTGCTCGGGAACAACTGGTCGATCGACGACAAGGTGTACACGATGCGGTACTACAACAAGCAGAACTACAACGGCACGACGAGCATCACGACGACGAGCGCCACCGACAAGTTGAACAGCTATCGCAAGTACGGCAACAACCTGCCGGTGACCTACGTCTCGAGCCTGGGCGTGTTCCGCACGGGCCTCTGGTCGGAGTACGCCTCCACCGATCGCTACCAGACGCCGTCGGATCCGCGCACCTGGATCGACGCGCCGCTGCCCAACTTCCACGAGATGTTCGGCACCACCACCCTGCAGCCGTATGCCGAGTATTCGTGGCGCGCGCTGCCGAACCTCACGGTGACGCCGGGACTCAAGTACTCCTACTACCGGCAGAACCTCACGCAGTTTGCCGACAACGGCAAGACGGTCGGCAATCTCAACGGCGCTCCGTCCGTCAACAACCTCGCCGAGTACCACGCGTGGCTGCCCTCGATCGATGCGCACCTGCTGGTGCAGCCCAACTGGTCGATGTACGGTCAGTACGGCAAGGGGCAGAACATCCCGCCGTCGAGCGTCTTCGACGTGAAGAACGGACAGGTGGGTGTGCTGCCGGAGCCGATTCTCAGCGACACCTACCAGGTGGGTTCGGTGTGGAAGTCGCACCGGGCGACGCTCGACGTGGACTTCTACCACATCACGTTCCAGAGCGACTACTCGGCGACGATCGATCCGGTCACCAGCGACACCGTGTATTTCCTGAACGGCGAGTCGGTGACGAAGGGCGTCGAAGCCGAGAGCACGATCCTCGTCGGCGGCGGCCTCGCGGTCTACCTGAACGGGACCAAGGGCACCGCGAAGTACACCGACACGGGTCTCTGGGTGCAGAACGCGCCGAGCGACACCGAGACGATCGGCCTGACCTACAACCTGGGCAGCTGGAACGTCGGTTTCTTCAGCAAGCGGGTGGGCCAGATGTACAACGACAACGCCAGCCTGCACCAGGCGATTCCGATCGACCCGTTCAACATCACCAACCTGTTCTTCAACTACACCGTCCGCGGATCGTCGCGGCTGTCGGCGTCGCGCATCCGGCTGGCGCTCAACAACCTCACCAACAGCCACGCGATCACCGCCGTCAGCGCGGCGTCGGCGAAATCCAACGCGGCGGCGCCCGGCGACATCCTGACGCTCATGGCGGGCCGCAGCGTCGCCGTGTCGTTCACCGTCGGCGTCACCGGCAAGCCGTGAACTACGACCGGAAAAAACCGCGGAGACCGCGGAGATCGCAAAGACAAACGTCGCTCTGCGGTCTTCGCGTTCTTTGCGGTTTCTTCTGAATCGTCATCGAGCACGCTAGAATCGAAGGCGTGAAGACGTCCGGGCCATTTCTCGACCGCTATCCTGCTTACCTCGGCACCTCGGCGCTGGACGATCTGCGGGCCGTCGAGTACGCCCGTCTCGATGCGCAGGGAATCGTGTATCTGGACTACACGGGCGGCGGCCTCCACGCCGACTCGCAGGTACGTCTGCACGCCGACCTGCTGGCCCAGAATGTCTTCGGCAACCCGCATTCGGCGAGCCCGAGTTCGACCGCGATGACCGATGCGGTCGAGCGCGCCCGGGCCAAGGTGCTCGACTACTTCAACGGCGCCGGCGAGTACACGGCGGTCTTCACCCTGAACGCGTCCGGCGCGCTGAAGCTGGTCGGCGAATCGTATCCGTTCGCGCCTGGCGGGCGGCTGCTGCTCACGGTCGACAACCACAACTCGGTCAACGGCATTCGCGAGTTTGCGCGCGCCAGGGGCGCCGAGGTGGACTACACGCCGCTGACCGTCCCGGAGCTGCGTATCGAGACGGCGGCGCTGCTGTCGCATCTCGACCAGGCCGATCGCGCGCGGCCGAACCTGTTCGCCTTCCCTGCCCAGTCGAACTTCTCAGGCGTCAAGCATCCGCTCGCGCTCATCGACACCGCACACGAACGAGGATGGGACGTCCTGCTGGATGCGGCGGCATTCGTGCCGACCAACCGTCTCGATCTGCGGCGCGTTTCGCCTGATTTCGTTGCCGTCTCCTTCTACAAGATGTTCGGCTACCCGACCGGCGTCGGATGCCTGCTCGTCCGCAACGCCGCGCTGAACAAGCTGCGGCGGCCGTGGTTTGCCGGCGGCACCGTGAACTTCGCCACGGTGCAAGGCCGCGGGCACGTGCTGGCGGCTCGCGAAGCCGGCTTCGAGGACGGCACGCTGAACTATCTCAGTATCCCCGCCGTGGAGATCGGGCTGCGTCATCTGGAACGCGTCGGCATCGACGTCATGCAGACGCGGATCGATTGTCTGACCGAATGGCTGCTCGGCGAGCTGCTGACACTTCGCCACAGCAACGGACGGCCCGTGGTGCAACTGTACGGACCTTCAACCGTGCGTCCAGCGCGGTCGCGACGCTGACGATGAACTTTCGCGATGCGAACGGAACGCTGCTCGATTTCCGGCGTGTCGAGGAACTGGCGGCCGGAGAAGGCATCTCTCTGAGGACCGGCTGTTTCTGCAACCCCGGCGCGGGAGAGACGGCGCAGAACCTCACGGAAGAGGACATGCGCGCGGGGCTGGCCGAAGGCGCGGATCTCACCCTGCCGCGCTTTCTCGAAGTGATGCAGCAGCGCGGCGGCAAGAGCCTCGGCGCCATCCGCGTGTCGCTCGGCGCTGGCGAGCAACATCGCCGACGTCAACCGCTTTCTCCAGTTCGCCGCGCGTTTCCAGGATCAGACGCTGGTCACCGTCGGCGCGCTCACGGTCGACGATGCCAATTGCCGCGTGATTCGCGACGGCAGCTGACAAAGAAGAAACCGCGGAGACCGCCAAGACCGCAGAGCACGCTTGTCATGCTGACGTAGTGCAGGCCTTCAGGCCTGCCTGAAGGACGGCGGACCTGAAGGTCCGCACTACTTCAAGCTCCCCGTCTGATACCGCAGCGCCGCCATCCGGGCCTGATAGTCGTAACGCGCGCTCGCCTGCTCGATCTCCGCCCGGGTCTTGTTCAACTGCGCCTGCGTCAGCTCCACGATCGAGCTGAGTCCCGAGGTTGTAGCGTGCGTCGGCCAGGTCCTGCGCCTGGCCCGCCTGGTCCAGCAGCTGATTGGTCAGGTCGAGGCGTTGAAACGCGGCCTGCGCGTCGAGCAGCGCGACCCGCACGTCGCGGGCCACGCGGTTCTCGAGATCGCGCAGGCGTTCACCTTCCGCGCGCGCGCGCAGGCTCGCTTCGGTATGCCGCGCGGCGAACAGGTTTCCGTTGGTCAGCGGCACCGAGACGTTGACGCCAATCGCCGCGTAGTGCGGACTGAGCGCGTCCTGATGGTAAGGCGCCAGGCCGGCCGCTCCGATAGCCGAGATCGTCGGAAACCAGAGCGCGTGTTCGGCGTCGGCGAATTTCGCAGACGACTCACGGACCAGGCGCTCGGCCGCCACGTCGGGACGCTCGCGCAGCGCCTGCGCGACGAGCTCCGTGTCGCCGGCCGGCGGAGGTCCGGGCAGCGGCTCCTCTCCCAGCGTGTAGGTCGGAGAATCCTGCTGACCCAGCGCGGCGGCCAGCGCGGCCAGAGCGGCAGAGGCGTCGTTGCGAGCCTGGAGCTGAAGGAGCTGTGCTTCGCTCAGGCTGACCTTCGCGAAGCTGACGTCGAGACCGGACTTCAGATTGCTCTGTGCCAACGCGCTGACCTGATCCACGCCCAGCTGCCGCGCGTTCACCGTTTCCTGCGCCACCCGCAAGACCGCCTGCGCGCGCAGCGCGTTGAAGTACGCGCGGTCCACGCGCAGCAGGACGTCGGCTCGATCCGTGATCGCGCTCTGAGCAGACGCCTCCGCACGCAGCGACGCGGTCTGCACGAGATCCGAGGTCCGGCCGAAGTCGGTGATCAGCTGCGACACCGAAAGCCCCGCGGCCACGCGATCGAGAATGATCGGATTGTTGAGGGCGCCCGCGGCGATACGGCTGCCGTCCTGCGCTTCGGCGCCGGTCACGCTGCCGTACACCGTCGGAAAGTACGCCGAGCGCGCCTCTCGCGTGATTTCATTGCCCGCTTGCGCGACGTACTGACCACCGAGCACCTGCGGGTGGTTCTGGAGCGCGCGCGTCTCGGCGTCGCGGAGCGAGAGCTGCGGTCCGGTCTGCGCCGATGCAGGCGCTGCCGCCATGATGGCGAACACGAAGCTAGCGGCTCGCTTCATGACCGCGCTCCGGCGCCGGCGGTCCGCGTGCGATAGACGATCAGGTACGCGGCCGGGACGACGAACACCGTGACCACGACGGACACGACCAGGCCGCCGATGATCGCGCGTGCGAGCGGCGCGTAGGCTTCGCTGCCGGTTCCAAGCTTGAGCGCCATCGGGATGAGACCGAAGATGGTGGCCAGCGACGTCATCAGAATCGGCCGCAGTCGAATCCGGCAGGAACTGACGACCGCGTCGAGCAGCGGCATGCCGTCCTCTTCGAGCCGATGCGTGAACTCGACGATCAGGATGCTGTTCGAGACCACCATGCCGACCATCATCACGATCCCCATGAGCGACTGGACGTTGAGCGTGGTGCCGGTCGCATAGAGCGCCAGGAGCACGCCGGTGAGACCCGGCGGCACGGCCAGGAGGATGAGCAGCGGGTCGGTGAACGAGCGGAACTGGGCCACGAGGATCAGGTACAACAGCACGAGCGCCAGAATCAGGCCGAGCCCGAAGCTCTGAAACGACGCCCGCATGCCCTGCACCATGCCGCGCATCGCGATTCTCACGTTGGGCGGCAGCTTCGCCTCCGCGATCACGCGGTTGATTCCGGTAGACAGGCGGCCCAGGTCCTCGCCGATCGGGTTGACGTAGATGTCGATGACCCTCTGGATCTGGTAGTGGTCGATCTCGGTCGGCGACTTGAGCGGCGTGATCTTCGTCACCGCGTCGAGCATGGTCGGGTCCTTGATCCGGCCGGAGTGCAGCGGGATGCCGCGCAGGTCGCGCAGGCTGCGGATCTTGTCTTCCGGATACTGCACCGTGAGCATGTAGTCGTTGCCGCTCCTGGGATCGACCCAGAAGCTTGGCGCGATCATCTGGTTCGACGTCAGCGCGGTGATGACGTTGTTGACGACTTCGCGCTGGTCGAGGCCCAGCTCGCCGGCGCGCTCGCGATCGATGTCGAGGCGCAGCGACGGGTAGTCGACGTCCTGCGGAATGTAGACGTCGCTGACGCCGGGCAGTTCGCGGATGCTCGCGGCAACCTCGCTGGCGGTGTCGAACGCCGTATCGAGATTCGATCCGCTGATCTGCACGTCGATTGGCGCCGGCAGTCCCTGGTTCAGCACCGCGTCGACCATGCCGCCCGACTGGAAGTACGCGCTCAGATACGGCAGGTCGTGCTGGATCGCCGAGCGCACGCGCGACATGTACTCGTAGCTGCCGATCGTGTGCTCTTCCTTCAGCGCGACCTGGATCGTGGCGGCGTGCGGCCCGGCATTGCTCGTGTAGATCGCCGAGAAGTCGGCGGTGACGCCGACGTTCGAGACGATCAGCTCGAGGTCCTTGGGATCGACGATGCGCCGGACCAGCGCCTCGACCTTCTGCACGTCCTGCGTCGAGACCTCGATGCGGGTGCCCGACGGCGATTTCAGGTTGATGACGAACTGCCCGGCATCGGTGCGCGGAAAGAACGCGAGGCCAAGCAACGGATACAGCATCAGGCTCGCGGCAAACAGCGCCGCGACCGCGACCAGCACCCGGCCGGGACGCCGCAGCGATCCGCGCACGCTCCGCTCGTACCAGACCAGCATCTGCTCGAATTTTCGAGAAAACGAGGCGTTGAACCGTTCCATCCAGTTCAGAGCGGGGGCCGGTGCCACGTGTGCGGCGTCGTCCGTCGCGTTCTCCGCCGCCTCCCCGGCCGGTGGCGCATGATGCGGCGCCTTGATCAACTTGGCGCAGAACAACGGCACGACGGTCAGGGCCACGAAGTACGACGCGAACAGCGCAAGCACGACCGCGAGGGCCAGCGCTGAAAACAGGAACCGGCTCACGCCGTAGAGAAACGTGACCGGGAAGAAGACGACCGAGCTGGTGAGCGTCGCGGCGAGGACGGCGAGCGCCACCTCGTCGCCGCCCTTCTCGGCAGCCACTTCGGGCGGCTCGCCCATCTCCATGTGGCGGAAGATGTTTTCCAGCACGATGACCGCGTTGTCGATCAGCCGGGAAAACACCAGCGCGAACCCGGCGAGAATCATCGTGTTGATCGAGCTGCCGCCGATGTACAGCGCGATCAGCGCGGCGAGGACCGACAGCGGAATCGACAGGAACACCGCGATCGTCGCGCGGAAGCTGCCGAGGAAGACCAGCACCATGATCGCCGTGAGCGCCAGGCCGATGCCGCCTTCGTGCAGCAGCGTCTCGATGGCGCGCTTGACGAACAGCGATTGATCGAACACGACGTCGAGGCTGAGCTCCTTCGGCACGTCGACGAGCTTCCCGATCGTGTCCTTGATCCCGTCCACGACCGCAATCGTGTTCGTGTCGCCGCCCTGCTTCATCACCGGCAGATAGACCGACGGCTGGCCGTCGACCAGCACGATGTTGCTCTGGATCTGGTGACCGTCCTCGGTGTGGCCCACGTCGCCCACCGTGACGGTCGACCGCCCGATGGTCTTGAGCGGAATCTGGTCGATGTCGGGAATCGCGCGAAACTGGCTGTTCGTGAACAGGTTGTAGTCGAACGGCCCGATCTTCACGTCGCCAGACGGCAGGATCAGGTTCGCGTTGTTCACCGCCCGCACGACGTCCATCGGGCTCATCTCGTACGACTGGAGCTTCTCCGGATCGACGTAGACCATGATCTGGCGGTACTTCCCGCCGAAGGGAGGCGGCACCGACGCGCCGAACACGCTGGCGAGCTGGTTCCGGACCGTGAACTGCCCCAGATCGCGCAGCTGCGTCTCGTTGAACCCTTCGCCCTTCAGCGTGATCAGGCAGACCGGCAGGCTCGATGCGTCGAACTTCTGCACGATTGGCGGCAGCGTGCCCGGCGGCAGGCGGCGAAGATCGGCCATCGCGAGGTTCGCGATCTCGCTGACGTCGGAGTCGGCGCTGGTGCCGGGCTGGAAGAACACCTTGATGACGCTCACGCCGGGCAGCGACCGTGATTCCATGTGATCGATGCCGGCGCCGAGAGTGAAGAACCGCTCGAAGCGGCCGGTGATGTCGGTCTCGATCTGTTCGGGCGGCATTCCGGTATAGAACGTCGCGACGACGACCTGCGGGATGTTGATGTCGGGAAACAGATCCACCGGCATCCGGACGAGGCTCGTGAGGCCGACGACCGCCGCGATGAGCGAGACGACGATGATGAAGTACGGGTTGCGGATGGAGAATCCGGACATCAGCGCGCCCCTTCCGCAGTCGCCGGCAGGTCGCGCGACTCTCGGCGTCACCGTCCGGCCCGCCTTCAACTGTGCGCGGCTGCCGATCACCGCCAGATCACCCTGGCGCGAGGCCGCTGCGGATTTCGACCTGATTCGGCGACTCGAGGCCGACCGTCACCGGCCGGAGCTCGAGCCGGCCGTCTCCGGCCACGACCATCACGGTCGCCTTGTCGTCCTTGCGATCGAGCGCCTGGATCGGCGCGACGACCACGTCGTGCGCCTGGTCGGTCGTGATCTGCGCGTAGGCGTACATGCCGGGCACCAGCTCCAGCTTTGGATTCGGCACGTCGACCTCGGTCTCCATCGTCCGGGTATCGAGACTGAGCTTGTCGGCGAAGCGGGCGACCTTGCCCTGGAAGTTCCGATTGAGCGCCTGGACCTTGACGTCCACCGGCGCGCCCAGGTGAATCTGCGCGACGACCGACTCCGGCACCTGGATGGTCAGCCGCAGCAGGTTGTTCTGCGACAGCCGGACGACCGGCATCGCCTGGCTCTGCGACGAGGTCCCCGCCTGGATCATCGAGCCGGTGTCGGCGTACCGATGCGTGATGACCCCGGTGAACGGCGCCGTGATGCGCGCATAGGCGAAGAGCGTCTTCGTCTTGTTCTCGTTGGCGCGTGCGACGGCGAGTTGCTCCTGCGCCGCGGCGACCGCCGCCCTGGCGGTCGCGACCTGCGCTTCGGCGATGCGGTCGCGTCCCTGCGCCTCGTCGATGTCCTGCTGCGCGACGAGGTTGGGCCGCTGCTTCATCACGGCCGCCAGCCGCGTGGAACCCAGATGCGCCACTTCGTGCGCCGACTCGGTGCGCCCGAGATCGGCCTGGGCCCGGTTCACTTCTTCCTGGCTGCGCTTGACGGCTGCCTCGGCGGTCACCATGTCGTCCTGCAGTTCGGGGATCTCGAGCACCGCGAGCAGTTGCCCGGCATTGACGCGATCGCCGACGTCGACGTAGATCGCCTTCACGTACCCGGCGACCTTCGCGTGCACCTCGACTTCCTGAAAGGGCCGGAACTCGGCCGCCAGCGTCACGCGTCTGGGACAGGTCGCCGCGCGCCACCTTCACCACCGACACGGTTGGATGCTCTGCCGCCGCGGGCGTCGCCGCTCGCGTCCGCGAGCATGCCGCGCCCGCAATCACTATCGGCACCACCGCCACACCGATCGCCATCATTCTGGTCATCCGAGGTCCCTCACGAGCGCGCGCAAGCCGTCGATCGAGAACCGCGGCGATCGACAGAACGCGATGACTTGTTCTTCCTGGGTTTGCATCCGATCGACGGTCTCCGGAATCTGATCGACGATGGAGGACGGCACCGATTGAAGGCCCGCGGCGTCGGCGAAGAGGATGTCGCCGGTCGCCACCGCCAGGCCGCCGACCTTGACCGGTCCGCCGAAATCCACGATGTGCGCGAACGCGTGCGACACGGCGACGCCGCAGGACAGCATCTGAAAGCCGAACGTGCGGACGGTCTCGACGTCGCGAACCGTGCCGTTGGTGGCATAGCCAACGCAGCCGAGCGCCTGCAGAATCGTCGCGTGGACGTCGCCGACAAACGCGCCGATGCCGGGACGCTCGTCGAGGTCCTCGACGACCACCATTCGAGGCGCCGGCACGCTGGCGATATAGCTCCACCAGTCGGTACGATCGTGATAGCTGAGTCCCACCGGCGGCGGCGCCGAACCGCGGATGCGCGCCGTCACGGCGTGGCCGATGACGCCTGGCTGCTCGGGGAACAGGCAGCGCAGCGTCGAGTCGGCAAAGCCTTCGTTGCGCAGTCGCACGCCGAAGGTCTCGATGGCGTTCGCCACCGCCGCGCCATTCAGCCGGCGATACTGGTCGACCACGGTGGCGGTCAGGACAGACACAAAGGCACACTCCTCTTCCAGCCTCGGGCCGGAGTCGACGCGTTCAGAAACAGATTTCGAGCGTCGCCGAACGCGACACTCAGTCGACAGCGTGCTAGCGGGAGGCGCGCGGAGCGGACCAGGCCGGAAGACGTACGGGGAGCGCGGCAGCGCTGTGTCGGGGACAGACGCGGGACGCAGGAGCGGGACGAGATCGAAGTTCGCGAGGGGAACCGGCGAAGCCACCGCGGTTGCCGGCGTGACGGTCACCTTCTTGGGCGGACAGTCGATGTTCTTGGCGAAGCTCGGCGCGTGCGACGCGGTCTCGAGCTTCTGACTCATGCGAGTGAGCCCGGGCACGCAGACCAGCACGAGCACGGCGAGCAAGGTGAAGGCTCGCGCGAGCGGGCGGCCGTACGAACGGGCTGGCACAGGGTCTATCAAGGTGGCGGTCTAACTACTCTATCGGCGTGTGCCCAAGGAATCAAGATCGGCGTTCAGCCGCGTGCATGCATGCGCTCGAGGCGGCGAGTGGCAAGACGGGCAAGGAGCGAACAGATCAGCACGATCGAGACGAGCACCAGCGCGCCGGCCCACGCCTGACGATGCCAGTCCTCGTAGGGGCCGGTCGCGTAGGTATAGACCTGCACCGTCAGCGACGAGATCGGTTGCCGCAGGCTGGTCGAGAAGAACCGGTTGTTGAACGCGGTGAACAACAGCGGCGCCGTCTCGCCTGCGATTCGAGCCAGTGCCAGCACGGCACCGGTCACAATCCCCGGCAGCGCCGCCGGCAGGACCACGCTGAACACGGCTCGCGCCCGAGTCGCGCCGAGCGCGAGCGCGCCCTCGCGCATCGTTCCCGGCACCAGCAGCAGCAGTTCCTCGGTCGTCCTCGCGATGATGGGAATCATCATCAGACCGAGCGCGAAGCCGCCGGCAAACGCGCTGAACTGCTGAAACGGCAGCACGGCGACGACGTACGCGAAGAGCCCGATCACGATCGAGGGGACGCCGTTGAGCGTGTCGGCGGCGAAGCGCACGGCGGCGGCAAATCGGGTCCCCGCGTATTCGGACATGTAGATGCCGCTGATCACGCCGATCGGCACCGCCATCAAGGCCGCCAGCCCGCTCAGCATCAGCGTGCCGACGATCGAGTTCGCCATTCCGCCGCCCGCCTCGCCCACCGGCGTCGGCATGTGCGTGAAAAACGCCAGGTTCAGCGAGAGGATGCCGCGGCTGATGACGAAGAACAGGATGAGCGCCAGCGGGATCAGGGCAAGGAGAACCGCGCCGGCGCAGAAGGCAACGAAGAGCGACGACAGGAGCTTGCGGCGGCCGGTCGGTGTCATGCGGCGGCCTCGGCTTCGACAGGTTCGGCCGTGATCGTCTCGGTGCGCGCCATGCTCCAGATCAGCAGGCGGGAGAACGAGTTGATGATCAGGGTGATGATGAACAGCACCAGCCCGATTTCGACCAGCGCCGACAGGTACAGCTTGTCGGCGGCCTCTGCGAATTCATTGGCGACCACGGCCGCCATCGTGTACTGCGGCGAGAACAGCGACACCGCCACCTTCGGGTTGTTCCCGATCACCATCGTGACCGCCATCGTTTCTCCGAGCGCGCGCCCGAAGCCCAGCATCACCGCGCCGATGATGCCCGTGCGCGCGTAGAACACCGCGGCGCGAATCGCCTCGAAGCGTGTCGCCCCCAAGGCGTACGCGCCTTCGCGCTGGGCGGGCGGCACCGACTTGAGGACCTCGCGCGAGATCGACGAGATGAACGGGATGACCATGATCGCGAGAATCAGCGCGGCCGACAGCATGCCGAGCCCGAGCGGCGGTCCCGAAAACAGCGGCAGCTTGCGCATCGAGTCGGGGAGCGACGTCTCCAGCACGCGGACGACGGGGACGAGGACGAAGATGCCCCACAGACCGTAGACGATCGACGGGATCGCCGCGAGCAGCTCGGTGACGAACACGAGCGGCTGCCGAAGCATCGCCGGGCAGAGCTCCGAGATGAAAATCGCGATGCCAAGCGCGATCGGCGTCGCGATCAGCAGGGCGAGGACGGAGGAGTACAGGGTGCCCCAGATGAACGGGAGCGCGCCGAACTCCCCCGCCACGGGATCCCAGATCTCCGTTCGCCAGAAGTTCAGGCCGAACTTCTGAATCGACGCCATCGACTCGATCGAGAGGACGACGCCGATGCCGCAGACGAGCGCGATCAGCGCGAAGCCGAACGCGCCCGTCCCCAGCCGGAACGCCGTGTCGCTACGAGACTTTGATTTTGGCAAGGGCCGCCATTTCAAGTTTCACGATGGATTCAGGCAAGCGGAGCATAGCCCAGCTCGGCGCAGTACTTCTGACCGTCGGTCAGCGCCCACTTCATGAAGTCGACCATGGTCTTGGCCTGCGCCTTGTCCTTCGCGTTTTCGTACAGGAGCATCCAGGTAAAGGAGGAGATCGGGTAGACGCCTTTGCCCGGCGCGTTGGTAATCGACACGCGGAAGTCGGCCGGCATCGCCTTCACCGCTTCGGCGGCCGCGGCGGTCACCGATTCCACCGTCGCCTTGACCGGTTCGCCCGCCGCGTTCATCACGCTGCCGTACGCGATCTTGTTCTGCAGCGCGTAGATCAGCTCGACGTAACCGATGGCGCCCGGCGTCTGCTTCACGAGGCCGGAGACACCCTCGTTGCCGCGTCCACCGACTCCGGTCGGCCAGTTCACCGACGTGGCGACGCCCACTTTGGTTTTCCATTCAGGAGAAAGCTTCGAGAGGAAATCGACCCAGATGTAGGTCGTGCCCGAGCCGTCGGCACGGTGCGCGACGGTGATGTCGGTTGCCGGAAGCGTGACGCCGGCGTTCAGCTTCACAATCGCCGGATCGTTCCACTTGGTGATCTTGCCGAGGAAGATGTCGGCGAGGACCGCGCCGCTGAATTTCAACTCCGCGTTGACGTTCGGCAGGTTGTAGACCGGCACGACCGCGCCGAGAACCGTCGGGAAGTGCAGGATCTTGCCCGGAGCGTTCTGCATCTGCTCGGCCGTCATCGGGCCGTCGGTCGCACCGAAGAACACCGTCTGCTTCGTCACCTGCTGGATGCCGCCGCCCGATCCGATCGACTGGTAGTTGATCTCGACGTTGGAGTGCTGCTTGTTGTACTCGGAGAACCATTTCGAGTAAATCGGATACGGGAACGTGGCCCCCGCGCCGTTGATGCGCATCGTCTGGGCAGCGGCGCCGGTGACGAGTGCGGCGACGGTCGCGGCGGCGATGCCGGTTTTCGCAAGAGCGTTCATGAGCAGGGCCTCCTAGAAGTTGATCAGGGCGTGAAGCGCGATTCTTTTCTGATCCGGCAGCGACGGCACGAAGTTGCTGAACGTCTGGCCGTCGTAGTCGAGCAGCAGCGAACTCGTGATGCTGCCGGTGTGCGGGAACCAGTAGGCGACGCCGACAATCGTGCGCTGCCGCGTCTGGTTGGTCGCGCGCTCGTCCGGCACCATGTGGTCGTAGCGCAACAGCATCTCCCAGCCGATTGTGGACTTCGGCGTGACCCAGAACGACCAGCCCTTGGCTTCGATATCCGGCCTGGTGATCGACGTCTGATCGTGGGCGTCAATCGCATCGAAACCGGCGTTCACGTATGGGTGTTCGTAGGTGACCTGGCCTACCACGCGCGTGCGCTCGGCGTTCTTCACGTAGTTGTCGCCGACGTCAGTACCCGGTGAGTCGAAGCCCGCGAAGGACGGGCTTGGCTTGCGCGAACGGGCCGCACGGTTCCGCGGATGTCGAAGGCGTGCTGATCGTCGGCTTCGGGCCTGGCGTAGCCGTCGCCGTTGTAGTAGCCGGCGTGAACCTCGCCGTAGTTCTTGGGAAAGTTCGTGTGGAACGACACACCCGCGTCGGCCGAGTTGTAGAAGCCTTCGCGCTCGGTGAACGTCGTGCCCTGGAAGCGGTACCGGTAGATGCCTTCCTCGTAGTCGAGCAGCGGCGTCTGCTGAATGCCGAGACGGACCCAGCTCCCTTTCGGCATCCAGTCGTCGAGGTTGACCTGTCCGAAGGCGTACTTGATGCGGAACACCAGACTGTCGTTGGTGATGCTGGTGCCGGGGCCCGTGGTCAACAGGCCGCTCTCGCGCGTAACGTCGGGGGTGATGCGGAACGAGATGATGTGGTTGAGTTGGCCGGTAACGTTGATATAACTGCGGGAAACGTTGAAGCCGCTGGGATTAATGCTGTTTCCGTCCGGGTCGGTCGTCTTCGGGCTCTGCTGGTATGTGTAGTCGGTATAGAGAGTCACGCCAACCCTGAACGAGGGCGTATCATCGGGCGGCGTGTAGCCCGCCGCGGGCGTGACTTGCGCGGAAGCCGCAGCCCCGAACGTGCTTATCAGAACAAAGGCGGTCAGAACGCGTCTCAGTGTCATGGCGTCCACAGTAGCCGGGCGCCCGCTTCGGCCTGGTTACGGGCATGTAAAATCCGTGTTACTTCGTGGCGCTGGACGCGAGGGTTCGCGCGACGCGCCCGTTCATTGCGGAGCGGCGCCCGGCGGATCGGTCAACGCGAAGAAGCTCGCGCGCGGATCGACGTCCGACTCGCTGATTTCGCGCCCGGCGCGGCCCAGGGCCCGGCGAACGAACTTGCCGTCCGGCGCGCGCCACAGAAAGCCGGCCTGCAGGAGGGCCGCGACGGCAGGCTCGCACAGATCCTCGGGCAGATCGCACAGGCGGCGGATCTGGGCGAGGGTCAGTTTGAGATCCGGCATCTCGATGTACTCGACTTGAATTCTCGTGAACGCATGCCGCCATTCGTATGACATCATCGTCGCCTCCGCCACGTATTGTGCGCGGGCGACATGACCATCATGTGACGCGGCCGCCGCCGGCGTTGTGAATGCGTTACACGGCGCCGATACGATTTCTCTTCTTCGGCGATCTCGAACGGACTCAACCCCTCTTGGAGGTTTCACATGCGACTGTTTGTGTGGCGTGTTCGTCTGCTTGTCCTGCTCTTCGCGCTGTGCGCGGGAATTCCCCGCGCCTCGGCGCAGTTCGACACCGCCTCGGTCGTCGGCACCGTGAAGGATGCGTCCGGCGCGACCGTGCCGGATGCCAAGGTCACGCTGACCAACACGCAGACGGGCGTGTCCGTGGTGCGCACGACGACCGCCGACGGGAACTACGAGTTCGTGACCGTGCGGCCAGGCGTCTACATCGTGTCGGCCGAGAAGCCCGGATTCTCGATCGCGCTGATGGACAACGTGCAGGTCCAGGTCGCCGCGCGCCTTCGCGTGGATATGCAGATGGCCGTCGGCCAGGTCAGCGAGAAGGTGGAAGTGACGGCCACGGCACCGCTGGTCGAGACCGACACGAGCCAGCGCAGCCAGGTCATCAGCGGCGAGCAGATGCGCGAGCTCGCGCTGAACGGCCGCGAGTACTCGGCGCTCGCGCTGCTGTCCACCGGCGTACGCCAGTCGGCGCTGAACAAGAGCTCCAGCGCGAACGGCACGCCGCGAGAGGGCGCGTTCAACGTCAACGGCCTGCGCAGCACCTTCAACAACTTCCTGATCGACGGCGTCGACAACAACGCCTACGGGACGAGCAACCAGGGCTTCTCCAACCAGGTCATGCAGCCGCCGCCGGATGCCGTCAGCGAGTTCCGCGTGGTCACCAACAACCAGAGCGCGGAATACGGACGCGCGGCCGGCGCCACGGTGAACGTCGCCTACCGGAGCGGAACGAACCAGCTCCACGGTGACGCGTGGGAATTCTTCCGCGACACGGCGCTGAATGCGGAAACCTATTTCAAGCCGGCCGACGGCTCGAAGCCGCCGCTGCGCCGCAATCAGTACGGCGGCACGATCGGCGGACCGCTGGTGCAGAACAAGGCGTTCTTCTTCGCCGACTTCGAGGGCTTCCGTCAGGACAAGAAGGCAACGGCGTTCTCCACGCTGCCGAGCACGCTGCAGAACTCGGGCATCCTGAGCGTCGATGTGCGCGACCCGCGGACGGGTGTCGTCTATCCGGCGGGCAGCCAGATTCCGATGACCGCGTTTGCGCGCAAGGTGCTCGGCGGTCTGCCTGCGCCCAACGTGGCGGGCGCGGCGAACAACTATTCGATCGCCCAGGACTTCACCAACGACACCGACAAGGCGGGCGGCAAGATCGACTTGCAGGTCAGCCCGGCGCTGTCGATGTTCGGCCGCTACGGCTGGCGCAGCCTGAACACGAACGATCAGCCGCCGATTCCGCTGCCATCGGGTGGCGGCGGCAACGGCAACATCTACACGCGCAACAAGCAGCTGGTGCTGGGATCGACCTACATTCCCTCCGATCGCTCGTTGCTCGAGGTGCGCTTCGGATGGTCGAACACCCAGGGCGGCAAGAATCCGCCCGCGCTCGGCTCCACGGACAGCTTCGGCATTGCCGGGCTGCCAGCCGATCCGCGCATCGCCGGCGGCCTGCCTTCAGAGTCGATCACCGGTTACTCCGCATTCGGACGGCAGGCGACCAACCCGCAGTGGCAGTATCCGACCGTGTGGAACCCGAAGATCAACTACTCGCGGCTGATGGGACGTCAGTCGCTCAAGGCCGGCTACGAGTACCAGCACATCAATGTCGAAGTGCAGGACGTGAACCCGCTGTACGGCCTCGACAGCTACACAGGTCAGTTCACGCGGCCGGCCGGCGCGGCGGCCAGCAACCTCTACAACCTCGCCGACTTCATGCTCGGACTGCGTTCGCAATACGCGCTCAGCACGTTCCTGGTCGCGAACATGGAGCAGGATCTGCACTTCACGTACGTGCAGGACGACATCCGCGTCAACGACAAGCTGACGATCAATGCCGGCCTGCGCTACGAGTACGCGACGCCGATGTGGGAAGCCAATAACCTGCTGACGAACTTCGACCCGGTCAGCAAGACGATGATCCGCGCGACGGACGGATCGATTTCCGATCGCGCCCTGGTCGATCCCGATCGCAACAACTTCGGCCCGCGCCTCGGCTTTGCCTACACGCCGATGGCCAGGACCGTCGTGCGCGGCGGGTGGGGCACGAGTTACGTCCACGTCAACCGCATCGGCTCGGCGAACCTGCTCGGCATCAACGGACCGCAGGTCGTGCGCGCCGCCATCAATCAGACGCCGACGACGCCGGGTTTCATCCCGACGGAACAGGGCTTTCCCGCGAACCTGACCGATTCGACGCAGTTCAACCCGCTCACCGCGCTCGTCAGCTACATCCCGCGCGATTTCCATTCGAGCCCGGTCCAGAGCTGGCACGTGTCGGTGCAGCGCGAGTTCGGCGCGCACATGCTGCTCGACCTCGCGTACGTCGGGAACAAGGCGAGCGATCTCCTGATCGTCGCCAACTACAACCAGGCCGCGCCCAACAATTCCGCGGGCACGATCCCGCTCGCGGCTCGTCGTCCGATCCCGACGTGGGGCGACATCACGTATGTCTTCAACGGCGGCAAGTCGCGCTACGACGCGTTCCAGATGAAGTACGAGTGGAGAATGGGCGCCGACGTGAACATCCTCAGCTCGCTGACGCTGTCGAGCGCCAAGGACAACGCCGCCGGCGCGCTGGAAAACCAGAACGGCAACTTCCCGTCGCCGCAGGACATCAACAACATCGCCGCCGATTACGGCCCGTCTGCGTACAACCAGCCGTACAACTGGACGACGAGCTTCGTGTGGTCGCTGCCGTTCGGGAAGGGCAAGCGCTACGGCGGCAGCATGTCGACGGCGATGGATCTGCTCGCCGGCGGCTGGCAGCTGGCCGGCATCAACACGGTGACGCCCGGCGAGATGGTGACGCTGCAGTACACGCCGGCCGCGGCGTTCCAGGTGTCGGGCATCACCAACGACTTCTCGGGCGCGAACAACTATCGCCCGAACGTCACCTGCGATCCGTACGCGGCCGCAGGCCAGCAATCAATCACGAACTGGTTCAACACCGCGTGCGTGTCGATTCCGACCGATCCGAGCCAGCCGTTCGGCAACGCGTCGCGCAACAACGTCCGGGGACCGGGCTTCTGGCAGTTCGATCTCGCCGCGAGCAAGAACTTCGCGGTCGGCGACCGCACCAAGCTGCAGTTCCGGCTCGAGGCGTTCAATCTCTTCAACCGCGACAACTTCCTGGCGCCGGCCTCGAATCGCAGCGCCGCCACGTTCGGCACCATCACCACCACGTACGACGCACGACAAGTTCAGCTCGGCGTGAAACTGCTCTGGTAGCAACCCGCAAAACGTTGCATCACGGTCGCCGGTTCGTCCGGCGATCGTGATGCGAGCGCCCTATCGTTCGAGTCATCGGAGGATTGATGATGACCCGCTCGATCTGGACGCTCGCACTCTTCCTGCTCGTCCTTCACACACACGCGTTCGCAGCAGAGCTCACGGTGCGCGATCCGCACGTTCGATCTCTCGAGCTCGAGCTGCTCGACGATCTCCAGAAAGGCGCACACGCGTCGCCGACGCTGAAGTCCCTCCTCGATCGATTGGAAACATCCGACGTCGTGGTCTACCTGATGTTCGACCACGCGATGCCCGCCCATATGGCAGGTCGCGTCTCCCTGATGGTGGCGGTTCCCGGCCGGCGCTATCTCCGGATCTCGATCGACCGCCGGAGCGTCGGCTGCCAGCGCCTCGCGATCCTCGGTCACGAACTTCAGCACGCCGTCGAGATTGCCGACGCCACCGAGGCGACCGATCAGGCGAGCGTGGCCTCGCTCTACAGAAGAATCGGCTTTCGCAGTGAAAGCGGTCTGCGCGCCTCTTTCGACAGCCGGCTCGCTATCGAAACGGGCCAGCGGGTCCGCAGGGAGGTGCTGTCGGCGCCGGCCACGATCGCGACCCGGTAGCCGCCAGCATCGGTCTTGCATCGCATCGTCACGTGAATGCGCCGTTCTTTGCCGCTCGACAATCGCACGACGGATTTGAAACGACAGGCCCGCCAACATTTCGAACCGGTCACTCCAGCGGGGACGGCGTCTTCGCGCAGTGGCATTGGAACGACGGCCGGCTGGAGGTCGAGCGCGACCGTTGGGGTGTGCAACCGCTCTTCTGGAGCGTGACACCAACCTCGGTGCACATCTCGTCCTCGATCGACGCGCTCCTCGCAGCTGGTGTTCCCGCCGAGCTGGACGAGGCGGCGATGGCGGTATTTCTGCGGACGGGGTTCTTCGTCGGCGACGATACGCCGTTCGCGTCGATTCGTGCGCTGCCGCCGGCCACATCGGTCACCTGGACGCCAGCGGGACCGACACTAGCCGGGACATGGCGCTACCCGCGCTCGTCGACGATGACGCGCGCGGCGGCCGAGCAGCAGTTTGCCGACTGTTTCACGGCCGCGGTCGATCGACGCGTGCGCGCCGCAAGCGCACCGGTCGCGGTTCCTCTGAGTGGCGGCCACGATTCGCGGCACATCCTGCTCGCCATGCACGAGCTGAAGAGGCTCCCGGATCATTGCGTCACCGTCGCGCCGTATCCTCCCTCGGGGCCCGACGAAGTGGCTATCGCGAGGGAGGTGGCGGCGGCGCTGCGTGTGCGCCACGTCGTGCTGCCGCAGCGTTCACACCGCGTCGCCGCGGAGCGCGAGAAGAATCGACTCACGCACTATTGCGCCGACGAGCACGTCCAGTTCCTGCCGTTGCGGGACTACTTCAGCGATCGGCGGTGTGAGGTCTTCGACGGCCTCGCCGGCGACGTGCTGTCGCAGAGCGGTCGGCTCGACCCATCGTTGCATGGCCACTTCGTCGAAGGGCGCTTCGAGGCAGCCGCGCAGCGCATCCTGGGCGACGAGACGACCATCGAGCCATCGCTGGCTCGTCTGCTCACGCGAGAAGGCGCTGTCCGATTCCCGCGACGGCTGGCGGCGTCGCGCGTCGCGCTCGAGGTCGCTCGCCACGCGGGCGCGCCCAATCCCATCGCAGGCTTTTTCTTTTTCTCGCGGATGCGTCGAGAGGTTGCGCTCGCCCCGTACGCCCTTCTCGACGTCTGCCGGGTGTCGACGCCATTTCTCGACGGCGAGCTCACCGACTTGCTGCTGTCGCTTCCCTACGCCCTCGTCGCCGACAGGACGTTGCACACGCATACGATGCACCGCCGCTACCCGGCGCTTGCGCACCTGCCGTTCGACGCCAAGCGGAAAGGGCAGGACGACCGGCGCGGCATCCGGCGCAGTGCCGCGGCACTGCTGGCGTTTGCCCTAGAAGCTCGATCCGCTGCGGTCGACACGCGCGCTGTCGCGATTCGCGCCGCACGCGCCGTGGCAAGCGGCTCGAGCGCGCACATCTGGTTCCTTTCGAGAATGGTCCAGCTATTGGACGTCGAGCGACGTTACACAGAATTTACAGGACGGCGCTGATCCTTCGATCCAAGATCACCGTTCGTTTTCCGAAAGGTTGCGTCATGTTTTCGATTGTCCTCCGCAACGCCGCATCGACCCGGCGTTACTCCATCTCCTCGCACGGCGAGTCCGGCTGGGAGGTCACCATGGAACGCGAAGGAGAGATACCGCACCACGTCTGCTACCACGATTGGCACCGCGTCGAGCGCGCCCTGGCGATGTTTCGACTCGAGGTGTCGGATCTGACGGCCCGCGGCTGGCAGATCGTGCACTGATCACGCCGGCCTGAACCGCAGATACGCCCCACGCAGCAGTCGAGGCGACAACCGCAGCCCGAGCAGAGCCAGGCGAACTTTCAGTCCTGGTGCGCGCGCGGCGCTCAGGTGAAACTGCGCCGCCGCGAAGTTACCCTCGAGAAACCGCTGCTTCCCCTGCTCGATCTCGAGCCGGTCGACGAGCGCCATCATGCGGATGCGCAGCGCGGTTCGCGCGGGCAGGTCGAGCGTGCGCTCACGGCCGAATCGATCGAGGACGTTGAGCGCCCGTTCGACCGTCTTCACCGCGTCGCCCGACAACCCTTCCGCGCGCACTCGCCGCTCCGCCAGCACGTCGCGCTGGTAGGCGATGACCTCGCCGCGCCAGGCAAGGCGGAGCCAGAGCTCGAAATCCTGACCGCGCCGCAGCGTCTCGTCGAAGAGCCCCGCGGCCACGATCGCCCGCCGCCTGGCCACGACGGTCGACAACACGATGTTGCAGCGCTGCTGAATCAGGCTGATGAGCGTGACCTCGCCCTCCGATGGCGCCGTCTCCATGAAGCGCTGGCCGGCGAGGGGGCTGTCGCCGCTGACCCGCGCGTCGCAATAGACGAGCGCGCAACGGCGGTCCGACTCGATCAAGGCCACCTGACGCTCGAGAAACCCGGCCGTCCACCGATCGTCCGCGTCGAGAAATGCCAGCAGGCGGCCGGTCGATGCACGAATGGCGGTGTTGCGCGCGGCGCCGGCGCCGAGGTTCGACTGAGCGATGAAACGAATCCTCGAGCGGAACGGCGCGATCGCCGCCTCGAGCTCCGCGGCGTCAGGCGACCCATCGTCGACGACCACGACTTCAAAGTCGGTAAAGGTTTGGGAGAAAACGGAAGCGAGCGCGTCCGCGATGTCGCGGCTGGCCCGGTAGGCGGGAATGATCACCGAAACGGCGGGCCGTGCGGACTTGGCCTTCGGCATGTGAACCTCGGGAGTCATCGCGTGCAAGCAAAACACCGGATGGCCGGTTGTTACACAAACGTGATGTAAACAGTTTCGTGACGGAAGCGTCTCGGTACGATCACGCGCATCGTGTAGATCAGACGCATGTCATACACCCTCACGCTTCAGTGCGGCTGCGTGGTCTACGTGTCAGCGCACCCGAAGACACGCATCGCGCACACGCGCGTGATCCAGTCACGCGGCAGCCACTGCACCGTGCGACGCCACGAGATCGGCCTGCGGCTCTTCCTCTGGGAACTGCTGCCCGATCCGCACATGGAACACCTGAAGTACGAAGTCCAGAACATGGAATCCGAGCTCTGACGGACCGGACGCGCGGAAGGCCTCCATCGGGCAAAACCTCTGCGTCCGCAATCCGCAATCCGCAATCGTTCGATCGGCGCCCAGTGTTCGGCGAAAAGCGTACCGATCGGAGGTGAGCTGGCATCCCGCCCGCTGGCTCCGATCACATCTCACCGAACCCTGGCCGCCGATCGACATCACGCCGCCCACGATCCGTTGCGGTACAGCGTGAGCGCGATGTCGACGTTGGCGCGCAGCGTCCGCGCAATCGCTTCCCAGGTCTTCTCACACCGCACCAGCGTCTTCCACGAATACAAGTGCTTCGGCTTGTGAAAGTCGCTGCTGGCGACGTACGGGTAGTGCTTCAGGCTCGTCACCGAGAACAGATCGTCGCGGTTCGCCGCTTCCCACACGTCGACGAGGTCCGCGAGCTTCTTCCGGTGATCCCAGAGGTACGACGTCGAAATCTCCAGCCGCCTGGTCGTCCGATGGTGGGGATGACACGCGATGCTCAGCGCGCCCTGGCGGCGAATCGCGTGGAGGATGTCCTCGGCCGGCTGATCCGCGCTGATGTGCTCCTGGATGTTGAGCGCGACCACGTGCGAGTTTCTCTTGCTGCGAATGTGGTTCTGCGTGATTTCGGCGCCGGGAATCACGAGCAGGTCGTACAGCTTTCGCGCGCGTCGTCCCTCGGAGGCGATCTCTTCGAGGTAGGCAGGAAAGCGCTCCTCCGTGACCGAGAATTCGCGGCGGCCGAGCGACAGCAGGCGGCCGGCCCGCGCCAGCATGTCGCGTTTCATCAGGATGTGATCCGTGATCGCGATGACATCGAAGCGCCTGGTCTTTCCGTACAGATCCACCACCTCGCGAACAGAGAGACGCCCGTCACTCCAGTTGGTGTGCACGTGAAAATCGCAAAGGAGAAACGGCTCGTATCCAGGCACTACACCCTCACGTCCAAGTGGCTCTCGTCGGCCGGACGATGGCGCAGGATCTCCGACCAGAAATTCCGCACGTATACGTTGAAGACCGCGGCCTTGCCCATGGCGCGATACCGGCGCGCCGACGTCCATGCCCAGCAGTCCTGACACAGCGCGATCCGTCCAATCGGCGTCAGGCGGCGTCCGAGGTTCGTGTCCTCGCCGTGAAACTCGATCCGGCGATCGAAGCCGCCGATCGCCGCGAGCGCATCGCGGCGCACGGCGAAGTTCCCGCCGTACAGGATTGCGCCGGCGCCCAGCACGTGATGGACGGCGGCGTGCGTCGGCGGCGCGATCAGGAAGTCGTAGGTTCGCAGCAGCGCGCGGCCGCTCCAGTCCCAGTCGTAGAACCGGTACGGGCCGGTGACGGCTATCGGCGCGTGGGACCGTTCGAAGCGCGCCTCGATCCGCCGGAGCCAGTCGATCGGCACCCGGCAGTCCGCGTCGATGTAGGCGACGATGTCGGTTTGCGCCGCGCGGCGGGCGGTTTCCCGCGCCACGACCAGCCCCTTGGACGGCTCGTCGATCACGCGCACGCCGGGCACGGCTCGCGCGACGTCCCCCGTCTCGTCGGTGCTTGCGTTGTTGATGACCAGAATGTCGTCGGGCGGCCGTGTCTGCGACCGCAGGGAGTAAAGACAGCCGGGCAGGAGCCGGCTTTCGTTGTAGGCACAGACGATCGCGGTGATCGTCAGGCCCATGCAGTGCGGTTCTTCATCGAGCGCAGGATAGCGCCCGGGTGTAACAGCCCGGCTGCGGCGAGATCACATTAGTGCGACGATGGGAATCTCGGAAGAGTTTGCGCGGACGTCACACGCGCGAGGGGTGCGTCGAAGGACACGAACCGGGATCCGCCCTGTTCGTGTTCCCGCCGCCGCGATGGTTATCGAGGATCCGTCAGCTCGTTTTGTCGATGGGCTCGAGGAGCAGGTACCAGCTCTCGCAGTCGGTCCGCGATCCGCCGGCCATCGTCGCCGTGAAGACGAGATTCAACGACGGAATCTCCCAGCGCTGCTTCGCGCGACCGTTTTCGAAGGTGACCCGGAATGGCTTGAGCAGGTTCTCGGGTGATTCGTGATCGCGATGTTCGTCCTGCACGCCTTTGAAGATGGCGAACTCGCGGCGCGGGCCCATGTGGACCTCGAACTGGCCGACGCCATTCACCACGTGGTCGTAGCACGCGCTCGGCGTACGAACCGTCGCGTTCCCGGCAGGACTGCCAGTTACCTTCTAAAATATTGCGAGTGTCGTTGGAGAACGGCCGGAAGAGCTGGGCCGCTGTGGAATCGACGCTGACGACCGCCATCGACGCGCACACACCGATGAGAAGCCAGGCTTGCCTGGCGAACCGCTGACGCACGGTGCTCCTTTCGCATAAGAGCCGGGAAGCTCTCGCAGAATACCACTGAAGTCCGCCAGTTCGACACTGGCAAATGGTGCACCCGCGACACGACCTGCCTGGGCCGCGCGGTGACGCCCGCAGCGCCGGGTCGCGATTCGAATCGAAGTCGCCCTATAGTGGAGACTCGTTAACCCACATTTAACAACTTAGACATTTGAGTGAAACTTCCGGCCGGTACTCTGCCTTTGTTACATGGCCAGACATCGTGTCCTCATTGTCGAAGACGAACAAGACATCGCAGGCCTGATCAAGCACACCCTCGAACGCGGCGGGGAGACCGAAGCGCAAATCGTCGGATCGGGCGATGCGGCGCTCAAGGCGGTCACCGAGCGCGTGCCCGACCTCATCATCCTGGACCTGAACCTTCCCGTGATCGGCGGACTCGAGGTCTGCCGGATTCTGCGTTCGCGGGCGGACGTCCCTCATGTGCCGATCATCATGCTGACGGCTCGCACCAGCGAGGACGATCGGGTGTCGGGGCTCGAACAGGGCGCCGACGACTACGTCACCAAGCCGTTCAGCCTTCGCGAGCTCACGGCTCGCGTTCGCGCCGTGCTGAGGCGCGGGCCGGCGGCCGAACAGCGGCAAGGCCGTTATCAGGGCGCGCGGCTCATCGCCGACTTCGAGGCCGTGGCGATCGCGGTCGACGGCGCACCCGTGCGACTGACGCGCCGCGAGTTCGAGCTGCTCCAGTACCTGGTGCAGAACAAGAATCGCGTCGTCTCGCGGGATCGGCTGCTCGAGCGGGTCTGGGGTTACGAGCGCCTGGTCGAGACGCGCTCGGTCGACGTCCACGTCGGGCGCCTCCGGAACAAGCTGCGCACGGCCGGACACCAGATTGAGACCGTGGTCGGCCTGGGGTACCGGTTCGTCGATTGATTGCCTTTCCGCCGCGCCATGGCTACAGTGCTTCTGACGTTCGCGCCACTGCGGGGGCGTCAGGAGGAGCGCGATGGCCGAAGGTGTACAGAGCTACAAGAAGCACACTCGAATCCTGCCAGGCTTTCACTATTTCGTCGTGCCGGTTCTGCTCATCAACGTTGTCGTCGTCGTTCGCGACCTGTGGAGAGAACCGTCGGCGCACTTCGCGTGGCAGGCTGTCGTGGCGGCGGCGCTGCTCGGCCTGGCGTTCCTGTCGCGAGTACAGGCGCTGAGCGTGCAGGATCGCGTGATCCGGCTCGAGATGCGCCTCCGCCTGCGCGGAATCCTGCCGCCCGACCTGCAGCCGGTGATCGAACAGTTGACGCACCGTCAGCTGGTGGCGCTGCGCTTCGCGAGCGACACGGAGATGCCCGAGCTGATACGCGAAGTCGTGGCGGGAAAGCTGGCGACGCACCAAGGACATCAAGACGCGGATCAAGAACTGGCAGGCGGACTGGCTGAGGGCCTGACGAAGGACGTCTGGACGCGGCTACTTTTTCAGCGCGCGCAGAATCTTCGGTGTCAGCATCCAGCGCAGGTCGCCTGGGACCCGCCGGCGGAAGATCGTCGATGTCGATGCGGCAGATCGCGCCCTTCTTGAACTCGATCGGATGTCGCGAGCCGAGGATCCGCGCCGCGAGCTCCCCGATCATCGGTTCGTGACCGACCAGCGCAAGCCGCGCCTTGCGAGCATGCTTCTCCAGGTCGGCGATGACCGCGGCGTACGTCCCGTCTGGCGCGAGCGAGTCGACGTTGACGAGCGAAGGCCGCGGATCGAGCGCGGCGGCGAGGATCTCCGCTGTTTGCCGCGCACGGACCAGCGGGCTCGTGAGCACAACCTCCACGGACAGGCCAAGTCGCGCGAGGCCGCGCGCGCCTTTCCGCATACGCGAGATCCCCTCGTCGGTGAGCGGACGCTTCGTGTCGTCCGGCCACGCGTCGCCGCGTTCTTCGGCGAGGCCGTGGCGCACGAGATACAGTTCGTACGGTCCAGGCATCGGCTACCCTGCTCGCTGCGCCTGGGCGCGTTCGGCCGACGCCTGCGCCCGTTCGCCGCGCCGTTCGACGAGCGCCGTCAGCGCATCGCGCAGTCGCATATAGCGCGCGTGCAGCCTGCGGCAATCGTCTTCCAGCGACGCGACCAGCGTATCGAGCTCGCGCCACACGGTCACGCTCGGCGGCGCCAGCGATGCCTGCGTCTGGCGTACTTGATCGATCAGCATCTGCACATCGTGAAGGCGGCCGAGCACGTCCTGGCCGCGCTTCAGCACGCTCAAGTCCGCGCCGCCTCGCTCGCCCGCCGCTTCCGCAGAGAGTTCGACCGCGTAGCGCAGTCGCTTGACCGCGATTCTCACGGCGTGCAGGCGGTCGGGCAAATACAGCGGCGCCGGCAGCGGTGACCGCGGCGGCCATGCGCTGAGCGCGCCTGGCGACGCGCGCCTCGATCGCCCAGCGCCAGTTGCGCGCCGCGGCTTTCGACGAGGCGCGCTCCTTCTCCGCCAGATCATCGGCGAGCCGCTCGAGCTTGCGCGCAAGGCGAGCCGTCTCGCTCGTCGGCAGCGCCTCGGACAAGTGTTTCCGCGCCTCGTCGCGAGCCTTCGACACCCGGACGCCAACCCGTCCCAGGCCGCCGCTCCCGCGGCGGCCGGCAACGTGCAATTCGTCGATCTGAATGAGCAGAACGTCGAGCTCGCGCACCGGGCCAAGGCGCCTGGTCACTTTCCGGAGGCGCCGTCCAACTTTCCGGCTCGTAGCGCGCTCGAGTTGGAGCATCGGCACGAGCTCTCGCAGGCGGCGCGATGCCACGCGCGCCAGGTGTAACGCCCGGACGTCGCCCTTCTCAACCGCATGGAGAACTCGGGTGAACTGGTCGACGCGTTTTTTGAGCAATTCCGAGCGGGTCGCAGAAGCGGGCATGATGTGGACGCAGTCGGGGCGGTCTTCATTATAGTAGACAGGGCGGCCACGGGTAACACTTACAGGTTTTCACGTCGGCGAGACGCACGCCGGAAACGGGTGAGCTGACAGGCGGACTATGCGCATCGCCGCAATCGACATCGGCACGAACTCCATCCACATGATCGTGGTCCAGGTGCGCCCGGACCTGTCCTTCGAGGTAATCGACCGCGAGAAGGATATGGTCCGGCTTGGCGCCGGCGGCCTCGACGGACGGGCGCTCACTCCGGAGGCGATGCACAGTGCCCTGCAGGTGCTGTCGAAGTTCCGGCGTCTCGCTGAGAGTCATAAAGTCGACGAAGTGATCGCCGTGGCGACCAGCGCCACTCGGGAGGCCGAAAACGGCGGCGAATTCCTTCAGGTCGTCACTCAGCAGACAGGTATCCGGCCACGAGTGATCTCCGGGACCGAGGAGGCGCGACTCATTCACCTGGCCGCCGTATACGGGGTCAGCGTACCCGGGGACGTGGCGGTCGTCATCGACATCGGGGGCGGCAGCGTCGAGGTGACTCGCGGCGTTGGCGCCAACGTCGAGCTGGGTCGCAGCTTCAAGCTCGGCGTGATCCGCTTGACCGAACGCTTCGTGAAAACGGATCCGCTCGAAACCCGCGACGAACGCAAGCTGGTGCGCCACATCGACACCGAAATCGGCAAGTACCTGCATCAGGTCGCTCGAGACGGCTTCGAGCGCGTCATCGGCACGTCGGGCACCGTCCTCAGCATCGGCGCCGTGGCCTCGGCGGCCGAAGGGCTCGCGCCCGGCGCATCGCTCCGCAACCGGCGGTTTTCGGCAAAACACATCCGGCGTGTGCGCAAGGATCTCGTGGCGCTCGATCTCGAGAAACGGCTGCGTGTGCCGGGCCTCGAACCGAGGCGCGCGGATCTCGCCGTGGCCGGCGCCATTCTCCTCGACGAGATTCTGCGGCGGCTGGGCGCCAACGAGATCACGCTGTGCGATCTCTCGCTGCGAGAAGGGCTGGTGCTCGACTACATCTCGAGGCACCGGAAGGAAATCGCGCAGGCCGATCGGTACCCCGACGTCCGCCGGCGCAGCGTCATCGAGCTCGCCGAGCGATGCAACTACTGGCCCGAGCACTCGCAGCACGTCGCGCGCCTGGCGATCGGTCTCTTCGATCAGACGCGCGCCATCCACGGCCTCACCGACCGGGAGCGCGAGTGGCTCGAGTATGCGGCGATCCTGCACGACATCGGCGTGCACATCAGCTACGAAGGACACCACAAGCACTCGTACTACCTCGTGAAGAACGGCGATCTTCGCGGCTTCGAGCCCGACGAAATCGAAGCCATCGCACTCGTCGCCCGCTATCATCGTCAGGCGACGCCGAAACGGAAGCACGACGGCTTCTCCGACCTGCGGCGGCGTACCCGGAGAACCGTGCGCACGCTCGCGGCGATCCTGCGGCTGGCCGAGAGCCTCGATCGCAGCCACGCGCAGACGATCGCCGGCTTCGAGCTCCACGATCGCGGCGACGACGACCTGCTGCAGTTGCGCACCACGGGCGACGCGGAGCTGGAGCTCTGGGCCGCCGCCCGCCATGCCGCGCCATTCGAACGACTGACGGGGAAGCCGCTCCGCATCGAAGTCAGCGGCCACGCATATGCTGAACAACCTGACGCAACCACACGAGTACCCGGGCAAGCTGTTCGTCGTCGAGGGGATCGACGGCTCGGGCAAGACGACGCAGCTGGCGCTGCTGGCGAAGTGGCTCAGCGCCGCCGGCCACCGCGTGTTCGTCACCGAATGGAACTCGTCCGCCCTCGTGAAGGCGGCCACCAAGACCGGGAAGAAGAAAAACGCGCTCACCCCGATGACGTTCAGTCTCCTGCACGCCACGGACTTCGCTGACCGCCTCCTCTACAAGATCATTCCACCGTTGAAGGCCGGCATGATCGTCCTCGCCGATCGGTATGCGTACACCGCGTTCGCGCGCGACGCGACGCGTGGCGTCGATCGTCAGTGGGTCCGCGATCTGTACAGCTTCGCGGTGCGTCCCGATCTTGCACTCTATTTCCGGGTGCCGATTGACGTCTCGGTGGATCGTCTGATGGCGAGACGCGTGAAGCTGAAGTTCTACGAGGCGGGCATGGACCTGGGCTGGAGCGCAAACCCGCTCGAGAGCTTCCGGATGTTCCAGGGCAAGGTCCTCGACGAGTACGACGAGCTCGTCCGGGAATTCGGCATGGAAGTCATCGATGCGCGCGGCAGCATCACCGATCAGCAGCGCCTGGTGCGCAGCGTGATTCTGCAACACCTGAACTTGAACCTTGTGGAGACGACCGATGACGAGCTCGTCTAACGCGCCGAACGAAGGCGCCACCGGCAACGGACACGCGGGCCGCTACTACGGACAGGGGATTCCGTATCTCCCTCTCGATTCGTACCCGGGCAAACTGATCGCGGTGGAAGGCACCGACGGCGTCGGCCGCAGCACGCAGATTCAACTGCTTCGCGAATGGCTCGAGGTGAAGGGCTACGGCGTCGTCGAGACCGGCTGGACCCGATCCGAGCTGATGCAGCCGACGATCGAACTGGCGAAGTCGAGCAACACGCTCAACAAGCTGACCTTCGTGCTGCTCTACGCCACCGATTTCGCCGATCGTCTTGAAAAGGAAATCATCCCGGCGCTGAAAGCTGGCTTCATCGTCCTCTCGGACAGATACATTTTTACCGCGCTCGCCCGGGCGGGCGTGCGCGGCGTCGATCGACAGTGGCTGCGCGGCCTGTACGGTTTTGCCATCGCGCCGCACATGGTCTTCTACCTGAACATCGACGTGAAGACGCTCATCGGCCGCGTGCTCGAATCGCGCGGGATGGACTTCTGGGAATCGGGTATGGACTTGAAGCACGGCGACGACATCTACGACAGCTTCCGCACGTATCAGCAGCGGTTGCTGAAGGAGTATGCGTCGATGGGCGACGAGTTCAGCTTCCGCACGCTCGACGCGCGCCGGTCCGTCGACCGGATCCAGGACGAGCTGCGCAAACAGGTCAGCGCATTCCTGGAACCGGCCGACAAGGAACAACCAGCCATGGCTAAGGGCTGATGGCCAATGGCTATGGCTAATGGGCCGCCATCCACGATAGCCATCAGCCATCAGCCATCAGCCATTCGTCTGCTCGGCGCGAGCTTTGAACAGGTCGAGCAGTCCCGGCCAGCCGCCAGGTCCGCCCACACCCTCGCGCATCGTGTCGCCAGCCGGCCCCATCCGCTCGAAGTGCCGATGCTCCAGATCCACGCGCGTGCCGCCGCCGGGCTGCGCGGTGAAGCGGATTTCGACTTCGCTGGATTTCGTGAGGTCGGGCTCGTATCCCCACTCGTGCGTGATCTGCCAGGCCATGACGAAGCGATTCGGCGGATCCCATTCGAGAATCTGGCCCCAGTCCGATTCAGTGCCGTCTTCCTGTTTCGTGTAGCACCGCCCGCCGACGCCGCTCTCGATGATGGCCTCCTTCATCGGCGACTTGCCGATGTGATGACTGCGCGGCCACCACCCGTCGAAGCCCTTTGGTGAACACGTCGAAGGCGTGCTGCACGCTCGTGTTGACGGTCACACTCTTCTTCACAGACGCATCGGCGACGCTTGTCATCACTTCCTCCTATTGATCGGGGTTTGTGTACGGCGCGCGCTTCCGCCGCGCGCTTGTATGAGGCGAGGGCGTGGTCCCAGAAGCGGTCGAAGTAGGCGCGAAGCGCCTCGACGCCCGCCGGATTCAGCTCGTAGAGGCGGCGGTTGCCATCGGGCCGATCCACGACGAGATGGGCGTGCTTCAGGATTCGCAGGTGCTGCGAGATGGCCGGCCGGCTGACGGGGAAACTCCGCGCCAGTTCACCGACCGGCTGCGGTCCTTGAAGGAGCCGCTCGAGGATGGCTCGCCGGGTCGGATCGCCCAACGCGTCCAGCTGACGAGCATGATGGTAAGTAACCACTAACCGTCAATATATACTTACCAAGTTTCAGAAGTCAATTTAACTCGCAGGAAATGTTAAGGGTCGCCTCCTTCGCTATCGTGTGATCGGCATGTCGACGTCGGCTCCACCGAGGGTCCAACCGCCCTTGTCGAAATCCCCCACCCCGGAGCCGGCCAATTCGGCCACCGCCAAGATCGATGTCTCCGGGCTGAATTTCTATTACAGCGAACGCCGGGTGCTCGAGCAGATCTCGGTGCTCATCCGCCCGAACGAGGTGACGGCGCTCATCGGGCCATCGGGCTGCGGCAAATCGACCTTCCTGCGCACGCTGAATCGAATGAACGACATCGTGCCCGGCTCCCGCGTGGAGGGTGCGGTCACCATCGATGGGAAGGACATCTACGCCTCCTCGGTCGACGTCGTCGATCTGCGCCGGCGGGTCGGGATGGTCTTTCAGCGCTCCAACCCGTTTCCAAAGTCGATCTTCGATAACGTGGCGTATGGCGTGCGCATCAACCGGCTGACGAAGTCGCGCGAGGAGCTCGGCGGACGGGTCGAATCGAGCCTCAGGTCGGCTGCGTTATGGGACGAGGTCAAGGATCGGCTGCACACCTCCGCGTTGTCGCTCTCCGGCGGACAGCAGCAGCGGCTCTGCATCGCTCGAGCGCTGGCGGTTGAACCCGAGATCCTGCTGATGGACGAGCCGGCGTCGGCGCTCGATCCGATCGCCACGCAACGGATTGAAGAGCTGATCTACCAGCTCAAGACCAGCTACACGATCGTCATCGTCACGCACAACATGCAGCAGGCGGCGCGCGTGTCCGATGTGACGGCGTTTTTCTGGCTCGGTAAACTCATCGAATGCGATCGGACGGACAAGATGTTCACCGCGCCGTCGCAGAAGCTGACTGAAGACTACGTCACAGGAAGGTTCGGCTGATGTCGTCGCCCGAACAACGCGTCCGGCATTTCCAGGACGAGCTCGAGCAGTTGAAGGCTCGCCTTCTCGAAATGGGCGGGCTGGCCGAAGAGGCCGTGCGCCTCGCGGTCAAGGGACTCGTCGATCGCGACCGCGATCTCATCGCGCGCGTGCTGTCCGGCGACGGGCCGCTCAACGCGCTCCACATCGAGGTCGACAACCGCTGCTTCACGCTGCTGGCGCTGTATCAGCCGATGGCCGTCGACCTGCGGGCGATCGTCGCCGCCGTGAAGATCAACACCGACCTCGAACGCGTCGGCGACCTCGCGATCAACATCGCCGAGGCGGCGCAGCGCTACGTGGGCCATGCGCCGGTCAAGAAGCTGATCGACATCCCCCGGATGGCCACCATCGCCCAGCGGATGCTGCGCGACGCGCTGGACGCCTTCGTCCGCCGCGACACCGAGCTCGCCCAGCACGTCCTCAACGAGGACGATTCGCTCGACGCGCTGAAGACGCAGATTTTTCGTGAGCTGCTGACCTACATGCTTCAGGATCCGGCGACCATCGAGCCGGCGCTCGATCTGATCCTGGTCTCACGTCATCTCGAGAGGATCGGCGACCACGCCACCAACGTGGCCGAGGACGTCATCTTCATGGTCCTCGCCAAGGACGTCCGCCACCATTCAGCCGAAGGCGCCTAGCGGCTGCGCCGGGCGGATCGGCGCGGGCCGGTCCGCGAATCGCGTCGTTTGCCGGCGCTCGGGCACGTCACGCCGTGTCTTTGACCGCATCTCTGCCCGCAAACGCCCGATCTGCCTCGCGAGTATAAAATAGGGTTCATGTCGCAGCCGGCGCTGTGCGTGTTCTGCCGCCGTCATGCCGTGGAACAGGCCTGGCGCCCGTTCTGCAGCGAACGGTGCAAGCTGCAGGATCTGGCGCGCTGGGCCGACGGGACGTACCGGGTCGAGGCGGAGCCAGTGGACGATTCTGACGAAAGTGAGAAGGAAGAAGGCAGAAGTTAGAAGGTCAACTTCTGCCTTCGCACTTCTGCCTTCGAACTTCTGAACTTCTACCTTCTAACTTCAAGAGGCCTATGGCCGACACGATCACGATCGTCGACAACCGCACGGGCAAGAAGTACGAGCTGCCCATTCAGGACGGCACGATCCGCGCGATGGACCTGCGCCAGATCAAGGAAAAGCCGGACGACTTCGGCCTCATGACGTACGACCCGGCGTTCATGAATACGGCGAACTGTCGCAGCGCGATCACCTACATCGACGGCGACAAGGGCATCCTGCTGTATCGCGGCTACCCGATTGAGCAGCTCGCGGAGGAGAGCGACTTCCTCGAGACGGCCTACCTGATTCTGTTTGGCGAGCTTCCCACCGCGCAGCAGCAGCAGAACTGGACCAAGGAGATCACGCTCCACACGATGCTTCACGAGAACATCAAGAAGCTGATGGAGGGGTTCCAGTACGACGCCCACCCGATGGCCATCTTCCTGAGCATCGTCGGCGCGATGTCGGGCTTCTATCCGGACGCGAAGGACATCTTCAACAAGGAATCGCGGCTGAAGCAGACGCACCGGGCGATCGCCAAGGTGCCGAGCATCGCCGCGTGGGCGTTTCGCCACAGCATCGGCCGGCCGTACGTCTATCCCGACAACGATCTGAGCTTCACCGGCAATTTCCTGAACATGCTGTTCAAGATGACCGAGCTGAAGTACCAGCCGAACCCGGTGCTGGCGCGCGCGCTCGACGTCCTGTTCATCCTCCACGCCGATCACGAGCAGAACTGCTCCACGACGACGATGCGGACGATCGGAAGCTCGCATTCCGATCCGTATTCCGCATTGGCGGGCGCGGCCGGCGCGCTCTACGGCCCGCTGCACGGCGGCGCGAACGAAGCCGTGCTGCGAATGCTCCACGAGATCGGATCGGTCAGCAAGGTGCCGGAGTTCATCAAGAAGGTGAAGTCGGGCGAAGCCGGCAACCGGCTGATGGGGTTCGGTCACCGGGTCTACAAGTCGTACGATCCACGCGCCAAGGTCGTGAAGCGGATCGCCGACATCGTCTTCACCGTGACCGGCAAGAATCCGCTCCTCGAGATCGCGCTCGAACTCGAGCGGATTGCGCTGCAGGACGAGTACTTCGTGACGCGCAAGCTCTATCCGAACGTCGATTTCTATTCGGGGCTGATTTATCAGGCGATGGGATTCCCCGTCGAGATGTTCCCCGTGCTCTTCGCCATCCCGCGAACCGCCGGCTGGATCGCGCAGTGGGAAGAGATGCTGCTCGACAGCGAGCAGAAAATCGCCCGACCGCGGCAGATTTACACCGGACCCATGCACCGCGACTATGTGCCGAGGGAGAAACGGGCGTAGAATGCCCCGATGGCGAAAGCGCTCCTAGCTCTTGCGCTCGGAATCCAGGCCATGACCCCCGCGGCCAAGTTCGACTCCGGCCGCGCCTGGGAACATCTTCGACAGCTCGTCGCCATCGGCCCCCGGCCGTCGGGCTCCTCTGCCATCGAGCAGACGCGCAAATACATCAGAGAACAGCTGGCCGCCAACGGCCTCACCGCCGTCGATCAGGCGTGGGACGATCAGACCCCGCTCGACAAGGTGCACATGGTGAACCTCGTCGCCACGATTCCGGGTGTGCACAAAGAGCGCATCGTGATCGCGGGACATTACGACACGAAGCTGTATCGCGAGTTCCGATTCGTCGGCGCGAGCGACGGCGGATCGAGCGCGGCATTCCTGCTCGAGCTCGCGCGCGTCCTCAAGACGCGGAAGAATCCGATGACCATCGAGCTGCTGTTCCTCGACGGCGAGGAAGCGCGGCTCCCCGAATGGGGCGGCACCGACAACACGTACGGCAGCCGGCACTACGTGGATTCGGCCAGGCGTGACGGATCGCTGGCGACCTTGAAGGCGCTGATTCTGGTCGACATGATCGGCGATCGCGACCTCGATATTCGCCGCGACACCAACTCGACGCCGTGGCTCACGAACGTCATCTGGGAAACCGCGCGGCGTCAAAACCTCGACGACTACTTCATCGGCGACTCGACGCGCATCGAGGACGACCACCTGCCGTTTCTCGCGGCGGGCATCCCGTCGGTCGACATCATCGACCTCGACTACGATGCGTGGCACACGGCCAAGGATTCGCTCGACGCCGTCAGCGCCCGCAGCCTCCAGGTCGTCGGCGACGTCGTTCTCGGCGCGCTGCCCACCATCGAAGCGCACCTCTCAAAGACGCTGGTCCTGACGGGCCGTCGCATCGGGGCGCGCCGGTCGGTACAAGGTCCTCAAAGCGAACGCGAAGATGCGAACCCCTCGCAAACGACTGGTCCATCCGTCGACGGCCGTCCCCACGTTCACAGAAGCCCATTAGAGCGCTTCTCGAATCTGTGTAGCGCTGTCCCTGGTCTTCTAATCTCGTCGCTCGCCCGCGCCGGTGGCGCAGTTCACCGGCAGTCGACGCTCGCATCCGCCCTCGCTCCGTGCTGCTCGTCGTGTGTCGCGGACCACGCGGACACGCTCGTCAGCGTGACGTACGCCAACGCTGAGCGTCAACCCGCACTCGCGCGCACCCCACCTTCGACTGGAAGCGTGGTGATGATGTGGTCGCACTGCACTTCACGTCACCGACGAGGCTTTGACTGGCTTCTCTCTTTATATAACCCAACGGTTTTAGCGATCCGGCGCGCTCGTTTGGCCGATGCCGACTTCGCTCGCGAGGCTACGGTCTGATCTGGCATCTGTGCTGGCGACACTTCGCGATTGCTTTCGCAAGCGTGTGGATCCGCCCGATCTTCTACTCTGTGCCATCGTCACAGGGGTGACGCACTCGCCACACGGCGACCATCCTCGCCAACTACGGCAGTTCCAGCGTCCGCCCGGTCTATTCCTCACCCCTGCTGTGATGTGTCCATCTATGCGCTGGGCAGTTGAGGCGACGCGGCTTCAGCCGACATCGTGATCACCTACCTCGCCGACGCAGCCGTTGGTGATCGACACGATCGTCTCACACTTCGCCCATGCGATGGCAAACTGACGAGATCACAGCCGATCATGTGGCTGGCAACGACCGACGTCCCGATTGCGCGCATCGATCGCAAACGGAAGAAGAAGGGATCGAATGACGATGGACCCGTCCGCACGATCCCGACGCCACAATCGCGAAGATGAAGGACGGCCACACGCATTTGGCCCACAAAGCTGAGCACGCGGTGGATCTCGACACAGGCGCGATCGTAGCCGTAACGATCAGTGAACCCGACCGCGCGAGCAATCGTGGATCGATCAGGCGACGCGGTAGGGACGACAGTCACCTGCCGCCCCCCGCACAGAACCGTACGGGCAGAATTGCTGCATACGGCTCCCACCTTGGATGCTTGGCGTCAAACCGCACGTTCGGATGAGGGTGCAGAATGCGGGCGCTGGGAATCCACCGGCTGACCAGACGTAGGAACCGAGCCCAGGTCATCGGCCGCCGTTGGCTTCGACGCCGGAGGGCGCGATGCCAATGCCGAAGGACCTGACTGCGGAAGACGTTCAGACTGTCCATGTTGCCCGGCACCGCGTGGTAGTTGAACCAGCCCCGTACAACCGAGCGCAACCACTGCCCGAGTTGCGGGACTGGCGTGTGCCACCGATGTCGAAGCTCCGCCTTCAGCGCGTGGAGCTTGGCCGAAAGGCGTTTGCGGATGGTCTGGCGCTTGACGATGAACCGGCCGGTCTTCCGGGTGCTGCCACACATGTGAGTGAAGCCCAGGAAGTCGAATGTGTCCGGCTTGCCCTCGCCCCGCCGCTTCCGTTGCTCGGCTGCGTGGCGCCCGAACTCAATCAGGCGCGTCTTGTCCGGGTGGAGCTCCAGCCCGAACGACCGCATGCGGTCCTGCCATTCGTGGAGGAACCGCTCCGCGTCTGCCCGATGCTCGAATCCCGCGACGATGTCGTCGGCATAGCGGACGACAATCATGTCGCCCGTCGCCGAGTGACGCCGCCATCGCCGAACCCAGAGGTCGAACACGTAGTGCAGGTACACGTTCGCGAGCAGTGGCGAAGCCACGGCCCCTTGCGGTGTACCCCCATCGGTCGCCGTCCAGGTCCCGTCCTCCGAGACTCCCGCCTTCAACCATTTCTGGATGAGTCGAAGAATCCGTCGGTCGGCAATCCGGTGCTCGACGAACTTCATCATCCATCCGTGGTCGATGGTACCGAAGAAGTCACGGATGTCTGCGTCAAGCACCCAGTTCACGCGCTTCCGCATGATTCCCACCCACAGCGCGTCCAGCGCGTCGTGCTGGCTGCGCCCGGGCCGGAATCCGTACGAGAATCCCAGAAAGTCCTCTTCGTAAATCGCGTTGAGGACCGTGACAACGGCATGCTGGACGATTTTGTCCTCCAAGGCCGCGATGCCCAGGGGACGCTGTCGCCCATCCGCTTTCGGGATGTAGGCTCGCTTGGAAGGCTGCGCTCGATACGTCCCCTGATGCAGCCGACCGTGGAGACTGGTCAGCTTGGTCTCAAGGTCCGTCTCATACTCGCGCCACGTCATCCCATCGACGCCCGGCGCGGCTTCTCGCTTCAGCGCGTAGAAGCTGGCCTGGAGTCGCGGGACCGTGACGTGATGGAGCAGCGCTGTGAACCGTGTCTGTTTCCCCTTGCGTGCGACTTCGCGCACATCGAGCAGGCCGCGCGACTCGCCGAGCCGGCTCTGTGTCCGGGGCGGGGTCGGCTGCTCGATGTTCTCCTTGGTCGGCCGCCTTCCCTCCAGACTCTCCGCCGACGGTTGCCCGTCCTTGTTCGAGCCCTTCGTCGGTACTACGCGGCCGTCCGACTCCCCGCCGACGTGCATGGTGGACTTCGGGCTCATGCCCTTCTCCACCCGACGCGTCGCCCCATCTGCGGCGCGTGTCGACGGGGTCTCCCGGTTCTCGCGCGTGGAGTATCCATGCATGCCTGGGGTCTTAGACTGCGCAGAGTCCGCAGCGCGGCTCGCGTTAGCGCCTGCTGCGGCATGGCCTTCCGTCACGTGGTACGACGTCGGCACTCCGGATGCGATTATTTCGCAGCTCAATGCCCTGCCTACATGTGCCCCTGTCAACGCTTCGATGGTAGCCTTGCGGCTGGCCACGCATGACTCGGGGTCAGGATGGGTCGCTACCCCTTTCCTGTATGACTCTTTCATTCACGACTCCACGCCGGTTTATCCCGGCGCACACCACGGGCTGCTAGCCCTTCTCTGACTCGACGCGCATCGAGGACGACCACCTGCCGTTCCTCGCGGCGGGCATCCCGTCGGTCGACATCATCGACCTCGACTACGATGCGTGGCACACGGCCAAGGATTCGCTCGACGCCGTCAGCGCCCGCAGCCTCCAGGTCGTCGGCGACGTCGTTCTCGGCGCGCTGCCCACCATCGAAGCGCACCTCTCAAAGACGCTGGTCCTGACGGGCCGTCACGTCGGGGCGCGCCGGTCGTACAAGGTCCTCAAGGCGAACGCGAAGATGCGAACCCCTCGCAAACGACTGGTCCATCCGTCGATGGCCGTTCCCACGGTCACAGAAGCCCATTAGTCTTCGCCGTAAGCGTTTTTCAGCCCGGTGTAGTGCAGGCCTTCAGGCCTCCCATCACAGCCCTGAGTCCCGCCTCTTCGCTGCCCTCTATCCCTGATACCCGTTCGGACCCAGCTGCACGCGCGTCTTGTCGGGATCGGTGAAATAGAGCTGGTCGCCGCCGCTCGTCCGATTCGCCGGATTACGATCGACGGTCGCCTGAATGCCCTGCTGCTTCAGGCGGTCGGCCATCTTGTCCGGATCGAAATCGTCGACGCCGATGCAGAAGTGGTTGACGGTCCCGGGATTCGGCAGCTTGTAGAGTCCGAGAAAGCCATCGCCCAACCCGAGATTGATGCCGCCGTTGCCGGGGCGGCTCACTTCCTTGAGGCCGAGCAGCGCCTTGTAGAACGCGGCGGACTTTTCGACGTCGGTGACGGCCATCGACACGTGATTGATCGTCCGTCCCTGCGCGACCTTCGCCACCGTTTCCCCCTGCGCCGACACAGGGTGCCGCGGTGGCGGCGACGATACCCGCCAGCGCCGCGACCAGTTCCCGCCGGGAGAGACGCCGCGCTCTCGAATTTCCCCACCAATTCGTCGATTTCAGCGTGCATCCGCACCTCCGCGCCGATCCTAATCCCTAATCCCCACTCACCCATCCAGTCCCATTCCCAAATCCCTAACCCCTCCCCCGGGGCGCCGTCTAACCTAGACAGATGGACGCGACAGAGGCAGCAGCCGTCCTGGCTCGTGCCCGCCAGGGTGACAGCGACGCGTTTCGCGCGCTCGTCGAGCAGCATAGCCGGAGTGTCTTCCGGCTGGCGTTTCGGATGACCGGGAACGAGCAGGATGCCGAGGATGTGGTGCAGGAGAGCTTCTTACGAGCCTATCGCCAGCTGGGCCGATTCGAGTCGCGGGCCAATTTCGGCACCTGGCTCTATCGGATCGTCTCCAACTGCTCGGTGGACCTGATGCGGTCGAAGCAGGCGCGCCACGACCAGGTCCGCGGCGACAGCATCGACGAAGGAGCCATGGAGTTGCCGGCGGCAGACGTGCCGGGACCGGAGCGCATGGCACAGAGCGCCGAGATCGACCGGCGCGTGCAGGATGCGCTGCAGGAGTTGAGCCCGCTGGAGCGAGCGGCGTTCACCCTGCGGCACTACGAAGGACGAACGATCGACGAGATTTGCGCAACGCTCGGGTTGGGAACGAGTGCGGCCAAGCACAGCGTGTTTCGCGCGGTCAAGAAACTGCGCGTCGCGCTGGCGCCGCTGCGGAGCCAGGAATCGTGACGCACCATTTCACCGAAGACGATCTGACCCTCTACTACTACGGCGAAGGCCGCGGGCGCCACGAGATCGAGAGACACCTCGAATCGTGCGCGGGCTGCGCGGCCACGTATCGCGAGATTGCCGGCACGCTCGCGATGGTGGCCGCGCCCGGCGTGCCCGAGCGCGGCGATCAGTACGGCCTCGAAGTCTGGCAGCGTATCAGGCACAAGCTGCCCGAACGGCAACCGTCGTTGTGGGCCACGCTCTCGGGTTTGCTCCGCCCCGAGCGGCTCGTGTTCGCGGCGGCCGCCGCGATGCTGGTCCTCGCGGCATTCGTCGCGGGCCGCACCTGGCCGCGAGAGCCGGCGGCGGGCACGCCGCCGGCAGCGGGATCGCTCGCGACTGCAGGCGCGAGTGCGGCGGCCTCAGCCGGCGACAGCCGTCACCGCATTCTCCTCACGTCGGTGGCGGATCACTTCGAGCAATCCGAGCGCGTGCTCAGCGACATCATGAACGCGCCGCGCGGCGACATCTCCGCCGAGCAGCGCTGGGCGGACGATCTGGTCGACGCGAGCCGCCTCTATCGCCAGGACGCCATCGACGCCGGCGAGCTGTCGGTGGCGGCGATGCTCGACGACCTCGAACGCAGCCTGATCGAGATCGTGAACAGCCCCTCGAAGATCAGCGCGGCGGATCTCGAGCAGATCCGGCGCCGCATCGACGCGGCGTCTCTCCTTTTCAAAGTGCGGGTGATGAGCGATGAACTCCGGCAGCGCGAACAGGCGCCCGAGCGCTCGGCCCCGCGAACGTCAACATCAACACGAGTCACAAGCTGACCATCATGAACAAGACACGCAGTATTTTCCTCTCGATCCTCGTAGCGGCGGCCGCCTCGCCGGCAGCCGCGCAGACGCCGCAGCATCTGCCGATGCCGCCGCTGCCTGTCATCGGCGCCCTGCCCGCCATGCCGGCGACCGGCTCCATGCCGTCGATGCGTCTGCTGCCGACCCCGTGGGTCGCGGCAGGGCGGGACGCGGACGATCAAGCCGACGATCTCTACGATCGCGCACGCGACCTCATCGAGCAGGGACGGTTCGATCGCGCGGTCGCGGATCTCGATCGGCTGATCGGGCTCAAGAGCAGCCGAACCGACGCGGCGATGTACTGGAAGGCCTATAGCCTGTCGAAGCTCGGACAGCGCGCCGAGGCGCTGGCTGCGCTCAACGACCTCTACAAGCAGTACGCGGACAGCCGCTGGATCCGCGACGCCAAGGCGCTCGAGGTCGAGGTGCGCCAGGCGTCGGGTCAGGCCGTCTCACCAGCATCGCAGGACGACGACGAGCTGAAGCTGATGGCGCTGCGCGGGATCATGCAGAGCGACCCCGACCAGGCGCTGCCCGTGCTCGAGAAGATGCTCTCGGGCACGAACTCGCCGAAGGTCAAGGATCGCGCGCTGTTCGTCCTCAGCCAGAGCCACTCCGCGCGAGCCCGGGAGATCATCGGCGGCGTCGCCCGTGGCAACGCGAACCCCGACCTGCAGCTCCGGGCGATTCGCTACATCGGCATCATGGGCGGAGCCGACAACCGCCAGATCCTGGCCGACATCTACAAGTCGAGCAACGATCCGGCGGTCAAGCGATCGATTCTCCGCAGTTTCATGACCGCCAACGATCGCGAACGGCTCTTTGCGGCGGCCAAGTCGGAAACCGACGCGAGCCTGCGCGGTGAAGCGATTCGCCAGCTGGGCGTGCTCCACGCGAGCAGCGAGCTCCAGCAGCTGTATCAGAGCGAGACCTCTGTCGAGTTGAAGAAGTCCATTCTTCAGGCGATGTTCGTCGGCGGCGACAGCGACAAGCTGATCGAGCTCGCGAAGAACGAGAAGGATCCCGAGCTGCGCAAGACCGCCATTCGGAACCTCGGTCTGATGAAGCGCCCCGGCACCAGTGAAACGCTCACCGCGATCTACGCGTCCGACGCGTCGATCGACGTCAAGAAGGCGGTCATCAACGCGCTGTTCCTCCAGGGCAACGCGACCGGACTGGTCAGTCTGGCTCGCGCCGAGAAGAACGTGGAGCTGAAGAAGGACATCGTCTCGAAGCTCTCGAACATGAAGTCGAAGGAAGCGACGGACTATCTCATGGAGCTGCTGAAATGAGCCGGACCGGTTCGACGGGTGCCAAGGTGCAGGGTGCCAGGTCGGTGCCGGGTTCTGGTGTCTCGGGTGCCTGGCGTCCTCTGCGCGTTCTGCGTCGCGTTGTGTCCTGGGCCGTCCCGGCTTCGCGCAGGGCCGCATCTCGAACGCGAAGACCGAGACGCGGTCGGCGGCTCAGGGGCTCGAGCGCGAGGTGCGCGCTGCCGCCGCGCAGGCCGGCGGTGACCTGGATCGGCTACCGGATGCCGATGGTCGCCGGGCCCCGGCAGATGTGCTGCTTCGACGGACCGTCGGACTCGTCGCTCTCCGGCGGCATGTGCCGCCTCGAGAGCGGAGGCGGCGTGTCGATGAACACCGGCGACCTTCGCGACCGCGACGGGTCGAGGATCGTCCTCGAGCCGCCGACCGAGTTCCTCGTCCTGGCCCGCTTCGAAGGCGGCGTCGTCAGCCGCGTGAGAACGTTCACGCCCGATTGCGACATCGACGCCACCGCGTTGCCGCTCGTCTGGCTGACCGACGTCAAGCCCGACGAGAGCGTCGCCTGGCTGGCGTCGCTGGTCGCCGCGGCCCCGGACAGCGGAGACGGTCACGACCGCGTCGGCAAGACGGCGATGAGCGCGATCGCGCTGCACAACGTGCCGTCCGCCGACCGGACGCTCGAGACCTTCGTCGCGCCGGCGCGCCCCGAGTGGCTCCGGGGAGATACGGCATTCTGGCTTGGCAGCACGCGCGGCGAGGCTGGCGCGCGGCTGCTCGCTCGAATGATTGCGCAGGATCCGAGCGACAAGGTGCGCGAGAAAGTCACCTTCGGCCTCTCGGTCAGCAAGGTTCCCGCCGCGCTGACCACGCTGATCTCGACGGCGCGCGAAGACCGGAGCACGAGAGTCCGCGGCCAGGCGCTGTTCTGGCTGGCGCAGAAGGCCGGCAAGGAGGCGGTCGCGACCATCACCAACGCGATCGACAACGATCCGGAAACCGAGGTGAAGAAGAAGGCCGTCTTCGCGCTCAGCCAGCTGCCGAAGGACGAAGGCGTTCCAAAGCTGATGGAAGTGGCACGCACCAACCGCAACCCGGAGGTGCGCAAACAGGCGATGTTCTGGCTCGGACAGACGAAGGATCCACGCGCGATCAAGTTCTTCGAGGACATTCTGTTGAAGCGGTAGTGTCCGGCTTCAGCCGGACCAAATCGGCCGGTGATAACATCCGCCGGATGGGCGACCGCGAACATCTGATCGACCTCTCCGAGCAGCTGGCGGCCGCGATCGCCCGGCGGGACGTCGCGGCGGTTCGCGGCTTCCTCGCCGGCGGGTTCGTGCAGCGCCCCGCGGGCGGCGCTGCCGTCGACGCCGAAGCCTTCCTCGCCAACATCACGAGCATTCCCGGCGAGATCATGTTCGTCAGAGTCGAGCAGTTGACGGTGGACATCTCGGGCGACAGCGCGATCGTCACCGGCATTCAGCAGGCGCGGCTCGAGATCGACGGATCGGTCGTCGACGATCGCCGGGCGTTCGTGGACTGGTTCGTCCGCCAGGGCGGCCAGTGGCGGCTCCGCACCGCGATCGACCTGCCGAGCGGCTAGTGCGGTTTCCGATTCGATGTAGTGCGGACACTTCAGGTCCGCCAGAACTCAGAAGCCGTGCCGGCGCTCGGGTTTCGTCTCGTGCCCGCTCGGCTTGATCGTCATGTCGGCGCCGACAATGCTCTGAACCTTCTGGTGCGTGAGCATCCGGTCGGACGCCTTGGCGGCGGCGAAAATCCGATCGACGATCTCGTCGGTCGCCGGCAGCCCGCGGCTTTCCAGCCAGAAGATGACGTTCGAGCGGCCGGACATCGGACCGACTTCGATCTCCTGCTGCCGGCCGACGAGGCTCGCCGGGACGGCCGCATACACCGCATCCATCAGCGCCCGGTCGCCCTTGCGGAACGCCTTCACCACGGCGGCCGCGTGCACGCCGGTCGCGGTACGGAACGCGTCGGCGCCCAGCACGGGATAGTTCGGAGCAATTCGCACGTCGCAGGCCTTTGCGACAGCCTGCACGTACGCCGGCAGACCGGTGAGGTCGTTGTCGCGATACCCCATCATCACGAGGTTGACCATCAGCAGATCGATCGGCGTGTTGCCGCAGCGCTCGCCGATGCCCAGCGCCGCGCCGTGCAGCCGCGTCGCGCCCGCTTCGAGCGCGGCGATGCTCGACGCGACGCCGAACCCGCGATCGCGGTGCCCGTGCCAATCGATGCCGACGTCGACGCCAAGCTCCGCGATCAACGACTTCACGAACGTCACGACCGCCCGCGCGCCGCTGGGCGTCGCGTGACCCACCGTGTCGGCGACGCACAGGCGCCTGGCGCCGGCGCGGATGGCGGCCGTGAACAGCCGGCGCAGCGATTCCGGATCCGCGCGCGTCGTATCCTCGGTGACGTACATCACCTCGACGCCTTCCTTCGCGGCGAACGCCAGCGCATCCTCGGTGCACTTCTCCAGGAATTCGAGCGTCCAGCCTTCCGCGTACTGGCGAATCGGGCTCGATCCGATGAACGCGCCGCACTCGATCGGCACACCGGTGCGCTGCTGGATCTCGGCGATCGGCTTGATGTCGGACACGAGCGTTCGCGCGGCGCAGTTGGCGCGGATCCGCAGCCGGCCCTCCGCGATCGCGCGCGCCAGGCGCTCGACGTCTCTCGCCACCTTCGGCCCGGCGCCCGGCAGGCCGATGTCGGCGGTGTCGATCCCGAGCCCGTCCATGCGCTGGAGGATGTCGATCTTCTGGTCGATCGTCGGGGACCGCACCGACGGCGACTGCAGTCCGTCGCGCAGCGTCTCGTCGTCGAGCATCGCGACCGGCTTGCCGGGACCTTCCGGCGACGCGTCGTGATTCCAGTCGTGGATCAGGGGATGCGGCGCTACGCGCACAAGGTCACCTTGGTTTGTCCGGCATCGCGAGGCGTTCCATCGTCGCCGAAGGTACGGTGGATTGCGGCCGCCGCGGCGCGAGCGGATCGGCCCGGCGTTCGGAGCGGCGCCCGGCATAGTTCACGGCGGTCAGCCCGGTCACCAGCAGCGCGGCGCCCGCGGCCGTGGCGATCCAGAAACCGCGCGTGACGGCCGGACGCATCCAGTCGTCCATGTTGGCAAATGGACCGGCGGGAGAAGCCGCGGCCTGCCCGGCCGCCGCCACGATGAACTGCCGGCCCGCGACGACGATCACGCGATCGAACACCACGTTCCAGACGACGACCGCCCAGGCGATCCAGAGGGCGCGGGCGATGCGGGCGGCCGAACGCGGCTGTCGCCAGGCAACGACGCGGCGCCGCGCGGCGGCCAGCAGCATACTGTTCGATTATCGCACGCGGCGATCGTGAGGCAGAAGCACTTGACGTCGAGCTGCTACCGGCGCCGGGCGTAGGCGCGGATGCCGATGATGATCACGGCGGCCCCGACGGCGACGTAGGTGACCCACTGCTGCGAGCCGGCGCCGGAGGCGCGTTCGAGGTAGAGCACGGCAGCAACGAGCAGCGCCAGCGCGATCACCGTCGGAACCAGCCGCGAACGCGACGCGTTCGACGCAGCGGCGCCGGCTGGTACTTGGCCTCGGTCGTCGCCGTGCCGCACTTGTAGCAGATCAGCGCCTTGTCGGCGATTTCGGTTCCGCAGTTCGACACTGCATGCGCAACGACCCGACAACGACAATAACTATACCTTGAGGACGTCGTCGTCTTTGGCGACCAGCGCGTAGAGCACCGGCGCCAGGAAGATCGACAGCGCCAGGCGCGACACCAGACCGCCGACGATGACGATCGCGAACGGCTTCTGCGAATCGCTGCCGATGCCGGTCGACATCGCGGCCGGGAGCAGGCCGATGCAGGCGACCAGCGCCGTCATCATGATCGGGCGGAGCCGGAGCAGCGACGCCTCGTGCGTGGCGGTCTTGATGTCCTTGCCTTCGAGGCGCAGCTTGTTGATGAACGAGTAGAGGATGACGCTGGTCTGCACCGCGACGCCCATCAGCGCGACGAAGCCGAACCCGGACGACACGCTGAAGTTGGTGCCGGTCAGCTTGAGCGCGAGCAACCCGCCGACCGGCACCGTCACCAGCACGCTGAACATGATGATCAGCGGGAACTTCAGGTTGCCGTACAGCGCGAACAGGATCAGGACGATCAGCACGACCGTGAGCGGCAGGATCACCGCCATCTGCGACCGCGCGGCGAGATACTGCTGGTACTCGCCGCCCCAGTCGTAGGTGTAGCCCGACCGGCAGGTGCACCGCCGCCGCGACCTTCTTCTGGGCGTCTTCCACCGCGCTGGCCAGATCGCGTCCCTCGACGCTGAACTGGATGCCGATGAAGCGCGAGTTGGACTCGCGGTAGATGAACGACGCGCCCTTGCTGACCTTGATGTCGGCGAACTGGCTGAGCGGCAGATGCTGGTTGTCCGGCGTGGCGATCAGGATGTTCTTGATCGCCTCCATGTTCTGGCGATACGGCTCCTGCAGCCGGACGACCAGATCGAACGATCGCTCGCCCTGGATCACCTGCGTCGCCGGCGCGCCGCCGACCGCCGTCTCGATCAGCGCGTTGATGTCGGCGACGTTCAGGCCGTAGCGCGCGATCTTCGCGCGGTCGGGCTCGATGGTCAGGCTCGGCTGCCCGAGTTCGCGCACCAGCGAGACGTGCGTGATGCCGGGCACGGCGGAGATCACGCGCTGCACCTCTTCGCCCTTCGATTCGAGCGTCGCGAGATCGGCGCCGAAGATCTTCACGGCGAGCGAGCTCTTCAGGCCGGTCTCGGCTTCGTCCACCGCGTCCTCCGCCGGCTGCGTGTAGTTGAAGATGATGCCCGGGAAAGGCCTCCAGCTTCTCGTGGATGGCGGCGATCAGCTGCGGCTTGGTCCGAATCGATCCGCGCCAGGCCGGATCGTCGTACGGCTTGAGGCCGACGAAGTACTCGTCGTTGAAGAAGCCGATCGGATCGGTGCCATCGTCGGGGCGCCCGAGCTCGTTGGCGACGGTGGTCACCTGCGGAAAGCCGAGCAGCAGGTCGCGCACCTGCGGGCCGAGCTTCGACGCCTCGTCGAAGGAAATCGTGTACGGCATCGTCGCGCGGACCCACAGCGAGCCTTCGTCGAGGTGCGGCATGAACTCCGCGCCGATGAACGGCACCAGCAGCAGCGACGCGGCGAAGATCGGCGAGACAGACCCCGACCGTCGCGGCGCGGTGGCGCAGGCTGACGCTCGAGCAGGCGGTCGTAGCCGCGCAGCACGTAGTTCGTAGAACGGCACCTTCGGCTCCTTCACGTGCTTCCGCAGGAACACCGCGCACGAGCACCGGCAGCAGCGTCAGCGAGCACAGCAGCGCGCCCACGCAGCGCGAACGCCATGGTGTCGGCCATCGGCCGGAACAGCCGGCCCGACGGCCCGGTCAGCACGTAGATCGGCAGATAGCCGGCGATGATGACGGCGATCGCGTAGAAGATCGGCCGCTCGACGTCCTTGGCGGCCGCGCGGATCACCGTCGATCAGGTCGTACTTCTGACCGTGACGCTCGGCCAGCTCGCGGAAGATGTTCTCCACCATCACGACCGCGCCGTCGACGATCATCCCGAAGTCGATCGCGCCGATCGACAGCAGGTTGGCGGGAATGTGCGCCCAGTCGAGGCAGATGAACGAGAACAGCAACGCGAACGGAATCGTCACCGCGACGATCAGCGCCGTGCGCACGCTGAACAGAAAGATGCCGAGGACGACGAGCACGAGCAGCATCCCGCGCACCAGATTGCGCTCGACGGTCTTGGTCGTCTCCTCAATCAGCTCGGTGCGGTCGTAGTACGGAACGATCTTCACGTCCGGCGGCAGCACGCGGCGGTTCAGCGTCGCGGTCAGCTCCTGGACCTTCTTCAGGATCACCTGCGCCTGCTCGCCGACGCGCATCAGGATGACGCCCTCGACGGCATCGTTCTGACGCATGTAGCCGAACTGCCCGAGCCGCGGCGCCGAGCCGATCGCGACGGTGCCGACGTCGTTGACGGTCACCGGGATGCCCGCGTGCGCGGCGATGACGATGTTGCCGATGTCCTCGAGCGACTTCACCAGGCCGAGGCCGCGCACGTAGTAGAACTGCCCGCCCTGCGAATAGAAGCCGCCGCCGGCGTTGGCGTTGTTGCTCGCGAGCTGCTGGACGATCTGCGGCACGGTGACGCCGTACGACATCAGCCGGTGCGGATCGATCTGCACCTGGTACTGCATCGTCTCGCCGCCGAGGCTGGAGTCGTCGGCCACGCCCTGGATCGCGCGATAGCGGCGCTCGAGCACCCAGTCCTCGAGGATCTTGAGCTCCTGCGCCGATCGGTCCGGGCTCTGCAGCACGTAGCGGTAGATCAGGCCGCTCGGGCTGAAGAGCGGCGACATGCCCGGGCGTCACGCCGGCCGGCACCTGCGCGTCGGAGATGCGCTCGAACGCCTGCTCGCGGGCGAAGTACGGATCGGTGTCGTACTGGAAGTTCATCGTGATCGACGACAGGCCGTAGAGCGAGATCGAGCGCAGCGCGTCGAGCTTCGGGATGCCGTTCATCTCGACCTCGAGCGGGATCGTGATGAGCCGCTCGACCTCCTCGGCCGCGTGGCCCGGCCACTGCGACACGATCTGCACCCGCGGCGGCGACAGATCCGGATAGGCGTCGATCGGCAGGTTCTGGAACGACACGACGCCCCAGACCGCCAGGCACAGCATCGCCACGATGACGATGAATCGCTGCGCGAGCGCGAAGGAGACGATGCGGTTGATCATGGCGTTACGGCTGGTAGGTGTTCGCGAACTGCAGGAACACGCTGCCCTGCGAGACGACCGGATCGCCGGCCTTCAGGCCGTCGACGACCTGGGTGTCGTCGCCCTGCTGGCCGCCGAGCTTGACCAGCCGCTGCGCGAACTTGCCGGGCTCGACCTGCACGTAGACGAACGGAAAATTCTGCTCGTCGTAGAGCACGGCGGTGGTCGGCACCACCAGCACGTCGCGCGTCGTCTTGTCGTGAATCACGACGTCGAGGAACAGGTCCTTCTTGAGCAGCCCGTTGGGGTTCTGCGTGACGATGCGCACCGGTGTGGTGCGCGTCGCCGGATCGAGCATGTCGCCGATGTAGGAGACCACGCCGTGAAACGGCTCGGGGAACGACGCGTTCCGCTCGTCGACCTTGTCGCCGACGTGCACCGACGCCAGATCCTTGTCGTAGACGTGTCCCTGCACCCAGACGGTCGAGGTGTTGCTGATCACGAACGCCGCGGTCGTCCCGGCCTGGATGAACTGCCCGGGCAGCACCATCTTCTGCACGACGACGCCGGCGAGCGGCGCGCGCATCACCATCTCCGGCTTGATCGGCACGTTCTGCTGCTCGGCCTCGGTGATGTCCGCCTGGAGCACGCCGAACACCTTCAGCGTCTGCAGCGAGGCCTGCAGATCGGTCGCGGCGTCGTTGTAGTCGGCCTGCGCCGCCTCGTAGTCGCGCGCCGACAGCGCCTTGTGATCGAACAGATCCTTGTTGCGATCGAGCTGCCGCTTCGCCAGGTCGAACCGGTTCTTGGCCTTGCGATACGTCGACGACCGCGTTGGTCATGTCGCCGCTCGCCACGTACAGCAGCGGATCCCCGGCCTTCACCCGCGTCCCGGTGTCGGCGACGATGCGCGCGATCGGGCCGCTGACCTGGGTGATCGCCTGGGTGGTGTGGTCGTTGTCCCAGTCGACCGTGCCGGTCGTGCGCACTGCCGCGACCACGTCGCTTGCCGCACCGGAGCGATCTTCAGGTGCGGCAGCTGATCGGCCGGGACGGTGAAGTAGGTGCCTTGCGTCGAGCCGCCGGCAGTGGCCGATCCCGCG
>CAWCDQ010000006.1:0-289774 GCA_963794305.1 uncultured Acidobacteriota bacterium | reverse complement strand
CGCAGCATCGGCGTCCTGGTCCAGCTCTACTTCCTCTCACGCAGCGACGGACGGATCGTCATCCGCCGCCGCCATCTGCGCCTGGATCCACGCGTCATGATCAGCATGGTGCGCCTCTCGGGCAGCGCCGTGTTCCAGATGCTGATCGGGACCACGAGCTACATCGGGGTGATGCGGATCATCGCGTCGTTCGGGAGCGTCGCGGTGGCGGCGTGCACGATTGTGATCAGGATCATCATGTTCGTGCTGATGCCGTCGTGGGGGTTGTCGAACGCCGCGGCCACGCTCGTCGGCCAGAACCTTGGCGCCGGTAAGCCGGAGCGGGCCGAAACATCCGTGTGGCGCGCATGCTGGTTCAACGTCGGCGTGCTCGGGGCGCTCGCCGTCGTGTTCGTCGTCTTCGCCGAGATCGTCGTCGGATGGTTCACGCACGATCCCGACGTCGCGCCGCTGGCCACGCTCGGGCTCCGCATCATCAGCGGCGGTTTTCCGTTCTACGCCGCGGGTACGTGCTCACGCAGTCGTTCAACGGCGCCGGCGACACCGCGACGCCGACGCTCATCAGCCTCGGCTGCTTCTGGCTGTTCGAGATCCCGCTGTCGTATCTGCTGGGCCGATCGTTCGGATTCGGCCCGCCGGGCGTGTTCTGGGCGATGGCGATCGCGTTCTCCGTGATGTCGGTCGTGAGCGCGTTCTTGTTTCGGCGTGGAAGGTGGAAGCTGAAACGGGTGTAGCCGCCTTCTGCTGTCGATGTAGTGCCGACCTTCAGGTCCGCCGCGTAGGGCAGGCCTGAAGGCCTGCACTACATCCAATTGGGAAAGCGCGTTCGCGGACCGCGTGTCGGCCCCAGTCACCAGGGCAGGCATCACCGTTAGACCCGCCGCGCCACGGGCGCGATCATCGCCGGCGATGCCTTCCGCGTCGTCGGCGCATGCGCCTCCAGCAGATCGATGAACTCGTTGACGTAGTCGATCGACGCCAGATCCTTTCTCATCACGGCGCTCCACACGCGATGCATGCCGCGCGCGGGCAGCGAGCGCCCGACGATGGCGCCGGCGTCGATCAGCGGCTGGACGGCCCAGCGCGCGAGAATGGCGACACCCAGCCCGGCCTTCACGAGCTCGGTGATCGCCTCGGTGAGCTGCACTTGCTCGATCCGTGCGGGCGCGGCTCCCGCCGGCAGCAGGACGTTCTGCAGCGGTCCGCTCTCCTCCTTCGGGGGGTAGATGAACAGCGTTTCCTCGCGCATTTGCGAGAGCCGCACCCGCGCCTGCCGCGCGAACCGGTGGTGCGTCGCCGCGATCACCACGAGCTCGTCGTCGAAGACGCGCCGCGACGCGAGCCGACGATCGCGCACCGGCGTGCTCATCAGCCCCAGATCCACCTTGCCCGCCAGGATCATCTCCACCGGACGGTGCGTCGCTTCCACATCGATGCGCACCTCCACCTTCGGAAACGAGCGGCGGAAGCGAAGGAGCAGCGGCGGCAGCCAGTGATAGCAGGTGTAGCACTCGGTCGTGATGCGGAGGCTGCCTGCGCGATCGCGTCCCATCTCGCGGATGTCGTGTTCGGCCCGTTCGAGCCGCTCGAGCACGTCGGTCGCCGAGGCGAGAAGCCGCTCTCCGGCAGGGGTCAGGACGAGGCGCTTGCCGGCCCGATGGAACAGCGGCGTGCCGAGGCGCGATTCGATGTCGCGCAGTTGATGGCTGAGCGCCGACTGCGTGAGGTGCAGCTGATCACCCGCGCGCGTCAGGCTCCCGACGGCCGCGACGGTGGTCACCAGCCGCAGGTGGCGGACTTCGAGATCCATGGTATGAGGCTACTTCATCATCATAGTGATGACAAAGAAACCCGTTCATGCTCGGACAGGGCGCAGGCTGCGGTCAGTTCAGCCAGAAAAAAAGCCGGCCCACGGGGGCCGGCTCTCGGGGCCGGCCTGAAGGCCGGCGGCTCCATCGGTATGGAATGCGTTTAGTGCACGCGGACCGGCGAAGCGGAGACCGGGGCACGTGACCCGCGCCAGTCGGTGTCGAGCATCGCGTAGAGCATCTGGTCCAGGTACTCGCCGTTCTTGAGGAACGAGCGGCGGAGCCGGCACTCTTGAACGGCGCCGAGTTTCTGCAGCGCCCTGTTGCCGCGACCGTTTCTGACCGCCGCGCGCGCTTCCAGACGGTGCACGCCGATGGTGTCGAAGGCGAAGTCGAGCACGAGCGCCGCGCCCGTCCTGGAACACCCCGGTGCCCCAGAAGTCCGAGCCAATCGCGAAGCCCCACTCCGCCGTGGCGAAGCCGGGCTCGCTCGACCGAACCTGGAAGATGCCGATGGCGGTGTCGAAGCCGGCCACGGTCACCGCGAAACAGGCATACGTGCCGACCGCGCGCTGGCGGAGCGTCCACTCGATGAATCGCTCGAAGCCGGCAACGGTGCTCGGCGGCGGGGAGATGAAACGCGCCACTTCCTCGGTGGTCAGCAGAGCGAAGAGCGACGCGGCATCCGACGCGCGCAGTTCGCGGAGCACGACCTGCCGGCCACGGAGCGTGGGCAGGCCCTGACGCCAGTCGGTGCTGACGACAGTTTGGGTGGTGCTCAGGACAACAGCCTGCTGCAATTCGTCGCGGTAGGGCATTTTCTCCATGACTACTTGCCCCCCTTGAAGATCGGCCACACTGTGTTCGCCACGTTTGCGGTCCCCCAGACAATGTTGTCGCCGTCGGCGGTGCCCCAGACGATGTTGTCGCCGTCGGCAGCGGTGCCCCACACGATGTTGTCGCCGTCGGAAGCCGTGCCCCACACGATGTTGTCGCCGTCTTGAGTGCCCCACACGACGGTGTCGCAGTCGTCACCGCCGCAGTCGGTTCCCCAGACGATGTTGTCGCCGTCGGCGGCGGTGCCCCACACGATGTTGTCGCCGTCGCTCATCGTGCCCCAGACGATGTTGTCGCCGTCGGACGCGGTGCCCCACACGATGTTGTCGCCGTCACTCGACGTGCCCCAGACGATGTTGTCGCCGTCGGTGGCATTCGTTTTCGCCCAGCCCCATTCGACGCCCAGGCGCCACGCGTTGGCTTTCGGGTTGATGACGCCGCCGTGGAGCATGTGGTTGCCCCACAGGATGTGCCGGGCCCAGGTGGTCGGGATGGCGACTTTCGTTTGAGTCGTCGCCGGCTGCGCCGCGAGGGCGGCCAGCGCGACGGCGTGCGAAACGTTCATGAAGCCGGCGCCCTGGCGCAGCGGGCTGACACCGGGCTTCGAGATCGCCGTGAACTCGAGGATGGCCTTGATCAGATTCGGCGTCAGGTTCGGGTTCGCCTGCAGCATCAGCGCAATCGCTCCGCTGACCTGCGGGGCCGCCATGCTCGTGCCGCTCAGGCTTTCGTACGGCTGATACGGGATAGAGCGTCGGCACCGTCCCCGGAAGCAGCCACGACGGCAACGAGAGCAATCCCGACTGGAACAGGCTGCTCCCAGGCGCAGCCGTCGAGACCACGCCGACGCCAGGCGCGCAGATGTCCGGCTTCGCGCGTGAAGTCGACGGCGGTCGGGCCCGACGAGCTGAAGTCGGCGACCTTGTCGTCCGCAACGTTGTAGGTGCCGAGGGTGCTGAACGCGCAGACCGTGAGCACCCAGGGCGCGTTGGCGGGCGACACGACGCCGCCCCACTGCTGCTGTCCAAGGGCGTTCTGTCCGTTGTTGCCGGCAGCCGCGACGACCGTGATGCCGCTGTCGACCAGCGTTTTGGCCGCCAGCGTCAGCGGGTCGGTGTAGTACGACTCGGTGACCGCCGCGCCGACCGACAGGTTGACCACGCGAATGCCGTAGTTCTTGCCGTACTTGTAGACCCAGTCGAGCGCCTTGAGGATGTTGCCGACCGTGCCTACGCCGTCCTGATTCAGCACCTTCAACGACACGAGCGATGCGCCCGGCGCCATGCCCGCGTATTTCTTCGCCGAGAGCTTTCCGGAACCGTTGATGACGCCGGCGACGTGCGTGCCGTGGCCGTTGTCGTCGTACTTGGTGGATGAGCCGTTGACGAAGTCGACGAACGCCAGCAGCCGGCTGTCGGCCAGGTCGGGATGCGCGTACGACGTGATGCCCGAATCGATGAAGGCTACCGTGACGCCGGCGCCGGTATAGGAGTAGAGGAACGGGTTGAAGATGCCATTGCCGATATCGATAGCGTTGGCATTCACCGCCACCGACGAGAGCGCATCGTGCTTGCGCGCCGAACGGTTGTAGTGGACGCGGTGGGTGCCGGCCAGACCGGCGAGCGTCGTCGAGCTGCCAGGCTGGCACCTGGTCGAGCACGTAGCCGTTGATGACGCTCAACTTGCCGTTATGCGAGTAGCGCTGGAAGGAGAGCGGCAGGTCCGCTCCGTCTTCGAGCGTGACGATCACGTCCGCGGTGGCGAGCCAGTTCAGGCTGCCGGCGCGGCGTGCAACGTCGGAGTCCATCTTGTCGTGTCTGACGAAGGTGTTGGCGACGCCGGGACGATCCTTCGGAGCCTGACGGCGGTGGCGGCCCTGCGCACTGGCGTCCGAGCCGAGGCCAAAGGAAATGGCGACGACGGCAAGAGAAGCAAGAATGCGTTTAGGCCCCCAGACGGCCTTCGCTCTTGAGACAGGCAAACAAACAGAAACTTTCATCGACATGACGTTGTGCAATGGCCTCGCCAACTCTGCCTTTTCTTTCTTGATACCGATAAACAGCTCAAACAAAATGAGTTGCCAGATTTCTGACGGAAATGGTTCTCAAATCCAGGCGGTCGTCAAAGTCCTATTATCGAACACGATGTACAGAAAAGTTCAAGGACTTCGGCCGCTATCTCCGCGTAAACCAGCGGTCTCCAGAGACGATGTTCCATTATGACGTACAGTTATCAGAATGGAACAATATTTAGTCTTAAGTCTTCTAGTGTCATGTCAACGAGGGCGTTCTATCGTTGCTCAGACCCGCGCGGAATCGCGGTGAAACGGTTGGTTTTGCGGCCGGCCGAGGGTACGGACTACCCCGCGGGTCGTTCGAACCCGAGGAGACTAGTGGATTCGGGGGGACCCGCTGATGTCTGATCAGCCGCGGACAGAGCGAGCATCGCTCGGAAGAATTGAATAGAGCGCCTGGTCGAGGATACTCGCCGTTCTTGAAGAACGACTGGCGAAGGATACCTTCGTGGACGGCGCCCATTTTCATCAGCGCGCCGTTGCCGCGTCCGTTCAGCACCGCTGCCCGCGCTTCCAGCCGGTTCACGCGCAGCGTCTGGAAAATGAAGGCGAGCACGAGTTCCGCGCTTTGCTGAAAGACGCCCGTGCCCCAGAACGCCGTCCCGATCACGAAGCCCCATTCCGCCGTCGAGAAGTCCGGATCGAGTTGGCGCACCTGGATGATGCCGATCGCCGTGTCGAAGCGGGGTACGGTGATGGCGTAGCAGACCGACGTGCCGGCGATTCGCTGACGCAATGTCCAGCCGATGAAGCGCTCGAAACCGTCGACGGTTGCAGGGGGCGCGGAAATGAAGCGCGTCGTCTCTTCGGTGGTCAGGAGTGCGCACAGCGACGCGGCGTCCGACGCGCGCAGTTCCCGAAGCGTCACGACGCTGCCGCGAAGAGTCGGCAGGCCCTTACGCCAGTCGCTGGAGGCCGTTTCGCCGGTCGAACATCCGGACGTCGCGACGTCCAACTCCGAATCGTAAGGCATCTTTGGCATTACTCGTGTCGATCCGATTTCGTTGATTTGCGCAGCGCGCGGCGTCCTCCGGGGCTTCGGCACGGGACGCCCATCGCCGGAGATGAACGAATCGCCGAACTCCCGGGCGACCCACCACACGTCGACCTTCCGATTGAGGAACAGCCGGTACCATTCAATCGGTGTGGATGGCTGGTGAGAGATCGGCCACCCATCCCAGATGCTCTGATTGCCGTCGGCGCCCCACACGATGTGGTCCCAATCGCCAAAGGTTCCCCAGACGATGTTGTCGCCGTCGGCGGCCGTGCCCCACACGATGTTGTCGCCGTCGGCAGCCGTGCCCCACACGATGTTGTCGCCGTCGGCAGCCGTGCCCCACACGATGTTGTCGCCGTCGGCGGCCGTGCCCCACACGATGTTGTCGCCGTCGCGCAGCCGTGCCCCACACGACGTTCTCGCAATCGGCCCCGCCGCAGTCGGTGCCCCAGACGATGTTGTCGCCGTCGGCGGCCGTGCCCCACACGATGTTGTCGCCGTCGCTGGAGGTTCCCCAGACGATGTTGTCCCCGTCCGCAGTCCCCCACACACCATCGTCGGCGCTGGCGCCCCACACGATCTCGTCACCGCACTCGCCGGACCCGCACGACGTGCCCCACACGATGTTGTCGCCGTCGCTCCCGGCCGTTTTCGGTGCTCCCCAGAGGACGCCGCGCCTCCAGGCATTCGCGTTCGGCAGCATGAGACCGCCGGACAAGTCGTGATTACCCCAGATGAAGTGCTTGCTCCAGATCGGTTCGACCGGCACACGCTGACCGTTGCGCGCGGTCGCGTAGAAACGAGACAGCCGAACGGCTCCGAGCGCGTTGAGGAAGCCGGCGCCCTGCTCGAGCGGGTTGTAGCCGTCGTAATCCTGGGAGGTGTACTCGAGGATGGCCTTGATCAAGTTGGGCGTCAGCCGCGGGTTCGCCTGGAGCATCTGCGCGGCGACGCCGCTGACGACGGCAGCCGCCTGGCTCGTCCCGGTGAGCGCGAGGTACGGGAAGTGCGCCGTCGGGAAGGCGCCGTGAACGAGCCACGACGGGTTTGCACGCGCGCCCTCCTCATAGAGCGCGCTGCCCGGCGCCGCGGTCGATTCGATGCCGACGCCGCCGGCGAGGATGTCGGGCTTCGCTATTTGCAGTGGAAACGCCGGACCGCGCGAGCTGAACGCGGCGCGCTCGTCGTCTCCCCGGGTGAAGCTGCCCTTCGAGCTGCTCGCGCCGACGGTGAAGACCCACGGGAACGAACCTGGCGCCGTGATGCCTCCCCACACGTCGCATCGACCAGCGGAGGCGTGCGTGTGATGCGCGGTCGAGGGAGGCAGCGTCGAACAGTCCACCTGTCCGACGTTGCCGGCGGCGGCGACCACGAAGATGCCGGCATCGACCAGCGCCTTGGTCGCGATCGCGAGCGGATCGCCGTGCACCTTGTCGAGCATCGAGGCAAGCGGGTCGGCGTCGGGCAGCGACCCGGAGGGTCTCATGCCGAACGACAGGTTCACGACGCGGATGTTTTTCTCCCTGGCGTGATCGAGCACCCACTGAAGCGCGTTGACGACGCCGTCGACGGTGCCCGAGCCATCCGCGCCCAGCACGCGCAGAGCGATGAGCGACGCGCCGGGCGCCATGCCCGCCTTTTCGCCGAAGGAGTTGAAGCCGTTGCCCGCGATGGTTCCGGCAACGTGCGTCCCGTGACCGTTCGGATCGCACGGCCTCGCGCAGTGCGAATCGGTGAAGGCGTGCGCGGGAATCAGGAAATCGCGGAAATACGTGACCGGCGTCTCGTCGTTCGGCGCGACACCGGAATCGAGCACAGCGACGCCCACTCCGGCTCCATTGAATCCCATCATCCGGCGCGCGAAGAACGAACCGCTCTGCACGCTCGACCTGAAGTTGAACGCATGGACGGTGGCGTTGTGGCTCGCGTAGAGCGTGCTCGGGTTCGATCCGATCGCCTTCAACTCGCTGTTGGGTACGTCGAGGACGTACGCGTCGATGAGGCGGAGGTGACCGGGACGCGCGAACTTCCTGAACTCCGGTGGCAGTTCGCCATTGACGCGGAGGATCACGCTCGTGGTCCCCGAAGACGGTGCGCGTACCGCCCGCTCGTTGAGCTCGTCGTCGAGCCTGGCGTACTTCCTCGCAGCCGCGTGCCGCAAACGCGCTCGGCACGACCATGATGACGGCGCAAACGGCAAGCGCACCGATGGCGCACGCTCGTGAGAGGCGGGAGAGAGCCGATTTCGTTAAGAGACTATGTCTCAATATTTTATGGTCAGCCGTACGGGCAGCGACGAGCCGAGGCCCGTCGCGCGACGCACGATACCATACTGTTGAGTTGTTGTCTAAAGAGTCGTTCAGAAGTCCTTAGAAGCGCCTCAACGAAGGGCGGTCAAGGGCGGTGCACCGAGATCCATTCCGTCTGTCCCAGCACTGCGCCAGGGGCTGGACGCGATGAGGCGGTAGTCGAAGCCGAGGTAGGACATGAACTGCGTCTGGAACTGCGCGGGGGAAGGAAAGCTGTTGTTTGGGGGATAGTTGGCGGCCGGCCCTCCCGCGATGACGTTCCGCGAGATATCGGAACCGGGCAAAAATGCGCCGATGGCACTGTTGCCGGAACCGTGGCCGGTACCGGCGATTCCGTAGGTGCCGTATGTCGACAGGTTGTTCGTGTACACGAAACCGAGCACCGGCGGACCGTCGATCTGAACGATCCCCATCGCATTCACCTGCACGATGGTGTTGTGATCGACGGTGATATCGCGCGCGCCGTCGGTCATCGCGAGGAAGTAGCCGTTGCCGCCCCATACCTTGCTGTCGATGTCGTAGAACAGGTTGTTCCGAATCAGGATCGCCTGCGTCTGCTGGCTCGGGTGGTTGTTGTCCCAGCCCAGAATCTTGATGCCCGCGGCGACATGACGCACGATGTTCCGCTCGAACGTGACGTGATCGACCTGGCACCAGGGACACTTTCCATCCTGGTTGCGGACGGTGAACACAATCGCGAACCCGGGCTGAGCGCCATCCCAGTTGTTCTCGAACGTGTTGTCCGAAATCATCACGCGCCGCGCGTTCTTGAGCTCGATCAGGTTCTTCACGCTCCAGCGTTCCGTCTGCCAGGACACGCGCTTGCTGAGGAGGTTATGGTCGACCACGATGTCGGCAGGCACGAGATTCGGCACGCTGGGATCGCTGCCGCCGAACATCACGTTTTCGCCCGCTGCCTCGAGGTAGTTGTTGGCAATCACGAACGGGCCAGGTCCATTCCAGCCGCAGATCGCCTGAGAATCCTGACCCACGAGTTTGATGTCGGAGATGTACGAACTGAGGATGCTCGTCGAGGCGCTGTTGAGCGCGATCCCGCGCTTCTGACCCTTGTCGGCATCGCCGTGGATGTACAGACGATCGACGACGAGGTCGTGAGGGATCTGGGACGCCGCGGTCTGCGCGCTCGAACCGTCGCCCAGGGCGATCAGATCGCCGCCGCCGATGCCTTGAATTTCGAGCAGCAGCAGCCGCCAGTGATGCGCGCCGGCGAGGGTCCGAATCGCGGGCAACGTGCCGCTGGCGCGGATGACAGCCAGAGTTCCGACGTTGGCCGGGGAAACGCGCTCGCCATCTGCCGGCAGTCCATCATCCCCCGCCGTGCGGATGGTGATCACCGCGTCGCCGATTCTGGCCGGCAGGGTGAAGTTGCCGGTGAAGGTGGCGCCGGGCGCGAGCGCGATCGTATCTCCCGGCACCGCGCTGTCGATGGCCTGCTGGAGGTTGGCGCCTGCCGCCACCGTGATGGTGGCCGCCACGACAGGCGTGCCGGTGATCAGAAGAGCCGCGCACACTCCGATCGCGCGTCGAAGAACTCGCATCCTCGACGCAAGGATACCGCCGCCTCGACGTCACGCAACACGTTTGTGCGCGTAATGCTGAGCTCGAAAACGGCTGAGCCGAGACGAGCGCGAACAAACGTGCATCGCCGTGATCAGCAGCGCGCGGGCTCGTAGGCGAGATTGGGCGTCAACCATCGCTCGACTTCGTCGATGGACTGTCCCTTCCGCTTCGCGTAGCCGGCGATCTGATCCTCGCCCAGCCGGCCGACGGTGAAGTACCGCGCTCGAGGATGCGCGAAGTACAGACCGCTGACGCTGGCGGCAGGCGTCATGGCGGCGCTTTCGGTCAGGGCGATGCCGATCTGCGCCGCGTCGAGCAGATCGAACAGCTTGAACTTCTCGCTGTGATCCGGACACGCCGGGTAGCCGAACGCCGGACGGATCCCGCGATGCGCTTCGTGATGCACATCGTCGACGCTGCGCGCCTCGTCGATTCCCCACGCCTTGCGCGACAGCTGATGGAGGTAGGCGGCGAACGCCTCGGCGAACCGATCGGCGAGCGCCTTGACGAGGATGGCGCTGTAGTCGTCGAGCTCCGCCTCGAACTTTGCCGCGAGCGCGTCGGCGCCGATCCCGGCCGTGACGGCGAAGGCGCCGAGGTAGTCGGTGCGGCCGCCGCCGAGCGCCGAGCGCGGGGCGATGAAGTCGGCCAGCGACAGGTTGGCCTTCCCATCGGCGATGGCTTCCTGCTGGCGGAGCAGGTTGAACCGCACGAGCTCGCCGGAGTGCTCGACATCGCGATAGATCACGATGTCGTCGTCCTCGCTCGCGGCCGGCCAGAAGCCGTAGACGCCGCGCGCGGTCAGGAGCCGCTCGCCGACAATCCGGCCGAGCAGCACCTGCGCACTGTCGTAGAGATCGCGCGCCGCCTTCCCGTACTCCGGATGCTCGAGGATGGCCGGATAGCGGCCCTTGAGCTCCCACGCCGAAAAGAAGAAGGTCCAATCGATGTACGGGACCAGATCCTCGAGCGGCACATCGACGATCCGCCGTCCGACGAACGGCGCCACGGGCAACGTTTCCGCCCGCCAGTCGATCGCAAGGCGGTTGGCCAGCGCGGTCTCGTACGGGAGGAGCGGTTTCTCCTTCCGCTGGCTGTGCTGAAACCGCAGCGTCTCCTGGAGTCCGCGGTTGGTCTCCTCGAACGCCGGACGGCGATCGTCGCTCAGCAGGCTGGAGACGACGTCCACCACGCGCGACGCGTCGAGCACGTGAACGGTGCTCTCGGTGTACTCCGGCGCGATCTTGACCGCCGTATGCTGACGGCTGGTGGTCGCGCCGCCGATGAGGAGCGGCAGATGGATGTTGCGGCGCTCCATCTCCTTCGCGACGAAGACCATCTCGTCGAGCGACGGGGTGATGAGGCCGCTCAGGCCGACCAGATCCGCCTGCTCCCGCACGGCGGTCTCGAGAATCTTGTCGCACGGCACCATGACGCCCAGGTCGATCACGTCGTAGCTGTTGCAGCCGAGCACGACGCCGACGATGTTCTTGCCGATGTCGTGGACGTCGCCCTTCACGGTCGCGAGCACGATTTTGCCCTTGGACGCCGTCTCGGCGGCGCCTCCAGCCGCCATCCGCGACTCGCGCTCCGCCGCCATGAACGGCTCGAGGTAGGCGACGGCGCGCTTCATCGCGCGCGCGCTCTTCACGACCTGCGGCAGGAACATCTTGCCGGCGCCGAAGAGGTCGCCGACCACCTTCATCCCGTCCATCAGCGGACCTTCGATGATGTCCAGCGGCCGCGGGTACTTCTGCCTCGCCTCTTCGACGTCGATCTCGATGAAGTCGACGACGCCGTGCACCAGCGCGTGCGAGAGCCGTGCCTCGACGCCCGCCTCACGCCACGTGAGGTCGTGCTCGCGTTTGGTCGCGCCGCCCTTCACCGTCGCGGCAAACTCCACCATGCGCTCGGTCGCGTCGGGACGGCGGTTGAAGATGATGTCCTCGACGTGCTCCAGCAGATCCTTCGGGATGTCCTCGTAGACCACCAGCTGACCGGCGTTGACGATCCCCATGTCCATGCCGGCCTTGATGGCGTGATACAGGAACGCCGAGTGGATCGCCTCGCGCACCACGTCGTTGCCGCGGAAGGAGAACGACAGGTTGCTGACGCCGCCGCTGATCTTCACTCCGGGGCACGTCGCCTTGATGATGCGCGTCGCCTCGATGAAGTTGATCGCGTACGCGTTGTGCTCCTCGAGTCCGGTTGCGATGGCCAGGATGTTGGGATCGAAGATGATGTCGGAGGGGTCGAAGCCGGCGCGTTCGGTCAGCAGCGCGTACGCGCGCTGGCAGATCGACACTTTCCGTTCGATCGTATCGGCCTGCCCCTGCTCGTCGAACGCCATCACGACGACGCCGGCGCCGAAGCGCTTGACGATGGCGGCCTTGGCGAGGAAGTCGGCCTCGCCTTCCTTCAAGCTGATCGAGTTGACGACCGCCTTGCCCTGGACGCACTTCAGGCCCGCGAGGATCACCGACCACTTCGAGCTGTCGATCATGAACGGCACGCGCGCGATGTCCGGCTCGGTCCCGATGTAGTTCAGGAACCGCGTCATCACCTGCTCGGAGTCGAGCATGCCCTCGTCCATGTTGATGTCGATGAGGTTCGCGCCGCCGCGCACCTGCTCGAGCGCCACCTCGGTCGCCGTCGCGTAGTCGCCCGCCTTGATCAGGCGCGCGAACTTCAACGAGCCGGTGACGTTGGTTCGTTCGCCGATCATCTGGAAGTTCGCGTCGGGCCGGATGGTCAGCGTCTCCAAACCGGCGAACTGGGTGTATTGCGGATTGCGGATTGCGGATTGCGGATTGGATTGAGGATTAGGCACCGCCCTGGGCGGGAGGCCGACGACACCTTGAGCGATCGCCGCAATGTGATCCGGCGTCGTGCCGCAGCAGCCGCCGACGATGTTGACGAACCCGCTGGTCGCGAACTCGCGCAGGTATCCCCCGGTTTCGGAGGCCTCCTCGTCGTACGCGCCGAATGCGTTGGGCAGGCCGGCGTTCGGATAGCAGCTCACGTAACAGTTGGCGATGCGCGCCAGCTCCGCGAGGTACGGCCGCATGTCTCGCGCGCCCAGCGCGCAGTTGATGCCGACGCTGAATGGTTTGGCGTGGGCGATCGACACCCAGAACGCGTCGATCGTCTGGCCGGACAGCGTGCGGCCGCTGCGATCCGTGATGGTGACGGAAATCATCAGCGGGAGCCGTTCGTCGATCGGCGTTCGCCGTTCCTCGTAAAGCTCCTCGATCGCGACGATCGCGGCCTTGGCGTTCAGCGTGTCGACGATGGTCTCGACGAGCAGCAGGTCGCAGCCGCCGTCGATCAACCCGCGCGCCTGCTCCTTGAATGCGTCGCGCAGGACGTCGAACGTCATGTTGCGGAACGCCGGGTTGTTGACGTCGGGCGAGATCGACAGGATGCGATTGGTCGGTCCCATCGCACCGGCGGCGAACCGCGGACGGGACGGATCCTTTGCGTTGTATTCGTCGCACGCGGCCCGCGCCAGCCTGGCGCCTTCGAGGTTCAGCTCGTAGACGAGCGGCTCGAGCGCGTAGTCGCCCTGCGCGACCGCCGTGCCGCTGAAGGTGTTCGTCTCGATGATGTCGCTGCCGGCGTCGAGATACTGCCGATGGATCTCCGCGATGATGTCCGGCCGGGTCAGCACGAGGATGTCGTTGTTCCCCCGGAGATCCTTCTGATGATCCCTGAACCGCTCGCCGCGAAAGTCGGCCTCCGTCAGCTTGTGCCGCTGAACCATCGTCCCCATCGCGCCGTCGAGGACGAGGATCCGCTTCGCGAGGAGCGCTTCGAGTTGTGTCCGGACATCAGCTTTCATCAGTTACGCCCTTCGGAACGAGTCGCCGTGTTCTTGGCGCGCCTGGCGTCGCCCTTCACACCCGAGGCGATCAACACCGTAAACGGATCGCCGGCCTTGCGGGCGCCGACGCCGACCTTGACGTGGGCGAGCCCCGCGGCGGTGAGCATGCGCCGGAGCTCGTCGTCGGCGAAACCGAGGCGCCGGTCGCCGAGTTTCGCGCGGACCCACTCCTCCTCGTGCGCACGCAGGTCGAGCAGCAGCACCCGGCCGCCGGGCGTCGTCACGCGCGCCGCCTCCGCAACCGCGCGCACCGGGTCGACGGCGTGGTGGAGCGCCTGCGACAGCATCGCGATGTCCACGGACGCATCCTTCATCGGCAGCTTCTCGAGCTCGCCCTTCTTCCAGATGACGTTCGAGACGCGGCGGCGCCGCGCGAGCGCCTTGGCGCGCGTGAGGACCATTTCGGATCGATCGACGGCGACGACCCGCGACGCCCAGCGGGCGGCTTCGATGGTCAGGTAGCCTTCCCCGCAGCCCAGGTCGGCGACCTTCACCGGCGGCATCAGCAGACCCAGCGCGCGCGACCAGGCGGCCCAGCTGCGGCCGGGCACCAGCTGGCGGGCGTCGCGCGTGTCCGGTCCGGCGTGCGCGTCGAAGTTCTCCTTCCGGAGGCGCAGCACTTCCTGGAGCCGCGCTTCGTCGGCCCGCACCGCGGGGTCGCCGGCCGACGATTCGAACTGCGCGCGGAGGACCTCCGTCAGCGGCCCGTCGCCGCCAGGCAGCGCGGCGGCGCGGTAGTAGGTGAACCCGCCGTCGCGCTCCTCGGCCACGAGCCCGGCGTCCTTGAGCAGGCCGAGATGGCGCGAGACCCCCGATTGTGCGAGGCCCAGCACGCCGGTCAGCTCGGTCACGTTCAGCCGCTCGCTCGACAGCACGCGCAGCAGGCGAAGCCGCGCTTCGTCGCCGAGCAGCCGGTAGAGCGCCGAGGCCTGCTTCACATCTATAAATCTACATGCAGTGATGTTCTGATGGCAAGCCTTGGCGTGCATCGCAGAATTGGTCGCCGGGCGGACACGCGGGTCCGCCTCTACAGCATCGATTCTGCAACGCGCTCTTAGAGGTCGTCGATGGACGCCGGCCAGTCGTCCCTGAGCAGCCGCGAGAGCGACCGGTCCGCGAGCAGGCGGCCGCCGGTCTGACACGCCGCGCAGTAGTTGCACTCGTTCGAGGCGTAGACGATGCGCTGCACCGGCTTGCCGCAGACCGGGCACGGCAGCCTGAAGCGGCCGTGCACCGCCATCTCGTCGTGGAAGGCGGTCACCTTCTCCGGAAATGCGTCGCCGGTCCGGGCGCGCAGCCGGTCCACCCACAGACCGAGGGTCGCGCGCGTCGCCTCATAGAGGCGAAGGAACTCGTCGTCGGCCATCGCGCGCGTCAGCCTGAGCGGAGACAGCCGGGCGGCGTGGAGGATCTCGTCCGAGTAGGCGTTGCCGATGCCGCTGAGGAGATGCGGATCGGTGAGGGCGCGCTTGAGCGTGTGGTTTTCGCGCGTGAGCGCCTCGTGAAACTGCTCGAGCGTCGCGTCGAGGGGCTCGATTCCGCCGGGATCGAGCGCGCGCAACGCCGTCTCGCCGACGACCACCTGCAGCGACGCGCGCTTCTTCGAGCTCGCCTCGGTGAAGAACAACGTGCCGTGCTCGAAGACGAACGAGGCGAGGAGCAGCTTCGGCCCCATCCCCGGCTTCCTGCCCGGCTCGCGCCACCGGAGGCGCCCCGCGATCATCAGGTGGATGACGAGGAAGAGGGCGGGACGGGCAGGAGCGGCGGGATCGGCAGGATCGAGATCGTGATCGAATTCAAGAACGATGCGCTTGCCGATGCGGCGCACCGCGCGAACGACCTTTCCGTGCACCGCATCGATGGGCGGTTGAACGGTGCGCAGGACGAAGGGGCTGTGAAGGGTGAGCCGCTCGAGGCGGCGTCCTGCGATGTGCCGGGAGAGGGCTTCGAGATAGACGACAACATCGGGGAGCTCTGGCATGAAGGAGCCCCGATCCGCGGGGCTACTTTCTCAGCCAGGCGACGATCTGCTCGCGCGTCCAGTGGTGATCGTCGTTGAGGTGCAGGATGATCGCGTTGAGCGGGAGCCGCTTGTTGCAGCCCTCCGGGCAGCGGCGGCGGACATTCTCGAGGCAGTCGAACAGGCGGTCGAGCCGCGGCCTGATCGAGCCGGCCTCCTGCGGCAACGCGTATGCGCCCTTCGTAGGCCGCGCCGAGCGCGCACGAGCCACCCTTGGAGGAGAAATATTCGCCGAACGCCTGGCTGGGCCGGCGCTTCGCACCCTCTGCGATCGCGTCGGCGAGCTCGATCTGATCCGCGCGCAGGACTTGATGCATCTCCGTCTCCTCGTTGGCCCTTTTGGGAGCCGTCGCGCTTTTCGTCTGACCGCATTCTACGCTTCGGGGGTCGCGCGCGCATCTGTCCGGATTCGGACGGGTTTGACTGGCCTAAGTCATGCTTTCCGTGTACGTTAACCTGTGGACACAGCTGCGGACGAAGCTGCGGCGTCCAAATGACCATGCGCCTGTGGGCTCTGCTGTTTACGGCGATCCTTCTCGCCTCGCCTGCCGGGGCGCAACAGACGCCTGCGTCCTCTTCACAAGACGGAGCAACAGGACAACCGGCCACAGACCCTGGTTCGTCGCTGCCGGTCTCGCTCACGAAAATCCGTGAGGCGCTGGCAACGACGCCGGCCTTGTCGTTGAGCAGCATCGACGAGCGGCCGATCTTCAGAGTACAGATTCAGGAACGGCAGACGAATCGAGGAGCTGCTCGCCACGCTCAACTTCAAGGCAGGTCCGGTTCCCGCGGGCGGCGTCTACATGGCGGAGCAGAACCGGATCATGTTTCCTCCCGTCGACAACCCGCTGCGCCAGCCGCTTGCGCGCATTCAACCAGTCCGAGCTGCTGACGATCCTCATCGAGAACCTCGCCGGAAAGTATCTCGCGGGGAAGGCGATTCGGCGATCTCGAAGTCGGAGCGGGCGAACGCGGAGGCGGCCGCCAAGGACGAAGTGCGCGCCGCGGTGGCGCAGTACTGCGGCGCGCAGCCCAACGCCGGCGCCGGCATTCAGCTGTGCGAGTATCCCCTCCGATGAGAGCGACGAGGCTGGCGCTTGCCCTCGCGATCGTGCTCGGGACTGCGGCCGCGGCCGGCGCGCAGACGCCGGCGCCCGATCAGTCGCTCGACCGCATCAAGGCGGTGCTGCAGAAACCGCCGCTGCGGGTGACGCTGCCGGATCCCGAACCCAACTTCAAGATCCACATCGAAGCGGTCCACCCGATGCACGAGATCTTCGACAAGCCGCTGTGGCAGCTGGATCCGATTGGCTGGCAGCCGCCGGCAACGAAATTCAACCTGTTGACGCTCGTGCAGTACGTGACCAACGCCGCGTCCGACGCGAAGCGGGCGCGCGACGTGCGCCATGCGCGCGAAGAGGTCCAGCGCACGATCGTCGACTATTGCGCCGCGCAGCCCAACGCCAACACGATTCAGATCTGCTCGACCTCCGCCGCCATCCGCTGAATCTGATCCATCCACGTGCGCAGCGCCGGCGCGAACTGGCGCGGGACGCAGTCGCCGCAGATCTCACGCGCGAGCCGCGACATGGTGTTGACGCTGGCGGACAAGGCCGGGCGGCCGCTCCGCCCGCTGCGCCTGGACGCAGGACAGCAGCTCGTTGAACTCGCGAAACACCGAAGCCAGGCCGGCGAGAATCGCTTCGAGCACGGCTTCCTCCGGCGTCTCCTGCGGCCGGTACAGCAAATCGTGCACGGCGTGCAGCTCGCCGACGAACACCATCGCCGCGCTCTCGACGCGCGCGACGGCCTCCGGCGGCGGAATGTCCCGTCCTTCGCACAGGCGGGCGGTGGCCTGCAGCTCGGTCCGGACGAGCAACAGATTCGTCCGGACTCTGCCGAGGCGATCCTCGAAGGCGATACGGTGAATCTGCCCGATCAATTCTTCCTGCCGCCGCGACACGAACTTCGAGACGACGCAGCCGAACAGAATCAAGCCGGCGATCCCTTCGCCGACCGCCAGCACGCGTGAGGCGCCGGTGGGCACGATGTCGCCGTACCCGATCGACGTCGCGGTCACGGCGCTGAAGTAGAGGGCCGGCAACAGACCTCGCAGGCCCTGCGGAACCGGACCGCCGCTCGTCATCAACGCGAAACGCGGCCACATCGTCGCCAGCAGCCAGTAGGCGAGGCCGCAGCCGATCACGATCTCGAGCCACAGCCTGAAGAGCTGTTCGACCGAGCGGTCGGCAAGCGCGTTGACGAACGCCGTCGACCACGCATGCCGCGGCCGTGCGATCGCCGCTTCGGCCACCGGCTCGGCGTTCGTGCAACCGCAAGGGTCTGGACGGCCGCCTGCTGCGGTTCGTGCGCCAGCCACTCAGTCAGGCCGCCCGGGTAGTGGCTGACATTGGTGTAGCCCATCTCGTGAAGCAGGCTCACGGCCTGCGCACCGAGCGGTCAGGTGGGCCCGCCGCAGTACGTGACGATCCGCGCCCGGCGATCCGGCAGCACCGTCGCGGCCCGGCGCGCGATGTCGAGGACCGGCAGGCTGATCGCGCCGGGAATGTGCATCGCCGCGAACGACTCCGGCGAGAGCACGTCCACCAGCGTGATGCTCCTGTCGCGAAGCGATCGAAGCAGCTCGTCGCGAGAGATTTCGGGGACGCCGACGTCGGGGGAAGACGTTGCGGTCACGCGGCCCATCATCGCACGCCGCGCCGCGGCCGCTCGAGGTAGACAGCGCGCGCCCGGAGTCCAGTTGAGTTGACGCCAACGGCGACCCAATGTATCCTTTCATCCGGTTATACGGATGAATGGACGGGCGGCGGCAATTCACGATCACATGGCCTCGCTGGCCGACACGACCCGCAGCCGGATCCTCCTGCTGCTGGAACGCCACGAGCTGACCGTGTCCGAACTGTGCACGATCGTCCAGCTCCCGCAGTCCACCGTGAGCCGCCATCTCAAGGCGCTGGCCGACGGCGACTGGATCGCGGCGCGCGCCGAGGGTACGAGCAATCTCTATTCGATGACGCGCGATCTCGATTCGGCGGCCCGACGCCTCTGGCTGCTCGTCCGCGAGCAGGTCGGCGCCTCCCCGACGGCGGCCCAGGATCAGCGGCGCCTCCAGGCCGCGCTGGCTGAGCGCCGGACGAAATCGCAGGAGTTTTTCACCTCCTCGGCCGGCCAGTGGGATCGCGTCCGCGACGAGTTGTTCGGCGATCGCTTTCACCTCGCGGCGCTGGCGGCCTTCGCGCAGAGCGACTGGACGGTGGGCGATCTCGGCTGCGGCACGGGCCAGGTCAGCGCGGCGCTCGCGCCGTTCGTCGCGCGCGTCATCTCGGTCGATGGCTCGGCGGCGATGCTGCAGGCCGCGAGAAAGCGATTGCACGCCTTCGACAACATCGACCTGCGGCGCGGCGATCTCGAGGCGCTGCCGATCGACGACGGGCGTCTGGATGCGGCGACCTTGATGCTCGTCCTGCATCACGTGCCCGAGCCGGAGCGCGCGCTCGCCGACGTCGCGCGTGTCCTCAAACCGCAGGGGCGCGCGATTCATCGTCGACATGCTGCCGCACGACAGAGAGAGCTACCGCCAGCAGATGGGACACGTGTGGCTCGGGTTCAGCGACGAACACGTGCGTCGCATGTTTCAGGAAGCCGGATTCGAGAAGGTCAGAGTCGTCGCAATTCCCCCGGACCCGCGAGCCAAGGGCCCGGGACTATTCGTCGCAACCGCAACAACGCCGCGAAAACACAAAAACGGAGATTAGAGATGGCAACAGTGGTCGAGAAGATGCATCCGTACGAAGCCGCCAGGGCGGCCGGACGCGAACCGTTCAAGGTCAAGAATCTCGCGGAGGCCGAATTCGGCCGCAAGGAGATGAGACTGGCCGAGCAGGAGATGCCGGGCCTGATGGCTCTCCGCAAGCAGCACGGCGCCAGCAAGCCGCTCGCCGGCGCCCGCATCATGGGCAGCCTGCACATGACGATTCAGACGGCGGTCCTGATCGAGACGCTCGTCGAGCTCGGCGCCGACGTCCGCTGGGTCTCGTGCAACATCTTCTCGACGCAGGATCACGCGGCCGCGGCGGTCGCCGTCGGCCGTCCCGAGAACGGCGGCACCGTGGAGAACCCGAAGGGCACGCCCGTGTTCGCCTGGAAGGGCGAGACCCTCGACGAATACTGGTGGTGCACGGAGCAGGCGCTCGAGTGGCCGGACGGCAGCGGACCGACGCTGATCGTCGACGATGGCGGCGATGCGACGCTGCTGGTGCACAAGGGCGTCGAGTTCGAAAAGGCGGGCAAGGTTCCCGCATTCGACGCCGAGAAGGATCCGGAGGAGTGGGGCGTCATCCTCGAAACGATTCGGCAGTCGATCGGCAAGGACAAGGGGCGCTACGGCCGGATCGCGTCGTCGCTGCGCGGCGTCTCCGAAGAGACGACGACCGGCGTGCATCGCCTGTATCAGATGATGGAAGCCGGCACGCTGCTCTTCCCCGCGATCAACGTGAACGACTCGGTCACCAAGAGCAAGTTCGACAACATCTACGGCTGCCGCCACTCGCTCCCCGACGGTCTCGCGCGCGCGACCGACGTGATGCTGGGCGGCAAGGTCGCCGTGGTCTTCGGCTACGGCGAGGTCGGCAAGGGGTGCGCGCAGGCGCTTCGCGGCCAGGGTGCGCGCGTCATCGTCACCGAGATCGATCCGATCTGCGCGCTGCAGGCGGCCATGGAAGGCTACCAGGTCGCGACGATCGACGACGTCGTCGACAAGGCCGACATCTTCATCACGGCGACGGGGAACCACAACATCATCACCGTCGAGCACATGGCGAGGATGAAGGACAAGGCGATCGTCGGCAACATCGGCCACTTCGACAACGAGATCGACATGGCCGGCCTGAAGAAATACAAGGGCGTCGAGCGGATCAACATCAAGCCGCAGTACGACGAGTTCCGGTTCCCCGACGGCCACAGCGTGATGATTCTCGCGGAAGGGCGTCTGCTGAATCTGGGCTGCGCGACCGGCCATCCCAGCTTCGTGATGTCGGCGTCGTTCACCAACCAGGTGATCGCGCAGATGGAGCTGCACGCCAACACCGGCAAGTACGAGAAGAAGGTCTACATGCTGCCGAAGCACCTCGACGAGCAGGTGGCGCGGCTGCACCTCGATCATCTCGGCGTGAAGCTGACGAAGCTGTCGAAGGATCAGGCCGACTACATCGGCGTGCCGGTCGATGGGCCGTACAAGCCGGAGCACTATCGGTACTAACGCCGCTCATTGCAAATTGCTGAATGCAAATTGCAAGATTGCCCGCGGGCGCCGGAAGGTGTCCGCGGGTCTTTTTTTTGCGGTCAGTCGTGCGCTGTCCACGCCGGACCCTGAAACCGGTGTCGCTCCGCGAGGAGATACCAGACGCCGAGCGCGACCGTCAGGCCTGCCATGGTCTTCCCCGCGCGCATGTCGTCGGGGATCGCCAGGATCACGGTAATGAAGACGACCCAGATCATCGCGACGACGTTGATCGCCGATCCGAAGCGGCCGAGGTGCCACGGACCGCGTGCGAATTCCATCGCCGAGCCTCTCGCCCGCCAGGCCAGACACACCGGGATGATGTACGACACGTACAAGCCAATCACGCTCAGCGACGTCACCACGGCATAGGTACCGCTGCTGAGCGTCGCGACGAACGCGACGACGACCGAGAGCCAGATCGCCGGCGCGGGCGTGAGGTGCGTCGGGCTCACGCGCCTCCAGACGCCGGCCAGCGGCATCCCGCCGTCCCGCGCGAAGGCATAGATCACGCGCGACGTCCACGTCACCGCCGAGAGGCCGCAGAACCACATCGCCATCGCGGCCAGCGCGGTCACCAGCCCGCCGGCCCGCGTCCCGAGCGCGGTCGTGAGAATCGCAATCACGGCCGGAATCGGCTGGCCGCCGGCGTCCCGCGCATTCAGCACGCCGGGAATGTCCCGGATCGCGAGGGTCAGCGCCATCAGCAGCAGGTAGCCCACCACGCTCGAGACCACGACCGCCATCACGATGCCCCACGGCACGCGGTGCCTCGGGTCCACGGTCTCTTCCGACACGCTCGCCGACGCGTCGTAGCCGGTGAACGTCCACTGCGCCTGCAGCAGGCCGACGACGAACGCCCACCAGTACGGCCAGCCGTTGGTGTTGGACGTGATGCGGGCAAAGAAAAAGCCGATCGGCTGCTTCGGCGCGAAGAGGAACAAGGCGCCGACGATCGCGATGACGCCGACGACATGGACGGTGACGCTGAGATCGTTGAGCCGCGCCACCAGCCTGATGCCGACGTGATTGATGACCGCGTGCGACACGAGCACCACGGCGTAGACGATCAGCACGTTGCCCGTGGTCGTCGGCACGCCGATGAGCGGCGTCACGAAGAGGGCGCAGCCGTAGTCGATGCCCGCCAGCGTCGCGAGCTGTCCGATGATGTTGAACCACGCGGTAAACCAGCCCCAGCCTTTGCCGCCGAGCCGGCACGCCCAGTGATACATCGCGCCCGAGGTCGGCATCGACGAGGCGAGCTCCGCCATGCTCGACGCCACGGTGAGCGTGAACACGCTGACGAGCGGCCAGCCGAAGGCCATCTCCGCCGGTCCGCCCATCACGAGGCCGTGCGAGTAGAGCGTCACGGCACCCGTCAGGATCGAGATGATCGAGAACGAGATCGCGAAGTTCGAGAAGCCGCCCATCGTCCGGAACAGCTCCTGGGCGTAGCCGAGCGCGTTCAGCTCGCGGGCGTCGTCGTTGGTCACAACGCCACACCCGACCGGCGCGTCTCGAGGATCCGCACGAGCAGGCGCGCGATTTCGCCGACCGCCTCGGCCGGCGGTTTTCCCTCTCGATGGACGCCGCAGACCGCCGTCGTCGCGGCGTGATCGAGATCGGAACTCCACCGCGATCGCCCGGCAGCGTCCCGGCCGTAGGTGAGATACGCCGACAGCGTGTCGAGGCCGGTGCCGGGCCGCTCGCCGATCAAGTGGACGACGGCGTCCGCGTCGACGAGCGCGCCGACGTGATAGCCGGCGCGCACGCGCCCGTTCTGAATGACCACGTCGGTATCGCCGACGTGCAGGCCGGCGGCGGCGAGCTCGCCGCCGCAGCGGCGGCAGGACCGCGCGCAGATTCTCGTTCAGCGCGTTGGCGTTGAGCCCGTCCGAGATGACCATCTGCATCTGCGGGCGCCGCGAACCGCGCGATGCGACGGCCGAGACGATCCGCTGCGCATCGTCGTCGCGAACCGATTCTCCGGATCGCGGATGGGCCAGGTAGTCCTCCCGGTCCCGCGACGCGCTCCGGACGCTCACGTGTTGCGGGGCGACGTCCTGCAGCACGCGGTTGTCCAGCCTGGCGTACAGCGCGTGCCGGGCCTGCGCGTAGATCGCCTCCAGGCGGAGCGTCGACGGCGGGCGGCGCCGCGTAGCCGGCGTCGTGGCCGCAACCGACGTCGTAACCGCGCGCGCGAAGGTTCTCGATCTTCGCAACACCTTCCGCGCGCAACGCGTCCGTCGTCCGTCGATCGCCGCCGGCCTTCACGTACGCCGCGTAGAGCGACGCGGTGGCGTGTGCGCCGGCGTCTCCGTCCACCGGCGCGCCGAGCGCCGCGAGCCGAGTGCTCATCGCCGTCGTGATGCGGCCTCCCGAGAGACCGCGAAGGTGCGGGTGCTCGCGGAACGAGGTGGTGAGGTATCCGAGCATCGGATCCGCGTTGCCGGCCACGGCCATCAGGTACGCCGGCGCGGCCAGCTCGACGATCCGCCGCGTCGTCTCCTGCAAGGCCGACCGGCGAGATGCCCATGTGAAACGTCGCGCAGACGTCGAGGCCCATCGTCAGGCCGTGGAGCTTCGCCATCACCACGTCTTCGAGACAGGCGCGGCGCAGCTGATCCGCGGTTCTGAAGACCTCGGGGCCGATGAAGCCGGCGACGTCGTTGACGATCGTCCACGCGCCGGTCGCGCGCCTGAATGTGCCGCGCCACGCCGTAGGCGCGCGCTTCGAGCGTCACCATGTCGATGCCTTCGGCGGCGCCATTGGTCACCGCCGACCCCTGGCCGGTCTCGAAGTAGCAGCCCGGAAATCCGCGCGCCAGATCGAGAATGCCGTCGACGTCGAGGCCGACCATGCCGGCGAGCGCCTTCGACGTTCCCGCCAGGCTCTGGAACCCGACGTCGACCGCCGCGCGCTCGCGCGCGCGCGTCTGCTTGACGATGTCCGAGAGCACGCAGTACCGCGTGGGGAGGCGCAGCCGCTCGACGACGCGGCGAAGGAGATCTTCCAGGTGGACGATGGTGTCCACATCGTCGCTTGCCGGGTTCAGGCCGATGATGACGTCGCCGCAGCCGTAGGTGAGCCCTTCGAGGATCGACAGCAGGATGTCGTCTTCATCGTCGCCCGGGCTGTTCGGCTGGATGCGCGAGCCGAAGTGCTGCGGCGAACCGACGGTCGTACCCTCACCGGGGTGAGGGTTGAAGATCGCGCGGGCTACGGCTGACAGCTCGCTCTCGTCCATCACCTTGACGACCGCGGCGATCGCTTCGCTCCGCAGGCCGTCGCGATAGCGGCGGATCCAGGCGGCGCCGCCCGGACTCAGGAGGATCTGTTTCAGCCGGCCGACCGTCAGGCCCGAGATGTCGGTCAGCGATTGCGCGTGCAACGAACGCTCGAGCGCCTCGGTGACGCCGTCGTCGACGAACGCCGGACCGATCTCGCCAAGGCGGAGCGCCTCGAGCGATCGGCGTGCTTCGTGCCGCACGCGGGCATCGTCGGCGCCGCCGACCAGCAGATCGCCTTCCTTGAACTCGTTCGCGAGGACGAACGTCTGGCGCAAATCCAAGGGCGGAGTATAGCGCCGCGTCCGAGCGCGAGAGGAATTCCGAGCCTACTCGATCGTCCGAGCCCGCTGCTTTGCCCGTCATCGGCCGGCCGGTCCATCAGCCACGCGACCCGAAAGCAGCACAGCGCCACGATCACCGACAGACCTGCGATGATCAGCGCCTGTGTTGAAGGTTCATTCAGCTTGTCGGCGCTTTGCAGCAAATACACCACGAAGCCGCCCATGAGGATGCCTGTCTGACGCGCCCGCCGCTCTGAGTATCCGGGCAGCAAGTCGTCCATTGTTGGCTCGAGGGACTGGGAGCGTACGCGATAGAACAGGTAGGCGGCGGTCAGGCCGAGGACGAGTACGCCGGAGCCGATGAACCGGAGCCGGTTGGCCGGCGTCGATCGGGCCGCGGGATCGTCCACCGGCTAAGAGTATCGGGATAGCGGGAAGATGTCTCGCTGCGCCGTCCACCGCGGCACGGTCCGGCTAACGCCGGACACTACTGGTGAATAGAGGCCGGGCTACCGGAGAGGTACGGCGATCGCGTTCGTCAGGCGTATCATCTGCCTATGAAGAAGACCATCCTTCGCCAATTCGCCGTGGCGGCCGTTGTCGCAGTGACCGGCGCCGCCGCGCTCGCGCAGCAGGGGACGCTGAACGCGGCCGACAAGCAGCGCCGCATCGAGATGGAAGCCGAGCTCCAGTCGATCGCGATCGTGGAGCGCAAGGTGATGATGCCGATGCCGGACGGCGTGCGCCTGGCGACCGACATCTATCGCCCGAAGAACGCGACCGGCAAGGTTCCGATCATCTGGGTGAGAACGCCCTACAACTTCAACTTCTGGGACATCCAGAACGGCGTGCCGGCCGACATGAGCGCGCAGCTGACCGCCGTCAAGCGCGGCTACGCCTACGTCGTGCAGAACGAGCGCGGCCACTTCTTCTCTGAAGGCAACTACGACATCCTCGGATCGAAGACCGACGGATTCAACACGGTCGACTGGCTGACGAAGCAGGCCTGGTCGAACGGCAAGATCGGCACGACCGGCTGTTCGTCGACCGCCGAGTATCAGATGGGCGTGGCCGCGCTCGGTCATCCCGGCTACGCGGCGATGAACGTGCAGGGCTTCGGCGCCGGCGTCGGCCGCGTCGGTCCCTACTACGAACAGGGCAACTGGTACCGCGGCGGCGCGGTGCAGATGCTCTTCATCGCGTGGCTCTACGGCGAGCAGAACCAGGTGCGGCCGATGTTTCCGCCCAACACCTCGCAGCAGGATCTGATCCGCGCGTCGAAGGCGTTCGACCTCGCGCAGCACGCGCCGCCGGTCGACTGGGCGAAGGCGCTCTGGCATCTGCCGACGCAGGACATCATCAAGAACGTGGACGGTCCGCGCGGCATCTTCGAGTCGGCGATGCCGGTCGAAACCGGCGGCAAGATGATCCAGCGCGCGCCGAACGATCCGGCGTGGTACCGCGGCGGCCTCTATCACGACGACCAGAAGCTGAACGTGCCCGGCCTCTGGTTCATGTCGTGGTACGACGTGTCGGTCGGGCCGAACCTCGCGCTCTACAACCACGTGCGGCAGACGGCGCCGCCGGCCATCGCCAACGAGCAATGGGCGGTCATCGCGCCGGTCGCGCACTGCTCGTACACCCGCGCCACGGCCGACACGGTCGTCGGCGAGCGGAGCATGGGCGACGCGCGGCTCGACTACAACGAAATCGTGTACGGCTTCTTCGATCGCTTCCTCAAGGGCGAACAGACGTCGCGGCTGGATTCGCTGCCGAAGGTCACCTACTTCACGATGGGCACGAACAAGTGGCAGACCGCCGACACCTGGCCGCCGGCCGGCGCGCAGCCGCTGACGTTCTATCTCGTCGAGCGGCGGCAAGGCCAACACCCTCAACGGCGACGGCACGCTCTCGGCCTCGGCGCCCGATGCCGACAAGCCGGACGGATTCACCTACGACCCGATGAATCCCGTGCTGTCCTACGGCGGCAACGTCTGCTGCACCGGCACCGCCGTGCAGGCCGGCGCCTTCGACCAGCGGCGCATGGAGGCGCGGGAGGACATCCTCGTCTATACGAGCGAGCCGTTCAAGGAAGGCACCGAAGTCAGCGGACCGATCACTCCGACGCTCTATGTGTCATCGGACGCGAAGGACACCGACTTCACCGTCAAGGTGCTGGACGTGTACCCGGATGGCCGCGCGTTCAATCTGGACGAATCGATCCAGCGGATGCGCTACCGCGACGGCTACGACAAACCGCTTGCGTGGATGGAGGCGGGCAAGGTCTACAAGGTCACGCTGCAGCCGTTGACGACGAGCAACTACTTCGCGGCGGGCCACAAACTGCGCATCGAGGTGTCGAGCAGCAATTTCCCGCGCTTCGATCGCAACCTGAACACCGGCGGCAACAACTACGACGAAAGCAAAGGCGTCGTCGCACACAATGCCGTGCACCACTCGAAGCAGTATCCGTCCTCGGTGACAGTGACCATGGTCAAGAAATCCTCACCCGCCACTGCGGTTCAGTAGGTGCAGGCGGATGGGGCAGGCAGCGTCGGGAGGACAAACTAAGTCGGGTGGGTCAGAGCGTTCTGAGAAAGGCGATCAACGCGCTCTTGTCGTCGGCCGGCAGATTCAAGCCCGAACGGATGGCCCGGGATGGCGCGCGTCTTCACGTCCGGCGGGTTCCAGCCCTTCGAGCACGTAGTCGGCGCGCAGGCGCGCTGGATCGAACCACTCCTCGAGCGACGCGATCGAGCCCGAGTGCTCGAGCGTCCTCGCGATACCACACGTCCCTTGAGCGACGGCACCTTGTAGTAGCCGGTGCCTTTGCGCGTGCGGAGCGCGAGCCCAGGATCCAGGCCGAGCTTCACATTCATCACGTCGGCAGCCGGCGGCGCGTTGCGCGTGCTCGAATGGCGTGAACCCCTCGACAGCCACCAGCTTGTTGTTCGTGTAGAGCGGCGGAGTGTGGCAGCTCGGCGCAACCTGATCGCGTGAAGATCTGCTCGCCGCGCGCCGACTTCTCGTTCGGCGGGTTCGGATTCTTCGGCGGCTCCAGCGAGTAGATGTACTTTCCCAGCGCGTAGCATCGCGTCGTCGCTGTGGCGCGTGTGCAGCGCTCGCTCCGCGGCCGGATTTGAAGCGTGTGCGGTCCGATCGCGCCGTCGTCGGCGTCCGTGACGAGGATGCCGTAGCGCGCGATGTCCTCCGGCCCGCGATTGCGATGCGTCGCAGTCGCGTCGAGGTACTGCCGATCCTTCACGCCAATCAGATCCGGCATGTGGTTGGTGAAGTACGGGCTCGCCGTTGAATCGCGGGAAGGTGCCGGGGCCGTGGGCTGGTCCGTCGATCCGCTCGACGGTCCTCCTTTGACATCGTCTTCAACCGCTCGTTGACATCGTCGCTCAGCCACGGGACGGCGTACGACCCGATAGGTGCGCTCGTACGTCGGGTGCGCGCGGTCCTCGACGCGTCGGGTACTCCTCTGCCCGCTCGAAAATGAACTCCGAACACGGACACCGGGAACGTCAGGTTGCCCTGCGCGCCAAGGACTTCGGTGCCGTCGGGCAGCACGCGCGTGTGGCACGCCGAGCATTCCGCGAGCGTCACTTTCAGCTTTCGATCGTGATCGACGATCCAGCGCATCGACACGATGATCGTGCCGTCGTTCGTGACGAGTGACGTGCTCGCGCTCGGCCGCGGTCCGGAGTCGTCGAGCCCATGCGAAGCACGCGAGATCATCGGTGCGGTTTTCCGGGAGGTCGAAGCCGTCGAACACCGTCGCGGCCGGCCTCCACCCATTCGGCTTCCGATCTCAGCTCTCGCCAATCTCGATGAGCGGCTGCGGCCCCTGCTTCCGCATCCAGTCGCGATAGCCTTCGGGCTCGCGGCCCTTCAGGTAGACGGGATACGTGCGGAGCTCGTCGACAGGCGCGGCGTAGTACTCGGCTTCCGTGTAGAAGCTTGGCGTCGCGTTCACGCCGGCGATCGGCAGCGCCCAGCCGGACAGCGCCTCGTCGGTCCACAGCCGGGGAGCTCGCGCGCGTCACCTGTTGCGCCGCAAGCGTGGCGACGGCAAGCGTGACGATCGACGCGGCAATCAGGCGGCGCATATCACCCGTAGATTACTCGTAGCGGAGGGCCTCCATCGCATCGATTTCGGTCGCCCGGCGCGCGGGCCCATAGCATGCCGCCAGGCCGATCGCGACAGAAGAGCGCGGCCGCTCCGATGAAGGTCAGCGGATCGGTCGCGCCGACGCCGAACAGCAGTGAGCCGAGCAGCCGGCTCGCGCCGGCGGCGAGCAGCAGGCCGATCGCCGCGCCGGCGACCGTCAGCATCATTCCCTGGCGGAGCACCAGGTGCACGACTGCGCCCTTCCGCGCGCCGAGCGCCATGCGGATGCCGATCTCCCGCGTGCGGCTCGTCACCATGTAGGCGGTGACGCCATAGATGCCGATCGCCGCGAGCAGCACGCCGACGATTCCGAGGCTGCCGGCGACCGACGCGGCGATCCGTTGAGGGAATGAGGCCGAGCGATGCGTACTCTTCGAGCGTCTGCGCCTTGACCACCGGCACGTTCGGGTTCATCGACGCCAGCGAGCGTCCGGATTCGGCGGCGAGCCGACGGCCGTCGTCCGACCGCGCCACGATCGTCGTGCGCGGGATGTACTGCTGCTGCATCGGCACGTAGACGAACGCCGGTCGTGCTCTTCGCCGAGGGACGCATACTTGGCGTCCTTCGCCACGCCAATCACCGTCATCGGACGCGAGGGAATCTGCCGTGCCGCGGCGGTCGACGTGATGCACGAGCACCTTGCCGAGCGGAGACTGATTGCGGCCACATCCGCCGTGCCGCCGTTTCGTTGACGATCACCACCCAGGGCGCACCGCGGCGATCACCGGCGCGTGAAGTCGCGCCCGCTGACGAGCGGCATCTTCATCGTCTTGAAATACTCCGGTTCGACGACGTTCCAGTCCGCGTTGAGCCAGCCCGGAGGCGGCGGGCCCGGCGGGCCGGCAGCTGGTATCGGCGCGCCCGGCAACGACAGGCCGCCCAGGCCCATCCGGCCCATCCCGAGCGGCATCATCGCCGACATGCTGCGCGTCGCGAACGCCCGGCAGCGTGCGCACGCGCTCGATGACCTGCTGCGCGAACGCAGGTCCCGTCGCCTCTGTGTAGCCGCTGAGGGACAGATCGAGGAACGCCAGCTCGACGCCGTGGGATCGAAGCCGGGATCGATGCTGCGCGGCTCGCTGCAGCGCGCGCACGAACAGGCCGGCGCCGATGACCAGCACGATGCTGAACGCGACCTGGCTGACGACGAACGCGTTCGCGCAGCCGCAGCCGCTCGGGACCGCCCTGCGCGTCCGCTTTCATTCCAGGCGACGACCTCTGCGCTCGACGCGTTAAACGCCGGCGCGAGGCCGGACAGCACCGCCGCAACCAGCGACAAGCGCGAGCGTGAAGCCGATCGCGCGCGCGTCGAGCGGCAGCGACACGTCGAGCGGCAGCGGCAGCGTCGGCAGCAGCGACACGAGGGCGTCGTCATCAGCCGCGCGAGCACCAGACCTGCGGCGCCGCCGATGAGGAACAGGAGCGACGACTCGATCGAGCATCTGCCGCATCAAGCCGGCCGCGTCCCGCACCAATCGCCAGCCGGACCGCGATCTCCCGCCGCCGTCCGGATGCGCGCGCGAGCAGAACGCCGGCGACGTTTGCGCAGGCGATGGCCAGCACCAGCGCGACGAGCCCCATCAGCACCGCGATAAACGCCGCCACCGGCGCGCCGTTGCCCGGAATCGGCGCCGACGCGAGCGACGCGCAGTCCCTTGCCGCGGTTCGCATCGGGAAATTCCTGCTCCAGCGCGCTGCGCGATGCCGGTCAGCTCCGCCTGCGCCTGGCCGACGGTCACGCCCGGCTTCAGTCGCGCGCCCATCACCAGCCAGACGCTCTCGCGGCTCGTCAGCATCGACGCCGTGCGGCGGGCCGACAATTCGCCGACCATCGTCACCGGCACCCAGATGTCGGTGGTCAGCACCGTTGTGCCGTGAAACGCCGGCGGCGCGACGCCGAGCACGGTGAGGGGATGTCCGTTGATCTGGAGCGTTCGGCCAACGACCGCCGGGTCGCCGCTGAATCGGCGCCGCCAGAAATGATAGCTCAAGACCACGAACGGCGCCGCGCCCGGCCGATCGCCATCGTCAGGCGTGAACAGGCGGCCGAGGTGAGGCGCGTGTACCGAGGATGCTGAAGTAGTTCGTCGTCACCAGGGTGCCGAAGATGCGTTCGGCGCCGTCTCGATCCGCCGAGACTCATCGGCTCCGCGCCGGTCTTGCAGGCATAGATGTCGGTGAAGACCGTATTGCGCGATCGGATGTCGAGATAGTTCGGGTAAGAGCCGTTGTCGAAGCCTTGACCGTCCTGCGATCGTCCCACGTCCACAAGACGGCCCGGTTCGACGACGTGCGCCGGCGTCTTGAACAGCAGCGCGTTGGCGATCGTGAAGATCGTCGTGTTGGCGCCGATGCCGATCGCCAGCGACGCGGCGGCGGTCAGCGCAAACAGGGGATTGCGGCGCAGCAGCCGCGCGGCGTGGCGGAGATCCTGGAGCCAGGAATCGAGCACGGAGGGTATTACGCGCGACCGGGCAAATGGTTCACAGGCCGCACAGTTTTCTCAGGCGCTCGGTCTCGGACGGCGGAAGGCCCGCCGCGGACATCCGCCGCAGGTGCTCCTGGAATTCGGCCTTCTCCGCGCAGCGGGCCGGATCGAGATCGACGCGCGGCGACGGCCCCTTGCCGGTGTAGAGGACGGCGTCGAACTGGTCCTCCGCGCGCAGCGTCTTCCACTGGTCGCGAGGAATCGGCGCGGAGAAATCGGGCTTGCCGTCCCGAATCGGAAACCGGCCGATCGCCTCGGACGGGTAGTAGACCGTGAAGTCGGCCGCGCCGAGCACGGTGCCGCGGACGATCGCGAGGCTGGGTGACGGCCACGACGCCGCGTCGGGCTCCAGCGACGACACGTCGGCGGTGAAGATGGTGAATACCTTCGCTCCCCACTTGTTTTCGAGGCGGCTCACAATCGTTTCCGCCGGCCCCTCGAACTCGTAGTTCGCGTTGAGATTCTTGCGCTGGAAATGCATCTGCCCGTAGGTGAGGAGCGCCCGGCGTCCCTTCGCCAGCACTTCACGCTGGATGAGGTCGGCCGGAAACGTGTCGCGCATCTCGATCCAGTGGCGATGCTCCTCCGCGGTCTTGACGTTTTCCCAGTCGATCGGCGGATCGCCGAGCAGCACCCGAACCTTGTGCGCAGCGGGCTGGGACGCGTTGATGCTGCGCAACGCCTGGTAGAACTCCTCCCACTGCGTGTCGTAGCCGAGCCCGGGCTGCGTCGTATCGCGCCACACATGGCGGAGCGACTCGATCGGCACCTTGTCGCCACGCAGAAAGCGATCGACCACGTCCTGATAGCGGGCGCTTCCCTCTTCGACGACGATGTCGTTGATCGCCGAGATGATTCGCGGATCGTGAATGAGGAGCTGCAGGAACGCGTAGCCGCGCGCCTCGCCATGCCCCGCGGTGACAGCCACGACGCTGTGGGTCAGGAACGCGTCGACGATCGCGGCGACCGGCTCGAGCGGGACCGCAGGCGCCCCGCCGGGCCGCAGCGCCTGCGCACCGATCGCGATTGCCAACGCCGCCGACAGAATCATCTTCATGCCTGGTCCATTCTGTTCTGACGCCAGGCCCGGCGGTTCGGACGGCGCTGCGCCATCGTGTTCACAACGCGTGGTGATAGACGGTCAGCACGAGCGCAACCACGAGGCTGCCGGCAACGACCGGCAGACCGCCGACCACGATGTAGGCCCCGGCCCCAACCAGCGCGAGCATGGCCAGCGCCTTCAGGTTCGTCGCGTCGATGTATTTCGGCGTCAGTTCTGCCATACCGTCCTCCTTATCTTCGGCCTCTCCACTTCTCGAGGAACCACGACACGCGCGTCCTACTTGCGTCTCGCCGGAGTTCGTCAGCCGCTGCTGCGCCAGCGCCGCGGCGCCCATCAGCCCGCCCATGCCCATCGACTCGACGGCGCTGCTGGGGATGATCATCATCGCGCCCTTCTCCTTCAACCCTTCGTAGAGCATGTTCATCGCGCGGAGGTGCAGCGCGGTCGGGTTGTGCTGGTATTCCTTTGCGGCCTCGGAGAACGAATGGGCGATCGCCAGCTCCGCCTCGCCGAGGATGATGCGCGCCGCCTTCTCGCGCGCCGCCTGCGCTTCGCGAGACATCGCGTCCTGCAGCGCGGCGGGAATCACGACATCGCGCATCTCGACGGACGAGACCGTGACGCCCCACGGGTTCGATCGCTGATCGATGAGCGTCTGGAGCTCGGCCTCGATCTTCTCGCGGCCGCGAAGCAGATCGGTGAGGTCCGTGCGGCCGATGATGTCGCGCAGCGCGGTCTGCGCCGCCCAGCTCACCGCCTGCGCGTACTCCTGCACTTCGAGCGCCGCCTTCTGCGCGTCGTGAACCATCCAGAACAACACGGCGTCCACGTTGACCGGCACCGTGTCCGAGGTCAGCGTCTGCTCGGCGGCGAAGCTGGTGGTGATGGTTCGCTGATCGATCCACGACGAGACGGTGTCGATGAAGGGCACGATCCAGAACAAGTCCGGGCCCCCGGAGGCCGACGAACTTGCCCAGGCGCAGGACGACGCCACGCTCCCACTGCTGCGCCACGCGGGGCGCCTGCATCAGCACCACGCCGATGACCGCCCAGACGATGATGGGGATCGGGTTGCCGGCCGCGGCTGTCATGAGGCCGCCGATGGCCAGAGCCACCAGCAGAACCAGGATCGCGACGACGTTGGCGCGCGGGGGATCGGGGCTGTACTGAGTGCGACGTGAGCTGAAGGCCACGGTCATGCTCCCTTCTGACGATGCGCGCGCATCTCGGCGGCGACATCGTCGATGCTGAATCCAGCGGCGGCCGCGTCCGCGAGTACGCGCGTCACGAACGCTCGCAGCTGACGACGGTGATGGTCGGGAGGTTGCGCCTGTTGCGGAGTGGCGGTGACGAACGATCCGATGCCGCGGCGCGTCTCGATGACGCCCGCCCGCTCCAGTTCGGCGTAGACGCGCGCGACGGTGTTGGCGTTGATGCTGAGGTCGACGGCGAGCTGGCGGACGGTGGGAAGCTGCTCGCCGACGCCAAGGCGTCCGGTGGCAATCGCGGCGCGGAGCCCGCGATCGAGTTGCGCGTAGATCGGCGTGCGGTCCTTGGTGTCGATGGAAACGAGGGAGCCGGCCACCATGTGACCTATTGTACTAATTCATTAGAACAAGTCAAGCCAGAAAAAGGCCGGCGCCTCGACGCCGGCCTGAATCGTCAATCCTGAGTTCGTGGTTCCAGGTCCTACTTCGAAACCATCTTCAGGTTTTCGCCCATGATCATCATCTTCCCGTCATGGTTCATCACATCGCCCGTGATCTCGACAGTATGGCTGACGTGCGCGATGAGCTTGGCGTTCTTCTCGGCGGCGAGACTGCCGGAAATCTGGTAGACCTTGCCGTCGCTGGTGAGCAGGGCCAACGGCTGGCCGGCCTTCGCGCAGCCAAGCGCGCAGTCCTTGGTGTCGCCTTTCGGCATCTTGTGATCGACGCCGGTGTTCGACTTGTCGGCGTTGTAACAGGCCATGTCGACCACCTTGCCCGTGACGGTCTCGGCAAAGACAGGCGCGCTCAACGCGAGGACGGCTGCGGCGATCGTGAATCCGGTGAACATTCTGCGCATGAAATACTCCTCCCAAATTCGACAGACAGTCTCTGCTTATACCACGTCTCGTCCTATACTGCGCGGATGAAGAACATCGTTACGCTGGCTGCTGTTGCGCTTGGCGGCGCGGCCGTGCTCGGTGCCCAAAGCGCGCCGGTCGTCCCGCGCGGTCCCGACCGTCGATCAGATCCTTTCGTTGAAGCGCGCGGGTTCTCCAGAGATCTCGCCGGACGGACGCCTGGTCGCGTACACGGTTCGCGAATCGAACTGGGACGACAACGCGTACGAAACGGAGATCTGGCTCGCCGACGCGACGAGCGGCGCGACTCGCCAGCTGACCAACGCGAAAAAATCCAGCCAGTCGCCGGCGTGGTCGCCAGACGGATCGAAACTCGCCTTCATCTCCGACCGCAGCGACAAGCGGCAGATTTATCTGATCAGCCCGCAGGGCGGTGAAGCCGAGGCGTTGACGAGCCTCGAAGACGGCGTCACCAGTTTCTCGTGGTCCCCCGACGGCAAGGCGATCGCGTATTCGGCGACGGAGCCAAAGCCGACGGCGATGAAGGATCGCGAGAAGAAGTACGGTGAATTCCAGATCGTCGAGCAGGATCAGCGGATGACGCACCTGTTCGTCATCGACATCGCCACGCGAGCCACGCGCACGCTGACGAGCGGCGCGTTCACCGTCGGCAGCTTCTCGTGGTCGCCGGACGGCAGGAGCATCGCCTTCGATCACCGGATCAATCCCGAGCTCAAGAACGGCGGCACCGCCGACATTTCCATCGTCACGGTCGCCGATGCGTCGATCCGCAAACTCGTCACGCAGGAAGGCCCCGACTCGAACCCGGTGTGGTCGCCCGACGGCTCGCGCATCGCGTTCCAGACCGCGATGGCGAACCCCGCCTACTTCTACTCGAACACCCTCATCGCGACGGTTCCCGCGGCGGGTGGCGCTCCGACGGTGCTCTCGAGCGCCTTCGACGAGGATCCGCAGATCGTCGCCTGGAAACCGAACGGCCTGTTCTTTGCCGCCTCGGCGCGCACCTACGCCTATCTCTACAAGCTCGATCCCGAGACGAAAGCCGTCACGAAAACGGCGGCGCCCGATCGCACCGTCAACTCGAGCTTCTCGTTCTCCAGGGACGGCAGCACGTACGCGTGCCTGCGCGCTGACGCCAGAACGATGTCGGAGGTCTACGTCGTGTCTGGCGCGAACCGATCTCCGCAGGAGAAGAAGATCACCGACTTGAACGACTCAGGCCGCGACGTGGACGACGAGCACGCTCGACGTCGTGTCGTGGAAGAGCCAGGACGGCGCGGCGATCGAGGGCGTGCTGCACATGCCGGCCGACTTCAATCCTTCGAAGAAGTACCCGCTCCTGGTCGTGATCCACGGCGGACCAACCGGCGTCTCGCGCGCGGTACCGTTCACCAGCACGATCTATCCGATCGACATCTGGGTTCCGCGCGGCGTGCTCGTGCTCGAGCCCAACTACCGCGGCAGCGCCGGCTACGGCGAGAAGTTCCGCGCGCTGAACGTCCGCAACCTCGGCGTCGGCGACGCATGGGACGTGCTCTCGGGTATCGACTCGCTGATCGCGAAGGGGATCGTGGATCCCGCGCGGGTCGGAACCATGGGCTGGAGCCAGGGCGGCTACATCTCCGCGTTCCTTGCCACGCACGACGCCGCGCGCTTCAAGGCGATCTCGGTCGGGGCCGGCATCTCGGACTGGATGACCTACTACGTCAACACCGACATCACGCCCGTTCACGCGGCAGTATCTGAAGGCGACGCCCTGGGACGATCCGGAGATCTACGCGAAGACTTCACCGATCACGTACATCAAGCAGGCGAAGACGCCGACGCTCATCCAGCACGGCGCGACCGATCAGCGGGTGCCGCTGCCCAACGCGTTCGAGCTTTACCATGGGCTGCAGGACAATCAAGGTGCCGACGAAGCTGATCGTCTACCAGGGCTTCGGCGGCGTCGGCCATGGGCCCACGAAGCCGAAGAGCAACCGCGCGACGATGGAGCACAACGTGGAGTGGTTCGATCAGTACATGTTCGGAGGATCCGCCAAGTCCAGCACGGCGCAGGGACAGTGACGGCCGTCAGCTTTCCAGAAGCTTCTTGATCGTTTTCAGGCTGTCCTCGAGCGCCCCGCGCGCGCGGCGCTCGGCGACCATTCGTCGAAGGCCGGCCAGTCCGCCCTTGAGCGCGCTCGCGCGCGATCGGTTGTCGTAGACCAGATCGAAGGTGTCCGGCCCGCCGGCGTCAGTGGCGATCGCCAGCGCCACCGATGCGTCGAGATAGCGGCTCGAGTACACATCCCTCGTCGTCATCAGGCACGTCGCCGCCGATCGGCACGCGATCGTCACGTGCGTGACGGTGATGAACGGCGCGATGCCGAACTTCTCCTTCGACCAGTACAGAAAATCCTCAGCATCCGGCAGTCTGCCCGCCGGAAAGCGCCTGAGATGATCGGGAAGCCCGGGAACCAGCACGCCGATCTCCGGCATCGCGGCGAGGATGCCTTCGAGATCCTCGTGCGGTCGTATGGGCTTCGATCCATCGTCGTACTGCGGCATGCGTTCTCGCGCCCGACAGGTAGGCAGAGACATCCTCCAGCAGGATCTGCTTGAAGAGCGCGGCGCCCCGCGCCTGAGCATCCGGCGCATTGAGGTCAATCTCCCGGCTGCACGCGTTCGATCATCGCCGCCGGCAGGCGAACACCGCAGTCGCCGACGCGGCACGAACGCGGGTCGAAGTCGTCCTTGTCGACGGTCAGCGCGGCAAGATCCTCGAGAACCGGCGGCGTGCTGAAGCGTCCGATCTGCAGCACACCCTCGCCGCTCTTGAAGCGCTCGATGTCGCGGACCCGCGCGAAGAACGCTGATTTCTGCGCCCGGATGCGGACGGCGCCGGCGACGGCGATCTCTCCGGGCGCCCGGGACGGCAGACCACGTTTGACGATCTGCCCGCGAGAAAGATCGGCCAGTTCTCCACTGGAAAACCCGAGCTGCGTCGTGAGCACGGTGCGCACGTCGCGGTCGACACCGGGATCCTGCGACGGCCGTCGCGGCGCACAGCAGCAAGGCAATCGCTGCGCCTCGCGCGCTCATCGCTTGAACGAGACGGCGCCAGCCCGTGCCAGCAGATCCAGGTACTCGGCCACCGCCTGAAGCTGCAGCGGTTCGAATTCCGCGCTGACGGCGTCGCGTATCTCGCTCACCGTCCGGACGCCGTCGACGAAGTTCGCGATCTCGTAGGTCACGTCGTCGCTGTTGGGCACGCCGGCGATCGCGATCGCGGCGGATCCCGCGCCGGCCTTCTCGCGAAGCCAGTCGCCGCCCGGAGCCAGCGGCCCTTTGACCGAGGCATTCCGCACCGGCACGCGGGAGTCGGCTGCCGGCTGATGAAACCCCGCGCGTGCCAGCCGATCGGCTTCAGCCGGCGAGAGGAACGACGCCAGCATCGCCTTGCCCGTGTCGCCCAGCCCGGCCTTCAGCCGATCGAGGCAGGGCATGCATCGAGCTGAAGGAAGCGCGTCATCGACTGGAGCCGGCGCTGTTCGCGCAGGACCCCTTGCGACACGATCACGGCCGCGTCGTTGGCGTGCGTGCGGTCCTGGGCCATCGCCGCCGCACGGCGGCCGTCTTCCGCAAGGCGCTGATGGGCGTTGGCGTAGCTCAAGGCCAGCAGCGACTCGCCCCTGATCCGGCATCGTCGCGAGATAGTAGCCGCTGGCGGCGGCGATGAAGGCCGACCGCTTGATCTTGGTCGGTTCGATGTTGTCCGCGAGATCGCCGGTGGTATGGATGTAGATGTCGGGATGATCGCGCAGGTAGATGGACGGGATCGCGAAGCCGCCCTCCTGATAAATCCAGTGATCGCTGCCGCTCTCGTAGGGCGTGATGTCGGCCCAGAACGCGTCCTTCGATCCGCCACGGGAGCGAATCGCCCGCGCCATGTCTCCTTCGCCGGCCGCGCGCATGGCGCCGTCGATCACGTAGCGCCCGAACACCTCCTCCACGTCGTCGGTCACGGTCGCAATCGACCAGGGCGATCGCGTGACGTGGAGCACCGACTTGGTGATGAACGGATCGCCGCCGACCATGTCGAGGTGCACGGCGGCGCGAATGCGCGCCGCGATCTCGGGGTACTTCGAGAGATACGCGATCGTGCCGGTCATTTCCGACGGCCAGATGAAGCGAATCGTGCGGGCAGGCGGCGGAATCCGTTTCGTGTCGATCAATCGTCGCAGCGTCCGCGCGATTTCGAGATTGGCGGCGCACCCGCTGGCGTTGTCGTTCGCGCCCGGTTTCTCGTGATCGAGATGGCAGCTGAACACGATGTCCCCGGCGGCAGCGTCCGTTCCCGGAATCGTCGCGACGAGCGTCTCGTAGCCCATCGAGTCGTCGTTCCTCGCGCGCACGACCGCGTGCAACGTGATGTGCTCACCGCGCGACAGGCGCTGTTGAAGCGCGCGCGCTTCGCGCACCGAGATCATGATCGCGAAGGCGTTCTTGTGCCCGCGCGCATCCAGATGTCCCCACCGGATCAAATCCTGATCGTCGCGCCACCACGCGCTCACCTGGTTCGAGTTGTAGCTCACAAGGCCGGCCGCGCCGAGCTCTTCCACCGCCTGCCTGTGGCAGGCAGAGGGAGTCGCATCGCAGAGCACGAGCTTGCCGCGCACGTCCTTCCCGGCGTAGTCGCTCCGCTGCGTGCCGCTGCCCACGTCGACGAGCTCAACGGTCACGTCCGCGCTCTCGCTGTTATCGGCGACCGCGAGACGCACGTCGTCCCACGAGATGATCCGCCGCGGCTCAGGTCGAACTTCATCGAGCCAACCCGCCTCGACGCGCCATCCGCGATTGCCGTGGAGGGTGCCGAACCAGGTCGCGCCGTCGCCCGGAAACGTCTCGACGTGCGCATCCGTAAGGCCGGCCGCCTTTGCCTGCGCCATGACGTACTCGATCGCGTCGTGAAAGCCGGGAGAGGCGGGCACACGATGCAGCTGGGTGAGGCGGCCGACATGATCCTTTGCCGCAACGCCCGACAGCTCTTCGTCCAGTGCCTTGAGGATGCTGCGATCGAGCAGCGTTTCGGCCGGTACTTTTTCAGCAGGCTGAGCGGATACCGTCGCGGCCGCGAAAAGGGCCAGGGCGAGAGCCGTGATGCGCATACGCGCAGTCTAATCCGCCCGACGCTCCGGCGAGACTTCTTCTACCTCGCCGAGGTCGATGCGAGCGATCCCAGGAGCCGCTCGAGGTGGTCCACTGTGCCTTGCGCACCGTTTCTCGCTGCCACCGCCGGCCCCAGCATGGCGGCCCGCTTACGGATGCCCGCGTCGTTGATCGCGGCGTCGAGACGCTCGGCGAGGATGTCGGCCGTGACCAGGGACACCGGCAGACCGCGAGGACCGAGGCCCAGCCGCTCGATCCGGTGGGCCCAGTAAAACTGATCGAGAAGATGAGGAACGATCACCTGCGGCACGCCTGCCGACGCCGCAGCCGTGGTCGTGCCGGCGCCGCCGTGGTGAATGACCGTCGCCACGCGCGGGAATATCGCGTGGTGAGGTGTGGCCGCGATCGTCAGGAGGTCGTCGGCGTCTGGAGCAAATCGCTCCAGCCCGGCCCAGCCCCCGGCAAGGAGCGCGCTGCGTCCCAGCGCGCGCGTCGCGGCGATCGCATGAGCGGCGAGCTCCTGCGCGCGCGACGCCATCATGCTGCCGAAGCCGATGTAGATTGGCGCCGGATCCTGGTCGAGAAAGGCTTCCACTCTCGGATCGGGCGCGTATGGTTCGACGAAGATCATCGCGTCCGTGCTCACGACGCTCGGGAGCGAGTCATCGCCAGGAGGCGCGAGTTGCGGATCGGCCGAGATGATCACGAGGCTGTCCGAGATGTGCTCGAGAGGCCTGTCGATGGATGGAAGGCCGAGCGCAGCGCGCCCCCGGTTGATCGTGCCGCGCAACGCCACGTCGGCGACGGGCGAACCGACTTGCCACAGCAATCGATTGACCCACGGAGGAAGACCCTGCGTCTTGACGGTGGGAGGCGGCGCGGCGCCGGTGGGCATCGCACAAGGGCAGAACGCGATCATCGCGTGCGGCACCTGGCGCCAGTCGGCGATCGTCGCAGTCGCCAGTTGCGCACCCGCGCCCACGATGAGGTCCGCGCCTTCGCTCGCGTGCGCGATCGGCTCGAACATGAGCGCGGTCTGTTCCTTCAGGCGGCCGAACATCCAGCGCACCGAGTCCAGCCTCGCGTCCGGCGACCGCATCTCGGCCTGGATGTCGATGCCGTTCGAACGTGCCTCGAACCCGTGCGCGCGGATCCAGTCCACGAACCCCGAGGGGACCGAGAACGTCGCGACGTGCCCGCGCGCGCGCAGCGCGACGCCGAGCGCCAGCATCGGCTGGATGTCGCCGCGAGTTCCGTGGGGCGCGAGCAGCACACGCATGTCTGTCTGTATACTCTCGCAGGTCTGCCCGAACATAACCCTATGACTCACGTCTCGTCCGGAACAACTCGTCCGATCAAGCTGACACCGAACCAGGTGCGCGGATTCTGGGCCGCATGGGGCGGATGGGCGCTCGACGGCATGGATTCGTTCATCTACTCGCTCGTCCTCGTGCCGGCTCTCAACGAGCTGCTGCCGCGCTCCGGTATCGAGGCGACGGCCGGGAACGTCGGCTTTTACGGCAGCGTCCTCTTCGCGTTGTTCCTGATCGGCTGGGGCGTCTCCATGATCTGGGGACCCATCGCGGATCGGTTCGGCCGGGTCCGCACGCTGACGCTCACGATTCTGTGCTACTCGCTGTTCACGCTGCTGTGCGGCCTCGTCGGCAATATCTGGCAGCTTGCCGCGCTCCGGTTTCTCGCGGGCATCGGCATCGGCGGCGAGTGGGCGATGGGCGGGACGTTCATCGCCGAGGAATGGCCGGAAGAGCGGCGTAAGGCCGGCGGCGGCTACATGCACACCGGCTACTACTTCGGGTTTTTCCTCGCGGCGCTGGCGAACTACGTCGTTGGCGCAAGATACGGATGGCGCTGGATGTTCGTGGTCGGCGGCACGCCCGCCTTGCTCATCACTTTCATCCGGTATGGCGTCAGGGAATCCGATACGTGGCTGCGGCGCGCCGAAGTCAGCCGGCACCCGCCGATGATGGAGGCGTTCAGCAAGATCTTCTCGCCCGTTTACGCGCGCCGGACGCTGCTCAACTCGCTGTTCCTGCTGGTGTCGATCGTCGGCCTCTGGGCGGGATCGGTCTACGTGCCGACGTCGGTGAGGGAGATCGCCCTGCGCGAGGGCATTGCCGCGGGCGACGCGACGCGCCTCGCGTCCGTACGGCACGATGGTCCTCTCGATCGGTACGATTCTCGGTTGCATCGTGCTGCCGCCGATGGCCGAACGGTTCGGGCGCCGCCTGACGCTCGGGCTCTATTTCGTGGTGATGTTCTTCTCCATCTCGCTCGGCTTCGGCTACATCTTCTATCTGCCGAGCGCCCTCGCGCCGTTCTTTGCCGTGCTCTTCTTTCTCGGCGTCGGAGGCGCGAACTTCGCGATGTACACGATCTGGCTGCCGGAACAGTACTCGACCGAGTGTCGCGGGAGCGCGTTCGCGTTCGCCACGTCGGTCGGCCGGTTCGCGGGCGCCGGGATCACGTTCCTCGTGGGTGCGGGCGTCGCACGCTTCCACACCATCGGCACGCCGGTCGCGCTGACGTCGATCGCGTTCCTGATCGGTCTTCTGTTGCTGCCGTTTGGGGAAGAGACGCGCGGCCAGGTTCTTCCCGACTGAGTCCTTCAGAGCCTGGGCACGAGGTGAATCGACGTCGCCTTGATCGCGGCGGTCACCTGCGCGCCCGGTGCGAGGCGCAGCTCTTCCCGCGATCGGCGAGTAATCACCGCGTCGAGCAGAAACCCGCAATCGAGCGACACGCGCTCGATCGGCCCCTCGGACGCGATCGCGATCGACGCGCGCGAGCAGATGGTTGCGCGCGCTGGCCGGGCCGCCGGCGCCCGCCTCGAGCGTCACGTCCTCGGCGCGAATGCATGCGTACACGGGAGCCCCGTCCTCGAGCGGCTCGCGTTCGGCCGCGTCAAGGAGCACCTCGCCCACCGAGACTTTGACGAGGCCGCCTGATGAACCGGCTACTCGGGCCGGGAGGACCGCTTCAATGCCCAGGGACGTCGCGATCGCGGCGTCGGCGGGCCGGCTGAACACGTCGCTGACGGGACCGACCTGGCGCACGCGGCCGCCAATCACCACGGCGACGATGTCGCCCATCGCCAGCGCCTCGGCGCGATCGTGCGTGACGAGGATCGCCGGCGTGCCGGTCACCTGGAGCAGGGCGCGCACCTCGCGCCGCAGCCGGAGTCGTGTCGGCGCGTCCAGGGAGGCGAACGGCTCGTCCAGCAGCAGCAGCCGGGGATCAGGAGCGAGCGCGCGGGCCAGCGCGACACGCTGTCCCTCCCCTCCCGACAGCGCCCGCGGATAGCGATCCTCGAGACCCTCAATCCCCAACAACCTCACAATTCCTGCGATCGCCTGATCAGGGTCAGACCTGGGTCTGACCCTGTCGCCAGACGCAGGGTCAGACCCAGGTCTGACCCTGATCCCGTAGTGGATGTTTTCGCGTACTGTGAGGTGCGGGAAGAGTGTCGGTTCTTGAAAGACGACGCCGACGCGGCGAGATTGGGGCGAACGCCAGACGCCTTGCGCGATGTCGCACCAGACGTCCCCGTCGAAGCGGATGGCACCGGCGTCAGGCCGTTCCAGCCCGGCGATCTGACGCAGGATCGTGGTCTTGCCCGCGGCGGACGGTCCGAACAGCACCAGCATCGACCCCGGACGCAGACTGACCTCGAGCCGCGCCTCGATCGCGAAGCCGCCGGCGAATCGCTGCTCCATCGCCAGATGCAGCACCGCCCCGGGAGCGTCGGATCTCACCGCCGGGGCTTCAGCCATACGGACCGCTGCAGCGAGTAGGTGCACGCGAGGATGAGAAACGAGAGGATCAGCAGCAGCAACGACGTGCGCGATGCGGCCGCATAGTCGAGCGACTGCACCGCGTCGTAGATCGATATCGATACCGTCCGCGTGACGCCTGGCAGATTCCCGCCGACCATCAAAACCACGCCGAACTCGCCGAGCGTATGGGCGAAGCTCAGGACGATGCCCGTCACCAGCCCCCGCACCGACAGCGGAATGACGATGCGGCGGAACGTTTCGACGCGCGAAGCGCCAAGCGACCACGACGCTTCGAGCAGCCGGCGATCGACCGACGCGAACTCCGCCGCGAACGGCTGCACGGCGAACGGCATCGAGTACAGCACCGACGCGATCAGCAACCCCTCGAACGTGAACGGCAGGCCGTGCCCGGCGAACCGCGCGTACGCGCGACCGAGGGGACTCAGCGGACCGATCGCGACCAGGACGTAGAAACCGAGCACCGTCGGCGGAAGCACGAGCGGCAGCGCGACGATCGACTCGACGATGAACTTCCATCGCCGGGGCGAGAAGACGATCCAGTACGCCAGCGGCACGCCAATCGCCAGCAGCACCAGGGTGGTGGCGACGGCGAGGCGAACGCTGAGCCAGATCGCACTCCAATCCACGGATTAACGATCCGGAAGGGAGAACCCGTACTGTTTGAGGATGGCCTGACCGTCCGCGCTCAGCAGAAACCCGCGCAGCGCGCGCGCGGCATCCACATCGGCCGCCCACTTGAGAATCGTCCCGCCCTGCACGATGCGCGGATAGCTGTTCGGCGGCACTTCGAAGAGCCGGCCTTTCCCTTTCACGGCCGGCGCGAGCGCGAGCGACATCGCGACGAGTCCCACGTCCGCAGCGCCGCTCTGGACGAACTGCATCGCCTGCGCGACGTTTTCGCCGAGCACCAGTTTCGGCTGCGCCGCGTCGTACACGCCGGCCGCCTGCATCGCCGCCACGGCCGCACGACCGTACGGCGCGTGCTCGGGGTTCGCGATCGCGATGTGCGCGATCGAGGCCTGTTTCAACGACTGCAGCCCGCCGTGCTCCACGTCGATCGACGACGCCTGGGGCGCCCACAAGACAAGGCGCCCGAAGGCATACGTGAACTCACTCTGCGGCAGCGTGAGACCGCGCGCCGCCAGCTGATTCGGATAGGTGACGTCGGCCGACAGGAACAGGTCGAACGGCGCCTGGTTGAGCAGCTGCGCGTAGAAGTTTCCCGAGGATCCGTACGACACCGCCACGTCGACATCGTGCGAGCCGCCGAAGCGCGCGATCACGTCGGTGAGCGCGGCGTTGAGGTCGGAAGCCGCGGCCACTCGCACGCGACCACGGCGGGCGGGCGACTCGGGCGCGGATTGGCAGCCGGCCGCCACAAGGGCGGCGCAGAGCCACGCGGCGGCGCACAGCCATCGGCGGCGCACGGGCTTTTCAGGAGCACGGCGTTTTGTGTTCACAATCGCAGTCAGTTTAATATGATTCGAGTTGAATCGTTCTGCGCAACCAGCTCTTTAGCCATGACACTGCTCACTGTCCGACAAGCCGCGAGCCGGCTCGGCATCGGCTACTCGACCCTCAAGCACTGGATCTACGAGGGGCGCGTGCGCACGCGTGTCACGAGCGGGGGACACCACCGCATCGCGGACACGGAAGTCGATCGGCTGCTGGCGCCGACCACCGCGCCGGCCGCGAGGCCCGCAACATCGGAGCGCGTCGGCGTCATCGTCTCGCTGAGCGGCAGGAATCAACTGCGCGGCTACGTCGACGAGGTCCGCGTCGAAGGCCTCCTCGCGCAGGTGCGTCTGCGGATCGGCGACCAGACGCTCACAGCGGTGATCACCCGCGACGCGGTGGACGAGTTGAAACTCCGGCGCGGCGATGAAGCGCTGGCCATCGTCAAATCGACGGAGGTGATGATCGCGCGAGAGGCGGAGACGGCCGCACCCGCCACCCCGCGGAAATCGGGCGGGCGCCGCCGCCGTTGACACGCGAATTCCCGATCGCATACTCTGGCGTTTCGATGTTCACGGTTCACCATCACGGGCTCCATCATTTCCACCACGGCCACCGGCCGGCGGGAGCGGCGTGATCCGGTTTTGGACTAGCGACTAAAGACCAAAGACCAGCGACTACGAAGCCCCGCCCCGATGGCGGGGTTTTTTATTTATGGACTACTCAAAACTCGACGGACTGATACCCGCTGTCATCCAGGATTCCGAAAGCTCGGAAGTCCTGATGGTCGGCTTCATGAACGACGTCGCGCTCGCTGAAACGCGGCGCACCGGCTACGCGACCTTCTTCAGCCGCACGCGCAACAAGCTGTGGATGAAAGGCGAAACGTCGGGCAACAAGCTCGAAGTCGTGGAGATCCTCGTGGACTGCGACGACGACACTGTGCTGCTCAAGGTCAAACGGCTCGGCGACGGCAACGTCTGCCACACCGGGGCCAGAACGTGCTTTCGAGCGCTGGATCAACACGAAGGACAGTAGGCATCTCGCGATGAAACTGAAACTCGGCATTCCGAAGGGCTCGCTGCAGGACGCCACCGTTCAGCTGTTCGCGCGCGCGGGCTTCAACATCTACGTCAGCTCACGGTCGTACTTCCCGTCGATCGACGATCCGGAAATCGAGTGCATGCTGATTCGCGCGCAGGAGATGGCGCGCTATGTCTCCGACGGCGTGCTCGACGCCGGCCTCACCGGCCAGGACTGGATCGCCGAGCACGAAGCGGGCGACGGCAGAACCGGCGTGATCACGAGCATCGCGGATCTGATTTACGCGAAGCAGAGCTTTGGAAAGGTCAAGTGGGTGCTCGCGGCGCCGGAAGACTCGCCCTTCCGCTCGGCCAGGGACCTCGAAGGCAAAACGATCGCCACCGAACTCGTGCGCGCGACTCGCGCGTACTTCGCGAAACAGCAGGTGAACGTGCGGGTGGAATTCTCCTGGGGCGCCACCGAAGTGAAGCCGCCCATGCTTGCCGACGCCATCGTCGAAGTCACGGAGACCGGCTCGTCACTGCGTGCCAACCGCCTTCGGATTCTCGACGTCGTCATGGAGTCCAACACGCAGCTCATCGCGAACAACACGGTGCTCGCGGATCCGCAGAAGCGGACCAAGCTCGAGAACGTCGCGCTGCTGCTCAAGGCGGCCATCGAGGCGCAGGGCCGCGTCGGGCTGATGTTGAACGTGCGGCGCGCCGATCTCGACGGCGTGCTCGGTTTGCTGCCCGCCCTGCAGCGGCCGACGATTTCGGCGCTGAGCGACGACGACTGGGCGGCGGTGAACACGATTATCGAAGAGCGCACCGTGCGCGATCTGATCCCGCGGCTCAAGGCGGCGGGCGCACAGGGCATCGTGGAATACCCGCTGAACAAGATCGTTCTGTAGGCGGGATGGGCGGGATGGGCGGGATGGGCAGGATCGGCGGGGACGGGCAGGATGCAGAGGATGGACAGGAAAGGCGGGACGGGCCGGTGGCACAGGTCGGGATGAAGATCATCGACGCGAGCAACGCGAAGGCGATCGATCGGTTGATCGCGCGACGCGTGAACGAGGATCGCCCCTTCGAACGCCGCGTGCAGCGTATCGTGGACGAAGTGCGGACAGGCGGCGATCGTGCGCTCACCCGCTTCGCCAAACGGTTCGATCGTGTGACCGGATCGATGGAGGTGACGCCGAAGGAAATGCGCGAAGGCGCCGCCCTCGTCGAGCCGTCCGTGCGGCGCGCGATCGCGAAGGCGGCCGCGAACGTCGCCTCAGTGGCATTCCGGCAAATCCCGAAGCATTTCGACGTTGCGGTCGCTCCCGGCGTGACTGTCGAGCAGCGCATCGAGCCTCTCGGCCGCGTCGGCTGCTACGTTCCCGGCGGACGCTTCCCGCTCCCTTCTTCACTCCTGATGACTGCTGTTCCGGCACGCGTCGCCGGGGTCCGTGACGTTATCGTCTGTTGCCCGAGGCCGGAGCCGGCCGTGATGGCGGCGGCGCTCGAGGCCGGTGTGACCAGACTGTTTCGCATCGGCGGCGCGCACGCCGTGGCGGCGCTCGCATTCGGCACGGCCAGCGTACCGCGCGTGGACAAGATCGTCGGTCCCGGCAACCGGTGGGTCGCCGCCGCAAAGGCCGCCGTGGCACGCCGCTGCGCGATCGACTTCTACGCTGGTCCCTCGGAGATCGTTGTCGTCGCCGGCGGCGGGAGGCCCGACTGGATTGCGGCCGATCTCGTCGCACAGGCCGAGCACGATCCCGACGCGCGCGCGATTTTCATTACCTGGAGCCGCCCGCTCGCCGATCGTGTCGTCAAGGCCGTGTCCGCCCGCGGCGAAGGTCGGCCAATCGTGGCTCAGTCCCTCGGCGCCAACGGCGCCGTCATCGTGGCGCGGAGCGCCGACGATGCAATGGGGATCGCGAACCGTCTGGCGCCTGAGCATCTCGTGGTCGATCGGGAGGCATTGGTGAGACGTTCGGTGACGGCGGGAGCCATCTTCGTGGGCCCGTACAGTGCGCAGGCCGCCGGCGACTACGCGACCGGGTCGAACCACGTCCTGCCCACGTCGGGCGCGGCGCGCTTTCGCGGCGGGCTCTCGGCCGCCGACTTCGTGCGGGTCATGTCGGTGCAGAGGGTCACGCGCGACGGCCTCGCGCGGCTGGCGCCGACAATCGTCTCACTCGCGCGTGCCGAGGGGCTGGAGGCGCATGCAGAGTCGATTGAAGTTCGCCTGGGCAATAGCGCGACGCCGATAGCCATCGCATGCCATGATGCCATTAGCCATCAGCCATCAGCCATTTAAAGAGCCATGAGTCATTATCAAAAACCCCCGGAGCTCTACGAGGGGCTGCGCCTTCACCAGAACGAGAACACCGGCGGCTGTTCGCCGCGCGTCATCGAGGCGCTTGCGCGGCTGCGACCGGATCAAATCGGATTCTACCCGCCGTATGCAGCCGCGACCGACGCGGTCAGCAGGTATCTTGGTGTGCCGACCGAAGCCATCACGCTCGTCAACGGGCTCGACGAGGGCATCATGGCGGTGGCCGTCGCCTTTCTGCGCGCCGCCATCGGAGGACCACAACTCGAGGCGATCGTGCCGGAGCCGGCATTCGAGATCTTCCGCTTCGACACGGCTGTCGCCGGCGGCAAGCTCGTTCAGGTGATGCCGCGCTCCGACTTCAGCTTCCCGTTGGACGAGGTGCTAGGCGCCATCACGCAGAACACGCGGGTCGTGTTCGTCACGAACCCCAACAATCCGACCGGTGTGGATATGCCGCTCGAGGCAATCCGCACGATTGCGCGGCGAATTCCGCCCGGCGCGGTTGTCTTCGTCGACGAGGCGTACGCGGAGTTCGCCGGCGTCAGCTTCGTGCCCGAGCTCGACGCGTTTCCGAACGTGATCGTCGGGCGAACGTTCTCGAAAGCATTCGGGCTGGCCGGCCTCCGGATCGGCTGTCTTGTCGGTGCACCGGCCACGCTCGATCCCGTTCGACGAGCCGTGCCGGTCTACAGCGTGAACGTCGCCGCGGCGGTCGCCATCCTCGCCGCGCTCGAGGATCTGAATCATCTCAACGACTACCTCCGTCAGGTGAACGAATCCAAGGCGCTGCTCTACGCCGCGTGCGATCGTCTCGGACTCTACGTACGTCAAGAGCAAGTCGAACTTCGTGCTGGTCCGCGCGGGCGATCGGACGGACGCGCTCGTCAAGGGCGCGTTCGCGAAAGGCATCTACCTGCGTGACCGCTCGACCGAGCCTGGCTGCGCCGGCTCGCTCCGTATTGCCGCCGGCATCGTCGAACACACACGCCAGGCCATCGCGGCGATCGAGGAGGTTCTGTGCGGCGGGCGGTAAGCGATCGACGAACGACGGAGACGCACATCAACCTGGCGATCACCCTCGACGGCAAGGGCCGGTACAACGTACGCACCGGCATCCGATTCCTCGATCACATGCTCGAGCTGTTCGCCCGGCACGGCGCATTCGACCTGACGATTGACGCCAGCGGCGATCTGGACGTCGATCAGCATCACACCGTCGAGGATCTCGGCATCGCGATCGGCGAGGCCGTCTCGCAGGCGCTCGGCGACCGGCGAGGCATCAACCGGGCCGGCTACTTCGTCATGCCGATGGACGAGACGCTGGCGGTCGCGGCGATCGATCTTGGCGGGCGGCCTCACACTGTCGTTGACCTGAAGGTGAAGGTGCTGCGGGTCGGCGATCTGCAGACCGAGCTCGTGCACGATTTCTTCGAAGGCTTCGCGATCGGTGCGCGCGCCAACGTGCACGTCAAAGTGCTCTATGGCCGCTCGAGCCATCACAAGATCGAAGCGGTGTTCAAGGCGTTCGCGCGGGCGCTGCGCGTGGCGGTCGCCAAGGATCGCCGCATGGCCCGAATGCTGCCGAGCACGAAGGGCCTGTTGTGATCGCGCTCATCGACTACAAGGCGGGGAACCTGACGTCGGTGAAAAAGGCGCTGGCCACGATTGGCGCCGACGTCTTCGTGCCGAATACGCCAGACGAGCTCGCCGACGTCGCCGGCATCATCGTCCCCGGCGTCGGGCACTTCGGCGCGACGCGTGCGCTCGATCAGGCCTGGATCGACGCCATCCTCGCCCGCGTTGGCGAGGGACGTCCGCTCTTCGGCATCTGTCTCGGCATGCAGTGGCTGTTCGAGGCCAGCGACGAGGCGCCGGAGTTGCCGGGCCTCGGCCTGCTGGCGGGTCGCTGCTATCGACTCGGCAAGGTCCGGCTAAAGCCGGACACTACCGATGATCCCGAATCCGCGATCCGGTAGTGTCCGTGATTCCGGTAGTGTCCGGCTTCAGCCGGACCGTGATGCTGGCCGTGTCCGCCTTCAGGCGGACCCGACCGTCAAGATCCCGCACGTCGGCTGGAACAGCCTGACCTTTCAGCGAGAGGCGTCGATTGTCGAAGGCGTCGACAACGGTTCGCAGGTCTATTTCACGCACAGTTACGTGGCGCCGGTGACAGGCGACACCGTTGCCGTCACCGAGCACGGCGAACCGTTCGCGGCCGTGGTTCAGCGCGGGCACGTCGGCGGAGTGCAGTTCCATCCTGAAAAATCTGGCGACGTCGGGTTGCAGGTTCTGCGCAACTTCGTGGAGCTCGCCGGATGAGTGCTCAGAGCGGAAGGAGCACACAGAGAATATTGGCCACAGAGACACTGAGACACAGAGAAAGAATTCGTTTGGCTCTGTGTCTCTGTGTCTCGGTGGCCAATCCTCTCGGTGTTCTCGAGGATCTCCGTGCTCTCTAAGCGCATCATCGCCTGTCTCGACGTTCGCAACGGACAAGTGGTCAAGGGCGTGAACTTTGACGGGCTGCGCTCGGCGGGCGATCCCGCCGAACTTGCGCGCCGCTACAACGCGGAGGGGATCGACGAGCTCGTGATCCTCGACATCACGGCGACGCTCGAGGCGAGGCGCGCGCTCGCCGACACCATCCGCGCCGTGGCGCGCGAGCTGTTCATTCCCCTCGCGGTCGGCGGCGGCATCCGCACCGAAGCCGACGCGGCGGCGGCCGTAGACGCGGGAGCCGACAAGGTGAGCCTCAACACCGCGGCCATCGCCGATCCCTCCCTCATCACCCGCATCGCGGATCGCTATGGCAGCCAGGCGGTGGTCGTGGCAATCGACGCGAAGCGCGCCACGCCCGGCATCGATCGCTTCTCGGTGTTCGCGCGCAGCGGCCAGGCCGATGCGGGACGCGATGCCGTCGAGTGGGCGCGCGAGGCAGAAGGGCGAGGCGCCGGCGAAATCCTGCTGACGTCGATCGACCGCGACGGCACGAAGGCCGGCTTCGACTGCGCCCTCACCGCAGCAGTGTCCAGCGCGGTGTCGATCCCCGTGATCGCGTCGGGCGGCGCCGGAGGACTGGACGATTTCGTGGACGTGTTCACCACAGGGACGCGCCGACGCCGCCCTCGCCGCGTCGATCTTCCACTACGCCGAAACCAGCGTGCGCACGTCAAGACAGCATCTGCGTCAACGTCACGGCATCCCGGTACGCCTTGTCACGTGCTCGATCCCTTCAATCGATCTCAAAGGCGGAGCGGTCGTGCAGCTCGTCCAGGGCGAAAAGCTCGCGATCAGGGACGACGACGTGTTCCGGTGGGTGCGGAAGTTCGAGAAATTCCCCAAGGTGCAGGTCATCGACCTCGATGCGGCGATGGGCATCGGCGACAACCTCGCGCTCGTTCGGCAGATTGCCGGCGCGCTGTCCTGCCGCGTCGGCGGCGGCATCCGCACCGTCGAACGCGCGCGCGACGTGCTTGCGGCCGGCGCGCAACACATCATTGCCGGTTCGTCCCTGTTCCGCGATGGCGCACCCGACCTCGCCTTCGCGCAGACGCTCTGCGACGGCGTTGGCCGCGAGCGCATCATCGCCGCCGTCGACAGCCGCGGCGGCCACATCGTCATTCACGGCTGGAAGACGACGCTGCCGCTGACCGCGGTCGAAGCCGTGCGGGCGCTCGACCCGTATTGCGACGAGTTTCTCTACACCCACGTCGACACGGAAGGCCTCATGGGCGGCACCAATTTCGAAGCGATTGCCGCCATTCGAGCCGCCACAAGCCGCCGAGTGACCGCAGCCGGCGGCATCACCACGCGCAGGGAAATCGACGATCTCCACAACCTGGGCGTCGACGCCGTGGTCGGCATGGCGATCTACACGGGAACCTGAGCCTTGACCCTAACCTGCACCTACTGAACTGAGCTGAACCCCTGAACCCCCTCTCCCTTTTCCCGTCCAACGCTCCATGCGAACACTGGCCGCCGCTTTCGCTGTATTTGCGCTCGCGACCCCCGCTCACGCGACGCCGGGCGTGTTCGACGAAACGGAGCACATCAGCCGGACCCTGCCGATGGAGCCTGGCGGCACGCTCCGGCTCAAGAACTTCTCCGGGCGCGTGACCATCGTCGCGTCGGATCGGCCGGAGGTCGTCATCGAGGCGGTTCGCCGGGCGCCCCGGTCTCGACTGGACCGCATCAAGCTCGACATCCACACGTCCGGATCGAACGTCGTGGTCGTGGACGCCAACCAGCGTGACCATTCCTGGTGGGAGCTTCGTCGGAGGCAACAACGTCGTGGACACCGACTTCGACATCAAGGTGCCGCGCCGAACCCGGCTCGATCTGTCGGTCTTCAGCTCCCCCGTCAATGTGAGCGGCGTCGAAGGCTCGCACAGGCTCCACGGCTTCTCGTCACCGCTGGTCCTGAACGACGTCGCCGGGTCGGTCCAGGCGCATACCTTCAGCGGATCGGTCACGATTCGTGAGAAATCGTGGGAATCCAGCGGAAGCATCGACGTGGATACGTTCAGCGGCGGCATCGAGCTGCATGTCCCCGACTCGGCTCGGGGGACGGTCACCTTCAATTCGTTCAGCGGCCACCTGAACTCGGAAATGCCGCTCACCATGCACAGCTCCAGCCGGCGAGCCATCAAGGCGGAGCTCGGCGGGGGCGGCGACAGCACGTTCAGGTTCAAGACCTTCAGCGGCAATGTCAAGATCGACAGGTAATCCGCCAACCGACTGATACAATAGGTATTTGTCCCGCCGCCGACGGCTGGGGCACGCCTACTGTGAGTACCGCCTTTCCGGCCGAATCGGCGATCCGGCGCGACACGCGCACACCCGCCACTGCGCGCATCGTGACCGAGGGCAAGTTCCTGCGCGTCGTGCCCTCGGCACGCGACGATAGTGGTGCGGCGGCGCCGGCACGATATCCCGGTGCGCACCGGCACGGACGAGGTTGCCGGCGACCGTTTCCTGGTCAAGGGCGTCACCTACGGAACCTTCGCGCCCGACGCTCAGGGCTATCAGTTCCCATCCCTCGAACAGATCGCGGCCGACTTCCGTCAGATGGCCACGCTCGGCATCAACACCGTCCGCACCTATACGCCTCCGCGCCGCGAGCTGCTCGACGCCGCGGCGCGCGAGGGTCTGCGGGTCATGGTGGGACTGCCGTGGTCGCAGCACGTCGCGTTTCTCGACGATCGCGCGCTGGTGCGCGGGATCAGCCGCGACATCAGCGCAAAGGTCGCCGAGCTCGGCGATCATCCCGCGATTCTCACCTTCGCGCTGGGAAACGAGATTCCGCCGGGCGTCGTGCGATGGCACGGACGCATGCGCGTCGAGCGTTTTCTCCGCCGCCTCTACGAAGACGCAAAGTCCGTTTCGCCCGACAGCCTCTTCACCTACGTCAACTTCCCGCCGACGGAGTTTCTCGACCTCTCGTTCCTCGACATCTGCTCGTTCAACGTCTATCTGCACCGCGAGCACGAGCTGCGCGCCTACCTGACGAGGCTGCAGCACGTCGCCGGCCAGAAGCCGCTGCTGCTCGCCGAAGCCGGCGCCGACAGCATTCGCGAAGGCGAGGCGCACCAGGCCGAGATCACGTCGATGCACATCCGCGTCGCGTTCGAGGAAGGCGCGTGCGGAGCCATCGCGTTCGCGTGGACCGACGAATGGTGGCGCGGCGGTCATCCCGTCGAGGATTGGAAATTCGGGCTCGTCGATCACGATCGCCGCCTGAAGCCCGCGGCCGCGGCCGTCGCCGACGCCTTCGACGAGGCCCCGTTCTCCCCCGAACGGCAGCGCACCTGGCCGCGCGTCTCCGTGGTCGTGTGCGCCTACAACGCGGCCGACACGCTCGAGGACAACCTGCGATCGCTCGAGGAGCTCACCTATCCCGACTACGAGATCATCCTCGTCAACGACGGCTCCAAGGACCGGACGAGCGAGATCGGCCACCGTTTCGCGAAGGTCCGCGTCATCGACACGCCGAACGCGGGGCTGAGCGCGGCGCGCAACGTGGGACTCGCCGAAGCGACCGGCGAGATCGTCGCCTACACCGACGCCGACACGCGCGTCGACCGCGACTGGCTGACGTTTCTCGTCCAACCGTTCCTGACCTCGAATGTCGTCGGCTCCGGCGGCCCCAACGTCGTGCCGCCCGACGATCCGCCCATCGCGCAGTGCATCGCGCGCGCGCCGGGCGGGCCGACCCACGTGCTGCTCGACGACCGCATCGCCGAGCACGTGCCCGGCTGCAACATGGCCTTTCGCCGCGATGCGCTGCTGGCGATCGGCGGCTTCAACCCCATCTACCTCCGCGCCGGCGACGATGTGGACGTGTGCTGGCGGCTGCAGGCGCGCGGCTGGAAGATCGGCTTCGCTTCGTCCGCGCTCGTCTGGCATCACCACCGCTCCTCGGTGAGCGCCTACTGGCGGCAGCAGGTCGGCTATGGCGAAGGCGAGACCTGGCTGATGGCGCATCACCCGGAAAAATTTCTGGACGGGCGGATGCTGTGGCGCGGCCGCATCTACAGCCCGCTGCCCTTCGTGCGATCGCTCTGGGGCACCCGCATCAACGCCGGCGTCTGGGGCACCGCCGCGTTCCCGTCGGTGTACCGCACGGACGTGCACCCGTTCGCCTTTCTGCCGCACTCGATCCGATGGCAGGTGTTCTCGTTCGTGCTCACGCTGGCCGGCCTCGGCGTGGCGGCGACGCGACAGCATCACTGGGCGTCGTACTTGCTGCTCGCCAGCGGCGGAATCGGTCTGGCAGCCACCATCGAAAAGAACATCGCGTACGCGCTGCGATCCGACGTCAACTCGCTGCCGGGAGGCAAGCTGTGGTACCGGGTGGTGGTTGCCTACCTCCACTTCATCCAGCCCCTCGCGCGCATCCGCGGCCGGATTCGCGGCGTGCTGGCGCCGCCTGAAGTCGTCATCCCGCCGAGCGAGCCGCAGACCAGCCGGAGACCGCGTCCCTCGCTCGCGGAGGCCTGGCGCGGCCTGCTGCTGATCTCGGGGAACGTCATCGAGGACCGCTTCTGGAGCGAGACGTGGACGTCGGCGGACCGCGTGCTCACAGAGCTGACCGAATGGCTGCACCGGTCGCGCGCGGTACGTTCGATCGAGATCGACGAGGGGTGGTCGGACGACCGCGACGTCAGCGTCTTCGTCGGCCGCTGGGCCTGGCTCGACGCACGCGCGCTCGTCGAGGAACACGGGAGCGGCAAGTCGCTCGTCCGCATCAGCACCCATCTCCGGCCGACCACCTTCGGCATCGTCGCGGCGCTCGGGATCGGCGGCGCGCTGCTGGCCGGCGCGACATCGGGCGCGGCTCTGCTGAACGGCGCCGCGGCGGGAGCGGTGCGGAACTGGCGGATCGCGGGTTCGGTGGTTTCGACGCTCACGGTCGCGTTGATTGTCGGCGTCCTCTGGCGTACGGCGCAGGCCACGGCCATCGTGCGGAGGGGCATCGCCAGGGTGACGGTCGGCAACGGCATGGTCGCGATGCCGTCCACCCCGGCCCGCGCCCCGCTCATCGCGCCATCCCTGCTGCGCACCTACGGCCTGCGCAGCACGTTCGTCTTCGTGCTGATGATCGTCACGCTCGGGGCCAGCACGTTCATGCTGCGGGAAGCGGCCATCGGTCCGGTCATCGGCGGCAAGAAGGGCTACTCGGGCGAGTACGGTTCGCCGCTGGAAGCCTGGCTCGACGCCCCGGGCGGCCTGGCGATCGCGGCGAACGGCGACATCTACATCGCCGACTCGAACAACGACGTCATCCGCCGCGTCGACCCGAACAACATCAAGATCGAGCCGGTCGCCGGCAGCCACGAGCTGGGCACCGGCTTCTCCGGCGACAACGGCCCCGCGATCGTGGCGCAGCTCGACACGCCGGACGGCGTCGCGATCGCGCCCGACGGCGATCTGATCGTCGCCGACTCGCACAACGACCGCATCCGCCGCGTCGATCGACCGACCCGGATCATCACCACCATCGCCGGATCGGGCGAGAACGGCTACGACGGCGACGACAAGCCGGCGACCGAGGCCGCGTTGAACACGCCCAGCGCGGTCGCCGCCGCGCCCAACGGCGACATCTACATCGCCGACACCCTGAACTACCGCGTGCGCATGGTCGACGCCAAGACCGGGCTGATCCACACCGTGGCGGGCGACGGCGTGCCCGGCGATCCGCAGAACGTCGGCGACGGCGGCCCTGCGACCAGCGCGCACCTGAACATGCCGAGCGACGTCGCGCTCGATCCGAAGACCGGCGATCTGTACATCGCCGACATGCACCACAACCGCGTGCGCCGCGTCGACGCGAAAACGCACTTCATCACCACCGTGGCCGGCAGCGGCGCCTACGGACACAGCGGCGACGATGGCCCGGCGACGGCGGCGCAGTTCGCCGGCCCCGCGGGCATCGCCGTGGTCAACGAGCCGGGCGGCCGCGTCACCATCTTCATCGCCGACTTCTACAACCAGAGCGTCCGAGCGGTCGGCCCCGACGGCATCGTTCGCGATTTGACCGACGAGGGGCGAGAGGCATTCGGCGCCCCGACGCGCGTCGCCTTCGCCGCCTCCGGGCCGAAACGCGGCTGGCTCTACGTCGCCGACTCGCTCGAAGACAAGGTCGTCCCGCTGATCATCCCGCGCATCGCGCCGAACCTGGTGCCGCCGCGGCCTGTGACGCCGCCACGGAAGGTGGGCGGATGACGGAACCGGCGGAGAATCCCGAGAGCGTCAGCGCGACCGACGGCCTGCTCGGATGGATGCTGGAGTACCTCCGGCCGTACCGCAAGCGTGTGGCGGTGCTCTCGGTACTTGCTCGTCTCGGAAATCGTGCTGGGCGCCTTGCAGCCGTGGCCGCTCGCCATCGTCATCGACTACGTGCTGACGCCCGCCTCGGCTGGGAGGCAAGTCGTTCCCCGCCAGTATCCAGCCGTGGATCACCACGCTCACCCACGGCAACCAGTTCGCTGCTGCTCTTCGGCGTCGTGGTCCTTGGCGTGTTGCTGCAGGTGGTCAACCAGTTCGTCTCGGCCTACGGCACGCAGGTGCAGGTCGACACCGGGCAGCGCATGGTGTACGACCTGCGCGGCAAGCTGTTCTCGCATCTGACGGCGCTGGGACTGAGCCATCACATCACCACGAGCACCGCGGACGCCGTGTATCGGGTCGATGTCGACGCCTACGCGATCGAGAACCTGGTGATGAGCGGCCTGTTCCCGCTGGCGACGTCCACCATCGCCCTGGCGGTGATGTTCGGCTGGCTGTTCTACATGAACGTGACGATCGCGCTTCTCTCGCTGACCGTCGTCCCGTTCCTGTATCTGTGCCTGCGCTTCTACACGAGGACGCTCGTGAACCGCGAGGAGCGTGTGAAGGAGCTGGAGGCGAAGCTGCTCGGCCGGCTGTACGAGACGTTCGGCGCGATGAAGCTCGTCAAGAGCTTCGCGCGGGAGCCGTTACGAGCTGCAGCGCTACAAGACCAATGGCGTCACGACCATGGACGCGCGCATCGCGATCACGTGGCAGCAGTCGCTGTTCTCGGTGGTGGTGAGCACCATCACCATTCTCGGCACCGCGCTGGTCGTGATTGTCGGCGGCGACTATGTGATGACCGGCCGGCTGACCATCGGACAGCTGACCGTCGTCATCAGCTATCTCGCGGCCGTGTACGGACCGCTCTCGGCGATCGCTCACACGACGGGCCAGCTCCAGGGCGCGCTGGCCGGCACCAAGCGCGTGCGCGCGATGTTCGCGCTGATTCCCGAAACCGTGGAGGCGCCCGACGCGATCGACGCGATCGACATCAAAGGCGACGTCTCACGTGGAAGACGTCGGCTTCACGTATCCCAACGGCTCGCGGGTGCTGCACGACATCAGCTTCGCCGCCAAGCCTGGCGAGGTGATCGCGCTCGTCGGCCTCACCGGCGCCGGCAAGACCACGCTCGTCAGCCTGATCCCGCGCTTCTACGACCCGACGGTCGGCCGCGTCACCATCGACGGCGTCGACGTCCGCCGGTACCGCGTGCGATCGCTGCGCGACAAGATCGCGATCGTCCTTCAGGACCCGGTGCTCTTCGCCGGAACGATTGCGGACAACCTGCGCTACGGCCGTCTCGACGCCACCGATGAGGAGGTCGAGCAGGCGGCGCGCGCCGCGCACGCCCACGAGTTCATCGCGAGGCTGCCCAACGGCTACCAGACGGAAATCGCCCAGGCCGGCGGGAGCCTTTCGGGCGGCGAGCGCCAGCGGCTGAGCGTCGCGCGCGCCATCCTCAAGAATGCGCCGATCCTGATCCTCGACGAGCCGACCTCATCGCTGGACTCCATCTCGGAGGAGATCGTCTTTGCGGCGCTTCGCCGGCTGCGCGCGGGCCGAACGACCATCGTCATCGCGCACAGGCTTTCCACCGTTCGCGACGCCGACCGCATCCTGGTGCTCGATGGCGGCGAGATCGCCGCGCAGGGACGCCACGAGGATCTGCTGAAGTCCAGCCAGCTCTATCGCCGGATGTGCGCGCGGCTGTCGGTTGGAAAATCGCTGGACGATCCGGAAAGCGTCGACGAGCTCATCGAGGCGGCGAAACGATGACAGAGGCGGGGAGGCTGGATGGCGGAGGGCGGATCGAGTCCTGCCTGTCCGGCCCGATCCGCCCGTCCTGCCATGAAAATCCTGTTCGCGGGCATCATCGCCCGCTATCCCTTCGGCGGGGTCACCTGGTGCTCCCTCATGTATCTGCTGGGCCTTCGCGCACTCGGCCATGAGGTGTTCTACGTCGAGGACACCGGCGAGTGCGTCTACGACCCGGTGCTGAACACCCGAGCGACCGATCCGGTCTACGGCACCACATACATTCACAATGCCCTGGCACCCTACGGACTCGGCGACCGCTGGTCGTTCGTGAACTACGACGGCACGTATCACGGCCGGACCGCCGACGACGTGCGGCGCTACGCCGCTGATGCAGAGCTTTTCATCAATTTATCGGGTGGATCGTGGTTCTGGCGCGACGAGTACGCGAGAATCCCGCACAAGGTGTTCGTCGATTCCGATCCGGCGTTCACGCAGCTCGCCATCGCGAAGGCGGAGCCGTGGTACGTCGAGTTCTTCCAGCGCTTCGACCATCTGTTCACGTTCGGCTCGAACATCGGCACGCCGGCGTCCACCATTCCAACCGGCGCCTTCACGTGGCACAAGACCTGGCAGCCGATCACCATGGACGACTGGCGCACGGACGCGGCGCCGCGCAACCGCTTCACATCCGTGATGACCTGGCAGATCGAGAGCTTCACCGACGTCGGCGGCAACAAGGATCAGGAGTTCGTGAAGTTCATCGACCTGCCGTCGCGAACAGCCCAGCCGTTCGAGCTCGCCATCAACGGTCCGCAGGGCCTTCTCCGCGAACACGGCTGGAATACAGTCGACGCGATGCAGGTATCCCGCACGCCGCTTGAGTACCGCGCGTTCGTGCAGGCGTCGAGGGCTGAGTTCGGGGTGGCCAAGCACACGTACGTGTCCTCGCGATCCGGCTGGTTCAGCGATCGCACCGAGTGCTATCTGGCTTCAGGCCGCCCGGCCCTCGTGCAGGACACCGGGTGGACGGCCCATCTGCCCTCCGGCGAAGGGCTGCTCGCATTCTCGAGCGTCGACGAGGCCGTGGAAGGGATCGCCAGGATCAACGGCGACTACGATCGGCACGCGCAACGGGCCGGCGAGATCGCCCGCGCGCATTTCGACGCGCGTGTCGTCCTGCCGCCGCTGCTGGAGACGGCATGCTCCCGATGAGGATCGCGCACATCGCTCCCGTTGCCACCACGATCCCTCCGCCCAAGTCGGGTTCGGTGGAGACGATGACGTCGCTCCTCACAGAGGGGCTCGTCTCGCGTGGCGTCGACGTCACGCTGTTCGCCACCGCCGACTCGAGGACCAGCGCCAAGCTCCACGCGACCTATCCGCATGGCTACTGGCACGACGAGCACATGTGGCCGTGGGAGCTGTACGAGATGCTGAACCTCGCCGCGGCGGTCGAGCGCGCCAGCGAGTTCGACATCATCCACTACGAGGCCGCGTACTACCCGATGTCGCTCGCCTTCACGCGGCTGTGCCAGACGCCGATCGTCCAGACGCTGCATCACTCGCCCAGCGCAGCCGAAGTGCAACTCTGGTCGCGCTATCCTGAAGCGCCGTTCGTCGCCATCTCGAAGGAGCAGGAGCGCCTCCTCAGCGGCCTCAACGTCGTCGGCACGGTGCTGCACGGCATCGACACCGACAACTTCGCGTTCCAGGAAACGCCGGACGACTACCTGCTGTTCCTTGGCCGCTTCACCGACGGCAAGGGTCCGCTTCAGGCGATCGAAATCGCCAAGCGCGTCGGCATGCGGCTGATTCTCGCGGCGGCCGAGGACGACTATTATCGCGAGCGCATCGCGCCGCACGTCGACGGCCGGCGGGTCATCTATTTCGGCGAGGCAGACTTCCAGGCCAAGGTGAAGCTGTACGGCGGTGCGCGCGCGCTGCTGTATCCGATTCAGGCCCGCGAGCCGTTCGGGCTCGTCCTGGCCGAGGCGATGGCGTGCGGAACGCCGGTCGCCGCCCTCGACCGCGGCGCCGTTCGCGAAGTGGTGGACGAGGGCGTCACCGGGCTCATTTTCAACGATCTCGAGGAAATGACGCTGGGGCTCTCGCGCGTGTGCGATCTGGACCGCCGCCGTGTCCACGAACGCGCGGTCGCCCGCTTTGGCACGAGGCGCATGGTCGACGAATACTTCGCCGTCTACACCCGGCTCGTGGAGGCCCATCGTGCCCGACGCTAGCGTCGCGCTGCCACTGGCGGGCCGCACCGTGCTCGGTATCTTCGCCCACCCCGACGACGAGTCGCTGGCCTGCGGCGGAACGCTGGCCCGCCTCGCCGACGCCGGGTGCCGCGTCGTCATCGTCTGCGCATCGCACGGCGAGGCGGGATCCGTCAGCGATCCGGCGCTCGTGCCCGATGGCGATCTCGGCCGTGTTCGCGTCAGCGAGCTCAGCGACGCCTGCGCCGTCCTCGGGGCCGCCGAGGTCATCGTCCTCGATCACCCGGACGGCGACCTGCGCTGGGACGACGTGCCCGAGCTGCACGCCGAAATCGTCGCGCTGATCCAGCAATACCGGCCCGACGCGGTGATCACGTTCGCGGAGGACGGACTCTACTGGCACCTCGATCACATCGGCGTGCACGAGAGGACGTACACGGCGGTCCTGTCGCTCGGCGCCAACGCGCCGCCGCTCTACTACGTCACGATGCGGCACGGTGTGATGCGCGAGGTCGTCGAGGCTGCGCACGCCAAGGGCGGGGCCCCGCCCGATTCCAGCTTCTGGGGCATTGCGCCCGACGCCTTCGGCGACGGCGCGAACCCGCCGAGCTTCGTCGTCGACGTCCGCGACTGGGCGGTGCGCAAGCTGGCCGCGCTGCGCTGCCACCGCACGCAGATGGGGCCGAACAACCCGATGGCCTGGATCGACGACGACGAAGCACGGCGATGGCTTGGAGTCGAACAGTTCCGGCGCGCGCCGCTCGACGCCGCCGGCGAACCGATGCTCGAGCATCTCGGCAACGTCACCCATGCTGATTGAGACGCTCGACGTGCTCCGCTGCCCGTATTGCGGCGGGCGGCTTTCTCTGGTCGATTCGCTGTTTCACACGCGCACCACGGACCAGATCCACGAGGGCATCCTCGGGTGCCATTGCTGCATCTTCCCTGTCGTCGACGGCATTCCGGTGCTGCACGTGCTGCCGGCATCCACGATCGCGCGCGATCAGCTTCAGGCCGGCAGGCCCGACCTGGCCCGCCGCGCGATGTTCGGCCTGGACGACGATGAACAGGCGGAGGCGTTCGACGCGGTCGCTTCATCGGACACGGCGACCTATCGCGATACTGTCGAAGCCCTCGGACCGAACTTCGAGGGCGGCTATTTCCTGTACCGCTTCTCCGACCCGACCTACATCGTCGCGCAGGCGGTGGCGCGGTCGGTCGGCGCGGCCGTGCTCGGCGGCAAGCGCCGCGCGATCGACATCTGCGGCGGGTCCGGCCATGTCACGCGGACGCTGCGCGATTTGTCGAGCGCTCCGCCGGTCCTCGCCGACTTGTACTTCGCAAAGGTGTGGCTCGCCCGGCGGTTCACCGCGCCCGGATGCGAGCCGGTCTGCTGCGACGGCAACGCGCCGATGCCGTTCGCCAGGGGGGCGTTCGGCTTCGCGATGTGCACCGACGCGTTCATGTACATCTGGACGAAGCGGCAATTCGTCGGCGAAATGGAACGTCTCGTCGCCGCCGACGCGGCCGGCGCGGAGCCTGGGGCCGTCCTGATCGGCCACACGCACAACGAGCGCACCTGGAGCCCGTCGCACGGGCAGCCGCTCTCGCCGGAAGGCTACGCCGCGCTGTTCGAGACGATCGAGCCGCGAATCTTCGGCGAAGGTCACCTCTTCACGGACGTCGTGTCCGGCGGGCCGCTCGACCTGACAAGGCGCGACGACAAGGAGACGCTCGACAAGTCTCCGGCGCTGACCATCATCGCCAGCCGTCACCCGGGAGTCTTCGCCGCGCACGCGCTGACCACAACGCGCCGAAGCCGAAGGCGAGCTGCGCGTCAACCCGCTCTATGCCATGGAGCCGGATGGCGACCGCGTACGGCTCGCGCTCACATTTCCGAACGACGAATACGCCGACGAGTACGGCGCCTGCCGGCAGTACCTGCCCGAGTCGCTGACCCTCGATCGATCGGCGATCGCCTCCCTCGCCACGGGACGGGTGACCGGAGAACTGATCGAGCTGCTGCGACGAAAAGTGATCGTGGATCTGCCAAAGCGCTACTATTAGCCCCGATGCGATCGACGTCAGCGGCTCTTCTCCGCTCGGCCCGCGCCCATTTCACCGATCCCGCCAAACGCCGAGGCCTGCTGGTCGCCTTCGAGGGACCCGATGGTTCCGGCAAGACCACCCAGCGCAAGCTGTTCAAGACCTGGCTCCAGTCGGAAGGGTACGACGTCGTCACCACGAAGTGGAACTCGTCGGATCTCATCAAGCCGATCATCAAGAGCCGCAAGTCGGTGCGCGCCCTCAGCCCGGAGGAGTTCTCGCTGCTGCACGGCGCCGATTTCCGGCATCGCGTCGAACAGGTGATCCTGCCGGCTCTCTGGGAAGGCAAGCTGGTGATCGCGGACCGGTTCCTCTTCACCGGCCTTGCGCGGGATGTCGCGCGCGGACTCGATCTGGACTGGGTGCTGAAGCTGTACGAACCGCTGCTCTGGCCCGACCTGGTGTTCTACTTTTCGGTTTCACCCACGACGTCGGGCAGGCGCGTCACGGCGACGCGGACGCCGAACTTCTACGAGGCCGGCCAGGACGTGACGCAGGTGGACGATCCGGTCGAGAGCTACCAGCGATTCATCGCGCGCGTCATCCGCGAATACGAATCGCTGGCCCTCATCTTCAACATGATTACCGTGGACGCCGAGCAGTCGATCGGCGAGCAGCACCATCTGATCCGGCGGCTGTTCCTCGAAGGGCGCGAGCGCCCGTGGTCGGCGTGGAACGAGGAAGCCGTCGCGGAATGGCTGCAACAGTCCCGGAACGGAACCGGCCGATGACGGCGAAAAAGGCACGCGCGCCGAAAGCCCGGTTGATTGCCGTCGATGGCGTCGACGCCGCGGCCGTTCTTGCCGAGGCACGGTCCGCGCTTGGAGCGCCGGGGCGCGGCGGCATCAGCCGATGGGACGCGTCCGGAGTGTTCCAGGAGCTGTCGGTCGCCGACGACTCGGCCGGCGCACCGTCGGCGAGAACGCTTCTGCTGCTCTACGCCGCCGACCTGGCGTTCCGCTTGCGCTGGCAGATCCGTCCGGCGCTCGCGGAAGGTCGGACGGTTGTGGCGGCGCCGTACGTCGAGACGGCGATCGCCTTCGGGCGCGCGGCGGGGCTGAACCCCGCGTGGCTCTCGAACCTGTTTCGCTTCGCCCCGCGTGCGGCAACGCGGCGGTTCGTGCATCCGCGACGCGGGCGCCGTCAGGCCGTGAAGGATGGCTTCGTCGCATTCAGCTGCGACAAGTTGTCGCCGGGGCACGCCACGGAGCGCACGCCACCGAATCATCGACGAGACGGCAGCGCATCTTCGGCGCCGCGATCGGTAGGCCTATTTCACGCCGCGCTTCGCGCGGTCGGCCGCGACCTGGGCGCGCACGTTGTCGCTGCGTGTTTGAGCCCATGTGGACAGGAAGCGGATCGACTCTTCAAAGTCCGCGTTCGTGTACACCTCGCGCGAGGGATCCGAGTTGTTCGCGGCGCGGACCTGGTCCGAGATGCGCACCACCTCCGACAGGAGCCAGGTCGACGTCCCCTCCGGCAGCATGATCGAATCGGCGCACTCGAGGATGGTGTTCAGCCAGAGCTCCCGCAAGTCGGTCTCGCGCAGCGCCCGGACGACCAGGCGGTTGCGCTTCGCTTCGGTGCCGTCTTCGATGTTCCTGAGGATCGAGTACCGACGGGCTCTCCCAGAACGTGTTGCTCTTGTCCCACGGCAGAATCGTGTAGCGGTTGGTGTTGGCGAACCGGTAGAAGTAGAAGTTGTTCGGACCGTAGTCGCCCGTCAGGCCATCCTCCTCGGCGAGGAAATTCTCAATCGCGAGATGGCGGATGAACTTCTTCAGGTCCAGGAACTCCTCGATCGACGACCGCCAGACCGCGTCGCCGGCGACGTTGGCGGTCCAGAAAAGGCGCTCGAGCACTTCACCCTGCGGATCGAGTTCCAGCGTTTCCGGCTTGAACGGGACCGGCGTATAGAGGTTCGGGCTCGCGCCCGGATACCCGAAGTTGAACGGCACCGGCGCGGCGTTGTCGAAGCTGTACTGGTACAAATGCCCGCTATCCTCACCGAGGTTCTTCGCAAGGAACGTCTTGTCCAGCGACTCGACGATCGTGAACAGCCCGACGTAGGCGTTGTTGATGTAGAGGCGCGTGTGCACTTCACGCTCGGCAACCAGGCCCATGCGCTTGAAGAGCAGCATGCTGAGGCGTTCGCGCATCCCGCTCGGATCCTGCGTGTTGTTCCTCAGGATGATCGACTTCAAGCCCAGGAACTTCTGATCCGTCGTGTAGCGATCGAAGTCGATGCGCAGGCCCGGCTTCACGCCGCTCCGGCTGCCGGTGCCTCGCGATCGGATCCCCACGTTGCGGACGGTCTGTCCGCTCCACTTGAAATCGCACGGATAGTAGGTGTTGTCGAGGAAGTGTTCTTTCAGAGCGGACCAATCGCGGGAATTGATGGTCAGGAAGATGTCGTGGAGAACGCTGCCATCGAACAACGGATCGGCGAGATCGGCTGGGGGGACTTCGGCGGCGGCGGGCCGTATCGGCCGTACCGTCTGGGCTTGCGCCGACCCATGGCGCCCCGGCAGCGAGTGCGGCGACGGCGACGATCCGGAAGAGATTGCGAAGCATGATTGCCTCCCCTGCCCTTCAGAGCACGAACTGGAGGCGAATCACTCGGCTCCAGAACGCGGCGCCGTTCGGTACAGGATTACGTTCGGGGTCTTCGACTTGTTCCCGGATTCCGTTGAACTGAATCTTCGTGAACCGGTTCAGGGTCCAGTTGATACCGAGCGTGAGCGCGTAATCTCCACTCGGGTAAATGGTGGCCGCCCGCGGATTGCGCAGCGGCGGCTCGTCCCCGACCGGCGTGCTGTCGAACCACATGCGCTCGTAGCGGGCGGCGAGCTCGATCGCGCCGATCCCGCCCTGTGCGAAGGGCTCCGACGCCTTCACCGGGCGCTGCTTGCGCTCGCCCGTCAGGATCCAGGTTCCCGAGACGTACCAGGCGCGCCCGCGGGCGTCCGATAGATCCTCATCCCCAATCCCCTGGCCCAGCCGATCGTCGCTCTGCCACGTGAACTCGGCACGGACCGAGGCGGGGCCCGACGTCCAGTCGGCGTCCGATTCCCACCGTCGTCTGTGGCCTTTGACGTACACGGATCCGTAGAAGGTGTCCTGCGTCATCACGGTGCGGCCGCGCAACCCATTCGGCCGGAACGAATCGTCGGACAGCTGACTGAACGTAAACGCGGACCCGACTTCGATGTTCCCGAACGACGAAGTCGTGAACCGCCGAAAGGGCATTCCGGTGACGCGCGCCGCGAACGTGGCGCCTCCGCCTTCGATCTTTTTCGATTTGGCGTTGTCGCCGTCGTTGAAGAAGCCGCCGACCGCGTAGGTCAGACCGTGCTTGAAGAATGGCGCGTGGACCATGACGCCGATGTCGCGGCCGGGGTCCAGGTAGTTGGCGCCGAGCGAGCGGTACACGAAGTCGTTGTGCGTGACCCCCGTGAGCTGATCGAGGCCGAACGGCACCTTGAACTTCCCGATCTGGATCTGCCCCTTCTTGAAATACGTGAGGTTGACGTTCACGTCCTTCCAGCTGCGACTTGGGCGTGAGGCCCTCTTGCAGATCCTTCTCGGTCAGCTCTTTCTCGGTGAACTCGTGTTCGATCTCGTACTCGATGTTTTTCGTGAGGTAGCCCTTGATCCCGAGGCGGTTGCGGTGGAACTCCCACGGATCCAGGCCGGCGACGGGGCCGTACGACGAGTGGCCGTCCTCCTGCAGCTTCGCTTCGACGTCGAGACGAAACAGGTCGCCGTAACTGGATCGACGGATGCTGCTTCCAATCCATCTTCCACCCGCTCGACCCTCGATCGGTCTGCGGAACGAGCGGCTCGTCGGGCGCCGGCTCCTCGTCCTTGGCGAGCTTGTTCCTGTCAGCTTTCTTCTGCGCCTTGGTCTTTTTCTCGGCTGGTTCCTGCGGATCCTGGACGTCGGACGCCGCGCCGGCGGACTGCGCGAACGCCGCGCCGGCGGGACGGGGAACGCCAGCAGCGTGCGCGCGCGTGAGCCGCGGCTCTCGATGAGCGGCGTCCATCCCGAAACCAGCGCGCAGACCGACATCGCAATCAGCACGCGGCCTCGCCCTTGCGGCCGGCGGCAGCGGGCTCGCCCGAGGCCATCGCGTCTCGTACGGACTGGAACAGCTCGATGGCCGCCGTCACCGCGGCCGCTTCGGTGACGACGATGGCCACCTCGCGCCGGAAGTCGAGGCTGAGCGCCGCAAGCGCGAGGCTGCCGACCACGACGGTCTCGTCGTCGAGAAGCATGATCTTGCCGTGCGACTTCAAATCACCGAGGCGTTTGGCGGCAAACGTCTCGACGGTCATGCCGGCCGCCCGCTTCGCGTTCAGCAGCGACACGAGGTCGGGATCCGAGAGCTTGGCGTCGATCAGGCGGATGCTGTTGCGCGCCCCTTCAATCAGTGCGGTGAACTGACGACGGGCGCGTTCCGGTCCAACGATCAGGCGGCGCGAAAGGTCCGCGGGCATCTCCTGGCGCTCGCGGTCGGCGGTCCAGAGCCGGCGCAGGTCGGAAACGACGACCGGATCGTGCGAGATGACGAGCGCATCGCACGTGCTCCGGAAGCATTTCTTCGTGAAGTTGAGCGAGGCCACGATCGCCGGCCCGTCGTCGGCCACCAGATACTTGGGGTGGTACTTCACGACCGCGTCGGTATACGCGTGGAGCGTGGCGCCGGTCTCTTCGAGCGCGCGCCACAGCTTCGCCATTTTCTTCTTGCCGCCCTTCGCGCGCGACGTGACCAGCACTTCGACGTCGACGCCGCGATCGACCGCGGCCTTCAGCTCGCCGAACACCGCGCTGTCGTTGCAGCGAAAAAGTGAAAGCGTGATCCGGCGGCGGGCCTGGCGGATGACGTCGAGCACCGCGGCGCGGCGTTCGTCGACCGACACGACCAGCCGGTCGGGCATTCCCCCGTGGGCACGATTCATAAATGCCTCGACGGACGCGCCTTACGATTTCTGGCCATATTGATGAGCCCGCGCACTATACACCATGGCGTCTCCAGAACCCTTAAACCCTATGACTGCACGGTTTTGCACTCGGCAGTATCCCGAATGTGATTGAATGTCACTTACAGACTTTTACGATGGGGACCAGAAAGTGGCTGCGGCTGCTCGTCGTGCCCGGCTTGCTGGCTTGCGCGTGCAGCGACAGCTCGCGTACGCCCGTCGCGCCGACGCCGGCGCCGACACCCGTGCCGGCGCCCACGCCGACGCCGATACCTCCGCCCTCCCTGGTGGCGTATCTGGTCGGTGCCGGGGACATTGCCGACTGCAGCGCCGCCGCGGACCTGGGTTCACACGGCGAGGCGACGGCGCAACTGATCGACAGGCAGCCGGAAGCCTACGTCTTCACCGCGGGCGACAACGCGTACTTCTTCGGGTCGGCGGACGACTACAGGAACTGCTACAAGCCGCGCTGGGGACGATTTCTCTCACGCACGTACCCGAGCCCCGGCAACCACGAGTACGACTCCGGCACCAACGGCTTTCCCTACTTCGATTTCTTCGCCGGGCGCCCGTCAGGTGATCGCGGCGCCGGCTTCTACAGCTACACGCTCGGCAACTGGCACATCGTGTCGCTCAACAGCAACGCGCCGGTGAGCCCCGGCTCCGAGCAGTGGATGTGGCTGGACAGGGATCTCGAGGCGAACAGCCATTCGTCCACGGCGAAGTGCACGCTGGCATACTGGCATCATCCGCTCTTCACCTCCGGCCCGAGCGCCGGCAGCAACGGCCTGATGCGGCCGATCTGGGACGTGCTCTACAAGTACGGCGCCGACGTCGTCGTGAACGGCCACGATCATCTCTACGAGCGGTACTTTCCGCAGGACCCGACCGCCATCCGCGGTCCGGCCGGCATCACCGAGTACATCGCCGGGACCGGCGGCGCGCCGCTGTACGAGTTCGGCCCCACGGCCGCCAACAGCGCCAACAAGTTCAAGACGTACGGCGTGCTCTACTTCACGCTGCGCGACGTCGGCTGGGACTCCGTGTTCATCGAAGCCGGCAGCGGAGCGCGACTCGACTTCACCTCCAGCCTCTGCCACTGAGACTACGTTATAATACGTAGTCATTACGGTGTTCGACGTAAAACGGAACCCGTTTGTCTACGGCGAAGTGGTGCCGCCCGCCGCGTTCATCAACCGCGTGGCCGAGCTCGATCGCCTCACCGGCGACCTGGCCGCCGGGCAGAAGGTGTTCCTCATCTCGCCGCGCCGGTACGGGAAATCGTCGCTCATCCGGCAGGCGCTCGCGGCGATGGCGCGCCGCGGCGCGCTGACCGTCGAGGTCACGGTCAGCAGCTTCAGCTCCTACGTCGCGTTTCTCGAGGGCTACGCGCGCGCGCTGGCGGCGGCGGAAACGAAGGGCGACCGCGCGAGGAGCTGGCTTCGCGCCGCGATCTCGTCGACGCGCGTGGAGCTTGGAGCCGACGCGGGCGCAGGTCCCGTCGGACGGGTGGCGTTTCCCAACGCGCGAACGGATCGCGACGTCTCACGGCTCGCGCAGGAAGTCTTCGCGCTGCCGTCGCGGCTGGCAGAGGCCCGGAAGCGCCAGGTCGTCGTCGCGCTCGACGAGTTCCAGGCCATTGCGGGGTTCAACGGCGGATCGGTCGAGCACGCGCTGCGCGCCGCGGTGCAGCATCAACGCGAAGTCGGCTACGTCTTCGCCGGATCGGAACCGAGCCTGATGGAGCGGATGCTCGGGCCGAAGCGGCCGTTCTACAAGGCCGGGCCGGTCATGCGTCTCGAGAAGATTCCCGCCGCCGAGTTCGCCGACGCGATCGACGCGCGTTTCACGCGCTCGGGAATGCGCCCGGAGGAGGGGCTCGGCTCGGCGATCGTCGAGCTTGCGGGAAACCTGCCTTACGACGTGCAGCGGCTGGCGCACGAAACATGGGACGAAGTACGCGGACGCGGGCGGCGGCGCGCGACGCTCGAGGATCTGCACCTGGCCCTGAAGCGCCTGCTGATCGAACAGCAGATGATGTTCGAAGGCGCGTGGCAGCGGTTGACGCTTGCGCAGCGCGCCGTGCTTCGAGCGGTGGTGCTCGAGGACGGCAGCGGCCTGCACTCTGCCGACGTCCGCGCGCGCCATCGGCTCGGCGGGCCGTCGACGGTGCAGGCGGCGCTCGCCGCGCTGGTTCGCGACGATCTCATCGCGCGCGAAGGCGATCGCTATGGCGTGGTCGACTCGCTGCTGCGCGAGTGGGTAGCGCGACAGACATTCTGAGTCGCCGCTGAGCCACGCCGCTCGGGTTGAAGCGATTCCTCGACAAGATCTCCCCGATTCCCTCTGAAAAACAGCGTGGCTTGCCGATTGCTGTAGACACCTGGCGGTGATGTGTACGCGATTGGCTGTGCTGGCGCTGGCTCCTGTTGCTGACCCCGACGTCCCGGGCGTCAGCGCAGAGCGAACAGAAGACGAGCGAGAACCGCTTCGCCATCGGCGCGGAGTTCAAGGTCAAGACATCGGATCGCGCGTCGCAGGAAGACTACGCGGAAGGCCAGCTTGGCCCCGGCCTGCTCTGGCGCTTCGGGACGCCGAAGGGCGGCTGGGGCTTTCACTGGGGATTCAATTGGTACGCCGTCACGCTCCAGCGCCCGATCGGCGGCGCGGTCACCGAGCTCGGCGAGTTGCACATCCGCCCGATCATGGCGGGGTACGGCTACACGCACGTGATCCGGCGCTACGCCATCACCGCCGATGTGCTCGGTGGCTATGCCATCGGCTCGATCAAGATCAGCGATCCGGCGCTGGCCGCCTATCAGCGTGCGCTCGGCGTCTCTTCCGCCGAAGCGAACGCGACGAACACGCTGGTTCTCAAACCCGAAATCGGCGTGTGGTACGACGTCAACAAGAAGGTGTACATCAACGTCAATGCCGGCTACATGTATCGCGAGGCCGGACGTCGAGATCGTCACATCCGCAGGGACCGATGTCCGCAAGGCGCGCGCCGATCAGTTCATCCTCAAGGTCGGCGTCGTCTATTCAATCTTCTGAGGTCGATCCACCGCGCGGAATTTCTGACGCGACTGCGGGGTTGAAGAGAGCATGAAGATCGTGATTGCCGGCGGCACCGGCTTTCTCGGCCGTCCACTCACCAACGCTCTCCTGCAAGACAAACACGACATCGTCATCCTCACGCGCGGAATAGAAGGCCCACCCCGAGCACAGGCAACCGGCGCACGCGTGGTCTCGTGGGATCCCAACGGCACGGCCGGCCCATGGGCCGTCGAGGTCGGCACCGCGCAGGCCATCGTGAACCTCGCGGGCGAATCGATCGCGGGCGCAACGATGGACTGCCGCGCACAAGGCGCGCATTCGCGACAGCCGCGTGCGCGCGACGCGCAGCCTCGCCGCCGCGATTCGCGCGGCAGCCGTTCCGCCATCCGTCTTCGTCAGCGGATCCGCCGTCGGCTACTACGGGCCGCGAGGCGACGAGGAGGTGAAAGAAGATCAGCCTGCGGGTTCCGACTTCCTCGGCCGTGTGTGCGACGAGTGGGAGCGTGAGGCGCTCGGCGCGTCGAGCGAGCGCACCCGCGTGGCACTCATCCGCACGGGAATCGTGCTCGAGAAGGACGGCGGAGCGCTGCCGCAGATGCTGCCTCCGTTCCGCTTTGGCGTGGGCGGACCTGTGGGCTCGGGACGCCAGTACTGGCCGTGGATTCACCGCGACGACTGGATCGCGATGGTGCGCTGGGTGATTTCGACGCCGGCGGCCAGCGGAGCGATCAACGCGACTGCTCCGCAGCCGGTGACCAGCTCCGCATTCGCACGCGCACTCGGCCGCGCGATGCATCGTCCCGCGTTCATGCCTGCTCCCGGATTTGCGTTGAGGCTGTTGCTGGGAGAAATGGCGGATGCGCTGCTGCTCTCCGGACAAAACGCCATTCCGGCAAAGGCGGCGCGGGCCGGCTTTCAGTTCCGCTACCGCACGATCGACGAAGCCCTCGGAGCGATCTTCGCGCGCTCTTAAAGAAGAAACCGCGGAGGGCGATATTTCTGCTGCGTTGCAGATATTTCGCGTTGTAGGGGCGGACCCGCGTGTCCGCCCCGGGGCCGGCACGTGGGCCGGCCCCTACAGTGACCACTGCTGCAACGCGTTCCTAGTTCGTCGCAAGGCCGACGAGATATTTCTCGCCCGTCGGTGCGGGGACGCCGCCTTCCGGCTCGAGCGTCACCGCCATCGCGACCGGGCGCGGCAGGTCGGGCGGCGTGTCGAAGCGCGCGGTCACCCGGCCGCTCGCGTCGATCGAGAGCATGCCGGCGCTGATTGGCGCGGGCTGCGCCGTCAGCACCCAGAGCTGATAGGCGCGCCCGGGCGGAGGAGCCGGCAGATTCGACGCCGTGAAGACGAGGCCGCGCGTGCGGCTCCAGAAGGCGCGCGCGGTCGCGCCGGGCGCCACGGGCTGACCGGCGAGGTCGATGCGCGCGAGATCGGGCGCCGCCAGCACTGCCACCTGCGACTGCGCTTCGAATGCGACGCGCCGCGCGTCCGCCATCTGACCTTCGCTCGCCTCGGCGCGCCGCGTCGCTTCGCGCAGCTGCGATTCGAGCCCGGTGACGCGCGCGCGAAGAGAAGCCGAGTACCCTCCGAGTCCGACGGCAAGCGCGATCGACGCCGCCGCCGCGAGCCAGCTGGCCGGCCACGCCGGGCGTTTCGAGACCGCCGACATGAGTCGCGCCCTGACATGCGGCGCCGGTTCCTCGCCGGCGGGGACCAGGTGCGCCAGCCCGGCGGCTACGGGCGCAAAACTGCGCACTTCCGCGGCGCAGATGGCGCATTCCGCCAGGTGCGCCTCGAACGCGAGGCGTTCCGCCGGCGTCAGCGCGCCCAGCGCGTAGGCTGCTGCCTGGTCTCCGAGCTGCTCGTGCAGTCCCACCATCAAGTCCTACGGCGCCCGCACCGGAAAAGATGGGGCCGGCAAGTGCTCCTCCGGGGGGACGATGAGGATCACCTGCGCCCCTTCTTCGGTCCACAGCTCGCCATGGTCGGTCCCGGCATCGGCGTGCACGAAGTCGCCGGGGCCCAGCCGCCGGCCGCACGTATAGATGCTGCCCGACACGACGAAGCACTCTTCGGCGCCGCCATGATGGTGCGACGGAAAGCGGGTTCCCGGCGCGACGTCGAGCAGCAGCGTGGCATATCCCCGCTGCTCGTTCAGCGCGAGAACCTTCATCCGGATGCCGGGGACCGGATGCGGCAGCCATCGATCGCTCGCGGCAAGATGGAAGACGAAGCCGTCCGGATCCGGCGAGGCGGCCACGCGCGCCATCAGCCGCTGCCTCACCTCCGGGCGAGGCTCCGGGCCGCTGGCCGTCGCGGCGAGCCCCAGCGCCACCACCTCGTCGAACTCCACGATGTCCGCGTCTTCTGTCATTGCTCGATGAACGCCTGCGACAACCGCTCGCGCAGCGCGAGCATGCCGGTTCGAATCCGCGTCTTGACGGTGCCGAGCGGGAGCTTGAACCGCTCGGCCAGCTCCGACTGCGTGAGCCCGAGGAAGTACGCCTGTTCGATGAGCACGCGCTGATCGGCCGGCAGCGACTCGAGCGCGCGCGCGACGGCGCGCTGCTGTTCGCTGGCGCTGGCCTGCGACTCGGGATTCTCCGACGGCGGCGGTTCCGGCGCCGACTCCACGGCTCGCAGGCGCACGCTGTTGGCGCGCAGCCGATCGATCGCGCGGTTGCGCGCGATGCGCACGAGCCAGGCCGCCGGCGGGCCGAGCGAGACGTTGTAGGTTTCAGCCCGGGTCCAGACGAGAACGAAGACCTCCTGGAGGATCTCTTCCGCCTCGCTGCGATCGCGGATGATGCGGAGGATCAATCCGAACAGCAGGCGGCTGTGCCGATCGTACAGCGCACCGACAGCCGTCTCGTCGCGGGCGACAATCCGATCGATCAGCGCGATATCCGCGCTGGTGTCTTCCTGGTTCTGCACGTCAGTAAGCGGCGAGTTTCCTGAGCGCGTCGGCGATCTTGTCCGTGTTCGGCAGGTTGTACGCCTCGAGCACGTGCGAAAACGGCGCGTGCGTGTCGGGGTACGTGACGCGCAGCACCGGCGCGTCGAGCGCGTCGAACTTCTCTTCCATGATGGTCGCCGAGAGCTCGGCGCCCAGTCCAAGCGTTTTGACGTCCTCGTGCACGACCAGCACCCTGTTGGTCTTCTCGAGCGACGCGAAGATGGCCGCCTTGTCGAACGGCATCAGCGTGCGAAGGTCGATCACCTCGACCTCGACGCCTTCCTTCGACAGCCGGTCCGCCGCCTCGAGCGACGGCGTGACCATCGCGCCGTACGTCAGCAGCGTCGCGTCCGTGCCCTCGCGGCGCGTGGCGGCGACGCCGATCGGCACGATGTCGTCGCCTTCGGGGACCGGTCCCTTGGCGCGGCGGTACAGAAACTTGTGCTCGAAGTACACCACCGGGTTGTCGTCGCGGATGGCCGCCTTCAACAGCCCCTTGGCGTCGTACGCCGTCGACGGCGCGACGACCTTCAGCCCGGGCCGATGGATGAACCACGCCTCGGGGTTCTGCGAATGGTACAGGCCGCCGCCGACGTTGCCGCCGCTCGGCGCTCGCACGACAATCGGCACGCGTCGCCCGGCCGCCGTAGCGGTAGCGCAACGTGGCCGCCTGGTTGACGATTTGATCGAACCCGCACGAGATGAAGTCGGCGAACTGCATTTCGGCGACCGGCCGGTATCCGCGCAGCGACGCGCCGATGCTCACGCCGATGATGGCCGACTCCGAGATCGGCGTGTCGACCACGCGCGATTCGCCGAACTCCTCGTACAGCCCTTGCGTCACGCCGAAGGCGCCGCCGTACAGACCGACGTCCTCGCCAAGCACGAAGACCTTGGGATCGCGGCGCATCTCCTCGGTGAGACCCTCGCGAATCGCTTCGAGGTACGTCAGCTCCTTGCTCATAAGTGATCTGCCTTGACCACGAAGGCACGAAGAGCACGAAGACGACACGAAGAAGAAACGATCTTGTACAAACCGGTTTTCTTCGTGCGTCTTCGTGGCCTTCGTGTCTTCGTGGTTAATGTAGCTACGCATACAGGTCGGTGACCGCTTCTTCGGGCGCCGGATCGGGCGCGTTCATCGCGAATTCCACAGCCTCGTCGATGGTCGACGTCACGCGCGCTTCCACATCCTTCAGCTTCTCGTCGTCGAGCACGTGACGCGCGCGGAGATAGGTCGTGAACGTCGGTATCGGATCGCGGCTCTTCCACATCGCCAGCTCTTCATCGGTGCGGTAGAACGCCTTGTCGTGCTCCGAGTGGCCGTGCCAGCGGTACGTCTTGCACTCGATGAGCGTCGGGCCGCCGCCGCTGCGCGCGCGGGCGATCGCGCCGAGCGAGGCCTGGTAGACCGCCAGCACGTCGTTGCCGTTGATGGCGACGCCGTCGAAGCCGTACCCCTCCGCCCGGATCGCCACATCGTCGATGGCCATGCTCTTCTCGAGCGGCACCGAGTAGGCGTACTGGTTGTTCTCGCAGATGAACACGACCGGCAGCTGCTGAACCCCGGCGAAGTTCAGCGCCTCGTGGAAGTCGCCCGTGTTGCTCGCGCCTTCGCCGAAGTACGCGATCACGACGTTGTCGGCCTTTTCCATCTTGAAGGTGTAGCCGAGCCCGGCGGCGATCGGCAGGTTCGCGCCCAGCATGCTCGTATTGCCGAAGATGCCCAGCTCCGACACGCCGCTGTGCAGCGCCGAGTCGCGCCCCTTCGACAGGCCGGTCGTCTTCGCGAACATCTGCGACATCATCGCCTTCGGCTCGACGCCCTTCATCAGGAACGATCCGAGGTCGCGGTGAAGCGGACAGATGAAGTCCTCTTTCCGCAGCCCGAAACAGGTGCCGACGATGATCGCTTCCTGGCCGATGCCGGTGTAGACGCCGCTGCGCACCTTGCCCTGCTTGACGAGGACGCTCAGGCGCTCGTCGAAGGCGCGGATCAGCTTGAGCCAGTAGAACATCTCGAGGAGTTGTTCAGGTGCGAGCTTGAATTTCGTGCGTTTGATCGGAGGCATCAATCATGGCGATTCAGTATCTGGTAATTGGGGAATCTGGTAATCGGGTAATTGATTGAGGATTGTCTGACAATCTCCAATCAATTACCAGATTACCCAATGACCAGATTACCCGATTTCGACACCCCTCCCCTCAGCGGCTGGTCCAGCACACAGACCACTACGGTGCGCGAGTCAGAATGGATTGGGTCTAGATGAAGCCGATGCCGCCCTTGCGGTAGTTCCCGCCGAGCAGCTTCGTGGAATCGGTTCCCAGCCAGTTGTCGAGGACCTGCGCGTAGACCGACCGGAAGTCGGTCTCGTACTTGACGTCGCCGTTGCTGTTCTCGAGCGTGGGGTTCTTCGGGTCGGTGTTGAGGTTCGGCGCCGTGCCGTAGAGGCCGCCCTTCACCCGGCCGCCCATCGCCATCATCACGGATGCCGAGCCGTGATCGGTCCCGCCGCTGCCGTTCTCGCTGATGCGGCGGCCGAACTCGGAGAAACTCAGGACGAGCGTGTCGTCGAGCAGTCCCTGCGCCTTGAGGTCGTTGTGGAACGCGAGCAAGCCGTCGTTCATCGTCGCCATCAGGTTGTAGTACGCCCCGTTGGTGACGTTGACGTTCTGCGCCGAGTGCGTGTCGAATCCTCCGGTGGTCACGTAGAAAACCCGGGTGCCAATCGACTTGGTCATCGCGCCGGCGACGGCCTGCAGCGCCTGCGCAAAGCCCGTGTTCGGATACGCGGGCGAGGGGCGATAGCTGGCGACCATCGAGACGCGATCCAGCGTGGCCAGCGCCGCCTGCGTGCTGCCGTACACGAACGCCAGCTCGGGCCGATCGACCGGGATATGCGACGCGATGCGCACCGCCGTCGCCCGCTCCGCCGTCGCCTCGGCGCCGGAGTTCGGGCTCGCGAACGCGTAACCTGCCGGGCTGGCGATCGCCGGAACCGCCGTATGCGCCGCGAGCACGTGCGGCAGGCTTCCAGTCGTATTCCAACCGACGAGAGGATCCACCGGCGAGGGCAGCGAATCGAGATAGCGTCCCACCCAGCCGAGTCCCTGCGGATTGTTCGGATCGGCGGTCGACCAGATGTCCGTGCCGGTGAAATGCGAACGGCTCTGGTTGTCGTAACCGGTCCGCTGGATGAACGCCAGGCGGCCCTGGTCGAAGATCTGCTTGAGGCCGGTGAGCCGCGGATGCAGGCCGAGGGCCACGTTCGAGGAATCGGTCCCGATCTGCAGCACCTGCCCTGCCGGAATCGCCAGCGTCGGGCGACGGCTCGTGTAGAACGGATCGTTGTAAGGCGCCAGCATGCTGAGCGAGTCGTTGCCGCCGCTCAGATAGAGGACGACGAGGTTGCGCACGTGCGAGCCCTGCGCGCGCGCCAGGTCCGAGAGGAACTCGGGCGCGGCGAACGTCACGGTGAACGCGGCAACGCCGCCTTTCACGAACTGGCGTCTGGTGACCTTCATACGAACTGGTACTCCGGCGATCCTGCAATCAGATGCACGACCCCTGGCGACTTCGCTTGAAGCTGCGCGTCGCTGCCCGTCCACGCCCCGTTGGCATGGAGATAGTTCCCTAACTCCGCGGTCACGCTCGGATCCATCGGCGCCGTGACCAGCGCGTCGACGAAGTAGGCGAGCAGCGTTTCGGGCGTCGCCGACGCGTTCGCCTTCTTGACCGACGTTGCGAGGTTGAATTTCTGGTTGCCGGCGAGCGTCGAGGCGAAGTTCATGCGGGCGAGCATCGCGCCGGTGGAGAACCAGCTCTGTCCGGCGTCCCAGCCGCTGACGTCTGGCGGCTCGAACAGAATCTGTCCCATGTTGGACATCGGCGTCAGCGCGTCGTTGACGGAAAAGCCGCTCCAGCCGATGTCCTTCAGCGCGCGGGTGACGAACTCCGCCGGCCAGGAGTAGCGCGCGAAGTACGCGCTCTGGTCCCACAGCTCCGGCGACAGCAGCACTTCCCGCATCACCGATTTCATGTCGCCCCCGCTCTGCAGGTAGACCTGGGCGACGCGGTTGACGAAGGTGACGTTGACGGCGCCGAACTCGTTGACGAAGAAGCGATACAGCTTCGCCGCGAGGTAGCGCGCGGTGTTCGGGTGCGCGGCCAGGCCGTTGATGAAATCGATCCCGTCCTGCATGCCGTCCGCGGCCGAGCGCGCGGGAATCGTCCTGCCGCCGTCGGGATAGATCGCAAAGCTGAACGTCTTGGCGGTGGTCTCGTGCTGACCGGAGTTGTAGACGAACGCGTAATGCTGCGTCCCGTCGGCCGCGACTCCCGGCCGCTGCAGGTTCCAGCCGGTGAACACGCGCGCCGCCGCGTAGACGTCGGGCTCCGTGTAGTTGCCGACGCCGACCGTGAAGAGCTCCATGATCTCGCGGCCGAAGTTCTCCTGCGGCTTGGCCTTGGTGTTCGTCCGGCCGTCGAGCCACACGAGCATCGCCGTGTCCTTCGCGATCGCGAGGAGGATGTCCTTGAACTTGCCCAGCGCGTTGTCGCGCAGCATCTCGATCTGACCGTGCACCTGACCGGGATCCTCGGTCGCCTTCGCCGCCAGGTAGCGCGCACCCTCGGCTGCGCCGAGCGCGCCCGCGATCTTGTTGTAGCCGGTCGCGAAGTGGTTGTGCCAGAAGAGCGTCATCTTCTCCTGAAGAGGACGATCGCTGTGCACCATGCGGAACAACCACCGCTGGCGCGCATGGTTGATGTTGGACTGCGGCGAGAACGCGCCGCCGGTGACCGTCGTTCCGACATAACCGGCCGATCCGATCTTGCTGTCGACGGTATCTGGAATCGATTCGTAGTCGACGAGCGCGTTGGCGGCTTGCGTCGTCGACATGGCGCCATACAGCGCCAGTTCGTCGGGACGAGCGCCGAACCCGGCGCGCCGGAGGAGGTGCTCGATTTGGCGATCGGATCCGGCCATCGTGTTGAACCCGCTCAGACCCCGGTCACGCCGGGCTCCCCGCGTAACGGTTTCGAGCTTAGACAGTCGCGGACGTACGAAAGTAAAAGATAAGGCGAGCGCGATAATATCCTGCGCCGCAAGTCCCGGTACGAGCGCGAACCCTTCACGAAGTCGGCCACCAGGCCAACGGCTGCCTTTTCACGATGCGCGCCGTCGATCAGCTGGCCGATTCGACGGCCATCGGCGAACAAGTATCGTTGAATCCGCACCGAATCCCGCTGCTCGGCGCCGATTTCGTAATCGCAAGCACGGCGGTATCTCGCCGCCAGTTTCGACACCGAGGGGGTCGTCCGGATGGCGTGTGCCGCGAGCTCACCCGTAACCATGGCGTAGTAGATCCCCTCCGCCGTCACCGCGTTGACGAAGCCACCCGCGTCGCCGGCCAGCAGCACCCGGCCGCGTCCCGTGGTTCGAAGCGGGCCGCCGATCGGAATCAGCGCCGGCGTAAAGTGCGCGCGCACCGACCCGCCGACGACGACGCCGCGATCGGACAGGCGCTCGACGAATCGACGTTGCACGTCGTAAGGCGCCTGGTCGACCGTCTCGCGGAAGTGCGACAACACATAACCGATGCCGACGTTGACGTGATCGCGTTTTGGAAAGACGTAGGCGTAACCCTCAGCCGGCGTTCTGCGGCGTGGCTGGCGGCGTCCCGGTTTTCCTGCGGGTTGTATCCGTAGGCCACCCATAAGGTTCCGGAATCGACGTCGCGCAGAAGCGTTCGCGGCGTCTCCTCCATCATGTCGAGCGCGACCGCCGACGGCGGCCATCCTTTGTTGATGCCGAGGCGGCGGGCGACGACGCTGTTGACACCGTCCGCCGCGATGACCACTGGCGAGGTGAACTGTTTTCCGTCCCGGGTTGTGAGCGTTACACGCTCGTCGTCCTCGCGCACTTGCACGATGTCGGCGCCGGTGATCAGCTGGGCGCCGGCCTCGACGGCGAGCGCGACAAGGAGCGCGTCGAATTCGACTCGACGAATCATCAGCGCAGCCGGACCGCCTGTGTCGATCGCGGCCGATCGCCCGTCGGGTCCCTCGAGATGGAGACGCGACACGGTGTGCGTGGCGATGCGAGGAAGCGCGCGGACGAGGTAAGGAAAGCGTTGGAGCCACTCGTGCGCTGATGCCGCCGCCGCAGGGCTTGTTGCGCGGAAACGCCGATCGGTCGAGCAGCCGGACGCCGATTCCCGCCGAGGCAAGCGCCAGGGCGGCGGTCGCTCCGGCTGGACCGGCGCCGACCACGATGACCGGATCAGTGGGCGAAGAACGGGCGAACATTGTAGGAAAGCGTAAAAACAGGCCTGATTTCGTGAAAGAGCGTCATTATAAGTGAACGATTTGCCCGCATACGCGGTTGCGTCCCCTGCCGCCCTGTGGGATAGTGAGTGCGCTCCCACGAGACTTTTGCCGGGTTACATGCGATTTACCTCATCGTCCCTGCGCGCGTTGACTGTTGCCGGCGGCATCGCAATGCTGTCGCTTTTGTCAGTGGGCGTCGCCGACGCGGCGCCGCGGCGAGGCACGTCAGGGCCGATTTGCGATCCGCAAGCCCCGGTCGTTCGAAAGCTGCCGCGCCATCCCCGGTCGTTCGGTGGACCTCTCAAGCTGCCCTCGAGGCACGCGCTCTCCGGTCTTCAGGATGTCACCGTCACGTCTCCGGCGCGGCGCGCGAGCCTACCTCGGCGACGAGGTGGCGGCGATCCAGAACGACTCGACGGCCACCGGCAGCGACGCCGACGACTGCCTGATTCCCGCGCTGCTCCCGCTCGAAATCGTCACGTCGCTCGACGTGCACGCGCCCAGCCGCGCGTTTTCTCCCCGGTCACCCCGTGGCCCGCCTGTCGCGGCCTGAGGCTGTTGTTCCTCCGGTCGTGGTGCGGTTTGCCAATTTGAGGTGACTGATGCGAGTCGTTCTCGCAGATTTGAAATCCCATCGTGGGTTCGTGAGCAAGGATACTGTCGTCGGCGGCTACGGATCCCGGCTCGATCCGTTCACGCGCGTGACGACGGTCATGGCGTATCTGAAGAAGAAATTCCACGACGTGCCGAGCGTCCACATGGCCTACATCGCGGCCATCCTGGCGCGCGCCGGGCACGAGGTGAAGTGGACGCGCGGTGAAGAGGTGCAGGGCGACGTCGCGCTCGTCCTCTCGTCGCTCGTGGATCACAAGAACGAGACGGCGTGGGCCGACCGCATGCGCGCCAAGGGCGTCAAGGTCGGCTTCATCGGCATCACCGCGTCGAAGATGCCGGATCTGTTCAAGGATCATTGCGACTTCATCCTGAACGGCGAGCCTGAAGCGGCGGTCATGCGGCTCGCGCAGGGCATCGTTCCCGAGGGGATCGTTGTCAGCGAGCAGATCGACGATCTCGATTCGCTGCCGTTCCCGCAGCTGGGATCTCGTGACCGAGGATCGCTCGCGGATGTGGTTCAAGGTGTTCACCCGTCCGGTCGGCGGCGGCTATCCGCTTCTGGCCAGCCGGGGCTGCCCGGAGTTCTGCACCTACTGCCCGCACCGCATCCTCGCCGGCTACCGCATGCGATCCATCGCGAATATCGTCGACGAGATGGAACGGCTGTGCGACCGCGTGTCGCGGCCGTACGTCATCTTCCGCGATCCGCTCTTCACCGAACAGCGCGAGCGCGTCGTCGAATTGTGCGACGAGATCAAGCGGCGCGGATTGAATCTCACGTTCGAGGCGGAGACGAGGCTCGATCGGCTCGATGTCGACCTGCTGGACAGGCTCTACAGCGCCGGGTTCCGCGCGATGAGCTTCGGCGTCGAATCGCTCGATCCGGCGACGCTCAAGAAGTCCGGCCGGCGTCCCATTCCGCAGAGCCACCAGCGCGAGATCATCGAGCACTGCCGGAAACTGGGCATCGTGACGGCGGCCTTCTACGTGCTCGGATTCCTCCAGGACGACTGGAACTCCGTCGCGGCGACGATCGACTACGCCACCGATCTGGGATCCACGTTCGCGCAGTTCAAGATGCTGACGCCGTATCCCGGCACGCCGATGTTCAAACAGATCGAGCCGCTGCTCAACGAAACCGACTGGGAGCTGTTCGACGGCTTCACGCCGGTGTTCAAGCATCCGAACCTGACCAGCGCGCGAGCTGAAGTTCCTGCTCGGCGCGGCCTACAAGCGCTTCTACATGCGGCCGTCCTATCTCGCGAACTTCCTGAAGATCCAGAACGGCGCGATCCGCGAATGGGTCAGCCGCATGGACCGCCGCGTCAACGAGCGGCATTCACGCGAGGAGATCGCCGACATCTCCCGCCCTGTTGCATGCTGACAGCGATCTCGCGCTATGGTGCGCGAGTCCTTCCGATAACCGAAGAGCTCGTCGCGGGCTGCAAGGCCCGCGGCGAGTTCATCCAGGGTCCCCAGATAGCGGAGTTCGAAGCGGCGTTCGCAGCCCGGCACGGGCTCGGGCCGGCGCACGCCATCACGGCGGCGTACGGACGCATCGCCTTCTACTACATGTTGAAGGCGCTGGACCTTCCGGCCGGCTCCGAGATCATTTTTCCCTCGCTCACCTTCTGGGTGGTGCCGGAGCTGGCGCGCGTGGCCGGGCTCACCGTGGTCTTCGCCGACGTCGATCCGAAGACCTTCAACATCGATCCCGACTCGGTCGAGCGTCTGATCACCGACAAGACGCGCGCGATCGTGCCGACGCATCTCTACGGTCTGCCCTGCGACATGGATCGGCTGATGGCGATCGCGGAGCGGCACAATCTGATCGTGCTCGAGGATTGCGCGCACGCGCTCGGCGCGACCTACAAGGGCAAGGCAGTCGGCACGTTCGGCTCCGGCGCGCTGTTCAGCTTCCAGACGCTCAAGCCGCTGAACTGTTACGGCGGCGGATTGGCGCTCGTCGGCGACGCCGCGCTCGCCGCGAAGGTGCGCGCGATCGTCGAGGCGCTGCCGTGGCCGAGCGAGAAGCGCGTGACCGACCGCCTGCTGATGGGACGGCTTCAGCGCATCTTCATGAAGCCGTGGGTGTTTTCGATCTCGCTGTTCCCGGTGCTCTGGGTCTCCGCGCTCATCGACGCGAATCCGGACGTGTTCTTCTGGGAGAAGATTCGCTCGCTGCATCCGCTGCCGGAGCAGTACACCGAGCGCTTTCCGAACGTGCAGGCGGTCATCGGTCTGGAAGCGCTCAAGCATCTCGACGAGTGGACCAGCCAGGCGCAGGCGAACGCCGCGTACGTCAACCGCACGCTGGCGGGCATCCCCGGCATTCAGCTGCCGCTCTCGCCGTCCGATCGGACGCACGTCTACTATCAGTACCTGCGTGATCGGGCCGGAGGGTCCGCAGCGAGACGAGCTCGTCGTGCGCTGCGTGCGGCGCGGCATCGACATCGAAACGCTGCACGTGGACGTGCCGCCCGACATGGAGCTGTTCGGCACGGTGAAGGCCGAGGTCGAGGGCGCCCGCCGCGCCATGCAGGCCATGCAGATTCCCGTACACTCCGGCCTGCGGCGCGATCAGATCGAGCGAGTGGCCCGCGTGGTGCGAGGCGTGCTAGAACACGCCTGAGTGCTCTCCTACCTGACCATCGTCCTGTTCGCCATCCTCGAAGGCGAGATCTACTACAGCAAGGTGTGCGCCGACGCGATGATCGGCAAGCTGAACTGGGTCGGCGTCTGGTGCGCCGGCGCCATCGGCGGCTCGTTCGGCGACCAGATCTGGTTCTACCTGCTTCGCGGACGCATCCACTGGCTCGATCGCTTCCCCAAGCTGGGCAAGTATCGCGACCGCGTGATCGCGCACGTGCACGCGCACGAGGCGTTGATGGTGCTCTCCGGACGATTCCTGCCCGGGCTGCGCACGGCCATACCGGTCGCGTGCGCCTACGCGAACGTACGGCCGTTGAAGTTCAGCGTGCTGAACCTCGTCAGCGGCTTCGGGTGGGCGGGCGCCATCATGCTGTTCGTGAAGCTTGGCTCGAACGCGCTCAGCGCCTTCGGCCTCAACGCCTGGTGGGGTCCGCTGATCCCCGCGCTGTTCGTCATCCTGTTCTTCCGCTGGCTGAGCCTGCCCCAGACGCGCAGCCGTAGACCCATATAGCCGCCAGCCGCTTGACATCTTATCCGTGACAGATACATTGTGCCCGGATATATGCCGGCGCTGACGCCCGCGGTCTTCCACATCCTGCTCTCGCTCGCGGGAGGCGAACGCCACGGCTACGGCATCCTCAAGGACGTCCTGCGCCAGACCGACAGCGCGGTGCGGCTCGGACCCGGGACCATCTACGGCACGCTGCAGCGGCTGATGGAGTCGGGCTGGGTCGAGGAGAGCGACGGTCCGGCCGCCGCCGTCGACGAACGCCGCCGCCACTACCGGCTGACGCGATCCGGCCGGCAGGCGCTCGAAGCCGAAGTGCAACGCATGGAAGCGCTGGTGCGCGCCGCCCGCGCCCAGCGGATCGGAGCGCGCACCTCGCGCGGGTGATGGCCGCCAGTCCCGTGCCGGCCACGTTTCACCAGCGCAGGCGCCCGCGTCTACTACGCGGCGATGTTTCTCTATCCGCCGGCATTCCGCCGCGAGTTCTCGGCCGAGATGGCGCGCGACGTCGACGCGCAGGTCGACGGAAGTGCGGCGAAGCGGCCGGCGCCGTCGACCGCGCGGTCGCTCTGGGCCGCGCCTCGGCGCCGACCTCGCGAGCGACGCTGTCGTCCAGTGGCTGCGCACCGGCTTGCCGGCGCTGGCGGCCTGCTCGCTGGCCGGCGCGTCGCCGCACGCCAGGTCGCTGCCAACGTGCTGCCGCACGCCGCCGCTGCCGGTGCCGGCCGACCGCGCACGATCGCGACGTGATGACGCTGATGCTGCTGACCGGCATCGTGCTGCTGGTCATCGTCGCCACGATCGTGTTCACGTTCTGGTTCTCCCGCCCGTGTCCCGAGCGCCACCGGCGCTGAGCGCCATGCTGGAAGCGCGAGGCGCTGACGAAGCGCTACGGCGGGCTGCTCGCGCTCGACAAGGTCAGCTTCCAGCTGCAGCGCGGCGAGATCGTCGGCTATCTCGGCCCTAACGGCTCCGGCAAGAGCACCACGGTCAACATCGTCGTCGGCCTGCTCGAGCCGAGCGCGGGATCGATCGCGCTCGACGGCCGTACGCTGGCCGAGGATCCGCTCGCCTACAAGCAGAAGATCGGCTACGTCCCGGAAGAGCCGTATCTCTACACGCACCTCACCGCCGACCGAGTACCTGACGCTGGTCGGGCGGCTGCGCGGCATCGCCGACGGCGCGCTGCGGAGGAAGATTGCGCGCGCTGCTGACGCTGTTCCAGCTGCACGACAGCCGCTACAGCACGATGGCGGCGTACTCGAAGGGCATGCGCCAGCGCGTGCTCCTCGCCGCGGCGCTGATGCACAATCCCGATCTGCTCGTGCTCGACGAGCCGTTCTCCGGCCTCGACGTCAACGCCGGCCTTCTGTTCCGCGCGCTGCTCGCGCCTGCTCGCCGCCGACGGCCGCATGATTCTCTTCAGCACGCACCGCTTCGACATGGTCGAGAAGCTGTGCTCGCGGGTCGTCATCCTGTCGTCCGGGCGGCTGGTCGCGGAGCAGCGAGATTGCGGCCGCTCGGCGTCGCGGGAGCGCCGATCGCTCGAAGACACCTTCGTCCGGGTGACGCAGCAGCCCGACTTCACGCCGGTCGCCCGCGAGATCATCGACACCATCGCCGAGTCATGACCCTCCAATCGCGCGTCAAGGATCGGGCCTGGTACCGGCTGACCGGCCATTTCTTCGTCGGGTTGTTCGACTTCGGCGTCCTCTCCGAGGCCGGCGCGGACGCCTTTCAACGCGTCCTGATCGGCGTCGTCGCGGCGATGCTGACGTTCGGCCTGCTCCTCGCGCGGGTGTTCGATGAGCGCGGTCGTCCAGTCGCGTCGCGGAGTCGCTGACCCCGGCGCCGTACCGGGCCGCGATCGAAACGCTCGTCATCGCGTTTCCGATGCTGGTGGTCGCCTTCGCCACCCTGCTGGTCAGCCATTCGCTGTTTCCCGGACGAAACCGACTTCCGTGTCCTGCTCGCGCTGCCGGTCTCGCGACGAGCTCGTCTTCCAGTCGAAGCTCGCCGCGCTCTCGCTCTTCGTCGGGATTTTCACCATCGCCGCGCATGTCGGCGATGCTGCCTCTCTTCCTGATCATTTCGGTCGGAGGGCTGGACGGATGGAAGCTTCCTCGTCAAGCTCGCCGCGCATCTGCTCGCGAGCCTCGGCGGATCGGTGCTGGTCGTGCTGGCGGTGACCGGCGATCAACGGCGCTCTGCTCATGGTCGTCCCGCGCCGCCACCTTCAAGCCGCTTCGACGGCCGTTCGAAGCGCGCTGCTGTGCGCTGCTGGTGGTGTCGCTTCCGCTCGCTGCGAGACTGCCGTCGATTGCGCCGCTCCTCGCCTCGGGATCGCCCTCGCTGTACCTGGTGCCGCCGGTGTGGTTTCTCGGCCGTCGAGGAGCTGTTGCAGGGACATGCGACGCCATATTTCGAACGGCTGGCAACGATCGCGGCTGCCGTGTTCGCCGCGGCGTCGCTGGCCGCCGGCGTGACGTATGCCGTGCTCTATCGCCGATTCGACCGCGTGATGATGCGGCCTGCCGCGGTGTCTGGTGGATTCCGATGGCGTGCGCCGCTCCTCGAGCGGACCCGGCTACGGCACTCGAGCGCCGCGGCCATCCGTGACTTTACACGCCTGACGCTCCGGCGCAGCCCGCTGCATCAAGGCGTGTTCGTCGCGATCGCCGCCGTGCGGCGCCGGCTTGCTCGCTGAACAGCCTCTTCGGCGGTGAAAGCGATGCCTCGACTCCGGCGGACGTACGAAGACGAGCTCGCGGCCGCGGTCACCTGGGGACGGTTCACGCTCGTCTTCGCGACGACTCTGGCCGTGCGCACGGCGCTCGTGCTGCCGATTGAGCCGCGCGCGAACTGGGTGTTTCGCATGACCGAGAACGACGTGGCCCGCGTCGATCAGATCGACGCCGCCGTCGGATCGATGATCGGCCTCGGCGTCCTCGTGCCTTTGGCGATGCTGTTTCCCATCGAGTGGACCGTGTTCGGAGTGCGCGCGATCCCGGCGACCGCGGTTGCGTTCATGGCCGGTGTGCTGCTGGTGGAGCTGGAGATGGCGGACTGGCGGCGGATTCCGTTCACCTGTTCGTACATGCCAGGCAAGCGCTTCGTCGGACTGACCCTGCTGGCCGGTTTTGCCGCCTTCGTCGTCTTTGCGTCGGCCGGCTCCGGCCTCGCCTGGTACGGCCGGACGCACCCGATCGGATCGATCGCAGTGATCGGCGTGCTGGCGGCGGCTGTCTGGGAACGGCGCAGACGGCGTCACCGGCTCACCCGACACACGCCGCTGCTGTTCGAAGATACGTTGCCTACCGAGATCGAGCCGCTCAGGCTGTCACAGTATTGATTCGCGACGCCGAGCCTCGTCGGCAGGTCGTCTCGAACACGACCTTACAGCCGCACTCGGCAGTAATGGGCATGAACCATGGCGGGCATGGGAATTGAAGGGTCTGGTTCGTGCGCTGGATCTCATCGACCCTCGCCGCGTTGGCGCTGCTGATCGTCGCGGCGAAGCCTGCCGGCGCGGACGCCCCCGCGCCAACACCGTCCTGTCAAATCCGTGCGAATGGTGGCAACAGCGTATTGCGACCGCGGCGCGACGAAATCGGGTATTCGCGCGCAGCCGGGCGTCGTCGCCGCCGATCTGCGGCGGCTGCCGCTGGGAACGCAGGCTTCGCGTAATCGCGCCAGGCGAATCCTATGCGGGTGTCTATACGGTGCTCGATACAGGCGCCAGGATCAGGGGACGCGCGCTCGACATCTACATGCCCAGCTGCGCACGCGCGCGAAGGTTCGGCAAGCGGCCGGTGCAGGTGCGGATTCTCGATTAGCGCGACAAAGCCAGTCACGCATCTCTCGCGTTCTTTGCGGTCTCCGCGGTTTCTTCTTTACTGCGCGGAAATCGCCGGCTTTCGGCCTCGCAGCACGAACTTCTGAATCTTGCCGGTGGCGGTCTTCGGCAGTTCCGTGACGAACGTGAAGCTGTGCGGGCACTTGAAGTGCGCGAGATGCTCGCGCGTGAACGCGCGCAAGTCCTCCGCCGCCGCTTCGCAGCCCGGCTTCAGCACGACGAACGCGTGCGGCGCCTCGCCCCATTTCGCATCGGGCATGCCGACGACTGCCGCTTCGTGGACCGACGAGTGGCGCAGCAGCACCCCCTCGACTTCCACTGACGAAATGTTCTCGCCGCCGCTGATGATCACGTCCTTGATGCGGTCGCGGATCTCGATGTAGCCGTCCGGATGGACGACGGCCGCATCCCCGCTGTGAAAGTATCCTCCTCGCAGCGCGGTCGCCGTGGCGTCGGGGTCGTTGTAGTACCCCTCCATCACCACGTTGCCGCGCACGGTGATTTCCCCAACCGTCGATCCATCGCGAGGGACCTCGCGGTCGTGGTCGTCGACCACGCGGAGCTGTCCCGACGTGATCAGCTCCACGCCCTGCCGTGCCTTGACGATGGCGCGGTCGCCGGCGCTGAGGGCGTCGTGCTCCGGCCTCGGCTCGCACACCGTGATGAACGGCGCCGTTTCGGTCAGCCCGTACACGTGCGTGATGGTCCACCCGAGCTCACCTTCGATGCGCTCGATCGTCGCGGCGGCCGGCGGCGCACCGGCAGTCACCACGCGCAGTCCTCCTGGAACCTTCCCGCGGGCCTCGGCCGGTGCGCCCGCGATGCCGATCAGCACCGTCGGCGCCGCGCAGAGCATCGACACGCCCTCGGCCCGGACCAGATCGAACAGCTTCGCCGGCTCGATCTTGCGGAGGCACACGTGCGCCGCGCCCACGGCGGTCACCGTCCAGACGAACGTCCAGCCGTTGGCGTGGAACATCGGGAGCGTCCACAGATACCGATCGCTCATCTGCATCGGCAAGTGCAGCAGCGTGCCCACGGTGTTCAAGTAGGCGTTGCGGTGCGTGATCATCACGCCCTTCGGGCGCGACGTCGTGCCGCTCGTGTAGTTGATCGTCAGCAGATCGCGCTCGCCGATCTCCGCCCTGGCAAAGTTCGGCGACGCTCCGCTCACGAGCGCCTCGTAGTCGAGCCACTCGCCCGTCTGCCGTGCGGCCGCGTCCTCGGTTCGGAGGACGCCCCTCCAGCGCCACGAACTGGCGGACTCGGGGAAGTTGCGCTCTGATCTCGTCGAGACACTCGAGGTAGTCCTCGTGAGCGCAGACGACGGTCGCTCCCGAGTGATTGATGATGAACGCGAACTCTTCCGGGCTCAGGCGATAGTTGATCGGGACCAGGACGGCGCCAATCTGCGGCACGGCGTAGAACGACTCGAGCTGCGCGTGCGTGTTCGGCGCGATGTAGGCCACGCGATCCCCGGGCTTGACGCCGAGCGCCTGCAGCGCCGATGAAAACCGATCGCACCGATCGAAGAACTGCTCGTAGGTCAGGCGCAGCGCTCCGTCGACGACGGCTTCACGCGCTCCGTAGAGCGCCCTGGCGCGGCGGGCGAACTCGAGCGGGGTTAACGCCACTTCCATCGCGCGGATTCTATCTCACGTTCGGAAGAAACCGCGGAGATCGCAAAGACCGCAGAGAACAAGAATCGCTCGTGCGCTCTCAGCGGTCTCCGCGGTTCCTTCTGAACGTGTCCTTTTTACTTTTTCCGGCCGAGATGAGGTTCGCGAGGATCTGATACGCGCCGGGAGTGCCGACCGGCAGCTGACGCCACAGACCCAGCCCGACATAGACCCAGCGTCCCTTGCCGTACGCCGCCTCGACGAGCGCGCCGGTCTTCACGCCCTTGTTGTACTGGAAGTTGTCTTCCATCTGCACGACGTCGTGATAGCGCGAGTCCTTGTCCTCCGCGAGGAAGTACGTGCCGCGCTCCTGGACCCAGTCCTTCCACGCCGCCTCGCCGATCTCGTTCGGCGTCGTCAGCAGCGAACTGCGCGCCACGGTCTGGATGGCCGCGTTCTCGTCGGTCACGCGATTGGCGCTGACCTTTGCCGGGTACGGGCCGTATTGCGCGTCGTTGAACTCGAACTTGTTGTACTGCACGATCATCGTCCCGCCCGAGAAGACGTAGTCGAGCAGCCGGCTGTTGTTCGCGCGCAGGTCGTCCCGGTGCTCGTACGCGCGCACGCCGGTGACGATGGCCGTGAAGCGGGACAGGTCGCCCCAGGCGAGGTCGTCGGAGCTGAGCAGCTGCACCTTCGCGCCGAGCTGCTCGATGGCCGACGGCACCTGATCGCCGACGCCCATCACGTAGCCGATCACCAAGTCCGAAGGAGTCCGGACGTTGATGACCTTCAGCGTCGCCTCGGCATCGTTGTAGATGTGGTACCGCTTGATATGCGGGTACTCGATCACCTCGAAGCCGCGCGTGTAGTTCTGGCCGTTCGCCGACACGATCGCCTTCACGTGATACTCGCCCGCCGTGACGCTGGACGACGGCTTCACCGAGAAGCGTACGGTCCGCGATTCGTCGGAGCGGGAGAACTTCACCGGCTGTTCGCCGGGCGTTGCGCTCCACCCTTTCGGCAGCTCGAGCTTCACCGAGGTGTCGGCAGCGCCGGTCGTGTCGTTGAGAACCGTGACTCGAATCTCGCGATCGGGCGTCGGTGCGTCGGACGCCGGCACCGCCCGCGTTGACGTCGGCGCCGGTGGAGTCGCGGGCCTCGCCGGCGTCCTTCCACGACCGCCGGCCGCCGTTGCCTGCGAGCCGCGGCCATCCGGTCGCGCCGCCGTGGCTGGCCGCGGCGGCGTCCTGCGAATCGAAGACTCCGGCACAATCGCAACCTCAGGCGTCACGCGCACCGAGAACGCCGGCACTACGAGCAGGTCGCTGCGCTTCTCGCCGCTGAAGATGTCGCCCTCGTAACGGTGCACCACGGGCAGACCCTGAATCACTTCCTCGCCGCCCGGAAGCGTCAACGTCACCTGCACGTAGAACGGCGACGGGCGCATCGGCAGACCGAACGGCGCGTCGGCGTCGAACGTATACCGGCCTTCCTCGCCCTTGCGATGCCAGTAGGGCTCGCTCACCCGGGTGTCCGCGGGAATCGTCAGCGTCGGCTCGCAGTGAGCGACCTGATCCTTCCGCACGCTCGGCATTGGCGCCTCTGGAGCCGCCGGACGCCGGTTGGCGCCCGGGAAAAAGAAGCCGCCGCCGTTGAACGCCGTCATCGAGCACGACGTATCTCCGCCGAACCCGTCGATCTTGACGTTCTTGATGGCCACATCGCCATTGCCGCGATTGGCGACGATGACGTTGACCTTCACCGGCTGCCCGGGCACGACGACGCCGTCGTCGGCGAGCGCTTCAATCTTCACGCCGTGAGCCAGCACGATGGCCTGCTGGAACTCCCCTTCCTTCTGACGCAGGCGGAAGTCGATCTCGAACCTGGCGCCCTCGTCAATCGGCATCGAGCGGAGCGAGCGGCGAAGCACGCGGAGCGCGAAGAGCCCGTCCTGCAGGAACTTCAGCGTGGCTTCGTCGTTCACCGTGTCGAACGATTTCTGCGCCGCCTGCGTCGCGGTCGCGACGGCGCTCAGCCCCTCGTTGAGATCCTTCGGCGGGCGCGCGCCGGCGAATCGTGCAAGGCCGAGAATCGTGCTGTCGACGCCGTCGAACAGCGACGTCTCGTCTTTCTGCATCTGTCCCGTCAGCGTGGTTTCGACGAGCTGGTAGGACGCCGACGCGGCCGAGGCGGGCGCCGGCAGCGAGAGCAGCTGCCCCATGCCCTGGCATTTGTGCATGCTGCGCGCTTCGGTGCCGATCTCGTTGTAGGTCTTGCCGAGCAGTGAATCGTAGACGCCCGCGTTGACGCGAATGACCTTGCCGACCGGCGGCGGCTCGCCGGGGAAGCCGAACGCGGCGAGGTGATAGAGCTTCTTTGGCTGCCACGGACGGAGCCCGTCCTTGATCTGCTCCGGGAACTTCGCCGGATCGCCGGCCAGCTTGTAGGCGTCGCGCGTAATCACCGCGGACGCCATGTGGTGCTGGCCGCCCGCATTTCCGGTCGGCGGCAGCGTGACGATGACATCCGGCCGAATCATGCGGATCAGCCGCACGTAGTCGGCGGTGATCTCTTCGCGTCCCCATTTCTCGAAGGTCTCGTCAATCCCGAACGAATAGCCGAAATCCACCGCGCGCGTGAAGTACTGCTCGGCGCCGTCGAAGCGATGCAGCGCCGCGAGCTCGCCGGTGCGGAGGACGCCGAGCGCTTCGAAGATCTCCGGCCCGATCTCGTTCTGTCCACCGTTGCCGCGCGTGGCCGTGGCGAGCGCAGTGCGATATCCCTGCCCGCGATTGAGCATCACCAGCAGCCCGTTGTTCTCGTCGTCGGGGTGCGCCGTGGTGTGCATGAACACGCCGGTATTGGCGAGATGCCGCAAGACAAGTCCGAGCGCGACGTGCCCCTGTTCGTCGTCGAGGGGAACGACGCGCATCTGAGCAGCGGGAAAGGAGATAAGCGCAGAGAGGACGATGAAAAGACGAGAGGATGACGCGCTTCATGTTGGTGACAGTGATAGTGACATGGCTGATGGCTGATGGCTAATGGCTATGGAAGATGGGGCACCATCAACCATTGCCATCAGCCATTAGCCCTTAGCCATTGACCGCCGTTGGGTTCTTAGAAGCGGACCTTGAAGCCGAGCTGAAATTTGCGCTGTTCGTAGCCAGACGCGCCGGAGAACCCGTACGGGTCGCTCGGAATCGGCGCAATCGGATTGCCGGCCGTGTCCGTGGTGACCACGGTGTTGATGCCGGCCATCTGCTGGGTGTTGAAGACGTTCTTGAGCTCCGCGATGATCTCGCCGCGGACGCTGCCGGCGATCGGAATGTTGCGCGTGTAGCGCAGATCCACGTTCTTGCGGACCGGCAGGTAGAGCGAGTTGCGGGTGATGTTGAGCGGACGATCGCTCGTCACGCCGTCGCCGTTGAGGTCCAGGTTCGAGCGGATGTTCAGCGGCAGGCCGCTATTGAACTGCAGCAGCACGCCGATCTGGTTGCCGTCGAGCAGTGCGCGCACGAGGCCGTTCGACGACGAGCTGCTGGTCGTGTAGACGACGTTGCCGGAGAGGTTCTGCCGGATGTCGAGTGGGTTCGGACCGAGATCGCGGCCGAGGTTGCTCGGATCCGAACGGCCGGTTTCGGCCTGCACCGTGAGCTGCGTCAGCAGCGGCGTGTTATCGAGCCCTTTGCCCGTGACGTACTGGATGTTGTAGGTCAGCCCCTTGCTCAGGCGCTTGGACATCTGCAGCGTCAACCCCTTGAACGTCGAGTCGCCGATCGACTGCACCGTGTTGATGTGGTTGAAGCGCGGATCCACACGGGTTGCCGCGCTGACGGTGCCGCTGTAGGTCGGCCGCCCGTCGGCGAGCGTGCCGCCATTGCCAATCAGGTTCACGTCGGTCACGACCGGCAGGTTGTCGCCGTTGGCGTAGATGAAGCCGACCGACGCGGTGTAGTCGCGTCCGAGCGACCGCTCGACCTGGATGTTGGTCTGGAACGTGCGCGCCACGACGAAGTTCGGATCAACCGCCCAGGGCGACTGCACGGCGAGCGTGCCCGCCGCCGAGACAGGGCTGGGGAACAGCGGCGCGCCGGCCGCGGCCGGCGTGAAAGTGTAGGCGGGCGCCTTCGGCGACCCGCTCAACTGCAGCGCCTGCTCGTAGCCGCCGAGAATCGGCTGGTCGTACATCAGGCCGGTGCTGGCGCGCAGCACGGTCTTGTCGTCAATCGACCAGGCCACGCCGACACGCGGTCCGAAGTTGTTCTTGTCGATGTTGAAGTTCTGGGTCGACGTGAGCGGCGCTGTCGACAGCCCGGTCGGGTACTGGTAGAGGTCGTAGCGGACGCCGTAGAGCACCTTCACCTTCGGCGCGATCTGCCAGTCGTCCTGGACGAACAGGCTGTAGAGGCTCGTGTCCATCGCGAAGTTCAGGTCGCCGGTGATCTGCGTCATCGTCGAGTAGCCGAGACGGTTGGTGCCGCCCTTCGCCGCCTGATACGCGGCAATCGACGGGAAGGTGTAGATGAACTGCGGCGCCGCGATCCGCTCGTCGTGGATGCGCTGCATGTCGATGCCGAACTTGTAGCTGTGCGCGGCGCGGATGTAGGTGAAGTTGTCGATCACCTGGGTGATGTTCTGCTTGAAGTCGAAGCCGGCGTTGCCCTGGCCGGTGCCGCTGGTCGGACCGCCGAAGCTGGCGATGCCGGTGATCGACACCGCCGGACCACTGCCGGAGTCGCTGTTGGCGACCGAGCCCTGATGGCGGTGCGCGTACTGGACGCGGAACTCGTTCAGCTTGCTCGAGCCGATGGTCGAGACCACCTGGCCGGCGACCGAATCCATCGCGTCGAGGAAGTTGGTCGCCTGCTCGAGCGACGCGAGGTTGCCGCCGCTGTTGTAGGGAGCATCGTTGTGAAAGCGATTCCAGCGCACGGTGGCGCGGTTGGCGCCGTTCAGCTGCATGTCGCCCTTGAGGATGAAGAACTTGCCGGTCTGCACGTTGGGGACGAACGCCGGCTGCGGCGCCAGGCCGATCGCCGCCGCGTTGGCCGGGACGATCGTGACCGGGCTGGTCGACGACAGGTCGCGGCGCGTTTGCTCCCAGCCCGTGTAGAAGAACGCCTTGTTCTTGATCACCGGTCCGCCGACATCGAAGGTGCCGGTGTCGACCTTGGTCGCCGGCAGCACCGAGCCGGCCGGCGCGTCACCGCAGGTCGAGGCGACGCCGGTGCAGCCGGTGAAGAACGGAAAGGCGCTGAACGGATCGCGCCGGAACAGATACCCGCCCTCGCCCTTGAAGGTGTTCGTGCCCGACGGCGTCACCGCGTTGTAGACCATCCCCATCGTCTGGCCGAACTCGGGCGCGAAGCCGGTGGTGACGACCTTCACTTCCTGGATCATCACTTCCGACATCGGCAGCAGCCGCAGGCCGGCGCGGTCCTTCTCGGTGTTGGTGTTGCCGTCGATCATGTAGTTGATGCGCATCGCGGCACCGTTGGCGGCCAGACGGGGCACGCCGAACTCGACGTTCTCGATCCCGGTCACGCCGGGCTGCACGAGCGCGAAGTTGTACGGGTTGCGCGCGACCAGCGGCAGGTTGTGCACCTCGAGGTCGCTCATGGTGTGGCCGATGTCGATGCGCGCGATGTCGAGCGCTGGAGTCTCGGCGCTGCTGACCGTGATCGTTTCGCTCACGGTGCCGACCGACAGCGTCGCGTTCACCACCGCGGTCTGGCCGACCGACAGTTGAATGTCGGTGCCTTCAAATTTCTTGAATCCCTGCAGCTCCGCGACGACGCGATACTTGCCGAGCGGCAGCAGCGGCGCGCGAAACAGCCCTTTTTCGTTCGTCGTGACCGAGCGCTCAGTCCCGGTGTTGACGTTGGTGATCGTGACGGTGACGCCGGGCAGCACGCCGCCCGAAGTGTCGGAGACAGTGCCCTCGATCGCGCCGTTGGCGCCCTGCGACTGCGCGAACGCCGGCGCTGTCAATGACAGCGATAACAGTGCCGAAAGAATGTATTTGAGCATGCTCGCGAGTATACAAAGAATTTACCCATGCGAGCGGGCGCGAATGCGAGGTTCAGCGGTGAAATCCGAACACCGCGTCGACCGGATCCATTTCCTCGAAGTGATGCCGCAGCAGCATGCGGCTGGCGAGGTACGCGCCGGTGATGCCCTGACTGGCATCTCCAAAAGCGAACAGGTGGTGCGGGAAGTTGCGGTGCGGCCCGATACAGGGCAAGCCGTTGGTAGTACGAGCGTAATCTGCCGACCATCCGAACGCCGGTTGAATGCCGGAGATATCCGGATACAAAGTCGAGAACTCGTACATCAATTGCCCGGTCCGCTGGACGATGAACTTGTCGCGCAGTCGTGCCGGCGGGACGACGGTGTCGGCGCCGGCCACCAGCACGCGATCGTCGCCGACCCAGCGAATCACGTGCGGCGGCTCGGCGCTGTCGCGCACGACGGCATCGCGGCGGCCCATCACGTGCCGGATCCTGGCCGGCACCGGTTCGGTCTGGGCGAAATACGCCGTGTGGAACCAGAAGTGGCGCGCGAGCGACTTGTAGAGCGGAGTTGGAATGCCGGTCGCGACGATGACCCGCTTCGTGTGAATACGGCCGTTGGCGGTCAGGACATCCGCCGCCTTACGCGTGAAGGTGACTTTCTTCACCGCGGTGCGCTCGAACAACTGCGCGTCCCGGTCGGCGGCGGCCGCGGCGAGCCCCAGGCACGCACGATACGGATCCAGGGTCGCACCGTCCCTGGTGCGCAACGCTGCCGAAGCGCTCAGCGCCACCTCGCTCGAGACCGCACGCGCGTTGAGCAGCGCCGCTTCGATTCCCGAATCGCGACGGGCCTTCTGCTCGCGTTTCACACGCAGTGCCTGCTCCGGCGTCGCTCCCACGGTGACGGCCGCATGCGGCTCGATGAAACACTTCACGTCGAGCCGCCGGAGCAGCGCCGCAAAGTCGAGCGACGACCGCCGCCACAGCTGGAATGCCCGCGTCGCCTGCCGAAGCCCGAACGCCTTCTCGAAGTCGGCGAACCCCACGCCAGGATCGTCGTTGAGCCAACCCGTTGACGACCCGCTGCTCCCGCGTCCGACCTGCGCGGCTTCGAGCAGCGTGACCTTCACGCCGGCCGCCGAGAGGGCGTACGCCGTGGCGCACCCGGTCAGGCCGCCGCCGATGACGACGACGTCGGCGTTCGAGGCGCCGCGATGCCGCGGATACGAGGGCACGCGCGATTTGGGGAACTGCTGAATCCAGGGAGAGCGGTCGTAAATAGTCATTAGTCGTTGGTCATTAGTCGTTCGTCACTTCGTCGTTGGTCACGGCAGTTCGAGGCTGGTCAGCACCTGGAGCAGTCTGGTGATCTCGCTCATGTCGCGGAAGCTGCCTTTCACGCTGTGAGCGTCGGAGCGGGTCAGCCCCGGCACGAAGGCCGCGCGTTCCGCATCGATCGTCAGCTTGAAGCCGACTTCGAGCGCGACAGGGGTGGTCAGGCGGTACGGCGTCAACGCTCCCGATGCCAGCTTGCCCATCGCGCGCTTCAGACCGTCGCGGATCATCGCCTGACCGCGCGCCGGCGTCACCGTGAGCGCCGAGTGATAGCCGTACGGCTCCTTCACGATCGCGCCTTCGGCTGCGGGCGCCACCTGCTGCAGTTGCGCCACTGCCAGGCGATCGCCCGACACGAAGGCGACCGGCACGCCGAACTGGCCGGCGAGCGCCGCGTTGTACATCCCTTCCGACATCTCCGTGCCGTTCAGTTTGACGCCGAGGAGGCGAGCGCTCGAAATCGTGTGACCGCGCACGGCGTTCGCCGTCCACTCGCTCGCGTGGTATCCGATGAACACGGCCGCGGCGAACGAGTCGTCGATGCCTTGCATCATCTCCAGCGGCCGCGGAAACCCGCGGACGGTGCGCACATCGTCGGGCAGCTTGTCGATGAGGAGGCTCTGACCGTTGCCGTGTGAGTCGGCGACGACAATCTCGGATGGGCCCGCGTCGCGGATGCCGGCAATCGCGGCGTTGACCTCGCCGGTCATCCATTCGCGTGCGCGCTGGTACTCGAATCCGTCAGGACCCAGCTGGGCCGGCTGAACGACGCCGGAGATGCCTTCCATGTCGACGGAAATGAAGACTTTGCGCGGCCGCGGCGCCTGCGCCTGCAGAACGGAGAGGGCGAGCAGCGCGACTATCGAAACTCGGGCGAACATCGCAGCGCATTCTACCCGACCCGTCCTGTCGGTCCTGCCCGTCCCGCCCATCCTGCCTATCCCGCCCGTCCTGCCCTTCCCGCCTCCTGTTACTGCGCATCGTGAAAGATAAGGCCGAGCGTCATCCGCGAACCGCTGGTGACGGTGCTCACGCCGTGGCGCATGCTGACCCGGTAGTCGCCGCGGCTGCCGGCCACGGGCCGTTCGCGTGTGGCGAACACAATCGCGGCCCCCTGCTCGATCCGCAAGGCATGCCCGCGGGACTGCGCCCTCGGACGCTGCTCCACGAGAAGGAACTCGCCGCCCTGATAGTCCTCGCCCTCACGATTCAGCGCGAAGACCACCTGCAGCGGAAACGCGAGATTCCCGTAGATGTCCTGGTGGAGACAGTTGTAGCCGCCGGCGGTGTAGGACAGGAGCAAAGGCGTCGGCCGCTTCTGTCCCGCCTGCGTGACAGCGCGCCAGAAAATCGTCGAGGCTGGCTGGGAATTCTGACTTCTGACTTCGAACGTCCGGCTTCGACGAAGCCGGTCCTTCCACGTGTTCGCCGTTGGTGCCAGCCGCGCGTAAAGCTCCTCGCGCAGCGACTGGACAACCGGCGGCAGCGGCGCGGCGAAGTATTTGCTACTCGCCGACGCCGAACCTGAAGCGCGACATGTCGATCCGGCTCCGGAATCGATCGTTCTGCGGGTAGAGCCCAGCGAGCATCTGACATTCATCTGGCTCGAGGATCACGGGGAGGTGCGCAAACCCCTGGGCATCGAGCGAGACGTCAACTGCACTCCAGTCGACCGCCCCGAGACGATCGCCGATCCGTTCCGCGACGGCGCTCATCGTCTCCTCCCTATCCTGCCCATCCCGCCCCTCCCGCCTATCCCGCCCCTCCCGCCCTTCCCGCCCCTCCTGCCCTCTCTGGCCCTCCCGCCTGAGAAGCGCCCTCTTCCGTGCCGTTCCCCACCGGTAGCCGCCTTCGCCGCCGGCGGCGGGCACGACGCGGTGACAGGGAATCGCGAGCGCGACAGGGTTGGTCGCGCAGGCGCGTGCGACCGCGCGCACCGCTCGCGGTTTGCCGATGGCGGACGCGACTTCGGAATACGTCCGCGTTTCCCCGTACGGAATCGCAGACAGCTCCTGCCAGACCTGCCACTGAAACGCCGTCGCCCGCACGTCGAGCGGCAGATCCAGCCGCGGCTCGCGCCCGGCCAGATGCGCGAGGATGGCTTTGGTCCACTGCGCGAGCGCGCCGCTGTCGCGCGTGATCGCAGCGGAGGGATACTCGCGCGACAGCGCGTCTGTCAGTTCCGCGTCGGACGACCCCATGGCGACGGCGCATACGCCTCGCGATGTGGCCGCGACCAGCAATCGCCCGATCGAACCGGACGCAGCGACAATCGCGTAGCCGATCTCCATTCCCGCGCCGCCGCGGCGGTACACGGACGGCGCCATTCCCAGCTTGGGTACGGCGCGCTCGTAGAAGCGGCTGCTCGACCCGTAGCCCGCGTCGATCATGGCGCCGGTGATGTCGCCGGCCTGCCGAAGGCGCCCCTTCACCTTTCGCAGACGGACGGCATCCGCGTACTCGCGTGGCGTCACCCCGACCAGACGCTTGAAGTTGCGCTGCAGGTGATAGGGGCTGCCGCCGAGCCGCGCGGCCAGCGTGGCCAGCGACGGCTGGCCCTCGACGTTCGTGAGGTACACGCACGCGCGGCGGATCTTGTCGATCCAGGGATCGGTCACCGGCTCAGCTGCATCCGGCTTGCAGCGCTTGCACGCGCGGAAACCGGCTGCGCGCGCCGCGTCCGGCGCGTCGAAGAATCGCACGCGGTCGCGGCGCGGACGACGGCTCGGGCAGGATGGGCGGCAGTAGACACCGGTCGAGGTAACGGCATACACGAATCGGCCGTCAGACAACCGATCGTGCGCCTGCACCGCGTCCCACAGGGCCGAATCGGTCGACGCCAACTCCTCTGCTGATCGCTTCGTCAAAGTGTTCATGCCGACAGGATGGAACGGAAGGTCGACCGTGCGCTATCCGCTGCTTGCGATCGAATTGTATCGCGCAGCCGGTAATCTACGAAAGTCTTCGTGGTATCCTGCGCCATGAGCGATTTTCGATACGCCCTGCGCACCCTTCTCAAAGCGCCGGCCTTCACCATCGTCGTCGTGCTGACGCTGGCGCTCGGCATCGGCGCCAACACGGCGATCTTTTCGCTGACCGACCAGGTGCTGCTGCGCATGCTGCCCGTGAAGTCGCCCGAGCAGCTCGTCGTGCTCGACGGCCCCGGCGCGTTCCGGGGACGGACGTTCAACAACGGCACGTTGTCGTACCCGATGTACCGCGACCTGCGGGATCAGAACACGGTGTTCGACGGCGTGATCGCGCGCTTCCCTGCGCCGCTGACGCTGCTCGCCGGCGGACAATCCGAGCGCGTGAACGGTGAACTCGTAACCGGCAACTTCTTCGACGTGCTCGGCGTGCGCGCGCAGATCGGCCGCACCTTCACGCCGGACGACGATCGGACGCCGGGCGGACACCCGGTCGCGGTGCTGAGCCACAACTACTGGATGCGGCGCTTCGCCGGCGATCGCGGCGTGCTGAACCGCAACATCTCGCTCAACGGCCTGCCGATGACGATCGTCGGCGTGACGCCGCCCGGCTTCTTCGGCATCGTCGTCGGCGAGAACCCCGACGTCATGGTGCCGGTGACGATGAAGGCGCAGATGACGCCGACCTGGGACGACCTCCAGAGCCGCACCAGCCGCTGGCTGACGATCATGGCGCGGCTCAAGCCCGGGGTCTCACCGGCGCAGGCCGAAACCGCGATGAACGTCGTCTACCGTCAGATCAACGAGCTGGAGCTGAAGCAGCTGACCGGCGTGTCGCAGCGCTTTCACGATTCGTTCCTGAGCAAACATCTGTTCCTTCGTCCTGGGCTGCGAGGGCGATCGGATCTCCGCCAGCAGTTCACGACGCCGATTCTGGTACTGATGGGCATGGTCGGCCTGGTGCTGCTGATCGCGTGCGCGAACGTGGCCAACCTGCTGCTGGCGCGCGGCGCGGCACGGCAGAAGGAAGTCGCGATTCGCCTCGCGCTCGGCGCGACCCGCGGCGCCATCGTGCGTCAGCGGCTCGTCGAGAGCGTCGTGCTCGCGGGCGCCGGCGCTCTGCTCGGCCTGGCGATCGCGTGGTGGACCGGGACGCTGCTGCTCACGATGCTGCCCAACGACGGGAGCGTGCAGACGCTGTCGGCGGTTCCCGATGCGCGGGTCGTCGCGTTCGCGATGGCGGCGGCGCTGGTGACCGCGATTCTCTTCGGCCTGGCGCCGGCGCTCTCGTCCACGCGCCCGCCGCTCACCTCGACGCTGAAGGACGAAGCCGGCGGTGTGGTCGGCGGTACCGGCCACGCGCGGTTCCGCAAGGGCCTGGTCGTCGCGCAGGTCGGCCTGTCCGTGCTGCTGCTCGCCGGCGCCGGCCTCTTCGCTCGCAGCCTGTACAACTTGAAGACGTTGAACCCCGGCTTCCAGACCGATCAACTGCTCGGCTTCTCGATCGACCCGTCGCTCAACGGCTACTCACGCGAGCGGTCGATCCAGCTGTTCCAGCAGCTGCAGGAGCAGCTCGCACAGATTCCCGACGTGCGCGCGGCGACGGCCTCGGTCATTCCGTTGCTCACCAACAGCGACTGGAGCAGCACCATCAAAGTCGAGGGCTACCAGCCGAAGGAGGGCGAGGACATGAACCCGCTCGTCAACGCGGTCGGGCCCGGCTTCTTCGACACGCTCGCGCAGCCGCTGCTCGCGGGGCGCGACTTCAACGCCAAGGACGCGACCGGAGCGCCTCGCGTCGCCATCATCAACGAGACGCTCGCGACCTATTTCTTCGGGACCGCCAATCCGATTGGCCGCCACATCGGCTGGGGACGCGACAAGACACCGGACATCGAAATCGTCGGCGTCGCCCGGAACGCCAAGATGTCCTCGCTGCGCCAGGAACCCAGGCGCGTCGTCTATACGCCGTACATGCAGGAACCCGAGATCGGCCAGATGACGTTCTACGTTCGCGCGCGGGGCGCCGCGTCGAGCGTCGGCGCCTCGGCGCGGCAGGCCGCGCTGCACGTCGATCCCAACATGCCGGTGTTCGACATGAAGGCGATGACCGCGGTGGTGGACGAGTCGCTGTTCCTCGAGCGGATGGTGGCGGCGCTGTCGGTGGCCTTCGGCGCGCTGGCGACGCTGCTCGCCGCGATCGGTCTGTATGGCGTGATGTCGTACACGGTTGCGCGGCGGACGCGCGAGATCGGCATCCGGATGGCGCTCGGCGCCGAGCGCAACTCGGTCATGTGGCTCGTGCTGAAAGAGGTCGCGCTGATGGTCGTCGTCGGCGTCGCCGTCGGCCTGCCGCTGGCGATTGCGCTCAGCCGCGTCGTGCAGTCGCAGCTGTTCGATCTGTCGGCGCACGATCCGATCGCGCTCGCCGCCGCCGCGACGCTGTTGATCGTCGTCGCGCTCGTGGCCGGATACCTCCCGGCCCGCCGTGCCACGCGCGTCGATCCGATGCTCGCGTTGCGCTACGAGTAGCGGCGCGTTGACTCGGGAAAACAATCTATTCGTATCGCAGGGCAACCAGAGGATCGACACGTAACGCACGGCGCGCCGGCACGTATCCGGCGACCAGGGCCACCGCGGCCAGGGCGCCGGCCACCATCGCCAGCGTCGCCGGATCGTGAGCCGAGACCTCGAAGAGCATCTGCTCGACCAGGCGCGACGCTGCGAGGGCGGCGGGCACACCGACCGCCAGGCCCGCAGCCGTCAGGACGACGCCTTCGCGCAGGACCATTCGAAGAATCGTGGCGCGGGAGGCGCCGAGCGCGACGCGAATCCCGATCTCGTTCGTCCGGCACGACACCGAGTAGGAAATCACGCCGAAAATTCCGGTCGCGGCGAGAATCAGCGCCATGGCCGCGAACAGGCCGAGCAGGAAGGCGCGAAACCTGGGCTGCGCGACCGACGCCTCGATGACGTCGGGCATCGCCTGGACGTCGGTGACCGGCAGATCCTTGTCGATGTTCCACACGTCGCGCCGAATCGTGGCGGCGACGCTCGGCAGGCTCAGCGTCGTCTTCACCACCAGGTTCGCGCCCCAGAACGGCGACTGCGCGTACGGCACGTACATCATCGCTCCTGGGTCCTTGCCGAGCGCGACATCTCGCACGTTGCTCACGACGCCGACAATCTCGCGCGCCAATGCCGTGTCCGGGGGAAAGCCGAACGTGATCTGCTTGCCCAGCGGATCCTCGTTCGGAAAATAGAGCCGCGCCATGGCGGCACTGATCACCGTCACGCGTGGCGCCGACGCGACGTCGTGCTGGTCGAACGCGCGGCCGGCCAGCAGCGACATGCCCATCACGCGGAAATAGCCCGGACTGATGGCGACGTAGTTCGCCGTTCTGGACGCGCTCGCCGATGCCGAAGGATTCCCGACGATGTCGAACCCCAGGTTGACGTTCCCGTCGACGATCGGCCGGGGAACGACCACGGCCGAGTCGTGCATTCCGGGCTCGGCCTGAATCCGCTCGAGCAGTTGATCGGAGAAAGCGGCCCACTGCTGCGGTGTCGAATACTGAAACCGCGGGAGCGAGATGTCGGCGTTCACGACGTGCTGGATCTCGAATCCCGGGCTGACCGACGTGAGGTTGGCAAAGCTTCGCAGCAGCAGAGTCGCCGCCACCAGCAGCACCATCGCGAGCGCGATCTCCGCAGCCGCCAGGAGATTTCGCGCGCGACGATGGCCGCGGCTTTCGCCGGCGCGTCCGCCCCCTTCACGCAGATTGGTCTGCAGGTTGGAATTCGCCGCGAACACCGCGGGGACCACACCGCAGGCGCACGTGGCGACCGCCGACAGGAGCAGCGCAAACCCCAGGACGACAGTGTCCACGCGGATGGCATTCACGCGAGGCAGATTCGCCGGCAGCAGCGAGCTCAGGGCGCCGACGCCCCAGTACGCCACCGCGACGCCCGCCGCGCCGCCAAGCAGCCCGAGCACGGCGGTCTCGCTCAACAACTGACGAACGATCCGGGTTTGTCCGGCGCCCAAAGCCGTCCGGACCGCGATCTCACGCGAGCGTGACGTCGCTCGCGTCAGGAGCAGATTGGCGAGGTTGGCGCAGGCGATCAGCAGCACGAGGCCGACCGCCCCCAGCAGCACCAGAAGCGCCGGCTTCACGTTGCCGACGATCATCTGCTGGAGCGGCACCATGCGCAGCGTCCACCCGCGATTCTCCGCGGGAAACTCGCCGGCGAACGTCGCAGCTGAGGGCATCCAGTTCCGCTTGAGCCTGGGTGGGCGATACGCCCGGCTTCAGTCGGCCCGTGACCTGAAGCCAGTGACCTCCTCTGCGCGGCATCCAGGTCCCGAACAACGGATCCTGCGCCAGCGGAATCCAGACCTGCTCGCCCTGCGTCAGCTGCGGAAAGCGAAACGCCGCACGCATGACGCCGATCACCGTGAAGGGTCGCTTGTCCAGATCGATTGAGCTGCCGACGATGGCGGGATTCGCTCCGAAGACGTTGCGCCAGAGATTTTCGCTGAGGATGACGACCGGCTGCGCGCCCGGCTTGCCGTCGTCCGGCCGGAAAACGCGGCCTGTAAGCGGCGGCTCGCCGAAGAGCGAGAACAGCTCTGGCGTCACCGCGGACGTGTGCAGAACGGCAGGCTCGCCGTTTCCGGTGAGTGTGAGCTGGTGCTGCTGACTGCCGGCCATTTCGGTGAACGCCCGGCTGCTATCCCGCAGATCGGCAAAGTTCGCAAACGACAATCCCGTTCTCGCGATCCCGTCTGATGGTTGTGCCTGGAATACGTTGAACAGTTCACCCGACCGTGCGAACGGCAGCGGCTTCAGGAGCACCGCGTACACGACGCTGAAGATCGCCGTATTCGCACCGATCCCGAGGGCGAGCGTGAGCACGGCGACGGCCGTGAAACCCGGAGTGCGACGCAGCATGCGTGCGCCGTAGCGCACGTCCTGCACGAGATCCTCTTCGAGACGGCGCGGCTGCAGCCAGACCGCGTCCCGCAGGGCACCGAGGCTGCGCCTCAACAGATCCTTCCGCGGACCGCCCGCCGCTCCTTCCCACGCCTGAAGGCGCGATTCGCGGTGCTGGAGCTCACTCACCCATTCCTGCGTCCAGTCCGAGCGGAGCCGCCGCGGCACGATGCGGCTCACGGCGGCGATAAACCAGAGGTGCGGTTTCATTCAGCCTCTCTCGCGAAGGGGCCGGCCGGCGCGGGCGCGGCGCGGCGGTTCGAGGAGCCGATAGCGCCTGGCGGCGTCGGTCAGCGCGTGCTCGCCTTCTTTGGTCAACGCGTAGTACTTGCGGGGCGGCCTCGACTCGTTCTGGGCGACCTCGTGCTTTTCCCATTTCGACGCGACGAGGTCTCCGTGCTCGAGGCGGCGCAGCGCGGGATAGACCGTGCCGCTCGGGAGTCCCGTGACGTCCATGATGTCGAAGCCGTACTGATAGCCGTTGGCGACCGCCTGGAGGATGGCGGTGGCGGAATAGGAGAGGTAGCCGGTGGCCATGGCTATAGTTTGCTACATAGGTAGCATACGAGTCAATGCTACGATCGCAGCTTCATGCGAATCGCGATTGTCGGCAGCGGCGGCGTCGGCGGGTACTTCGGCGGACGGCTGGCCGCCGCCGGAACGGACGTCACGTTTCTCGCGCGCGGCGCGCACCTCGACGCGATGCGAGCGCGCGGACTGCGCATCGACAGCCCGAAAGGCAACCTCCACCTGCCGAGCGTGAAAGCCGAGAGCGATCCCGCAGCGGTTGGCCCGGTCGACGTCGTCTTCTTCGCCGTGAAACTGTACGACACCGAGAGCGCGCTCTCGCTGTTGCCTCCACTCGTCGGTCCACGCACCGTCGTCGTCGGATTCCAGAACGGTGTGGAAACCGTCGGCACGCTCACACGAGCGGTGGGAGCGCCGCACACCGCCGGCGGCGTGTCCTATGTGTCGGCCGTGATCGCGGAGCCGGGTGTCATCCGCCACACGGCGATGGACCATCTGATCTTCGGAATGCCCGACGGTTCGCCGTCGCCGCAACTCGAGTCGTTGCTCGAGGCGTGCCGCCCGGCCGGGTTTCAGGTGACGCTCAGCCGCGACATCACCGTCGACATCTGGACCAAGTTCGTCCGGATCTCCGTGTTCAGCGCCATGACCGCCGTCACTCGCAGCCCGATCGGCGTCATCGTCAACGATCCGGAGCTGCTCGAGATGCTGAAGGCCGCCGCGCGCGAGACGCTCGCCGTCGCGCATGCCAGGGGTGTGCGGGTCGCGGGAACGATCGACGAGGACGTCGCGGTCGCCTACAAGGCGTTGCCGCCGCAGGCCAAGGCGTCGATGCTCGAGGATCTCGAGCGGGGCCGCCGAATCGAGCTCCCCTGGCTGAGCGGCGCGGTGGTCCGGCTCGGACGAGAGGTGGGCGTCCCGACGCCAATCCACTCGTTCATCAGCACGGTGTTGAAGCCCTATGTGGACGGTAGGGGCTAGGGCTAGGGGCTAGGGGTGTGACAGCGTTTTTATTCTGGCGTAGTGCGGACCTTCAGGTCCGCCGTGTCGGGCAGGCCTGAAGGCCTGCACTACATCGGAGTGAAAAACGCTCAGGGCTACGGGCCCGGAGCCCGCCTTGTAAATTCCTACCTGTAGATTGTCAATTGCCTACTGCTGCGCGGGAGCCGTCGACGTCGTCTTCAGCGACGCGTACATCTTCGCCACGACCTCGTTCAGCTGCTTGTCTCCGCGAATCCAGCGGAACACCGCCACGATGTCGTTCTCCCAGTCGATGTAGATGATGTTCGACCCGTTGCCGACAAACCGCACGACGGTCTCCGGCGCCGCCGGCAGCGGCTTCCGATCGGTGTTCAGATACCAGTTCGCGTAGCCGTACGTCTTGTTGTCCGATCCCGGCGTCCGCGCCATCTTGATCCAGTTCTCCGACATGATCTGCTTGTCCTTCCACTTGCCGTTGCGCAGATACATGTAGCCGAAGCGCGCCAGGTCGTACGAGTTGCTGAACATGCCGCCGCCCCAGTGGCCGCCGCCGCTCACCGACTGCACCTTCTGGCCGTCGATGTCGACCCACGAGTTCTCATAGCCGTACCATCGCCACGTCGAAGACGCGCCGATCGGATTCATCACCTCTTCGCGCAGCACCTCGGGCAGCGGCTTGCGCCACACCTGCAGCGCCGCCAGCGCCATCACGTTCACGCGCACGTCGTTGTACTTGAAATGCGACCCGGGCTCGTAGAGCTTGCGGTTCTCCTGCTCGGCCACCGTCGCGCCGACCGGACGATCCGCCCAATCGGGCCTGCCCCACAGCGTTCCCTGCCAGTCGCTCGTCTGCCGCAGCAGATCGTCCCACTTGATCTTCTGGTTGTGCGGCGCCTCGAACAGATCGACGTGCGGCGGCATGTAGTCACGCGCGTAGTCGTTGACGTCCTTGATCAGCCCGCGCTGCCACGCCAGCCCGACCACCGTCGTCAGGAACGTCTTGGTGACGCTGTTGGTGATGTCCGCGCGTTTCGGGTCGCCCCACTCCGCGACGATGTAGCCGTGGCGCGTGATGAGGCCGCTGGCCGGGCCGCGGTCCTTGATCGGACCGATCAGGCTGAAGAACGGCTCCTTGCCGAAGCTGTTCGTCAGGAACTGCGTCATGTCGTGCGGCCCCGGCGTATCCGCGGCAATCGCCAGCTGCACCGCCTCGTTGACGAGCGCCGGGTTCATCCCGACTTCGTCCGGCTTCTTGTGCTGCCAGTCGAAGCGTTCCGGAAAGTACGCCGCTTGCGCGACGGCACCGGCACCACGCTGGGTCTGCGCCGTCGCTCCCGAGGGAGGGAACGCATGAGAGACGATGCGGTCCTGCGCGAGCGCGGGGACGATGACGAGCGCCGTGAGAACGAGAGGAAGTGCGCGTCGCAGCATGAGTATCTCCTTGCGAAGGCTGCAGTATAGTGCAGAGACTCAGCTCATGCGCGTTCTCGCCGCCCTCCTCTTCGCGCTGCCCCTGAGCGCCGCGCTGCTGCGCGCGGCGCCCCAGCCGCCTGCCAAACCGGAGCTGGAAACCGTGCTGAACCGCGCGGGCTGGTACCTCGACTACTTCGTCGACGAGTTCGAAAACGTCGTCGCCGAGGAAAACTACATTCAGGATTCGTCGCAGTCGCTCCCCACCATCAGCCCCGCGGGTGGAGGACGTGGCGCCATCGCCCCCCCGCCCTCGGCGGCGGAGATGCTCCGCGCGCGCCATCGCGATCTCCGCTCGGACTTCCTGCTCGTGAAGTCGCCCGACACAGAGGCGCTGGTCCCGTTCCGCGACGTGATTCAGGTGGACGGCATCATGGTCCGCGATCGAGAACAGCGCCTTGCCAAGCTGTTCCTGACCGCGTCGAGCGACACGATGATCCAGGCCGAGCACATTCGCGAAGAGGGCGCCCGGTACAACCTCGGGAACATGCGCAGCACGCTCGGCAACCCCGTGCTGGCGCTGGGCGTCCTCCAGCAAAGCTACCAGCCGCGATTCCGCTTCTCCCTGGGAAAGGAAGACAGGAGTTTTGGCCCCGGCGTCGCCGTCGTCGAGTACAAGGAAGTGGGATCGCCGGCCATGATTCGCGGCGAAGCGGGCCGCGATCTTCCGGCGCACGGCCGCCTCTGGGTCGACATCGCGACCGGCCGCGTGCTCAAGACCGAGCTGCAGGTCGAGCAGCCCGCGGTGCGCGCGTCCATCACGACGACGTTCCAGGCCGAGGAGAAATCGGGCATCGCCGTGCCGCTCGAAATGCGCGAGCAGTACACGTTCCCGAGCGGCAACCGCGTCAACACGGTCGCCAGCTACGGCCGGTTCCGCCGCTTCGACGTGAACGCGAACGAGGATATCCAGACGCCGATTGCGACGACCACCGACCCCTGGACCGGCATGGTCTTCATCGAGCTGCCGCCTGGCCGCTTCACGATGGGCAGCGCGTCCACCGAGACCGGACGCAACGACGACGAGCTCCTTCACGACGTCGAAATCACCCGGCCGTTTTTCATGGGCCAGCACGAGGTGACACAGCAGGAATGGCGAACGGTGATGGGCGACGCGCCCAGCCACTTCGGCACCTGCGGACCGCGGTGCCCCGCCGAAAACATCACGTACTTCGACGTGCAGAAGTTTCTCGACAAGATGAACGCCCACACGCCGCACACGATGCGCTACCGTCTGCCGACCGAGGCCGAATGGGAGTACGCGTGCCGCGCTCGCACGACAGGCCCGTTTTCCACCGGTGAGAACCTGACGACCGCGCAGGCGAACTACAACGGACGTCAGCCCTACGGACAGTTTCCCGCCGGAGAATTCCGCCAGAAGACAACGCCCACCGGCACGTTTCCGCTCAACCCATGGGGACTCGCGGACATGCACGGCAACGTCTGGGAATGGACGTCGGATTGGTACGGGCCGTACGCCGAGGCCGCCGCCGCGAACATCGATCCGCACGGTGCGGCATCGGGCGAGAAGCGCGTGATTCGCGGCGGAAGCTGGTTCTTCGACGGGAACAGCGCGCGCTGCGCGCTGCGCTACACGCACGCGCCGCAGGACAAGGGCTTCAGCCTCGGGTTTCGCGTGGCGGCAGATCGTCCTCGGTGAGCGTCGAGGTGTCCGGCACGATGAAGGCGTACTGCAGCTGATCGGTGACGACGCCGTTCTTGATCGCGCTGCGGCGCAGCCGCGCCTCCAGCTGGTAACCGGCTTTTTCCAGCACACGGCACGACGCCGCGTTCCACGCGAACGGCAGCGCGTAGACGCGCGTCAGCCCATGCGTCGCGATCGCATAGTCGGTCAGAGCGACCAGCGCGTCGGTCGCAATCCCGCGTCCCCAGAACGGCTCGGCCAGCCAGTAGCCAATCTCCGCCGATACGCGCTCCACGTCCGGGCGCAGCACGAAGCCGACGCTCCCAACCGCTTCCTCGTTCACCGCGATGGCAAACGTGGTCTCGGGCGTACGGTTGCGGATCGACCTGATGAATTCGCGCGCGTCGTGGTGCGTGTACGGATGCGGGAAGGCGTCGCGGAGGTTGAGCCAGATTTTCCGGTTGTCGGCATGCCGCGCGAGCGGCTCGGCGTCGGCGGTCCGCCACGAGCGCACCTCACAAGATCTCAGCGTCAGCTGCATGGCTAGACTCGGCGGTTACGCTCGAGGAGCATGGCAAGCTCGGCGCGGCGGCCGGCCAGGACGCGGCGCACTCCGACCGATCTTCTTCCGCAGCCGGCCGACAACCGTTGCTTCGAGCGCCGCGATCTCGTTGAGCATCTCGACTTCGGCCGGCACGCAGTTCGCGCTCTTCAGGATCGAGAACGCGACGCGCAGATGCTCCGGCAGCTTGAAATAGCCGTCGAGATCGATCGGCTTCCCGGCGCCGGGCAGGTTGTCGAACTCGCCCTCGCTCGCATCGCCTCGCGGATCCTGTTTTCAGCGATTCGTTCCCAGGCCATCGCGACATCTTCTCACGCTCGGCAACGCCGGCCACAGTACGGAAAAAACCGCAAAAGGTCGCAGAGTGCGCCGAGAAAACCTTTCTCAGCGATCTTTGCGATCTCCGCGGTTTTTTCTTCGTGCGCTATTCCGCTCTGAGCGCGACGAGCGGATCGACCCGCAGGGCTCTTCGCGCCGGGACGATTAGCGCCGCGCAGGCCGTCGCTGCGAAAATCGCCAGCACTACGCCGTAGGTCGCCGGATCGGCCGGCGACACGTCGAAGAGCATGCCGCGCATGGCCCGGCTCACAAACGCCGCCGCAATGGTCCCGGCGACCATCCCGGCGGCGGTGAGCTGCATGCCTTCGACCGCGACCAGCCTCACCACCGCACCCGGGTCGGCGCCGAGCGCCATGCGGATGCCAATTTCCTGGGTCCGCTGCGTGACGGTGTATGCAATGACACCGTACAAACCTGCGGCCGCCATCACGAGCGCGACAGCCGCGAAGGCGAACAGCAGCCAGGCCATCAGCCGCTCCGTGGAGATCGAGTCGGCCAGCGCGGCGTCCATCGTTTCGACGCGCGTCATCGGCAGCTCGCGATCCACCGCGTAGACCGCCGCGCGGACGGCGTTCACCAGCGCGAGCGGATCTCCGCCGGCCGATCGCACGGCGAACTGCATCGCCGGCCAGGGGCGCTGCGGGTACGGCGTGTACATCTCCGCCATCGGCTCTCTCGCGAGCCCGTTGTTCTTGACGTCGCCGGCGACGCCAACCACTTCGGCGAAGCCGGGGAACCGGCCGACCAGAATCTTCCTGCCGATCGGCGACACGTTCGGCCACGCGCGGCGCGCCAGCCCCTGGCTGATGACGACGACGAGCGGCGAGCGCTCGTTGTCCCCCTCGGCGATCGCACGGCCTGCGACGATCGGAATCCCCATCGTCGCGAAGTAGCCCGGCGTGATCGCGGACCATTGGCCGAGCGGACGCTCGCCGATCGCCACCAGCGGCTGATCGGCGGTCACGTACGGCGCCATTGTCGTGATCGCGGGCGGAAGCGCCATCGACGCCCCGGCGTGAACAACGCCCGGCGCCGCTTCGAGCGCCGGCATCAGGCGCGAGACGAAAGCGCGCATCTGCGCGGGATCGCGCGTACGTCGACGTCGGCAACGAGACGCGAAACGTCAGCAGACCGTCCGCCCTGAAGCCGACCGGCACGCGCGCCAGCCGCTCGAAGCTTTGGAGCAGGAGGCCCGCGCCGACGAGCAGCGTGAGCGAGAGCGCCACCTCGGCGACGACCAGCGCATTGCGCGGACCTCGGCGCGACGACACCGCGCCCCGGCCTCCGCCCTTCAGCGCATCCACCGGCGACTGACGGGCCACGACAGACGAGGGAATCAAGCCGAAGATCAGCCCGGCCGCAACGGATACGGCAAGCGAGAACGCGAGCACGCGGCCGTCGACGGCGATCTCGGATCCGCGGGGAAGGCCACGAAGAGCCGATGCGGCGAGATCGACGCTCCAGAACGCGAGCAGGACGCCGAGCACACCACCGGTGAGCGACAGCAACAGGCTCTCGCCGCACATCCAGCGCGCCAGATCGAGGCGGCTGGCGCCGAGCGCCAGGCGAATGGCCGCCTCGTGCGATCGCGCCGTGGCGCGAACGAGCACGAGGTTCGCCACGTTGGCGCACGCGATCAGCAACACGAGCCCGACGGCTCCCATCAGCAGCAGCAGCGGCGACCGCGAGCTGCCAACCGTACGCTCGCGAATCGGCGCCAGCCTCAGGCTCGCATCGGGATCGGCATCGGTATTTGTCGGGTTGGCCCGCGCATAAGCGCGGAAGATCGCGTCGACCTCGCTCTGCGCCTGCTCCACGCGCGGCGCCAGGGTCGACCCTCGCCGACCGCAGTGAGATAGCCGAGACCGCCGTCGATCAGGTTTCGCGGGAACCCGGTGATTTCATCGACCCGCGGCGCCCAGATGTCGACGTCGTCGAACGGCGGCGGCAGATCGATCCCGAGCGCGCCGACGACCACGTACGAGAGCGCCGTTGAGGGTCAGACTTGCGCCGATGGCTTCGGGCTTTCCGGCGAAGCGCCGCGTCCAGTACCCCCGGCCGATGACGGCAACGGCCGGCGCGCCGGTCTTGTCCTCCGCGGGCGTGAAGGTGCGTCCGAGAGCGGCGTGGACACCGAGCACGTCGAAAAAGCTGGCTGAGACGCGCGCGCCCGGAAGCTGCTCCGGCCGATCGCCGTCGGTCGCGTTGAACCGCTCGTTCGCAATCGCCGCCAGGCCACTGAGCTTCGAATCGCGTGCGGCCAGTTCGACGAAGGCTGGGAACGAGAACGGACCGTCGGCGATGGCCCGTTTCGGATTGGATGCCGACACCATGAACAGGCGGCCCGGATCGGTGAACGGCAGCGGCCGCAGCAGCGCGGCGTCGACGATGCTGAAGACCGCGGTGTTGGCGCCGACGCCGATCGCGACGATCGCGACGGCGACCAGCGTGAACTCACGCGCCTTCAGCAATGATCGGATCGCGTATCGCATGACGCGTCAGACGACATACCGTTCACCGGCGGCAGCGCCAGGCGCGCGAAACGATCCGCTGCGAACGGCGTCAGGTCGAACCTGGGATCGCGGCCGGCAATCACGTCGGCGAGAATGCGGCCGGCCGCCGGCGAGTGCTGAAATCCGTGGCCGCTGAAGCCGTTGATCAGATACAGGCCGTCCACACCATCCGCAGGGCCGACGATGGGGTTGCCGTCAGGCGACATCTCGTAGAGTCCCGCCCACGCATGCGAGATCGACGCGTCCGCCAGCGCCGGCAGACGCGTGACCGCAACGTCGATCACCTGCGGCAGGAAATCCCATTGCACGGTGGTATCGAAGGTTGGCGTCTCCTGCCGGATCGCCCATGCCGAACAGCAGCCCGGCACCCTCGCGATGAAAGTAGAACGTCGTCTCGAAGTCGATGACCATGATGTGCGACGAGGGCACGTGCATCGAGTCGCCGGCGGCGATGAAGATGTGCCGGCGGATCGGATCCACAGGGACGTCGGCGCCCGCCATCTGTCCGATCGCCCGCGCGTAGGGTCCGGCGGCGTTCACGACGTGCCGTGTCTCGATCGTTCCCCGTGACGTGTCGACAGCCGCAACGCGGCCCGACACCGTCCGGATGCCGGTCACCTCGACGTCGCGTTCGATCGCTGACGCCGAGCGACTGGGCTGTCTTCGCGAAGCCCATCGTGACGCCGTTGGGATCGGCGATGCCGTCGCGCTTGCAGAACGTCGCGGCGAGGACGCCGTCCGCGCTCAGGCCCGGGGCCAGCGCCGCCGCCTCGCGCGCATCGAGCCATTGCACGTCCACACCGAGCCCGCGCTGAAGCGTGACGTTGCGCTGGAACGTCTCGAGGCTCGCCTCTGACGAGAGCAGGAACAGATAGCCGTCCTGATGGAAGTCGATCGGATGGCCGACTTCGTCGGCAAAGCGTTCCATCAGGCCGATCGATTCGAGCGACAGCCTGATGTTCGCCTCGTTCGAGAACTGATGCCGCACGCCGCCGGCATTCCGGCCGGTCGAACCGGTCCCGAGCATCTTCTCGCGCTCGAGCAGCACGACGTCCGTGATCCCGAGGCGCGCGAGATGGTAGGCGACGCTCGCGCCCATGCAGCCGCCACCGACGATCACGACTTCAGCCGTGCGTTTCATCCTCGTACTCTTACCACGAAGACGCGAAAACAGGGTGCGGTTCGGCTTCAGCGATCGGGTTCTGGGTTCAGGGTTCCGGTCTGGGTTCAGGGTTCGTTCGGGGTTCTGGGGTTCGGGGTTCTGGGTTCGGCGCGCCTCTTGCGAGCGCTCTTGCGCATGATCGCGCAACGCTACCAAGACCTTGACTGCTGGCAGTTGTCGAATGAGTTGAAGCAGCGCGTGTACGCATTCATCGCCACGCCGCCGGCATCGAAAGACTTCGAATTCTGCGATCAGATCCGGCGGTCAGCGCGTGGTGCGCCACGAACGATTGCCGAGGGTTTCGGCCGATTCCGGCCCAAGGAGTTCGCCCGATATATGGAGTTTGCGCGCGCATCGCTCATGGAAACCCAGAACCATCTCGGCGACGCGCTCGACTCGAAGTACATCACGACAGAGGAGCATGCGGCCCTCTTCAAGCTGGCCGACCGAGCCATCGGTGCGAGCACGAGGCTGCATCAGTATCTCAAGACGTGCAAGCGGTGGCCGGGAACCAGGAACCCCAGAACCCAGAACCGGAGAACCAAGAACCCGAGAACCAAGAACCCCGAACCAGGAACCAAGAACGAACCCTGAACCTGGAACCCTGAACCCCGAACCCGGTCAGGATCCCTTCACCTTCTCCACCTGCTCCATCACCCGGAGAATGTTGCCGCCGAGAATCTTCTCGATGTCGGATTCCGAGTAACCCTTCTTGAGCAGCGCGTCGGTGATCTTCGGCAGCTTCGACGCGTCTTCCATGCCGATCGGCATCGTGGCGCCATCGAAGTCCGATCCGAGACCGACGTGGTCGGCGCCGGCGACCTTCACCGCATGGTCGATGTGCTCGATGATCTTCTCCCAGCTCACCTTGGGCAGCGCGCCGCTGTTCATCGCCTCGGTGTTGATCCGGGCCGACTCGAGGGTCGAGCACGCTTCGTCGCCGCCGCATTTCTTGGACAGCGCGGCGAGCTGCTGCACGACGCCGCCGCTGGCCTTCTCGCTGGCCACGCGATATTCCTCGCTCAGGAAGCTGACCTCGTAGTTGATCATCACCACGCCGCCGTTCTTCGCGAGCGCGCGCAGCATGTCGTCGGTCATGTTGCGCGGGTGGTTCGCGATCGCGCGGCACGAGGAGTGCGACGCGATCACCGGCGCCTTCGTGATCTCCAGCGCGTCGTAGAACGTCTTGTCGGCGACGTGCGAGATGTCCACCATCATGCCGAGCTTGTTGAGCTCGCGCACGACGTCCTTGCCGAACGGCGTGAGCCCGTTGTGCGCCGGCTTGTCGGTGGACGAGTCGGCCCAGTTGTTGTTCTTGAAATGCGTCAGCGTCAGGTAGCGGACGCCCAGGGCGGCATACTTGCGCAGCTGGCCCAGATCGTCGTTGATCATGTGGCCGCCCTCCATGCCCATCAGCGCGGCGATCTTGTGGTCGGCGGCGGCGCGGCGGACTTCGGCGGCGGTGGTCGCCAGGACCAGATCGTTCGGGTGCGCCGCCACCGCCTTGTGCACCGAGGCAATCAGCGCGTTGGCGGTGTTGACCGCCTTCACGCCGGTGACGTCGGACGGCACCCAGATGGAGAAGAACAGGGCATCGAGGCCGCCCTCGCGCATCCGCGGGATGTCGATGTTGCCGTTCTTCTGGCGCTTGCTGATGTCGTAGGTCTTGTCGGACAGCAGGCGCTGCGTCGTGTCGTCGTGCGAATCGATCACGATCGCGCGATCGTGCAGCTGCTTCGCACGGGCGGACACGGCGTCGCCGGGCGCGGACTGGGTGAAGACGAGCACCGGTAAGGCGAGAGCACCAAGGACCACAGCGGCGCGCACGAATATCGTTTTCATGCGCGCATTCTAACCCCGACAGCTATCGCGATCGTCAGATTGTCGTCATGCAGGTGGAGCAAACGTCAACAGACCGTCCGATCCGAGTGATCTTGAACAGGAGACGAGGAGGTCAGGAGGTTCTCGTCACATCTTCTGGATGCAAAGACCATGTCCGACGCGCCGTCCGCCGCCTTGCGGCGAGCCACGCGTTGGGATCTGCAACGTGCGCTTCGGACCTCAGTGACTCGGTGACTCGGTGGTTGGACTCACTGGGTCGCTTCTGATCTCCTGAACTCCTGAACTCCTGTGCAACCTGCGGCTGGCTCTAGCCCTCGGTCCAGCGGAAGCGCGACGCCGCGATCGACCAGAACGCCGCCGCGAACGCCACCAGCACGGCCACCGGCATCAGCGCCCCGCCGAGGCCGATGCCCCGCCAGGTCATCGCGTCGAGGCCGTCGACCGCCCAGCGCACCGGCACGATCAGCGTGAACTGCTGCAGCCACGCCGGAAAGATGAACGTCGGCACCCACGCGCCGCCCAGCATCACCATCATCAGCACGGCGAGCGTGGTCACACCGCGGGCGGTGGCGGGCGAGTTGCCGAGCGCCGCGACCAGCAGGCCGAAGGTCGACGCCATCACCGCGCACGCGATCGCGATCCCCAGGAATCCGACCACGCTGCCCTGGATGCGGACGCCGAACACCACCATCGCGAAACCGAACGAGACGAGGAGGATCATCAGCGAGATCAGCGTGCCGCTGACGGCTTTGCCCGCCAGCAGCGTCACCTTCGAAATCGGCGCGCTGCGCAGCCGGCTCCAGAGTCCGCGCTGCCGCTCGAGCAGCATCTCGACCCCGATGTTCGCCATCGCGAAGAGCAGGAACTGGATCGCCATCCCGGCAAAGGAGTGCGCGTAGCCGTTGTAGGCGATGTTCGAGCCGGCGGTCATCGCTTCCTCGTTGACCGTGTACGGCATGGTCAGCCCGCGCCGCGGCGCCGCGCCCTGCGCGTCCGCTGGACGATCCTTGTAGAACTTCTGCACCGAGCCGAGCATGTCGACCAGCAGCCGCTTCTGATCCGGGTTCATCGTCGACGACGACTGGATCTGGGGCAGCGTCTTCTCGATCAGCTGCCGGCCCTGATCGCCGCCGAACATTTCCTGGCTGACCGCCTCCATCACGTGCTGCGTCATCACGCCGCGAACCATCGCCAGCTCGGTGCTCTTCGACGGATCGTGCAGCAGCGTGAGCACCGGCTTCTCGCCGTCGCCGAAGAACGCCTGGCCGGAGGCGTCGCCGAACCCCTTGGGAATCACGATGGCCACCGCCGTGCTGCCCTTCTTGACGGCCTCGCGCGCCTCGTCGGCTGTCGGCTTGGCGAGCTTCAGGTTCTTGTCCTTCTCGGCGCCCGCGACGATGGCCTTCGAGATGTTGCTGCCGTCCAGATCCACGATCGCCACGGCGATTCGCGCCGGCTCGCGGTTCTGTCCGCCGCCCGAGAACACCGCGCCGAAAAACGACGCGATCGCGATCGGGACGACGAAGCTCACGATGACCGATCGACGGTCGCTGAAGAACAGCTGCAGGTCCTTGCGGACCATGGCGAGGAGGGGAATGACAGCCATCAGTCGCGCAAGCTCCTTCCGGTCAGCGTGAGGAACACCGATTCGAGCGTCGCCTTGCCGCCGCCGACGCCGGCGACGCGCGACTGCAGGCCGTCGAGCGTGTCCTCCGCAATCACTTTGCCGTGGTCCATGACCACGATGCGATCGGCGAGCCGCTCGACCTCTTCCATGTAGTGCGTCGTGTAGATCAGCGCCTTGCCGCGGGCCTTGAGCGTCTCGAGGTTGTCGAAGATGGCGTTGCGGCTCTGCGGATCGACGCCGACGGTCGGCTCGTCGAGCAGCAGCACGTCGGGATCGTGCAGCAGGCCGGCGGCCAGGTTCAACCGCCGCTTCATGCCGCCGCTGTAGGTCGACACGCGATCGTTGACCCGGTCGGACAGGCCGACGAGATGCAGCGCGTCGTCGATCGCCTTGTCGAGCGCAGCGCCCGACAGACTGTAGAGCGCGCCGAAAAAGCGGAGGTTCGCGCGCGCCGACAGCTCGTCGTACAGCGCGAGATCCTGCGGCACGAGGCCGATGCGCCGCTTCTTCGGATCGGTGTCGCCGCTCAGCCGCGCACCCTCGACCAGAACATCGCCTTTGTCCGGCGTCGTGAGCCCGGCGATCATCGAGACGGTGGTCGTCTTGCCCGCGCCGTTCGGACCCAGCAGTCCGACCAGGGTGCCGCGCTCGACGGCAAACGAGACATCGTCCACCGCGACGAGCGTGCCGAACGATTTTCGCAGGTGCTGGATTTTCAGCATGTCTGTCACTGGACGTTAGTGCAGGCCTTCGGCCACCGAGTGAGCATCTTGGCACGGCGCCTGACGCCGACGGACCCTTTCCGACGAACGGCGGGTTTTACCCGACGAACGGCAGGCCAGCCCCGGTCAGCCCTGGTCGCGGACCAACAGCACCAGCGAGGCGCCGGCGGCAGAGCAGCGTCTTCAGGCTCCGGCGAACTTTCGCGAGCCGAGGCCGTGACAGGTCGGACACCGTGGCTACTTGACCATGACCGCCGGATTCACGACGTTGATCGGACGCCCTGCGGCATACGCGAGAATCTGATCGAACACGTCGGAGAACTGGAGCTCGTACTCGTCTCGAGTGACATAACCGATATGCGGCGTGCAGACGACGTTGCTCATCGTGAGCAGCGGATGATTGCGGTCCCGCAGCGGTTCCTCCTCGTAGACATCCACCGCGGCCCTCCCGGGGCGCCCGGCTTGCAAAGCGGCGACCAGCGCTCCCGCCGCGACAAGCGGCGCGCGGCTGGTGTTGACGAACACGGCTGTCGGCTTCATGCGCAACAGATCCGCCTGGGTCACGATGCCGCGCGTGGCCGGAACCAGCCTCAGATGGAGGGACACGACATCGCTCTGCTCGTACAAGGCCGCCTGGGCCGGCGCGACCGCGTGGCCGTCGGCATCCGCCCGCGCGCGCGACTGCTCGCTTCCCCACGCCAGCACGTTCATCCCGAACGCTCTGCCGTAGCCGGCTACCGTGCTGCCGATTCGCCCGTAGCCATGTATGCCCAGTGTTTTTCCCCGCAGCGTGTCGCCGACGCCGATCTGCCATTCGCCGGCCTGCAGCGAGCGCATCTGCTGCGGAATCTGCCGCGCGGCGGACAGGATCAGTCCCCAGGTGAGTTCGGCCGCGGCATAGGACGGCGTGCCCGGATGCTGATCCGAGGACACGATCACGCCGCGGCGCGTGCACGCGTCGATGTCGATGTGCGGGTAGACGCTGCGCTGACTGATCAGCCGGAGCCGGTCGAGCTTCTCGAGCAACGGCGCCCGGATCAGCGTCCGTTCGCGGATCAGGACCAGCGCCTCGGTGTCCTTCAGCCGCTCGGCGAGCGCATCGGTGTCCTGCACGTGATCGTTCCACACCACGACGTTGTGCCCGTCCAGCTTCTGGAAACAGGGCAGCGTGCGCAGCGTGTCGAAGTAGTCGTCGAGAATCGTGATGTTCATGCCAATGCGCTCGGCTCGGTGAGGAATGCCGCGATCGTCGCGGCCCATTCGTGGCGGCGCTCCGCGGAGATCGCAGTGGCCCGCACCGGGAAACGTGTGAACTCGCGCGTCGGGATAGAGCGCCTTCAAGCGGTCGCGCGCGCCGGCGCCCGCGATCGTGTCTGCTTTCCCCTCGAGGATCAGCACCTCGCCAGGCCATTCCCTTCGCCCCGCGGGCGACGGCGGGCCGTGGCGGTCGATGTCCGCGCTGAGCGAGTATCGGGCAACGAGCTCGTCGCGCGAGAGCCGCGCGATGGCCTGGAAGTAAAAGTCGCGCCAGAATGCGCGGTCCTCGGTCGCCGGCCTCAGCGACGCACGCACGATCGTCCTCAGCAACCCGCGCGTCACCCCGACCGGCAGCCTGGACACGATCCGCGCGAACCGCTCGTTCGAAGCGGCCCGTTCCGCCTTCGCCGGTCCCGTGGCCGAGAGCACGACCCGCCGCGTGCGCTGCGGGAAGCGCTGCAGGAACGCTTGCGCAATCAAGCCGCCGAACGAGCCGCCGACGATGTCCGTGGAGTCGATCCCTTCGCGATCGAGGATCGAGCGGAGACCGTCGAGGAGATCGGCGAGCGAGTCGACGTTCGGATAGGCAATCGCGATCAGCTTGTGCGTCGGCGACAGGAGAGGGGCGAGCGTGAAGTACGCATCGCCGTCGCCGACCGCCCCGGGCAGCAGCAGGAGTCCCTGCCTACCCTCACCGGCTGCGCGGTACTGCCATTCGACGCCGCCGTGCTGCAGCCGGCGCACTGGTGCCGCGGCGTGGAACGCATCGAGCGCCGCGGAGGCCGTCACCCGCGGATTATAGGGCGGCTTTCGAGGTACAGGCGCAGGTCGCCGGCCTTCAGCCTGGCGTGGAGACGATACGGACCATGGCCGTTCCACTCGAACGAGCGGAACAGGCCGCCCTTGATCGTGTTGAACGGTTCGGCCTTGATGTCGCCGGCCCAGACCGACGCGTCAACGCTGTTGTAGTCTTCCGCGCGGCCGACGTCGATCCGCACGTCGCCGGCGTGCAATTCGATGTCCTTGTTGCCGCGGACGTCCTCGATGCGGATGTCGCCTGCCGTCATCCGGACATGGAGATCCGATCGATCGGGAACCTGGATGTCGAACCTGAGGCCGTTGTTGCTGGGGCCGTCCGTCGCGATGCTTGCGTCGGCGCCGCGCACATCGGCGCGCGCATGAACCCGGGACAGCTGATCCGCGTCTCGCACGCTCCACCGGATGTGGATGCGCTGGTCCTTGCTGCCCGAGATGATGTAGTCGCCAGCCGACAGCTCCATCCGGATCTTGCCGTTCTGCGAAAACGGCCGGACGAGCGAGTCCGACGGCCGCGAACCGGTCGTCTGCGCGCCCGGCGACGCGGCAAGCGCCGCGCCGAGTAACGCCGTGATGATCGCACTGCGCATCAGACCCTCCCGCGTCTTGAAGAAACCGCAGAGATCGACGTCAATCGAGGTCGCGTTACTCCGAAAGGGCGACGATGGGATCGATGCGCGTCGCGCGTCGCGCCGGCACGGCGCAGGCGGTAACCGCGACCACCGCGAGGATCGCGGTCGCGGCGACGAGCACGATCGGATCGGCGGCGCTGACGCCAAACAGCTGGCTCTCGAGACTCTTGCGCAACACGATCGCTCCCACCGCGCCGACCACGAAGCCGCCGGCAATCAGGATCAACCCTTCCCGCAGCACCAGGTCGAAGATCGCGCGAGCGCTGCTGCCGAGTGCGATCCGGATGCCGATTTCCTTTCGACGCTGTGTCACCAGGTACGCCAGGACGCCGTAGATGCCGATGGCCGACAAACACAGCGCGACGATGCCGAAGGTCAGCGACAACAGCACGGGCGACCGCCGGCTCACGAGCGACTTCTCGACCCGCTGATCGAGCGTTTGCGTGTCGAAGACCGGCAGCTCACGATCCAGTCCGTTGAGCACACCTCGCACGGCGCTCGTCAGCGACAGCGGATCGCCCGCCGTCCTGATCGCGAACGTCATCCCCGACGAGGTGTCCTGGTCCATCGGAAAGTAGTAGGCGCCGACGCTCTTTCCCCCCTCGGTGAGATCGTGGAGCTTCATGTCCGCGATGACGCCGACGACGGTGTAGAACACGGTTTTGGGCGGGATGGCGGTGAGTGTCCTTGATGTCGTTCGGCTTGTACATCCGCCGGCCGATCGGATCCTGATTCGGCCAGAAACGCTTCGCGAGCGTTTCGTCGACGATGACCGAACCCGGCGCCGTCGGGCGTCCGCCGATCGCCAGGATCTTCAACGCGGACGCGCTGTCGCGCTCGTCGAAGAAGCGGCCCCGCAGAAGCCGCACGCCCATCGCCTCGAAATAGCCCGGCGTGACGTCGACGGCGTTGGGCGAGATGACCGACTCGCCGGGCTTCATCTGGTAGCCCTCGGCGAAGATCACGCTGTCGCTGTGGTTGCCGCCGAACGGAATCGTGTCGGTGGCGCCGACCGCGGTCACGCCCGGCAGCGCGCGCAGCCGCTGCAACGACTCGTGCGTGAAATTGATCAGCGCCTGGTCGTCCGCGTAGCGCGAGCGGGGAAGGCTGATGGCGGCCGTCAGCACGCCGTCCTGGTTGAATCCCGGCTGCACGGCGAGCACGCGCCGGAAGCTCGCAAACAGGAGGCCCGCGCCGACGAGCAGCACGAACGCGAACGCGACCTGCGCCACGACGAGCGCCCGCCGCAGCGTGCGCGCGCCTCGTCCCGCCGTGCCGCCGCGCCCTTCCTCGCGCAGCACCATCGTGAGGTTGGCCGGCAGCACGTTGGCCACCGGAATCAGCCCGAGCACGAGACCGATGACGCTGGCCACCGCGACGGTGTAGGCGACGACGACGCCGTCGAGCCGGATCTCCTCGCCTCGCGGCAGATCCTGAATGTTGACGGCGCCGAGAAGGCGGAGTGCCGCGTAGCCGATGGCAAGCCCGGCCACCGCGGCGAGGGTCGTCAGGATGACGCTCTCGGTGACGAGCTGCCGTGCGACTCGCATCTTGCTGGCGCCAAGCGCCAGCCGCGTGGCGAGCTCCTTCAAGCGGGCGCGCGATCGCACGAGCACGAGGTTCGCCACGTTGACGCAGCCGATGAGCAGCACGAAGAGCGCGCCGCCCCACATCAGGTACAGCGTCGCCTTGATCTCGCGGACGAGCGTTTCCTGCAGCGGATCGACCGTGGTGTGGAAGCCGGCATTGATGAGCAGCGGCTTCAACGCCGGAAACTTCTCGAGGTTGCGGGCGTTGATGCGCGTCGATCTGCTGCTGCGCGACCTGGATGCTGGCGCCCGGCTTCAGCCTGCCGATGTTCTGGAAGTTGTTGCTGTGGCGCTGTTCGTCGCTCTTCTGCTGCGCCGTGAAGGCGAGCGGGCGCCAGAGCATCACGTCCGGGTTCAGGAAGTAGAAGCCCTTGGGCATGACGCCGACGACGCTGGACGGCTGGCCGTCGATCCGGATGTCCTTGCCGACGACGGACGGATCGCCGCCAAACTGCGACTGCCACAGCGCGTAGCTGAGAACGACCTTCTTGTCGTTGCCGACTTCGCCTTCGGACTCGCTGAACGTCCGGCCGAGCGCGGGAGCGACGCGGAGCAGACGGAAAAACGATGGCGTGACGCGGGTCACGCGCACCCGCACGGGGGTGCCGTTCTGGTCGACGCTCTGGTTGGCGCCGTTGTACAGCGCCTGTTCCTCGAAGACGTCCGTCTCTTTGAGGCGGTCGTAGTAGTCCGGAACGCCGGAGATTCCGCCGACCGCGGCGGACGCGCCGGCCCCCGGATACGCATTGCCCATCAGGACGATGCGATCGGAGTCCGGCACCGGCAACGGCCTGAGGAGCACGTTGTGAACGACCGAAAACAGCGCGGTGTTGGCGCCAATGCAGAGCGCCAGCGTGGCTACGGTCGTGATGGTGAACGCCTTGTCGCGCCAGAGCAGCCGCAGGCCCACTCGGAGATCGGAAATCATACGTGTCGATAGACGTGACGCGGTGAAATGAAGTTCACCGAATTGTCCCGTTTATTCGATTCGCAGGGCTTCGGGGTCGACACACGGGTCGACCCCTACGACAGAGGTTATGGGTTGGGGTCGACACATGGGGTCGACCCCTACGTGCCCGCCGACCAGACGTCAGTAGCGGCGGAGCATGATTGCCCCGTCTAGTCAGAAGTCGTAGGGGCGGACCCATGTGTCCGCCCCGCGTACCGCTCGAATAGGGCTCCCGAATTCCTTCTACGTACGCGCGAATGTCGAGGAGGTCCCGTTCGGTTCGAATGACATGGTCGTAGAATCCGCGTTGCCATACCCGCCCGTTAACGCGCCGCCACGACTGGTTCTGTCACTCCTCGAAAGTACTCCGCTGTCGTCATGGTCTTGAACCACTGAATCACTTTCGACAGCGACACTCCGGAAGTTCGCGGTTCGTCATCCGAGCATTCGAGGAGCACGATACCGTGGCAATGGTCGGGCATGATGGCGTGCGCATCCAGCGTCACCGATTCAAATTTCTGCGGCAGCTTCAGCCACCACCGTTCGACCATTTTGCCAGCGTCGTTCAGCTCCACGCCGCCTGTCGATTCGTTCAGTGATCCCAGCAAGGCCGCGCGTTCATTGATGGTTATGGTGACAAAGTACGCGCCCGGCGACGCGTAGTCGAAGTCCCGCAGACGCAACGAGCGGCGCACGCAGATTCGACGATGCATCCCGTGCGCCACGATGGATATGAGAGGGGGTCGACACGCAGGTCGACCCCTACAACAGAGGGATAGGCGAACCAATCCTGTCCTGCGCCCGCGGTCTATTTGATACGGAAGGCTTCGGGGTTCGACACGCCGGTCGACCCCTACAACCGTAGGTGATGTGTCGATTCTTCTGACAGCGGTGATGGGCCGGGTCGACACGCAGGTCGACCCCTACAACCGTAGGGCGAGGGTCGACCCGGGATGCGCGCCAGGCGGGAATGAGGTTGGCCCGCTAGCTAACATTCGTAGGGGCGGACCCATGTGTCCGCCCGGAATGATTCGGCCCTCTCGAGCTATTCGATTCGCAGGGCTTCGGACGGATCGACCCGGGATGCGCGCCAGGCGGGGATGAGGTTGGCGAGAGCCGACACGCACAGCAGCACGAGGGCGGCGGCCGCCCACGAGAACGGATCGGCCACGCTCACGCGATAGAGGACGCCCGCAAGCATTCGCGCCGCCATGACCGCGACGAGCGCCGTCAGCGCGCACCCCACGGTGAGCCCGGCGACGGCGACCAGCAGCCCCTGCCGCATGACCAGCCCGACCACCGTGCCCGGACGCGCGCCGAGCGCCACGCGGATTCCGATCTCCTTCGTCCGGCGCGCCACCGAGTACGCGATGACTCCGTACAGGCCGATCGCCGCCAGCAGCATCGCCACCAGACCGACCCCGCTGACGAGCCAGGCGCTCGCGCGCATCGGAAACAGCGTCGCATCGACCTGCGTTTCCATCGTCTGGTTCTCGACGAACACGACGTTGGGATCGAGCGCCAGTATTTCGCGCCGCATGTCGCGGAGGAGCGCCGCCGCGTCGCCACGCGTGCGAGCCACGATGGCCGCGTACGGGCCCGGGCCGCTGATTGCGGGGAATCTGCAGGAACGGCGTCGGCAGCTCGCTGAGCGTCCTCACCTTGTGATCGGCCGAGACGCCGACGATCTCGAACGGCGGCCCCTCTCCGCCGCGCGTGCGGAAGATCTTCCCGATGGCGCTCTGGCCGGGCCACACACGTCTGGCCAGCGTCTCGTTGACGATGGCGACTCTCGGTGTATCGGGGCGATCGGCGTCGGTGAACGCGCGGCCTTCCACGATGCCGACGCCCATCGTCTTGAAGTACTCGGGCGAGACCGTCGTGACCTCGACCGTATCACCGTGCTCGCCGGGCCGGTGACGTCCCGGAACCCAGATCTCCCAGGTGTTCGCGTTCAACTGCAGAGGCACGCGCGTCGCAAGCGCCGCCGATTCGACGCCGGGAATCGCCGACACCTTTGCGAGAGCGTTCTGGTAGAAGCGCTGGCTCTGATCGGCCGTGAGCCTCAGCGTGGACGTGTCGGTCGAGACAACCGCGAGGGTGTTGACGGCAAAGCCGGCATTGGTGCGCTGCGCCTCGATGAAGCTTCGCGTCAGCAGCGCGGCGATGACCAGCAGCACGACGGTAATCGCCATCTGCGCGGCGACCAGCGCATCGCGCAGGGTCCAGCGGTGACCGCCGGCGGTCGACGCGCTCACCTCGCCCCGCAGGTCGGCGACGAGGCTCGGCTTGGTCGCCTGGAGCGCCGGCGCCATGCCGGCGAGCAGCGCGGCGAGAAACGTGGCCGCGAGCGTGAACGCGAGCACGCGGCCGTCTATCCGGAGGTCGAACGCGAGCGGAATCGGCAGCGGCAGACTGAGCGACGCGACAACCGAGGTGATCCACCAGGCGAGCAGCGTGCCGCCGGCCGCGCCGAGCAGCGACAGCACGACCGCTTCGGTGACGAGCTGGCGCATCAGCCGGCCCCGGCTCGCGCCGATCGCGAGGCGGATGCCAATCTCCTTGTGCCGGCTCGACGCCCGCGCGAGCAGCATGCTCGCCACGTTGGCGCACGCAATCAGCAGCACGAGCCCGACAACCGCCATCAACCCGGCGGCGATCGGCACGACCACCGGATCCAGCGACGGGTGGAAGTGCACGTCGCTCGTCGGCTTCACCGAGATCCGCCGCTCCCTGTTGGTCGCCGGGTTGTCGGCGGCGAGGCGCGACGCCAGCACGGTGAGGTTGGCGCGGGCCTGCTCGATCGTCATGCCCGGCTTCAAGCGGCCGCGCATGAACAGCCAGCGATCGGCGCGGCGATCGAGCCGTGTCGTCCCCGTCGGCGACGGCATCGCATCGTGCATCCCGACCGGCTCGACATCGAGCGACGCGGACACCGGGATCCACATCTCCGGCGCGAGAATGGGCACCATCCCGCTGAAGCTGGCCGGCGCCACGCCGACGATCGTGTACGACGCGCCGCGAATACGAAGGGTGCGGCCGACCGCGTCCGGCGTCGACCCGAGCTCTCGCGCCCAGTAGCGGCGCGACACCATCACCACCCGCGGCGCGCCCGGCACATCGTCGGACGGAAGAATCGTGCGGCCGAGCGCGGCGCCCACACCGAAGACCTGGAAATAATTGCCGGTGACGATCTCGCCCATCGCGAGGCGCGAGCGGCCGTCGAGATTGAGCGCGGCGAACATCGGGCTGTAGCCGACGATCGCCTCGAACACGTCGTTCTGCGCGCTCAGATCGAGGTAGTCGGGATAAGACGAGGTGCTGAATTCGACCGTGCCGGTGGAGTCGCTGGTGAAGACGTCGACCAGGCGCGCCGGCGCCGACACCGGGAGCGGCTTGAACAGGACGGCATCCACGATGGCGAAGAGCGCCGTGTTGAAGCCGATCCCGATCGCCAGCGAAGCGATCGCGACCAGCGCGAACCCGGGACTCTTCCGAAGCCACCTGACCGCGAAGCGAATATCGGCAAGGAGGGACTCGAGCAAGACCAACGATTATAGTCCGCGCCATGAGAAAGGGCTGATGCGAACTCCGCGGGGCGTTCTTCAGGTCGCCTTCTCCATCGTTTATACTCCGGCGCTGATGACCGTTTCTCGTGTTCGTGTGCGCGTGCTCGGCTTCGCGTTTCTGCTGGCCGTCGTCACCTATCTCGATCGCATCTGCATCTCCGCCGCGGCGCCGTTCATCATGGACGACCTGCATCTCACCGTGCTCCAGATGAGCGTCGTCTTCAGCGCGTTCACGCTGGCGTATTCGCTGTTCGAGATCCCGTCCGGCTGGCTCGGCGACGTCAGCGGGCCGCGGCGCGTGCTGACGCGCATCGTGTTGTGGTGGTCGGCTTCACGATGCTGACCGGCGCGGCGCGCGGGCTCTCAGTCGCTGGTCGCGATCCGCTTTCTGTTCGGCGCGGGCGAGGCCGGCGCGTTTCCGAACATGGCGCGCGCGTTTCTCGCGGTGGTTTCCGGCGCGCGAGCGCGGCCGCGCCAACGGCGTGCTGTTCCTCGGATCGCGCGTCGGCGGCATGCTGTCGGCGCCGATCGCGCTGCTGCTGATCGCGCGCTGGGGTGGCGGGCGAGCTTCGTGGCTGTTCGGCGCGATCGGCATCGTCTGGGCGGCCGCGTGGTACGCGCTGGTATCGCGACCGGCCCGAGGATCATCCGGCGGTCACGGCCGACGAGCTCGCCTGGATCCAGCAGGATCGTCCCGCGCCTGAAGGCCTGCGACTCGCGACCGACGCCGTGGCGGGCGCTGCTTCGCGAGCCGGAACCTGTACGCGATCTGCGCGATGTATTTCGCGTTCGGCTACGGGCTGTATTTCTACTTCACCTGGCTGCCGACCTATCTGATCAAGCAGCTCGGATTCTCGCTGCTCGCGGGCGGGCTGTTCGCGGCGCTGCCGTTCCTGCTCGCCGGCATCGCCGACCTCGCCGGCGGCTGGCTGACCGATCGATCTGTGCCGCGACGCGCGGTCTGCGCGTCGGGCCGCTGCTATCTCGGCTTCGCCGCGTTCCTGACCTGCGCCTCGCTGTTTCGCGTCGACGCTGCCGGTGCCGCCGATCGCGAAGGCCCTGCTGCTCGCGTTCGCGCTGGCGTCCGCGGATCTCGCGCTCGGCGCGTGCTGGGCCGTGCCGATCGACATCGCGCCGCGATCACGCCGGCGTCATCACCGGCTGCATGAACACGCTCGGCAACCTCGGCGGCCTGGTCGGTCCGCTCGTCGTCGGCTATCGCGGTCGAGCGCTGGGACTCGTGGACGTTTCCGTTCTACGTGACCGCCGCCGTCTACGCGTTCGGCGCGCTCGCCTGGCTCGCGATCGATCCGACCCGCCGACTGATGACCGAACGACTGACGACTATGGCTGTTCCCTGATCCAGACGGCCATCTCGCCCTGACCGCGGTTGTTCCACGCGTAGTACGGGATCGCCACGAACGGACGGCTTCCCTCTCCGCTGATCACCTCGACGCCATTGAGCAGATCCGGACGAAAGCGCGATCGCAGCGCGGCGTCTCGCGGGACACGAGATCCAGCGCATGGCCGCCGTTGTCGATCCCCTCGACGGTGTAGACGAGCGGACCGCGCTGAATCGCCATGCGTCCCTCGTCCTCTTTCACGGCCGCGTGCGCGACGATGCGGCGGGCGGGCATCGGGAGGGTGAGATGAATCGTGTCGCCGCTCTTCCAGTTCCTGCGGAGCCGAACGTAGCCGTCGCGGATGTCGAGCGGGACGCGCTGCGACTCCGCGTTGCGGCTGCGCACGGAAACCGCCGGCTGCTCGCTGACGTTGTCGGCGAAGCGGTAGAGGTCGCTCGGCACCGGCCGGCCGCGAGACCACTCGGGGATGCGCAGCGCGACGGTGAACGCGCCGGATCCCTCGGGCTCGAGACGCAGCGAGACGTCACCGTCCCACGGATAGCGCGTGTCCTCGACGATCTTCACCGTGCGGTTCCCAAGCTTCACCTCCGCGTGATTGCCGACGTAGAGGTTCGCGTAGATCGTGTCGGCGGGGCGGACACGTGAGTCCGCCCCCACGCGCGGGTCGGTCCCGACGGCATACACGAGGCCGGGCAGCTGCTCCAGCATCCGCGCGAGGTTCGCCGGGCAGCAGGCCACCTCGAAATACTCCGTTCGCTTCGCGCGGCCGTTCGACTCGAGCGGATTCTGGTAGAAGAACGTGTTGCCGGCGAGCGACACGCCGGCGAGCACGCCGTTGTAGAGCACGCGTTCGAACAGATCGATGTACTTGCCGTCGCCGTGCAGCAGGAACATCCGCTGGTTCCAGAGGTCGTTGCCGACCGAGGCACAGGTCTCGGTATATGCGCGAAGGTTGGGCAGCTCGTAGTCGTCGCCGAACGACTCGGTCGTCCCGCGCGCGCCGACGCCGCCGGTCAGATACAGCCGCTTGGTGACGACGTCCTGCCACAGCCGATCGGCGGCCTTTGCAAAGGCGTCGTTGTCGGTCAGCGCCGCGACATCGGCGACCGCGGCGTACAAGTACATCGCGCGCACGGCGTGTCCGACCGCGCGGTCCTGCTCGACGACAGGCGCCTGATCCTGCTTGTAGGCGCGGTCGTTGTACATCTCGAACGCCTTGTCGGGTACGGCGGCATGTCGGGATGCGGTTTGCCGCGTTCGGCGACCAGCCACTCCGCGGTCTTGAGATACGTGGCGTTCCCGGTGGCGCGATACAGCTTCACGAGCGCGAGCTCGATTTCCTCGTGGCCGGACACCGCGTGACGGCCGTTCGGACCGAACGTCCGGCACACGAGATCCGCGTTCTTGATCGCGACGTCGAGCAGCGTCCGCTTGCCGGTCGCTTCGAATGCGCGACCGCCGCCTCGTAGAGGTGGCCCGAGTTGTACAGCTCGTGGCTGCCGTTCTCGTAAATCCACCGCTCCGGACCGACACCTGGCGCGGGATGCTGCGGGTCGATGGTGCGGGCCGGAAACAGGTAGCCGTCCTTCTCCTGCGATTCGGCGATCAGCTGAATCAGCTCGTCGAGCTTGTGCCGAGCCTCGGATCGGGACGAGCGCCAGCGAGTACGACGCGGCCTCGATGATCTTGTAGATGTCGGTGTCGTTGAAACGCCGGCCTTCGTACGCGCCGGTCTTCCTGCCCGCCGCCTTCTCGAAATTCGCGACCCGGCCGGTGTCGTCGTTCTCCTTGAGGATGTGCGGAATCGTGACGGTCCGGTTCACCTCGAGCTTCGGCGCCCAGAACCCATCGTCGATCGTGACCGCCGTCATCGGCACGGCGTGAATCGAATAGTCGCGCGGCAAGGCGATCGGTGCGGCCAACAGCACCGAGCGAGCAGCGGCGGGAATCGCTTTCATGGTGACTCGATTATCGCTCTCCTGACAGGACGGTGTCAGGAGGCCGCCGCTACGCTGGCCCTCGTCGCGATGACGCGACAAAGGAGACAGCCATGACACATCCGGTTATGTGGTTCGAGGTGCTCGGGGCGGACGGTGGCAAGCTGCGGAAGTTCTACGGCGAGCTGTTCGGGTGGGGGTTCGACGTGACACCCGGCGACTACGGGGTGGCGAAGACCGGCGGCGACGCGCGGCATCATGGGCGGGATCGGGCCAGCCTATCCGGGCACGAAATCGTGGGTCACGTTCTACACCGAGACGCCCGACGTCACCGCGTCGCTGGCGAAGGCGAAGGCGCTCGGCGGCACGGTCGTGATGCCCCGAACCGAGCTGCCCGACGTGGTCCTGGGCATCTTCGAGGATCCCGAGGGACACGTCCTCGGCCTCGTCGAAGCCCGCAAGGCTGCCGCACAATAGGCGGATGCGCCGCGCCGATCGTCTGTTCCGGATCGTCCAGCTCCTCCGCCGGCGCCGCACCATCGTGACGGCCAGGCAGATCGCGGAGAAGCTGGAGATCTCGGAGCGGACGGTCTATCGCGACGTCCGCGATTTGATCGCTTCCGGGACGCCGATCGACGGCGAGGCCGGCGTCGGCTATCGCCTGCAGCCCGGCTACGATCTGCCGCCGCTCATGTTCGACAGGGACGAAATCCAGGCGCTGGTGCTCGGCGCGCGCATCGTGGCGCAGTTCGGCGATCCCGCGCTCGCGCGCGCCAGCGAGTCGATCTCAGCAAGGTGGCCGGGGTGCTGCCCAAGGAGCTCGAGCCGCTGCTTGCCGATACCCGCTTGTTCGTCCCGAGAACGGGCAGCGGCGCGAGATCGGCGGCGGGCTTGGCCGTCGCGCGAGAGGCGCTCATCGCGCCAGCGGCGACTGCGGTTGAAGTACGCGAACGAGAAGGGCGAAGAGACCGAGCGCGATGTGCGGCCGCTCGGCGTGTTCTTCTGGGGCAAGACCTGGACGCTGGCCGCGTGGTGCGAGCTGCGCACCGGCTTTCGCAACTTCCGCCTCGACCGCATGACGCGCGGCCACGCTGGGTGATCGTTTCGAGGAAGAGCCCGGCCGCACGCTCCGCGACATGCTGCAGCAGTACGGACCGGCGGCTGTCAGGCTTCTCGACTAAGCTCTGGAACCGTATGGCAGACCAGTCCACCGGGCGCGCGGAGGCGCTGGCGCTCGTCCAGCAGCTGCTGAGGGCGGCCGGCACCCGCGACGCCGCACGCGTTCTCGATTGCTACGCGCCCGACGCCGTCGCCATCAGCCCGGTCTTCGGCGAAGTGCGCGGCCGTGACGCGGTCGCGGCCACGTGGACGACGCTGTTCAACACGTTCTCGGATCTCACGATCCGGAACATGGACTTCCTCGTCGATGGCGACCGCGTGGCTGTGCTCGGCCAGATCAACACGACGGATCGAAACGGCTGGTTCGGTCTCCCGCCTACCGGCAGCCCCATCGCCTACCGGCTGGTCATGCTGTTTACCGTGAAAGACGGCTTGATCGTCCACGACGAGCGGATCTACGACAGCACGAACGTGCTGGAACGCCTCGAGAAGGCGCGACTGGACAAGGAACTGCGCACCGCCGCCGAAGTACAACGGGAGCTGTCCTCGCGCAGCTCGCGCGTCGGCTCGTTTTACGAATCGATCGGCGACTCGCTGCCGTGCCGCGCCATCGGCGGCGACTTCTTCGAAGCGATCGAGCTGCCATCGCGCGACTGCGCGTTCGTGATGGGCGACGTGTCCGGCAAGGGCCCCGCGGCGGCGCTGCTCGCGGCCATGGTCCAGGGCATGTTTGCGGTCGAGGCTCCGGCCGGCGACGGGCCCGCGGCGACGCTGGAGCGGATCAACCGCCGCCTGGCCGCGCGCGCACTGGGCTCGCGCTTCGCGACGCTCGTGTATGCGGTGCTGTCGCCGGACGGACGGCTCGTCTATGCAAACGCCGGCCACAATCCGCCGGTCCTGTTGCGTCGCAGCCACCTGCAGCGGCTGACGGCCGGTGGGCCGATCGTCGGCGCCTTCAGCGACGCGCGGTTCGACGAAGAGACGCTGCAGCTAGACGACCGCGACACGCTGTTGATGTTCACCGACGGCGTGACCGAGGCGCGCAACGCCGGCGAGGAAGAATTCGGCGACGAGCGTCTCCTTGAATGCGTCACGCCGGCGGCGGCGCCCGCCGACCTCCTCGGCCGAGTGTTCGCGGCGGTGCACGACTTCTCCCGGCCCGCGGAGCCGACCGACGACATCACGCTGCTCGTGGCGAGATACCTCGCGCCGGCGAGTGATCCAAAGGTGGCGGATTCGCACATGTGTGCGGTGTCACGCCTTCAGGCGGACTCGGGCAGTCCTGCTAAAGCCTGCACTACCGACTACAGAATCCGCTACGGCACCGCCGGCGGCGGCACGCGCTTCTTCGTCGCCTGTTCGAACGCGTACGCGAGCTCGATGCAGTCTTCGGCTCGCTGCATGCCATCCCGGTGAAGCTGACGCCGAAGGGACCCGGCTTCGCGTCGAAGCCGGACGGAAATGCCGGCGTCGGCTCGTTCGGGACGAGCGCGAACGGCACGATGACCGTCGGATAGCCGGGCCGCGCGGCGATGCCGGCGCCGCCGGCGCCGGGGAACAGGATGGCGTCGAGCCGTTCGGCTTTCATGATCTCGTCGATGCCGTGCGGACCCGAGAGCCGGATGTCCTTCGCGCGATCGGCCTCGTAGCGCGCGCGATCCTTCTCGACGTCCATCTCGTCTGAAATGTCGAGCAGCGACTGGCCGTACTTGATCGCGCCGGCCTTGGCGTGCGCGGTGTTCCACTCCCGCAGCTCGGTCAGCGTCTTCACCGGCGCCACGGCGCCGAGCGATTTCAGCCAGCTGTTGAAGTCGCGCTTCATCCCGTACTTCAGCACGACCGAGCAGTCCTCGTCCTTGCCTTTCGCGTTGTTGGCGCCCGAGCAGCCGTTCCAGCGCAGGAAGTTGTTCTTCGGATCCTGATCGACCACGCTCGGAATGTTCGCCGGATCGATGATGATCGCCCCCTGTGCCTTGAGCACGGCGATCGCGTCGTCCATCGCCTTCTTCTGCGCCGGGTTCAGCCCGTTGCCCGCCGCCTCCGCCGCCGCCGCGTCCCCCCCGGCCCGCGTCGCCTGCCGGCGGCGGACCTGGCGGCGTGAACGCGTCGTAGTACGACGCGCGCGGAATGCCGATGCGCGCGCCCTTGAGTCCGCCGGCCTTCAGGAACTTCGTGTAGTCGCGGCCGGGCGCCGGCGTGCAGAGTTTCGTCGCGGGATCGTTGGGATCCGGCGACGCGCTTTCCATCGCACCGAACATGATCGCGACGTCGGCGACGCTCTTCGCCATCGGACCGGCCGTGTCCTGATCCGCGGTGATGGGAATCACGCCGTACCGGCTGATGCGGCCGACCGTCGGCTTGATCCCCGCGAGCATGTTCTGGTTCGACGGGCTGAGAATCGATCCCGACGTCTCGCTGCCGACGTTGCCGGCCCAGAAATTCGCCGCGGTGCCGATCCCCGAGCTCGATCCGCCAGTCTGCAGCGCCGGGCGGCCGTCGAACGTCGCTTCCCGCGGATCCTTACGCGGATCGTACGGGTTGTAGCCCTGGCCGCCGACGGCGTTGTAGTCGGCCGGCATCGGCGTCGGCGCGCCGGCGACGAAGTTCGCCAGCTCGCTCATGCCGGTCTTCGCGATGATGATGGCGCCGGCGTCGATGAGGTTTTTGGTCAGCGTCGCATCGTAAGGCGGCGTCAGGTTCTCGAACGCGAGCGCGCCGCCGGTCGTGCGCATGAAGGTCGTGTGGACGTTGTCCTTCAGCGCGATGGGAATGCCGTGCAGCGGCCCGCGAATCCGCCCGGCCGCCCGTTCGCGATCGCGCTCCTCGGCAAGCTCCAGCGCTTTCGGGTTCACGGTGATCGCGGCGTGAAGGACCTCCTCGTACATCCCGATCCGCTGCAGGTACTGCCGGACGATCTCGCGCGATGTGACGCGTCCCGCCTTCAGCGCCGCCTGCATCTCGGGAATCGTCGCTTCCACGACGGTGAATGGTTTGTGAGCAGCCGCAGACGGAGCGGCGGCGGGCTTTTTTGTCTGGGCGGTGGCCGTCGCGATCAGCGTGGCGACAGCGATGGCGACGGCTGCGGATGTGACGAGTCGTTTCATCCAGAGAGTACCTGAGACTATGCACGAACTGGAGATCATGAGGCCGGGTCTCTGGTTGGAAACTCTGAGTAACGATACTCGTGACGCTAAGCCTCGGGTTTTGCTGTTCGCGAGCGCCAGCGTGAGGTCGGCGGTGGCGTGGGCGTACTGCGCGATCGCCTTCAGATCGACGACGTCCGGCCAGACATCGCGCGGGTTGTGGAACCAGTCGTTGCGGCCGATGAAGGACACGAAATGCCCGTCTTCCTCCTTGATCGTCGCCGCCTCGCCGGCCACCTGCGCCGCCGGCGACTGGCGAATCGCACCAAGCCCCTGCGGCTCGAGCGCGCGCAATGCTGCGTCGCGCAGCCAATCGTCGGAAGGCGTCATGCCGGTGTCGCCGGTCGATGCGCCGATGTTCGCGCCGAAATGCACCCAGGCGTACGCGCTGCGCGCAAGCGTGGGATTCCGGCGAAGGTAATCGTGCAGGCCGAGATGCCCGAGCTCGTGGCCGCTCGACGCGATGAATCGCACCGTTCGCAGCAGACCGCGACCGCTCTTCGGCGATTTGGCCGCAGCCACGGCTCGCATGGTCTCCAGCCAGCACACGAGCCCGCCGCCGCGCTCCGACGCGTTCGCGTGCCAGCCGCTGCGCGGCGTCATCACGCAGACGGGCGCCAGCGCGGGATCGGTCCCGCGCACCAGGGCGACGACGTTGACGGCCTGGACACGGCTGCGGGTCACGTCGGTGACGAGCCGCACTTCGCGATTCTGCGTGGCTGCGGCCTCGATCGCGCTGAGCTGCTCGCTGGACAGCTGCAGGACGGGCGGGCCGAACGGCTCGCTGAACCAGCCCGCATTCACGGGGCACAGTCCCGTCTTTCCGCCGACCGTGACTGCGACGATCGCGGCGTGCTTCGATCCGTCGCGCATCCGCCGCAGCTCGGCTTCGCCATTGGGCGCGATCCGCGTCCACGCAATCGGCCGATCGCTCCCGATCGACGCCGATTCGGCCGGTCACTCCGGCGGCGCCGGTGAACGGCCCGTCGAACATCGGCAGCCCGTCGATCTGGCGTCCGTCGATCTCGGCGAATGCGGCCACCGTATCGACCCGCGACAGGTCGAACGGCTCCAGCGAAGCAGTGGCGCCCGTGGCGCGCGCGCGAGCCACCAATGCGTTGGCTGATGCGCGATCCACCGCCGTCGCGGTCCGATGCTCCCCCTCGTCCGAGTAGGCGCGGATGACGTCGGCGGCCCGGCGTTCCACGGGGTCCGCTTTCGGAGCCACGACCAGCAGCGCGGTCATTTCGAGGAGCTTACGGCGGGTCAGTTGCACCGGCGTATTATCGACGAGTGAGCTTCGATCCGACGTGGCTTTTTCTATCGATGATTCCGAGCGGCATCGGGTTCGTGCTGTTCGTGTACGGCAGGAAACAGCAACGCTGGCCGCAATTGCTGGCAGGTATCCTGTTCATGATTTATCCCTACTTCACACCGAGCCTCCTCTCGATGCTCCTCGTCGGCGTCGCTCTGGGAACCGGCTTGTGGGTGGCGGTCCAGGGAGGATGGTGACCATGTCGAAGCTGCGGCTCGTGTCGGCTCTGTCGTTGTCGCTGGCCGTCGTCGGACTCGCGGGCGCAGCCGGACGGACTCGATCTGCTCCTGATTAACGGCAAAGTCTTCACCGCCAACCCGGCGGCGCCGTGGGCCGAGGCGGTCGCGATCCGCGGCAACCGGATCACGGCGGTCGGCACCACGGCCGCGATCCGCCAGACGGCGGGCGCCGACACCTGGCTCGTCGACGTCGGTGGCCGCGTCGTCATTCCCGGAATCAACGACGCGCACACCCACGTGGGCGCACGCCCGCCGGGCGTCGTGTTGAAACTGGAAGGCAACGATCCCTCGCTCACCGATGTGCTCACAGCCCTCCGCGAGGCCGCCGCGGCCGCGCCGGCGGATCAATGGATTTACGGCACGGTCGGCGAGCAGGTGCTCTCCGATCCCAACGCCACCCGTTTCACGCTGGACGATGTCGCGCCGAAGCGCCTGGTGAAGCTGTCCACCTGGACGGGGCACGGCGTGATCTTCAGCACGGCTGGCCTGCGGGCGATTGACATCGGCGATCGCGATCCGGATCCGCCGTTTGGCCGATACCGGAGAACGCCGGATGGGACGATCGATGGCCGCCTCGACGAGTATGCCGATCTCCGCGCACACCGCCGGCTGGCGGCCCTCGCAGTCACCAGGCCGCGGTCGACTCGCTGCGCCCCCTGGCGGTCGAGGCGGTCGGCTACGGCGTCACGTCGATCCAGGCGATGGCAAATGCGCTTCCTGCCGTCGACCTGGCGACGATGCTGCCCGAGGCAAAGACTCCCCTCCGCTTGCGCATCATCCGGTTTCCCGATCACGATGAACGAAAAGGATTCGCCCGCAGATTTCAAGGAGCTGCCGCGAAACCCGTGGCCGCTGAGTCACCGTGTCGGGCGTGAAATGGATCCTCGATGGCACGCCGGTCGAGCGTCTGGCGGCGATGAACGCGCCGTACGCCGATCGATCCGGCTGGACCGGCGACCTGAATCTGCAGCCGTCCGACATCGATCGTGCCCTGCGGCGCGCGCTCGAAACCGGCGACCAGCCGATGTTCCACATTGCCGGCGACCGGAGTATCGATCTTCTTTTCTCTTCGATGGAGCGGCTGGCGCCGGCGGCGCGATGGCAGCCGCTGCGGGTCCGCATCGAGCACGGCGAGTTCCTCACCCGCGATCGCTTCGAGCGAGCGAAGCGTCTTGGGATCGTCAACGTGCAGAACCCGTCGCACTTCACGATCCCGGAGATCATGACGGCGCGGTACGGCGCCGAGCGGGCCGCCGGCGTTGAGCCGCTCAAATCGATCGTCGCCGCCGGCATTCCGCTCGCCCTCGGCGGAGACGGCCCGTTGAACCCGTTCCTCAACATGATGTTCGCGATCGCGCACCCGAACAATCCGCCGGAAGCGCTGACGCGCGAGCAGGTGATCACCGCTTACACCTCGGGATCGGCGTATGCGGAGTTTTCTGAGCGCGAAAAAGGTCAGCTGAAGGTGGGTATGCTCGCCGACGTCGCGGTGCTGAGCCAGGACATCTTCACGGTGGCGCCGGACAAGCTGCCGGCAACCACGTCGGTCTACACCATCGTCGACGGCAAGACCGTTGTGGCAATGCTCCCGAGTCGACACGCGCTGGCTCCACGATGACCCGCCCGGCGAATCCATCGCGCGAGAGTAGTACGTGCGGACCTTCGAGGTCCGCCGTGCGGGCAGGCCTGAAGGCCTGCACTACATCGGAGTCGAGCGTCACTCGGAGCGCAGCGCGCTCGACGGATCCACGACCGACGCGCGGTGTGCGGGGATGAGGTTCGCCAGCGCAGCCACGAGGAACAACAAGCCGATCGCCGTGCTCCAGGCAACCGGATCGATGAAGGAGACGCCGTAAAGCGCGCCGGCCATCGCCTTCGCACCGCCAAGCCCAAGGACGACGCCGACTCCGACGCCAACGGCAGCGATGCCAAGCCCCTGTTTCATCACGAGCCCGACCACGGTCGACTTTTGCGCGCCAAGCGCCATGCGGATGCCAATCTCGCGCGTCCGCCTCGCCACCGAGTAGGCAATCACGCCATACAGCCCGATCGACGCCAGCAGCATCGCGACAACACCGACGGCGCTCACGCTGATCGCTCCGGCCTTGGCCGGCAGGAGCGTCGCCGCGATCTGTGCATCCATGGTCTGGTTGTCGAGGAAGATGACGTTCGGCTCGAGCGCGAGCAGCTCGCGCCGCATCGCCGTCAGCAGCGCGCCGGCGTCGCCGCTCGTGCGCGCGACGATCTCCTCGCCGGTGTCGGGCCTCTGCGAGATGGCGTAGTGCAGGTACGGCGTCGCGCCTTCGCCGACGGTGCTGACCTTGTAGTCCGCGGACACGCCGATCACTTCCAGCTCGCGGCCGTTGTAGGTGGTGACGCGGATGCGCTTGCCGATCGCGTTCTGGTTCGGCCAGTACTTGCGCGCCATCGCCTCGTTGACGATGACGACGCCTGGCGACTTCGGCGTATCGGTCGGCGCGAAATTGCGGCCCTGGACGATGGGAATGCCAAGCGTGGCGAAATATTCCGCCGAAACGCGCGCGACGTCGAGCACGAGCCCCTTGTCGTCCGGCCCCTGCAGTCCAGGCAGGAACACGTTGTTGCGGTTGTAGTTGATCGAGAACGGCAGGCGCTCGGCGAGCGCAGCCGATTCCACGCCCGGAATGGCGCGCACGCGCTCGAGCGCGCGATCGAAGAACCCCTGCGAGCGGGTGGCATCGTAGCCGAGCATGTTCATCTCGGTCGATACGATGGCGAGTCCGCCTGTGCGGAAGCCGATGCTCACGTGTTGCGCGCTGACGAGACTTCGAGTCAGCAGGCCCGCGGCGACCAGCAGCACCGTCGTCACCGCGATCTGTGTGGCGACAAGACCGTCGCGCAGCGTCCAGCGGCGCCCTCCGGCCTGCGTGCCGGCGACGTCGCTCTTCAACTCGTTCACCAGGTTCGGCCGCGTCGCCTTGAGCGCCGGCGCGAGCCCGGCGACGACAGCCGCGATCATCGTGACGACGGCCGTGAAGAGCAGCACGCGGCCATCGAGCCGGAGCGCGAAGGACAGCGGAATCGGGATCGGCAGGCTCACCGACATCGCCACCTGCGTCAGCAGCCACGCGAGGGCGACGCCGGCCGACGCGCCGAGCGACGCCATCACGACGCTCTCGACGAGCAGTTGCTGCACGAGTCGGCGGCGGCTCGCGCCGATCGCGAGGCGGATGCCGATTTCCTTCTGACGCCCGGACGCGCGCGCCAGCAGCATGCTGGCGACGTTGGCGCACGCGATGACCAGCACCAGTCCGACCACGAGCATCAGCGCGAGCGCGATCGGTTTCAGCATCCGATCGGCAACGGGATGAATGTGAACGTCCTTTGTGGGAATCGTGCTGATGTCGAACCGCCTGTTGGTCGCCTGGTAGTCGGTCTGGAGGCGTTTTCCGAGGAGACGCATGTTCGCCGCGGCGTTCTCGTACGTGACGCCGTCCTTCAAGCGTCCCTTGACGAACATCCAGCGCGTCCCGCGGCGCTCGAGCCGGGTGTTGCCGGTCGGTGACGGCACCGTGCTGATCATCCCGCCGGGCTCGACATCGTCGACGTAGGCGAGCGGCGTCCACAGTTCCGGGCCGAGCAGCGGCAGCATGCCGGTGAACGTCCGCGGGGCAACGCCGACGATGGTGTAGGGCTGACCGTGAATGTGAATCGACTGGCCGATTGTCGATGGGCTGAGGCCGTACTCGCGATTCCAGAGGCGGTAGGAGATGACTGCGACGCGAGGAGCGCCCGGCTTGTCGTCGTCGGGCACCAGCGTGCGCCCGGCGATCGCACGGACACCGAGCATCTGGAAGTAGTTGCCGGTCACCGTTTCGCCAAGCGCGAGGCGCGAGCGGTCGGTCAGCTTGACGGCGCCCATAGCTGGGCTGTAAGCCAGCATGTCGCTGAACACCTGGTTCTGCGACTTGAAGTCGAGGAAGTCAGGGTAGGAGCTGGTCGCGTACTGATCGTCGTCGCTGCCGGTGGTGAACACGTCGACCAGCCGATCGACCCGTTCGACCGGCAGCGGGCGGAACACCAGCGCGTCGACGATGGTGAAGAGCGCCGTGTTGAAGCCGATGCCGATGGCCAGAGACGCGATGGCGATGGCGGTGAAGGCCGGGCTGCGGCGCAGCCATCGGAGGGCGAATCGCACGTCGGCAGCAAGGTTTTGGAGCACGGAGTAGCTGACGAACAGCCAGGAGGGAAAGTTCGAGCCGGCGGGAGCTATTTCATCAGATCGTTGACCTCGGCGAAGGTCATCGCGTTCTTCGTGAACGAAGTAAAGGTGCCGGTGCTCTTCAGCTCGCGTGTGATGTCGCGCAGCACCGCCATCGTCGCGCGCATCGGCCCGGAGCCGAGGCTGACGCGGGCCACGCCGAGCGCCTCCAGCTCCGGAATCGAGGGCGATCCTTCGACGGCGAGCACGTTCACGGGGCCGCCGATGCCCTTGACCAGCGCGCCGATCGTCGCCGCGTCGCGCACGCCGGGGACGAACACGCAGTCGGCGCCGGCTTCGAGGAAGGCCTTCCCGCGTTCGATGGCGATGCCGAGCCGCGTCTCCGGCGCGCCGAAGCTGCGAAGAAAGCCGTCGGTGCGCGCGTTGATCACGATCCGGACGCCGGCTTTCGTCGAGGCCTTGATGATGGCCTTGATCTTGTCCACCTGAAGCGCGAGCGGCTCGAGGTCGGTTGCGCCGGGGACGCAGTCTTCGAGGTTGATGCCGACGGCGCCGGCCGCGATCACGCGCAGCACCACGTCGGCCACGGCATCGGGCGCCGCGGCGTAGGCGTGTTCGATGTCGGCGGTCACCGGCAATTTGACGCTGCGCACGATGCGCGCGATCGCTTCGATCATCTCGTTGGGCGGCACGACGCCGCCGTCGGGATAGCCGAGCGCCGCCGCGACGCCGGCGCTCGTGGTCGCGATGGCTGGAAATCCTTCCGATTCGATCAGCCGTGCGCTGGCCGCGTCCCAGGCGTTCGGGAGGACGAGCATCGGCGGCGTCCGGTGCAAGGCGCGCAGTTGTGCAGCGTGGTCGGCCATCCGCTGAGTATACCGGACGTTTCAGAAGAGGAGAAACCTGCCGAGAGCGCACTCGCGTCTGCTTCTTCTTATTCAGCGCGCAGCGTGATCATCGGATCGACGCGCGTCGCGCGGCGGCCGGGCAGGTAGCTCGCCACGAACGCAATCGCGACGAGCAGGAGCCCGATGACCGCGAACGTGCCCGGATCGTGCGGCGAGACGCCGACCAGCAGCGCGGTCAGCGATCGCGTGATGGCCCACGATGCTGCCAGGCCTATGGCCACACCGGTGAGCGTCGAGCTTCATCCCGTAGCCGACGATCAGGCGCATCACGTCGACTCGCGTCGCGCCGAGCGCCATCCGGATGCCGATTTCCTGCGTGCGGCGGCTGACGAAGTACGACAGCACGCCGTAGATGCCGAGGCCCGCCAGCACGAGCGCAAGCGCGCCGAACAGCACCGAGCAACGTCATGTTGAGCCGCGACTGCTCGGTCGCCTGCGCGACGTACTGCTCCATCGTCTGAACCTGAAAGACCGGAACGTCGCGATCGATACCGGACACCGCCTGACGGATCGACGCGGCGAGCTGTTCCGGCTCGAGCGGCGTCCGCGCGAACAACGTCATGGTCGGCCGGCGATTGACGAACCACACCGGCAGCTGTTCCAGCGGCGCGTACACCTGCAGATTGGCCGGTTCGCGAACGAGGCCGTAATGCCGCACGTGCCTGACCACGCCGATCACCTCGCGCCAGATCGGCTCGCGATCCGGCCCGTGCCCGGTGAACTCGAAGGCGATCCGTTTTCCGATCGGATCGGCATTCGGGAAGAACTTCTCGACCAGCGCTTCTTCGACGACAGCGACGAGGAGCGAGTCCGCGCGTGTCGCGCTCCGTGAACGTCGCGGCCGCGGACGACCGCGATCCCCATCGCGCGGAAGTAGTCCGGCGACGCCGCCTGGAAGAGGCACGTCGTCCCCTCTTCTTTCGGCGAGCTCGGCGGCGGCTGCCCTTCGTAACGAACCTCCGACTCGGCGCCGCCGCCTTCGAGCGGAGTGCTGCTGTTCAGCCCGACCGCTTCGACCGAGGGGATGCCGGCCGCGCGGCGAAGCAGCTCGCGGTGGAACGCGGACCAGCGGGCGAGCTGCGGATAACGCGCGTTCGGAAGCGATACGCGCATCGTGACGACGTGTGACGGGTCGAAGCCGAGATCGATGGCCGTCAGCGCCGCGAAGCTGCGAATCGTCAGCCCGGCGCCGACGAGCAGCACGAGCGCGAGCGCCACCTCGACGACCACCAGCGCCGAGCGCGTGCGGCGGCCGGCGCCAGCGCGTTCCGCGCGCCGCATCCTTGAGCGACGTCAGCAGGTCCACCGAGGCTGCGCGCAGCGCCGGCGCCAGCCCGAAGGCGATGCCGACGACGATCGAAACGACCGTGGCGAACGCGAGCACGCGGAGATCGACGGCGATGAGATCGATCCGCGGAACGGTCGACGGGCGCGTGGCGACAAACGCCTTCACGCCCCACCAGGCCAGCAGCGCGCCCAGCGCGCCGCCGCCGAGCGCCATCAGCAGGCTCTCGGTCAGCATCTGCTGTGCGATGCGCCGCCGGCTCGCGCCGAGCGCTTCGCGAATGGCCATCTCTCGCTGTCTCGCTGTCGGCGCGCGCCAGCATCAGATTGGCGAGGTTCGCGCAGCCGATGAGCAGCACGAACGCGACGGCACCCGAGAGCGCGAGCAGCGCAGGCCGGATGTTCTGGACGATCTGCTCGTAGTAAGGCTCCACCGAGACGGTGTGATCGGTGTTCGACATCGGGTACTGCTGCTCGAGGCGGCGCGCAATCGCGTCCATGTCGGCCGACGCCCGAGCGACACCGATGCCTGTTTTCAGCTTGGCGACGGCGAACAACCCCGGGTGCGCGCCTCGATCGGCAGGAAATGTCTGGACGAACAGGCCCAGCAGGCAGCCACACGTCGGTGGTGCGGGACGGAAACCGCATGCCCGCGGGCATGACGCCGACGACGATGTGCGACTCGCCATCGAGCATGATCGACCTGCCGATCGCGGACGCGTCGGCGTCGAGATGCGTTCGCCAGAAACGCTCGCTGACCACTGCGACGCGCGGCGCGCCGGCACGATCCTCGTCGGCCGTGAACGTGCGGCCGATCATCGCCTGCAGGCCGACCGCCTTGAACACCTCGGACGACGCGAGGCTGGCGATGAGGCGCTCGGGCTGATCGCCGCCGGTCAGGTTGAGCACCGTCCCGCGATAGATGCCCAGGTGTTCGAACACCTGGTTCTGCTCCCGCCAGTCCTGGAAGTTCGCCCACGCTATCGACATCGTCTGGCCCGTCCGGGTCGTCTCCGCCAGCATGACGATCCGGTCCATGTCCGCATACGGATAGGGGCGCAGCATGACGGCATCGACGATCGTGAAGATCGCGGTCGTGGCGCCGATGCCGAGTGCGAGCGTGAGCATGACGACGGCAGTGAAACCGGGGGCCTTGCGGAGAGTCCGCAGCGCGAAGCGGACATCGGTCGTCACCGCATCGACCGGGCGTGTTCGCATCGACGCGACCTCGTCGACGTCGCCGGCGAGCCGCCGCATCGCCTCGTCGTGACCGAGACCACCGGCGCGCAACGCGTCGTACTCGTCGTCGAGGTGCTGGCGCATCTCTTCGCTGATCCGCCGAGGCCACTCAGGCATGGTCCACTCCCGCGATGCGGTTGATGGCTTCCGACGAACGCGCGCCAGGTGTCGCGCTGCGACGCCAGGACGCCGGCGCCGGTCGGCGTGAGCCGGTAGTACCGCCTTCGGCGCTGGCCGGCCTTTTCAATCCAGCGGCCGAGGATCCAGCCGCGCTTCTCGAGGCGATACAGCAGCGGGTAGAGCGACGCGACCCGGAATTTCAGCACGCCGTCCGATCGCGCCTCGATCAGCTTGCTCAGGTCGTACCCGTGGCGCGGCTGATCTTCGACGAGCGAGAGGATCAGCAGTTCGGCGCTGCCCTTCTTCAGCTCGCGATCGAGCATCCGCGACTTTATATATTGCATAGCGACATATTGCTTAAGGGCATATGACGGGTCAAGGCGAAAGGGTTGCCGGAAGTCAGGGCTTGCTTGAGGCTTAGGCGGACTCGATGAGGGCCAGGGTAACAATCGGCCGACGGCCCGGTTACGTCGCTCGGGCCGTCTGCTTCTGTGACGGACCTTGAATGGAGCATGTGCTCGAGCTTGGACGCGTTCTCCCCGCCGGTGACCTTCTGACGATCTCCGACCGGACCGCCGCCCTCGGCGCGACGATTCGCGCCGTCGCGGCCGGCGACCAGGAGGCTTTCGCGCGCCTGTACGCCGACTACGTCCGTATGGTCCACGCCATCCTGCTCGGCCGGGTCCCGCGGCGCGACGTCGACGATCTCGTCCAGGAGGTGTTTCTCACCGCCTACAGGCGCATCCGCGAGTTGCGCGAGCCGGCCGCCTTCGGCGGCTGGATTGCCGCCATCGCCCGCAACCGGGCGACCGACTACCTGCGCCACACGCGCGAACAGGTCGCGTTGCCCGACGAAGCTGGCCGGCGGCGATCCGATCGAGACGGAAACGTTCGCCATCCTCGAAATCGTACGCACGCTGCCCGAGGCGTACCGCGACACGCTGCTCATGCGGCTCGTCGAAGGCATGAGCGGCGCGGAGATCGCCGAGCGCTCGGGGCTGACCCCGGCGTCGGTGCGCGTGAACCTGCACCGTGGCATGAAGCTGCTGCGAGAAAAACTACGGATGGCACGCCAATGAGTGACGACTACCTCTTCGACGGCACCGGAGTGCCGGATCCCGACGTCGAGCGGCTCGAGCGGATGCTCGGCCGGTTGCGGATCGAACGCGTCCGTGCCGCCGATCGCGGTCCGGCTAAAGCCGGACACGACCGACGATTCACCGCGCACGTACGTAGTGTCCGCCTTCAGGCGGACCGCCGGATGTACCTCGGGCGTGCGCTTCCTCGCGCCGGCGCTCGCCGCGGCTGCCGCGGTCGTGCTGATGGTCGGCGTCACCTGGAAGACGCGGCACCGCCACCGGCCACCGCCGCGGCGACGAGCGATACGGCTCGTGGGACGTGTCCGCTCTGGTCGGCACGCCGCGCGTCGGCGCGAGCGCGCTCGTCGGCGAAGGGCGGATCGCCGTCGGCCAGACGCTGACCACCGATGCCGGTTCGCGCGCGAGCGATGGAGGTCAGCGACATCGGACAGGTGACGATCGACGAATCGCACGCGCGTGCGGCTGGTCGAGACGCGCGACGGCCATCATCGGCTCGCGCTCGAGCGCGGCACGCTGCACGCCGCCATCGCCGCGCCGCCGGGACAGTTCGTCGTCAACACGCCGTCGGCGACGGCGACCGACCTCGGGTGCATCTACTCGCTGCACGTGAACGAAGACGGCTCGGGACTGCTGACCGTGGAGGCGGGCTGGGTGGCGTTCGAGGAGCGCGGACGAGAGTCGTTCGTGCCGGCCGGCGCGTCCTCACGCACCGATCGCGTCAGCGGACCAGGCACGCCGCGGTACGACGACGCAGAGGCGGCGTTTCGCGATGCGGTGGACGAGGTCGACAGCGGCACGCGATGCCGGGCGAAAGGCCGCGTCGCTTCGCTACGTCCTCGATCATGCGCGCGGCCGCGACGCGATGACGCTGTGGCACCTGATTTCCCGCGTCGGCCCCGCCGACCGCGCCGCCGTGGTCGACGCGCTGGCCGTACGCGTACCGCTCCCGTCCGCGGTCTCGCGCGACGCCGTACTGCGCCTCGATCGCGCGGCGCTCGATCGGTGGTGGGACGCGCTCGGACTGAACGAGGCGGCCTGGTGGCGGATGTGGAAGGTGAACGCCGTTGCGCCGGCGGTCGGGATCAAGGAAACGGCCCGGCTCACGATCTATCTGTCGCGTTCCACGCAGCCGGTCAGCGTGACCGATCGGAACGTGCTCGACTTGTCCAACGTCTACGCCGGCACCTTCATCGGCGCGCAGGCGGAACAGCCGGAACGCAACTGGCCGCGCTACACCATCACCTTCGACATTCAAACGCGCGAAGGCGTCAAGGTTGGCGGATATGCAGTCGAGTACGCTCGCGACATCTCCACCAGCGATGGCTTCGTCTACCTGCCCGGGCCCGGGGATGCGTGGTACCGAAGCAACATCAGCACGATCCTCCGAACCGGCCAGGATGGAAACTGGTTCCACGCATCGAAAGCGTGGAGCGCCGCGATCAACGCGCGGCTCCCGTGAGTCCTCGAGCTCGCCAGCTCGCTACTTCAGCGTGAAGTTCATGACCGCCTGCACCCGGACGGCGACCGGCTTGCCGTCCTTCATGCCCGGTTTGAATTCCCACTGCTTCATCGCCTTCACCGCATTGGCGTCGAGGCCGTAGACCGTGTCGAGCGATTCAGTAACCCTCACGTCGCCCACGGCGCCGTCGGCCAGGACGACCACGTCGAGGACGACCTTGCCCTCGATACGGTTCGCCTTCGCTTCGTCCGTGTATCCGCCTTGATCTGCCTGGTCACCTGCGGTAGCGACACGCCGTTGCCCGGCGAGTAGACCGTCGAGTCCTGCACGCCGAAGAATGCGACGGCCGCGAGCGCGAGGAGCATCTTCATAAAGCCTCCGGCCCGTTAGACGATGCGTCAGAACAAATGGGCGGGCCTGAAGGCCGCCCCTACATCACCAGTCAGCGCAGGGCCGCTTCCGCATCCGCCTTGAGCGCGGCCCATTCCTTCATCAGCTGATTGAACCGCTCGAACGCGCTCGCGCCGACCTTCTGATCCGCCTCGCCGATCTCGCGGTTCACGTTCGACAGCTGGTCGACGAACATCTGATCCTCGTACGGCCCGCTCTTCGTCGTCAGGCGATCCCACGACCGCTCTGCAGCTTCGCCTGATCGCCGCGCTTGGCCTCCTGCGCCTGACGCACCCGCGCCTGGACCGCGCGCGCCTCGGCCAGCGCATCGCGCACCTTCAGCGAGAATTTCGTCTGCTCCGCGAGATCCGCGACGGTGACGCCGTCCTTCGCGATTCGCGGATCGATCTTCACGGTGAACGACTCGGTCCTGGTCGCGCCACCGGCGGTCAGCCGCGCCTTGAACGCGCCGGGCGCGACGAGCGGTCCGCCGCCGCCGAATCCACCGCCTTCGCCGTCGCCGCCGCCGGCCGGACCGCCGGGATAGCGCAGATCCCAGACGAAACGGTTCATGCCGGCCTTGGTCGGCAGCACCGTCGGCAGGCCGCCGCCTCGGCGGCCGCCGCGCCCGCCCGCGGCCGCCGCGCGCGCCTCGCTCGAGTAGGTGCGCACGACCTTGCCCGCCGCGTCGAGGATGTCGAGCTTCACCTCGCCCGACGGGCTCGCGAGGTAGTAGTCGATACGCGCGCCGGCTGGCGGATACTCCGGCTGATCAGGGCGGCCGATGAGCGGCTGTAGTGCATGCGATAGGCCGGCGCCGGGGTGAAGAGGAACACGTTCGAGCCATCGAACGGTTTGATCCCCGTCACCATGCGCGGCGTCGCGGTGTTCGCCATCGAAGGCGTTTGAGTCGGCTTCGCCGCGGCGACCGATTGCGGCGACTGCTGCGACGCGAGCACGACGTGGTCCGGCTGAAGCCGGCCACACTACCGGCCTGGGCCTGCCCATTCGGGATTGTCCGTCGGACGCGGACGGGTCGGCTTCGTCACGCTGGCGGCGATCTGACGGAGCGGCGAGATGTCGTCCAGAATCCAGAACGCGCGCCCCATCGTCGATGCGACGAGATCGCCGTGGTGAACCTTGAAGTCGGTGACCGGCGTGTTCGGCAGATTCTGCTGCAGCGTCTGCCAGTGCTTGCCCTGGTCGAACGACACGTAGGCGCCCTGGAGTGTTCCCGCGTAGAGGAGTCCTTCCTGCTCGGGATCCTCGCGCACGACGTGCATCGGTTGATCGGCCGGGATGCCGTTCGTGCCGTCGGTCAACAGCGTCCAGTGCGCGCCGTAGTCGTTCGTCATGTACAGGTACGGCTTGAAGTCGTCCAGGTACATCCGGTACACCGACACGTAGGCGGATCCCTTGCGATGCGGCGAGTCCTCGATCGTGTGCACGCGCCCGCCCGGCGGCAACCCCGCCGGAGTGACGTTCTTCCACACCTTGCCGTTGTCGCGCGTCATCCACACCGGGCCGTCGTTCGAGCCGCTCCAGAACACACCGGGCTCGAGCCGCGACGACCGCATCGAGTAGAGCGCCGCGTACACTTCTTCGCCCGTCATGTCACGCGTGATCGGCTCGCCCGACATCACGTGACCCTCGGGACCGTTGGCCGTCACGTCCGGGCTGAATTTCGTCCAGTGCAGGCCGCCGTCGATCGAGCGGTGCACGTACTGCGAGCCGTGATACACGATGTTCGGGTTGTGCGCGTCGATTTCGATCGGCGCCTGGCGGACGAAGCGGAACATCATGTCCTGCGGCAGCTTGCCGTAGCGCTGCTGCGGGTTGATCCAGTAGTTCTGCTCCTGGCCGGTCTCCACGTTCATGCGGCCGAACTCGCCCTTGCAGTCGCCGTAGACGATCTTGCCGGACGGGATCGGCCGCACCTGGCCGCTCTCGCATCCCGGCGCCGGAATCCACAGCTGGATCGGGTCGTCGGGCCCCCACGACGTCGGCGGCAGGCTCGGGACCGTCAGGTTCTTGCCGGTGTCCTGCTGCGGCCCGTAGATGTTGTAGGGGAACTGCTCGTCGGCGTCGACCATGTACATCTCGGCGGTCGGCTGGTTGTTGATCGACGACCAGCTCTTGCCGTTGTCCTGCGTGATGTTCGCGCCGCCGTCGTTGGTCTCGATGAAGATGTGGGGTTGATCGGGATTGAACCAGACGACATGGTTGTCGCCGTGCGGCGTGTTGACGTTGACGAACGTCTTGCCGCCGTCGGTCGAGTGATGGAAGTTGAGCTCCGACACCCAGACGTCGTTCTCGTCCTTGGGGCTGACGAACACCTTGTTGAAGTAGAACGGCCGCGCGCGGAGAGACTGGCTGCTGTTGACGAGGGTCCAGTTCGAGCCGCCGTCGGCCGTGCGATACAGCCCGCCCTTCGCGCCTTTCGCTTCCACCTGCGCGTACACGACCTTCGGGTTCGACTGCGCGACGTCGACCCACACCTTCCCGATCAGATCCTCGGGAAATCCGTTGCTCACGCGCGACCAGTGATCGCCGCCATCGGTTGACTTATAGACACCGCCCTCGGCCGCCGCGCCGCCGCTGATGATCGTCCACGGTTTGCGCTGGCCGCGCCAGGCGCCGGCGTACACCTCATTCGGGTTCTGCCAGTTGATCGCGACCGACACGACGCCGGTCTGATCGTTGATGAAGAGCACCTTCTGCCACGTCTTGCCGCCGTCTCGCGTGCGGTACACGCCGCGGTCCGGTCCCCAGCCGAAGGCTGACCGATGGCGGCGACGTACGCGATGTCGGGGTTCTTCGGATGGACTTTCAGCTGTCCGATCTGCCCGACTTCCTTCAGCCCGGCGTACTGCCACGTCTTCCCGGCGTCGGTCGACCTGTAGACGCCGCGGCCGACGATGACGTTGGATCGAATCGCTTCGCTGCCGGTGCCGGCATAGACGATGTTCGGGTTCGAGTCCGCGACGTCGAGCGCGCCGATCGATCCGGTCGGAATCTGACCGTCGGAGACCGGCACCCAGCTGATGCCGTAGTTCTCGGTTTTCCACACGCCGCCGCCGGTCGCGCCCATGTAGAACACGTTGGGCTGCGTCCGCACGCCCGCGGCCGCGGTCGATCGTCCGCCTCGTGTCGGGCCGATCGATCGCCATCGCAGGTCCTGGTAAGTGTTCGGGTTGACGATGACGTTCGCGTTGGATTGCGCGATCGCGCGCGTGTCGGATCGCGCGTCGCCGAGCACGATCAGGGTGAGCGCGGTGACGGTGAGCAGCAGCTTTCTCATGAAGGCTTCTCCGGATGAAGCCACGATTCTACTACCGGCGCGCGTTCTGCCTACGGCAGGCCTGAAGGCCTGCGCTACGACTACGATCGAGCTCCTCCGTACATGCCAACTCGTCGTGCAGGCCTTCAGGCCTGCTTCAGCTCGCCTGATCGCTGAGCACGATCTTCGCGCTGCCGTGGTAGGGCGTGTACGGGGCAGCAGCGGTGCCAACAACCTCGAGCGACAGCCGATCGCCGTCGACCTGCACGACCACGAAATGGTGCGGGTTCTCGTCCGGCGTGCCCGGCTTCACGAGGTGATCGACCCGTACGCTCTGCGCGGCGTTGGCCGTCACGTAGGCGCGCAGGTCCGGCTCGCCGACATAGGCGTAAATCGGCGCGCCGCCGCCGCCGGTGACCAGGCTGTCCATTCGATGGACGACGCCGGCGTCGACGTAGTGCTCGACGAAGTGATCGTAGAGATGATCGTGGCCGCACACGAGCAGCGCCACGTGGTGCTTGCGGAACAGCGGCACATACAGCGTGCGGATCGCGACCGTCTGCGGCTCGAGCCGATCCGGCGCCTTCTGTCCGGTGCCGGGCATGGGCGTCGCCGACGCGCCGCCGTGCGGCCCGGACGAGAACGGCGGGTGATGGAAGAACGCGACGACTGATGGAAGCGCGCGCGATCGAGATGCTCCAGCTGATCGGTCACCCACGCGAGCTGGACCGCGTCCGACGCGATGTTCGAGTCGAGCGCGATGAAGAATGCGTTGCCGTAGCCGAACGCGTATGTCGGATAGCCGCTCAAACGGCGCGGCGATCCCTCGGGCGGGAGCAGCCTCGACATCGCCGTCAGCGTGTTGTGCAGCCCCAGCGCGCGCTGCGGATCGCCGGGCGGCATGCTCGTGACGTCGTGGTTGCCGACGGAGAAAAAGTACGGGATGTTCGCGCCCCTGGTCAGCCGCTCGATGATCGGGGTGAAGCTGACGTTCCACATCGCGGCGGTCGGCCCGCGAAGCACGGCGTCCCCCGATTGCAGAACGAACCGCACCGGAAACGGCGTCGACGCAAGCTCGCGGCTCTTCGCGATCATCGCGGTCCACGATGCGGCTGTGCTCGGGGTGGACGATGTCGCCGTCGCCCGGCTCATCCGGCGCGCCGCTGCTGCGCGTGTCGCCGTACGCGATGAACGAAAACTTCGTCACCGACGCCGATGCGCCCTCGGACGCGAGCGGCGTCGCGGGCGGCTCGATCGGCTTGACCGCCGCCCATGGCGGCGCGGCCGGCGGAGACTGCACGGCCGGCTGCTGCGCGATCAGCACCGCTGAGAGCGCGAACGCGAGGCAGACGCTGGCCTGAACGCCTCGACCCTCTTTCATGCCCGGATGTTAACATCGCTGCTCGTAACATCGTCATCACGTCTGATGGCTGGCTTCGCCCGCGACCTTCGCTACGCCGTGCGGACGCTGGCGCGCATGCGTGCCGTGGCCGTCCTGGCGATCGCCACGCTCGCGCTCGGCATCGGCGCAACGACGACGATGTTCAGCGTCGTCCATGCGATGCTGCTGCGCCCGCCGCCCTTCGCCGATCCCGATCGGCTCGTCGTCCTGTTCAACACCCGCACGAGCGCGCGCGACGGCCAGCAGCGCCTGCGCTGGTCGTTGTCCAACATCACGGCGCTCGAGCAGGCGACGACGTCGTTCGACTCGATCGGATCCTTCTCGGGTCCGCTGCTCACCATCAGCGGCCGCGGCGAGCCCGCGCACGTCGACGGCGAGACGGTCACGACGCGGATACTTCAAGGCGCTGCGGGTGCAGCCGATCGCGGGCCGCCTGTTCGCCGACGGCGAGGACACCGCCGCCGGCGCCCAGCCGGTCGCGTTGATCGGCGCGGCGCTCTGGAAGCGAACCCTCGGAAGCGATCCCACCGTCGGTCGGCAGCTCGCTGATCGTCAACGACGTGCCGCTGACGATCGTCGGCATTCTGCCCGACGGATTCACCGGCCTGAGCGGCAAGGCGGAAATCTGGATCGCACCGCCGATGGCCGCGCGCCTGTACTACGCGGACTACCAGACGACGCCGCAGAATTTCATCTCGGCTGTTGCGCGGCTGAAGGACGGCGTCAGCCTTCAGCAGGCGAATGCGGAGCTCGCGGCGATCGGTCCACGATTCATCGGCAACGGGTCGGACGACGACGTGTGGGGCGCTGTGGCGGTCTCGCTTCACGAAGCCGGCGTCGATGCGATCGTCAGGCAGTCTTCGCTCGTCCTGCTCGCCGCCGCTGGTTGCGTGCTGCTCGTGGCCTGCGTCAACGTCGCCAGCCTGCTGCTTGCACGGTCGCGCGTGCGCCGGCGCGAGATCGCCGTGCGCCTGGCGATCGGGTCGAGCCGTCGTCGATCTCGTGCAGCAGCTGCTCACCGAAGGACTGCTGATGGCGGCGATTGCGGGAGTCGGCGGCACGCTGCTCGCCTGGTGGGGCGTGGGCATTTTCAGAAGCGCGGCGCCGGCGGTGATCGCGAGCGGACGAAACAACTACGGCGCGATCGGCTCACCAGCCGGACCGACGCTCGATCCGGCTGTACTGCTCTTCGCTCTGGGCGCCGCCGTAGGCACGACGCTGTTGTTCGCGCTCGTCCCGGCGGTCGCGGCGTCGCGGGTCGATCTGGTCACGGCGCTCAAGGAGAACGATCGCGGCGGCGGCCGCGGGTTGGCGCTCACTCTCACCGCTGGTCGTCACCGAAGTCGCCATCGCATGCCTCTTGATCGCGGCGTCGGGCCTGCTGATCGAAACCTTCGCCCGGATCCAGAGCCGGAGAACAGGATTCGTGTCGAGCGGAGTGCTCACGTTCTGGGTCCGCCCGCCGGGATCGCGCTATCCGCCGGCGGCAGGTCCGGCGACGGTCGACCGTCTGCTGACGCGCATTCAGAGCCGTGCCTGGCGTCGAGTCGGCGGCGGTGAACCGCTGCGTGCCGTTCAGCGGATGCTCCAGCACGATCCTGTTCCTCGCCGACCGCCCGGTCGATCGAGCGAACGCTCCAGCGGTCGGACGGCACTACATTTCGTCGGACTATTTCCGCACGCTCGGAATTCCGATTCTCGCGGGGCGTGCGCTGACGCCCGGCCGATCGTGCAGGCAGCCCGCCGGTGGCCATCGTCAACGAAACGGGCGCGCGGCGCTTCTGGCCGGGTGAGAGCCCGATCGGGAAGCGCGTCTGGTTCGGCACCACGACCGGGCCGTTCTTCGATCCCACGCACGCCGTGGAGATTGTCGGGGTCGCGGGCGACGTGAAGTATGGCGGCGTCGATCAGCCGGAACCGCTGAACCGGGCCGACTTCTACACGTCGTACCTGCAGTTTGCGTACCCCGACACGATGGTGATGGTCAAGACTCGCGGCGTGCCGGAAGCGCTCGTGCCGGCGATGAGGACGGCCGTGGCGTCCATCGATCCAGCGCTGCCGATCTACGACGCGATGTCGCTCGACGATCGGATCGACGCGGCGATCGCGCGGCCGCGGTTCAACGCCACGCTGCTCGGCGCCTTCGCCGGCGCGGCGCTCCTCCTCGCGGCGATCGGCGTCTATGGCGTGCTCTCCTACTCGGTCTCGTCACGAATGCGCGAGATCGGCGTCAGGCTGGCGCTCGGTGCGGACGCGTCGCGCATCGTTCGTCTGGTGCTTGGCGAGGGTCTGCGGCTCGCCGTGTTGGGTGCGGCGATAGGCGTCGCGGTGTCCTGGGCGGCCGCCCGGCTGCTCCAGGGCGTGCTCGTCGACGCCGCGGCATGGGATCCGCGCCTTCTTGCCGTCGCCGGCATCGTCATGATCGTCGTCGCGGCAATCGCCGCCTTCTTCCCCGCGCGCCGCGCCAGCACCATCGATCCGATCGTGGTGTTGAGGAACGACTGACGTCGTGCACGTGCGAATGCGGCCCATGAAGGCTCGAAGGGCACGAAGGCTCACGAAGAAGAACGAATCTTTGTACAAGACGTTCCTTCTTCGTGCGTCCTGCGTGCCCTTCGAGTCTTCGTGGTCGATGCGCCCGCGCTACAATGCCGCGCATGAACGCTCAACGCGTTGTCTCCGATCTGCGCGAACTCGCCGCCCGAACCTCTACGCCTGACGGCGCGCAGCGCCTTGCCTGGGGACCGGTGTGGCGCGACGCGCGCGAATGGTTCAAGGGAAAGATCGCCGAGCTCGGTCTGCGCATCGATACCGATTCCGCCGGCAACAACTGGGTCACGCTGCCCGGCGCCTCGTCGAGGACCGTCATCGTCGGCAGCCATCTCGACTCGGTGCCCAACGGCGGATGGCTCGACGGCTGCCTGGGCGTGGCGGCCGCGCTCGAAGCGCTGCGGATGCGGGCGGGAACGACGCCGCCGGTGACGCTGAAGCTGGTCGACTGGGCCGACGAGGAGGGCGCTCGCTTCGGACGCAGCCTGCTCGGATCGGCCGCGGCGGCAGGCGAGCTGAAGATCGATGACGTGCGCGAGCTGAAGGATCGGCAGGGCACGCGGCTGGTGGATGCCCTGGCGGAGAACGGCGTCGCGCTCGATCGCATGCTCGACGCGCGGACGGAGCTGCAGCGGATCGATGCCCGGGCGTATCTCGAACTCCACATCGAGCAGGGGCCGGTGCTCGAGTCGATGCAGAAGGCGACCGGCGTCGTGCTCGGCACGTTCGGCGTCGAGCGGCACATGATCCGCTTCACCGGTCAGGCGGCCCATTCAGGATCGACACCGATCCCGATGCGGCGCGACGCGTTTCTGGCGGCCGCGCAGACCGCGCTCGCGTGCCGCGAGATCGGACTCCGGCACTCCAGGCCGACGCCCGGCGATGGCGTCGTCTGCACCGTCGGCGTCGTCAACGTCGAGCCGAAGATCGTGACCGCCGTGCCTGGCGTGTGCGAAATCTCGCTGGATCAGCGCGCGCTCAACGCCGATGTGCTGGCGGCGATGCTGGCTGACGCAAAGGCGGCGTCGGAGAAGGCCGCGAAAGACAATCGCGTCAGCGTCGAGTGGCGGCAGCTGTGGCGGATCAATCCGCGCCCGTTCGATCCGGCGCTGATCCGCTTGTGTGAGGAGGCCGTGCGCGAGGAGACCGGCGACGCGCCGCGACTGCCGTCGGGCCCGCTGCACGATGCCGCCGAAATGGTGCCTCACATGCCGGTCGTGATGATGTTCGCGTATTCGTCCAACGGCCTGTCACATTGCAAGGAAGAGGACACGCCGGCCGCGCATCTCGAGGCGAGCATCCGCGCGTACCTGCGTCTTGTCGACAAGACTATCGCGCACGTCGCGGGGGGATAGACACTCGTCGGAGGCCGGGGCTGTCAGGTGCCGGTGCCAGGTCCGTGTGCAGGCCTAGGCTCACACGGCGGACCTGAAGGTCCGCACTACATCGAATTGAAAAACGTGACAGGAGGGGACGATGCGTGGTGTTTGCTGGGTCCTGATCGGTCTTGCGGCGCTGGCGTTCTCCGTCGGGACGTTCGCCGCCTTCACGCACCAGGTGATCCTGCTCGAGCCGGTTGGGTTCTGGCGGGGCGCTGTCGGGTTCCTGCTGTTCGCCATTGCCCTGCGCTTGATGTCACAGGGATCCATCAATGGCTGATGGCTCATGGCTGATGGCTATGGTGGATGGACGGATTGGCCCATCGACCATGACCATTAGCCATTAGCCATCAGCCATCTACCGACCCGCGGTGGTCTTGCCGGCGGGTCCCGATCTGCTTCAACAGCTCGGCGACGGCGGCGTCGAGCTGGCTGTCCTTCCCGGTGTAGCTCTCGCCCACCGGCCGTGTGACGGGGACATCCACCGCGCGCGGGTGCATTTCCATCGGCGTACCGTCGCTCGCGAAGATCTTCGAGCCGGGCATCCGCAGCACCGATCCGTCGATGAGCGTGACGCCGCCCGTGAAGATGATCCAGCCGGCCGTCGGCTCGCCCACGACCTTGCCCAGCTTCAGCGTTCGATAGCCTTCGGTGAAATCCTCGGCGTCGGACAGCGAGTGCTGGTTGGTGACGAGGATCGTCGGCAGCTCGAGCGCCCGCTGGCCGAGCTGCGACCGCGACGACACGGACGGAAATCCCCGCGACATCATGTTCATGTAGCCGCGCCTCGCGAACACGTCGATCGCGTAGACGTTGACGAAGCCGCCGTTGTTGTTGCGCACGTCGACGACCACGCCCTGCCGTGCATGGTTCTCCGCGTCGAGATCGACGTGGAGCTGCGCGAGCGCGGCGGCGGACATGTCGAACATGTGGACGTACCCGAGGCGGCCGCCGCTCGCCTTCGCGACGTACTCGCGCCGCTGCTCCACCCACTCGCGGTAGCGCAGCGCCTTCTCCGTCGGCTGATCGATCGGCTTGACGACCAGCTCGCGCGCCGCCGCCGATGGCGACGCGGCGACCGACAGCGCGATCCGCTTGCCGATCGTGTGATCCAGGAGCGAGTCGAGGTTGTCGTGCGCGCCGACAGCGCGGCCGTCCACCTGCAGGATGTAGTCGCCGGCCTTCAGGCCGGCGAGCACCGCCGGGCCGAGCGGCACGACCGAGACGACCTTCAGCCGGCCGCTGGCGGCGTACTCGGCGCCGTCGAAATCCGCCGCGAGCCGGCCCATCGTGTTCTGATTTCCCTGCGGCGGCGCGGAGATGCCCATGTGCGACGCGTTCAGCTCGCCCAGCATGAGCGACACGATGCGGCGCATCTCGTCGGGCGTCCGCGCGCCCGCCACGCGAGGCTCGTACGTCTTCCGCACGGCGTTCCAGTCGACGCCGTTCATCTTCTCGTCGAAGAACTGATCGCGGAGGTAGGTCCACGCCTGGCGGAACGCTTCGACCTTCTCGCGTGAAAAATCGACGTCGAGCTCCGCGGCGACGGCTATCGCCCGCGGTTCCCGCTTCTCGAGCGTCACGTTGAAGATGCGTCCGCGATCCAGGTAGTAGACCTCCTTGCTGTCGGCGGTGAAGTGCGCGCTCCGCTTCGCGCCTGGCGTCGACGTGAGCTGGCGCGCGACGGCGGGCTCCTTCGACAGCTCGTCGATGGGAAACACGTAGAGGTTCAGCTGTCCGGCCGCGCTCGCGGTCAGCAACAGCCATTTGCCGTCCGGGCTGATCTCCTGCCTCGCCACGTCTACGCCCACCGGCAGAGACGTCGCCCGGCGGCGGATCTCGTCGTAGACGATCTCCACCGGGCGCTTCGCGCCCGCCTGGGCAGGAGGGGCAGGAAGGGCGGGAGCGGCAGGAGGCGACGGCTCGGCAGGCGTCGTCTTCGGCTGCTCTTCGCGGAACAGATCGCGGAACTGATCCTCGCGGAACTTCGGCGTGCGAGGCAGCAGGTCCACGCGCATCACCTCGCCCGGCTCGGTACGCTGCGAGGTCGCAAACGTCAGGTAGCTGCCGTCGGGGCTCCACGAAAGCGATCCGGCGTTCGCGTTGGCCAGGAAGCTGACCGGGCGCGCTTCCCCGCCCGCCGCGGCCACGACGTGCACGTTCTGAAACGTCTTGGTTCCCGCCGTCAGGAACGCCACGATAGCGCGAGTCCGGCGACCACACGAAGTCGCGCGCATCCAGGAATGGCGGCGTGTCGAACGCTCCCGTCGCGAGCAGCTTCTCTTCTTTGGTTGCCGGATCGATCATGCGCAGCTCCTTCGAGTTGCGCTCGAAGGCCATCCATTTGCCGTCCGGTGAAAACCGCGGCGCGTTGTCGCGCCCCATGCCGGTGGTGAGCTGCGTTTCCTTCCCGGTCCCGAAGTCGTAGACGAACAGATGATTCGTGCCGTCTCGGTCCGACACATATGCCAGGCGCCGGCTGTCCGGCGCCCAGGAGATCTCGCTTTCCTCGGCGGCTGTCTCCGTCACGCGAACCGCATCGCCGCCGTCCCTGGCCGAAATCGAGAACACCTCGCCGTGGACCGTGAACGCGGCCTTCCTGCCGTCGGGCGAGAGCGACAGCTCCTGCAGCTGATCGCTGAACGTGCGGTGCTCGACGCTCGTCGCCGCCGGCGCGCCCCGCAGTGCGATGGCCACTTGATGCGACTGGCCGCTCGCGGTGTCGACCGTCCAGATGCCGAAATCGCGCTCGAAGGCGATCGTGCGGCCGTCCCTCGTGATCGACGGCCACAGCACGCGGCCGTCCGTGAACGTCGTCACCGCCTTCGCGCCGGCCTGGGTGTCGCCCTGCACGCCAAGGCTGGAGATCGCCCAGATGTTTTGCGCGCCGCTGCGGTCGGACATCAGGTACAGACCCTTGCCGCCGGCGGCCCACATCGGCCACGCGTCCTTCGCGCCGCCGCGCGTGAGTTGTTCGTAACGCGGGCCGGCCCCCGCGGCCGCGGGGCGCACGATCCAGATCTCGCTCTCGTCGAGATGGCTGTGCCCCTTGCGCCACCATTGCGACGCGGCGTTGGCGCGGGCGGTGATGGCCACCGACTCGCCGCCGGGCGACGGCGCCGCGAAATACTCCGTCGTGTACCTGTCCGCCGCGACAGGCATCGGCGTCCCGCCTTCGACGCCGACGCGGTAGACGTCCAGCATCCCGGAAATCTCGTGGCTGTTCGACTGAAACAGCACCGACTGGCTGTCGGGGGACCAGCCGCTCACCAGCTCGTTCGCGTCGTCGTACGTGAGCCTCGTCACGTCGCCGCTCGCGAGCGCGAGCACGTACACGTCGCCGTTCCCCGTGCGAGTGGAGGTGAAGGCGAGCCGCTTGCCGTCAGGCGAGAACAGCGGGCGCGACTCGGTGGCGGGATGCGACACGAGCAGCCGCGCGTCGCCGCCGCCGGCCGGCACTTCCCAGATGTCGCCGCCGCTCACGAACGCGATCGTGGAACCGTCGGGAGAAATGCCCGGCTCGGCAAAGGATGGAAGAGCGGACATGCCGGCGCGAGGTGCTTGTGCGACAACGGCGGGCCCGGAGCCGTGCACGACGAAGGCCGCGGCCCCGGCGGCGAGAAACAGCAGCTTCTTCATGGACACGCGTCGACACCATGCCCAGAGCTCTTCTTGTAAAAGACCGACACGTCGCGCTTGCCCTTGTCCAGGTACGGCACGCCGTGCTCCATCCAGTCCGGCTTCGGGGCATCCTTGAAGAAGTAGTCGAAGTACTCGGCCATGTGCACCGTCCAGTGCTTCTGGTTCTCGCGCTGGCGCAGCCCGTGCTTCTCGCCGTTGTACACGAACATGTACGCTTCCTTGCCGAGCCGCCGCATCGCGGTGAAGAACTCGATGCCCTGCTGCCATGGCACCGCGTCGTCCTCGTCGTTGGCCATCGTGAGGTACGGCGTGTGGATGTTCTCGATCCAGAAGATCGGCGAGTTCTCCATGTAGATCAACGGGTTCTTCCACGGCGGCACACCGATGCGGCTCTGTGTCTTTTCGTCCTGGAACGCGCGCGACATCCCGGTGCCCCAGCGGATCCCGCCGTAGCCGCCGAACATGTCGCCGACCGACGCGCCAGCCTCGACGGCGCGGAAGATGTTGGTCTTCGTAATCATGTAGGAAATCTGATAGCCGCCCCAGCTGTGTCCCTGGATGCCGACGCGCGCCGGATCGACGAAGCCCAGCGTCAGTGCCTTCTGCACCGCGGGCAGCACACATTTCAGCGCGCTCTGTCCCGGGTAGCCCAGGTCGTAGACGATGTCCGGCTGGAGAACGATGTAGCCGTTGCTCACATAGCGCGTCACATTGATGCTGCTGCCGCCGGGCGCCGGCGCGACATAGCGATGGAGGTTGTTGGTGAGCTGCTCGTAGATGTACACGAGCATGGGATATTTCTTCGACGGATCGAAGTTCTCCGGCTTCGTGAGGATCGCCTGGAGATGCTTGCCGTCGGCGTTGACGTAGTCGATGAGCTCGGACGTTCCCCAGTTGTACTGCGCCTGCTGCGGGTTCGCGTCGCTCACCCGCTTCATGTCCGTGAACGCGCCGCTCGACACCCAGAGATTGCCGAACTCTTCGAAGCGCGACAGCGTGAAGACGTACACGTCGGCGTTGCGTGCCTTGATCGGCACGCCGAACGCCTTGTCGAGCATCACCACTTTGGACGGCTCGGCGCCGCCGGTGAACGACACGCGATACAGCCCGCTCGCCTTCGTCCGCTCGTCCACGGCCGACAGCAGAAGCGGACGCTCCGTCGAGATGGCCGGCTGGTCGGCCTGGCGGCGCGGCCCGATTTCCTCCTCCGGTTCCTGGTTTGCCGGCGCTTGCGGCTCGGTGCGGGAGTATCGGAACACGATCCGCTGTTTCCGTCCGAGACCGGCGGTCAGCATCCTCGGCGCGCGGCCGTCGGGATGCACTTCCCAGATGTCGTAGCGGTCGTACAGCAGCACGGTGTTGTCGCCGCTCGTCCAACCGGCCTGCCCGTAGGGTGAAGGGTGCTCCGGGCGATCGTCGGTTTCGCTCTGGAACATCACGGGCAGCCCTTTCGTGATGTTCGTCTTCAGCCCATCTTCGACGCGGACCGTATACCAGCTGTCGTCGTCTTCGTCGAAGTAGAGGATGTACTCGCCGCCCGGCGACACAGTGGCGCCGAAGTGCTCCTTCTCGAGGATCTTCTTCCGCGATCCGTCGGCGACGTTCACGAGATAGTAGTCGTCGTAGTTGCCGTCCCACGACACCAGCTGGCGGTACGGCACGTTGCTGATGCCCAGGATTTGCGCAGAGCCGCGGTTGGTCCTCACTTCCGGCATGTCCTTCGTCGCCAGTTGCGTGAAGTGCTTGTCGGAGAGACGGAACGCAGCACGATACGTCCGCTTCAGTTCCTGATCCGCGCGGACTTTCTGCATCGGCTGCAGCTCCGCGTCCTTGTAGTTCCAGATGTCGACCTTGATGAGGTCGGCCGCCTCGTCGGGCTCGGGCGCGCGCGGCGGCGCGGTGCCGAAGAACAGGTAGTCGCCCCCGAACTCGAGACGCCCGTCGTCGCTGACCGGCATCTCGGCGCTCGCCGGCAGCGGCAGTTCGGTCGCGGCGTCCGCTGACGTCGCCCACTGATACACCTTGTAACGCGGCGCCGGCGCCTTTGCGTCGTCGCGATCGCTGACGAAGGCCGCCTGGCCGCCGCCGTCGTCGAACACAAATCCCTTGTAGCTGCCCGGGCCCGCGAGCAACGTCTTTCGCGCGCCGTTGGCGACGCCGCGCGCGAACGCGCCTTCGTTGGCCGGCGTCTTCGACGACACGCCATACACCAGCCACGCGCCGGTCTTGTTGAGCGCGTACTCGCTGACTTCGGGGATCGTCGTCTGGTTGCCGGTGACGAGATCGCGGATCACGAGATCGGTGCCGTAGACCTTCTTGTCGCGCGATCGCGACGAGCCCGGCGCGCCGCCGTTGCCGGAAGGCGCCGGCTCCGCGGCCGTGAGATACACGACGACCTGCGGCGTCACATCGTCGGGCACGCGGAAGCTCTTCACGTGCTCGGCCACGGTCGTGGCCTGCCCGGTGGACAGATTCACGATGCCGACGCCGGCTTTCGGCATGTCTTCCGGCTTCTTCTTCGCCTTGCGCGCCTGATCGACATCCTTCTTGTACGGGGCGAGCGCGAACACGACGAACCGGCTGTCCAGCGTAATGAGCGGTTCGCGGCCGCGAGCCGCGTGGATCTCGGCGTTCGTTTTCAGGTTGCGGACGACCAGTTCGCCGTCGCCGTCCTGCGGCGTGAGCGCGTAGGCGAGCCACACGCCGTCGGGCGACAGCTTCGTCCCCTGGATCGATTTCCACGAGTCGTAGACGTCGTGCGTGATGGGTTTCTTGGCTGCGGCCGGCTGCGCAGCGGACGCGAGCGGCAGTGCGCAGACGAACAGCGTGATGGCGATTCCCCTGAGGGAACGACGTCGCCGGAGCATTCAGAGCCTCCTTGCCGTGAGTGGATCAGTGCGCGGCGGCTGCCTGCGGGTGCGGCTGGGGATCGCCGACGTGCTGTCCGTTGATCGTCTGGTACTCGGTACGTCATCTTGAACGTCGAGCGGCCGGCGATGAGCACCTGCGCGACCGATTCGATTTCCACCGGCACACGCACGCCGGCCATGCGCTCGTACCGGCGCACGACGTCGACGCGCCGCGTCCAGAACGACGGCGTCTTGGACAGCTTTCCCTCGATCCGGGACAACTCGCCGTCGCCTGGCTGCACGAAGATCGCGCCCTCGACGAGCAGCACGTCCTTGCGCTTCGGGTTCACGCCGACCGAGGCCAGCCCGTCGGCCGACGATACGCCGTCGTCGAACATGTAGTTGTCGTGGTTGAACGATGACTTCTGCGGTTCGCGATCCGCCCAGATCTTCCGCTCACCGTCGAGCGCCGCGCGCAGGACCTTCGTAGCGGATGTAGCCGGAGCCGCCCTCGTCCACGATCTGGTAGCGGAATCCGTTGACATGGTCGTACTCGGTCCACGCCAGCATCCACGCGCTCTGCTTGAATTTCGGGTTCTGCGCTTCGAGACGGCGAAGCGCGCGGTACTCGACCGGCGGTTCTTCGGCCCGCGCCAGGAAACGCTGAAGCGCCGTCGGCTGGGCGGCCTGGTGTACGTAAGAGACCGGAGCGGCATGAAGAGTCGACACGGCGCACGCCACGGCGACGCCGGCGGCGAACCGGATGGGACGTGTCATGAGGCGAATTATAGGTCAGCGGAGGGTGGCGCGCGCGAGCGATCTGGGCTGTGGGCTGCCCACTCGCTGCCCGTTGATGCTCTCGTATTCGTAAGTCATGCGGAAGGTTGACACACCGGCGATTCGAACCATGGCGACGGTTTCGAGCGCTGTCGGCATCCGGACGCCGGCGATTCGCTGATACCAGCGCACGATTTCGATCCGGCGCGTCCAGAAGGACGGCGTTTTGGTGAGCTGTCCCTCCATCCTCACCAGCTCTCCATCGTCGGGATTGAGGAAGATCGATCCGTCGACCATCAGGATGCCCTTGCGGCGCGGCTTGACGACAAGCGAGGCGAGCCCGTCGGGTTGAGCGCCTCGCTCCTCGAACACGTAGTTGTCGGGCGTCAGCGCGCCGCTATCGGGCTCGCCGGCTGCCCACATGTTGCGTTCGAGATCGAGCGCGGCGCGGAACACCTTCGAGCGGATCGTGTCCGAGCCGTCCTCGCCGACGATGTCGTAGTGGAACCCGGACGTGTCGGCCTCGGTCCAGACATCCATCCACGCGCTCTTGTCGAATTTTTCGTTGCGCGCCTCGAGATGGCGGAGCGCGCGAAACTGCGTGGGAGTGGGATCGTCGAGCGCGAGAAAACGTTGAAGGAGAGGTGACGCGCCGGTGGGGCCTGCTGCGCCGACATGCGCGGCGAGGAGTACCGCCACCGTAAGAGCTGACAGGCTACGTCTGAGCCCGCGCGTCATGCTTCGGTCGAAGCAATTCTCGCGCCGCCAGCACACGAGCTTTCGCCTCGGCCGGTGTGGATGCGAGGGCCGTGAGGTGGCCCATCTTCCGCCCAGACCTGGGTGCGGACTTACCGTACAGGTGGAGTTTCACATCTGCCAGCGCGAGAGCAGCGGCCCACTCGGGCTCGCGACCACCCTCCCAGATGTCACCCAGCAGGTTGGCCATAGCCGCCGCCGGAAGCAGCATCTCCGGCGAGCCGAGCGGTAAGCCGCAGACCGCTCGCAGCTGCTGTTCGAACTGGCTGGTTCGGCAGGCGTCGAACGTCAGGTGACCCGAATTGTGCGGCCGCGGCGCCAGCTCGTTGACGAGCAACCGGCCATCGCGCGTGATGAAGAACTCGACGCAGAGCACGCCGACGAAATCGAGCGCGTCCATCACGCGGCGGGTGATGTCGACTGCCAGCGCGCCGGTCGCGTCCGCCACGTTGGCCGGCGTGACCGACACGTCGAGGATGTGCCGCGCGTGCGCGTTCTCGATCGGATCGAAGTGCGACCACTCGCCGCCAACGCCGCGCGCCCCGATCACCGAGATCTCGCGATCGAGATCGAGAAACGCCTCGAGCACCGCTTCCCGGCGCCCGAGGCCGTCCCATGCCGGCGCGAGCTCGTGCGCGCCTTCGATCCGGATCTGCCCCTTGCCGTCGTAGCCCGACGTCGCCGTCTTGAGCACGGCGGGACAACCGACCGTATCGACGGCGCCTTCGAGATCCTCGACGGTTCGAACGGGCGCGAACGGCGCGACCGGAAGGCCGTTCGCCGCCAGGAACGTTTTCTCCTTCAGACGATGCTGCGCGATCGCCAGCGAGCGGCCGTTCGGCCTGACGATCGCGTGCTTTTCGGCTTCGGCGACGGCGTCCGCCGACACGTTCTCGAACTCGAACGTGACGACGTCCACGGCCTTCGCAAAGGCACGGATGGCACCCATGTCGTCGTAGGACGCGTTGACCTCGACGTCGGCAATCTGACCTGTCGGCGTGTCGTGATCCGGTGCGAGCGTGTGGACGCGATAGCCAAGCCGGCGCGCCGCCATGGCGAACATGCGGCCGAGCTGACCACCGCCAAGCACACCAATCGTGGAGCCGGGGAGAATCAATGACATTTCATAGCGTCTGCCGCCGCACGTCCGCAGACATCTTGTCGCGGTAGGCTTTCAGCTTCACTCGGAGCTCGGGGCGCGACGTGGCGAGGATGGCGATGGCGAGCAGCCCTGCGTTGGCGGCGCCGGATGGACCGATGGCGACGGTCGCGACCGGCACTCCCCTGGGCATCTGCACGATCGAGAGCAGCGAGTCGAGGCCGTTGAGGGCCGCGCTCTGCACGGGCACACCGATCACCGGCAGCACGGTCTGCGCGGCGACCATGCCGGGCAAGTGCGCGGCGCCGCCGGCGCCGGCGATGATCACCTGGAGGCCGCGGTCCGCTGCGGTCGAGGCGTACTCGGTCATCCACGCGGGCGTACCGATGCGCCGACACGACCTGGCACTCGTGGGGAATCCCGAATTCGGTCAGCGCGGCAGCGGCCGCGCTCATCGTGTCCCAGTCCGACTTGCTGCCCATGATCACGCCGACGAGCGGTTGATTCTCCGACACGCGTCTATTCAACACCAAGGACACAGAGGACACAAAGGAAATGCCTTCTGGTTTCTTTTCCGAGCAGCGATAGAATCGCTGGATGACGCGCGCTGCTCTTCTCCTCATCCTTGCTCTCGCGGCGCCGGCCGCTGCGCAACCGGCCGCCGCGCACAAGCTCGAGCTGACGTACACGCAGTTCACGCTGCCCAACGGATTGCGCGTGATTCTCCACGAGGATCACAGCGTGCCGATGGTCACGGTCAACATGTGGTACCACGTCGGATCCGCACGCGAGCTGCCAAAGCGCACCGGCTTCGCGCACCTGTTCGAGCACCTGATGTTCATGGGCTCGGGCCACGTGAAGCCGGGCGAATTCGACGAGTGGCTCGAAGCCGCCGGCGGCGACAACAACGGCTCGACCGAGAACGACCGCACGAACTACTGGATCAACGTGCCGGCCAACTCGCTCGAGCTTGCGCTGTTTCTCGAGTCGGATCGCATGGGCTACCTGCTCGATTCGATGACACCCAAGAGCGTCGACGCTCCAGCGCGACGTCGTCAAGAACGAGCGGCGACAGTCGTACGAGAACCAGCCGTACGGCGATGGCGCAGATCCTGCTCGGCGAGATGCTCTACCCCGAGGGCCATCCGTATCACTGGCCGGTCATCGGCTACATGGACGATCTCTCCGCGGCGAGCTACGACGATGTGGTGGCGTTCTTCAAGAAGTACTACGCGCCGGCGAACGCGAGCCTTGTGGTGGCGGGTGATCTCGAGACCGCGTCGGCCAGGAAGCTGATCGAGAAGTGGTTCGGCGACGTCAAGCCGGCGGCCGCTCCAGAGCCGATGACGATCCCCGGCGTCGAGCTCAAGGGCGTGCAGAAGAAAACGATCACCGATCGCGTGCAGCTCCCGCGCCTGTACCTCGCCTGGCTGACGCCGCGGCACTTCGAGCCGGGCGACGCGGCGCTCGACATGGTGGCGGACGTGCTCGCCGGCGGGAAGAACTCGCGGCTGTTCAAGCGTCTCGTCTACGACATGCAGATCGCGCAGGACGTCAGCGCGTCGCAGCAGTCGCAGGCGCTGTCCTCGTCGTTCCAGATCGTCGCCACGCCGCGGCCCGGGCACACCGTGGCCGAATTGCAGAAGGTGATCGACGAGGAGATCCAGAAACTGCAGCGCGAGCCGCCCACGGCGCACGAGCTCGAACGGTCGGTGAACCAGGTCGAGTCGTCGTTCTACAACCGGATGGAGCGCGTCGGCGGCTTCGGCGGCACGGCGGATCAGCTGAACGCCTACTTCACCGAGACCGGGGATCCCGACTGGTTCAACGAGGATCTCGCGCGGTACCGCGCGCTGTCGGTCGGCGACATCACCGCCGCCGCCGCTCAGTTCCTGCCGCTCGACCGGCGGGTCGAGCTGACCGTCGAGCCGGCGAAAGAACAGAAGCCGTAGGGGCGCCAGTGTCCGCCCGGGCCGACAGGGTCAGCCCCTACGAGGCCTATGAGCAAACAGGTCCCGTTCGTTGTCGTCGCTGCGCTCTGCGCCTCTATCGCGCTCACGGCGCAGGCGCCGGATCGCTCTCACCCGCCGCAGCCGGGACCGCCGGCGCCGCTCAGGCTGCCGGCCATCCAGAAGCAGAAGCTGTCCAACGGACTGCCGGTGTGGATCGTCGAGCTGCACGAGGTGCCGGTCGCGCAGGTCAACCTGATCGTGCTCAGCGGGACGGCGAACGATCCACCGGGCAAGTACGGCGTCGCGAGCCTTGCCGCCGCCATGCTCGAAGAAGGCGCCGGCACGCGGTCGGCGCTCGAGATTGCGGATGCCGTCGACTACCTCGGCGCCGATCTCGGGGCGGCGACGACGTCCGACCTGTCGGCGGTGCGGCTGCACGTGCCGGTCGCGCGCCTGGCGGATGCGCTGCCCATCATGGCGGACGTCGCGCTGCGGCCGACGTTCCCGAAAGACGAGCTGGATCGGCAACGCACAGCAGCGGCTCACCAGCCTGCTCCAGGGACGCGACGATCCCGCCGACGATCTCGTCGGTGGCCTTCTCGCGCATCCTGTACGGCAAAGGACACCGCTACGGCACGCCGCAGATGGGCACGGCGGAAACGATCAAGACGCTGAGCTCCGACGATCTCCGCGGGTTCTACGCAAGCGCGTTTCGCCCGGAGAACGCGGTGCTGCTCGCCGTCGGCGATATCACCGCCGCCCAGGCCGTGCCGCTGTTCGAGAAAAACTTCGGCGCGTGGAAAGCGTCGGGGACCGCCGCCACCGAAAAGCTGCCGGCGACCGACGAACCGCCGGCGCGCCAGGTCTATCTGATCGACAAGCCGGGCGCGGCGCAATCGCAAATCCGCATCGGACGCATCGGCGTGCCGCGTTCGACGGCGGACTACTTCCCGATCCAGGTGCTGAACACGATTCTCGGCGGATCCTTCTCGTCGCGCCTCAACAACAACCTGCGCGAAGTGCACGGCTACACCTACGGCGCCGCTTCGTCGTTCGACATGCGCGCGAGCGCCGGACCGTTCTCCGCGACCGCCGGCGTGCAGACCGACAAGACGTCCGAAGCGCTCAAGGAGTTCTTCATCGAGCTGAATGCGATCCTCAAGCCGATCCCGGCCGAGGAGCTGGCGCGGGCGAAGAACTACGTCGCGTTGCGCTATCCGAGCGCCTTTGAAACCACCGGCGACATCTCGCGGCGGCTCGAGGACGCGCTCGTCTACAACCTGCCCGACGACTACTTCGCGAAGTACGTGCAGAGCATCCAGGGCGTGACTGCCGCCGACGTTCAGCGCGTCGCGCAGAAGTACATCAAGCCGGATCACCTCGCCGTCGTCGTCGTCGGCGATCTGAAGGTGATCGAGCCCGGCGTCCGCGCGCTGAACCTCGGGCCGATCAAGGTCATGACGATTGACGAGGTGTTCGGGCCGAAGCCTAGGGGCTATGGCTAGGGCTGGGAGGCGAGGTGGTCGAGCTGAGCTAGCCATCGCTCTTGACGCCCGTCTTCGCCCCACCATCACCAGCGCGATCCCTCCGACCAGCGCGGCGACGCCGGCGATCGGCGCGATGGGCAATCTGTGTTCCTTGTCGGCATCGACCTTCAGCGGTCCCAGGTCCACGACTCTCTCGCGAGTGGTGTAGCTGAATCCTCCGAACGCCAGGGCGAGCACTCCGACGACGATTAGCACGACACCGATGAGCTTCATGTTCCACTCCTGCTGAGATCCTCTGCAGGAGGCGCGCCAGCCTGACCGGCGCTCCAGCGAGGCTGAGCCGTTTCACGTCCCTATGCCGGCAGTGTCCGCTTTAGCCGGACGTTCGCGCGGTCCGCTAAAGGCGGACACTACACCGATGTCGGAACCGCTATAGCCGAAGCGCTCTACCGGCGGCGGCCCATCTTCCGATCTCTCAGGCTCGACCCGAAGGGTTACAATCCGCGGTCAGGAGCGACTCATGTCCAGCCGCATCACCCGTGTCCTCTTGCACATCTTCGCCTTGCTCATCGTGATCTTCGCGCCGGTGGTCCTCGACCTCGGACCGAGGGTATCCGGCGCAGGTGCCCGCGGCCGCCGATCCGCCGAAGTACGTGCTGCCGCCGAAAGCCATCGTCGACGCGTTCGACGCGGAACCGCTGCCGCAGACGCTGCTGAGCCCGAACAAACAGGTCGTGGCGCTCGTCAAGGCGCGGACCTATCCGACAATCGCGGAACTGGCGCAGCCGATGTATCGCCTCGCGGGCTCCCGCGTGAACCCGAAGACCAACGGTCCGCATCGCGCGTCCGGCCTGCCGGGCACCGGCATCTACTCGATCACGCTGAAGAAGATTTCCGACGGCAGCGAAACGCCCGTCAAGATGCCGCCGCAGGCGCGCATCTCGCACGTGAAGTTCTCGCCGGACGGTTCGCACCTCGCCTTCCTCCAGACCAAAGACGATGCGATCGAGCTGTGGATCGCCGACGGCATGACCGGCGCGGCGAAGGCCGTCGTCAGCGGCGCGGATCGGATCAACGCCACGACCGGCGATCCGTGCGACTGGCTGAAGGACAACGCCACGATGGTGTGCGAGCTGGTTCCGTCCGGACGCGGACCGGCGCCAGCGGAACCGCTCGTGCCGTCCGGACCGCACGTCGAGGAGAACTACGGCAAGGCGGCGCCGGCGCCGACCTACGAGGATCTGCTGAAGACGGCGTACGACGACACGCTCTTCGACTACTACTTCACCAGCCAGCTGACGGCGATCAACGTCGCGACCGGCGCGAAGACGACGATCGGCAAGCCGGCGGTGTTCGCCAACGTCGACGCCGGCGCCGGGCGGCCAGTATCGTGCTGGTGATGCAAGATCAAGAAGCCGTTCTCGCACACCGTGCCGATGAACGGCTTCGCGCAGGACGTCGAGATCTGGACGCGGGCGGGCGAGGTCGCCAAGAAGATCGCCGACCAGCCGTCGCGTGAAGGCACGACGCTCACCGGCGTCGAGACCGGGCCGCGCGCCTACCGCTGGCGCGCCGATCAGCCGGCGACGATCGTCTGGGTCGAAGCGCTCGACGGCGGCGATCTGAAGAACAAGGTGCCGTTCCGCGACAAGGTGGTCTCGCTCGCCGCGCCGTTCTCCGGCCAGCCGGTCGAGGTCGCGAAGACGGAGTGGCGCTACGGCGGCATCAACTACACCGACGCCGGCATCGCGCTTCTCACCGAAAACGATCGCGCCACGCGCCGCACGCGCACGTGGATCATGGAGCCGGGCGCCGCGCCGCGAAAAGTGTGGGAGCGCAAGCAGGACGCCGCCTACGACGATCCGGGATCGCCGGTCACGCGGCGCGATACCGGCGCGACGCCGGCGGCGGTGGCGGCGGACGCGGCGGCGCCGGCGCGGCTCGATCATCCAGAACGGCGATTTCATCTACATGACGGGCGTGGGCGCGTCCAAGGACGGCGATCGGCCGTTCCTCGACAAGCTGAACGTCAAGACGCTGAAGACGCGAGCGGATCTTCCGCTCGTCGTCCGAATCGCTCGAGTCGTTCGTCGCGCCGCTGAACGACGAGATGACGAAGTTCATGACGCGCTACGAGACGCAGAAGGACGCGCCGAACTACTACACGCGCGACGCCGGCGCCGACGCCAAGCGCGCGGTCACGCAGTTCAAGGATCCGCAGCCGCAGGTGCGCGACATCCTCCGCCAATACGTCACCTACAAGCGCAACGACGGCGTCACGCTGTCGGGCACGCTGTACCTGCCGCCGGGCTACAAGCAGGGAACGAGCGTGCCGGTGATCATGTGGGCCTATCCGCGCGAGTTCGGCGACGCCGACTCGGCGAGCCAGGTCTCGGGATCGCCGAACTCGTTCACCACGATCCGCGGCGGCTCGCACATGTTCCTGCTGCTGTCCGGCTACGCCATCTTCGACAACCCGACGATGCCGATCATCGGCCCGGGCGAGACGGCCAACGACACGTACGTCGAGCAGCTCGTGGCGAGCGCGCAGGCGGCGATCGACAAGGTCGTGGAGATGGGCGTCGCCGATCGCGATCGCATCGGCGTCGGCGGCCACAGCTACGGCGGCTTCATGACAGCGAACCTGCTGGCGCATTCGCGGCTGTTCCGCGCCGGCTTCGCGGAGAGCGGCGCCTACAACCGATCGCTGACGCCGTTCGGGTTCCAGAGCGAACGACGCTCCTTCTGGGAAGTCGCCGGATCTCTACGCGAAGATGTCGCCGTTCTGGTACGCCAACAAGATCAAGGATCCGATCCTGCTGATGCACGGCGAGATGGACGACAACACCGGCACTTTCCCGATCAACTCGGAACGCCTGTACGCGGCGCTGAAGGGACACGGCGCGACGGTGCGGCTGGTGATGCTGCCGAACGAGGCGCACGGCTACGCCGCGCGCGAGACGCTGCTGCACGTGATCGCCGAGCGGCTCAACTGGTTCGACAAATACGTGAAGAACGCCGGCGCTCGGGGCACCACGGACGCTTCGCGCTGATTGAGACGCTCGATATTGCAGGATTGCAGGAAGGAAAGGGTGAAGGCACTTCTTCCTTCCCTTTCTGCAATCCTGCAATTCCTCCTTCCTGCAATAGTCTGGCCTCTGGTCCCGGCGTTCCTTGCCGCACAGCCGGGACCGAGCCTCTCCAAACACGATCGCGACCTCGTCCTGAGCATGCTGCGGAGCGCCCGCGCCGATGTCGAGAAGTACTACTACGACCCGTCGTTCCACGGCGTCGATCTGAAGGCGCAGCTGGCACGATCCGAGCAGCGGCTCAAGGCCGCGCCAAGCCTCGCCGACGCGTTCTCGATCGTTTCAGACTTTCTCTCCCAGTTCGATGACTCGCACACGGTCTTCGTCCCGCCGACTACCGGCCGGCTCGTCGACTACGGCTGGCAGATGGCGATCGTCGGCGACCGCGCGCTGATTACGGCCGTCGAACCCGGCAGCGACGCCGCCGCTCGCGGCCTCGCACCCGGGGATCGCGTGCTGCTGCTGAACGGCGTCACGCCGAGTCGAGGAAACGCGTCCCGGATTGGCTACTACTATCGCTACATCAGGCCACAGGCGCGGCAACGGGTCGCAGTGTTGAAGCCAGACGGATCCGCGACGACCGTCGACGTCGTCTCCCGGCTGCGCGGCCGGGCGGCGATCGACGATGGCGATGTGCTGTCGGAAGCCAACGACCTGATCCAGCGGGGGCGCGATCGCGGGGCGGCGATCGGCGGCACCGTGCTGGTGTGGAAGATGGCGGTGTTCGCGCGGCCGGAGTCGGTGGACGAGATGATGGCCAGGGCCGCGTCTCATCAGGCGCTCGTGCTGGACCTGCGCGGCAACGGCGGCGGCTCGGTGGAGGCGCTGCGGGAACTCGTCAGCCGCTGCTTCGACCACGACGTCGTCGTCGCCGTCGAAACGCGGCGCGACGGGAAGGGCGCGCCAACGATTGCCAGGCCCGCAAAAAACCCGTTCGACGGGCGCCTGATTGTGCTGGTGGACAGCCAGTCCGCGTCGGCTGCGGAAATGTTCGCGCGGATTGCACAGATCGAAAAGCGAGGGCTGGTGCTCGGCGATATCACGGCGGGGGCCGTCATGCGGTCGCGGCTGATCTCGCACCGGGCGGACTCGATGAGCTCCACGGCGTTCTACGGTACGTCGGTCACCGTCGCGGACGTTCGCATGTCAGACGGCGGGAGCCTCGAGAAGACCGGCGTCGAGCCGGACGAAATCTGTACTGCCGTCACCAGCCGATCTGGCGAAAGGCCGCGACCCGGTACCGGCACGCGCGGTCGAACTCGCTGGCGCGAGCCTGACACCGGAGGAAGCGGGAAGGCTGTTCAAGTAAACTTTCGGCGTGCCCTCCGCCATCGATATTTCGTCGGTCATCGGCCTGACCGCGCTCGGCATGTTCACGGCGCAGATCCTCATAGGCCTGCTGCTGTCGGTCGGCTACAACCCGATCCGGCAGTGGCCGCGCCAGCGCTGGATCAAGCTGTTCACGTTTCACAACTGGCTCGGCTACATCGGCCTTGCCACGGCGCTCACGCATCCGCTCATCCTGCTCACCTCCAGCGAGGCCGGATTCCATCTGTTCGACGTCTTCATCCCGATCTGGTCGCCGACGCAGCCGATCCCCAGCACGCTTGGCGCGATCGCGCTCTATCTCGTCGCGTTCGTCGTGCTGACCTCCTACTTTCGCCGCCTATTCGGACGGCATCGCTGGAAGCAGCTGCACTATGTCGCGTACGCCGCGGCGGCAGTGTTCTACGTCCACGGCGTGTGGGCCGATCCGCTGCTGAAAAATCGGCCGGTGGACTGGATCGATGCCGAGAAGGCGTACGTGGAAGGATGCGCGCTGCTGGTGGTGGGAGCGACCGTCTGGCGGTTCAACTACGGCAAGAAAACCGCCCGCTTCGGCAGGGGCAGGCTCACCTGAATTTTCACAGAAGGGCAGGAGATCAAGAGGCTTTCTCTTTTCAAAAACAACTTCTCCTGGTCTCCTGACCTTCTGTTCAGGATCAGAAACTAAACCTCACCTGGAACTGGAACATCCGCGGCGGATCGATGTTCGCGAGCGCCGGCAGCGCGTTGGTCGCGGTGCCCGCGGCGACCACCTGACCGAACGTCGGGTTCGCCGTCGCCGTGTCGCCGTAGATCGTCTGCGCGCGGCCGAGGATGTTCCCGTGGTTGAACAGGTTGAACCCCTCCAGCCGGAGCAGGATCGAGCGCCCGCTGAAGCTTGATACGTCCCTCGATGAACACCGACACGTCCTGCAGTCGCCGTGCCGCGGAACGCCGACTTGCCGATGACCGCGCCGTTGATCACCGGACGGTCGTTGTTCGCGCCGTCGCCGTTGTTGTCGACGCCGGTCGTGGCGTTGAACGGACGCGCCGACGCGAGCTGCGTCACCGTGCCGGCCGTGATGTCGTGCGGGCACCGGTAGGTGAACGTGATCACCGCGCGATGGCGCTGGTCGAGCACGCTCGGCCCGCGCTCCGTCCTCGCCGAGTCGTCGAGATGTTGCTCTCGTTCGGGCGCGATGCCGTTGCCGTCCGGCTCGGTGGTGTTCGTCGCCTTGGACAGCGTGTAGCTGACGTGACGCGTACATCTTCGAACTGCCGCGGTAGCTGAACTGCGTCTGCAGGCCGTCGTAGTCGGCGACGCCGAGGTTCATCAGCACGTTGACCTGACGCACGCCGCCGTTCACCGGCAGGATCGGACGGGTGGCGTTGGCCGCGGCCACGCGTCCGCACCTGTCCGGGCGCCGTGCGGTCGAACGCCGACGGCGCGTTCAGATCGACGGTGCGATCGAGGTCGGTCCAGTGCTGGTGCACGTAGTCGGCGCCCAGGAACAGGCCCGTGCACGATCTCGCGCTCGGCGCCGATCGACGACGACCTGGCTGCGCGGGTTCACGAGCTTGTCGGGATAGTTCGGCAGCAGATCGAAGTTCAGGCCGTACTGCGCGAACTGCGTCCGGTAGAACGTCGCGCTCGCCCGCCCGGATCGTGATGTTGCGCGCCGGCAGCTGCGAGGCCGGCAGCGTCCGCGGATCGAACGGCACCGGCAGGCACGGCGCCGTCAGGCAGGTCGGGAATCCGGTCTGCCCGGGCGTCGCGGTGTAGGTCGTCTAGCCGTCGAGCCCGCCGGTCAGCGAGTCGGCGATCGCGTTGGACTGAATCTGCGTGTAGTACATCCCGTAGCCGCCGCGGATCGCGAGACGCGCATCGCCGTTGGGATGCCAGCCGAAGCCGACGCGCGGCGCGAAGTCGTTCTTCGCGTCGGTCAGCGTCTGCCGTCGTAGCGGAGGCCGAGGTCGAGCGTCAGGTCGTTGCCGACGCGGATGCTGTCCTGCGCGAAAGCCGGCGATCAGCCACTGCTTGAGGTCGTAGCTGGTGATGCCGAAGCTGATCGGCTGCGTGTAGTTCTGCACGTCCGCCAGCGTCAACTGGTCGAACGGCGCGGTCGTCGTGTTCAGGAACGTGAAGGTGCCGAGCATGGCGGTGCCGGGCTCGCTGCCGAAGCCGCCGGACGTGTGGTGCGCGACGCTCGCCGCCGAGCCGGATGCTGTGATTGCCGCGCGACCACGACAGCGTGTCCGAGAGCTGCGCCTGGCGGCTGAACGATGTCGGTCGAGACGCGACTGGCCGATCGTGAACGGCACCGACCCCGCCGCGCGTGTAGGTGGTCGAGAGATTCTGCGCCTCCCAGAGCGTGACCGGATCGCCGTCCAGGTAGGCGAACCGCGCCTCGTTGACGAGGTGCGAGCCGATGACCGAGGTGTGGTTGCCCTGGCCGGTCACCGATCCGCGCGTGTACCGGCGCGCCACGCTCGGCGCGCTTGTGCCGCCGACCGCGTCGTTGGGGTTCGTGTCGTAGAACCGATCGAAATTCACGCGCACCATCAGCGTCTGGCGTCGGCGAGATCTTGTGGTCCACCCGCGCGTTGAACAGCCTCTGACGGTAGTTGCCGACGTAAGCGAGGTTGCCGTCGGCCGGCAGCACGAACGACGGCAGCGAGCTGGACAGGAACGTCGTCCGATCCTGCCGCGTGTAGTCGCCGCGTCGCGAAGAAGAACGTCTTGTCCCTGACGATCGCGGCCGCCGATCGAGCCGGACAACTGACCCAGCGCGTCGGGGACGTCGGCCGGGTTGATGGCGCTCAGCGTCGCCGGCGTCGACGCAGCTCGCGCACCGACGGCGGGCAGAAGCCGTTGGTCGCGAACGTCTTCGCCTGCCAGCCGCCGGGCCGCCCCAGGAACAGCGCCTCGCCGCGCACCTCGTTGGTGCCCGACTTGGTGACGATGTTCAGCGCGGGGCCGGCGGTCCAGCCGAACTCGGCCGAGAACGCGTTCGAGAGCACCGTCATTTCCTGGACGGCGCCGAGCGGCACCGTCGACATCATCGTCTGGCGCCCCCAGCCTTCGTCGTTGTTCGCGCCGTCGAGCGTGAACGTCGTGGTGCGGCGGCTGCCGGCGCCGGTGACGAAGTAGGTGGCGTTGACGAAGAGGTCGCCGGTGCCCTTGGCCTGGCGGAACGCGGAGTTGAGCAGCGGCAGCGGCTGATCTTGCGGCCGAGGATCGGCGTCTCGTCGATCGTCGCGGCTGTCGAGGCGGCGGCCGATCTGCGCGTCGGCGCGCACGCCCTGCGTCGTGCCGTAGACCGTGACCTCGGCTTTCTCCGCGCCGACGAGCAGCTTGACCTGCAGCGTCGCCGTTTCGCCGGCGCGCAGCGTGACGTCGTTGCGCGTCCTCGCTGCCGAAGCCCTGCTTCGACACGGTGACCGTGTAGGTGCCCGTCAGCGGCAGCGCCGGGACGTCGCGCTGCCGTCGGCGCCGGACACCGCCTCGCGCGTCAGCGCCGGTCTGCGTTGTTGATGACCGACACCTTGGCGTCGCTGACCATCGCGCCCGACTGGTCGGTGACGAGGACGACGATCGTCGAGGTGTTGGGCGACTGCGCGACGCGGCTGGATGCGCAGCGACGGCAGGAGCCAGGAGGTACCACGACGAGCCGTCAGAGATCGCACCCATCGTGCGTTCCCGCCATCTGCCTATCGCCTCGTCCAGTCTGCCGTCACTTCGGGCTGACCACGTAGTCTTTGAAGTAGCTGGTCGTGTCGGTCTTCGCCCACACGCCGACCTTGCCCATGACGGGCGGCCGCAGCACGGCGTTGTTGGCCGGGAACAGATCGGGGTTCGGCGGCGCGTTGTTGCGGCCCGGGTCCGGGCTGGCTGCCGAGCGTGTACTCGAGCGCCAGCTCGCCGTCGAGCCACGTCTTGAAGTCGGCGCCGTCGATCGTCAGCTTCAGCTCGTGCCAGGCGGCGCGGTCGAGCATGAACTTGTGCGCGCGGTCGCTGAACCGCATGTTGCGGCGCATGCCGTTGTGGAACTCCCACAGCGCGACGTTGTTCTCGGTGTCGTTGTAGCGGACGGCGAGCCAGTCGCCGTTCGGCTTCACGTTGAAGAGGATGCCCGACGCGCGATCGGCGTCGCCGGCAATCGTCTTGAACTTCACGCGTGATCGTGCCGTTGGTGAAGTTGTCCAGGCCGCGCAGCACCGCGACCGGGAAATAGGCGAACTGCTTCGCGTTGTCCATCAGCTCTTCGTTCGACGTGCCGTACAGCTTCCGCGCGCTTTCGATCAGCAGCTTCGTCGGGTTGTCCTTGCTCGCCACCCACGGCCGGCCGTCGATCATGATCACCTTGTCGGCGCCGTCCTGCGCGACGACCCAGGTGCCGACCATCGGCTCGAACGTCGCCGGCGGCTTGCCGACGGTTTCCTTGCTGAGATCGACCTTGAGATCGGCCGCGCGCAGAGCGACGAGCGCGAGCAGAACGGCGGCGACTGCGCCGCCGATTGAAATCTGCACATTGCGATCTGTAATGTCTTCATGCCTGTCTCCTGCGTATGAAGAACGCGCCGGCCACGATCGCGGCCGGCCAGATGCCATAAAAGAACGTCGCGGCGCCCTTTGGAGCGACCGCGAGCGGGTGCCCGTGGAAGATCTCGTCGTCTTTTTCCACGGGCGGCTTGATGCCGGCGAGGTCGTAGATCGTTTCGAGCGCGCTCTCGGCGGTCGTTGCGCGGCTCATCTCCTTCGTGCCGCCCAGCTCGTACCAGATCTCGCCGTAGTGCGGAGCGGTCTGCTCGAAGAGTCCGATGGAGGTGGCCGAGACGTACTGCACGCTGCAGCGACGGCATCACGCGGCGCAGCTTCGCGATCGCCTTGCGATCGAGATCCGCGCGTCGTGGATCCTCCGGCGCCAGGTGCACCTCGATGCCCAGCGGACCGCGAATCTTCGCCAGAACCTGTTCGTCCGCTTCGGGGAAGGAGTTCATGCCGGTTTTCCGACAGGTCCCAGCTGGGCGACGCGGCGCTGGCCAGCAGCACCACGAGCAGCGCCACGGCCGCGAGCGCGATCGATTCCTGGAAGCGGCGGCGCACCGACACGCCGAGGCGCAGCCAGAGGGCGGCGAGTGCAAAGCCCGCTGACACCAGCGTCGTGCGCGATGAGGACCACGTCGAGGCGGATCAGCCCGTGCTGGAACTGCGCGACCATCGCCGGCGGCGTGTAGCCCGCGATGCGCTCCCAGATGCCGCCCTGCACCGCGGCAATGAAGTTGAGAATCCAGGTGCCGACGGTGACGCTCAGCGTGAGGATGGCGGCCGTCGACGGATGCTCGGTGAGCGCCGCAGCCGCGAACGCGAGCCCCATCGTCAGGCCGGCATTGAGCACGTGGCCGAGCGCCACGGACGCCAGTTCCGGCGGGTAGACGCTGCCGCCATAGCTTTTCCAGAGCAGCGCCGCCGCCAGCGGCGCAAGCGACGCCACCATCCAGCCGCCGAACAGCACGACGCGCCTTCGCGGCGATGCGGGCAATCGCCGGCAGCGAATGCTGCATCTCGATTTTCAGCGCGCCGCTCTGCCGATCGCCGGAGACCAGCCGGATCGCGACAAAGGGCAGGAGGAACACGGCCGCCACTTCGCACGCGCTGAATGTCGGCGCCCAGATCCCAATCAGCGGAGAGAAGGCCTCGCCGACTCCGGCGGTCGTGCCGTTCAAGCCGCTGGCTTCGCCGTACGTCCGGACCGCGCTCATGAACGTCACGCCGACGAGCGGTCCCATGGCCAGCAGCAGCACCCACCACGCGCGCGATGCGACCAGCTCGCGGTATTCCTTGGCGACAGCCACGAAAAGAAGAAACCGCGGGGCGCGGTTCCTTCCCTACGTGAGGGCAAGGAACACCTCTTCGAGGTCGCCGGTCGCCGCGCCGCGCGCCGAGGCCTGCGACGCGAGCTGGTCGAACGTGCCCTCGCCGCGAATCGTTCCGCCGCTCAGCAGGATGAAGCGATCGCACACGCGCGCCGCGTCCTTGATCTGATGAATCGACAGGAACATCGTCCGGCCCGACGAGGCATAGGAGCGCAGGGTCTGTGCGACCTCGCGGCTCTGACGGAGATCGAGGCCATCGAACGGTTCGTCGGCCAGGAGGAGCGGCTGCGGCATCAGCAGCCCGATCCCCAGCAGCGCGCGCTTGCGCTGGCCTTTCGAGAGGCTGCCGATCGTGGCATCGAGCAGCGGACCGATGTCGAGCCGCTGCACCACCTCGTCGCGCAGATCCGCCCGGCCCTTGAAGAATCCGAGGGTGAAGTCGATCGCCCAGCGCACCGATTGCGCGGGCCACGGCACGATGGAATCGGGGAGGTAGAAGAGCGCGGCCGCGCGCGCGCGATCGGTGAGGGGCTGGCCGTCGTGCACGAGCGTGCCGGCATCCAGCGGCAGCACGCCGCCGAGGCATTCGAACAGCGTGGTCTTTCCCGAACCGTTGGGCCCGATGAGGCCGAGCACTTCGCCGGTCCGGACGCTGAACGACACGTCGTTCAACGCGGTCAGCCGGCCGTAGCGTTTCGTGAGATTTCGAGCCTGAAACAAGCCCTTATTTCTATCGGAGGGTCATCCATACTACCAACGGTCGTAGAGCTTGGAGGGGCCTTTACGCTTCGCTGGGACGCTGGGTGTAGCTGATCGCCATGCCGACCACGACCACGACGAACGCACCGATGAGGTTGTGCCAGAGAAACGCGATCCACGGCATCCGGATGGCGACGGTCAGCACGGCCGCCATCCCGGCGATCAGCCCCCAGAAGGCGCCGCGCGCCGTCGCCCGCTTCGTCATGATCGCGAGGATGAACACGCCGAGCAGCGATCCGTAGACGAACGAGCCGTACCGGTTCACGACTTCGATGAGCGACCCCTGGTTCGCCGCGCGGGTCGCGACATAGCAGGCGAACAGGCCCCACGTAAACGTCGCGAGCTTCGACACGACCACGTAGTGCGAGTCGGCGGCATCCTTCACGAAGTGCCGCTTGTAGAAATCGATCACCGTCGCGGTCGCCAGCGCGTTCAGTTCGCCGCCGCTCGCCGACATCGCCGCGGCGAAGATCGCCGCGATCATCAGGCCGACCAGCCCGATCGGCATCCGCGTGGTGATGAAGGTCGGGAACACGTAGTTCACGTCGCTGTAGTTGTCGTCGCCGGCGGCCTCCTTGACGAGGCCGGCGGCCTTCGATCGAATGTCCTTGAGGCGCGCGTCGCTCGCGATGAAGGCCTCGCGGTCCATCCGCAGGGCTGCTTCGCGCCGCGCGGCCATCTCCCCGTCGAACGCCTGCTGCAATCCCGAGTACTCGGCCGCCCGCGGGCTCGCCGCCACCTGCGCGTCGTAGACCCGGTTGAACAGCATCGGCGGCGTGTTGAACAGGTAGAACACGAAGACGAGCACGCCGGTCGCCAGGATCAGCAGCTGCAGCGGAATCTTGACCCAGGCGCTCATCATCAGCGATTGACGCGCTTCGTCGATCGACTTCGCCGTCAGGTAGCGCTGCACCTGGCTCTGGTCGCACCCGAAGTAGGACAGCATCAGGAACAGGCCGCCGAACATCGCCGACCAGAATGTGTAGGTCTCGCTGAGATTGAAGCTGAAGTCCACCGCCTTCAGCCGCCCGGTCGCGCCGGCCAGCTGCAGGGCCTGGCCGAACCCGACGTGCTGCAGGATGCCGTACAGAAGGACGACCACGGCCGCCGACATGCCGAAGACGACGATGAACATCTGCTTGACGTCGGTCCAGGCCACCGCCTGCACGCCGCCGATCGTCGTGTAGGCGATCATCGGAATGCAGATGACCAGCACCGTGACCGGCAAGGACCATCCCAGGATGGCGGACATCACCACCGACGGCGCGGCCAGGGTGACACCGAGCGAAGCGGCGCGGCCGATGAGGAAGAGGAAGCTCGCCAGCGAGCGGACGCGGACGTCGAAGCGGCGCTCGAGATACTCGTAGGCCGTGTAGACGCGCGCGCGCGTGAAGAACGGCACCACCGTCAGCGACAGGATCACCATCGCCAGCGGCAGCGGGAAGTAGTTCTGAATGAAACGAAGGCCGGTGGAGTACGCGAGACCGGTGGTCCCGACAATCGTGACGGCGCTCATCTGCGTCGCCATCACCGAAAGGCCGACGGCCCACCACGGCAGCGATCGGTTCGCGAGCAGGTAGCCCTCGACTTTGTCGGTCCCTTTCGAGCGCCGCAGGCCGTCGATGATGATCCAGCCGATGTAGGCGACGACGACGAGCCAGTCGAAGGGGCGCATTCGAATGGCTGGATGGCTTATGGCTGATGGCATATGGCCAATGGCGGGATTACGAAAACATCCGGCCGAAGATCCAGAGCGCGGCGATGATGACCGCCTCGAGCACGAGAACCCGCGACGTAGGTCGACGTCATTGGCGAATCCTGATCCCGATCGGGTTCGGGGTTCAGGGTGCCGGGTTCAGGGTTCGGGTCATGATTCAGGTTCTGGGTTCTAGGTTCTAGGTTCTAACTTCTAACTTCTACAAAGCTGCACTCCGCTCGGCGAGCGTTTGCTCCGCTCTGGCCAGCGCGTCGGTGACGCCGGTCCACCACGATTCGTCGGCCTCGAGCTGTTCGCGCGACACCTTTGCCGCGCGAGCCGTTTCCTCCGGCGCCGGACCTCCGAATGTGGTCCGGACCTCGACGAAATGCCGCGCGCTGAGAATCCGCGTCAGCTCCTCTTCGGTATAGGTCAGCGCCTTTCCGAGCACTTCAGTGGAAGCGTCGGCGAGGAGCGCCGCGAGCGGACGATCGGGATGGCGTTGACGTCCACCGACGAAATGCGCGGCGATCGCATGGGCCTTCCGGAATGCCAGGCCGTGGTCGCGCGCCAGCGTGTCCGCCAGTTCGGTCAGCGTCGTCCATCCGTTGGCTGCCCGCGCCTCGAGCGCGGCCGCGTCGAACTGCGCGGACGACATTGCAGCCGCGACCAGCCGGACGGCGCGCGTGGCATCGCGAAACATCGCGAAGACCAGCGGCTGGAGATCGTCCTCGGTGTCGACGATGTCGCCGAAGGGCGTGTTGTGAGCGGTGAGGACAATCGCCTGTGCCTGGCCGAGCGCCTTGCTGCCGATGGCGCGCGCGTGCTCGAGCGCGACGGGATTCCGCTTCTGCGGCATGATGCTGCTGCCCTGAACGTACCCGTCGCCCAGGCGCAGATAGCCGAATTCGGCGGTGCTCCAGAGCAGCATGTCCTGGACGAAGCGGCCGAGGCCAACGAGCATCACGGCCGTCGCCGACGTGCTCTCCAGCAGGTAATCCACCGTGGCGATGCTTCCGTATGTATTGCAGGTGGGCCCGCTGAAGCCGAGCAGCGACGACGTCAGGTTGCGATCGATGGGAAAGCCGGTGCCGGTGATCGCGCACGCGCCGAGCGGGTTGCGGTTCGTGCTCTCGAACGCGGCCTTCAGGCGAACGGCGTCGCGCTCGATCTGCTCGATGACGGCGAGCAGGTAGTGGGCGGCGGTGCTGGGCTGCGCGGGCTGCGTGTGAGTGTGGAGCGCGAGGATCGTGCTCCGGTTGGCAGTCGGCCAGATCGAGCAGCGACCGGCGCAGGCCAAGCGTGCCCGCCATCAGGCCGAGCACCAGTTCCCGCTGCCGCATCCGGTACATCGTCATGTCGATGTCGTTGCGCGAGCGCGCCGTATGAAGCCGGCCGGCAATGTCGTCGCCGCATGCCGTTGATCACCAGGCGTTCGACGTAGAAGAACAGGTCCTCGTAGGTGCCGTCGTAGGTGACACACCGAATCTCGTCCTGAGACACGCCGTCGAGCGCCTGCCGCAGCGCGTGCGCGTCCGGGGCGGACACGATCCCCTGGTCCGCCAGCATCACCAGGTGCGCGTAGTTGATCGCCATCAGGGGCGAGAGCAGGAGGGTTTTGGCGTCTTCGAAGTTCTCGTTGAGGACGTAGGTGACGTATTCCGGCGCAAACCTCATCACTGGAAGTATATCGAGTTCGTGCCGATAGTATGCCGGGTGCCGTCACAAACCACTTGACAGCGGCGCCTGCGCGACCATGATCTGCGCAGGCCGTTCGTGCACCGTTTTTCACATGAAGGAGCTCCCATGGTTCTCGACACGAAGACACATCGTCGCGGTTTCCTGGGCCGGATTCTCGGTACCGCCGCCGCCATGACGGTCGCCGGTGGCGAGCAGGCAGGCGCGCAACAGGCCGGTCACGACGACTGGATCAAGAGCGTCAAAGGCACGCACCGCTGTCTGTTCGACTTCCCGCAGCACAAGAACGGGCTGCCCCTGCTGCACATCCTCAACTACCTCAATACCTACTCCGAGGCGTACAAGACCACGCCCGGCCAGGTGGGAGCCGTGGGGACGTTCTACGGCATCGGCGGTCAGTCCAGCATCCCGCTCGCGTTCAACGACGCGATGTGGGCGAAGTACGAGCTTGGCGCGTACACGGGGCTGAAGGATGGGGCCGGAAAGCCGCATACGCGAAATGTCTTGAACAAGCCGACACCCGCCGATCTGAATCTCCTGATGGAAGTCGTGCAGTCGCCGCCGATTCCGATGTTCGGCGGCGCGCTGCCAGCGCTCGGCATCGAGAGCCTCCAGAAGATGGGAGCCACGTTCCTGCTGTGCGCCAACGCGTTCGGCGGATGGTGCGCGGAGCTCGAGGCGAGGGGCAAGGGCAAGATGGCCGACATCCAGGCCGAGCTGAAGGCCAACATGCTGCCGGGCGTCACGATTGTTCCGGCGATGGTCATCGCGATCGAAGCGGCGCAGCGCGCCGGCATCACGTACAACAGGCAGTAGCACTTTCACAGGAGATCAAGAGGTCAGGAGTTTCGAATTGGCCGGGTGCCAAGCCACGATCCTCCTGACCTTCTGGCCTCCTGTTTGTGATCTCTGACGCGCTCCTGTTGGTGCTCGCGTCGCCGGTCCCACCGTCCCCGGAGTCTATAATCACCGCATGAAGTACTCCGCCATCGTCGTTCTGCTCGCAGCCTCGCTTCTCTCGGCGCAGACCGGTCCGAACGATGCGCGCGCCCGGGAGATCTACAAGGAGCTGGTCGAGATCAACACGACCGACACGCCCGCCGGCAACGTCACGAAGGCGGCCGAGGCGGTCGCGGCGCGGTTGAAGGCGGCCGGCTTCCCCGCAGCCGACATGCAGATCCTCGGGCCGGATCCGCGCAAAGGCAATCTGGTGTTCCGCTATCGCGGGACGGGCGCGGCCAGGCCGCTCCTCCTGCTCGCGCACCTCGATGTCGTCGAGGCGAAGCGCGAGGACTGGTCGATGGATCCGTTCACCTTCGTCGAGAAGGACGGCTTCTTCTACGGACGCGGAACCAGCGACGACAAGGCGATGGCGTCGCAGTTCGTGGCGAACCTGATTCGGCTGAAGGACGAAGGCTTCAAGCCGGACCGCGACCTGATCCTCGCCCTCACGGCCGATGAAGAAGGCGGCAATTTCAACGGCGCCGAATGGCTCGTGAAGAACCACAAGGATCTGATCGACGCCGATTTCGCGATCAACGAAGGCGGCGGCGGCAGCATGCGCAAAGGGAAGTACCTCGCGAACGAGGTGCAGGCGAGCGAGAAGGTGTACCAGGACTTTCACCTCGAGGTGACGAACCCTGGCGGCCACAGCTCGCTGCCGGTCAAGGACAACGCGATCTACCACCTCTCCGCCGGCCTTGCGAGGCTGTCGGCGTATGAATTTCCGCTCGAGCTGAACGAGGTGACGCGCGCGTATTTCGCGCGCTCGGCCGACGTGGAAACGGATCCGAAGCTGGCCGCGGACATGCGCGCCGTCGCCAGGGCCACGCCGGATGCCGCCGCCGCCGCGCGATTGTCCGCGTCGCTGCCGTACTACAACGCGATGATGCGGACGACCTGCGTGGCGACCAAGCTGCTCGGCGGCCACGCCACCAACGCGCTGCCGCAAATGGCGAGCGCGAACGTCAACTGCCGGATTCTGCCGGGAGTTTCACCTGCATCGGTCAAGGCGAAGCTCGTCGAGGTGCTCGCCGATCCCAAGATCACCGTCGCCTTCGTCGACGAGGCGCACCCGAGCAAACCGTCGCCGCTGCGTCCCGACGTCATGAACCTCGTCGAATCGCTCACGAAGCAGATGTACCCGGGCGCGGTCGTGGTGCCGGTGATGAGCACGGGCGCAACCGACGGCCTGTATCTGCGCAACGGCGAGATTCCCACGTACGGCATCGAGGGCACGTTCGGCGACATGGACGATGTGCGCGCGCACGGCAAGGACGAGCGCGTCGGCGTGAAGCAGTATTTCGAGGGCCTGGAGTTTCAGTACCGTCTGATCAAAGCGCTCGCGAAGAAGTGATGCAGGCCATGAAGATCGCCTCGCGCGCGCTGGCAGGCGGGCTCGTGCTGACGGCGATCGCGCTCGCCTTTGCGAGCCATCGCGTCGCCGCACAGCCCGCGCCGCCTCCGAACATCATCATCATTCTCGCCGACGATCTCGGCTACGGCGACCTCGGCGCGTTCGGCTCACCCAATATCCGCACGCCGCGCCTGGACGCGATGGCGGCGCAGGGACAGAAGTGGACCAACTTCTACGTGCAGCCCGTCTGCTCGCCGAGCCGCGCCGCTCTGCTGACCGGGCGGCTGCCGGTCCGCAGCGGGATGTTTGCGACGCCACAGGGCCAAGCCGCGCCCGGTGTCTTTCGCGACAACGCGGCGCAGGGACTTCCGCTGGAGGAAGTCACGATCGCCGAAATGCTGAAGGGCGCGGGGTACGCCACCGGCATGGTCGGCAAGTGGCACCTCGGCCAGCTCCCGCAGTTTCTGCCGATGCGCCAGGGATTCGATTCCTGGTTCGGCCTTCCCTACTCGCACGACATGCGGATGACGGTCCCCGCCGACAAAGGCTACAAGTCGGCGGTGTACTACGACCCGAAGCCGGAGTACTGGGACGTGCCCCTGATGCGAAACGACGAGGTGATCGAGCGGCCCGTCGATCACCGCACGCTGACCCGCCGCTACACGGAGGAGGCGCTCCGGTTCATCGACACGAACAAGGGCCGGCCGTTCTTCCTGTACTTCGCCCATTCGATGCCGCATATCCCTCTCGCACGATCGCGCGAGTATGTCGGCCACAGCGCCGCCGGCATGTACGGCGACGTGGTCGAGGAGATCGACTGGAGCACCGGACAGATCCTCGACGCGCTGCGCGCCGCGGGCATCGACAGCCGCACGCTCGTCGTCTTCACGAGCGACAACGGTCCGTGGCTGCCGTTCGAGACGCATGGCGGATCGGCCGGCCCGCTGCGTGAAGGCAAAGGCACGACGTGGGAAGGCGGCATGCGCACGCCGGGGATCTTCTGGTGGCCGGGCACGGTGAAGCCGGGAACGGTGACCGATATCGGGTCCGCCCTGGATCTGCTGCCGACCGCGGCGGCGCTGACGCATGCGCGGCTGCCGGCGGATCGGCTTCTCGACGGCGTGGATCTCTCCGCGCCGCTGCGCGGTACGGGGGCGAGCCCGCGTCACACGATTTTCTACTACTGGAACAGCGAGCTGCGCGCCGTGCGGAAGGATCGATACAAGGCGCACTTCATCACGAGCGGCGCCTACAACATCGGCGGCGCGCGAACCGAGCATACGCCACCGCTCCTGTTCGATCTCGCCGCGGACGTCGGCGAGCGATTCGACATCGCCGCGGCGCATCCCGACATCGTCGCGGATCTCGTCAAGGAAGCGGACGCGCATCGCAAGACCGTTGTGCCGGTCAAGGCATTGTTCGACGAGCTCCTGCCCGCCACGAAGAAGTGACGACCGGATCGCGGCGCGAGCCATTCGATCCGGGCGAGGCGCGCCGAAACCGTCGCGGCTCCGACCGATCGGGCGTGATCCGGATGTCCTGGCCGGATTCCTCGAGGACGCCGCCCACTTCCCCGGCGGGTTCGCCGCCGGCATCGCGTCACCAGCGTCAATCGGCGAGGTCGCCGCGGTCATCGCCGCGGCCGCGACGGTGCTGCCAATCGGTGCGCAGTCCTCGCTCACCGGCGGTGCGACCCCGCGGGGCGACGTCGTGCTGAAGACATCGCGCCTCAATCACATCGTCCCGCAGCGCGAACAACCTGGTTCGGGCGGGCGCGGGCGTCACCCTCGTCGATCTCGATGCCGCGCTCGCGACGATCGGCAAACTCTATCCGCCTGTTCCCACGTTCACCGGCGCCTTCGTCGGCGGCGTCGTCGCCACCAACGCCGCGGGCGCCGCGACGTTCAAGTACGGAACGACGCGCGACTGGGTGCATGCGGCTCACCGTCGTGCTTGCCAACGGCGACGTCCTGGACATCGAGCGCGGGCAGACGCTGGCGCATCCGGACGGATTCTTCGAGATCGTCCTGTCGGACCGGACGGTGCGGGTGCCGGTGCCTGGCTACCGCATGCCGAACGTGCCGAAGACGTCGGCTGGCTATTTCGCCGCGCCCGGCATGGACCTGATCGATCTCTTCATCGGATCGGAAGGAACGCTCGGCGTCATCACCGAGGCGACGCTCCGCGTGCTGGAGGAACGGCCGCGGACGTGCCTGGCCTTCGTGCCGTTCAGCGATCGAGCCGCCGCCCTTGCGTTCGTCACTCGCGTGAGGAACGCATCGCTCGAAACGTGGAGCTCGCGCGATCCGCGAGGGATGGACGTGTCCGCCATCGAGCACATGGACGCGCGCTGCCTCGCGCTGCTGCGGGAGGACGGAGCCGATCGCGCGAACGGCGTCGTGATCCCGGATCGGACGGCGATGGCGCTGCTCGTCACGCTCGAGCTGCCCGCGAACATGACGTCGGCAGCGGCGTTCGACGAGATTGGGAGCGCGCGTCAGTCGGGCGCGCCGGACACACCGCTGGTACGCTTCTGCCGCCTGTTGGACGAGGCCGGCGTGCTCGATCAGGTCGAGATCGCCGTTCCGGGAGACACCGCACGCGAGCGTCAGTTGCTGGCGCTGCGGGAAGCGGTGCCGGCTGGCGTGAACGCGCGTGTGGGACGCGCGAAACAACACGATGCGCGCATCGCGAAAACGGCCGCGGACATGATTGTCCCCTTCGACCGCCTCGAAGAGCTGCTGACGATCTACGACGATGAATTCCGCGCGCGTGGACTCGACGCCGCCGTCTGGGGCCACATCTCCGACGGGAACCTGCACCCGAACGTCATCCCGCGCTCGCTCGACGAGTACGAATCGGGTAAGGCGGCGATTCTTGCGTTCGGACGCGCGGTGATTCAGCTGGGCGGGTCGCCGCTCGCCGAGCACGGCGTCGGCCGGAATCCGGTCAAGCAGCAGCTGCTGCTCGAGCTCTACGGACGCGAAGGCGTTGAGCAGATGCGAGCGGTGAAGCGGGCGCTGGATCCAGAGTTTCAAGCTCGCTCCTGGTGTGATCTTCTCGTAGACCCGAGCGCGTCTCTCGTCCTGCGTCGGTAGTAGTCCGGCCTTCAGGTCCGGACTTCGCGCGGTCAGCCTGAAGGCCGGCACTACATCGAATTGCGCTCTACGCGAGCAGCGCCGCGACGCCGATTGCCACGAGACCAACCAGCATCAGCCCGAGTGCAAAGGCGCCGCCCGCGCCGGGTTCGATGGGTCGCGAGTCGTCGCCTGTCGCCAGCGCCTCGACGGCCGCGGCGGCATGCGACTGCGCCACGAAGGACGCCGCGATGGAGCCGAGCAGGCACAGCCAACCGAGGCCGAGCGCGACTCGCGCGCCAGTGCCGCCTCCGATCAGCCGTGCCGAAAACGCGAGCGTCGCAAGCCAGCTCGTGAAGGCGACGCCGCCGAGCAGACGCAATCTGCCGATTTCGTGATCCGCCGCCTGACGCCGAAGCTCGAGCCGCATCGCGCGCTCGGCTCGCAATCGCTCGGCCGCCAGTTGTTCGCGCTCGAGCTCGAGCCTGCGTGAATCGCGATCGAACGCCTCTTTCAGCGCCGCAACGACCACGCTCGCAAGGCGAGCCTCCAGTCCGCCGGGTGCCTGAGCACCGGCCTGGAGCTGTTGGGACGGCTCGTCCTGCGCCTGAGACTTGCGGCCTCGCGCGAAATTCGCCACGCCGAGGGCGGCGTCGATGAGTTGCAGCCAGGGAACAGGCATCTACTTTGGTCCGAGCCAGCCGTCGCGAAACGCCTTCTGTGCGGCCGTCAACGACGCGGCGTCGACCGGCACCACTTCGGTATGCGGATCCTCGGCGAGCGTCACGCTCGCCGTCTTCGCCACGCCCGTTCGATCGACGAACACCACCTGCACGGTGTCGCCGGGCTTGTGCTTCTGCACCGCCGTCGCGAGATCGTCGGCAGCCGCGATCCGCTGGCCGCCGACGCTCTGCAGCTCGTCGTCTTCATCGAGGCCGGCGGCGTAAATCGGCCAGGTGGGAGACACCAGCGCAGCAACGCGCAGCCCGTCCCGGGAATCCAATCGGAGATCGCCGAGCCATGCTCGACCGGGATGACGCTTGCGCAGGGTAAAGCCGGCACGCGCCAGCAGGCGCGGATAGTCGGCGACGTCGTGTCCCTGGATGTAGCGGGCAAAGAAATCGTGAGCGAATGCGCGGTCGCCGCTCACCGATGCCAGCGTCTCTTCGGCGTCGGTAATCGTGTAGGGATGGTCGACGTAGCCTTCGCGACTGCCGCCGGGTTTGCCGTACGTTTTCCACATCGCCCGCATGAAATCGTCGAGCGAGAGCCGGCCGTCGCTGCGATCGCGCAACGTCAGATCCAGCGCCAGAGCGATGGCGCCGCCATACGGGTAGTACGAGATGACCGTCGCCGACCAGTTCGTGCGATCGATTGAGCGGCCGCCGTCGATGAACGGCGCCATGCGGCTCATTTCCTCGGCCGAGCGCACGAGATGCCCGGGCCCCTGCGACACGCTCTCGATGAGTTGCCCGAACGTGCGCGCAGCCGACGCCTCGTCCACGAGTTGCGCGCGCCGCATCGCGAGCGGTCCGTAGTACTGCGTGAAGCCCTCGGCCAGCCAGAGTTCGCCCGACAGGTTCGCACGATCGAAATCGAACGGTTCGAGACCTTTCGGCCGGATGCGCTCGACGTTCCAGCAATGGAAGAATTCGTGGGCGACCGTGTCGAGCACGTCTTCGCGCGAGGCGGCGATCGACCCGGCGGCGGTCATGACCGTGCTGTTGCGGTGTTCCATGCCGTCGCCGTTGGCATATGGCAGGTAGTCGGCGAGAAACGTGTAGTAACCGGGTTCGTACTCGGGGTACTCGCCGAAGATCGCGCCTTCCTGGCGCACGATCTTCTCGACGTCCTTCACGTAGTCGTCGAGTTCGGCGGCGGTACCGGTGTGGTGCAGAGAAAAGCGGAACGTGCGCGGGCCGACGGTGAACTGCCGAAGACTGATGGGGCCGAACTCCGCCGGGCTGTCCATGAGGTACTGAAGATTCGGCGCGGTGAACTCCAGCGGCGAAGACCCCGTGTGCAGCTGTGTCGCAACCTGCCATCGCAGTCCGGACGGCTGCTCGAAGTTCACCGTGACAGGCCGATCGTCGAGACCGTGCGCCCACATGATGGCCGCCGGCATGTTGATGTGCGCGTGGGTCGTATCGATGCCGAGATAGGTGCCATCCACGCGATCGCCGAACACTTTGTACTTCACGGTCAGGCTGCCGCCATGACCGGCGACGTTCCACCCGTACGGGTCCGGTCGTGTCGTCTCCAGTTCGCGGCCGTCGGCGGCGAAGACATGCACGTCGTAGACGTTTTTCGCGAAGTCGTGCAGCGAGTACCGTCCGGGTGACGAACGGCTCATGCGCAGCTCGAGCGTGCCGCTTCCCAGGTCGGGAAAGGAGGCTTCCACCTGCATCCACCGGTGCTGCGGCTGAGGAAACGAAAGGCGATACCGGATCGGCGCGGCCGCGTGAAACGATGCGGTCGCGGCGACAAAAAAGCACAGAACGAAGAGGCGTTTCATCACCACCGCGATGCTAACACGCTGGGCAGAAGACCCGTCTTGGCCAGGGCTGGGCTAGGGGCTGGGGGCTAGGGCTAAGGGCTTCTTCAGAATCTCTTCCAGGTACGGCCAGATGACGTCCGCGATCGCGCGCGCGCCGTCCGCGTTCGGGTGGGCGTGGTCCGCCTGCATCAGCCGCGGATTCCCGATGACGTTCATCAGGATGAACGGAACGAGCGGAATCTGGTACCGCGCGGCCAGGTCGAGATACATCTGATGGAAGGCCGTGGTGTACGTCCATCCGTGAATCGGAAGCGCTTCCATCCCACAGAGCAGCACCGCAATCCCGCGCTTCTGCGCCACGTCGATGATGTGACTCAAGTTGGCGGTCACCTGCGCCACCGGGACGCCGCGAAGGCCGTCGTTCACGCCGAGCGCCAGCACGAGCACGCGGACGTCACCCTCGAGCGCGCGATCCAATCGGGCGCGTCCGTCGGCCGACGTGGAACGTGACACGCCGGCGTTGACGACCTCGTACGGAAACCCAGCCCGTCGAACTCGCTGGTGCAGCAATGCGGGAAATGCGGCGGCGGTTCCGATCCCATGACCGGACGTCAGGCTGTCTCCGAGGCAGACTATGCGCTTCACTTCACCAATAGTAACTAGTCATGGCTGATGGCTAATGGCTGATGGCTAAGGCCAATGGTCCGATGGCAGTCCATCAACCATGACCATCAGCCATCAGCCATCAGCCATCAGCCATCAGCCATCAGCCAAGCCATGACCAGCGTCTTCTCTAGCCAGGACGCACAAGAACTCGAACATCAGGTTCGCGGCGAGCAGAGCCGTGATCTGTCCCGGCCCGTCGAACGGCGGCGCGACCTCGACGATGTCGCCGCCGACGAGGGTGAGGCCGGCCAGCCCGCGCACCAGCTGCTGCGCTTCGTGGCTCGTGAGCCCGCCGACTTCCGGCGTGCCGGTGCCGGGCGCAAACGCCGGATCGACCGCGTCGATGTCGAACGTCATGTAGGCCGGACCGGTGACGACGCGCCGAATCTGCTCGATCGTCCACGCGATGCCACGAGCCTTCACTTGATCGATGTCGATGACCGTAATCCCGAACTCGCGATGGAAGTCGAAGTCGTCTTCACCGTACATCGGCCCGCGGATGCCGACCTGGATGAACCGCTTGCCGTCGACGAGCCCCTCTTCGATCGCCCGCCGGAACGGCGTCCCGTGGAAGTACTTGCCGCCGAAGTACTCGTCCCATGTGTCGATGTGCGAGTCGAATTGCACGAGCCCGAGCGGACCGTGGCGCCCGGCCAGCGCACGCAGAATCGGCAGCGAGATCGAATGGTCGCCGCCGATCACGATCGGCCTCGCGCCTGCGGCCGCGATCCCGTCGATCCGCCCGGTGACGGCCTCGTAGCACTTCTCGATGCTGACCGGCGGCGCGTCGACGTCGCCAACATCCGCCACGTTCAGCCGATCGAACGGCGACACCTTTTGAAAATGGCTGTACGGCCGAATCAGCGACGATTGCGCACGGATCTCGCGCGGGCCCAGTCTTGCGCCGGGCCGGTACGAGGTGCCGCCGTCGTACGGCACGCCCACGATGGCAACATCCAGGCCGTGCGGATCCTCGACGTGCGGCAGCCGCATGAACGTCGCCGGCTGGGCGAAGCGCGGTGACTGGAACGACGCGCGTGGTTGATGCGTCATGGGGGCGATTGTATAGTGGCGTCGTGAAAACGCCCGTGCTGCCGCGGCTGACGTCCTGATGGCGCGCGAACGCCTGCACGGCACCCTCAGCACAGTCGAATACTTCACGTTCGGATTCGGCACGATGATCGGCGTCGGCTGGCTCGTCCTGATGGACGACTGGCTGACCCGCGGCGGTCCCGCAGGCGGCATCCTCGGATTCCTGCTTGGCGGCCTGCTCCTGTTTCCCATCGCGCACACCTACGGGCGCCTTGTGCAAAGGATCCAGGACGCGGGCGCGGAAATCGCCTACACGGAAGGCGTCATGGCGCCGCCGGTCAGCTTCGCGGCCGGCTGGACGATGGTGTTGTCGTACGCGATCGTGTGCCCGTGGGAAGCGGTGGCCACCGGCAACCTGCTCGCGCGGGTATTTCCCGCGTTGAACAGCTATCAGCTCTACGTGATCGGCGGCAGTCCGATATTCGCGCCGCGGCTCGCGGTCGGCCTCGCGTTGACGGCGCTCGTCGCCATCGTCAACTACCGCGGCATCAAGCCAAGCGGGATCTTCCAGGACGTGATGACGTTCGGCCTGCTGGCGACGTTCGCGATCTTCACGCTGCTCGGCTTCGTGAAGGGCGCGCCATCCAACATGGAGCCGCTCTTCGCGCCCGGGCAGTCGGCGTGGCTCTCGATTTTTCTCGTGCTGCAAATCGTGCCGTACTTCATGACGGGCTTCGAGTCGGTCGCGAAGGGATCGGAAGAGGCGAAGGCGGGATTCGATCCGCGCAACTTCACGCGCGCGATCTACGCGGCGCTGATAGCAGGATTCCTCTTCTACGTCCTGATCGTGGCGGTGGTGACGTACGTCTACCCCTGGCAGGAGATTGTGTCCGGCCACGTACGGACCGAAGTCGCGTTCGAGCGGACGTTCGGCTCGCACCGGATTGCGCAGCTGATCCTGTTTGGCGCGTTCCTGTCGCTCTTGAAGATCTTCAACGGGAACTTCGTCGCTTCGACGCGCATGCTCTATGCGATCGGCCGCCGGAATCTCGTGCATCCGTCGCTCGGCCGCGTGCACCCGACGTTTGGCACGCCGGTGGTCGCCATCTCGTTGATGGCGGTGCTCACAGCAGCGGCGGCGATGTTCGGCGACGCGATTCTCGTTCCGATCACCGAGGTTGGCTCGCTCGCGGTTGGCGTCGGCTGGCTGTCGGCGTGCATCGCGTATCTGCTGCGGCGGACGCGCGACGGGCGACAGGATGAATCGCCGATCATGGCGTGGTTCGGCGCCCTCGTCAGCATCGCGATCGTGCTGATGAAGATCGTACCGTCGGTCCCCGGCAGCTTTACACGCGCCGAGTGGATCGCGTTCGTCGCCTGGTCCGCCGCGGGCCTCGCGTTCTGGCTGCTTCGACCTCGACAAGTCTGAACATGCGGTTGTTTTACCGCGGAGACCGCAAAGAGCGCAGAGAAGACCACAATCTTTGCGGTCTTTGCGATCTCGGCGGTTTCTTCATCGTTTGCTAAGGCAGAGCGAGCGCCTGCTGCACGAAATCGTCCTGCGGAATCCCGCCCAGAATCTCGATCTGATCGTTCACGACGGTCTTGGGAACTCCGGTGATGCGGTACTTCCGGGCAAGATCCGGGAACTCCGTCGCTTCGACCGCGTACGCGGTGATGTGCTCGTTGGCGAACGCCATTTCATGCGCGAGGCTGACCGCCCGCGGACAGTGCGGTCAAGTAGGAGTCGAGAACACCTGGATCGTCGTCGGCGTCGCGACCGCGGCGATGAGCGCGCGATTTGACGGCGTGAGCTGCGAGTCGTGGCCGCCCACCAGCAGCACCGCCTGCACGAGCGACACGAATTCGTAGCCCGATGGCGAGCCGAGAAAGCGGATGCGCGTGTCGCGGTCGTGCCCGTCCGCGTCCTTGCTCAGGAGCGCCAGAGCCGGCACACGTTCGATGCCGTACTGCGCCGCCTTCTCCTTCTCGAGGATGAAGTTCACCTCCTCGATCGAGATCTTGTCCGAGAGCGGCGGCAACTCGTCGAGGATCTGCCGCGTCTGTAGACACGGCTCGCAACCCAGCGTCTGCGTGAAGAACAGAATCCGCACGGGACCGGTCATCTCGTCGAACGATTCGCGCAGCTTCTCCTGGTCGGTGGGCGAGAGTAGGGACATCCGTTGATTATGACGGGAAGGGAGGCTAGCTCCTAGCCCCCAGCCCCTAGCCCCTATTTGAACAGATCATCAAACGCGCGGCGGGCGCTGTTCGTCGATCCGCTGCCGGATGATGAACCGCTGTCGCGGCTGGCCGGCGTGCTGGTCTGGCGTTCGATCGTGGTGCGCGGCTGGAACAGCTGGCAGCTGTTGCGCGCATCCTTCGGCGCCACGCGCGCCGGCAGCTTGTCGCTCTGCGTGCATTCCCAGCGGGCGCTGGTGTCGAACGATTCGCATTGCAGGCAGCTGTGCAGATCCACGCCGCACTTCGCGCAGCGGCTATCGCCGGCGATCGGCAGCGACAACAGATTGCCGCAGCGCGCGCAGCGGCAGACCTCGTGCGCCGCCATCAGATTCGGAGTCTTCGGTCCCGCGGCGTCCTGCAGCTGACGTCCCGGCGCGCGATCCTGTTTCGGCGGACGCGGCGCGGCCGGGCCTTTCGGGCCGCGCGGTTTGCCCTCGTCCTGATACCCGCGCTGTCGGTACTTTCTATCGCTCATATGTTTTCCGGACGCTCGGCTTGATTCCGGTGGCAGACGCTGTTGTCGACCTTATTGCGAACCCTAGCCGGCGTGAGCATCGCCCTTGAGAAATTCGGCCAGGTGCTTGCCCCAGATCGCCGGCAACGAATGCGTGCCGTGACCGCGCGTCTGTTCCGTGGTCGGGAGAAGGATGTACCGCCCGCGCTTCACCCGCGGCATCAGCTTCTCCATGATCCCCAGCTCCGGCGGGTTCACCACATCGTCGGCCGAGTTGATGGCGAGCAGGCTGGCGGTGATCTTCTCCAGGTTCGGCGACGGATCGTAGTCGCGCGACGAGTTGAACTGATAGAGCATGTCGTTGGCGTCGTTGGCGGCCAGGCGCGTCTTCAGCTGATCCTCGTACCATTTGTCGGCGGCGTCGCGCGTCGGCCCGGATTTGTGCCAGCCGATCGGGCTGCTGGTCATCATCATCAGGATGTTGACGGCCCCGACCATCCCGGCATGGGGCTGCTCGGTGTAGTCGCCGTTCCTGTAGGCGGGATCGCGCGTGATGCTGTCCATGATCATCGTCCGCATCACGCGGTTGCGCCCGGCGATCTGCGTCGGGGCGCTGGCGAGCGGCACCAGGCCGTCGACGAAGTCGGGATACGTCTCGCCCCACACCCAGCAATGCATGGCGCCCATCGACGTGCCGAGCACGAGCCGCAGATGGTTGACCTTGAGGCCGTCGACCAGCATGGCGTGCTGCGCGCGGACCATGTCGTCGTAGGTGTATTTCGGGAAGCGCGCGTGCAGGCCGTCGCTCGGCTTGCTCGATTTTCCGTGGCCGATGCCGTCGGGCAGGATGATGAAGTAGCGCGTCGCGTCGAGAACCTGACCTGCGCCGAACAGTTCGCCGCCGAAGGTCTGCGACAGGAACGCGCCGCCGGTGCCACCGGTGCCGTGCAGGATCATCACCGCGTTCCGCACCACGCCGGACGCATCACGTTGGGGCGTGCCGATGGTCCGGTAGTGCAGGTTCAACGATGGGAGCGTTTCGCCGGTCCCGAACCTGAAATCGCGGACGACGAAATCGCCTTCGACCGCGGCCGGAAACGGCGCAGCTTGAACCGCCGGCGCCACGGCAAGACACGTCACGAGCGCGACGGCCGACCAGAGAAAAACCTTCATTTGGGCGCTCCTTGATTCGGTTCTAATATCTCACATGACTACTTCCAGCCGGCGCCTTCCGCTCGCGGCGGTCATCCTCCTTCTGGGGGCCACGGCCGGGGTTCGCACACAGGCGCCCCGCCCGATGGGCATCGTCGATCTCCTCAACATCCCCAGGCTGAGCGACCCTCAGCGGTCGCCTGGCGGGAAGGACGTGATCTACACGCGAGCCGACGCCGACTGGAAGGCTGGCCGCCGCGTTTCGCACATCTGGCGCGCGCCGCTCGACGGCGGCCAGCCGGTGCAACTCACAAGCGGCGCCGACGGCGAAAACGATCCGCGCTGGTCGCCCGATGGAAAGACCATCGCCTTTACGGCGAAGCGCGGCGACGATGAGTTCGCGCAGATTTATCTGCTTCCAAGCGACGGCGGCGAAGCGCGGCGCCTGACGACGCACGCGAGCGCCGTATCCGAGCTGACGTGGTCGCGCGATGGCTCGTCGATATTCTTCAAGGCCGCCGAGGCGAAGAGCGCCGAGGATAAGGCACGCGAGAAAGCGCGAGACGACGTCTATCTGTACGACGAGAACTACAAGCAGACGCACGTCTGGAACGTCGCGAGTCGCTTCGAAGGCAGAGAGCCGGATCACCGACGGCGATTTTTCCGTGACGGAGTACGAACTGTCGGCCGACGGCCGCAGGATGACCTACCTTCGCGCGCCGACGCCGCTGCTCGGCGACGGCGACAAGAGCGAAGTCTGGGTGTCCAACGCCGACGGCACCAACGCCGTGCAGGTGACGCGAAACACCGTACAGGAGACCGGTCCGGCCATCTCGCCCGACAACGCGATCGGTGCTGTTCGTCTCCGGATCGAACGCGAAGTTCGAAACCGTACTACAACGGCCGGCTCTTCGTCGCTCCCGCCGGCGGCGGCGCGGCGCGGGCGGTCGTGGGCGAGACCGAACCCATCGATGTGGACCGCGCCATCTGGTCGAAGGACGGAAAGTCGATCTACTTCCTCGCGAACCTCGGCGTTCATGAAGAGCTCTTCGTCGTGCCGGCCTCCGGAGGCAAACCGCGGCAGATCACCAACGGCAAGCACAGTCTGAGCGGGCTGTCGCTGGCCGACGGCTCCGATATCTTCACGTTCATCGCCGCCAACTCCCACAGCGGCGGCGACGTGTGGACGATGGCGGCGGGCGACACGAGCCCGAAGCAGATCACGCACGTGTTCGACTATCTCGGACGCGACATCAAGCTCGGGGAGCAGGAAGCCATTCAGTGGAAAGGCGCGGACGGCGTCACGGTTGAAGGCATCGTGACCTATCCGGTGGACTACGTCGCCGGCCGGAAGTACCCGCTTGCCGTGATGACGCACGGCGGCCCGCAGGCGGCGGACAAATACAGCGTCGGGTCGATGTCGTACGAGATTCAGGTGCTCGCGGGCAAAGGGTACGTGAGCCTGCAGCCGAATTATCGCGGCAGCACGGGCTACGGCGATGCATTTCTCCGCGACATGGTCGGGCACTACTTCCAGAACGCGCATCTCGATGTGCTGGCCGGCGTCGACGAGCTGATTCGCCGCGGCGTGGCGGATCCCGATCGCATGGTGAAGATGGGATGGAGCGCCGGCGGTCACATGACGAACAAGGTGATCACCGTCACCGACCGCTTCAAGGCGGCGTCGACCGGAGCCGGCGTCGCGCAGTGGATGTCGATGTACGCGCAGAGCGACATCCGGTCCTACCGCACGCCGTGGTTCGGCGGGACACCGTGGCAGAAGGACGCACCCATCGACGCGTACTGGAACAACTCTCCGCTGAAGGATGTCGCGAACGTGAAGACGCCGACGCTGTTCTTTGTCGGCGAAAAGGATCCCCGGGTGCCGATGCCTCAATCGCTCGAGATGTATCGCGCGCTCAAGAGCAACGGCGTTCCCACGCACCTCTATGTCGCGCCGCGCGAGCCGCACGGCTGGGGAGAGCTCCGGCATCAGCTGACGAAGTTGAACGCCGAGATTGAGTGGTTCGAGAAGTACGCGACGAAGCGGCCCTTCACCCCGGAGCGGGCTCCCGGAGAGGAGAAGAAGGAACCGAAATCAAGCACGGATCAGCTGCCGTAAACGAACATAGAGTGCTATTATGTCATTTTGATGAGAAGCTCTCGAGCGCGGCTGATCAGCGCGTGCGTCGCCATTCTGGCGCTCGTCTCTGGTGCGGCGATACGCACGCAGGCCCAGGGACCTTCCGCCAGGAAGCCCATGGGGCTCGTCGACCTTGCGGAGCTGCCGCGCATCGCTGGAGCATCGCCGCAGATTTCGCCTGACGGAAAAACGCTCGCCTACCTGCTGACCCGGACCGATTGGAAGGCCGGACGTCTGATCTTTCAGCTGTGGCGTCAGGAGATCGGCGGCGGCGCGCCGGTGCAGCTCACCTTCAGTGAAGGCGGCGTTCAGCCCGGCGCCCTTCGCTGGTCGCCCGACGGCAAGACCCTGCTGTTTCTCCGCGACGGACAGGTAGCGCTCTTCCCGATTGATGGTGGCGAACCGCGCGCGCTCACGAAACACGCGACGAGCGTCGGGTCGCCGGCCTGGTCTCCCGACGGCAGCGTTGTGTACTTCATCGCCGGCGATCCCGCCACTGCCGAAGAGCGCGAGCGGACTCGAGTGCGAGACGACGTGGTCGTGTGGGACGAGACGTTCAGGCAGCGGCAGCTCTGGAAGGTCGACGTCTCGACCGGCATCGAAACGCAGCTCACGAGCGGCGACTCCACGGTCAGGGAATACGTCGTGTCGGCTGACGGCAAGCGGATCGCGCTGCAGCGAGCTCCCGCGCCTGGCGACGGCGATGCGTATCGCGGCGAACTGTGGGTCATGGACGCCAACGGCGGGAATCCGCGCGCCCTCACGAACAACTCGATTGAGGAGAAATCGCCCGATCTGTCGCCCGACGGTTCGCAGGTGCTCTTCCTCGCCGACATGAACGAGCGGTTCGGAGCCGAACTATCCGACCAACCTGTTCATCGTGAGCACCGCTGGAGGGTCGCCGCGCCTGGTGCTGCCGAACTTCACCTACGCCTTCGATCAGGCCGTGTGGGCGCCAAACGGTCAGTCGATTCTCGCGACCGTGAACATGGGCGTTCACACCGAGTTCTTCACCATTGACGTCGCGGCCGGGCGTGCGCATCAGATGACCGACGGTCCACACTTCATTCCCCCAACGTGGACCGCGGTGCCCAGCGCCGGAAAGATCGTCTTTCAGATCGACGAGGCAACTCGGTTCGGCGACGTGTGGACGATCCCGATGAGCGGCGCGACTGTCACGCCCACGCGTGTGACGAGCCGGTTCGACACGCTCGATCGCGACTTCGCGATCCCGCGGCAGGAAAAGGCGGAGTGGAAGGGCGCAGACGGCGTGACGATTGAGGGCGTCCTGTATTATCCCGGCGGACTACAAGGCCGGGCAGCGCTATCCGCTCGTCGTGCAGCTGCACGGCGGACCGATGGAGTCCGACAAGTTCGGCATCGGCGCCGGCTCGACGCTTCACTACGTGCCGGTCCTGACCGGCAAGGGCTATTTCGTGCTGCGGCCCAACTATCGCGGCAGCCTTGGCTACGGCGCGGCTTTCGTGCGCGATGTCATCGATGGCTACTTCCATCAGATGGTCCCGGACGTGATGCTGGGCGTCGATTCGCTGATCGCGCGCGGCCTGGTGGATCAGGATCGGCTCGTGCTCATGGGCTGGAGCGCCGGCGGCACGCTGGTGGACAAGCTGGTGACGATGACGGATCGCTTCAAGGTGGCTTCGTCCGGCGCGGGCATTTCCAACTGGATCTCGCTCTACGGACAGACGGACAACACGTCGTTCCGGCGGACGTGGTTCGGGGGCACGCCGTGGCGCAAGGATGCGCCGTTCGAACTGTTCTGGAACAACTCGCCGATACGGGATGTGTCGAACGTGAAAACGCCGACACTCTTCTTTGCGGGCGAGGCCGACACGCGCGTGCCCAAGGAGCAGTCGGTCGAGATGTATCGCGCGCTCAAGAGCCTCGGCGTGCCGACACAGCTGCTGGTGGCGCCCAACGAACAACACCAGTGGGGCGCGCTCGTCCATTTGTTGCGGAAGGCGAACACCGAGCTCGAGTGGTTCGAGAAATACGCGAACCGCAGGGCGTACGTCTGGGAGAAAGTCCCTTCGTCGTAGTCGACAAACTCAGCCGTAGCCTCGACCATTTGACGCTACGTGAAATATTTCACAAAATAGAAACCGCCACGGCGGAAACGGAAAGCAGTAAGCTGCTCTGACTTCCTCGCTCGTTCGTCCCGCGTCGCGTATCGATCGATGTCGCAGATCTTTCATCGCAGCGCCAACACGATTGCTCGGGTCAGCATCTTCGGCGCTGTTTTCTTCATCGCCGGCCTGCTGGGACTCTTCGCCCAGGTAAATCGCTCCCCGTGGGTCACCGATGCCCGCGTGGCGCGCGAGCAGCCGATCCAGTTCAGCCACGAGCGGCACGTCGCCGGCAACGGCATCGACTGCCGCTACTGCCACACCTCGGTCGAGGACTCGTCGTTTGCCGGCATTCCGCCGACGAAAACCTGCATGAACTGTCACTCGCAGATCTTTTCGAACAGCCCGTTCCTCGAACCGGTGCGCGACAGCTTCCGGACGGGACGGTCGATCGAATGGACGCGGGTTCACGACCTGCCCGACTTCGTGTACTTCAATCACAGCATCCACGTGAACAAAGGCGTCGGCTGCACGACGTGTCACGGCCAGGTCGACCGCATGCCGCTCATGTGGCAGGAAAATTCGCTGCAGATGGAATGGTGTCTCGACTGCCATCGCAATCCGGAACGTTATGTGCGCCCGCGCGAGGCCGTGTTCCGGGTGGACTACGTGGCGCCGCCCGACCAGGCCGAACTGGGCAAGCGGCTCGTCGCGGAGTACCAGATTCAGAAACTCGAGAGCTGTTCGACGTGCCACCGATGAGCAAAGAAGCGCGAAGGGCTTCGGGATTGGGTCGCGCCGAGTTCTGGCGTAGCCTCGAAGAGCAGGCAGGCGACCCGGCGTTTCAGGAACTCCTCTACAACGAGTTCCCGTCGCAGATCGAGGCGATCACCGATCCGGTGGCGCGCCGCACGTTCCTCAAATTGATGGGCGCGTCGCTCGCGCTTGCCGGCGTGACCGCCTGCACGAAACAGCCGCCGGAGAAAATCGTCCCCTACGTTCGGCAGCCCGAAGAACTGATCCCCGGCAAGCCGCTGTTCTACGCGACGTCGATGGCCGTGGGCGGAGTGGCCACCGGCCTCCTGGTCGAGAGCCATGAGGGACGCCCGACCAAGATCGAGGGCAACCCGCTGCACCCCGGAAGCCTCGGCGCGACCGACGTGTTCGCGCAGGCGGCGATCCTCGGCCTCTACGATCCCGATCGCTCCAAGACGCTGCGCAACCTCGGCGAGATCCGCCCGTGGTCGGCGTTCCTCGGCGCGATGAACGCCGCGCTGACCGCGCAGAAGCCGCTCAAAGGCGCCGGGCTCCGCATCCTGACCGAGTCGATCAGCTCACCCACCCTCGCCGCGCAGATCCGCGATCTGCTCGCACGCTTCCCGTCGGCGAAGTGGCATCAGTGGGATCCGGCGAGCCGCGACAACGCGCGCGCCGGCGCCAGGCTCGCCTTCGGCGAGTACGTCGACGCTCAGTACCATCTCGATCAGGCCGACGTCATCCTCTCGCTCGACGCCGATTTCCTCGGCGGTGGCCCGGGCGCGCTGCGATACGCGCGCGAATTCGCCAAACGCCGCCGGCCCGAGGATGCCGAGCACATGAACCGGCTCTACGCGATCGAATCGATGCCCACATCGACCGGCTCGCGGGCCGATCATCGGCTGCCGATGAGACCGAGCGCGGTCGAACGCGCGGCGCGTGACATTGCGGCTGCCGTCGGCGTGGCCGGCACCGGCAGGTCGAGCGGATCCGAAGCGACGCCATCGCTCAAGGCCGCCGAGCAGAAATGGATCGCGGCCGTCGCCAGGGATCTCGCGGCACACCGCGGCCGCAGTCTCGTGATCGCGGGCGACGGCCAGCCGCCGGTCGTTCATGCGCTCGCGCACGCGATGAACCAGGCGCTCGGAAACGAGCGCAAGACCGTCGCGTATACGCAAACCGTGGAGGCCGAGCCGATCGACCAGCTCGAGTCGATCACCGCGCTCACCGCCGACATGAACGCCGGCAAGGTCGACGTCCTCGTCATCGTCGGCGGCAACCCGGTCTACACCGCGCCGGTGGATCTGAAGTTCGCGGACGCGCTCAACAAGGTCCAGCTGCGCGCCCACCTCAGCCTCTACGACGATGAGACGTCGGCGCTGTGTCAATGGCACGTTCCGGAAGCGCACTTCCTCGAGGCGTGGAGCGATGCGCGCGCCTTCGACGGTACCGCCTCGATCGTCCAGCCGCTGATCGCGCCGCTCTACAGCGGCAAGTCGGCGCACGAAGTGCTGGCGGCGATGAGCGACCGTCCCGAACGCTCCGGCCACGATCTCGTCCGCGCCCAGTGGAAGATCGACAAGGACGAGACCGAATGGCGGCGCTGGCTCCACGACGGCGTGATTCCGAACAGCGCCTTCGCGCCGAAAACCGTGTCGGTCGTCGTCCAGCCTTCAGCCCGGACGCCCGGAGCCGCGCCGCGCGGCGTCCGGGATCGAAATCAGCTTCCGAAACGATCCGTCTGTGCTGGACGGCCGGTTTGCCAACAACGGGTGGCTTCAAGAGCTGCCGAAGCCGATTACGCGCCTGACCTGGGACAACGCCGTGCTCACCAGTCCGGCGACCGCAGACAGGCTCAAGGGCTCGGAACATCCGGCGTTCCAGGGTGGCGAACACGGGCAGATCATCACGGATGTCGTCGAGTTGAAGCTCGAAGGACGAACGGTGCGCGGCGCGCTGTTCGCGGTGGTCGGCCATCCGGACGACTGCGTCACCGTGCACCTGGGCTACGGCCGATCGCGCGGCGGCCGGATCGCGGCCGGCGCCGGATTCAACGCGAACGCGATCCGCACGTCCAGCTGCGCTGTCGTTCGGCGCTGGTCTGGAAGTCGCGAAGACCGGCGACACCTTCTCGCTCGCCTGCACGCAGTACCACCACCTCATGGAGGGCCGTGCCCTCGTGCGCGCGGCAACGCGCGAGGAATACCTGCGCGATCCCAAGTCGCTGCACGAAGGCCCCGGCATGGAGCCGCCGCCGCCGAAGACGCTCACGCTGTATCCCGAGGTGAAGTACGACGGCTACAAGTGGGGCATGGCGATCGACGTGAACTCCTGCATCGGCTGCAATGCCTGCGTCGTCGGCTGCCAGGCGGAGAACAACATTCCGGTCGTCGGGAAGGATCAGGTCCTGCGCGGGCGCGAGATGCACTGGCTCCGTGTGGACACCTACTATCGAGGCGCCGCGGAGAATCCGGAAACCTATTTCCAGCCCGTGCCGTGCATGCAGTGTGAGAACGCGCCGTGCGAAGTCGTCTGCCCGGTCGGCGCGACGGCGCACAGCAGCGAAGGGCTCAACGACATGGTGTACAACCGCTGTGTCGGCACGCGCTATTGCTCCGACAACTGCCCGTACAAGGTCCGGCGTTTCAACTTCCTCCTCTATCAGGACTTCGACACGCCGGCGCTGAAGCTCGGTCGCAACCCGGATGTGACCGTGCGCAGCCGCGGCGTGATGGAGAAGTGCACCTACTGCGTGCAGCGGATCAACGCGGCCAAGATCGATTCGGAAAAAGGGGACCGCAAGGTCCGTGACGGAGAAATCAAGACCGCCTGCGAGCAGGCGTGCCCGGCCGACGCGATCGTGTTCGGCAACCTGAACGATCCTGAAAGCCGCGTCGCCAAACTGCAGGCCGAGGTACGCAACTACGCGCTGCTCGCCGAGCTGAACACCCGGCCGCGGACGACGTATCTCGCGGCGGTGCGGAACGTGAACCCGGAGTTGGGCGATGCGTAGGGGCGGACCCGCGTGTCCGCCCGGGCCGGCACATGGGCCGGCCCCTACGGGTGCGCGATGACAGAGAACCTGCAGCCCATCGACGACCCGAATCAGGCGATTGTCGGCGCCGCACGGCCGCCCGTGATCGCGCCGGGCCACACGTTCGGCACCGTCACCGACAAGATCAGCGCGATCGTGCTGACGCGGAAAACGCCGATCGGCTGGTACGCCGGCTTCGGCACCGCGTTGCTCTTCACCGGCCTGCTGCTCGTCTCGCTCACCTACCTGGTGACCAAGGGCATCGGCATCTGGGGCAACAACATCCCGGTCGGCTGGGCATTCGACATCACGAACTTCGTGTGGTGGATCGGCATCGGGCACGCCGGCACGCTGATCTCGGCGATTCTCCTGCTGCTGAAGCAGACGTGGCGGACCTCGATCAACCGCTTCGCCGAAGCGATGACGCTCTTCGCCGTGTCGTGCGCGGGCATCTTCCCGCTGTTCCACACCGGCCGCCCGTGGCTCGCGTACTGGCTGTTCCCGTACCCGAACACGATGAACATCTGGCCGCAGTTCCGCAGTCCCCTCATCTGGGACGTCTTTGCGGTGTCGACGTACGCGACCGTGTCGCTGTTGTTCTGGTTCGTCGGCCTGATTCCCGATCTCGCGACGCTGCGCGATCGGTCGCAGTCACCTGTCGGCCGATTCATCTACGGCATGCTGGCGATGGGCTGGCGCGGCTCGGCGCACCACTGGCACCGCTACGAAACGGCGTACCTGCTGCTTGCCGGGCTGGCGACGCCGCTGGTCGTCTCGGTCCACACCGTCGTCAGCTTCGACTTCGCGGTGGGCATCGTGCCGGGCTGGCACACGACGATCTTCCCGCCGTACTTCGTGGCCGGCGCCATCTATTCGGGCTTCGCGATGGTGCTGACGCTCGCGATTCCGATTCGCGCGGTCTACAACCTCGAAGACTTCATCACGATGCGCCACCTTCAGAACATGGCGAAGGTGATGCTCGTCACGGGTCTCATCGTCGCCTACGGCTACATGACCGAGGCCTTCATCGCGTGGTACAGCGCCGACAAGTACGAAGGGTTCGTCCCGATGAACCGCATGTTCGGGCCGTACGCGGTCTACTACTGGGCGCTGATCCTCTGCAACGTGGTCATCCCGCAGCTGCTCTGGTTCAAGAAGATCCGCACGAGCGTGCCGAGCCTGTTCATCATCTCGCTCATCGTGAACGTCGGGATGTGGCTCGAGCGGTTCGTCATCATCGTGCTGAGCCTGCACCGCGACTTCCTGCCCTCGTCGTGGGGGCGGTACGCGCCGACGTTCTGGGACTGGTCCACGTTCCTCGGCACGATCGGCCTGTTCCTGTCGCTGCTGTTCCTGTTCCTGCGGTTCCTGCCGATGATCTCGATCTTCGAGATGAGGACGATTCTTCCCGAAGCGAAGGTGGGTGACGAATGAAGTCCTCCGTCATCTATGGCCTGATGGCCGAGTTCGACGATCCGACGTCCCTCGTGACGGCAACCGAGCGCGCCCACCACGAGGGCTACCGCCAGCATGGACGCGTATTCGCCGTTCCCGATCGAAGAGCTGCACGAAGCGCTCGGATCGCGGCACACGCGGCTGCCGCTGATCGTGCTGATCGGCGGCCTCATCGGCTGCGTCGGCGGCTACGCGCTCGAGGTACTGGTCGTCGGTGATCGCGTACCCGGTCAACATCGGCGGCAAACCGCTGCACAGCTGGCCGGCGTTCATCCCGGTCACCTTCGAGTGCACGATCCTCGCCGCGGCGCTGTCGTGCGTGCTCGGCATGCTCGCGCTCAACGGACTGCCGATGCCGTATCACCCGGTCTTCAACCTGCCGCGCTTCGCGCTGGCCAGCCGCAACCGGTTCTTTCTCTGCATCGAGTCGAAGGATCCGAAATTCGACATCGAAGCGACGCGACGGTTCCTCGAAACGCTGAACCCGCGGGAGGTGTCGACCGTTGCTGACTAGGAGGACACAGAGCGTGGGGAGCTCACAGAGAAGCTTGGCCACAGAGACACTGAGACACAGAGGGTCTGTTTTCGTTGACCAAACGAATCTCTGTGTCTCAGTGTCTCCGTGGCTCGTCCGTCTCTGTGCTCTCTGCCTCCTCTGTGTCGTCGCCTCGGGCTGCCGGCAGGACATGCACGACCAGCCGAAGTACGTCCCGTTGCGCCAGTCGGCCTTCTTCAACGACGAGCGCTCGGCTCGTCCGCTCGTCGAGGGAACCGTCGCGCGCGGTCAGCTTCACGAGGACGAGCTGATGTACACCGGCAAGGTGAAGGGCGAGGACGCGGCGGTGTTCCCGATGCGCGTGGACGCCGCGGTGATGGCGCGCGGCCAGCAGCGCTTCAACATCTACTGTTCGCCGTGCCACGGACGAACCGGCCAGGGCGACGGGATGATCGTTCGCCGTGGCTACCGCCGTCCGCCGTCGATGCACCAGGATCGCCTGCGCAACGCGCCGGTCGGGCATTTCTTCGACGTGATGACGAACGGGTTCGGCGCGATGCCCGACTACGCCTCGCAGATCAAGGCCGAGGATCGCTGGGCCATCGTCGCCTACATCCGCGCGCTGCAGCTGAGCGAGCACGCGACGCTGGACGATGTCCCACCCGCGGATCGGAGCCGGATCCAGTGACGCGGCTCACGCAAACCGCCGACGTCGCGATTCCAGAGCTCGCCGGTCTGCAGCGCCGTCTGTTGATGGCCGGCGCGGTCGGCGCCGCCGTGTCGATCGTCGGCCTCTTCATCGACATCCAGCAGTTCATGCAGTCGTACCTGATGGCGTACATGCTGTGCCTCGGCGTGACGCTCGGCTGCCTCGCCCTCGGCATGGTCCACCAGCTCTCGGGTGGCGCGTGGGGAGTCGTCATCCGCCGGCCGATTGGTGCGGCAACCCGGACGCTGCCGGTCATGACCGCGCTGTTCCTGCCGATCGCATTCGGCGTGCGGTATCTCTACGTCTGGACGAACGCCGATCTCGTCGCGCACGACGAAGTTCTGCAGCACAAGCATCTCTACCTGAACACGCCGTTCTTCCTCCTCCGCGCCGCGATCTACTTCGCGGTCTGGAACGCGCTCGCCTACTTCCTCAACACCTGGTCGCTGCGGCAGGACCGGGGCGATCGGGATCAGCGGATCGCGCGGCGGATGCAGATGCTCAGCGGCGGCGGTCTGCTGGCCTATGGCTTCACGATCACGTTCGCCTCGTTCGACTGGATGATGTCGCTCGAGCCGCACTGGTTCTCGACCATCTACGGCGTGCTGATCATGGGCGGCCAGGGCCTCTCCTCCCTCGCCTTCCTCATCGTCGTGCTGGTGTGGCTCAGCCGGCGCGCGCCGCTCGACCGGATCGTCGTCCCGGCCCATTTCCACGACCTCGGCAACCTGATGCTGGCGTTCGTGATGCTGTGGGCCTACTTCTCGTTCTCGCAGTACCTGATCATCTGGTCGGGCAACCTCCCCGTCGAGATCGCGTGGTACATGCACCGCCTGCAGACCGGATGGCGCTTCGTCGGCATCACGCTGATCCTGGCGCATTTCGTCGTGCCGTTCATCGTCCTGCTGTCGCGGCAGGTGAAGCGGCAGCCCGACCTGCTGCTGAAGGTGGCGGTCGGAGTGCTGTTGGCGCGGCTGGTCGATCTCTTCTGGCTGATCGCTCCCGAGTTCCATGAGCACGGCATCGTGGTGAGCTGGCTCGATATCGTGCTGCCGCTCGCGCTCGGAGCGATCTGGACCGGCTGCTTCATCTGGCAGCTGCGCGGCCGCGCGATTCTGCCGGTTCACGATCCGGAGTTCGACGAAGCGCTCGGACGAATCATCGAGCGAGGCACGCCGCCAAGGACGGCCCACTAACCATGGCCGAGCAGCCGCTGGTGAACCCCGAGGTTCACCACGAACACAGCGACGTCAACATTCGCGCCATTCTCGGCTTCGGCGCCGCGCTGTTCGTGGTTGCCGCCGTGGTCCACGTGCTCATCTACCTGCTCTTCGGCTACTTCGACAGCCGCGAGAACGCGAAAGTGCCGGCGGAGTACCCGCTCGCCGCGACGCAGGGCCACCGCGAGCCGCCCGAGCCGAGGCTGCAGACCGATCCGCGCCAGGACCTCGCCGATCTTCGCGCGAAGGAGGATGAGGTGCTCGCGTCCTACGGCTGGGTGGATAAGAACGCCGGACTCGTGCGGATCCCGATCGATGCGGCGGTGAAGCTGACGCTCGAGCGCGGCTTGCCGCGCGAGAACCGAGCCAAAGCGATGAACGTCCGGAAGAAACCGCGGAGCCCGCTGAGAACGCTCGAGTGTTCTCGTCTTCTCTGATGTCCTTCGTTCCTTTGTGCGTCTCGGCGGTCACCGCAGACAGCAGCTCAGATGGCATCGGGCCCGGCGACCGCCGGCTACAAGCAGGAGCCGGGGATCGTCTCGACCAACCTTCCCGCGCCGCTGCGGGAGATCGGGTTCGATCAGAACATCGATCAGCAGCTGCCGCTCGACACGACGTTTCGGAACGAAGCCGGCGCCACCGTCCATCTCGGCGACTACTTCGGCAAGAGGCCCGTCGTGCTGGTGTTCGCCTACTACGACTGCCCGATGCTGTGCACCATGGTGATCAACGGCCTCTCCAGCGCCCTCGGCGTGATGTCGCTGAACGCGGGCACGGACTTCGAGACCGTGACGGTGAGCTTCAACCCGCGCGATACGCCGGCGTCGGCGACGGCGAAGAAAGCCGCGTACCTCGAACGATACCGGCGGCCCGGGGCCGCCGAGGGATGGCACTTCCTGACGGGCGACCAGCCGCAAATCGATCGGCTGACGAAGGCTGCCGGCTTCCGCTACGTCTGGGACGAGGAGACCAAGCAGTACGCGCACCCGAGCGGCGTCATCGTCGCCACGCCGGACGGACGGTTGGCAAAGTACCTGTTCGGCATCGAGTACGGACCGACGAGACCTGCGCCTCGCCATCGTCGAAGCGTCGGACGGCAAGGTCGGCACGGCCGCGGACGCGCTGCTGCTCTACTGCTTCCACTACGACCCGATGACCGGCCGGTACGGCCTCGCGATCATGCGGACGGTTCGCGTCGCCGGCGCCGCCACCGTCCTCGCGCTCGTCGGCTTCATCGTCGTCATGGTGCGACGCGAGCGGTATGGCGCATCTGCTCGCGGCACCGGCACCCTGGGACTGGCACCGCGGCACCGCGGCACACCGCCGGCACCATGGCACCTGGCACCCGGCACCCAGTTCGAGGCAGCTGATATGTGGTCCGGCACTCCGTTATTCCCCGAGCAGGCATCGACCATGGCCGGTCGAGTGGATGCCCTTTATTTCTTCCTGCTCGCGATCTCGACCTTCTTCTCGCTGCTCATCGCAGGCCTCATCGTGTTCTACGCGATCCGGTACCGCCGGCGCGATCCGCGAAGCGTCGGCGAAGTGATGCACGGCATGATGGCGCTCGAGATCGGCTGGACCGTGATTCCGTTCGTCATCGCCATGGTGATCTTCGTCTGGGGCGCGAGCGTCTTCTTCGCGATCTCGCGGCCACCCGACGAGACGCTGAACATCTACGTGGTCGGCAAGCAGTGGATGTGGAAGTTCCAGCACCTCGACGGCCAGCGCGAGATCAACGAGCTCCACGTGCCGGTCGGCCGCCCGGTCAAGCTGATCATGACTTCGGAGGACGTGATCCACGACGTCTTCGTCCCGGCGTTTCGCGTGAAGGCCGACGTCATTCCAGGGCGCTATACCAACCTCTGGTTTCAGCCGACCAAGCCCGGACGTTATCACCTGTTCTGCGCCGAATACTGCGGCACGCGTCATTCGGGAATGACGGGCGAGGTGATCGTCATGGAGCCGAGCGAATTTCAAACCTGGCTGAGCGGCGGCGTTGCCGAAGGGTCGCTCGCTTCGGCCGGCGCGAAGCTGTTCCAGGATCTCGCCTGCAACACATGCCATCGTCCTGACGCGCAAGGGCGGGGGCCGGTTCTCGAGGGCCTCTTCGGCAAGACCGTCCAGTTGCAAAGCGGGGAAACGATGACGGTCGACGAGGCTTACGTGCGTGAGTCGATCCTGAACCCGTCGGCCAAGGTGACCGCCGGCTTCCAGCCGATCATGCCGACGTTCCAGGGCCTGGTGTCGGAAGAGCAGCTGCTGGAGCTGGTCGAATACGTCAAGTCGTTGAAAGCGCTTCCGCAGGTGCAGACAAGGTAGTCATGCCCAGTCAAACGCGTGTACATGCCGCCGCGGCACTATCTCAACGACGGCTACGGCATCAAGTCGTGGCTGCTGACCCGCGACCACAAGCGCATCGCGCTGTTGTACCTCGCGTCGGTCACCTTCTTCTTCTTCCTCGGCGGCGCGATGGCGGTGCTCATCCGCCTCGAGCTCGCGACGCCGGCCGGCGACATGGTCAGCGACGAGACCTACAACAAGCTGTTCACGATGCACGGCGTGATGATGGTGTTCTTCTTCCTCATCCCCGCCATCCCGTCGGTGCTCGGCAACTTCCTGGTGCCGATCATGATCGGCGCAAAGGATCTGGCGTTCCCCAAGCTGAACCTCGCGAGCTGGTACATCTACGTCATCGGCGCGACGTTCACCACCTACTCGCTGATTACCGGCGGACTCGATACCGGCTGGACTTTCTACACGCCCTTCAGCACGGTCGCCTCGACCAGCAACGTGATCTCGGCCGCGCTCGGCATCTTCATCACCGGCTTCTCGTCGATCCTCACCGGCCTGAACTTCATCGTCACCATTCACAGGATGCGCGCGCCCGGCATGACCTGGTTCCGGATGCCGCTGTTCATGTGGTCGATGTACGCGACCAGCCTGATCATGGTGCTCGGAACGCCGGTGGTGGCGATCACGATCGTCCTCGTCGCCGCCGAGCGGCTGTTCCACTTCGGCTTCTTCGACCCGCGTGTCGGCGGCGACCCGGTCCTGTTCCAGCACCTGTTCTGGTTCTACTCGCACCCGGCGGTCTACATCATGGTGCTGCCGGCGATGGGCGTGATCAGCGAGCTGGTGGCGGCGTTCTGCCGGAAGCAGGTCTTCGGCTACCACTTCGTCGCGTTCGCGAGCGTCGCGATCGCCGTGCTGGGCTTCCTGGTCTGGGGCCACCACATGTTCGTGGCCGGCATCTCGGTCTATTCGGCCCTCATCTTCTCGATCCTGAGCTTCCTCGTGGCCGTGCCGTCGGCAGTCAAGGTCTTCAACTGGACGGCGACGATGTATCGGGGCTCCGTCTCGTGGGAGACGCCGATGCTCTACGCCATCGGGTTCATCGGGCTGTTCACCATCGGCGGGCTCACCGGCCTGTTTCTCGCAGCGGTCGGCCTGGACATCCACGTCACCGACACCTACTTCATCGTCGCGCACTTCCACTACATCATGGTCGGCGGCACGATCATGGGCTACCTCGGCGGGCTCCACTACTGGTGGCCGAAGATCAGCGGCCGCCTCTACAACGAGTTCCTCGCCAAGATCAGCGCGGCGATCATCTTCGTCGGTTTCAACCTCACGTTCTTCCCGCAGTTCATCGTCGGCTACCTCGGGATGCCGCGCCGCTATCACGCGTATCCACCGGAGTTCCAGGTGCTGAACGTGCTGTCGTCGGCAGGGGCGTCGATCCTCGGCGTCGGCTACCTGCTGCCGATGTTCTACCTGATGTGGTCGCTGCGCTACGGCCGAATCGCCGGATCGAATCCGTGGGGCGCCGTCGGTCTCGAATGGACGACGACGTCGCCGCCGCCGACCGAGAATTTCGCGGAGACGCCTGTCGTGACGTGGGAGGCCTACGACTATCAGGCGCCGGTGGAGCACCATGTCGCATGACGCTGCGGCTCACCAGAGCCATCACCCGGCGCTCGCGCACCACTTCGACAGCCTCGCGCAGCAGACCGAGGCGACCACGCTCGGCATGTGGGTGTTCCTCGTCACCGAGGTGCTGTTCTTCGGCGGCCTGTTCGCCACCTACATGATCTATCGCAGCTGGTACCCGGACGCGTTCGCCGCCGCGAGCCACGAGCTGGACGTCACGCTGGGTACGATCAATACGATCGTGCTGATCACCAGCAGCCTGACCATGGCGCTCGCCGTTCATGCGGCGCAGCTGGGCCAGCGGCAGCTGCTCATGACGTTCCTGATCCTCACGATGATCCTCGGCGGCGTGTTCCTCGGGATCAAGAGCGTCGAGTACTACCACAAGTTTGTCGAGCACCATGTACCGGGTCCCGACTTCCAGTTCGAGAAGGAATACGTCCGGCACGCGCAGATTTTCTTCTCGCTCTATTTCGTCATGACCGGGCTGCACGCGCTTCACATGATCATCGGCATCGGGATCATGCTGGTGATGCTGTGGTGGTCGTGGAACGGCACGATTACGGCCGAGTACTCGAGCCCAATCGAGATCAGCGGGCTCTACTGGCACTTCGTCGACATCGTCTGGATCTTCCTGTTCCCGCTCCTGTACCTGATTGGGCGGCACGCACACTGATGTCCTCACACATTCTTCCCAAGCGCGTCTACTACACGATCTTCGCGATCCTGCTGTTCTGCACCTATCTCACGGTGCAGATCGCATTTCTCGATCTCGGCGCGATGAACACGGTCGCGGCGTTGGTGATCGCCACCTTCAAGGCGACCATCGTGGTCCTGTTCTTCATGCACGTGAAGTACAGCACGCGGCTGACGTGGGCGGTCGTCATCGGCAGCGTGTTCTGGCTCGGCATCTTGCTGGCGCTGACGATGAGCGACTACCTGACGAGGGTGTGGAGGACGTACGGGTAACACGGGCGGGATGGGCGGGAGGGGGATAGGCAGGAAAGGCGGGATAGACAGAACGAGCGGAACGGAAACGCCTCCTGCCCGTTCCAGCCCTTCCTGCCCTTCCAGCCCTTCTCATCCTCTGTGTCCTCTGTCTCGCTGGCGCTCGCAAGAATGCAGGAGGCGCCGCGTGGGGACTCGATCGCATCGATCAGCGTCCGGCAGCGCTCGACGGGCGCTTCGTCCCTGGCGCCGACGGCGCCGGTGTCCACGCGTACGTCATCGACACCGGCGTGCGCCGCACGCACCGTGAATTCGGGGGACGCGCGGACTGGATTGGCGACTTCACGACCGGAACGGGCGATCGGCCCGCGGTGAACGACGCCGACGACTGCGATCCGCCGCCGTCGCCGGATCGTGGCCACGGCACACACGTCGCCAGCATTTTGGCCGGGCGAACGTTCGGCGTCGCGCGCGCGGCGCGTGTTCATGCGCTTCGCATCCTCCCGTGCACCGGGACGACGCGCACCGATTTCACGGCCGCCGTCCGGGCCGTCAACTGGATCACCGCGCATGGCTCGAAGCCGGCGGTCGTCAACATCAGCCCGGCGCGATTCGAGACCGCCGATCGATCGCTCGACGAAGCGGTCGCGCGCTCGATCGGAGCCGGCTTCGTCTATGTGTTGTCAGCAGGTGGCACCGCGAACCTCGACAACTACTCGCCGCAGCGTGTCCCCGAAGCCATCACTGTCGGATCCACGGATGCGTCGGATGTCGCGAAGCAAGGCGGGTACGGCCCGCGCCTGACGCTGTTCGCGCCAGGCATCGCGATTCAAGGCGCCGGCAGCGCGACCGACACGGCGGAGTTCTCGGGTGATGGAGATTCGTACGCCGCGCCGTTCGTCGCCGGCGTCGCGGCGCTCTATCTCCAGCGGCATCCGCAGGCCGCACCAGCCGACGTCAAGGCTGCCCTCGTCTCCGCGGCCACGCGCGATGTCGTCAAGAACGCCGGCGCGGCGCCGGCGTTGCTGCTCCATGTGATCGGCGGCTTATAGTACGCGTTGCTAGGCCTGTAGGCAGGCCCTGTCCGGCCTTGAGCGGACCGCAGGTCCGCCTAATAGGTCTGCGACTGCTACCAGCTGCACACGAACCCGGCCCGAGCCAGGCGACAGCCGAGGCTGCAGCGCTGACCGATATAATTCGCGATCGTGCGCATTGCGGCAGTGCTCCTCGCACTCATGACCATGGGCCTCGCGCCGGCGGCGCAGAACCCGCCGGCGGTCGTCCTGCGCAAGCACTTCGCTCCAGGCGGCGCACGCTATCAGTACGTCCCGTTCGACGTCCCGGCCGATGCCGCCTCGATCACGATCACCTACAGCTACACCGGCGACGATGGCACGTCGGTGATCGACCTCGGGCTGTTCGAACCGGGACCGCTGGCGATGGGCACACCGGCATTCCGCGGCTACAGCGGCGGAAACCAGCGCACGGTCACCGTGGGCCTGCGCACTTCATCGCCCGGTTACCGGACGGGACCGCTGCCCGCCGGAACGTGGCAAGTGCTGCTCGGCATGTACAAGGTCGCGCCTGCCGGCGTCGACGTCGAGATCACGATCGCGGTAACGCGTGAGGTATCGCCGGCCTCGACTCCCCTGGAGGCAGGCACGCACACATCGCCGCCCGCAGGACGCGATCAGCCGGACCGGCCGAAGTGGTACAGCGGCGCTTTGCACCTGCACACCAGGCACAGCGACGGCACCCTCACGCCGGCCGCGCTCGCCGACGCCGCACGCGGCGCCGGCTACGATTTCATCGCCATCACGGATCACAACAACACGACGCACGCCCGCGAGCCGATCCCCTCCTCACCGCTGCACATCATCGGCGAAGAAGTGACGACGCCGGGAGGACATGCGACCGTGTGGGGCCTGCCGGAAGGCGCGTGGATCGACTTCCGTGTGGCGCCGCGTGATCCCGGCGCCGCCGACGCCGTCATCGGACTCGTCGACGCGGCGCATCGCGCCGGGGCGTTGTTCGCGATCAGCCATCCGATCGACAATTGCGACGGCTGTTCGTGGACGCACATCATCCCCGAGGGGGTCGACGCGATCGAGATCTGGCAGAACGAGAAAGCGCCTCGCGACGCGGAGATCGCGGTCTGGGATCGCCTGCTGCGAGAAGGCCGCCACGTCACAGCCGTCGGCGTCAGCGATTGGCATCGCCAGCCGGAGCCGATCGACGCCGCCGCCGTTCGCGTGCGGGCGATCGGCCTGACGCAACCGGCGATTCTCGAAGGCATTCGCCGTGGTCAGGTGATTGTCATGCGCAACGTCCGGACGCTGCCGCCGTCGGTGCGCGCGCGCTGCGGGTCCGCCGACGCCGAAGTGGGCGAGTCGTTGACGTGCGCCGCCAATGACGAGCTCGAAGTCCATGTTTCGATGCCGGAACACGCCGACGGCAACGCCGAGTTCAGCTGGAACGCAGCCCGGATGACGACCAGGGCGATTGGCCGCGGCACCACCTTCAGCATGCCGGCGGCCGCCGGTTACCTCCGCGTGCGCGTCTACGCCGCCGACGGCAGCACGGTTGCGATCACGAACCCGATCTATGTCTCGATGCGCTGATCCGGTGGTCGCGACCGCCAGCCCGGTATCCGCCGCCAGGCGGTGGGCATGCGCGCTGGCGCTCGTCTTCGCGCTCGGTGCCGTTGCGAATGCCCAGGACGACGACCTGGTGACGCCGGTGCGCGTGGGACGCGCCGATGCGCCGTTGACCCTGACCGTGTGGGCGCAACCCGACTACTTTCATCTCGCCGCGCGGCCGGCGATCGCCAACACGTTCAGGATCGTGCTCGAGCGACTGGGCACGATCTCACCCTGCGGTGCAGCTCCACGTGTCGGTGATGCCGGGGCTCGAGCTGCACAAGACCAAGCTGCAGCTTGCGGCGGCGGCTGGACGACTGCCGGACGTCGCGTCGATCGACAGCTATTGGCTGCCGCTCTTCGCCGATGTCGTGCAGCCGCTCGAAGCCGTATTGGCCGGCCGAGGATCGCGCCGACTTTCTGCCGTTCACGATTCAAACGCTGTCCGATCGCGCGGGACACGTGCTCGGCCTGTGGCACGAGACCGACTGCCGCGCGCTCTTCTATCGCAAGGATCTGGTCCCGGTGCCGCCGCGCACGTGGAGCGAACTGCTCGATACGGCCAGCCGCGTCGCACGCGAGCGGAAGATGTCCGGGTATCTGTACAACGCCGGCCGATGGGAGGCGACCGTCTTCGATCACCTGGCGATGTTCTGGGCGCAGGGAGGCGAGCTCGTCGACCTCGACGGACGGCCGATCTTCGGCGAGGAGCCGAACCGCCGTGCGATGTTGCGCGTCCTCGGTTTCCTGCGCGACACGATTCAGCGCGGCGCGGCGCCGCGCTCGGTGCTCGGGATCACCGACTACCAGCAGCTGACGGGTGCTGCCGTCGCCGGCGACGCGGCGATGTTTCTCGGCGGCAACTGGCAGCAGAAGGACCTGCAGACCGGGCTCTCGCCGGAGGAGTTCGCCAAGTGGGACATCGCGCCGATTCCTCAAGCCGACGCGAGCACGCGCTCGACCGGCACCGGCGGCTGGGTGTGGGTGGTCTTCGCAAAGGATCCCGAGCGCCGGAAAGCCGCCGTGGAGTTCATTCGCGACGTCGAGGCGCCCGCGCACGCCGCGAGCATCAGCCAGGCGACCGGCCATCTGCCGGTGAGGCGGAGCGTCTATCGCGACTTTCCGATCTTCAGCCAGGATTCGTGGTACCGCCGCTTCGGCGACATGCTCGTCGACGGCCATGCCAGGCCGACGGCGTTGATCTACCCGGAGATATCGCAGCGGCTGCAGCTGGCGATTGGCGCGGTCGTGTCTGGTGACAAGTCGCCGGAGCAGGCGCTCGACGAGGCGTGGAACGCGGTCAACGCCGAGTACGCGCGGCAAACATCGTCACGGAGCGCCCGTCCGACCACCGTCGACCCGATCGCCTGGATCCCGATGGCCGCCGCCGCGCTGTTTCCGGTCGCGATCTTCTGGCGGGGACGACGTGACAGCGGCGGTGCGGCGCGCTGGGCGCTCCCGGCCACCGCGCTGGTGACGGTGATCCTGTTCTACCCGATGCTCGATCTGCTGCGGCTGTCGCTGACGGACGCCACGGTCGCCGGCACACGGTACGCCTACACGCTCGCGAGCTATCGCGCGCTGTTCACCGACGTGTCGTTCTACGGCATGGTCGTGGTCACGGTGATCTTCGTCACGGGATCGGTGACGCTGCAGCTGGTCATCGGCTTCGCGATCGCCTGGCTCATCGATGCCGCCCGTCGCCGGCGTGCGCCGGGCACGATCGTCGCCCGGGTCGCCGTCGTGAGCGCGTGGGTGATCCCCGGCGTGCTCGCGGGCGTGCTGTGGAAGATTCTCCTGATCGAAAACCGATCGGGGATCGTGAACTACTACCTCGGACGGATCGGCGTCGGACCGCTCCCGCTGATTTCGTCGCCGATTCTGGCCCTGGTGTCCGTGGTCGTCGCCAACGTCTGGCGCGGCTGCGCGTTCAGCATGATCCTGCTCTACGCCGGCCTGCAGCGTGTCCCGCGCGAACTGCACGAAGCGGCCGACCTCGAGGGCCTCTCGGCGTGGCAGCGGCTCAGATGGCTGCTGATTCCACAGCTGGCGCCTGTGATCGCGCTGAACCTCGTGCTGATCACGATCGCGTCGTTCAACACCTTCGACCTGATCATCCCGCTCACCGGCGGCGGACCTGCCCGGCGCACCGAGGTGATCTCCCTGTTCATGTATCGTCTCGGGTTCTTCGATCTCCAGGCAGGCCGCGCCGCCGCCGTGGCGGTGGTGATGCTGGTCGTCAATCTGCTGCTCGCGTGGGTGGCCGGCCGCCTGATCGTGCGCGAAGAGCCTGTGGCGCGCGAGGCGGCGGCGTCGTGATTGCGGCTCCGCGTCGGCGCGCGTTGTTCGTGCTCGGCCTGATGGCGACTGCAGCCGGGTTCCTGCTGCCGCAACTGTGGCTGTTCTCGCTCTCGCTGAAATCGAAAGCCGGGATGTTCGAGTATCCGCCGACGTGGGTGCCGAGAAATGGTTCGGCCGCGAACTACTGGTTCGTGCTGACGCAATCGCAGGTGCCGTGGTACCTGTGGAACAGCCTGGTCGTCGCGGCCTTTGCCTCGGCCGCGACACTTGCCGTCGCCGTGCCGGCCGCGTACGTGCTCTCACGCGATCGCTTCCGCGGCCGAACGCCGCTCCTCGCCGCGCTGCTCGTCGTGCAGATGGTGTCGCCGGTGATTCTTCTGGTGCCGATCTACGGGATCATCGAGCGGCTGGGCCTCATCGACACGCGCGCCGGGCTGATCCTCGTCTATGCGGCGATGCAGGTGCCGTTCACGGTCTGGGTGCTGAAGAATTTCTTCGATGCCGTGCCGGCCTCGATTTTCGAGGCCGCGCGCCTCGACGGCGCCACGCGCGTGCGAACGTTCTGGTCGATCGTGCTGCCGATCGTCACGCCGGGACTTGGAGCCACCGCCGTGTTCAATCTCGCGGCGTACTGGTCCGAATTCTGCCTGGCGCTGGTTCTGCTCGATTCGCAGGCGCGCTACACCATGCCGCTGGGACTGTTCAGTTTTCAGAGCGGCTACGACACCGACTGGCATCTGCTCGCGGCCGCGAGCTTCATCGCGCTCGTGCCGGTGATTGCCGTGTTCGTACTGCTGCAGCGCTATTTCGTCGCCGGCCTCACGGCGGGAGCGGTGAAGGGATAGAACCCGTCGAACGACGAACCACGAACCTGAACGACGAACCGCAAACGACGACACATATGCTGAACATCCACGTCATCTCCCACACCCACTGGGATCGCGAGTGGTATCTGACGCACGAGCAGTTCCGGTTCAGGCTCGTCGCGCTCGTCGATCGGCTGCTCGATCTGCTCGATGCCGATCCCGACTACAAGCATTTCCATCTCGACGGCCAGACCATCGTGCTCGAGGACTACCTCGAGATCCGGCCGGAACAGGAACCGCGGCTGCGCAAGGCGATCGAGGACGGCCGCATCCTGATCGGCCCCTGGTACGTGATGCCCGACGAGTTCCTGGTGAGCGGCGAAGCGCTCGTCCGCAACCTGCTCCGCGGCCATCGCATCTCCCGCGAGTTCGGCACGCCGATGCCGGTCGGCTACCTGCCGGATCTGTTCGGGCACGTCGGCCAGATGCCGCAGATCTGGCGGCAGTTCGGCCTCGACAACACGATTCTCTGGCGCGGATTCGGCGGGCCGAACGCGGAGTACTGGTGGGACGCGCCCGACGGCTCGCGGTTGCTGATGATGCACCTGCCGCCGGAAGGCTACTGCAACGCGACGCGCATCGTGTTCGATCCCGACGCGATGATGGCGCGTGCGACGGAGAAGATCGATTTCGAACGCGCGCGCACACGCACCGGTCAGGCGCTGCTGATGAACGGCGTGGACCACGTCGAGCCGCACACGGCGATTCCGGCGCTGATCGAGAAGCTGTCGGCGGTCCCGGGGCAGCGCGCCGTCCACTCGACGCTGCCCGGCTACGTGGCCGCCGTCCGGAACGCGGTCGAGCAGGAGCGCCCGCCGCTCGACACGATTGTGGGCGAGCTTCGCGGCGGCACAGACTACGCCAACCTGCTGCCCGGAGTCCTCTCCGCGCGCGTGTACCTGAAACAGCAGAACGCGCACGTTCAGACGCTGCTCGAGTCCTACGCCGAGCCGCTGTCGGTGATGGCATCTCGCGTCGCGCCATCCTCGGAGAAAATCGCGCCATCCCGGGAGAAAGTAGTGCAGGCCTTTAGGCCTGCTTTCCTGTATCCCGCAGGCCAGCTTCGCCATGCCTGGAAGACGCTGCTGCAGAACCATCCGCACGACAGCATCTGCGGCTGCAGCATCGACGCGGTGCACGAAGAGAACATGACGCGATTCGCGCGCGCACGGCAGGTGGGCGATGCGGTCGTCGAGAGCGCGCTCGATGCGATTGCCGACGCGGTGCCGGCACCCTCAACTCCCGGCGTGATCCGCGCCGTCGTCGTCAACACGGATGCGGTCGAGCAGCGCGCGAGTCGTGGAAGCCTCGATCGATCTTCCCATCGACAGCGCGGAGCCGTGGCGCAAGGTCGACGCGCAGGCCCTCGACCGCCCGGTGACGTTCTGGCCGCTCGAAACAACCGTGACCGGCGTCATCGGACCCGACGGCCAGCCGGTGGAGTTTCAGATTCTCGGCGAGGAGCGGCTCGTGACGCACGTGATGAGCCGCTACGAAACGCCCTGGGCGCTGAACGTTCGACGCATTCGCCTGCTCTGGTGGGCTCCGGCGCTGCCGCCCTGCGGGTATACGGCCTTCGATCTCTCGATCGGGAGCGCCGATTCAACGGCCGCGGGCGGCCGCCGCCTCGTGAGCGGCGGGGACAAGTTCGCCGAGAACGAGCGCATCAAGATGACCGTCAATCACGACGGCACGTTCGAGGTCAGCGACAAGGCGACCGGCGTCACCTATCACCGCGTCGCCGCGCTCGAAGACGTCGGCGACGTCGGTGACGAGTACAACTACTCGCCGCCGGCGTCGGACGCTCAGGGTGACGAGTGCCGACTGCGCGCGTGACCGGCGTCTCGCGGCTGGGCGGAAGTCCACTGCGCGCGGGATTACGTGTCGAGCTCGAGCTGCCGCTGCCGCGTGCGGCGAGTGCCGATCGGAAGGCGCGCTCGCCGGAAACGGTCAGCGTGCCGGTGACGATCGACGCGACGCTCGACGCCGGATCGCCGCGGGTGGCGTTCTCGATCTCGGTCGACAATCGCGCCCAGGATCACCGCCTCCGTCTGCTCTTCCCGACCGGCGCCGCGTCGGTCGATCGCGCGCGCGCCGACACCGCGTTCGACGTGATCACGCGTCCGGCGCGCATTCCGGTGCCGGCCGCGATTCGCAACGAGTCGCCCGTCAGCAGCATGCCGATGATCTCGATGGCCGACGCCGGCGACGCTGAGGTCGGCGCGACCGTCATCGGCAAGGGCCTGATGGAGTACGAGGTCGTCGGCGACGAACCGGCGGTCGCCGTCACGCTGATTCGCGCGGTCGGGGATCTCTCGCGCAACGACCTCGTGACGCGACCCTCCGGGCACGCAGGGCCGCCCGTGGCGACACCCGGCGCGCAGTGCCCTGGCGTGCAGCGCTTCGAGCTTGCCTTCGAGCCTCATGGTCCGGCGCCGCTGGCCGGCGAGCTGTTGGCCTCCGCGCGCGCACAGAACATCCCTCCCCTGGTCACGACCGCCCGGCGTCCCGGCGGCTCAGGTCCGCTCACGCGATCGTTCCTCCGCCTCGATCGTCAGGCAGGAGACGTGGTGCTGAGCGCGTTCAAGCAAGCCGAGGATCGCTCATCCACCATCGTCCGCCTGTTCAACCCGGGTGACGAGCCTGCCAGCGTCACCCTTGGCATCGACGCGCCGATCGTGCATGCGTTCGCGGTCAATTTTCTGGAGGAGCGTCAGGAGGCGCTGACCCCAGACAAGGCGGGCCTCACGCTTACACTCGGGCCGAAGCAGATTCAGACGATCGAGATCGAGTAGGACCGAACGGCCGTTATGAATAAGAAGAAACCGCGGAGAATCCCTTTGGTCCGGTGGACCTGAAGGTCCGCACGACATCGGATTGAAGACGCGCGAGACTACTGCACCACGGATTCTTCAGCGGCGGTCGTGATCGCGATCCTTGTGGTGGTCGCGATGTTCGTCCCGCTCTTTGTCCCGGTCCCAGTGGTGGTCGTGACCGACGTGGCCGCGATCGCCTTCCCAGCGACCGGCGTAGTATCGTCCGCCCCTGTAATAGGGCGCGACCCAGTACGCACCCATATAGGGCGGCCGCGTCCAATAGCCGTCGTGCCACCGGTAGTGCGATCCCTGCGGATATTGATAGCCCTCGACCCACACGTATTCGGGGCTGGGTGGGGGCGGCACGCGGTACGCGCGTGGAGGCGGAGGCGGACCGATGTGAACGTCAACAGTCACTTGCGCATGGGCGGCCGAGCCAGTGACGAGGAGTACTCCAGAGAGGACGAATGCCTGAAGCGGCGTTCTCATGACACGCATCGATGCAAGGCGTAAGCCAGCGCCTGTTAATGCTTCCAGGTGAAATCCCGCCCGTGGGTTCGCCGCCGCGGATTTCCATTTCGAGTGCCGTCTGACACTCATGAAACCCAGTCGTGCACGGGCGAGACCGTTTTCACGGCACCGCCGTCGCCTCGCAGCCGACGCCGCTGCATGTCAACGCGACGAACACTTCCGATCGAATCAACCAATGGTCGCCGCGCTTGACCCACTGCGCCGAGTAGCGGCCGCCGATCACGACCGGCCCGGTGATCGTGTCGAGATGCCCTTCCCACACGCCAGTCTCGAACGCCAGCGGCCACTTCGGGCTGACCTCGATGTCCTTCGTCAGGCGCTGATAGATCAGGTGCGCCGCCGGCGGCGACGGCGGCTCGAGCGCCTTGCGCGCCGCCGTCGCGGCCGCTCAACGACTGACCGAGTGCGCGGCGGACGGTGACGTCCTCCGTCCAGAACATCGCGGCGCGATCCAGATCGCCTGACGCGATCGCCTTGTTCTGCGCGGTCCGCGCCGCTCGAAGCGCGCTCTCATCGGCCGGCGCGGCCGCCGTCAACGTGGCGGTCAAAACGATGAAGAGAAGCGCGATCCGATCCATCCGACCTCCGCGCACTCAGCGCTCTCCGCGGTTTCTTCCGGACGTGATGTGACGTGACGTCACGCGATCATTTCGTCTCGACGCGGCAGTTGACGAACACGATCACCGTGTCGCCCTGGTCGTAACCGCCGCGAGTGGTGAACCGTTCGAAGGTCACCGAGACGCTGGAAATGTCGGCGACCTGAAACATCTTCCACCCGGCCGTTTCACCAGATCGGCTGGCGCCCCTGAGCTGATAGGCGCGGAGCAGCTCGACGCCGGCGCTGCTCCGCCCGTAGATGTAAGGCTCGACCTCTCGAGCTCCACCGTGGTACTCGAAACGAATGGCGCGCTTCAACCGGATCGCATCGCAGATAGCCGGGTACGTCATGCCGCACCGCTAACGGCAGGCCTGAAGGCCTGCACTACTACTGCTGGTCTTGCCATCGAACGCCCGACGACTACTCTGCGGCCTTTGCGATCTCCGCGGTTTCTTCCGATCGTGATCTCAGGCCTTGATCGCCGAAACCACGACCGAACGGCCGGTCTCATGCGCGCGCGTCGCGGCGACGCCGATCCGCAGCGCCTCCATGCCGTCCTCGATCGTGATGGGCGCCGGCCGTTCCTGCTGCACGTTCTGCGCGAAGTTCTGCAGCTGCGTCGTGTACGCGTCGCGGAACCGCTCCATGAAATACGGCACCGTATCGTGCGCCACCGAGTTCTTCGTCAGCAGCATCACCGGCGTCTCCCGCAGGTAGCCGATCTTCAGCGTTCCCTCGAGGCCGAGGATCTCCGTCGAGATGTCGTACCCGTAGATGCCGCTGCGGCTCAGATCGACGACGCCCAGTTTGCCGCTTGTGAAGGTGAGGCTCGCCACCGCGTTGTCGATGTCGCCGACGGTAGCCAGTTCGGGATAGGCGATCGTCGCGCCGATGGTCGAGACCGTCCGCACGTCGCCCATGAACCAGCGCGCCAGATCGAAATCGTGGATGCCCATGTCGAGCAGCATGCCGCCGCTGCTCTTCGGGTTGGCATACTCGAGGCTTGGCCTGAACGGATCGCGCGAGGTCGACTTGAAGACGAGCGGCATGCCGATGCGGCCTTCTTCGATCTGTTTCTTGGCCGACGCGTAGCCGGCGTCGAAGCGGCGCATGAATCCCATCTGCAGGAACATGCCGGAGCTCGACACCGCCTCCTGCATCTCCGCCACCTCGTCCAGCGAGAGCGCCGGCGGCTTTTCGCAGAACGTCGGCTTTTTCCGGCTCGCCGCGGCAATCACGATCTCGCGATGCGTATGTGTGGGGCTGACGATCACGATGGCGTCGACCGCGGGATCGTCGATCAGCGCCAGCGGATCCGCGTAGTACTTCGGCACGTCGAACTCCGCCGCGACCTCCTTCGCCACTCCTTCCACCGGATCCGCGATCGCCACCAGCCGTGTTTCCGCGATGCGGCTCGCGAGGTCGCGCGCGTACACGCGACCCAGGCGCCCCGCGCCAATCAATCCAATTGCCAGTCTGCCCTTGCCAGTCGTCGTCATTTCACATCGTCCTTCGTCACGAGTGCGAGCTTCACGTTGATATCAGCCGGGAGCGGTTCGCCCCGGATCACCTTCACGGCGCTCTCGACCGCCGCCTTGCCCATCTCCGACGGGAACTGCGCCACCGACGCTTCCATCGTTCCCGCCGCGATCGCCTTCTTCGCATCGTCGAGCGCGTCGAAGCCGATCACCTTGATCGTGCCGGTCTTGCCGGCGGCCCTGATCGCTTCCACGGCGCCAAGCGCCATCAGATCGCTGCACGCGAACACGCTGTCGATGTCCGGGTGCGCCTGCAGCATGTTCTGGAACACGTTGAATCCCTGATCGCGCTCCCAGTTGGCCGGCTGCGAGGCGACGACCGTGACCCCGGACGCATCCTTGATGGCGTCGCGAAAGCCGCGCATCCGCGAGTCGCCGGTCTCGTGCCCCGGAATCCCTTCGAGAATGCCGACGTGCGCCTTGCCGCCGGTGACCTTCACCAGATACTCGCCGGCGAGCTTGCCGCCGGCGTAGTTGTCGGAGCCGACGAAGGTCTCCGTCTTCACGCCGGCGTCGGCGGCGGCCTTCGCGTCCACGCGCGTGTCCACGATGATGATCGGCACTTTGGCGTTCTTCGCTTTGACCAGCGCCGAGACGATCTCGCGCGATCCGCTCGGCGTGATCACGAGCGCCTGGATGCCGGTCTGGATCATGTTCTCCACGATCTGCATCTGCTTTTCGACGTCGATCTCGCGCTCGGCAGCCTGCACCTGGAGGTTGACGCCCAGGCGGTCGGCCGCCTCCTGCGCGCCGCGGCGCATGTCGACGAAGAACGGGTGGTTCAGCGTCTTCAGGACCAGCGCCACGGTCGGCCTGTCGGAGTTCGTCGTGGCCGGCCCGCGGTTGCATGACGCGGACGCCACCGCAGTCAGGAGAACGAGCGTCAGTACTTTTTTCATATGTGAGTTACCTCAGATGTAGTGCAGGCCTTCAGGCCTGCCTGTCGAGGCGGACCTGAAGGTCCGCACTACGTTCTGAAACGCCCGTCACGTACGATGCTTTCTCTTCAGCACCGTGTCGAGCAGCACCGCGACGACGATCACGCCGCCGATGACGATCTGCTGGAGGAACGACGAAACCCCGAGCAGGTTGAGCCCGTTGCGCAGCACGCCCATGATAAGTGCGCCGACCAGTGTCCCGCCAAGCGTGCCTTCGCCGCCCATCAGGCTGGTGCCGCCGATGACCGTCGCCGCGATGGCGTCGAGCTCGTAGTTGATGCCGGCGATCGGTTGCGCCGAGTTCAGCCGGGCCGTCAGCAGCACGGCGGCGATGGCGCTCATCAGCCCCGACACGCCGTACACCATCGTCTTGTGAAAGCGGACGGCCACGCCCGAGAGGCGCGTCGCCTCCTCGTTGCCCCCTATCGCGTAGACGTAGCGCCCGAACGTCGTCCGCGTGAGCACGAAGTGGGACGCGGCGTACACGAGGCCATCGCGATCACCGGCGCCGGCACGAAGCCCACGCGGCCGGTGGCGAGCATCCGGAACGACGCGTCGAAACCCGACACCGGACGCCCTTCGGTAAACAGCAGCGCTGCCCCGCGCGCGATGCTCATCGTTCCCAGCGTCACGATGAACGGCGGCAGGCCGCCCCAGCTGACCAGCGCGCCGTTTCCCAGGCCGCACACGAGCCCGGCGGCGAGCGCCAGCGGCAGCGCGATCCCCATCGCGTGACCACCCTGGAGTGACGTGCCGAGCACGACGCCGGCCAGGGCGACGATGGATCCCACCGACAAGTCGATCCCGCCCGACAGAATCACGAACGTCATCCCGACGGCGACAATCGCATTGATGCTCGTCTGCTCGACGACGTTGACCAGGTTCGAGACCGTCAGAAAGTGCGGCGTCAGGATCCACAACGCCGCGCTCAGCAGCACGAGGCCGATCAGCGTCCCGAACTGCCTGGCGTCCCTCATGCGCGATAGGTCCAGTCTGCGAAACCATCCACGTAGTGCAGGCCTTCAGGCCTGCCGTACCGGGCGGACCTGAAGGTCCGCACTACGACAACACGGAACATCAGCCGGCCAACCCCAGCGCCGCGCTCAACACGCGTTCTTCGGTGGCATCCGCGCCTGCAAGCTCCGCGTGAATGCGCCCGCGATGCATGACCACAATGCGATCGCTCATCCCCAGCAGTTCGGGCAGCTCCGACGAGATCATGATGATTCCGGCGCCGCGCGCCGTCAGCCGATTCATCAGGTTGTAGATCTCGACCTTCGCGCCGACGTCGACCCCGCGCGTGGGCTCGTCGAAGATGAAGATTCGGCCCGCGCCCGCCAGCCATTTCCCGAGCACGACTTTCTGCTGGTTGCCGCCGCTCAACTGTCGAACCGCCTGGGTGGGCGTCGCTTTCACCCGCAGCTCGTCGCTGATCGGGCCCGCGAACTCGGCCTCGCATCGCCGGGACAACACGCCGAACGGCGCCAGACGACGTCCGTGCGGAAGCGCGATGTTGCGCGTCACGGTCAGCCCGGGCACGAGCCCTTGCGCCTTTCGATCCTCCGGAAGCAGACCGATCCCGCGCGCGATCGCGTCCGCCGGACCGTGAAATCTTGCTTCCTGGCCCGCGACGAACAACCGCCCTCCGTCCATGCGATCCGCGCCGGCCACCGCGCGCGCGAGCTCGGTTCGGCCCGCTCCGAGCAATCCCGAGATGCCGAGCACCTCTCCGGCGTGCAGCGAAAAGCTGATGTCCGACAGGACGCCGCGAATGGTGAGCCCTTCGACCCGCAGCAGCTCGGCGCCTCGCTCGACGCGCACCTTCGGGAAATGCTCGCTCAGATCGCGGTTCGCCATCAGCCGAACGAGCTCGGGCACGCTCACCTGCTCGACCGGCTTTGTCGTCACGTGACGGCCGTCACGCATGACGGTGATATGCCTGCCGATACGGAACACCTCGTCGAGACGATGCGTGATGTAGATGACGGAGACGCCGCGCGCGGTCAGGCGATCGATGAGCGCGAAGAGCTGCGTCACCTCGCGGCTCGTGAGCGCGGACGTCGGCTCGTCCATGACGAGGATCGCCGCGTCGCCTGCCTGGTCCGCCGAAGCCTGCGGGCCGGACTTGCCCGCCGAGCCTTGGCGGAGGCGGGCGCGAGCGCCTTCGCAATCTCGACCATCTGCCTCTGCGCGAGGCCCAGGCGTCCGACCGGCGCGCGCGGATCGAGCGTCATGCCGAGGTCGAGCAGCAACGCCGACGTGCGTTCGTGCAGCGTGCGCCAGTCGACGATGCCGCTCCAGCGCGTCGGCAGTTCGCCCAGAAAAATGTTCTCGGCGGCCGACAGGTGCGGAACGAGGTTCAGCTCCTGGTAGATGACGCGGATGCCGCGATCGCGCGCATCGCGCGGGCTGGCAATCTCCACGGGCAAGCCGTTGAGACGAATCTCGCCGGCGTCCTTGCGATAGGCGCCGCTCAGAATCTTCATCAGCGTCGACTTGCCGGCGCCGTTCTCTCCGAGCAGCATGTGCACGTCGCCGGCTTCGACGGTGAGGTCCACGGCGTCGAGCGCGATCACGCCGGGAAAGGTCTTGCGGATCCCGCGCATTTCGAGCGCGGGCGCCCGATCGCTCGCATTCACCGGATCGTGACCTCCACCGGGTCACCGCCTGCGCGAATCGTGACCGGCCCTTCCCATTTGAGAATCGACACGCCGGGCAGGTCGTGTTCGTCGAGCATGAACATCTTGTTGATGCGTGTCAGTTGAACCGGATCGGGGACCACAGGCGCAGTGCCGGCGGCCGGCGGCCGCTCGAACGCCTGCACGCGCAACGCACGGATATCGGATGGGCTGCGTTCCCGCCGGCAGCGGCGTCGCGATCGTGAAACAGCCGTCGCGGATGATGCGGTACTGCGGCAGGCCGCGGTCGGAGGCGGTCCAGGTCAGAAGGGACTGCGACTGAGACTGAGACTGAGACTGCCGACTGACAGTGCCGACTGACAGCGAGAGCGCCGCGTTCCCCACGTGACCGCACGCCTCGACGTAGACGAAGCGGCGCGGATCGGGAATCTTGTTGAGGCCCGGCGGCGCGTCGTCCGCCACCTTCCCTTCCCGACGCATCTCGACCGACGCAATCGCGTACGTCCACGGGTTCGCGTCCATCACCGCTTCGCGCGACTGGTTGGTCAGGTCGAACTTCTGCGGCACGAGCCTGTAGCGAATCCGAGTGGGCCCCGATTCGCTGACCATGTTGTTGTCGGTGGACACCCACACCAACGGATGCCGCCCTTCATGTCGACCCTTGAACGCCGGCACTTCGTGTCCGGGCCCCTGGAATTCCTCGGCGACGATCCGGCCGCTGTCGTCGAGTCTCGACGCCGTAGATGAACTCGATGTCGGTCGTGCGTCCCCAGGTGGCCATCAGCCGATCGGTCTGCGTGCCGCCGTCCTCGTTGGAGAAGATCACGGAGTAGCGGTACTGACGGCCGCGCGCGGTCGGCACAACCTCGTACCACATCGATGAGCGGCAGGTCGGTGAATTTCCCGACGGTGTTCGGACGCGCGTACACGATCGGCGCCATCGACAGCGCGGTGTAGTCGCCGCTTTGCCCCGGGTTGTAGAACGACGACGTCCGCGACGTCGATGGTCGCCGGCCCCGCGCCTGCCGCGGACAGCGCCGCGATCGCGGTCGATGGCCAGTCGATGCGCGCCCTTCGTGACAGGGCCGAGCGCGATCCGATAGTCGGCCGTTGCACCGCGAACGAGCTGAAGGTGCTGCGAGTACGTGCCGTCCACCGACACGGTGAGCGCGACCGATTCGCGGCCCGGCTCGCCCCAGTCGCATCGTTCGCAGCCGGCGCGCACCGTGACGACGGCTTCGCCATCCGTCGGCGAGCAACGAATTCGCGGGCAAAATGGTCTTGCGCGGCGACCGGCGCGGCCGATGCCGACAAGCGCCGTGATCAGCGCCACGGCCAGTGCGGGAATCATCGCATCACCTGTGGACGTTGGCTGCTCATCAGTTCGCGGACTTCCGCCAGCGTCGGCACACCGTTGAGCGCGCCAAGGCGGGTGCAGCTGACGGCAGCGGCGGCGTTGGCGGTACGCAGGGCCTGATCCATCGGCTGGCCGTTGACGAGCGCGTAGATGAAGCCGCCGCGGAAGACGTCGCCGGCGCCGGTCGTGTCGACCGCGTGCACGGCGAACGCGGGCTCGTGATAGAACCGGTCGCCGTCGAGCGCCGAGGCGCCGTGCTCGCCCATCGTCACCACCAGCACGTTGTCGAGCGTTTTTCGCAGCGAGCGAAGCGCGGCCTCGGTGTCGGCTGATCCCGGTGAGGGCGGTCGGCACGTGCTGGGCGAAGATGGCATGCGTGACCGTCGCCGCGAGCTGCTCGGTTCGCGGCGTGAGGCGATCGATGTCGCTCGTCACCATCGCGCCGGCTTCGCGCGCCAGCCGCGCCGCGCGGATGGCCACCTCGTCGTCGACGTCGTCGACGTGCACGACGGCGGTCCTGGCGAGCGCGTCGACTGGAAGCTCGGATTCGCGCAGCCGCAGGCGATCGTCGCGATCCCACAGCACCATGCGGTCGCCGGTGTTTTCGTCCACCAGGATGACGGCGAACCGGTTCTCGACGTCGCGGATCACGAGATCGCTGATGTCCACGCTGCGTCCCTGCAGCTCCGCGCGAATCCGCCGGCCGTTGTCGTCGGTGCCGGTGACGCCGACGTACTTGGCGCGGAGTCCGAGGCTGGCGCACGCGCACATCGCCGTCGCCATCTGGCCGCCGCACAACACGTGGCGCTCGCGAATGCGCATTTTCGCCGAGGGACCGCTCGGCTGCGGATATCCCGGCAGCAGGTTCACGGAGTCCACGGAATTCTCGCCGATGCCGATCACGTCCCAGCGCCCGTCCGAAGCGGTCATAGTCGCGGAGTATACTGCGCCTGCTGATGCGAGTCCGCTTCGAGCGCGTGACGAAACGGTTCGGCGCGCACCACGCGGCCGACGGCATCAGCCTCGACGTCGAGGCGGGAGAGTGTCTCGTGCTCCTCGGGCCGTCGGGCTGCGGCAAGACGACGCTGCTTCGCATGCTCGCGGGTCTCGAGACGCTGGACTCCGGCGAGATCTGGATCGGCGATCGCCGCGTCGACCAGCTCGAGCCCGCGCACCGCGACGTGGCGATGGTGTTCCAGAACTACGCGTTGTATCCGCATCTCTCGGTCTTCGACAACATTGCCTTTCCGTTGCGGGCCCGCCGCGTGGACGCCGGCGAGATCGATCGCCGCGTGCGCGAATCGGCGGCGCGTGTCGGCCTTTCGGACCTGCTCGCGCGGCGCCCGGCCCAGCTCTCGGGAGGCCAGCAGCAGCGCGTCGCGCTGGCCCGCGCCATCGTGCGCAACCCGACGGTCTACCTGATGGACGAACCGCTCTCGAACCTCGACGCCCAGCTTCGACTGCAGACGCGGACGGAGCTCAAGCGCCTCCACCGCGAGCTGGGCACGACGATGATCTACGTGACGCACGATCAGAGCGAGGCGATGACGCTCGGCGGGCGGATCGCGATCATGCAGCGCGGTTCCATCGTGCAAATCGGCGCGCCGCTCGATCTGTATCGCCACCCCGTCAACACGTTCGTCGGCACGTTTCTCGGAAGCCCGCCGATGAACCTGATCGAGGACACGCGCGACGGAACGCGACTGACGATCGGCGTCCGCGCCGAGGACGTCGTCGTCACCGCGCCGGCGGCCGAGGGGTCCGGCGACGCCCGCGTTCTCGTCGTGGAGCCCATGGGCAGCGAAACGCTGCTGACGCTCGAATACCGCGGCCAGCGCCTCGTCGCCCGGGTCGCCGGCGACGCCCGTTTCGAGCCCGGCCAGGCCGTCCGTCTATCTCTGCCGCCGGAACGGACTCTCACGTTCGACGCCGGCGGCACACGCGTCGATTAGTCCGAACCAGGAACCAGGATCGGGTTCAGGGTTCAGGGTTCAAGGTTCCGGGTTCAAGGTTCGTTCCTGGTTCAGAGTTCAGGGTTCGAGGTTCGGGTTCGGGTTCGGACGAACCATGAACCCAGAACCCCGAACCCCGAACGAACCCTGAACCTTGAACCCCTGAACCCTGAACCCCGTTTGTGACTAGAACGCGAACCGAATCGCAATCTGCATCGTGCGCGGATCGCTCGACAGGCTCGAGATCGTCCCGAACGTCGCTGCCGTGCTGATGTCCTTGTTCGGGATGCCGAAGTTCACCGTGTTGAACACGTTGAAGATGTCCCACCGCAGCGTCGCGGTGAGACGGGAGCCCAGCCTGAGCAGACGCTGAAACGTCATGTCGAAGTTCTGGAACCCCGGACCCGTCAGCCGGTTGCGCTGCTCGTTGCCGAACACTCCCGACGGCACGAGCTGGAACGCCGACGTGTTGAACCACTGATCGACGGTCTTGGGGCCCGTGGTGTCGCCGGTCACGTTCGGCAGACCGGTCATGTTGGTGCCGACGTTGTTGCCGCCCTGGGTCACGGTGAAGGGATGACCCGTGTGCGCCGTGTAGATGCCGGACCACGTCCAGTCGCGCGCGATCACGTTGTCGCCGAGCGGCAGGTTCCACACGAAGTTCGCGCTGAAGCGATGCCGGACGTCGTAGTCGCTGGGACCGAACCACGGCTCGAAGTCGCGCGCATTCTGCGGGAACGCGTTCGACCCCTGCGTCGTGAGCTGCTCGGAGGCGTTGTCCTGCGACTTGCCGATCGTGTAGGCGAAGCCGAACGCGTAGCCGCGGCTGAATCGCTTCTCGAGCCCCAGGTCCACGCCCTTGTAGTCCGCACGTCCGTTGTCCGACCGCCACTCGATGAAGCCGAAGTTCGAATACGGCAGGGCGCCGAGCGCGTTGTTCCCTGCGGCGTTTGGCAGCGGCTGGTTCAGGTTCACCAGCGTCGCCAGGTCCGAGGTGCGGGTATAGACGAAGTCGGCCGACAGGACCATGCTGCCGGGCAGCTCGCGCTGCATGCCGAAGCTCGCCTGTTGGGTGCTCGTATTGGGATCGTTCTGGTCGACCGAACGCAGACGGACGGCCTTGAGCTGCCCGGCGGCCGGGTCGAGGTTCGGCGCGTTCAGGAACCCTGCCGGGAATCCCTGCTGGACGAAGAACACCGGCGAGCCGGAGGTCTGCGTGATCGTCTTGTTGACCAGGCCCGGCAGGTTCAGCGAGAGCTGGTCTTCGCTGCCGACGCGATCGAACAGGTTGTAGAAGACGCCCCAGCCGCCGCGCAGGATCGTGTTGTCGTCCAGCTTGTAGACGACGCCGGCCCGCGGCGCGAAGTTGTTGCGATCCGGGTTGACCAGGCTGCGCTGCAGCAGCGACCCGTCGGTGGCGAAGATCAGAGATCCGGTGCCGGCCGGGTTGAAGTTCGTCATCGAGTTGTTGGCCTCGAGCGCCGGCGTCATGTAGTCGTAGCGCAGCCCGAGGTTCAGCGACAGCCGCGCGTTCACCTTCCAGTCGTCCTGCACGAAGTACATCTGCGCCTGATGGCGCTGGTTGGTGACGAAGACGTTCGAGGCCTGGAGGTCGGTCACGTACCCGAGCAGGTAATCGGCCATCGGGTTGCCGCTAAACGATCCGCGGAATCGCAGCGACCCGCGCGTCGCGGGCACGTCCATGAACTCGTTGTTCATCGGCATGATGAGATCCGCGCCGGCCTTGAGCGCGTGGTTGCCGCGCAGCCACGACACGCTGTCGATGAACTCGAACTGGTTGGTGTGCTGGAACTTCGGCAGGAAGTCGGGCGACCCGATGCGGCCGAGGCCGGACCCGCCGAAATAGGTGTCGATCGCGATGCCCGGAAGGCCGCCGGCCACGAGCGGATTGGTGACCGATCCCGGAATCGTCGCCGCCGCAGGCGGCGTGAGGCCGAACGCCTGGTGCACCGCGTCGGACGTGGCTTGCGACCACGAGATTCTGAACTCGTTCACCATCGCCGAGGAGATGACGCGCGTCCACCCGCCGACGATGGCGTTCGTCTTGATCGTCTGGTTGCCGAAGGCGGACGTCCCCGTGCCGTCGACGACGCCGCCGAAGGCGCCTGGAATCTGGCGCGTGCGGTTCGAGTAGATGTAGCGGCCGAAGACGCTGTCGGTCGGGCCCGGCTTCCAGTCCATGCGCGTCAGCAGCCGGTCGGCGTTGTCGATCAGGTCGGCCGTGCGGAAGAAATTGTTCGCGCCCGGCTGGTTCGGCAGCGGCACCAGACCCATGATGGCCGCCGAATACGGATCGATTCGCGAAGCCGGAATCGCGTTGTTCGCAAACGGCAGTCCGGTCACCGGATCCTTGATCGCCGAGGTGAAGATGCCGGCGCGTTCGTCGGCCGTCGGGACGCGCGTGAGCCGCGTGACGCCGCGGGTGATGCGCGTGCCTTCGTAGTCGCCGAAGAAGAACGCCCTGTCCTTCACGATCGGGCCGCCGACGTTGCCGCCGGTACTGATTCTGATCGTTGGCCGGTTTCGCCGCATTCGCCTTCTGCGAGAAGTAGTCGATGGAATCCATCGCGTCGTTGCGGAAATATTCGTACGCCGTCCCGTGGATGCCGTTGGTGCCGGACTTGGTCGAGACGCTCACCGCGGCGCCGGGCGACCGTCCGTATTCGGCGGAGTAGGGGCTCGTGACGACCTTGAACTCCTGGATGGCGTCAACCGACGGCCTCGACACCTGGGACGTGAGCTCCTGGACGTTCTCCGAGATGCTGTTGTTGTCCACGCCGTCGAGCAGGAAGTTGTTCTGGAGCGCGCGCGCGCCGTGGACGTTGATGCCGCCCGTGCGCCCGAACGACGTGCCGCCGCCCTGCTCGGTGTAGCGATCGCCCTGGACGCCGGGCACCAGCGCCAGCAGGTCGTCCCAGTTACGAATCGCGAGCGGCAGGTTGGCGACCTGCATCTGCGGAATGACCGCGCCGAGCGTGGCGTCGTTGGAGTTCAGCAGCTGGGGCGATTCGGCAACGGTCACCACCTCTGAAAACGCTCCGACTGCCAGCTCCACGTCGAGCCGCGCGCGCTGGCCGACTTCGAGCGCGATCACTTGAGAGCTCTTCTTGAACCCGGTGAGCTCGACTTCCACCTGATAGCGGCCGGGCACCAGGTTGACGACCTGATACGAGCCGGTCGCGGTCGTGACCTGGTGCGACTCGACGTTGGTCGCGACGTTGGTCACCGTGACCGTGGCGCCCGGCACGACGCCGCCGCCGGTGTCTCGAACGACGCCGCTCAGCGTGGCGCGATCGACCTGCGCCGAGGCAGCCGGCACGTACATAAGGAACACGGCGAAGAAGGCGAGCATGCCGTGCAGCATCCGTTTCATTGAAAACTCCTCCACGTTGACAGTCGGTTGTGATGGCTCAGGGTCTCGGTACGAGCGGCAGCCGAGGATCGGGGGGCGGCCATTCGCGGCGAAAGTGCGCGTATTTCGGATCGTCGCTGGCCGCCATCGACCGGCGTTCGCCAGCGAGCACGTTCAGGTAGTACGCATCGTACCCATAGGCTGTAACAAAAGGATGAAAGCCGTCGCGCACGGCCACGACGTCGCCGTGCGTGACGCGCACCGTTTCATCGCGCCGCTTGCTATAGACGCGCTGAAAGCCATATCCGTTCGAATCCCGGAAACGGAAATAGTAAATCTCCTCGAGATCGACTTCCCGCGGCGGGTCGTCGGTGTCGTGCTTGTGCGGCGGATACGACGACCAGTTGCCGCTCGGCGTGAACACTTCGCAGACCAGCAGCCGATCCGCCCCAAACGACGGCGGGATGATGTCGACGATCTGCCGCGTCGCGTTCCCGCCGCCGCGAATCTCGTACCCGCAATCCTGCGGACGGATCACCCGCGGCTGGAGCGGCTTGTCCGACGCGACACGGGCGTCGGCCACCTCGCACGCCGTTCGCGCGACGATCCGGAACGGCGTGCGGCAGGGCAGATACACCGCGTGCGGATAGCCGCTGAACACCTCGGCCCGCGGACCAATCCGGTGCGACGCGCCCGCCCAGCCCACGTCGAACTCGCCGCGCAGCAGCACCAGGCAACGTTCCTCGTCGCGCGACGGCCCGACCCAGACCGCGCCGGCCCTCAGGTGGCGCACGGCGAAATGAATGCGCTCCCAGCCCAGCGCCCGCGGCGTCAGATCGAGCGCCGCGGCGATCTTCCTCCGCGACAGCCGAGCCGGTCTATACAGCAGTTTCTTATGCGGCATCGTCACGATCGCGGTGGCCGGCTCCGTCGCGCGGCTGTTACAACCGTCGTGCGGCTGTTACAGGCGAAGCGCTTCGCCAGCGCAACACTGTGGACGCCAGAAATGTCGATGTCAAGCCTTTTCGCAGAGTAGCGAAGCGCTTTGCTGGAAACGTGTATTAGAATGGTCGGCCTTCCCGCCGGCGCCGGTGCGCACCGGCGAGACGCGCCTCATGCCGAATATTTACGACGTCGCCAAGCGCGCCCGCGTGTCGGTGGCCACCGTGTCAGCGGTGCTCAACGACAGCGCATTCGTCAGCGCCGGCCTGAAGAGCCGCGTCCACGCGGCGGTCGATGCCCTGGGCTATCACCCCAACCTGCTCGCGCGCAGCATGGCCAAGCAGCGCACGCAGACGCTCGGGATGATCGTTCCCGACATCGCCAACCCGTTCTTCCCGGAAGTCGTGCGCGGCGCGGAAGACACCGCGCACGCGGGCGGCTATACGCTGCTCATCGCCAGCAGCGACAACGACACGCGGAAGGAGGAGGTCTACCTGCGCCTCTTCATCGCGAAACGGGTCGACGGCATCATTCTCACGAAGGCGCCCGGACGCCTCCCGTCCGAGCTGCAGCACGCGCTCGCCAAGGCGCGCGTGCCGGTGGTGCTGCTCGCACGAACCGTCGCCGGCTTCTCCACCGACGCGGTCGAGCTCGACGATAGAGGCGCCGCATACGAAGGCGTCACGCACCTGTTGCGCCTCGGGTACCGGCGGGTTGCCTTCACCGGCGGTCTGCGCGGGGCGAGCACGAGCCGCCGCCGCCTCGACGGCTATAAGGCGGCGCTCAAGGACTGGAAGATCAAGCTCGATCCGGCGCTGGTCGCCGAAGGCGACTTCCGCGTGGAATCGGGCTACCGTGCCGGCCTCGATCTCCTGAAGCAGCGGCCCGACGCGGTGTTCGTCGCGAACTACCTGATGACGGTCGGATTCATGGAGGCGCTCCGGCAGTATCGCCTCCGCTGTCCCGAAGACGTCGCGCTCGTCACCTGCGACGACTATCCCTGGATGGATTCGTTTTCGCCGCGGTTGACGACGATCGATCTCCCCAAGCGCGACCTCGGCGCGGCGGCGGCGCAGTTGCTCGTCGAACGAATCGCCACCAGGGGTGGCCGCCCGCGGACAATCAAGCTGAAGAACGCGATGCGTGTAAGGGAATCGTGCGGCTGCGGGCTTCGCGGCGCGGCGCTGGCGCGATGACCTACGACGTCCTCGCCATCGGGCGCAGCAGCATCGATCTCTACGCGCACGAGATCGGCTGCCCCATCACCGACGTGCGCAGCTTCGACGCGTACGTCGGCGGCTGCCCGACCAACGTCAGCGTCGGCACCCGCCGCCTCGGGCTGCGCTCGGCGCTGCTGACGGCCGTCGGCGACGATCAGGTCGGCGACTTCGTGACGTCGTTTCTCGATCGCGAACAGGTCGAGACGCGCTTCATCCCGCGAAAGCCGGGGCGGCGCACCAGCGCGGTCATTCTGACGATTCAGCCGCCCGACAGCTTCCCGCTCACGTTCTACCGCGACAACTGCGCGGATCGCGCGTTGACGCCAGACGATGTCGCGCGCGCGCCGGTCGCCGACAGCCGGGTCGTGTTCGTCACCGGAACCGGCCTCAGTCACGAGCCGGCACGCGCGGCCACATTGCACGCGGCTTCGGCCGCTCGCGCGGCCGGCGTACCGGTGGTCGTCGACATCGACTACCGGCCCGATCAATGGGACGGCGCGGCGGCATTCGCGTCGCACATGCGCACGCTGCTCCAGTCGGCGACGATCGCGGTCGGCACCGAGGACGAGCTCGCGGCCGCGGCGGCGACGAACGACGTCGCGCAAGGCGCGACTATTCTGCTGACGTCCGGCATTCAGGCACTGATCCTGAAACGCGGCGCTCGCGGGTCGACGGTGTTCCGGCCGGATCGTCCGCCGGTGGACGCGGCGCCGTTTCCGATCACGGTGCTGAACGTCCTCGGCGCCGGCGACGCCTTCGCGAGCGGTTTTCTCTACGGATACCTGCAAGGGTGGCCGCTCGAACGGGCGGCACGCATGGGCAACGCCTGCGGCGCGATCGTCGTCACCCGTCACGGCTGCGCCAATTTCATGCCGACGCTGGACGAAGTGTCGGCATTCATCGCCGAACGAGGAGAACCTCCACTATGAGCGAACGCGTGCGTGCGACCATGGCGCAGGCGGTGGTGCGGTTCCTGTCGCAGCAGCGCTCGGCGCGCGACGGCCGCGAGCAGCCGTTCTTCGGCGGCGTGTTCGGGATCTTCGGGCATGGCAACGTCGCCGGCATCGGGCAGGCGCTGCAGGAACAGCGGAGCACTCTGCGCTACTACCTCTCGCGCAACGAGCAGGCGATGGTGCATACCGCGGCGGCCTACGCGAAGATGCACAACCGCCTGCGCACGCTCGCCTGCACCTCGTCCATCGGCCCCGGTGCCACAAACATGATCACCGGTGCGGCGGGCGCGACGATCAACCGCGTGCCGGTGCTGCTGCTGCCGGGCGACATCTTCGCCGGCCGCCGGCCCGCCCCCGTCCTGCAGCAGCTCGAGTCGAGCCATTCGCAGGATGTGTCGGTGAACGACTGCTTCAAGCCGGTCTCGCGCTATTGGGATCGGATCAACCGTCCCGAACAGATCGTGACCGCGCTGCCGGAAGCGATGCGCGTCCTGACGTCGCCGGCCGACACGGGCGCGGTGACCCTGTCGCTTCCCCAGGACGTGCAGGCGGAAGCCTACGACTACCCCGCCGCGCTGTTCGAGCCGCGCGTGTGGACGATCGCCCGCCCGCGCGCCGATCGCGACCGGCTATCGGCGGCGGCGGCGCTCGTTCGCGCGAGCGTGCGACCGATGATCGTCGCCGGCGGCGGCGTTCTCTACAGCGAGGCGACGGACGCGCTTCGGCGCTTCGTCGACGCGACGGGGATCGCGGTGGGCGAAACGCAGGCAGGCAAAGGATCTCTCCCCGATCCCCACCCGCTGTCGCTTGGCGGCGTCGGCGCAACCGGCACGCGGGCCGCCAACCTCCTGGCGCGCGACGCCGATCTCGTCATCGTCGTCGGCTCGAGGATGAGCGATTTCACGACGGCGTCCAAGACGGCGTTCCAGCACGAGGGCGTGCGGTTCATCGCGATCAACGTCGCCGAGATCGACGCCGGCAAGCACGCGGCGCTGCCGCTGGTTGGCGACGCACGCGCGGTGCTCGACGAACTGCTGCCGCTTGTCGCTGGCTACCGCGTCGGTGCGGGTTACGCCGAGCGGGTCGCGGCTTCGCAGAGCGACTGGCGAGCCGAAGTCGATCGGGTCTGCAATCCGCAATCCTCAATCCAATCCGCAATCCGCAATCCGCAATCCGCAATGTCTCGAGCAGGCCCACGTCATCGGCGTGCTGCAAGCGATGCTGTCCCCGACCGACGTCATCGTCTCCGCCGCCGGCAGCCTGCCGGGCGACCTGCACAAGCTGTGGCGCGCGCGCGATCCGAAGTGCTACCACCTCGAGTACGGCTATTCGTGCATGGGCTATGAGATCGCGGGCGCCCTCGGCGTGAAGATGGCGGCGCCCGATCGACGCGTCTACGCGCTGGTGGGCGACGGCTCCTACCTGATGATGGCGCAGGAGATCGTCACCGCCGTGCAGGAGCGCATCTCCATCACCATCGTTCTTCTCGACAACGCGGGCTTTGCCAGCATCGGCGGCCTGTCCGAGTCGGTGGGCAGCGGCGGATTCGGCACGCGCTACCTGGCGCGGAACCCGGCGACCGGCGAGCTCGACGGCGACCGGCTGCCGATCGATCTTGCCGCCAACGCCGAATCGCTGGGCGCGAAAGTCTGGCGCGCGAACAGCATCGCGGCGCTCCGGGACGCGTTGAAGGCGGCCGCGGAACACACGGGTGTCGGCGTGATCGTCGTGCCCGTCGATCGCGAATCGCGCGTGGCAGGCTACGAGTCGTGGTGGGATGTGCCGGTGGCGGAAGTGTCCAGCAGCCCCGAGGTGCAGAGGGCCCGTGCCGCGTACGAGCAGGCACGGAGAAAGGGAGCGCGACTTTCTGTGATCCGCGTGGCCAATGCGCCCTGTTCGTGGGGCGCGCTCGAATTCGACGCGACCCAGTTGCCCGCGCCGGCATCGCAAGTCCTCGACGAGATGGCGGCCGCCGGATACGCCGGCACCGAGCTCGGCGACTGGGGATTCCTTCCAACGGCGCCGGACGATCTGGCGGCCACGGTCGGGCGGCGCCACCTTGCGCTCGTCGCCGCCTTCGTCCCGGTGGCGCTCGCGCGTGCCGACGCGCTCGACGAAGGCGTCGCTCGAGCCGTCCGCACCGCGCGGCTGCTCTCGGAAGCGAGCGGGCCGGACGCGTTCCTCGTGCTCTCCGACGACAACGGCGGCGTGGCGAGCCGGACCCAGCGGGCCGGACGCATTCGCGACGACGAGGGGCTGACCGACGATCAGTGGACGGCCTTCGCGCAGCGCGCCGAACGGGTGGCGGCGGAAGTGCGGCGCGCGGCCGGCCTTCGCACGGTCTTTCACCATCACTGCGCCGGATACGTCGAGACGCCGCGGGAGATCGATGCGCTCTGTTCAAGGACCGACCCGACACTGCTCGGTTTGTGCCTGGACACCGGGCACTTGACGTTTGCGGGCGGCGACCCGCTCGCCGCGCTGGCGGCCTGGGGCGATCGCATCTGGCACGTGCACTTCAAGGACTGCGATCCCGATCTGGCGAAGCAGTCGCGCAGCGAGGGCTGGGACTACCACGAGTCCGTGCGCCGCGGCATCTTCTGCGAGCTCGGTCGTGGCGCCGTTCCGTTCGCCCGCGTGCTCGACGCGCTGCGAGCCCGCGGCTACGACGGCTGGATCGTCGTCGAGCAGGACGTGCTGCCGGGTCTCGGCACGCCGGCCGCCAGCGCCACGCGCAATCGCGAGTACCTGCGCGGCCTCGGGATCTGATCTTAAGAAAAAACCGCGGAGAACGCCGAGGTTCTTGTCGAGTATGTCTGGCCTCTGCAGGCCCAGTGGCGGACGACCGCGGGTCCGCCCCTGCAACGTCTGATATGCTCGACATGGCCGTTGAATCCGCATCGCGTGTACATGCTGGCGGCCGATCACCGCTGGCAGTGGGAGGAATTCTGCGACGCGCGTTCGCTGCCGCGGGAACGGATCCGCGACGCGAAGCGCGTGGCCTACGAGGGCTTCGTTCGCGCGCGGGAACAATCCGCCGCCGCACGCCAGTTCGGCGCGCTGCTCATCGACGAGCAGTATTCGTCGGCCGTGATCGCCGATGCACTGAAGGCTGGACTCGCGGTTGGAACTCCTGCGGAGAAGGCCGGCGCGATTCCGCTGGCGTGGGCGACCGACCCCTTTTCCGCCGCGCTCACCGGCGCGTTCGTCAAGGTGCTCGCCCGCTATCGGCGGGACGACAAGGCGGAGACGCTTGCCGAACAGTGGGCCAAGCTCGAGGCGCTGCAGGCCTGGTGCCGCGGCCAGGGCAAGCCGCTCGTGCTCGAAGTGCTCGTGGCGCGAAAGGACGAGCCCGAGGATGAGTTCGAATCGTCGGGACGACCCGCGATGCTGGCCGAGTTCATCGCCGAAGCGTACCGCCGCGGCCTGACGCCGGAGTTCTGGAAGATCGAAGGCACGCTGTCAGCCGCAGGGCGCCCGCACGATCGACACAGCGATTGCCGCGCACCCATCGTGCCGGCAGATCATCCTCGGGAAAGCCGCCGGATCTCTCGACAATCGATCGCTGGTTCGGCGCGTGCGCCGCCAGCGCCACCGCGTCCGGCTTCGCCATCGGGCGCTCGGTCTTCTGGGAGCCTTCGGCCGCGTTCCTCGAAGGAAAAAGGTCCGCCGCCGAAGCAGCCTCGGATATCGCCGCAACCTATCTCTCGCTGATTGAAGCCTGGGACTCTTCTCAGAAGTTAGAAGTTCCTTTCACTTCACTTCTATATACTCGCCCGCCATGGGAAACCTGCTCGGCGACTTCCGCTACGCGGTGCGCTCGCTGGCCCGGCAGCCCACCTTCGCCTGCGTGGCGATTCTGACGCTGGTGCTCGGCATCGGCACCAATACGGCGATCTTCAGCGTGATCAAGGCGGTGCTGCTGAACCAGCTGCCGTACCAGGATCCTTCGCGTCTTGTCGTCGTTCGCGAGCAGAACCCGGACGGCAGCATGGACCTCGTGGCGCCGCTCACGTACCTGGACTGGAAACAGCAATCGGCCTCTGTGCCGGCAATGGCCGCGTTCCGCCAGCTGCGCTATGCGTTCGCCGGCAACGGCGAACCGCTCGACGTGCCGAGCGTGCGCGTGACGGCGAACATGTTCTCGGTGCTGCATGCCAGCCCGATGTTGGGCCGGACGTTCTCGGCGGGCGAAGGCGAGCCCGGTGCGGATCGTGTGGCCGTCCTCAGCCGGGCGTTCTGGCAGCGGCACTTCGGCGGATCGTCCGCCGCGATCGGCGGCACGATCCAACTCGATGCGCAGCCGTACACCGTCATCGGCGTGATGCCGGCTGAATTCGATTTTCCTCCGAGCGGCAACAGCGATATCTGGACCCCGCTCAGCTTCGATCCGAACGACGCGCACGGCCGCTCTCGCAAGGCGCGATCCCTCAACGTCGTCGGTCGGCTCGCTGACGGCGTGGAGGAGCAGCAGGCGCAGCGCGAAATGACCATCATCGCCGGCCGGCTTGCGTCGACCTTTCCGGACAGCAACACCGGCTGGGGCGCCCGGGTGATCTCCGCTCAGGAACAACTGGTGTCCACCGTTCGTCCGGCGCTGCTCCTGATTTCGGCGGCCGTCGGATTTCTGCTGTTGATCGTCTGCGCCAACGTGGCGAATCTCATCCTGGCGAGGCTCTCGAGCCGGCGTGGCGAAATCGCGGTGCGGGCCGCGCTCGGCGCGGGACGATGGCAGCTCGTGCGCCAGGTCCTCGCGGAAAGCTTCACGCTATCGGCCGTCGGCGGCGCGCTCGGTCTTCTGGTGGCGTGGGCGGGCATCAGGCTCGTGCACGCGCTGCCCGAGGGGAGCCTGCCGCGCATGGAGGATGTTCGCCTCGACAGCGGCGTGCTGCTGTTCGCGTTCGCGACGTCGGTCGGCGTGGCGCTGATCTTCGGCGTGATCCCGGCGATTCACGCGTCGCGCGCCGGTCTTCGCGACACGATGAACACCTTCTCGGGCACGGCGCGCCATTCGGGAGGCCGCCTGCTCAGCACGCTCGTCGTGATCGAAGTCGCGCTCGCGCTGATGCTGCTCGTCGGCGCCGGCCTCATGACCCGCAGCTTCGCGCAGCTGATGCGCGTGTCGCCGGGCTTCGAGCCCGGCAACCTTCTGGCGGTGCAGATCTACCTGCCGCAGTCGAAATACAAGACCGGCATCGATCGCACGCGCTTCTACATGGACGCCATCCACAGGGTCGGAGCGATTCCGGGCGTGTACTCCGCGGCGGGCGTGAGCACGCTGCCGATGTACCCGGTCGGCATCGACTACGCGCTGCCGTTCACCATCGACGGACACGCCGCGCCCGCCAACGGCGAGGAGCCGCGGGCGGATATCCGCACGGCCACGCCGGGCTACTTCGAGACGATGAAGATCGCGCTGCTCAGCGGGCGCTTCATCGACAGCCGCGATCGTGCCGGCGCGCCTGGAACCATCGTGATCAACGAAACGATGGCGCGCCGCCATTTCGCCGGCGAGAACCCGATCGGCAAGGTCGTTCGCAATCCGCACGGCAAAGGCGAGGTGGTGGGGATCGTCGGGGACGTGAAGCACTACGGCCTCGACAGCGAGCCGCGGGCGGAGCTCTTCATGCCGGCATACCAGCAGCCGCTCAACGGCATGGCGCTCATCGTCCGGACGGCGTCGGATCCCAAGGGATTCGTCGCGAGCATCCGGCGCGAGGTGCTGGCCGTCGATGCCGAGCAGCCGATCTTCGACGTCAGCGCGATGGTGGATGTCGTGTCGCGATCCGTCTTCCTGCCGCGCGTCAGCATGCTGCTGCTCATCGCGTTCGCGGTGTCGGCGCTGCTGCTGGCGGTGGTGGGAATCTATGGTGTCGTCTCGTACACAGTGACGCAGCGGACCCGCGAGCTCGGCGTGCGCATGGCGCTCGGCGCTGACGCGGCGAGCACGCTCAAGCTGGTCCTGGGAAGAAGCATGCTCCTCGTGTGTGGCGGAACGGTGTGCGGCCTTGTCGCATCGATGGCGGTGACGCGCGCCATGTCGGGTCTTCTGTACGGCGTGAGCCCGCTCGACCCGATGGTGTTCACCGGCGTGTCGCTGATGCTGGCCACGGCCGGCTTCGTCGCCAGCCTGATCCCGGCCCGCCGCGCGACGCGCGTCGATCCGATCGTCGCGCTGCGCACGGAATAGGGAAAAACCGCGCAGGGCTCGGCGGCGAGTCGCAGCACCGCGTGTCATACTGTGGCGGTCTTCCCGATGGATCGCCCGACGCTCGAAGAAACCATCGCGCTGCTCGAAGCCACGCTCGAGGCCACGCACGACGGCATCCTCGTCCTCGACCTGAACCACCGCGTCATCCGCTACAACCGTGTGCTGGCGGAAATGCTGCGCCTGCCGCCGGAGGCGATCGACACCGAAAACGCGGACGAGCTGCTGGGCGGCGTGATCGATCAGCTCGAGGATCCGGAGGAGTTCCAGCGACGGTCGAAGGAGCTCTGGAGCGACCCGGCCGCCAGGTCGAGCGACGTCCTGCGCTTCAGGGATGGCCGCGTGTACGAGCGCTTCGTCGCGCCGCACCGGATCGGCTCGACGATTGTCGGCCGCGTCATCAGCATCCGCGACATCGGGCCGGCGGTCCGCACGGCCCAGGCGCTCGAGCAGCATCGCGCGTTTCTCGAGAAGGCGCAGGAGATCGGCCACATCGGAAGCTGGGTGGCGGAGCTCGACGGATCGGATCGCCTCGGCTGGTCCACCGAGTCGCACCGCATCTTCGGCGTCGCGCTCGGCAAATTCGAGGGTTCTTCGGCCGCCTTCTTCGAGTTCGTGCATCCCGACGATCGGGCTGCCGTGCACGCGGCGAGCGACAAGGCCGTTGCCGACGGACAGCCGTACGACTTCGAGCATCGTGTCGTCCGGCCCGACGGCAGCGTGCGGTGGGTGCACGAAAAGGCCGCCGTCGTTCGCGATCCGCAGGGGCGGCCGCTGCGCATGGTCGGCACCGTGCAGGACATCACCGAGCGGCGCCAGCTCGAGGATCAATTGCGGCAATCACAGAAGATGGAGGCGATCGGCCGGCTGGCGGGCGGCATCGCGCACGACTTGAACAACGCGCTGACCGCGATCGCCGGGTACGCGGAACTTGCCCTGGGCGAAGTGGCGTCGGATCATGCCGCCCGCGCCGACGTCGAGGAGATCCGGCGCGCGGCCGAGCGCGCGGGATCGGTCACGCGCCAGCTGCTGGCCTTCAGCCGCAAGCAGCTGCTGGAGCCGCGCGTGTTCGATCTCAACGACACCATCGCCGGCATCTGCCGCCTGCTGTCGCGGCTGCTCGGGACCGACATCGAGGTGAAGGCCGAGCTCGCGCTGGAACCTCTCCACGTGCTCGGCGATCCCGGACAGGTCGAGCAGGCGGTGCTCAACCTCGCCGTCAACGCCCGCGACGCGATGCCGTCCGGAGGCCGGCTCGTCCTTGCGACCACGCGTGAAACGATAGACGAAGCATTCGCGCGCAGCCATCCCCCGATGCCGGCGGGCCGGTACAACGTCCTGCGGGTCTCCGACTCGGGCCATGGCATGGCGCGCGAGACGCTGGCGCGCATCTTCGAGCCGTTCTTCACGACCAAGGACGTCGGCAAAGGCACCGGGCTCGGCCTGTCGATGGTGTACGGCACGCTGAAGCAAATCGGCGGGTTCATCTTCGTCGACAGCGAGCTCAATCACGGCACGACGTTCCGCCTCTACTTTCCCGCCGCGGCGTCGCCCGCGCGCGACGCCGCGGCCACCTCCGTCAGCCGCAGCGAGCGCCACGGCCACGAAACGTTGCTCATCGCGGAAGACGAGCCATCCGTGCGCAGCCTGGTCGCGTCTTCACTGCGCCGCGATGGGTATCGGCTGCTGATCGCGGCCTCCGCGGAGGAAGCGCTCGCGACGGCCCAGGCGCACGACGGACCGATCGATCTGCTGCTGACCGACGCGATGATGCCGGGCAAGAGCGGCGTCGAGCTCGCGAGCCTGATGAGGACGCAGCGGCCCGGCATCCCCGTCATCCTGATGTCCGGCTACACGGAGGAAACGCTCAACGTGCCCAGATCGAAGGAGCCGATCGAGCTCCTGCAGAAACCCTTCTCGCCGCGCGACCTTCGCCGCCGCATCCGCGAAGTGCTGGACCGCTAGCGCACTTTCGCGTGGTGTAGTGCGGACCTTCAGGTCCGCCGTGTCGGGCAGGCCCAAAGGCCTGCACTACATCGGAGTCGAAAACCCATACGCAGCAACGGCGGCGGCTTCCTCAGCGGGGAAAGGGTGCGAGAGCCGGCGTCGCGCCCGCGGGCAGCGGCGTGCGCGCGGTGTTCAGCACCATGGCGAGCATCGTGTACTGTCCCGCAATCCCGATCGCGTCTATCAGGCCCTGCTCACCGACCGCGGCGACGGCGTGCGCGTACGTGGTGTCGCTCACGCCGTGGTTGCGGTGCAACTCGTCGACCACCGAGTAAAGAGCCTCTTCATCGGCGGCCATCCGTTCAGGACGCCTGCCCGGCCGCGATCGCATCGACGATGTCGCTCTTCAGCCCTCCTTTGAGAGCGAGCGGCTGGTGGGCGTTCCATTCGTACTGCTGCGTCCACTGCCGCGCGGTCAGCAGAATCACGAACTCGCTCAGGCGCGGCGGCAGTGAGCTCTTGAACCTCAGATAGTCGCCCATCGCACGCGCGCGGTTCATCACCTCGGGACTGCGCAGGAGCGGCACGAACGGACCCGAGATATCGGCCGACCGCGCCGCCTTGAATTCCTCGATGGCCTTCTTCTGCGCATCCGTCAGCTTGTCGGCCGGAATGGGCGGCATCCGGTCCTGCGCGCCGCTCGACGCGGCGATACCGACCACCAGTACGACGAGCGGGAATATGAGCTTGAGCATCGGGCCTCCACGGCACTCACTGTACAGCGTCGGTTGACTCGCGATCACTGCCAGATTACTGTTTGAACCACTCGTGCCACCTGACAGCCGCGCGTCAGCGCCGCCTGTTCGCATCGCACTCATCGGACTCGGCTACTGGGGACCGAACTACGCGCGCGTGCTGAGCGATCTGCCGAATGTCGAACTCACGGCCATCTGCGATCAGCGCGCCGATCGCCTGTCGGTCGTTCGGCGGCGTCATGGCACCGTCGCGATCTGCTCCACGCTCGACGAACTCCTTGCACGCGAAGATGTGGACGCGATCGTCATAGCGACGCCGGCATCGACGCACGAGGCGCTGGTCCGCGCATCGCTGGCCAGCGGCCGTCACGTCCTGGTGGAAAAGCCGATGGCGCTGCACGCCGCCGGATGCCACGCGCTGTGCGACCTGGCCGACTCGGTCGGCCTGGTGCTGATGGTCGGTTATACGTTTCTGTACAACGCGGGCGTGCGCAAGATGAAAGAGGTGATGGCACCGGAGCACTTCGGTCAGCCGTACTACCTGCACGCCACACGGACCAACCTCGGCCCGATCCGCCCGGATGTCAACGCGGCATGGGACCTCGCCCCTCACGACATCGCGATCTTCAACTACCTGCTCGACTACCAGCCGCTGTGGGCGTCGGCTATCGGGACCAGCGTCCTGAAGACCAGCCGCGAAGACATCGCCTTTGCGACGCTCGGCTTCAAGAACGACGTGATTGGCAACATTCACGTGAGTTGGGCCGATCCCAACAAGGTGCGCGAAGTCGTGGCCGTTGGCAGCCGCCGTCGCGTCGTCTTCGACGACCTCAACAACGTCGAGCGGGTCCGGGTCTTCGAGCGCGGCGTGTCGGTGGGCGAGGCCATTTCCGATTCGTTCGGGGAGTTCAAGCTGCTCGTTCGAGATGGCGATATCATCAGCCCGAAAGTCGACACGAGCGAGCCGCTCAAGAACCAATGCGCAGATTTCGTCAACGCGATCCTCACGGGCACGCCTGTCGTGGCTGGAGGGCGCTTCGGAACCGGCGTGGTTCGAACGCTGGTTGCGATCGACACATCGATGCGGTCGCGCGGAGTGGCAGTTGAAGTGTGACGTACCCGGGGCCGTGCAGGTCCATCTTGGCGTCAACGCCGTGATCGACCCCGGCGTGCTGCTCGGGTACCCATCCGGCCGGCCGGACATCAAAGGCGACACCCGGATTGGCGCGGCCGCTCGCATCCGTTCCGGCTCGATCGTGTACGCGGCTGTCGAGATCGGCGAGGATTTCGAGACCGGGCATCACGCGATCGTGCGCGAGGAAAACCGGATCGGCGACCACTGCACGCTCTGGAACAATTCGACAATCGATTACGGCTGCGCCATCGGCCACCGCGTGAAGATCCATTGCAACGTCTACGTGGCCCAGTTCACGACGATCGAAGACGATGTGTTCCTCGCCCCGGGCGTGACGATCGCCAACGATCCCCACCCCATTTGTTCGAAATGCATGCAGGGTCCGACGATTCGGCGGGGGGCCCGCATCGGCGTCAATGTGACACTCCTGCCTCTCATCACGATCGGCGAGAACGCGCTGGTGGGCGCCGGCAGCGTCGTGACGTCGGACGTGCCGGCCGGGATGCTGGTCGCCGGCAACCCGGCGCGTGTGATCGGCCCGGTCGACTCCGTCGAATGCCCATTCGGTATCGTCATCCCGTACCAGGACGGCATCGACGTCCGGCGGCGGCCTGAGTGGGAGACGGTCGCCGCGCTGCCTCGCCCGGTTGTCAGACCGGCGAAGAAGCCTCGATAGATGCGTGTGCTCGCTGCCACGTTCGCCTATAACGAAGGCGACAAAATCCGCCGCACGCTCGCCCGGCATCCCGCGGATCGCACGTACGATCTTCTGGTCCACGACGATGGGTCGACCGACGGCGCCCTGGACGACGTCGGGGACAACATCATCCTGCTACGCAATCCGACCAATCAGGGCATCGGCGCCGCGATGAAGCGCGTGTTCAAGTACTCGCTCGACAACGGCTACGACGTGCTCGTCATCCAGGCGGGCAACGACAAGGACGATCCGCTGGAAATCCCGTCGTTGCTGGCACCGCTGCGGGACGACATCGCCGATTTCGTCCAGGGATCGCGCTACTTGAAGGGCGGCCGGTTCGGCAACATGCCGGCCTATCGTGTTTTCGGCACGCGCGTGATCCACCCTCTGATCTTTTCGATGGCGGCGCGCAAGCGTGTGACCGAGAGCACCAATGGATTTCGAGCGTTTCGCACGTCCATCCTGCGCGATGCTCGCATCGACTGGCACCAGGCGTGGCTCGACCGCTACGAACTGGAGCCCTACCTGATGCTGAAGGCCATCTGGCTGGGCTATCGTCATGTCGAGGTCGCCGTCACAAAAATCTATCCGCCACACCAGCTTGGATACACCAAGATGCGGCCGATCACCGGCTGGTGGAGCATCGTGAGGCCGGTCGTGTACCTGGGTCTCGGATTGAAGAAATAGCGATGACGACAATGCATGTGCCGTTCGTCGATCTGCGGGCACAGCATGCGCCGCTGACCGGCGCGATCGAGGGGAGCCTTCGCGAGACGATCGAGCGCGGAGATTTCATCATGGGCGCAGCCGTCGAGCGCTTCGAGACCGAGTACGCCGCGTACATCGGAACGCGGCACGCACTTGGTGTCGGCACGGGGCTGTCGGCGATCGAGCTCGCCCTGCGCGCCTTCGACGTCGGGCCCGGGGACGAAGTGATCGCACCCGCCAACACGTTCATCGCGACGGTCCTCGCAATCATGGCGGTTGGCGCCAGGCCGGTCTTCGTCGACATGGATGCGTCGAGCTACGGCATCGACGCCACGCGCCGTCGATGCGGCGATCACGAGCCGCACGAAGGCCGTGGTTCCCGTGCACCTGTACGGCCAGCCAGTCGATCTCGACGCCGTCGCCGCCGTCGCGCGTCGTCATAACCTGGTGCTCGTGGAGGACGCTGCACAGGCACACGGCGCGCGTTACAAGGGCAGGCGTGCCGGCAGCTTCGGCCACGCCGCAGCGTTCAGCTTCTACCCGTCGAAAAACCTCGGCGCCCTCGGCGATGGCGGCATGGTTACGACGAACGACGATCGCGCTGCGGGGAAACTGCGGCTGCTGCGCAACTACGGTCAGCACGTGAAGTACTACCATGCGGTGGCCGGCACCAATTCGAGACTCGACACGGTGCAGGCTGCGGTCCTGAGCGTCAAGCTGCCGCACCTTGACGGGTGGAACGCGGCGAGACGCGCTCACGCGGATGCGTACTCGTCTCGCCTGAGTGCGCACGTGCAGACGCCGGTTGCTGCTGCGAACGTCGAGCATGTTTTTCATCTTTACGTGATCCAGACGCACGAGCGCGCAACCCTGGAGCAGCGGCTGAGGGAGCGGCAGATTCACACCGGCATTCACTACCCTGTGCCGGCGCACCTGCAGGAGGCCTGTGCCTCGCTCGGCTACAGGGCAGGCGATTTTCCGGTCACCGAGGCGGCAGCGTCGCGCATCCTTTCGCTCCCGATGTACGCCGAACTCACCGACGAGCAGATCGACGTATGTCGCCGACGCCGTCTGCGACAGGGTGTAGCGCTGCGAAATCGCAGACGCTTCATGGGCTGGGTGAGCCTGGGACAGGATCACAGCGTGCCGCTCGTGCGGAGCATGGAGGTCGGCGCATTCAACGCCGTCGCCTTTACCGTGGTCCCGTTCTACCTCTGGTACCGCGGCATCGCACGCTGCGGCGTGGCGCGCACCTCCATCTGCGTGTTCGCCGAACCGCTGGTCGCGACGCTGTTCTCTCTCTTCGTGCTGCGGGACGCGCCTGCCACGCTCACGTTGATCGCCGGGGCGAGCCTCGTCATCGGCGCGATCGCCGTGTCCGCGCGATCGACCGAGTGAATGCGGCATAATCAGCCGCCGTGCCAGCCTCTTCGATCATCGTCGGCGTCGCGCTCCTTCTGATCACGCTTGCGCTGCGGAGCACGAGTGCCAACCGCCTCGTCCGCAGCCGGCTGCTGACGTCGTGCGTGCTGTTCGGCATCTATGCGATCGCGGCCGCCCTTGCGACGTATGGCAGGCTGCCGCCGAACGTCGCACAGGAGATTCGCGGATTCAATCCGCTGCTCCTCGTCTTCGGCCTGGCCACGCTGGTCGTCGTCGTCACGATCAATCCGTGGCGGGAAGATCGCCTGCCCGATCGTTTTCCGACCATCGTCCAGGATGCGATTGCCATCGCGCTGTTCGCGATCGTGGCGACGCTCTTCATGCAGGAGAAGGTGCTGGCCACGACCGCGGTCGGCGCGGTCGTGATCGGCTTCGCGCTGCAGGACACGCTGGGGAATCTCTTCTCGGGCCTGGCGATTCAGATCGAGAAGCCGTTTCGCGTCGGCCACTGGGTGACCATCGCGGGGACCGACGGCCTCGTGTCGGAGGTCACCTGGCGCGCCACGAAGATTCGCACCAAGGCGGGAAACTTCGTCGTCGTGCCCAACAGCGTGGTGGCGAAGGAGACGATCACGAACTACTCCGAGCCGACCCAGGACACGCGTCTCGAGCTCGAGGTCGGCGCGAGCTACGATACGCCGCCCAACGAGGTCAAGGCGGTGATCGCCCGTGCGCTTCGCGGCGAACCGCTTCTCGTCCCGACACGAGAGCCCGAGATTCTGATCGCCGATTTCGCGGCGTCCTCGATCACCTACCGCATCCGGGTCTGGACGGCCGATTTCGCCGCCGACATGCGCGTCCGCGATCGCGTGCGCTCGCATATCTACTACGCGTTTCGCCGCCACGGCATCGAAATTCCGTACCCGACCCAGGTGCAGATCGATCACATCCCCTCGGTGGACGACGACGGCGCGCGTGCGCAGCTGCTGGACGGCGTGGAAATCTTTTCGTCGCTGACCGACGAGCAGCGCGTGCAGCTGGCCATGGCGTCGCGGCCTTTGCTGTTCGCGGCAGGACAGGCGATCGTGCGCGAGGACGAAGCCGGCGCGACCATGTTCGTGCTGAAGCGGGGAGAGGCATCAGTGACCCTCGCGAGGACCGAGGGGGAGCTCGCGCGGCTGCGTCAGGGCGCGTTTTTCGGCGAGATGTCGTTGTTGACGGGCGACCCGAGAAGCGCCACGGTCACGGCGATCACCGACTGCGAGCTGATCGAGATCGGCGCCGACGCGTTCCGCAACCTCGTGCTCGCCGATTCCGCGCTCGTCGATCACGTCACCGCGGCCGTGACAAAACGGCGTCAGGAGCTCGAACAGCACCGGACCAGCAGGAGCATCGACCAGGCGGCGATTGAGCCGCCGCAAACGCTCGTCGCCCGCGTCCGCCGGTTCCTGAGGCTGTAGGGAAAGGCCCTACGCGCAATGTCGATTCGCCGGTAGTGTCCGCCTGCAGGCGGACTTTGACTGGTCTCGGCTAAAGCCGGACACTACCGTGAAACAAAAGTGCCCTAACGAACCGTACGGAAGAACGCGCGCACGTCGTCGACGAACAGCGCGGGCTGCTCGAAGGCGGCGAAATGACCGCCGCGCGGCATCTCGGTCCAGCGCGTGATGTTGTAGCGCTTCTCCATCCAGCGCCTCGGCGCCCAGATGATTTCTTTTGGAAAGTCGGCGCACGCCGTGGGGACCTCGATGCGGCGCGGGCCGCCGGGCTCCGGCGACGCGTGGCGACTCTCGTAGTAGATCCGCGCCGACGAGGCCGCCGTTTCGGTCGCCCAGTAGAGCGTGATGTTGGTCAGCAGTTCGTCTTTCGTGAAGATGGTGTCGGGGTTGCCGTCGCAGTCGCACCACGTCCGGAATTTCTCGACGATCCAGGCGGCGAGTCCCACCGGTGAATCGTTCAGCGCGATGCCGATCGTCTGCGGCTTGGTTCCCTGAATCTGCTGATAGCCGGTCTCCTCGGCCTGGAACGTCTGCCGTACCTTGAGCCGGGCTTTCTCCGGCTCCGACAGCCCTTCGTTGGGATCACCAGGCGGCGCGGCGGCCGTGCACATGTTGAGGTGCAGGCCGGCCACGTGCGGTGAATCGTTGAGCGCGACCTGCGTCCCGATGATGGAGCCCCAATCGCCGCCCTGCACGCCGTAGCGCTGATAGCCGAGCCTCGCCATCAGCTTTGCTTCGATCGCGGCAATGCGAGCCGGTGAGTAGCCAGGGTCGCGCGGTTTTTCCGAGAACGCAAAGCCCGGAATCGACGGGATGACGACGTCGAATGCATCCTCCGCGCGTCCGCCGTGGGCGGCCGGATCGGTGAGGGGATCGATCACCTTCGTGAACTCGACGAACGATCCGGGCCAGCCGTGCGTGATGAGCAGCGGCAGCGCGTTCGGCTGCTTCGAGCGGCGGTGAATGAAATGCAGCGTCAGGCCGTCGATGTTCGTCGTGAACTGCTCGAACCGGTTCAACGATCGCTCCTGCGCCCGCCAGTCGAACCGGTCGCGCCAGTAGGCGACGAGCTGCTTCAGATAGGCGGTATCGGTCCCGTACGTCCAGCCGTCGCCGTTGAGACCGTCGGGCACGCGCGGACTCTTGAGACGGGCCTTGAGATCGACGAGAACCGCGTCGGGGACGCGGATGGTGAATGGCCGGATCGCCGTGTCGGCTCCCACCGATGGCTGCGCACCGCACACATCTGGAAGCGACGCGAAAACCAGCGCGGCGAGAATCCGCAGGGTGTATCTGGACATGGGCCGCATCTTAGCCTGACGCATGTGCCGTTGACCTGCGGCATCCGCGATGAGAGCATGAGCGTCTTTCCGACTGAGAGCCGTGCCACCAGTTGGCGTTGACCATCATGCACACACGAATCACAGAGCTGCTGGGCATCCGGCACCCGATCATCCAGGGCGGCATGCACTATGTCGGTTTCGCCGAATTGGCCTCCGCGGTCTCGAACGCCGGCGGTCTTGGCATCATCACGGGCCTGACCCAACGCACGCCTGACGCGCTGGCCCGCGAGATCCGGCGCTGCCGGGAGATGACCGACAAGCCGTTCGGCGTCAACCTCACCTTTCTCCCTGCGGTGACCCAGCCAGACTATCCAGGCTACATCCGCGCGATCATCGAAGGCGGCGTCACCATCGTCGAGACCGCAGGAAACAATCCGCAGAAATGGCTGCCGGCCCTGAAAGACGCCGGGATTCGGGTGATCCACAAGTGCACGTCGGTCCGCCATTCGTTGAAGGCCGAATCGATCGGTTGCGATGCCGTCAGCGTCGATGGCTTCGAGTGCGGCGGCCACCCGGGCGAAGACGATGTGCCGAATTTCATCCTGTTGCCGCGCGCGGCAGAGGAGCTGACGATCCCCATCGTCGCATCGGGCGGCATGGCCGACGGCCGGTCGCTCGTCGCCGCGCTCGCGCTCGGCGCAGACGGTATCAACATGGGCACGCGCTTCATTGCGACCACGGAGGCGCCGGTGCACGACCACGTCAAGCAGGCGCTGGTCGCCGCCAGCGAGCTCGACACACGGCTGGTGATGCGGCCGCTCCGCAATACCGAGCGGGTGCTGAAGAACGCTGCCACCGACCGGCTCCTCGAAAAAGAGCGGGCGCTCGGATCGGCGCTCACGTTCGCCGATATCGCGCACGATGTGTCCGGCGTCTACCCGCGCATCATGCAGGAGGGCGAGATGGACGCCGGCGTCTGGTCGTGCGGGATGGTCGCCGGGCTCATCCACGACATACCGACGGTCCAGGAGCTGATCGATCGCATCATGGCCGAAGCGGACGGCATCATCCAGCGCCTGAATGGACTCTCCCAGATGTAGTGCAGGCCTTCAGGCCTGCCCGAAAAGAAGGAATCGCGGAAAGCCTGTCCACGGCGGACCTGAAGGTCCGCACTACTTCTGAACGAAACGGTGGAGAACGCAATGACGGACCATGTGCGCAGCGACATCTCGAACGGCGTGCTGACCTTGACGCTCAACCGGCCGGAGAAGAAGAACGCCTTGACGCGGGACATGTACCAGGCGCTTGCCGACGGCATCGACGGTGCCGGGCACAACCCGGACGTGCGGTGCGTCCTCATCCAGGCCGAAGGCGACACGTTCACCGCGGGCAACGACCTTGGCGATTTCGCTGCGGCCAATCGCGGCGAGCCCGACGCGGTGCGTAGCGGCGGCAATCCGCTGCTGGCCGCGCTGGCTCGCGCGACAACCCCGCTGGTGGCCGCCGTCAACGGGCGGGCGGTGGGCGTCGGAACGACGATGCTGCTGCACTGCGATCTCGTGTTCGTGTCCGACGACGCCCTGCTCACGACGCCGTTCGTGAACCTCGCGCTGGTTCCGGAAGCGGCATCCAGCCTGACCCTGCCTTTGCGGATCGGCCATGCGCGAGCGTTCTCGATGTTCGTACTGGGCGAGGCCGTGGATGCGAAGAGGGCGGTCGACTGGGGCATCGCCAACGCGGCCTGTCCGGCCGGCGAGTTGCGTGAGCGCGCCCGCGCCGCTGCCGAGGCCGTCGCTGCCCGGCCGGCGTCAGCCGTCACGATCACCAAGGCGCTGATGCGCGACCCTGCGGCCCTGGCCGCCCGCATGGAGGTCGAGGGAGTGCACTTCGCCGCGCAGCTGAAGTCAGCCGACGCCAGGGAGGCATTCGCAGCGTTCGCCGGGAAGCGCGCTCCTAGACAATCTCCTTCTTGAACGCGGCGAGCTCGGCGTCGGTCACCGACGCCTTCACGACCGTGGGATTCCCGCCGCCTTTCGCAGCGCGATCGGGGCCGAGTCCCCGCGATCCGCCCGATGCCGACACCTGCGCGGTCTCGCGCTCGGAGGAGGAAGACGGCTTCAGCGAGCCGACACCGAATCCCTTCTTGGGTGGATCCTCTTTCTTGTCCTTGTTCTTGTCGGCGGATTTGTCGTCCTTGGGCTTGGTCGATCCCGTGAGACCTGACGCGCCATCCTCGACGGTGGCGATCGCGGTGACCGGCGTCGGCTCGTACTTGATGTTCGCCTTGTAGCGCGCCTCGACCGTCGCGCCGGTCTTCGCACCGGCGAGCTTCTTGATCGCGTCGATGCGCTCCTTCGTCTCCGGGTGCGACGCGAACAGTCCGTTCTGCGCCGGCTGATCCTTGTTGCGATCGTCGAGCCGCGCGAGGAACGCGGCGAGCGTCCCCGGCGCGTAGCCGGCCTTCTCGGTCAGCGTGACCGACACCTTGTCGGCATCCATCTCGTCGCCGCGGTCGAACTTGTTCTCGAGCACCATCTCGTACGCCTTGTTCGCAATCTTGTCGACGAACGGCGCGCGGTTCGACAGCGACTCGCTGGTGCCGAGCTGAACGGTCTTGTTCTTCCTGATGGCGTTCACCGTGTGCTTGTGCGCCACGTGGCCGATCTCGTGGGCAAGCACGCCGGCCAGCTCCGCCTCACTCTTGATCAACCCGAGCGCGCCGCGCGTGATGTGCACGATGCCGCCCGGAGAGGCGAAGGCGTTGACGCCGTCGGTGTCGAGGACGACGAAGGTCCAGGGAAGACCGGGGCGCTCCGATTGGCGCGCGAGCGTCAGGCCGACGAGCGTGACGTACTTGTGGACCGGCACGTTCTGGACGACGCCGAAACGCTGGCGGATTTTGGCGCTGACGTCCTGGCCGATTTTCCGCTCCTCTTCTTCGGTGACGTTCAGCTCGTCGAACTTCTTCTTGGCGTCCTGGATCTTCTTGAGCCCGTCGATGCCGCCGAACTGCGCGTGCGCCGGGGCGGCGAGCGCCCACAGCGCAGCAGCGAGGATCGACCTTCTTCATACGTGTGCTTCTTGTGTGACACGGGCTCGGCCCACCACCTGGAAGATGGCGACCGGTTCCGTTTTTCCTTTGACGACGACGTCGCCGAGCGGCCGGATCTCGCAGGCGCAGCTCAGCTGTTTCCGGGTGGCTTCGCTGATGATAATCCGAGTCCCGTACTGCTTGTTGAGCGATTCGAGCCGCGATCCGAGGTTCACCGCGTCGCCGATGACGGTGTAGCTCATGATCGCGTTGGACCCGATGTTGCCCGCGATCATCGGGCCCGTGTTGATGCCGATGCCGATGTCGAGCGCCGGCCGCCCCTCGGCCTGCCAGCGCGCGTTGAGCACGGCGAGCGCGTCGACCATGTCCAGCGCGGCCTCGACCGCGTGATCCGCGTGCCGCGGATCGTCGAGCGGCGCGCCGAACAACGCCATCACCATGTCGCCGACGAACTTGTCGAGCGTGCCGTGGTGAGCAAACACGATTTCGACCATGCGCGTGAAGTACTCGTTCAGCATGCCGACGATGGCCTCCGGCTGCGCGTGCTCGGAGACGGCGGTGAATCCGCGGATGTCGGAGAAGAGGACGGTCATCTCGCGCCGGTTGCCGCCGAGCCGCGCAAGCGACGGGTTCGCCACCAGCTGGTCGTACACGTCCTTCGAGACGTACTGCCCGAACAGCTTCTTCATCTTCCGCTTCTCGCGTCCCTCGAAGAAGTACCTGGTACGCGACGCCGCCGAACAGCGCGACCGACGAAGCGAGCACGGGCTGCGACAGGTTCAGCCAATAGCCGCCGCTGAACAACGCGGTGGCGATCCACGACAGCGCCGCCACGAAGACCGCCGTGACCGCCGTCGCCCACCACGCCGGCAGCATCGTCGCGACCAGGCCAATGGCCAGCGCGGCGCCGGTCACCGTGGCGACGCGAACGGCGGCGCCGTCCTGGCGGATGAATCGGTTGGACAGGATCTCGTCGGCCGCCGCGGCGTGGACCTGGACGCCTGGCATCTTGCCGTTCGAGAACGGCGTCTCGAACACGTCGAACAGGCCGGTCGCGGTCATGCCGACGAACACGATCTTGTCGCGGAACGTCGCCGGATCGATCTTCGGCGGCTGCTTCGCGAGGATCTGCTCCTCCGAATAGAGCAGGTCGAAGAAGGAGTAGGTCGGATAGGTGCGGCTCTTGAGATCGCTCAGCAGCGCCGGTCCGCGAAAGTCGATCGGGTCCCAGAGAAAGCGTGACGCTGCCGTCTTCGGCCCGGACGTGGCGCCACGACAGCGGCATCACGCGATCGCCGAACCGAAGACTCGTCCCGTCGAGGCGGACGTCCTGAGGCTTGATGCCGGCGACGCGAAGGGCCGCGCTGACACCGAGCGACGGCACCACGCGATGATGCGTGCGCACGAACGGAATCAGATGACGCAGCGGGCCGTCGGGATCGAGCACGAAGCGGTTGTGGCCGAGGCCCGATGCGGCGTCGGCGAGCACCGTGATCGGCGGCAGGACGCCGCGCAGCTCGTAGATGCCTGGCACGTCGAGCGGATAGCCCGTGTCCGGCAGCGCCAGATTCTCGACCTCGGCGTCGTACGACGCGTCGGCCACGAGGATGACGTTGCCGGCGGCCTTCACGGAGTCGGCCAGCATGCGATCCGACTCGGCGCCGCTCATCGTCGATCCGCCGAAGTCGAAGCCGCGGCGGGTATCGGCCTCGGAAAAGACGACGTCGTAGGCGATCACTTTGGCCGGCGCGCGGGCCAGGTAGTCGAGCAGCATCGAGTGCACGGCGCGCGGCCAGGGCCAGCGGCCGGCGTTCGGCTGCAGGCTGCGCAGCGACGGCTCGTCGATTTCGACGATCGCGATATCCTTGCGCGCCGACTCCGGGCGCGCGGTGTGGGTCAGCCGCCAGTCGTAGGTGCGAATCTCGGCGAGATCGAACGGGCTGAGCCCGTCGCCGAGAGCGCGGAGAAGCAGCCGATCGCCGCCGAGCACGAGCACCGCGGACGCGAGGCCGACCAGCAGGGCCGCAACACGCTTCACGCGGCGAGTATAATCGCTGGTCCGAAGAGGCTGTGAACGAAGGGACCACAGTGAGCCAGTTGCAGAGAGTCGCCGCGATCGCGCTGTCGTTGTGCTGCGCCGCCGCCGCGGCCGTCGCCGCCGATCGCATCTTCACCACGCCGAACCCGGCAGCCGAGCTGAAGCGGCTGTTCCCGAACGCCGCGTCGTTTTCGGCGCTCACCGGCGAGCCGCTCCACTTCACGGCGTACACGGCCGACCCCAAAACCAGTCCGTCGGCGCCGCCGCTCGGCGTCGCCTTCTGGACGACCGACCTCGTGCCGCAGGAGCACGGCTATCACGGTCCGATTCACATCCTCGTCGGCATGGACATGACCGGCGTGCTCACCGGCGTCGTCGTCACCTACAACTCCGAGCCGTACGGCTACTTCTCGGTCGAGCCGCCGAAGTTCGCGATGCAGTTCAAGGGCAAGAACATCCGCGATCCGTTCCGCGTCGGCGGCGACGTCGACGCCGTCTCCCGCGCCTCGATCAGCATCGCCAGCGCGACGCGCGCCATCCGCGACAGCGCGCGCATGGTCGCCAAGCAGCTGCTGCCCGAGGCCAGTAAATAGTGGATCCGGCGGTCGAGGGCTGGCGCGAGATTCTCCAGCCGCAGGCGCTCGACCTGGCGCTGCTCGCGGCGTTCATGGCGCTGGCGCTCGTCAGCTTCTTCCGCAAGAGCGTCCCGCTGAAGTACGTCACCTTCGTCGCCGCGGTCGGCTACCTGGGGTTCACCAAGAGCAGCCTCGTCTCGGTCAGCGACGTGTTCCGGCTGACCGACCTGAGCGTGCCGGAGTTCAAGTTCAGCCTCGCCTGGTACGCCTTCATGCTGTTCGTCGTCGGATCGACGGTGCTGTGGGGGCGGGTGTATTGCGGGCGGGTGTGCGCGTTCGGCGCGCTGACGCAGCTGATGGATCCGATCATCCCGAGGAAGATGCGGATCGAGATTCCCGGTGCGCATCGAGAAGCACGCCAACCTGATCAAGTACGGCGTCCTCGCCGGCGTGCTCGGCTACTACCTCGTCACCAAAGACGTCGCGGGGCCGATCCGCTACGCCGAGCCGTTCTGGATGTTCAGCCTGTTCGGCACGACGGGGATGTGGATCGGCCTGGCGGTGCTGCTCGCCGCCACCGTGTTCGTGCGCAATCTCTACTGCCGTTTTCTCTGCCCGGTCGGCGCGGCGCTCGGGCTCATCTCCAGGTCACGACGATCTTCAGCATCAAGCGCTGGTCCGAGTGCAAGACGTGCAAGATCTGCGAGAAGACGTGCGAGTGGGGCGCGATCCGCGGGCCGCTGATCGTCAAGAGCGAGTGCGTGCGCTGCGACGACTGCGAGCGGCTCTACATGGATCAGAAGAAGTGCCCGCACTGGCTGATCCTGTTCAGGCGCAAGGGCAACACGGCGGTTCCTTCACAATTGTAAATTTACAATCGTAAATTGCTAAGGCGCGTCCGTCGGCGGGTGCACCAGCACGAACCGCTCCTTCAATCCGGCCGACACCAGCACCTCGTTCTTCGCCGTCACGATGACCGCCTCCAGCTTCGGGATCCGCTCGACCAGCGCCATGCCCTTCTCCGGACCGAGGATGAACACGCCTTTCGCGATCGCATCGGCGAGCACCGGGCTCTCCGCGGCGATCGTCACGCTGCGGCACAGTCGCGCCGGCTGACCGGTGGATGGGTCGAGGATGTGGTGATAGCGCACGCCGTCCTTCATGAAGAAGCGCGCGTAGTCGCCTGACGTGCTGAACGTGCTGTCCGAGAGATCCATCGTCGCGAAGCTGTCGCCCTCCCGGCCGCGCGGATCGTTGATGCCGAGCCGCCACGGACGGCCGTCCTTCTGGCCGCCGACATAGAGATCGCCGCCCGCCTGGATCATGAAGTCGCGCAGGCCGGCGCGCCGCAGGATGCTGACGGCGCGATCGACGGCGTAGCCCTTGCCGATCCCGCCGAGATGGATCTTCATCCCCTTGCGCCTGAGGAACACCGTGCCGGCGCGATCGTCGATCTCGATCTGCCGGTAGTCGATGAGCGGCAGCCGCGCGCGAATCGCTTCGGCGGCGGGGATCGAGTTGTCCTGATCGTGATCGAACTTCCAGACGTCGGTCAGCGCGCCGAAGGTGACGTCGAACGTGCCGTCGGTCCACTCGCTGATCTGCCGCGCCTGCCGCAGCACATCGCGCACCTCGGGGGCGACGGCGACCGCCTGCACGCCGGCGGCGGCGTTGATGCGCACGACGTCGCTCGCCCGGCGCCAGGTGCTCATCAGCGCTTCGAGGCGCTCGAACTCCGCGAAGACCGCGTCGAACGCCGAGCGCGCCGCCGCCTCGTCCGTAGACCAGGCGCTCAGCCGCAGTTCGGATCCCATCGCGACGCCGGCGCGTTCGACGACGCGCATCTGTCCGGACGCGTCTGACGGAGTAGCTCGACAGGCAATCGACGCAGCGATCAGCATGACGTTCATCGCGAAAGCGCACACGCGCACGACCGCTCGCATCGAGCCCCTCGGATGTAGGGGTATCATGTCCGTTCGATGAGTGAACGACGACCCGTGCCCGCGTGGGCGCGGACGCTCGACGCGGTGTCTCTGCTGCTCGCCTTCATCGCCGCCATCGTCGCGGTGTCCGGCGGATTCCGCGCGCACCCCGGCAGCCTGCGGATCGCGGTGACGTCGCCGCTGCCGCTGCTCGCCTGGTGCATCGGCATCGCCGTCGCGCGGCATCTGGCCGCGCCGCAGCAGCCACTCTATCGCGAGTTCCCGCAGCGCCTCGCCGCCTGGGCGCGCCTCCCGGCGATCCGCGCCGCGGCGACGGCGGTGTTGGGCACCCGGCCGGTGATGCTCCTGGTCGGCTACCTCGCGGTGTTCATGATCGGATTCGCCAACGGTCGAGCACCGCTTCGGCACTTCAACAACGAGCTGCTGAACCTGCCGGTCCGCTGGGACGCCGGCTGGTATCTGGCAGATCGTCACCGACGGCTACAACTACGCGCCGGCCGACCCCACCGTTCAGCAGAACATCGTGTTCTTTCCGGCGTACCCGATGCTGATGCGGGTCGTCGGCCGGCTGCTTCGGCGGCGACATGATCGGCTACGTCGCGGCCGGCATGTTCATCTCGCTCGCGTCGTTCTTCGGCGCGCTCGTGTATCTCTACGCATTCGCGCGCGATCGGTACGGCGACGATGTGGCGCAACGGAGCGATCTGGCTGCTGGCCGCCTACCCGTTCGCGATCTTCTTCGGCGCGCTGTACACCGAGTCGCTGTTCCTGCTCGGCACGGCGGGCGCGCTTTACCACTTCTCGAGGCAGCAGTTCGGACGCGCGGCCTGCTGGGGGCTGCTCGTCGGCCTGACGCGCCTCAACGGATCGCTGCTGGCGCTGCCGCTGGCGCTGCTCGCGTTCGCGTTCTCGACGCCGCGCGCTGAAAATGGCGGCGCTCGCCGCCGCGGCCGCGCCCGGCATCGGCCTCGTGATCTACGCGCTGTTCATCTGGAGGCTCACCGGCGATCCGCTCGCGTTCTTCGAGCGGCCATATGGCGTGGGGCAGGACCTACAGGGACTCGGCACGCTGGTGGCGCAGCAGTACTCGATCCTCGCCAACGCCGGCTTGAGCGGCTACGTCGGCGCGCCCGGCTACGACGCGCTGAACGCGATCGGCGCGCTGTTCGCGGTCGCCACTGTCTGGCCGGTCGCGCGCCGCCTCGGCCTCGCCTATGGACTGTTCATGGTGATCAACATCCTTCCGGCGCTCGCCAACGGCGGCCTGCTGTCGGCCGGACGTTTTTCCTCCGTGCTGTTTCCCGCGTTCATCTGGCTGGCCACCGCCGTCCCGTCGCAGCCACCGCGCCGGCTGGATCGCGACGTTCGCCGCCATGCAGGCCTTCGGCGCCGCGCTGTTCTATACGTGGCGACCGCTGTTCTGACGTCCGTGGCTCGGCGGCCGCTGCTGAGCGCGATGGCATTTCTGTCGGCGCTCACCGTCATCATCACGTGGCCCAGGCGCTGCACCTGAGCACGCGCGTGCCGGGCCACGACGATCCGCTGTTCAGCATCTGGCGGCTGTCGTGGATCGCGCACGCGCTCGTGCACGACCCGGGCATCTGTTCGACGCCAACATCTTCTACCCGCACGTGCGCACGCTGGCGTACTCGGACGCGATGCTGTTCGAGGGCCTGGTCGCCGCGCCGTTCCTGTGGGCCGGCGTCAACCCGGTGCTCGTCTACAACCTGATGTTCTTCGCCGGCATCGTCTCGTCGGGCGCCGGCATGTTCGTGCTCGTCCGCTACCTGACCGGCGACATCGGCGCGGCACTGGTCGTCGGCGGCGATCTTCACGCTGGCGCCGTATCGCATCGAGCACTTCATCCATCTCGAGCTGCAATGGACGGTGTGGATGCCGCTGACGCTGTGGGCGCTGCACCGCACGTTCGACGAGGGCACGCTCGAGCTCGGCGCGCTGACCGGCCTGTTTCTCTGGCTCCAGCTGATTTCGTGCGTCTACTACGGCGCGTTCCTCGGCGTCATCGTCTCGGCGCTGGCGGTGATGCTGATGGCGTCGCGGCCCGACCAGGCCCGTCGCGCCATCCGTCCGCTCTGCCTCGGCGCCTTGCTCGCGGCAGCTCTGACGCTGCCCTACGCGCTGCCCTATCTTGCGGCGACGCGCGAGCTCGGGCCGCGGCCCGGCGGGTGATGTGCTGACGTTCAGCGCGGAGTGGGCCAGCTACATCTCGGCGCCCTGGCAGAACTGGCTGTGGGGCTGGACCGCGTGGGGTTTCATCGGCAACGAGCGCCACCTCTTTCCGGGCGTCGCGGCCGTCGTGCTCGCCATCGCAGGCTGGCGTGGCGCCCTCGGCGTCTCGTCCGGATCTACCTGGCGCTCACGATGCTGGCGGTCGAGCTATCGCTCGGCCTCAACGGCATGCTGTATTCGTGGCTCTACGACCATTTTTTCGCGTTCCGCGGGTTCCGTGCCCCGGCGCGTTTCGCGATCCTCGCGTGTTGCGCGATGTCGGTGCTCGCGGGATTCGGCTTTCTCTTGCTGCAGCGGCTGCTGGCGGCGCTTCCCGCCCGCCGCCTGCTCCTCGTCGCGGCGTTGGTTGCCATCGGCGTCGAGTCGGGTTCGTCGCCGCTGGACCTCGCGGACGCAGTCGACGAAGGTGCCGCCGGTCTACCGATTCCTGCAAGGCGCCCCGCGTTCCGTCATCATCGAGTTTCCGGTCGGGGACTACGACCCGACGTACATGTTCTGGTCCACGTACCACTGGCAGTCGCTCGTCAACGGCTACAGCGGCTACCAGCCGCGCGACGTCAGCGACACGATGGCGATGATGCCCACGTTTCCCGACGATGAATCGGTGGAGCGGCTGCAGGAGCTGCGCGCGCGCTACGTGCTGGTGCACCAGGCGTTCTATCAGCCCGCGACTATCCGAAGCTCATGTTCGCGATCGCGCAACGGCCCGAGCTGATCCCGCTCGGACGCTATCGTGACTGGGTCGACGGCGACACGGAGATATTCGAGCTGCGACAGAAGTTCTAAACAGCGCTTTCGAAGCCGAGTGGGTTCTGGTGCTTGGTCCATTGTCCTTGGTCCGCCGCGTAGTCCATGGTCCGTGATCCGCGCAACGGATCGAGACGAAGGACAGGCCGCTACAAGCTGGCTACCGTCCCTTCACGAATTTCCGGTTCATGCCACGCCTCCCGCGGCTCGAGTACTGTACTTCTTTTGCATTACACTCTTCGGCCGAGGACACACATGCGTTCCAGGTTTCTGACGTTTACGACTTGTTTGCTAATCGGCAGCGGCGCGATCGTGTTTGCGCAGACCGCTCCGCCATCCACAACTCCGCCGGATCCGGTGAGCGCGCTGGTCGGGCGGCTCGACCTCGAAAAGTACAAGGCGACGATCAAAGGCCTCACGCAGTTCGGCGATCGGCGGCAGGGCACGGATCGCAATCGCGCGGCGGTCGACTGGATCGAGGCGCAGCTCAAGAGCTACGGCTGCCCGACCGAGCGCATCAAGTACGTCTACGACCCGCCGCCGCGGCCGCGCCGGCGGCCGCGGCCGCCCCAACACCGGCCTCGCGGTTGGCGGCGGACGTCCGCGCGGCGACAAGTTCCCACCGGCGTCAACACCGATCCGATGAAGCAGCCGGACGAAAAGCTTCGCGCGCTCAACATGCAGCCGACCACGCCCGGCCCGCGCGAGAAGGTCTACTGCACCAAGGTCGGCACGACGCATCCCGAGGAGATGTACATCGTCGGCGCCCACATGGACGGCCACGGCTGGGGCGAAGCCGCGAACGACGACGGATCGGGCACCGCGCTGGTGATGGAGCTGGCGCGGGTCTTCAGCACGCCCGACGTGAAGACCGAGCGCACGATCCGCTTCGCGCTGTGGAACAACGAGGAAACCGGATCGCAGGGCGCGCGCGCCTACATCGAGCAGCGTCAGGCGCTGCAGGGCAAGGAAAACCCGCCGGGCTCGGGCAAGTATCCCGGAGCCGAAATGGCTCGGCATGATCCAGCACGACATGATGATGTTCGACCACGGCATGCCGCTGCCCGACGGCACGATGCGCAAGGAGCAGCGCGCCGAAGCCGACGTCAACATCGAGTTTCAGTCGAACTCGAAGATGGCGGCCGAGAGCCAGAAGCTCGCGTGGATCTTCGAAGCGGCGAACGAGAAATACGCGACCGACTATCCGGCCGCGGTCGGGCCGCACATGACCAACACCGACTCGGGCCCGTTCATGGATCTCGTCCCGGCGATCAGCCTGCGCGAGAACGAGCGCGGCATGCAGATCGGCAACGGCTGGGATCCGCAATGGCACCAGCCGACCGACGTGTTCGCCACGTACACGACAAGGATTTCCGCCTCGGCCTGAACGCCGCGCAGACGACGCTGGGCGCGGTGGCGGGGCTGACGGGTGCGACGATGGCGAAATAGCATTCGCTGAGTCCTCAGCGTCGTTGTCGATTGCTGTTGTGTCCGCGAAGCGCGCGCCGCGGCGTCGCCTACCCGATCGCCTGCGGCGCGGCGCTCCTGGCCGTGGTCGCGACCTACGCCAACCATTTCCACAACGCGTTCCACTTCGACGACAGCCACACGATCCTGAACAACGCGTTCGTCCGCAGCGTCGCAACATCCCGCTGTTCTTCACGAACCCGGCGACGTTCAGCGCGCTGCCGTCCAACCAGAGCTACCGCCCGCTGGTGACGACGACGCTGGCGGTGGACTACTGGCTGGGCGGCGGCCTCGACACGTTCGCGTTTCACGTCACCAGCTTCAGCCTGTTCTTCGTGCAGTGCGTGCTGCTGCTGGTGCTCTATCGGCGCGTGATGACACGCGCGCCCGGACGCGGCCAACCGCTGGGTCGCGCTGCTCGCCGCGTCCTGGTACGCCCTGCATCCGGCGAACGCCGAAACCGTCAACTACATCATCGCGCGCTCGGAGATCCTCTCGACGCTCGGCGTCGTCGCCGCGCTGGTGTTGTTCTGCGCGGCGGCGCCGCCCGGCGCTATCACCTGTATCTGATCCCGGCGGCACTGGGAGTCCTCGGCAAGGAAACCGGCGCGATGTTCGCGCCGCTGCTGTTGGTGTACGTCGCGCTGTTCGAACGCGGCTGCTCGCTGCGAGACCTGTGACGGCCACGAGCGATCGCCGCGTCCTACGCGCGACCTGGCCGTCCTTTCTCGTCTCCGGCGTCGCCGCGCCTTCGCGATCTGGCTGGCGACCACCTATTCGCCCGGCGGGACGTCGCGCTGGCACTACCTGCTGACGCAGCCGTTCGTCATCCTCCACTACGCTGTCAGCCTGTTTCTGCCGGTCCATTTGAGCGCCGACACGCAGTGGCCGCTGGTCGCCGAGTCCGCTCGATGGCGCCTGCTGATCGGCGGCGCCTTCCTCGTCGCGCCGCTGGCGCTGGCGTGGGTCGCCTCGCGAAGCCGGGAGACCCGGCCGATCGCGTTCGGCGTTCTCTGGTTTTTGATCGCGCTGCTGCCGACGTCAGGCGTGGTGCCGCTCTCCGAACCGATGAACGATCACCGGATGTTCTTTCCGTTCGTCGGCCTGATTCTCGCGGTGGTCTGGCCCGCCTGGCTGGCGTTCAGGCAGCTGCGCCGCGCGCGCTGAAGGCTCGCCAGCGGCGCCGTCGCGATCATCTCGCGATGGCCTTCGGCACTGGCAGCGCAACATCGTGTGGCGCACCGAGGAATCGCTCTGGCTCGATGCCACGATCAAGAGCCCGGACAACGGCCGCGGACTGATGAACTATGGCGTCATCCAGATGGACAAGGGGAATTACCAGGTGGCCGACGAGTATTTCGAGCGGGCGCTGACAGTTCACGCCGCACTACGCCTACCTGCACGTCAACCTCGGCGTCCTGAAGGCGCGCTCGGACAGCCGGCGAAGCCGAGCGCCACTTCCGCGAAGCCCAGAAGGACGACCCGACAATCCGGTGAGCTACACGTACTTCGCGCGCTGGCTGAAATCGAGGGGCCGCACCGAAGAGGCGCGCCTGCTGGCGGAGCGGGCGCCGAATTGAGCCCGGCCGACGCGGAGGCGCAGGCGCTGCCACCGATCTCGACGGCGGATCCCGTCCGGCGAATCATGGACGGCGCCAAGCCGCCGGCGACGGCCGACGGCTGGCTCGAGCTGAGCTCTGACGAATTGATGGCGCACCGCTACGAAGACTGCATCCGCTCGAGCGAGCATGCGCTCGGGCTTCGGCCGGCCTACGCGGAGGCCTTCAACAACATCTGCGCGGCGCTCAACGCGCTCGGCAATACGCTTCCGCGGTCGATGCCTGCGAGCACGCGCTTGCAGTTGAAACCGGCTACGCGCTCGCGCGGAACAATCTGGCGGTCGCGAAAGCCCGGACGGCAGGAACCGCTGAGACCGCGGAGTTCGCTGAGACAATTTCCTCTGCGCTCTTTGCGATCTCCGCTGTTTCTTCTGATCCTCTGGACTGACGAAGTACGCTAGGTTTGCAGCGAATCCTTGCATGACATACAAACGCTCTGTTGATCGCTGCTGACCCTGTCCATCGCGCCGCCTCGCGGCGCAGGATCGCACGATCGATCTGCTGCGCCAGCTCGCCGATGCTCCCGGCCCGCCTGGATTCGAAGAGCCGATTCGCAAGGTGATGGTCGATCAGATGAAGCCCTTCGCGTCGTCGATCACCTTCGACGGCATGGGATCGATCATCGCCACGCAGGGCTCGCAGGGCCCGCGCATCATGGTGGACGCGCACATGGACGAGCTCGGCGGCGTCGTCCGCCGCGTCACGCCGCGCGGCCTGCTGACCATGCAGATGCTCGGCGGATGGCTGGATCAGGCGCTGGTCGATCAGCGCTGGATCATCATCGGATCGAAAGGACCGGTGCGCGCGGTCACCGGGATCCGCGACGTCACGTCGTGCCGCCGGAAGAACGGACGCGCGTCTACTCGCGCGACAGCCTGTTTCTCGACGTCGGCGCGAAGGACGAGGCGGAAGTGACGGCGATGGGCATCGGCCCCGGCGATCCGGTCGTGCCCGACGCGCCGTTCACGGTGATGAACGGGACCAACAACTACCTCGCCAAGGGGTGGGACGACCGGGTCGGCTGCGGCGTCGTCGTCGAGGCGATGCGCCGGCTGGCGACGCTGCCGCACGCGAACCAGATCCTCTGGACGATCACGACGCAGGAGGAGGTCGGCCTGCGCGGCGCGCATACCGCCGCCGATGTCGTGAAGCCGGAGCTCGCGATCGCGATCGAAGGCGGCATCACCGGCGATGTCTTTCCGGGACGGCCCGAAGAAACGCAGGCGCGGCTTGGCGCCGGTCCCGGGATCTTTCTCTACGACTCGTCGGCGCTGCCGAACCGCAAGCTGACGCAGCTGGTGAAGCAGACCGCGGCCGAGAAGAAGCTGCCGCTGCAGCTCGATCTCGTCCAGGGCTACGGCGACGACTCGGCGGAGCTGCAGAAGAGCAACGGCGGCGTGCCGACGGTGAACCTCGTCGTGCCGATCCGCTACACGCACTCGCACAACGGCATCATGAACCGCCGCGATTTCGATCAGATGGTGGATCTGCTCGTGGCGCTGCTGCAGAAGCTCGACGCGCCGACCGTGGCGAAGGTGCGCGACTTACGCCGTGCGCGCCCGAGCGGACGACGATGTCGTATTCGGCTTTGTCGGCGGGCTGGACGACAGCCGGCTGCCCTTCTGCGTGACCATCATCTTCGAGGCCCGGTAGCTTCAACCGCTCCAGCGAGACGGCGCGAAACGCTCGACGAACCGATGTCGACCATGTGCCAGACCGGCTTGCCTGCCGGCTCGGGATAGCCGGCCGACGATCGGCAGCCGGTGACGCCGGACGGATCGCGTTCGACGCGTAGAACAGCACGCCGTCCCCACCTGCATGTCGTCGCGCATGAAGTTGCGGGCCTGATAGTTGCGCACGCCTTCCCAGCTGGTGCGGCCGTCGCGCTCCAGATCGTCGATCGTGTAGGCGCTCGGCTCGCACTTCATCAGCCAGTAGCGCGTCATGCCGCCCCAAAGCGATCGATCGCTCGTAGGAATCTCGCGGAACATCGGCAGGCCGGCGGCCTCGACGATCGCTTTCAGGCCCGGCGCCGTGGAACTCCATGTTGTCGCGGTTGATGACGACGGTGTTCGGGTACTGCGGCGCCAGGCGCCGGAACTCGGCGTCGATCAGCATGAAGCGCCGCACCATGTTCTCGGCGCTCTCGTGCGGCCGGTTGCGCTGGCGGATGTGCTTCTCGACCGTGTCGGTGTTCGAGGTCAGGACGATGATCCGATCCGGATTCCAGGCGTCGCCGATCGCCAGCACCTTCCGGAGCTCGGCGTGGTGCTCGGGCGGGTATTCCGCGATGTGCGCCTCGAGCGTGATGCGCGCGCCTTCGAAGAAGATGACCTTGCCGGGCGGTCGTTCTCGGCGGCGTCGCGATAGTTCGCGTCGTAGAGGCGGCCGAAGTAGGCGGTGACGCCGACCGGATTGCGCCCGGCGTCGATGTCCTCGAGCACGCGCGGATCCCACACGCCTTCTTCGCCCTCGCCGTAGGATCCGTTGTGATAGAGGTCGCCGAGCTGCCGGAGCAGCGTGCTCTTGCCGATGCCCGGTCCGCCGACGATCGCGACGCGCATGCTAGAGACGTCGTGCTCGGTTTCGCGCGTCGCGCGAGCCCGACGATCGACAGCACGGCGCCGGCGCAGAGGTAGTAGCCGACGTACTGCAGGCCGTAGGTCTTGGCGAGGTAGGTCGCGGCGTACGGCGCGAGCGAGGCGCCGAAGATGCCGGCGAGGTTGAAGGTCAGCGAGCTGCCCGAGTAGCGGACCGAGGTCGGGAACAGCTCGGACAGCACCGTGCCGAGCGGACCGTAGACCAGACCGACCAGCGACATCCCGAGCACCATCATCGTGACCGCGCCGGCCGTGCCGGCCGCGAACAACGGCGCCATCACCAGGCCGAACGCGAAGATGCCGACGTTCACCCACATCAGCATCTTGCGGCGCCCGCGCTCGGCGAGCAGCGCCGAGATCGGCGTGAACGCCGCGAAGAACAGGATCGCGAACAGCTGCATGACGAGGAACTTCTCGCGCGTGTAGCCGAGCGCGCTGGTGCCCCACGACAGCGTGAACACCGTCATCAGGTAGAAGATCATGAACGCGGTCAGCGACACCAGCACGCCGAGGAACAGCGTGCCGGCGTGGTCGCGGAACACGGCGAGCATCGGCACCTCGACGCGCTCGCTCGCTTCAGCGCTTCGGCGAAACACCGGCGTCTCGGTGATCGTCAGCCGCACGTACAGGCCGACCCCCACCAGCGCGCGCTCGCCAGAAACGGCAGGCGCCAGCCGAAGGCGAAGAACTGCTCGTTGGTCAGCGTCGCGGACAGCAGGAGGAAGATGCCGCCGGAAAACAGGAACCCGATCGGCGCGCCGAGCTGCGGGAAACATGCCGTACCACGCGCGCTTGCCGGGCGGCGCGTTCTCGACCGCGAGCAGCACCGCGCCGCCCCACTCGCCGCCGAGGCCGAGGCCCTGGCCGAACCGGCAGATCGCCAGCAGCAGCGGCGCGGCGATACCGATCGTCGCATAGGTCGGCAGCAGGCCGATCGTCACCGTCGACAGGCCCATCGTCAGCAGCGCGGCGACGAGCGTCGTCTTGCGGCCGACGCGATCGCCGAAGTGACCGAACAGCGCCGAGCCGATCGGCCGCGCGATGAAGGCGATCGCGAACGTCGCCAGCGACGCCAGCGTCGCGGATGCCGGATCCGACTTCGGGAAGAACAGCGGCGGGAAGACCAGCACCGCCGCGGTCGCGTAGATGTAGAAGTCGAAGAACTCGATCGTCGTGCCGATCAGGCTCGCAAACAGCACCTGTGCGGGGCTGTTGATCGGCTTCGCGGCCGTGGTCGAGTCTCGCTCATCGCACCCGATGATACTCGGAAGCGAGTGTGAAAGCCCCGCCGCCGCTTCAGCCGGACCCGACGCGGTCCGCCTGAAGGCGGACAGAATTCGGGTCAGCGCCCCGTCCCCGTGATTCGCACATATTCCCGGGGCGCGCCGCGGGCCTTTTATCGCGATCACGGGAACGGGACACTAGCCTCGCGCGCAGCACTTCCGATGGATCGAGCCTCGACGCGCGGTAGGCGGGCACCAGGCTCGCCAGCAACGCCACCAACACCAGCGTGGCCGCGACCGCCGCGAATGTCATCGGATCCGACGCGCTCACGCCGAACACCAGCTTCTCCATCAGGCGTCCGGCGGCGAGCGCCGCGACCGCGCCGGCGGCGATGCCAATCAGCGCCGGGGTCATGCCTTCGACGACCGACCAGCCGGACCACGTCCGCCCGCTTCGCGCCCAACGCCGCCCGGATCCCGATCTCGCGGCTTCGGCCGCGGACGATGTACGACAACACGCTGTAGATGCCGACCGAGGCGAGCGTCAGGGCCACCGCGGCGAACAAGCCGAGGAGCAGCGCGCTGAACCGCTGCGACGTCAGCGTGTCGTCGCGCACGTCCTCCATCGTCCGCATTTCTTCGACTGGCTGTTCGGAATCGATCGCATGGATGGCGGCGGTGGCGGCCTGCGCGAGCGTGAGCGGAGGCACCGACGTGCGGACGACGAGCGCGAGGTGGCTCCAGTCGTGCTCTCGGCGTGGACTCGTAGACCGTCGCGACCGGATTCTCGGAGAACCCGGCCTCGCGAATGTCGCCGACGACACCGACGATCGTCTTAACGACCGTCTTCGATTCGAGCGGCAGTCGCGCCTGGCGGCCGATCGGATTGACGTCGCCCCACAAGAGCTTCGCCGCGGCACGGCTGACGAGCATCACGTTGACATCGTCGGCCGCGAAGTCGCGCCCGCGCAGCAGCGGCACGCGCATCGCGCGGAGGTAGCCTGGCGTGATCTTGCGGACCGCGACGGTCGGCTGATCGCGGGGCAGCAGCTCCGCGCGGCCATCGACCACGATCGGCTGCTGCGACCCGCCTGCGAGCGGCAGATCGTCGATGCGGCGGCTTCCTGCAGCCCGGCAGCGCACGAGGCGCTGCAGCGCGCCTGTCGACGAACGCCGTCGTCTGCAGCCGGCGTCTTGTATCGCGTCTCTGGCAGCGCCACCTGCAGGGTCAGCACGTTGCGCGGATCGAACCCGGCGTCGACGTTCCGGAGCGCCAGCAGGCTGCGAATCATCACGCCGGCGCCCGTCAGCAGCACCAGCGAAAGTGCCACCTCGCAGACGATCAGCAGCCGCCGCGTGCGAAGGCCGACGCTGCCGGCATCGCTGCGGCCGCCCTCCTTCAAGCGCGTCGTTCAGATCGGTGCGGCCTGCGCGAATCGCCGGCAGCACTCCCGCCAGGATGCCCGTGAGAATCGATGCGGCCAACGCGAACAGCATCACGCGAGCGTCGATGGAGATCTCGTCCGCGCGCGGCACCTGATCTGCGAGCAGCGTCGCGCCGGCGGCAGACTGACGCTCGCCAGCAGCAGGCCGACGACGCCGCCGGCCATGGTGAGCACGATCGCCTCGACGATCAGCTGCTGGAACACGCGCGCGCGTCCGGCGCCGAGCGCGGTCCGGATCGCCAGCTCCTTGCGGCGGCTGAGGGCGCGCGCGAACAGCAGGTTGCCGACGTTGGCGCAGGCGATCAACAACAGAGCGCGACCGCCGCGAGCAGCATCTCCAGCGACGTCCGCACGTCGCCGACGATCAACTCGTGCAGCGGAACGACCGGGCGCTCCAGCCCGCTCTCTTTCGGGTAGTCCCGCTCGAGCCGCACCGAAATGTCGTTCATTTCCGCTTCGGCCGCGCCAGATGATGCCGGTCTTCAGTCGCGCGACGACCGCATCGTTGTGACTGTCGCGGACCGCCGTTCGGCATCCTTGTAGGCGATCGGCACCCAGATGTCGCGGTGCGTGATGCTCCACGACGCGATCGAGAAGGCCGGCGGCATGACGCCAACGACGGTGTAGGGCTCGCTGTCGAGCGTCAGCGTGCGGCCGATCGCGTCGGCCGCGCCGCCGAATGGTCTTCCAGAATCCGTTGCTGAGGACGACGACGTGGCCGCGCCCCGGCGTATCTTCTTCGGCGGAGAACACGCGGCCGAGCAGCGGCCTGGCGCGAAGCGACGTCGAAGAAGCCGTCTCCCACCGCACCGGCGATAAGGCCTCGGCGTTGCCGCCGCCGGTCAGCGTGAAGGACGGAAGCGATACAGGGCCATCTCCTCGAACAGGCGCGCGTCGCGCTGCCAGTCGTAGAAGTTGGCCGCCGACACCGAAAAGCGCGGCATGCCGGGAAACGTCGCCTGCGGCGGCACGTGGAACAGCCGCACCAGGCGATCCGGTTCGTCGAACGGCAGCGGCCGCAACAGCACGGTGTTGACGATGCTGAAGATGGCGGTGTTGGCGCCGATGCCGAGCGCGAGCACGGCGACGACCGCGAGCGTGAACGACGGCGCACGCAGCAGTACTCGCAGGCTGTAGCGGACATCGGCGGCAAGCGTACGGATCATGGAGTCTCCGGGAGTCATCGGCGCGGGAACCGACGGCCATCGGCTTAGACGACGGGGGTTCCCGAGGGGTTTACCCGGTGACGAGAGCGCGGCGCGCGGGCTGGAGCGCCCGCGACGCCAGCACCAGTGCGAGGAAGACCAGCGGCGCGATGATGTCGCCGATGCCGTCGCCGACGAACGCGCGCGTCATCGCCGCGCCGGTCAGGTCGAAGAAGAAGCCGGCGTATGCCCACTCCTTCAGGCGCGGGACGCCCGGAACCACAATGACGATCGCGCCGGCCAGCTTCCAGAATCCCATGATCGTCGCGAAGTACGCCGGATACCCAGGTGCGCCAGCGTCGCCATCACCTGCGGATCGCGCGTCAGGTGCAGGTAGCCGCCGATCACGAAGCTCGCCGGACCGAAGATCGTCGTGAGCCAGTAGGCGATGGTCTCGCACGTGCTCTCATGCCGCCACCTCCTACGCCGCGCGTGAGCCGACCGTCCGCCTACGCCACCGACGCCGCCAGCACGCCGACGATGAGCGGCACCACCGCGGGCGCGATCGTCCCGCCCATCACCGTGATGACGACGGCGCCGACCATGATGATGACGAGCCCCGCCGCGGCGAGCGGCGTCAGCTCGGCGTGAATCCGCAGCAGCCCCGGCAGGATCAGCCCGATCGCGCCGAGCGTTTCGCAGACGCCGATGAACCGGATGAACACCCCGGCAGCGAGACCGGCCCGGCCATCGCCTCGACCGACATCACCAGCTTCATCACGCCCGCAAACAGGAACAGCGCCGCCAGCAGCCCCTGCACCACCCACAACGTCACGTTCTTTCTCATCTCGCTACCCTCCACCCTCTGGTCGAACGGCGGCAGCCGGAATCGACACGGATGGAAATTCCGGGTTGCGCCGGCCAGCTGAAGATGGTCTGATCGGTGGCCGTGACGGCGACCGACCCAGTGCACGAGACGGTAACGCCGTCTACCAGTCCGAGTCCCGCCGCGTCCTGGCCACGCTGATCCGTCTGCTCGGCGACTTCGACGTCGCCGAGGAAGCGATGCACGACGCGTTTCGCGCCGCGCTCGAGCAATGGCCGCAGGAAGGCGTGCCCGGCGAACCCGCGCGCCTGGCTGGTGTCGGCCGGACGCTTCAAGGCGATCGACGGCCTGCGCCGGCAGAAGCGCTTCGACTCGCTCGACGAAGACGGCAGCCAGGCGGACGTCGCGGTCATCGACACGGCGGCCTGGGCCGACGCCGAGAGCGTCGAAGACGACCGCCTGCGCCTCATCTTCACCTGCTGCCATCCGGCGCTCGCGTTCGACGCGCAGGTCGCGCTCACGCTGCGCGAGGTCTGCGGCCTGACGACGGAAGAGATCGCGCGCGCGTTCCTCACGCCCGCGCCGACGCTGGCGCAGCGCATCGTCCGCGCCAAGGCCAAGATTCGCGATGCGCGCATTCCGTATCAGGTGCCGGAGCCGGCCGAGCTGCCCGAGCGGCTCGATGCGGTGCTGCGCGTGATCTATCTCGTGTTCAACGAGGGCTACACCGCGTCGTCCGGCGCGGCGCTGACGCGGCACGATCTGTCGGCGAGGCGATCCGCCTGGGACGGCTGCTCGTCGAGCTGCTGCCCGCGCCGGAAGCGGTCGGACTGCTCGCGCTGATGCTGCTGCAGGAATCGCGGCGCGCGGCGCGGACGTCGCCGTCGGGCGAGATCATCCTGCTCGACGATCAGGATCGTTCGCTGTGGAACCGCGCGCATGATCGCCGAAGGCTCGCGCCTGGTGCGGGCAGCGCTGGCGTCGCGGCGCTTCGGGCCGTACACGATTCAGGCGGCGATCGCGGCGGTGCACGCCGAGGCGCCGGACGCCGCCGGCGACCGACTGGGCCGACATCGTCGGCCTCTACGACGCGCTGCTGCGCCTCGACGATCTCGCCGGTGATCGAGCTGAACCGCGCGGTGGCGGTGGCGATGCGCGACGGCCCGGCGGCCGGCCTGGCGGGCATCGACGCGATCCTCGGCGCGCGGCGACCTGCAGGACTACCGGCTGGCGCACGCCGCCCGCGCGGAGTTCTGCCGGCGGCTGGGACGGACGGCCGAGGCGCGGGCCGCGTACGAGCGGGCGCTGGCGCTCACCCGGCAGGAGCCGGAGCGGCGGTTCCTGGAGCGCCGGATCGCCGAAATCGGGCCGGTAAAACCGCCGATGTCGATCCGGCGACGCGCCGGAACGACTAACGAGCATGAGGAACGACATGAAGTATCTCTGCCTGGTCTATCTCGAGCAGGACAAGATGCACGCCGTGCCCGACAGCGAGTGCCTGGCCTGCGGCGACGGGTTCCGGAAGAGCGGCCTGCTGGTCGCCGCCGAGGCGCTGCAGCCGGTCGACACCGCGACCACCGTGCGCGTGCGCAACGGCAAGCTGTCGATCACCGACGGCCCGTTCGCCGAGACCAAGGAGCAGCTCGCCGGCTTCTACCTGATCGAAGCGCGCGACCTCAACGACGCGATCCAGGTGGCCGCGAAGATTCCGCCGGCGCGCGAAGGCAGCATCGAGGTGCGGCCGGTCCGGCAGTTGAACCCGTAGAAGGACACATGAGCCTCATCACCGACTTCAAGTTCGCGCTGCGGTCGCTGGCCCGGGTCAAGGGGCTGGCGCTCACCGTCGTCGTCACGCTGGCGCTCGGCATCGGCGCCAACGCCGCGATCTTCAGCGTCGTCCGCGGCGTCCTGCTGCGGCCGCTCGTCAACAAGGACGAGGACCGCCTGATCTACATCCGCCAGAGCGCGCGCGGCATCGGCTCGGAGAACGCCAAGTTCTCGGTCCCGGAGATCCGCGATCTTCGCGCGCGCGATCAAGACGCTGTCGGCCTTCGGCGATTTCTCGACGATCGACTTCACGCTGGTCGGCCTCGGCGAGCCGCGCGTGGTCCGCGCCGGCGTCGTCGGCGGCTCGTACTTCGACGTGATGGGGCTGCGCCCGGTGCTCGGCCGCCTGATCGACGCGACCGACGATGGGCCGCAGGCCGCGGGCGCGGCGGTGCTGACGCACCGGTTCTGGACGACGTCGCTGGCCAGCGATCCGGCGGTGATCGGCAAGACGATCCGGCTCGAGCGATCGCTCCGCGACGATCGTCGGCGTCGTCGAGCCGTCGGTGCCGTATCCGGCGCAGACCGAGATCATCGCGAACATCGTCACCAGCCCGCACCATCATGTCGGCGACGATGGTGGAGGGACGCGTGCACCGGATGACCGACCTGTTCGCGCGGCTCGCGCCCGGCGCCGATCTCGAAGCGGCGCGCGCCGAGCTGCGCGCGGCGCACGCGGCGATGGTCAACGAGCACCGCGAGGACTATCCGAAGAAGGCCGACTTCCGGATCGACGCGGTGCGGCTGCGCGATCAGATCACCTCGCCGGCGCGGACCGTGCTGCTGGTGCTGCTCGCGGCGTCCGCGCTGATCTTCGTGATCGCGTGCTCGAACGTCGCCAACCTGATCCTGGCGCGATCGGTGCGGCGCGAAGGCGAGCTGGCGATTCGCGCCGCGCTCGGCGCCGGCACCGGCGCGCTGCGCCGGACGCTGCTGGCCGAGAGCCTGCTGCTGTGCGGCGCCGGCGCGGCGCTCGGCGTCGTCATCGCCCGGCCGATGGTCGCCGTGCTGGCGCGCTACGCGTCGCGCTTTTCGGTGCGCGCGCTGGACCTCACCGTCGATGCCACGCTGCTGTGGGTCGGCGTCGGCCTGGCGCTGGTGTCCGCGGTGCTGCTGGCGTTCGTGCCGCGGCTGCCCTCGGCCGAGGCGTCGAACGGCCTCGGCCTGTCGAACGGCAGCGTCCGGATCACGTCCGGCACGAACCGGCGGCTGCGCCTGTTCGCGGTCACGCAAATCGCCGCGTCGTTCGTGCTGCTCGCCGGCGCCGGCACGCTGATCACGACGCTGTTCGCGCTGCAGCGGGCGCAGCACCGGCATGAACACGCGCAACGTCCTGGCGCTGCACGTGCCGGTCAACTACAAACGGCCGCCGGAGCAGACGCTGCCGCTCTACAAGGAAGCGATCCGGCGCATCGGCGAGCTGCCCGGCGTCGAGCAGGTCGCGGTCGGCACGCTGGTGCCGTGGCGCGAGGCCGGCGCGTTCTTCGCCGCGCAGTTCATGGTCGAGGGCTACGCCAAGGCCGACGGCGAGGACGATCCGCGCGGGCAGTTCCGCACGGTGTCGCCCGGCTTCTTCGCGGCGCTCGGCGTGCCGATCATCGCCGGACGCGATTTCAACGCCGGCGATCGCAGCGACAGCGAGAAGGTCGTGATCGTCAGCCAGAGCCTGGCGCAGCGGCTGTTTCCGAACCAGGATGCGGTGAACCGCCAAGTTCACTGGACCGATCCGGTGATGAAGTTCATCGACGTCAGCACCGGGCCGCGGCGGATCGTCGGCGTCGCCGCCGACATCGACGACGAGAACGTGATTCCCGGAGCCGGCGATGGTCGGTGTATCACCCGCTGGATCAGGAGATCGGCGGCGGCCGGCTGTTCGTGCACGCGCGGACCGATCCGTACGCGCTGGTGCCGCCGATCACGCAGATCATCCGCGACCTGTCGGCGGAACAGCCGGTGGAGCAGGCGGCGACGCTCGACGACGTGCGCGCCGAGGTGCTGGCGCCGAACCGGCTGAACGCGCTCGTCTTCGGCGTGTTCGCCGGCGTGGCGCTGACCATCGCCGTGGTCGGCGTCGCCGGCGTGCTGGCGTTCTCGGTCAGCGCGCGGACGCGCGAGTTCGGCGTCCGGCTGGCGATCGGATCGCAGCCGCGGCATCTGCTGACGCGGGTCCTCGGCGAAGGCGCGGTGATCGCCGGCGTCGGCATCGTCGCCGGCGTCGTCGGCGGCATCGCGCTGGCGCGGCTCGCCGGCGTGCTACGTCACGGACGTCCACTGCCGGGCGTGCTGCCGATGCTCGGCGCGTCGGCGCTGCTCGTCGCCGCGGCGATCCTCGCGTCGCTGATGCCGGCGGCGCGGGCGTCGCGCGTCGACGTCATGCAGGCGTTGCGATCAGAATAAGGCGCCGGCGCCTTGGAATCGGCGCGTCCCGTGCGAGAATTCCCGGGATGAGCCGATTCGCCGCCGCGGCAGCCGCCATCGCCATCGCTGCCGGCACGATCGCCGGGACGGCCGCGATGGGACAGCTCGCGGCGCAGCCGCTCGCCGAGCGGCCGCTGACCGGCGCGCTGGGCATCCGGCGATCGGCTACTACACGCGGCCGACGCACGATCTGGTCGCCGGACTGGATCCGCCGCATCGAGGACGGCACGCTGCGCCTCGAGTTCGACGAGGGATCCGGCTACCTGCGGCCGGTGCTCGACGCGCTGCATCTCCCGGTCGAGTCGCAGATGCTGGTGATGTCGAAGACCGGCGTCCAGGGTCTGTACACCGGGCCCGCGAACCCGCGCGCGATCTATCTTCAACGACGCGGTCACGGTCGGCTACATCCGCGGCGCGCCGCTGCTCGAGTTCGCCGTCCAGGATCCGCGAGCAGGGCGTCATCTTCTACACGCTCGATCAGAAGCCGCAGGCGCGCCCGATGTTCGAGCGGCGTCCCGCCTGCCTGAGCTGCCACCAGGTCTACAGCACGCTGCACGTGCCGGGCATGCTCGCGCGCAGCGTGTTCATGGCGCCCGACGGCCTGCCGCTCTCGCAGTTCGGCAGCTACGACGCCGACGATCGGACGCCGTTCCGGCGGCGATGGGGCGGCTGGTACGTCACCGGCGCGACGGCGTCATGCGGCACATCGGCAACGCCATCGTCACCGACACCGAGAAGCGCGAGGCCGTCGTCTCCGACAGCACGCTGCACCGCATGTCGCTCGAGAAGCCGTTCGACCGCGCGCGGCTACCCGTCGGCGCACAGCGACATCGCCGCGCTGATGGTGTTCCAGCATCAGGGCCACATGACGAACCTGATCACGCGGGTCGGATGGGAGTCCCGGATCGCGGCGTACGACCGCCGGATCGATCTCGCGGCCGGCCCGCTGCGCGACGCGGTCAACGAGCTGGTGGACTATCTGCTGTTCGTCGACGAGGAACCGCTGACCGCCGCGATCAAGGGCACGTCGGGATTTGCCGAGAACTTTTCGCGCGCAGGGCCCGGCCGACCAGCCGCGGCCGATCGCTGCGGCAGCTCGACCTCGAACGCCGGCTGCTGCGGTATCCCTGCAGCTACATGATCTACTCGGCGGCGTTTCGCGCGCTGCCGGCTGACGTGCGAGCTGCCATCTACGCGCGGATGTGGGACGTACTCTCCGGGAAGGATGCCGGTCCCAGGTACGCGCGGCTTTCTCCAGAGGACCGGCGCGCAGTTATCGAAATCCTGAGAGACACGCTGCCAGATCTAACAGGAGAGTTCACGTCAGGTAATGCGGAGTATCAGGGCGAAGTACTCCAGTAACTCAGATATGCGTTTCAGCTATTCCACTGCGTTAGTTGATTCGCAACCCTTCAAGTTATTTCGATCGGATTACTCGTCGAGTAATCGTTTTACACGCACAGTGAAAAACGCACACGGCGTTCGGCTACATTTCCGACTCCGAGTTATGCAGATCTCTTCGCCGCCACAGGCGCCGCATTAACTATCCGCCCTTCAGAAAAGCGTCTCTAACTCCACAACTGACCGAGAGCTCATCGTCATTAGCTGGCGAAGCTGTGTGGTGACGCCGGTTGAGGTGCTCACGCGCAGATGCGTTTGGCGCGAATGTTGAAGAGTGTTGCAGCCAGCGGTGGCAGCGGCACTCGGGACGACTGATCTTCGCCGCGCGCACCTTGTCAAGAACTTGAACAACTAGAGCGAACGGCGGTCCCCGAATCTTGTTTCGGAGATGCTGTTGTTCGCGCAGTTCGAGCTGAATTTTCCACTGGCAAGATCTGGACAAATCCCGGGAGATCTGTGACTGCTGCTAATCATCGCCAACAGCTGGTGTCGCGATCGCGCGCGCCGTCTCGCACTCTGTTGATTGTTGCCGCGTGTCTATTGACGGGATTGACGGCGAGCGCGGCTCGGCCGTCGAGACCTACGCTGTTCAGCTTGTCCCCGCCTGCCGCGAGCATCGGATCGCTCGTGACGATTGCCGGGAGCGGATTCGGTACGACACAGGATACGAGCATCGTCACATTCAATGGCACGCTTGCGACGCCTGCGACATGGTCCGCGGCGAGCATCACCGTAGCGGTACCGGCCGGTGCGACCACCGGCAATGTCGTAGTCACCGTCGGCCGCTGGGCGAGCAAGGGGCTGTCGTTCACTGTTACGGCACCGGCGCAGCCGACACCCACGCTGACGGCACTCTCACCCGTCACCGGACCGGTCGGCACAGCGATCACGATCACCGGAACGAACTTCGGCGTAACACAGGGCGCGAGCCTGGTCACGTTCAACGGCACACGCGCGACGCCCACGACCTGGTCCGCGACGGCGATTGCTGTGCCGGTGCCGGCGGGTGCGACCACCGGCAATGTCGTGGTCACGGTCGGCGGGATGACAAGCAACGCGCTGCCGTTCACTGTTACCGCGCCGACGCCCACGCCCACGCTGACCGCGCTCTCGCCCACCAGCGGATTGGTCGGCACAGCGATCACGATCACGGGTTCGAACTTCGGCGCGCTGCAAGCTACGAGCACTGTGACCTTCAACGGGACGCCCGCGACATCCACAACGTGGTCATCGACGAAAATCACAGTGCCCGTGCCGGTAGGAGCCACGACCGGCAACGTAGTCGTGAAGGTGGGCAGTCAGGTGAGCAACGCACTGCCGTTCACCGTGACGCAGGTAGCACCGACCAACACGACGGTCAACGCGACGTGGAACCCGAACCCGGAAACGAACATCGCTGGGTACAAGCTTTCGTACGGCTCGTCGAGCGGCTCGTATACATCGACGATGGATGTCGGCAACGTCACGAACGCGGTGGTCCAGATCGTCACAGGGCAGACGTATTACTTCGTGGTGCAGGCTTACAACACAGCCGGACAGCTGAGTCCTTACTCGGCGGAAGTTCCCTTCACACTCGCGACACCATCTCCGACGCCGACGCTGATCGGCCTCTCGCCCACGGGCGGCCGCGTCGGAACATCGATCGCAATCACGGGCACGACCCCGGGCGCGACGCAGAACGTGAGCGCCATTACACAGGAATCAGCGCCCGGATCGCAAGCATCGGCTCTCGTTGGGCATCAGACATCGCAGAATGACGGCTTGCGCGCGACCGACTACGACGGCGACGGCCGGAGCGATCCCGCAACGTTCTTTCCGGCGACTGGCACCTGGGCGATTCTGCTGTCGGGAGCCAACTATTCGACGAGCCTGACGGCCGCGCTCGGCACGAGGACTGATGTGCCCGTGCCTGGAGACTACGATGGTGATGGCAAGACCGACATCGCGGTCTACCGGCCAGCGGATGGAACGTGGCGCATGCTGACGTCGAGCTCGGGCTACATGTCGAGCGTCGCCTTTACCTGGGGCGGCGCCGCCGGCGACGTTCCCGTCCCGGGTGACTACGACGGCGATGGCATGACGGACATCGCCGTCTATCGGCCATCGACGGGAGAGTGGCTCCTCACGCTGTCTGCCACAAAGACGACGATGACACTGGTGCTCGGCGCGATTGGCGATGTGCCGGTCATCGGCGATTTCGACGGCGATGGCAGGACCGACGTCGCAGTCTTCACGCCATCCACTGGCGCTTTGTCCGCGCTTACGTCTTCAACGAACTACACGGCTGGTCGAACGTTGCCGGTCCACGCCGGCACCGGCATACCAGTGGCCGGCGACTACGACGGCGACGGCACAACCGACATGGCCACCTTTTCGCCATCGACGGGCACATGGACGCTGGTGCCGTCAAAGGCGAGTTCTTCCTCGATCACCCGTGTGACGCTCGGCGGCGGCGACGATATTCCCGTCCCGGGCGACTACGATGGAGATGGTCGAACGGACATTGCCGTGTACCGTCCTTCTACTGGTCTGTGGACCATCATCAGTTCGCGGGACGGCTCGATGATCACGTTTACATGGGGCAACGGCCCCGCCGTTCCGTTGCCGCGGCGTCCATAGAGTGTTTTTGCTCCGGTGTAGTGCAGGCCTTCAGGCCTGCCCGATGAACGGCGGACTTGAAGGTCCGCGCTACACCGAAGTAAGAACGTCTACGACGTGCGCGACAGAATGGATCGAGACCTGAAACAACAACCCCTTCGCAGAGACCGCAGAGAACGAGATCATCCGCGGATTACAGGATTACGCGGATTGCGACACGGCCAGAGTACCCAGATCATGCGACGTCCGGCGGCGCGGCGCAGCCGCAGGTGGGTGAGAAGCCGGACGGCGTGAACGCAAGCTGCGGGAAGGCTTGAGGCTTGCGTTCGCACCGTCCGCTTCTCACTCAGAGCCGGCCGCTTTGCGGCCGGCTGCCGGACGTCCTGCATCAATCCGCGTAAATCCGTGTAATCGGATCAAATGAAAGGGCCGTCACCCATTTCGACGGCCGGAGATAATGCGGGGGTTCCAAACACGCATGCTCCGGGCCACGAGAGGAGGACAGCCCATGGAGCAGTATATCGGCGTCGATTTGCACAAGCAGTTTTTTCAGGCCTGTTCGATCACAAGCACGGGAGCACGCGCGTGGGAGATGCGATTTCCGCGAACCGAGGGGGGACTGGCGCTGTTCTGCGCGCGCTGTGGGCCGCAGACCGCGGTCGCCGTCGAAGCGTGCGGGCCGACGTGGGCGTTCGTCGATGCGATCACCCCGACCGGGACGACGGTGTGTGTGGTCGATCCGCGCAAGACGCGGTTGAAAGCCGGCTTCGCGGCGAAAACCGACCGGCTGGACGCGCGCCGCTTGGCGGATGCGCTGCGGCGCGACAGCGTGGTGAGCGTGTATGTGCCGCCGCCGGCGATTCGCGAGCTACGCGAGGTGTGCCGCGGCCGGCATCAGGTGATCCGGTTGCGGACGCGGCTGGCGCAGATGATTCGGGCGCTGCTGCTCCGCAGCGGGGGACCGGATGTTCCGGTCCGGCGGGTGTTCAGTCCCGCCGGGCTGGCGTGGCTCGAGGAGGTTCAGCTGCCGCCGGATGCGGCCGCCTCCCTCGCGCGACTGCGCCACGTGCTGACGGCGATCCACGCGGAAGCGGCGGCCGCCGAGGCGGTGGTGGCGACGCGCGCGCAGGCCGATCCGATCGCGCGCGCGCTCGACACGATGGTCGGCATCGGGCCGGTCCTCGCCCTCACCCTGCGCGCGGAAGTCGGCGACGGGTTGCGCTTTCCGCGCGGGGCGGCGCTCGCCAGCTATGCGGGGCTGGTGCCGCGCGTCGACGCGAGCGCGGATCGGTACTGGAGCGGCCGGATCACGCGCGAAGGCTCGCCGTGGTTGCGGTGGGCGCTGGTCGAAGTCGCCATGCATGCCATGCGCCGCCAGGATCCGGTCGGTCGATGGGCGCGGCAGCTGGCGATCCGGAAAGGCGCGTATAAAGCCCGGGTCGCGTTGGCCCGCCGACTGTGCGACGAGATCGTGCAGGTGTGGCGACAAGCGGTGTAACGAGTCTGCGTGACGTCCTCTCCACGAGCGGTGCGCCGATCATCCGCGTGGCGTCCCCAGGGCGCCGACAATCCGAATGACGCCCGCTTGTGGTCCAACCTGAGATTGAGCCTCACGAGATGTGCGGCTCGGATAGACGCGTGACAGACGTCAGGCGCTCGGAGCAGGCGTGAGTGGAACACTTCGGTCTCGGTCACGACTCGTTCGCCGCGCGGCGCCGACGATTTCGCTCCGCGCGCCCGGATCGGCGCATGCGCCGGGCGTGCTCGCGAGCGTCGGCGCCGCGCGGTCACTGGATGTGTGCCTTGACTCGGAGGGCCCTTTCATAGACGCGGATGAACCTCTGCGCAAGCTTCGCGCTCTACACCGCTGATCAGCGCGTGGGTTGACTTTCCTCTCGGCCGAGAGCCGAGAGCCGTTCCACGGTGCTGGCGACTTCCAGAAAGGCGTCCACGACCGCCGGATCGAAGTGCGTGCCCTTGACGGAGACGATGAACGCCACGGCCTCGCTGTGCGTCATGGGATCACGATAGACGCGAGGCGTGGTGATCGCGTCGTACACGTCCACGAGCGCCATCAGCCTGCCGACGACCGGAATCTGTGCCCCGCGCAGCCCCTGGGGATATCCCGTGCCATCCCATTTCTCGTGGTGGGTATAGACGATGTCCTTGGCCATCGCGAGGATGGCATCGTCGGGCACGCCGACGTCCTGCTCGGCGTGCAGGATGACGTCGCGCCCGTGCGCCGGATGCTTGCGCATCTCGGCGACCTCTTCGATCGTCAGCGCTCCCGGCTTGTTCAGGAGCGAATCGGGCACACCGACCTTGCCGATGTCGTGCAGCGGCGCGAGGCGCGACAGCAAATCGATCCGATCTGCCGTCAGGTAGTCGCCGAAGCCTGAGTGTTTGGCGAGCTGCTCCGCGATCACGCGCGCGTAACCCTGGGTGCGCCTCGAGTGGCGGCCGGTTTCGGCGTCCCTGACCTCCGTCAGCGACAGCAGTCCCTGAACCATCAGGCGCTGCGAGATCCCTTTTTCCCGACCGGCCTGATCCGCACGGCGGCGCTCCAGCGCAAGATGCGCGACGGCCATCGTCCCGAATGCCAGAATCGCTCCGAGCGTGGGAAAGACGGGCGACATGAACGTGCCGCTCTTCGACATCAGCCAGACGGCTCCGCCCCACAACGCCGCGACGGCGACGGCAAGCGCGACGCCGCCGCGTGCGAGACCGAGCCGGCCGACCAGCAGCGCCGCGAAGATGCCGAGCCCGAGCACTACCTGAGCCTCGATCATCGTGCCGAACTCGGACCGCCGGATGAAGTCCTGCTGCAGAAGGTTGTCCGCCACCGTAGCCTGCACCTCGACGCCCGCAAACAGCGTGTCGATTGGTGTCGCCACCACCTCGCGCGTGCCGAGTGCCGTGGTGCCGACGAAGACGATCTTGTCCTTCAGAATCTGCGGCGCTGTTTGACCGCTGAGCACATCGACGGCTGAAACGTAGGGGAAGGTGTGCCTGGCGCCTCGATAACGAAGAAGCAGATTGCTCTTCCCGTCGAGCGGGACGCGGCGCCCGTCGAGAATCAGCGACGTGGCGTTCACGTTGAGCACGCGGAGGCTGATGTCCCGCACGTTCGTGGCAGAGATGACCGCGGCCAGCGCGAGCGAAGGCTGAACGCGGCCGTTGAGTCCGAGGAGTAGAGGCACGCGCCTGAGACGCCCGTCCGGATCCGGCGCTGCGTTCAGAAACCCCGAGGCTCCAGCCGCCTGCGCGAGCATGGGAAGGCTGCACACCGCTCCCGTCGCGTGAAAGAACGCCTCGTCCGCATGTTCATCGCCCGGGTGAATCAGGGCGATGCCGAGCGGGTGCTGCACGCATGCGGTCGATTGATCGGCGAAGCGCCGAATGTCAGCGCGTATCCGAGCGCGACTCCACCCGCACGCAGTGTGTCGGCCAGCGCCTGGTCGGCGCTGACACCGTTCCCGTTGTAGCGATCCGACTCCGCGAAGATGATGTCGAGCGCGATCGTCGCGGCTCCGAGATCCCGCAACCGGGTGATCAATGTTCCCGATGACATCGCGGCGCCAGGGCCACTGACCGATCGCCGAAAGGCTGCGCTCGTCCACGTCCACGATGGCGATGCGGCCGCTCGGCGGTCTCGTCGACACGGCGCCGACCACCCGGTCGTAGGCGGCGTATTCGAAGCTGGACAGAACAGAGGGGCGATAGAGCGAGAGCCACGCAGTGATGAGCGCCGGCACCAGGCCGCACACCAGCACGAGACGATCCGGTCGAAGCGTCATCGGACCGTGATTTCGACGCGGCGATTGCGCGGTTCCGGCACGCCGTCCGCCGTCTTCACGAGGAGATCGGATTCCCCGTGCGAGCTGACTTCGATCAAGGCCGCGTCGATTCCCGCCTCGAGCAGGCGGCCGCGAATGGCGTTGGCGCGCCGGAGCCCCAGCTCGTAGTTACCGGCGTTGGTTCCCGTGGTGTCGGTGTGGCCGACGACGGCCACGTCGGGAAACGGGCGATTCCTGACGGCCTGCAGAATCTGCGGCAGGAGCGCGCGACTCTCGTCGGTGAGCTCCTCCGACTCGAAACGAAAATACAAAAGGAAAATCTGCGGCGCCGACGGGAGCGTCGAGAGCACGTCGCCGTAAAGGCGCGTGACGTCGGTCTCGCTGATGACGGTGACTGGCGCCGGCGCCTGATTCGGGTTGATCGTCGTCGACTCGCGAGCGGCGACCAGCTCCGTCGCGCCCACCGAGTTGGAAACCACCGCGCGTCCGACCGCGCCATCATCGGGATCCGGAAGGAGCACGACGGTGCTCTGGCCGGAAGGCACCGTGGTTGGAACACGCTGCGGTCCGCAGCCCGCAATCAAGGCGACGCCGAGCATCGCGACGAAGACGGCGACCGGACGCGCGAACGTCATCAGGGATTCACGCGAAGCGCCAGCGTGGTTCCGCGGACGCCCATGACGGCCGCCGGCGTCTCGAGGCGGATGGAGTCCGGCGAGAGCTTGGCGATTCGTCCCGAGACGTATGCCATGACGCCGCGCACGACATTCAGCACGAGGCCCAACCGCCCTTCGGCGGGAGCGTACACGAACCTGTCCACACGCAGTTCGCTGCTCGGTCCCAGCGAGACGCGCGTGTCGTCTTTCAACGTGATGCCGAGCCGGCCGTCAGCGCCGGTACGCAGGGTGTCGGCCTCGAAGATCGGCTGACCGGCCTGGGCGGCGACGGGGGAGCCAGCCCGCACGATGAACACCGAGCCCGATGCGATCTTGATGCGGCCGACCGGAGCTCTGTGGCGTTTGAGCAAAGGTGGGTGCGGCGGTGGCGACAAAGGCCAGCGCGCAAAGCCAGGTTCGGCAATCGATCACGAGAACCCCCTTATTGGAGAGAGTCACGATAACCCCGATCCCAACTCTGGTCCAGAACGCCGTCAGGGCCGTGCAGCAGACATGCTGTCGATTTCGTTCGGTGCGCGCCGAATGCCCCGGCGACTCCGGCCGACCTGCTCCTGACCAACATCTTCCTCGACGCGTATGATGGGCTTCATCCCGCGCACCTCGTCGCGTGCTGTTCGCCGACCATGGTTATCGTGGATTTCGATCAGGCGCCGCGCCGTGCTCGTCGCCGACGCGCGCGACGCCGACGCGTTCGTCGAGGATGTTGGCGGCCTGGGAAATCCTTCCTGCTTTTCGGCGGATTGCCGATTCTGTTTCGCAACGCCCTCGGCGCGTCTTGGTCGTTCCAAATCGCCGATTGTTGCAAACAAAATGCCGTTTTCCAACCGGGAATTCCCACAATTTAGGTTCGCAACGGAACTGTAACGGACTTCTTGGACGTTTAATGGTTGACTTGTCAGCCCTACACGGGTATAAATGTCTCCTCCGCGGCAACGGGTAGATTTTAGATCACCATCTTATGGAAACGGTTCAATTCGTCGGTGCCAGCACGATTCTGCGTGAAATAGAGCAGGAAATTCTCTGCACCTCTAGCTCAGACGCCAAGGTCCTCATCACGGGCGAGAGCGGAGTCGGCAAAGAAATCGTCGCGCGCTCGATTCACCAGCGAAGCCGGCGTTCGCACCTCCCACTGGTCACGATCAACTGCTCGGGTGTCCCTGATTCGCTTCTGGAATCCGAGCTCTTCGGACACGTGCGCGGCAGTTTCACCGATGCGTACCGAGACCGGCGTGGATGGCTCGAACAAGCCGACGGTGGAACGATCTTCCTGGATGAAGTTGGTGAGATGAGCCTGCGCATGCAGGCGCTCCTGCTGCGTTTCCTCGAGAACGGCGAGATACAGCGCGTCGGCTCGGAGCGCGTGACGTCAACTGTCGACGTGCGCGTGATCGCCGCGACGAATCGGAATCTACTCAGCCAGGTTGCCGGAAAGAACTTCCGTGAAGATCTCTACTACCGCCTGAATGTCATTCACGTCGCGATTCCTTCGCTGCGCGAACGAAAGGAAGACGTCGGACCGCTGATGTCGCACTTCTTCCGGATGTACAGCAAGCAGTATCGCGTCACTGAGCCGTCGATCGCCGACGAAGCCTGGCAGCAGCTCTACGCGTACCACTGGCCGGGCAACGTCCGCGAGTTGAAGAACGTCGCCGAGCGCCTCGTCATTCGCAGTCGCACGGGAGTCATCGTGCCGGCGGATCTGCCGCGCGAGATCTCGGGAGTGTTTGCGCAACCGGTTTCGGTCGCGCCGGTGAAGCGCACCGCCGATGTACTGCTCGAGCGGATGAGCATCAACGGCGAGTCGTTCTGGTCGGCGGTCTACGAACCGTTCATGGCGAGGGACATTACGCGGGACGACCTGCGCGCGGTTATCAGTCGAGGATTGGATCGGACCCGTGGCAACTACAAGGCGCTCGTCGTGAGCTTCAATCTCGAGCTTGACGACTACAAGCGCTTTCTGAACTTTCTAAGAAAGTATCAATGTCATATGCCGTTTCAGCAGTTTCGAGCGGCGCGGGTTCGACTGACCGATGATGCTCCGACTGAAGAGCGAATGGCTGCGAAGTGCTGACGGGATGCCTGGTCTCGGCGGCATCCACTAGCGCCTGGAGCTGAGCGGATTCAACCGGCGAGGCGAGGTATTCAGCGCCGAAGCGATGCGCCTCGAGCTCGTTCATCGGATCGTTGGCGCTGTCCACCACGATGGCGGCGGTATTCGCGCAAAACGCACGGGTGTAAGACACCAGATGCAATCCGTTATACGCCTTCAGCCGTAAGTTCGTGATGAGCAGATCGATGTGGCAGCTGTCGCCCAGCAGGATCTGGCGGGCCGTTTCAAACGTCGATCGCTGAGTGACGCTATGGCCGCCATCGCGAAGCCGGGCGCACTGGGCCGCCAACATCCGATCACCCCCATCGACCGCCAAGATCTGCATGTCCTCTCCTGTCAGCACCGCGCTACGCGGCTATAAGTTCTGTGCAATTAGCGCGCCGGCGAAAGGAGCTGCGTCTCTGCCGTATTTTGGTCCACTCCAAAACAGGTAAACCCGGACCTTAACAGGAATCCTACAGCGCGTAGGTAATTCTTCACGCGATATCAGCCCACTGAACCATTGGAGCCCACCTATCGCGCATGCCGAGAGTCGCACTAAAGGTGGCCAAACGGAATCGCGCGAGAATTCTCGTGCGACCGATGATCACCGTTGTCGACTCCGACTGGCTCGTCAACTCTCGGCGCTTGGCGCAGGAGTCAGCTATTGGATTCTTCCTTTACGCCGACTTCAATCGCCCTGGCCGATGAACAAACGGATCGCGTTGACGCGCTGCTGGAAGATTCCACGGGAGTACTAATGGCGTTTTCTTTGCCTTGTTGTCAGTCATGCACATCGATCAGCAACCTTCTCTCTGGCGTCAAGCCTCGAGAAGTACAGGGTTTCCCTCCCTCACGGTTGAAGAGATCGCCGCACGCGCGTACGCCAAGTATCTGGCTCGCGAACGCGTCGACAATGGCGCAGCGGTCAACGACTGGTTGGAGGCTGAGCGCGAGCTCCTGAACGAGAAGATTCTCAGTCGGTGATTGGAGACTGGTCCCGAGCGTGTTCGGCCACGCGGCATAAAAAATTCATAATGTATCGGAATAGCTAGTCGCACCCAACCTCGGCGCTGCCGCGGAGCCCACTCGATAGCAGCAAGATGGCTCTGAGCCGCGAGTGATCGGGAACTGTT
>CAWCDQ010000005.1:0-114695 GCA_963794305.1 uncultured Acidobacteriota bacterium | reverse complement strand
CGCGCTGATCGTGAAGCATCAACTCGATCAGGTGGGCGTGAGGACGATGGATGTGAAAGAGATGCCGCCGGATCGGATTATGGATGCCGTCGGCCATCAGGGAATTCGACGCCGTGCTCTTCGACACGCTCAGCGCTCCCAGCCTGTTCCGGTCGTTCCTGGTGTGGCACTCGGGAGCCTCCAACATCTTCGGCTTTGCCAGCGGTGCGGTCGACAGCGCGCTCGATCGGATCCGCCACGCCAGGCTGCGGATGATGAGTACCACGCAGGCGTCGCGGCGTTCCAGCGTGCAACAATTGAGAATCTGCACGGCGATTTTTCTTGCTTCGTCGGGACGCCGCCCAGGGCGGTGAACAAGCGGTTCGTCGTAACAGACGCCCAGCCGGGCCGCGACATCAACATAACAATTCGACTCTGAACGCCAGTTTACCCACCGCCAGCGGCGGTAAGAACTAAGTCGTGGCGATCACCATAAAGCACATCGCGATCCGCTTCGCGCTGCTGCTCGCGGTCGCGGCGGTGCTGCCGCTCGTCGCCTACGGCGTCGTCTCGATCCTCTCGCTGCAGCGCGGCACGCGCGAATCGGTCGTCACCGGCAACCAGAACGTCGCGACCGCGCCGCCGAGGAAATCCGCCGCTACGTCGTCACCAACGCCGAGCTGCTGAAGGCGCTCGCCGCCGATCTGCAGGACACCGGCCTGACCAGCGCCAGCAGGATCAGATCCTCAAGAACTACGTCCTCCAGTTCCGCGAGTTCCGCGAGATCACGCTGTTCGACGAGCAGCGGCGCGATGATCGCCTCGAGCCGCGTCGGCAAGCCGCGCGTCGTCGATCCCGAAGGACGCGCAGCTGACGATCGACGGCGTCGCGATGTCGCCGATCCGCGTCGACGAAGACCTGCTGCCGACCTCGGTGTTCGCCATCCACCTGACCCGCCTCAACCAGCCGGCCGGCTGGCTCGTCGGCGAGTTCAGCCTCGAAGAAATGTGGCGGATGGTCGACCAGATCCGCATCGGCGATCACGGCTTCGCGATGGTCGTCGCGCCCGGCGGCGAGCTGATCGCGCACGGCGACCCCGACAAGAAGGCGCTGGTCGCGCAGACGCGCAACATGAGCGGCCACCAGCTGTTCGCCGCCGCGCGCGCGCGCACGGACGCGGCGCCGGTCTCGCAGGAATACATCGACGAAGACGGCCGCAGCCAGCTCGGCGTCGCCGCGCGCATCGCGCAGCTCGGCTGGACGGTGATCGTCGAGCAGCCGACGCGCGAGGCCTACGCCAACGCCACCGCGCTGCAGCGCCAGCTCGTCGTCGCCATCTCGGTCGCGCTGCTCGTGCATGATCGCGGTCGGCTACCTCTTCGGCCGCAGCTTCATCAACCCGATCCTCACGCTGCAGCGCGGCACCCACGACGTCGCCGCCGGCCAGCTCGACGCGCGCGTCGACGATCCGCGCGCGACGACGAGTTCGGCGACCTCGGCGACGCCTTCAACACGATGGCCGACCGGCTGGTCGAGCTGCAGGAGGAAGTCAAGCGGCAGGAGCGGCAGGCGATGTTCGGCCGCGTCGCCGCCGGCCTGGTCCACGACCTGTCGCACCCGATCCAGAACATCGGCAACAGCACGCGGCTGCTGCTGCGCGACGATCTCGACGCCGGAGTCGCGCGAGCAGTTCCGCCGGACCATCGAGCGCGAGCTGCAGGCGCTCAAGCGCTTCATGGACGACCTGCGCCACGTCGTCAAGCCGAAGCCGATCGAGCGCTTCGCGATGGACGTCAACGGCATCGGTCGCCGAGATCGTCGAGTCGATGCGCGCCGAAGGCGAGCGCAACGGCGTCACCGTCGAGGCGCACTACGCGCCGGGCCGCTGGTCATCGAGGGCGATCGCTTCGCGCTCGGCCGCGTCTACCGCAACCTCATCACCAACGCGATTCAGGCGACCGAGCCCGGCGGCCGCGTCACCATCGCGACCGGCCGCGCCGGCGATCAGGTCGAGATCAGCGTCACCGACACCGGCTCGGGCATCCCGGCCGAGCGGCTCTCGCGCGATCTTCGACGACTTCGTCACGACCAAGCGCCGCGGCCTCGGCCTCGGCCTGGCGATCTCGAAGCGCATCGTCGAGCAGCTCGACGGCACGATCGACGTCGCAGAGCGAGGTCGGCCGCGGCACGGCGTTCACGCTGCGGTTCCCGGCGCGCGACGATCGCACGGCGCAGGCGGCGGCAAGCTAGCTGAGTCTGAGGAGGGTGGAACGATGTTCCGGACACTCGTGAAGACCGACGCGCTGGCCGTGGAGGACCGCACGGTGCCGGTGCGGTACTTCGAGCTGCGCACGCTGCGCGGCGCGCGGCGCTACAGCGCGGAGATTCTGCTCGGACCGGGAGACCGCATCATCCTCGACGATGATTCGGTGACGAACCTGGAAGCGCGGACGACGTGCCTGGTGCCGGCGACGCTCTACAGCCGGATGCTGGCGCGCACGACCGCGGCGGCCTGAAGACACCATCTGAGAGAGCTGAGGACGCGACGGACGCGGAGTCGCCGCAGAGCCGCTCCTCAGATCCTCGGATCATAGCGGTCGGTGGTGTGGGGGAACCACCGCCGCCTACTTCCGCGGCAGTACCGCGTCCTTCAGCTGCTTCGCGATCCGCGCCTTGACGACGGTCTTGGCGGGAATCTTGATCGCCTCGCCCGTCGCCGGGTTGCGGCCCATCCGCGCCTTCCGCTTCTGAACCACCAGCTTCACCATCCCGGGCAGCACGAACTCGCCCGAGCGCTTCAGCTCCTTCTCCGCCAGCGCCGTCAGCTCGTCGAAGAACTCGCGGGCCTGCGTCCGCTTCACTTCGAACCGTTCCGCGAAGTGCGAAAACAGTTCGGATTTGCCCATCCTGCGGGCGTCGGTGGCATCGTGTTCCCCCTCACTTGATCGCGCTGTGATGTTCAACCGCCGATCGCCGCGCGCGCAGCACCAATCGCGGTTTTCCTTCGAAAAACGACGTATCCTAGCCCGCGCCTCTCGCCAGTGTCAATTGAACGCGACCGCGCAAAACCGCGATTTTCCTCACGGAATGCTAGAATTTTCAGCCATGTCAAGCTCGACGCTCGAGACCTTCCCCAACCCGCGGCCCGAGCGGGACTACGAGATCCAGATTCAGTGCCCCGAGTTCACGTCGGTCTGCCCGATGACCGGCCTGCCCGATTTCGGCGAGATCCGGATCACCTACGTGCCCGACGCGCGCTGCGTCGAGCTGAAGTCGCTGAAGTACTACCTGATCGAGTTCCGCAACAGCGGCATCTTCTACGAGCACGTCACCAACCAGATCCTCGACGACCTGGTCGCCGCGCTCCAGCCGCGCCGCATGACCGTGGTCGGCGACTTCTCGGTCCGCGGCGGGATCAAGACGGTGGTGACGGCGGAGTACACGGCCAAGGAGCTCAGGGCTGAGGACTGACGCTGAGAGCGTAGACTGGCATTGCAGCTGAGCCCGATGGCCGATGAACCGCTCCGGATCCCGATCGAGCACGAGCTCGATCTCCACGCGTTCGCGCCGCGCGACATCGCGTCGGTCGTTCAGGAATACATCGACGCCGCGGCGGCCGCCGGCTTGCGCGAAGTGCGCGTCGATCCACGGCCGCGGCCGCGGCGTCCAGCGCGGCATCGTGCAGGCGGCGCTCGAACGCCACCCAGGGTCGCCGAGTTCTGGGACGACCCCGCCTCGCACCTCGGCGCGACCATCGCGCGCCTGTGCGAACCGTAGAGCGTCGCTCAGCATGAGGCACGGGCTCAGCCAGATCGACGAAACCGGCTGATCGCTTCGGCACTTGCGACCGCTCGCGTGGCGAATCAGATTCCACCTGCGCAACCTGTCGCGACGCATGGTCGACGATCCGACAGCGGCTCGAAGCTGTCGCCGCCTCCGATCGTGACGACTGGCGTCAGGCATCGCCTTGCCCCTGACGAGCGGCGTCCGCTCGCTCGCCGTAACTCGTTGATTCCCGGCGGTGCGCCGCACGCGCGATCGCACATTCTGCGCGCGAGCGGCCGATGCGCGATGCAGATTCCGCATCCTCTCGTCGGCCCGGCGATTCGCGCCGGCGATCTCGTCCTCGTGCGCCGCGCGCGTTGGCGCATCGTCGACGTCCGCGCGTACGACGACTGCCAGGTCGTCACGCTGCGCGGCCTGGCGCCGCCGTATCCCGGCCTCGAGCGCCGCGTCCTCGCTCCCGTTCGACACGCATCGAGCCGATCGAACGCCGCGCCGCGGCCGCGCTTCGTCCGCGCCGCGCGCTGGCGCCGCGCCTGCCGCGCGCTGATCGCGGCCGACGGCCCGCCCGGCGTCGCTGCGCGCCGCGCGACGCGCGCGCATCGACCTGCTGCCGCACCAGCTCGAGCCGGCGCTGGCCGTCGTGCGCGGGCTCGGCACGCGGCTGCTGCTCGCCGACGAAGTCGGCCTCGGCAAGACGATTCAGGCGGGCCTCGTCGTCGTCCGAGCTGCTCGCGCGCGGCGCGATCGAACGCGTGCTCGTCCTGACGCCGCCGGGCCTGCGCGATCAGTGGGTGCAGGAGCTCGCCGACCGCTTCGCGATCGACGCCGCGGGCGTCGACGGCCACGCGCTGCGGCGGCTCGCGGCGACGCTGCCGATCGGCGTCAACCCGTGGCGCACGCTGACCGTCGGCGGTCGCGTCGGTCGACTACGTCAAGCGGCCGGAGGTGCTGCCGGCCGTCGCCGCCTGCCGCTGGGACCTCGTCATCGTCGACGAAGCGCACGCGTGCGCCGGCGACTCGGATCGGCGCGCCGCGGTCCACGCGCTCGCGGCGCGCGCCGCCTACGTGCTGCTGCTCAGCGCGACGCCGCACAACGGCGATCGCGAGGCGTTCGAGGCGCTGTGCGCGCATCGGCGCGCGTGAGGCCGGCGACGCGCCGCTGCTCGTCTTCAGCCGGACACGCGCCGACGCCGGCATCGGCACGGCCCGCCGCGTCCACATCGTCGCGCGTCCGGCCGAGCGCGGACGAAGCGCGCATGCACGCGCTGCTGCGCGCGCTACAGCGACGCCGTGCGCGCCGAGCGCGCGGCGATCGCGATGCGCTGGCTCGCGCTGTCCGTGCTGCACAAGCGCGCGTTGTCGAGCGCGTGGTCGCTGGCGCAATCGGTCGAGCGGCGGCTCGTCGGCGCTCGCCGCGACGGCCGCCGATCGGCCGGCGAGCAGCTGGCGCTGCCGCTCGGCGATCCGCACGGCGAGCTGATCGCCGCGGACGAAGCGCCGGCGTGGCCGTCGGATCTGCGCCTGTCGGATCCGGCGCGCGAGCGCCGGCTGCTGACGGCGCTGCTCCGGCGCGCGCGCCGGCGGCGGCGCTCACGAAACGAAGATGGCGGCGCTCGCCACGTCTGCTGCGCCGCGCGCGGCAGCCGGCGGTCGTGTTCACCGAGTACCGCGACACGCTGCTGCACGTGCGCCAGTCGCTCGCAGCGTCCCGGCGCTGTGTGCTGCACGGCGGCCTGACGCGCGAGGAGCGGTCGGCGGTGCTCGACGCCGTTCGCGCGCGATCCGCGCGGGCTGCTGCTGGCCACCGACGCCGCGGCGGAAGGGCTCAACCTTCACCACCACTGCCGCCTCGTCGTCAACCTCGAGCTGCCGTGGAACCCGATGCGGCTCGAGCAGCGCATCGGCCGCGTCGATCGCATCGGCCAGCGGCGCACGGTCCACGCCTTCCACCTGATCGCCGACGGCACCGGCGAGACGCGGCTGCTGGCGCGCCTGCGCGACGCGTGTCGCGCGCGGCGCAGGCCGACATCGGCGCGCCCGATCCGCTCGGACGACGAGCGGACGTCGCGCGACTCGTGATGGAGCCGATGGAGCGAATGACGATGACGACTGGTGGATCTGCGGGCCGAGGCGATTGCGGAGGCGCGCCGCTTGCGCGCGCGCGCGCGCTGCTCGCGCGACGGCGACGAGGACGCGCTCGTGCGCCTCGAAGCGGACGGCCATGGATCGCCGTGCGCGCGGGGCGGCCACGCTGAGGCGCGCGCTCGGCCGGCGGATGCTGCCTCGTCTGGCGCGTCGCCGTTCGAAGACGCTCGGGCCGGCCTGGTCGAATCGCAGGCTCGTGCCGGTGCTCGTCGAGCTGCGACGGATCCGCGCGGCCGCCGCTCGCCGGAGTGGGTTCAGTCTTCCTTGACAGGCTGACGATCTCGTGCGCGCGCGCGTCGAGAAGCGAGTGCGAGGCCTGGCGGACGGAGGTCGTGCGCGATGCGAGCGCCGTTCGTCCATGCGCGCGACACGCGCGAGGCGCGATCGCTCGGCCGCGACGCGACCGCGCCCGGCATCGCTCACAACCCGGCCTGTTCGATCGGCGCGCCGACGCGAGCGCAAGACGCGCCGTGCGTCAGCGGCCGCGGAAGCCGAACGAGACGCCGCCGCCCGGCTCGCAGGCGATTCGTCGCGGCCGCGCGATCGCGCCGCAACCGGCGCGGCTGCTGCTCGTGCTCGTGCCGTAGCCATGCTGCCCGGCATCGACGGCCATCTGCTGTCCGGCGCCTTCATCGAGCAGCACCTGGCGGCGAACGGAGTCTCGACCGGTTCCGAAGACCTGGTTCAGGCGCCGCCGACGGCTCGCCGCCTGGCGCGTCGGCTGCGCCATGCTCGGTCCGGCGTCGACGCCGCGGACGCTTCTGCAGTCGGCGGCGCCGCTGTTCGCGGCGCTGGGCTTCGAGCCCGCCGGCGCGAGATCGAGACCGGCCGACCCGGGAATCGCCGCCACGCTCCGGTCGCGGCGATCGCACGGTCGCGTTGCTCGTGACCGCCGTGGGGCGAGGCGCTCGATCCGCTGTGGCGGCCGGCGGTCACGCAGGCGGCGCGCCGCGCCGCCTCGTGGTGCCTGGTCTTCAACGGCCTGCGCCTGCGGATCGTCGACGCCAGCCGGCTCTACGCGCGGCGTCACCTCGAGATCGATCTCGATCTGGCGATCGACCACCCGCGGGCGTTCGCGGCGCTGCTGCACGCTGTTCGGCGCCGCGGCGCTCGGACCGCCGACCGGACGATCCGCGATCGCTGCACGCGCTCGTCGCCGCATCCGATCGCCACGCCGCCGGCGTCTGCCGATCGCTGCGCGACGGCGTCCTGGCGGCGTCGGCCGAGATCCTGCGCGCGCTCGTCGCCGGCACAAGTCCGGCTGAAGCCGGCACACTGCCGGTACGACCTGACGGCGACCGGCCGCGCCGGACCGTCTCGACGTCGCGGACAGCTTCGAGCAGGCGCTGACCATCGTCTACCGCATGCTGTTCCTGCTGTTCGCCGAAGCGCGCGCGCTGGTGCCGCTGTGGCACCCGATCTACCGCGAGAGCTACAGCCTCGAAGGGCTGCGCGACGCCGCCGAGCAGCCGCCGCCGGCGCCCGGGCTCTGGGATGCGCTGCGCGCGATCGCCCGGCTGGCGCATGCCGGCTGCCGCGCCGGCGATCTGCAGGTGACGCCGTTCAACGGCCGCCTGTTCGCGCCGGCGCGCACGCCGCTCGCCGAGCGGCGCGATCTGGACGACGAGCGCGGCGCGGCGGGCGGTGGTCGCGCTGTCGACGCGGCCGGCGCCCGATCGCGCGGGCGCGAGCGCATCGCGTACCGCGATCTCGGCGTCGAGCAGCTCGGCGCCGTCTACGAAACGCTGCTCGACTACGAGCCGCGCGTCGAGCGCGGCATCGGTCTCGCTCGCAGCCGGCTCCGGCGTCCGCAAGGCGACCGGGACGTTCTACACGCCGCAGCCGATCGCCGACTACCTCGTGCGCCGCACGCTCGGCCCGCTGGTGCGCGACGCCGACGCCGGATCGCATCCTGCAGCTGCGCATCGTCGATCCGGCGATGGGCAGCGGCGCGTTTCTCGTCGCCGCCTGCCGGTTTCTCGCGGCCGCGTACGAATCGGCGCTCGTTCGTCACGGGCGGCTGCCATCCGAGCGACATCGGCGAGGCCGAGCGCGCCGCGATCCGGCGGACGATCGCGGAACGCTGCCTGTACGGCGTCGACCTCAACCCGATGGCCGTCCAGCTCGCGCGGCTGTCGCTCTGGCTGGCGACGCTGGCGGCCGACCGGCCGCTCAGCTTTCTCGATCATCGCCTCCAGGTCGGCGACAGCCTGCTCGGCACGTGGCTCGCGCACCTGCGCCAGCCGCCGCCGCTTCGCCGGCGGCGCGCGTCCGCAGCCGACCGCTGCCGCTGTTCGACGACGACGCCGTCGCCGGCGCGCTGCGCGACGGCGCTGCCGGTCCGGTTCTCGCTCGAGGCGATGCCGAACGACACGGTCGAGCAGGTGCGCGCGAAGGAGCGCGCGTTCGCCGCGCTGACCGGCCGCGACGCGGCGCTGTCGCGCTGGAAGCGGATCGCCCACCTGTGGTGTGCGCCGTGGTTCGCGCCGGCCGGCGACCGCGGCGCCCGCGTCGGCGTTCGGCTCGCTGTCCGACGCGGTGCTGACCGGCCGCGAGCGCGCTGCCGCCGCGCACGGCGGACCGCTATCTCGAGCAGGCCGAGGCCGCTCGCCGAGGCGCGGCGGCTCTTTCACTGGGAGCTCGAGTTTCCGGAAGTGTTCTTCGATCGCGACGGCGCGCCGCCGGCCGCGACGCCGGCTTCGACGCGGTGATCGGCAACCCGCCGTGGGACATGATTCGCGCCGATCAGGGCGCGGCCGACGCGCGATCGCGCGCGCGGCTCGACGACGACGCCGGTCGCTTCGCTTCACGCGCGACGCCGGCATCTACACCGCGCAGTCGGACGGCCACGCCAACCGCTATCAGCTGTTCGTCGAGCGCGCGATCGCGCTGACGCGCGCCGGGCGGCCGCCTCGGCCTGGTGCTGCCGTCGGGCCTCGCGACCGACCACGGCAGCGCGCCGCTGCGGCGGCTGCTCTTCTCCCGATGCGGCGTCGACGCGATCGTCGGCATGGACAACCACCGCGGCGTCTTTCCGATCCATCGCAGCGTCCGGTTTCTGCTGGTCACGGCGTCGATGGGCGCGCCGACCGGCCGCATCGCCTGCCGGCTGGGCGTCGACGATCCGGCGGAGCTCGAGTCGATCGGCACGAGCGGCGTCTCGACGCGGCGGTCTCCCGTTCACGCTCTCGCCGGCGCTGCTCGAGCGCATCTCGGGCCCGGACCTCGCGTTCCCGCACCTGCGCAGCGCCGCTCGACCTCGCCATCGTCGAGCGCGCCGCGTCGCTCTTTCCGCCGCTCGGCAGCGCCGACGGCTGGGGCGTCCGCTTCGGCCGCGAGCTCAACGCGAGCGACGACCGCGGCGCCTTCCGGCGATCGCGCGGCCGCGGTCTGCCGGTCGTCGACGGCAAGCACCTCGAGCCGTTTCACGTCGCGCTCGACGCGGTTCGGCGCGGCATCAGCGCCGCCGATGCGCGGCGGCTGCTGCGATCCGATCGCCACGAGCGTCCGCGCCTCGCCTACCGCGACGTCGCCAGCGCCACGAATCGCCTGACGCTCATCGCCGCGGTGCTGCCGGCGGACTGCGTCTCGACCCACACGGTCTTCTGCCTGCGCACGCCGCTGCCGCCGCGCGCGCAGCACCTCCTCTGCGGTCTCTTCAACAGCTTCGTCGTCAACTACCTCGTGCGCCTGCGCGTGACGACGCATGTGACGACGGCGACGGTGGAGCAGCTGCCGATCCCGACCGCCGAGGCTGCGCCGGCCGCGTGCCGGGAGATCGCCGCGCTCGCGCGGCTGCTCGCCAGACGCCGACCGCACCGCGTTCGCGCGCCTGAACGCGCGAGTCGCGCAGCTCTATCAGCTGAGCGCACAGGAGTTCGAGCACATCCTCGAGACCTTCCCGCTGATCCCGAGGAGCGCGATCGACTTGACGTTTCGCCGAGACAAGAGAACACAGAGATGATACCACAGAGCACGAGCACAGAGTTGGAATCAATGCTACGCGAATCATCGGTGCGCCATCGAAGTGCACAAGTTCTGGACCTGGGTCCTCGAATCGATCTACGAGCGGCGCTGTGCATCGAATTCGACGACGCGGTATGCATACGCGCGCAGGATTCGCAGTTCTACAAGGTCGACTCGCGAAGTCTTGACGTGGACGTCTGATCGTCGAAGCATCTCGCGTCGATCGATCAAGGCGTCGCTGCGACAACTCAACTCGTTCGAGACGCAGCTCACTTATCTGCGCCGACGCGGAAGCGGTGGGCTGATCAACTTCAACTGCGTCTGCTAAGGCGGCGTTCCGCGCCGACCGGCTCGCCGGTCGGTCGTGCGACGCGTCTCGGTCCTCTGTGGCATCTCGTGTCTCTGTGGGATTGTCAACGCGTGATATATTCGCAGCCCCGCATGCCCAACTATGGGTTCGCCATCGATCTCCGAAAATGCATCGGCTGCCACGCCTGCACCATCGCCTGCAAGGCCGAGCACGACATTCCGGTCGGCGTCAATCGCTGCTGGGTCAAGACCGTCGAGAGGGCACCTTTCCCGATCACGCGCCGCTTCTTCTTCCCGGTTCTCTGCAACCAATGCGACGAAGCGCCCTGCGCGAAGATCTGTCCGACCAACGCGCTCTTCAAGCGCCGTGACGGCATCGTCGATCTGCACGGCGACTCGTGCATCGGCTGCCGCGCGTGCATGGTCGCATGCCCGTACGATCAGCTGTTCATCGATCCGAACACGCACACGGCCGAGAAATGCAACTTCTGCGCGAACCGCGTCGAGAACGAACTGCTGCCGGCGTGCGTCAGCGTCTGCCCGACCGAATGCCGGATCTTCGGCGACCTCGACGATCCGGCGAGCGAGGTCGCGCAGATCGCGGCGCGCGAAGCCGACCCGCGTCCGCAAGCCCGAGAAGGGCACGATTCCCGAAGGTGTTCTACATCGCCGCCGAAGAAAGCGCGATTCAGCCGGAGATCGCCACGCGGCCGTTCATCTACAAGGAAGGCCAGGTGCTGCTGCGCCCGCTGGGCTCGCCCGAAGCCGATCCGTCGCGCCCCGGCGACGCGCGCGTCGACTACGACACCCCGCACGCGAAGCCGTGGGGCTTCGACATGGCGCTCTACCTGCTGACCAAGGGGATCGCCACCGGCACGATGCTCGTCGGACTTCTGCTGCCGATCGTTCTCGGCGACGCTCGTCCGCTCACGACGATCGCCGGGCCGGCGATCTCGCTGCGTGTTCCTCGTGATCACCGCGGGCCTGCTGATCGCCGATCTCGATCGGCCCGAGCGCTTCTACTACATCCTGCTTCGCCCGAACTGGCGATCGTGGATGGTGTGGGGCGCGTGGTTCCTCACCGCGCAGGGACTGCTGACCACGCTGTGGATCGGCGGCGGTCGTGTTCGGCGGCGGCGGTCTGCTGGTCGCTGCTCGTCTGGCCGCTCGTCCTCTGCTCGATTCTCACGACCGGCTACACCGGCTTCCTGTTCGCGCAGGGACTGGCGCGCGACCTCTGGCAGGGACCGCACTCCACCCTCGACCTGTTCGCGCAGGCGATTGTCGAAGGCTCGGCGGTGCTGCTGCTGGCGTCGCTGTTCCCGGGCCTCGGCGATCCGCGATTCACGCGCGTCCTCACGCGTCACGCTGATCGTCTCGATGCTCGTGCACGTCGGCGGTGATCGTGTTCGAGAACCTGCTCGCATCGAACCACGACGCGCCATCGCCAGCTCGCGGTTGACGCGATCCGCCGCGGCGCCTTCGCGAGGCTGTTCTGGGGCGGCGCGATTGCCGTCGCGGTCGTGTCGATTGTCGCGGCAGCTGCTCGTGCGCGCGGCTGCCGGGTGGGCCGCTCGCCGCCGCCATCCTCGCGCTCGGCGGCAGCTTCGCGTGGGAGTACATCTGGGTCGAGGCGGGCCAGAGCGTCCCGCTCTCATGACAGTTCAGATCTCACCCCGATCCCGTCCGTCTGGGACCACTACGTCGACTACGAGTCGACGAGCTGGCCGAGGAAGGACAAGCGCAACTACTGGATCATCCCCAGCATCTGCTTCAACTGCGAGTCGGCGTGCGGCATCCTCGCCTACGTCGACAAGGAGAAGCTGACCGTCCGCAAGATCGAAGGCAACCCGCTGCACCCGGGCAGCCGCGGCCGGACGTGCGCCAAGGGCGTCGTGACGCCGAACCAGCTCGAGGATCCGGATCGGATTCTCTTTCCGCTGACGCGCGACGGCGAGCGCGGATCCGGCAAATGGCGTCAGGTGTCCTGGGACGAAGCGCTGGACGATATCGGCGGACGGCTGCGCAAGGCGATCGTCGAGAATCGCCGGCACGAGATCATGTACCACGTCGGCCGTCCCGGCGAGGACGGCTACGCGAACCGTGTCCTGCAGGCCTGGGGCGTCGACGGCCACAACAGCCACACGAACGTCTGCTCCTCGTCGGCGCGGCTTGGACACTTCCTCTGGTGCGGCAACGATCGCCCCTCGCCCGACTACGCCAACGCGCAGACCATCCTGCTGCTGTCGTCGCACCTCGAAACCGGCCACTACTTCAACCCGCACGCGCAGCGGATCATCGAAGGGCAGGCGGCCGGCGCGACGTTGATCGTCATCGACCCGCGTCTCTCGAACACGTCGGCCAAGGCCAACGTGTGGATGCCGGCGTATTCCGGGACCGAAGGCGCGCTCCTGCTCGCGATGGTCAAGGTGATCCTGAACGAGGATCTCTACGACCGCGACTTCATGCGCGCGTGGGTCGATTGGCGCGGCGCTCTCCGCGCCGTCGCGGCCCGATCTCGCCGCTCACGTTCGACAGCTTCATCGTCGCTGCTCAAGGAGCTCTACGCGGCAGTTCACGCCGGAATTTGCCGCTGACGAGACCGGCGTCGGCGCGGCGCAGATCGTCGAGGCGGCGCGCGCCATCGGACGCGCGCGTGGAACCTTCAGCACGCACAACTGGCGGTCGGCGGCCGCCGGCAATCTGTGGGGCTGGCAGATCACGCGCTGCCTGTACCTCCTCGTCGTGCTGACGGGATCGGTCGGCACGAAAGGCGGCGTCGGCCTGCACCTGTCGAACAAGTTCGTGCCCAGACACATGACCGAGCCGGCGCCAGCCGACTACTGGAACGAGCTGCTGTTCCCGAAGGAGTACCCGCTCGCCTTCTTCGAGATGAGCTTTCTGCTGCCGCACCTGCTCAAGGAGAATCGCGGCAAGCTCGACGTCTACTTCACCCGCGTCTACAACCCGGTGTGGACGAATCCGGACGGCTTCTCATGGATGGAGATGCTGACCGATCGCGACAAGATCGGCCTGCACGTCGCGCTCACGCCGACGTGGAGCGAAACCGCCTGGTTCGCCGACTACATCCTGCCGATGGGTCTCGGCACCGAGCGCCACGACACGATGAGCCAGGAAACGCACGCGGCGCAGTGGCTCGGCTTCCGCCAGCCGGTGCTGCGCGTCGCGCGCGAAAAGCGCGGCGAGACGATCAACGCCACCTACGAGGCGAACCCCGGAGAGGTCTGGGAAGAAGCGGAATTCTGGGCGGCGCTCACCTGGCGGATCGATCCGGACGGCTCGCTCGGCATCCGCAGACATTTCGAGTCGCCGTATCGCCCTGGCGAGCCGGTGACCATGGACGAGTACTACGGGTGGATGTTCGAGAACTCGGTGCCGGGCCTGCCCGAAGCGGCGGCGAAGGAAACGCTCACGCCGCTCGCCTACATGCGCAAGTACGGCGTGTTCAAGGTGAAGGACAACGTCTACAAGCCGTACGAGGCTCAGCTGACCGCGGAGACGCTCGGCGGCGCGGCGATCGACGCGGACGAGGAGCAGATCCTGAAGGACGGCCGGCCGATCGGCGTGCTCGTCGACGGCGTGCCTCGCGCGGGCTTCAACACGCCGTCACGTCGTCTCGAATTTCATGCGCAGACGCTCGTCGACTGGGGATGGCCGGAGCATGCGGTTCCCCGCTACGTGCCGGGACATGTGCATTGGCGGGACTTGAAGCGCGACGAGCACGAGTTCGATCTGCTGCCGAACTTCCGCCTGCCGACGCTCGTGCACACGCGATCGCCGGTCAAATGGCTCTACGAGATCTCCCACGACAACCCGCTGTGGATCGCGACGATGGACGCGCGGCGCTACGGCATCGAGACCGGAACGCTCGTCAAGGTACGGACGCGCATCGGCTACTTCGTCACGCGCGCGTGGGTCACCGAAGGCATTCGGCCGGGTGTGCTCGGGATGTCGCACCACCTGGGCCGATGGCGGCTGCACGAGGACATGGGGAACCGGACGGCGTCGGCGCTGGTCGCGATCGATCGGCAGGGCAGCGGCTACAAGGTGACCCAGATCCACGGCGCCCGGCCGTTCGCGAGCAGCGATCCCGACAGCTCACGCATCTGGTGGAGCGATGTGGGCGTGCACCAGAACCTGACGTTCCCGGTGCAGCCGGATCCGGTCAGCGGCATGCATTGCTGGCATCAGCGCGTTACACTTGAGAAGGCCGGAGCCGACGATCGGTATGGCGATATCTTCGTCGACACCGACAAGTCGCACGCGATCTACAAGGAGTGGCTCGCGATGACGCGGCCGGCGCCCGGGCCGGACGGACTGCGACGCCCGCTGTGGTTCGATCGCCCGCTGCGGCCGCTCCCGGATACATACAAGGTGTAGCGCAGTCCCTGGCCCGCCGAAGCGCGTAGCGCGAAGGCGGCAGGCCTGCCTTCGAAACAAGGTGTAGTAGTGCAGGCCTTCAGGCCTGCCTTCGAAACAAGCATGCTGAGAGCCGGAATCGTCGGACTGCCGAACGTGGGCAAGTCCACGTTGTTCAACGCCATCACCCGCACGCGCAACGCCGAGGCGGCCAACTATCCTTTCTGCACGATCGACCCCAACGTCGGCATCGTCTCGGTCCCCGACGCACGGCTGGCCGAGTTGAAGCGGATCGCCAAAACCAACGTCGTGATTCCGGCCGCAATCGAGTTCGTCGACATCGCCGGCCTGGTCAAGGGCGCGAGCACCGGCGAAGGATTGGGGAACAAGTTCCTGACCCACATCCGCGAAGTCGATGCGGTCGTCCAGGTCGTCCGCTGCTTCGAAGACGCGGACATCCATCACGTCTCCGGAACCATCGATCCCGTGCGCGATATCGACGTCATCAACACCGAGCTCATGCTCGCCGACCTCGAGGTCGTGCAGAAGCGGCGCGAGCGCCTCGCCAAGGACGCCAAGCGCGGCGACAAGGGCGCGGTGGCGGAAGACGCGGTGCTCGGCAAGATCGAAGCGGCGATCAACGAGGGGAAGCCGGCGCTCACGGTCAAGCTGACGCCGGAAGAGCGCGCGCTGTCGGCGCCGTATTTCCTGCTGTCGGACAAGCCCACGATCTTCGCCTGCAACGTGCGTGAAGACGACCTCGCCACCGCCGACGCGAACCCCTACGTCATGAAGGTGCGCGACTACGTGAAGACGCACCTGTCGTGCGAGGCGGTGGTCATCAGCGCGCAGATCGAGAGCGACCTGGTGGACCTCGCGCCGGATGAAGCCGACGCGTTCCTGAAGGAGCTCGGCGTTCAGGAAAGCGGCATCGGCGCTCTCATCCGCTCGACCTATCACCTGCTCGGACTGCAGACCTACTTCACCGCCGGCGAGAAGGAAGTGCGCGCCTGGACGATCCACCAGGGCGACACCGCGCCGAAGGCCGCCGGCGTGATCCACTCCGACTTCGAGCGAGGCTTCATCAAGGCCGAGACCGTCGCGTACGACGATCTCCTGAAGTGCGGCTCGGTCGCCGCGGCCCGCGAGAAGGGGGTCTACCGGATGGAAGGCAAGGAGTACGTGGTCAAGGACGGCGACGTGATGCTGTTCAAGTTCAACGTGTAGACACGATCGGAAGAAACCGCGGAGATCGCGAAGATCGCAGAGCAGTTCTCAGCTGGTAGTGTCCGGCTTCAGCCGGACCCGCGTATGGGATCGATCCGGTGAACATGGATACGACAACCGCGATTGTTGAGGCCCTCCAGAAGGCGCCGGAGTTGGTGATACCTCTCGTACGCGAGGTCCCGCCGGCGATCCTCAAACGCCGGCCGGCGCCGCGAAAGTGGTCGGCGCATGAGCACGCGTGTCACCTCGCCCACGTGCACCAGCTCTTCTTCGATCGGCTGGAGGTGATGCTCGCGTCACCGTCGCCGGTGATCGCGCCGTACGATCCCGGCGAACACGACACGGACGATCTGCTGCTGAACATGGACCTCGACGAATCGCTCAATCGATTCGCCGCCGATCGCGTGCGGCTGGTCGAACGGCTCCGGCGACTGTCCCCGTCCGAATGGACACGAGCGGCCGAGCACGGCGAGTACAGCCACTACTCGGTGTTCATCATGTTCCGCCATCTGGCGCTGCACGACTTCTTCCACGCCTATCGAATCGAAGAGCTCCTCCTGAAGAAGGACTGGGCGTAGTTCACATGGCGATCAAGATTTCACCAGAAACCCGCCAGCGCCTCATCGCATCCCTCAAGCGCTACGCCGCCGAGAACCTCGACGAGGAGCTCGGGGACCTGAAGGCCGGCCTGCTGCTCGACTACTGCCTGACGGAGATCGGTCCCGCCGTCTATAACCAGGCGATCGTCGACGCTCAGGCCTATTTCACCGATCGCGTCGCCGACCTGGAAGGTGTCTGCCACGAGCCGGAGTTTGGCTTCTGGCCCCGCTCGTAGGAAGATGCCGCGGCGTCAACTATGTGGTGTACTGCCTGACCCATTGACGTGACCGTCAAGGCGTATCTGCTGTCGCTGCCCGAGCGGCTGATCCGCTCCACGGTCGGACTCGGCGCCGGCGTGGCGCGCGAAGTCAGCGAGGTGGCGCTCCCGGACGGCATCCGCCGCAGCCAGCTGTATCGAAACCTCGTCGATGCGACGCTCCATTTTCTGATCGAGCAGGTTGGAGGCGTCGAGGGTGTCTACCCCGCCGGCGCGGCGCTTCCAGACAATTTCCTCGCCAGACGGACCGCCGGCAACGCGATCGAGGTATTGGGCATCGTCGCCTTTCGCGCGTCGCCGGTGTGGATTCTCGCGGCCCTCGCCGACGTCTGCGGCATGGGGCGGCAACTGATCCCAGAATTGACCGAGGCCTTGAAAGCGCAGGGCCTGCTGGAGGCCGACGCGCAGTTCACCACCGTCGATCAGATGCTGGACGGCCTGGAACGGACGACGACGCATCTGGCCTCGGCCGTCAACACGCCTCCGCTCGATGTAAAGGCGTTGCGGGCGGAGTGGGATGCGCTTCGGGAAGACGCGCGGCAGCTGCCGCAGGCGAGCCTCCCGTCGTGGGAGTCGATCAGCGCCGTCTGGACGAATCTCAAGGCCGAATCAGCGCGCCAGGATCGATCGATCTTCGAGACATCCTCGCTGCTGGCGATCTCGGCGGCGCGGTCCCTCCCCGGCGGCGTGCGCTGGCTCTCCGCGTCCGCGCGAGTCGGCGCGACACGAACCGGCCAGCTGTTCGCCGCCTCGCTGCTGGACCACTACCGGGAAACGCTGAACGAGATACAACAGGTCGGATACTTGACCTACGCCGGCCGGCAGTTTCGTCCCTACATGCGCGCCGCAGCCGATCAGTTCTCGCCGAAACGCCGCACGCTGACGCAACGGCTGCTGGAGAAGCTGCCTCAGAGGCGTCGGTCGTGATAACACAAAGGACGCTAAGGACACGAAGGCAAGATAGGCACGATTCCTTTGTGTCCCTGGTGTCCTCTGTGTTCAATCGACGCTGAGACCCAGGCACTACGCCGAAACGAGAGGGGCCAATCTCAGCGCTGCTGCAGCAGCCCGGCGAGCAGCTGGTCGAGGCGCGCGTAGCCTTCCGTCATCCCCGCTTCCATGCCGCTGTTGACGTGGCCGTCGCGATTCTCGACCGACTTGTGCACGGTTGTCGTCCTGATGATCGTGGTCCCGCCGCTCTCCTCGAGCTCGAGCGTCTCGAGCGCCGCGCTTCCGGAATCGGCTCGAACACGAACGTCCGGACGATCCGTTTCGGCGGTACGATCTCCTTGTACTCGCCGCTGAAGCCGACGTCGCTGCCGTCTGGGCGTGCGGAACACGAAACGATAGCGGCCGCCGACGCGCAGGTCTGTCTGGCAGCTGGCCATCGTCAGGTTTTGCGGCCCCATCCACTGCTTGAGATGCTCGCACTTCGTGAAGGCGTCGAACACGAGCGAACGTGGCGCGTCGACCACGCGCCGGGTCGTGAAGCTGGTCTTACCGGGTTCGGCGACGATTTCGAGTTTTGGTGAGGTCACGCTTTTTCTCCTTGGTTTGCAGTTGCTGAAGGTAGTCGTCCAGTCGTTCGTAGCTTGCTTCCCAGAACTGGCGATAGGTGCCGAGCCAATCCGACGCCTGCTTCAGCCGGCGCGGATCGAGGCGGCACGGCCGGCGCTGCGCGTCGCGGCCGCGCACAATCAGGCCTGCACGCTCGAGCACCTTCAGGTGCTTCGAGACCGCCGGCTGGCTCATGTCGAACGGCTCGGCGAGCTCGAGCACCGACGCATCGCCCTTCGACAGCCGCGCGAGAATGGCCCGGCGGGTCGGATCCGCCAGCGCGCCGAAGGTCGCGGTGAGGTCGAGTTCAGCGGCGGCCGCGGTCATACATAACCTTTCGAATACATAACCGTATGGTAATGTAAATAACCGGGCGCTGTCAACGACTGTCAACGGCTGAGCCCGTTGCCTCCGGCCGACGCTACAATTCCACGCATGATCGACCTGTACAACGCCGCCACGAATCAACTGCTCGGAAGCATCACCGAAACCGATCTGAAAGTCCTGGTCGACGCGCTCGAAGAGGAAGGCGTCAACGATCAGGACTACTACATCGACACCGCGACGATCGATGTGATTGCCGACGGCAAGGCCACCGGGCACCTGGTCGGCCTGCTGCGCGCCGCCGTAGGATCGAGCGACGGCGTCGATATCCGCTGGCAGCGGCGGTAGACGCACGTACGAAGAAGGAACCGCAGAGAGCGCGAAGGTCGCTGAGAAAAGGATGTTTTCTCTGCGGTCTTGGCGGTCTCCGCGGTTTCTTCCGAACGTGTGACGGCGATGCAGCGGTAGAATCTCCGCCAGGAGATGCCGATGGACCGTTGGATGCTCACGCTCGGTTGTGCCGTGTCGCTCGCGATGGCGGGCGGCGCCCTGTTCGCGCCGCGCGCGCAAACCGCCGGTCCGCTGCGCTTCGCCATCTCGTTTCCCGCCGCTCGCAGCGCTCAACCGCTCGACGGCCGCGTCCTCCTGTTCATTTCCGATGATGGGAAGGCCGAGCCGCGGACACAGACGGATCAGTACCGCGCCAACAGCACCAAGCCGATCTTCGGCGTCGATGTCGACGGCCTCGCGCCCGGCGCCGACGTCGTCATCGACGACACCATCGTGGGATGGCCCGCGCGCAGCCTCAAGGACATTCCGCCTGGAGACTACTTCGTGCAGGCGCTCCTCAACCGGTACGAAACGTTCCATCGCGCCGACGGCCACACGATCAAGATGCCGATGGACCAGGGCGAGGGACAGCACTGGGAGTCGAAACCCGGCAATTTCTACAGCAAGCCGGTGAAGATGCATATCGACGCCGCGAGCGGTGGCGAGATCCGAATCTCGATGGACCAGGAGATTCCGCCGATCGCGCCGCCGCACGACACGGCGCAGGTCAAGTACCTTCGCGTGCAGAACGAGCGCCTCAGCGCATTCTGGGGCCGGCCGATGTTTCTCGGCGCCATCGTGTTCCTGCCGCAGGGCTGGGACACGCATCCCAACGCTCGCTATCCCCTGCTCGTCCACCACGGCCACTTTCCGAAGGACGCCGCGAGCGACGGCTGGCGCGAGACGCCGCCCGACGCCGGCGCGAGCGGCACAGTCCGCGACAACCAGGTCGCGGCGTATCAGTTCTACAAGGACTGGAACGGCCCGAGATTCCCCCGCATGATTCACGTGCTCGTCCAGCACCCGACGCCGTACTTCGACGACTCGTACGCCGTGAACTCGGCCAACAACGGCCCCTACGGCGATGCCATCACGCTCGATCTGATCCCGATGATCGAAAAGCAGTTCCGCGGCATCGGCGCCGGGTGGGCTCGCGTGACGACCGGCGGATCGACAGGCGGCTGGGAAGCGTTCGGCGTCCAGGTGATGTACCCGGATGCCTACAACGGCGCGTGGGCGCTGTGTCCCGACCCGATCGATTTTCGATCCTACCGATCGGTGAACATCTACGACGAGCACAACGCGTACTACTACGAGGACAATCGATTCAAGCGCACGCCCAAACCGGGGTATCGCGACTACCGCGATCATCTGTTCTCGACGTTCGAAGATCGCAACCTCGTCGAGCTCGCGCTCGGAACGCACGGCCGTTCCGCCGGTCAGCACGACGCATGGGCCTCGGTGTTCGGCCCGGTCGGCGCCGACGGCTACTACAAGCCGCTGTACGACAAGGCCACCGGCGCCATCGACCCTGAGGTCGCGGCCTACTGGCGCGACAACTACGATCTCCGCTACATCCTGCAGCGCGACTGGGCCAGGCTTGGTCCGAAGCTGCGCGGAAAGATCCACATCACGAGCGGGACGATGGACAACGGATATCTGAACAACGCCGTGTACCAGATGGAGGAGTTCCTGAGCCACGCCGTCCCGTCGCCGGAGTTCGAGATCACCTACGGCGAGCGTCGCGAGCACTGCTTCACCGGCGACACCGAGCAACCGAACAACGTCGGCAACCGCACGGTTCACCAGCGCTACATGCCCGCCATGGCGCAGTGGATGATGAAGTCCGCCCCTGCCGGAGCAGACACCAAAAGCTGGGTGTACTGAAAGATCATCCGCGGATGACGCGGATTACGCGGATTAAAACATCGCCGACGACGAAGAGACCGCCGACAGTCAATTCGGATCTCCAGGCGCACCGGGTTCGTGACTCGGACGTCCGGCGGCGCGGCGCAGCCGCGCATGCGTGCGAAACGGACGGCGTGAGCGCGAGCCACAGGATCATCGGGCTTGCGCTCGCGCCGTCCGTTCCGCACGCAGACCGGCCGCTTCGCGGCCGGCGCCGGACGTCTCTTCGGATTCAATCCGCGTACATCCGCGTCAATCCGCGGATAAAAAACCAATCAGAAGCTGGATATACTGATCGGATGCTAATCAGCAAAGAGCTCGCCGCCGCCTTCAACGCCCAGATCGGCCACGAATACGGCGCCGGCCTGCAGTACGTCGCGATCGCCGCCCACTTCAAGCAGCACCAGCTCACGCTGCTCGCCAAGCTGTTCTTCGCGCAGGCGGAGGAAGAGACGCAGCACGCGATGAAGTTCATCCAGTACATGCTGGACACGAAAGGCGACCTCAAGATTCCGGCGATCCCGGCGCCAAAGGCGACGTTCAAGTCGGCGGAGGAGGCCGTTCAGGCCGCGCTGAACTGGGAGCAGGAGGTCACGCGCCAGATCACCGCGCTCATGGACATTGCGGTGAAGGAGAACGACTACCTCTCCCAGAGCTTCCTGCAGTGGTTCATCGACGAGCAACTCGAAGAAGTCGTCAAGATGGATCGCCTGCTCAGCGTCATCCGCAAGTCGGGCGAGCGCAACCTGCTGATGGTCGAGGCCTATCTCATTCACATCGAGAAAGCCTCCTGACGCCCCCACGCTGAACCTCCTTCCCGCGATTGGCGTCTTTACCTGACAGGTAATTGCCACGGGTGCGCCCGTGGCACGATCGTCAGGAATCGCCATGAACACGCTGCTTGGGTTCCCCGAGGGGAACGCCGCCACCGCGTTCGGAACCGCGCTTCGACGCTGGCGGACCGCAAAGGGCATGAGCCAGCTGGCGCTGGCCCTCGAAGCGGGCATCTCCGCCCGTCATCTGAGCTTTCTGGAAACGGGCCGCGCGCAGCCGAGCCGCGAAATGGTGCAGCTGCTCGCGGGCATGCTCGATCTGCCGCTTGCCGACCGCAACGCGATGCTCCTGAGCGCCGGCTACGCGCCCGCCTATGGCGACCGGCCGCTCAGCGCGCCGGAGCTCGAGCCGGTACGCCGCGCGCTCACCTTCACGCTTCGCCAGCAGGAGCCGTTTCCGGCCCTCGTCGTGGACGGCGAGTGGAACATCGTGATGCGCAACCAGGCGTCGCACCGCATCTTCGACCTGTTCGACGAGCCGGGTCCCGCCGGCGAGCGCGTGAACGTGATGCGGGCCGTGTTCGATCCCAAGGGGCTGCGCCGCTTCATCGTGAACTGGGAGGAGCTCGCCCAGTGCCTGGTGAACGCCGTGCACCGCCAGGTCGCCGCGACGGGCAGCGAAGCCATGTGCCGGCTGCGCGACGAGCTGCTCGCCTACCCCGGCGTTCCGTCGCGCTGGAGCGTGCCCGATCCGTGCGTCGCGATGCAGCCGCTGGTCAGCATGCAGCTGCGGAAGGACGACCTGTCGCTGGCCTTCTTCTCGATGATCACCACGCTCGGCACGCCGCGCGATGTGACGCTGCAGACTCTGAAGATCGAGTGCTTCTTCCCCGCGGACGCCGCCACCGAACAGGCCGCACGGCGTCTCGCCGCGGCCGCGCCTCAGCCAGTCGCCGTCTGAAACGGCCGGCCGGGAAAGATTTTTGCCGGTTCTTCATGTACCGGTGTGATCCCGTGTGTCTCGCGGTCCCGGCTGCCGCCTTACGTCTGGCGTAATCGTCAGGCCCGATCCATCTCGCCAGAATGGATCGACCGGCCATGACGCACCTGTTTGCCGCCGCTCTCGTCGTTCAGCTCCTGAATCCTTCCGGCGCGCCCGCCGCCATCGTGCGCCAGGCGCAGGAAGAAGTCACCCGCGTCTACGCGAACATCGATGTGCCGGTCGAGTGGACCGACGCCCCGATCACCGCCGAACGCTCTGACATCATCCGCCTCGTCCTGCTGCCGTACGAGACCGGCGATCTTCGCCGCCGCGAGAAAGAAGTGATGGGCGCCGCGATGCGGACCGAGGCAGGAAACGCCATCGCGTACGTGTACTACCGGCGTGTGCAGGCGCAAGCCAATCGCTATCAGGTGTCCATTGGTTCGGTGCTGGCGTGCGCGATCGCCCACGAGCTCGGACACCTGTTGCTTCCTGGCACCCCCCACGCCTCCACTGGGCTGATGCGCGCGTGTTGGAGCCGCGACGAGTTCAATCAGGCCGACCAGGGACAGTTGCGGTTCCTGCCCGACGATGTCGCGCGCATTCGCGCGGGCTTGCAGTAGTCCGGCTCACTTCTCCACGAACCTGTAGCTCGCATGGCTGTCGTAGTCGATGCCATGCTTCTTCTTCAGCTCCTCAATGTAGCGGAGGGTCGTCTGCGTGTGCGGCCCGACGCCTTCGTTCGTGTGCAGGAGCATCTCCTCCAGGCAGCTGTTCACGCTCATGCGTTTGTGCTTCGCCAGGTCCTGGAGCAGGGCGGCGAGCCGCTTTTCCAGGCGCACCGGCACGTCCACGCGGTCGATCGCGATCGACGGACCGGTATTGAACAGGTGATGGCCGAATGTCAGGTAGTACCCGTGCAGGTCGCGGACGACGTAGTCGCGGATGCCGTATTCGCGATCGCCGATCTCCATCGCGATGTCGACGCCGTTGGCTCGATGAAATTCGTAGAGCATGTCGGCATCGCCGACGAGAAAGTACACCGCACACCCCTTCGGCTCCGGCGTTCCCTTCTGCAGAAACATCTGCACCTTGCCGAGGTTCACGCCCGCAAACGTCGGCGGATCGCCCCAGGTGAACCCCGGCGCGAAGCCCAGCCTGGCCGTGTAGAAATCGACCGCGGCGGGAATGTCGCTGACCGTGACCCCGGCGTGTGTCTGCTCGCATTCGACGAAGGGAGCGGATGAAGTGGCCATGAGAAGCGCCTTATGCCTTGTGGTTGAAAACCAGCGCGGCGACCGCGCTCGCGATGAGCTCCAGCAGCACGATGCCCGTCAATGCCGCGAATCGCCAGTCGCGCTCGCTGACATATTCCGCCGTCGACACCACCACGCGCGCGACGGGCGTGGCGAGCAGAATCAGGATCCCGGCATTGAGCAGAAAGGCGGCGACCGCGCCGCCCCCCGTGGCGAGCGACAGGATCAGCCCCACCGTGAGGCAGGCGGAGCTCGCGATCACGCCGCTCCGCAGCACGATGCCGACGACGCGCTCCATCCTGACCGACGTGCCCTCGCTGGCGTCCGGGCGTCAACGTCCACCTCGCATGAACATCATCGCGGAGACGATGAACAGCACGCCGGCCATCAGGATCTTCAGCCACTTCGACGAGGCGGCCGCGCCAAACTTCATCCCGCCCCACGAACCGAGCTGCACGCCCAGGCACGCCACGCCGGCAAGAGCCGGCTCGAGCTGTCCGCGCCCGTAGTAAATCGTCGCGCCCGCGGTCGCGGTCACGCCGATCATGAATGCGCTGGTCGCCGCCGCCGCACGGAGCGGAATGCCGCACCAGGCGTTCAGCACCGGCACCTTGATGATGCCGCCGCCGATGCCGAGAAGCGACGACACATTGCCGGCGACGAACGACGCGGCCACCGCCAGCGGCAGCCGCTTCACGCGATACGTGACGGTGCAGCCGCTCTCTTCCTCGTGGTACCGGCCGCCCAGCAGGCCCGGATCGGCATTCGGGTCGAGGATCACGTTCCGGCGGCGCAAGCGGCTCAACATGATCACGGCCACGATCACGGCGACGATGCCGAACAGGCGCTGCAACAGCGACTGCGAGACGAATTGCGCCGTGACGCCGCCGAGAAAGCTGCCGGCCGCCGTGGCCACTTCGAGCAGCATCCCGAGCCTCATGTTGATGAGTTGTTTGCCGGCACGGCCGGCCGATACGGTGCTCGACGTCGCGATCACCGTCGTCAGGCTGATCGCGGCGGCGACGGTGAAGGGAAACCCCATCACGAGGTTGAGGAACGGAACGAGGAACACGCCGCCGCCGAGCCCGAGTAACGCGCCGAGGCTGCCGGCGATGGTGCCCGCCGCGAAGATGATCAGCGCGAGCGAGACGCTGACAGCAGGCATCCGTGCGTTCAGACTTCGAACTTTCTGGTCTGCGCGAGATACTTCGTCGCCTTTTCGATCGCGCGATCCTCGGCCTCCTGCTTCGTGGCGCCGTCGGCCCTGGCGAAGCGCGCGCCAGGGTCGACGTTGTAGATCGTGCAGTGGTACACCTCGCCCAGCTTGTAGGTTTCGATCGTCACGCCCCAACCGGACGAGCTCCTGCTGCCGGCGTGAATAGTCCTCAGGCTTCACAGTGCGCCCTTATGGTTTCTCGACGGCCGCGCCGACGAGGTTGCCCCACTCCGTCCATGAGCCGTCGTAGTTCTTCACGTTGTCGAAGCCGAGCAGATACTTCATCGCGAACCAGGTGAGGCTCGAACGCTCGCCGATGCGGCAATAGGCGATGACCGGCTCGTTACCGGTGATTCCCTTCTCGGCGTAGAGCGCCTTCAGGTCGTCGAAGCTCTTGAAGCTCCCGTCGTCGTTGCAGTTCTTCCCCCACGGGATGCTCTTCGCGCCGGGGATGTGGCCGCCGCGCTGGCAGGTTTCGGGAAGCCCGGGCGGCGACAGGATCTCGCCGGTGAACTCCTGCGGGCTGCGAACGTCGACGAGCGCCGTTTTCTTGCCGGCTACCGCCTGCTGGACCTCGGGGAGGAAGGCGCGAAGCGACATGTCGGGCGCGCCCGCCTTGTATGTCGCAGGCTGGAACGTGCTCTTCTCGGTGCTGAGGTCGCGGCCTTCGGCGAGCCACTTCTTCCGGCCGCCATCCATGATCCGGACGTCGGCGTGGCCGTAGATCTTCAGCTGCCAGAACGCCCACGCGGCGAACCAGTTGTTGTTGTCGCCGTAGAGCACAATCGTCGTCTTGTTGTCGATGCCGCTCTTGCCGAGCAGCTCCTCGAGCTTCTTCGCAGGCACGATATCGCGCACGAGCGTGTCGCAAAGCTCCGTGGTCCAGTTCCATCCGGCCGATCCGGGCACGTGCCCCTGATCGTAAGCAGTGGTGTCCACATCGACTTCCACGACGCGGACTCCCGCATCGGTGGCGTGCTGTGCGACCCAGTCGGTGGTCACGAGAACATCGGCCCGCGTGTTGGCTGCCATCAGTCGTCTCCCTTCCGTTCGGAGCTTCCCATCTTATCCTCTTACGCGTTTGGTGAACGCCTCGTGCGCTCCCGGCGAGGTCTGGTTCCACCATGCGATGTACGCCGCCGCGGCTTCTTCGAGATTCCTCAGCTCGCGCGGATGCTTCATGGTCTCGCGTGCCGCCGGCAGGATGTCGCGAACCCGTTCCCAGACGAGGAGGAGCTCACGGCCGGTCTGGTAGAACAGCTCCGCGTTCAAGACACCGCTGGTCAGGAACGAAGCGACCATCTCCCAATACGTGGTGACCATCCTGTAGGACGCGTTTGGTTCGCTGCCAGGGGGACAGAGGGCCTGAAACTCTTCGTACGACTTCACTTTGAAGGACGCCATGAACCATTTGCGCGCCTCGCGCATTCGATCCTCGCGCCGCATCTCGTACAGCCGCAGGATCAGGTTCACATCGTCGTAGGTCGCGCGGGCGGCGCCGGTCATCATCGTCATCTGGTTATCTCGATATTTGGTTATCTGGTTATCTGGTTATTTTTTTCGCGGTGGTGGAGACGACGCCGATGTTCACGATCGTGTCGCCCTTCTTCAGCGACGGTACGGCGCGGATGAACATCACGATGCCGGCCTCGGGCGCCGTGATGTCCTGCAGAGGACGGTTCAGATAGTCGGTGACGAACCCGACCTTGGCGCCTTTCGCCACGTGCGCGTCACGGTCGACCGACGCGTGAAACACCCCTTCGCGCTCGGCCGACACCCCGACGATTTTCTCGACCCAGATCGGCGTGGCCACCGGCTTCGCGGCACCCGCCAGCATCTTTAGATGCTTCATCGTGCTCAGGGATCCATTCACGAGCGCGACGACATCGCCGGCGACCACCGGCCCTGAGCGTCCAGCCTCGGCCGTGAACGACGCCTTGCCGCGCGTTGTCGCCGTGTTCTCGAGGAATCTCGACGCCTTCGGATCCTTCGGCCGGTCGGAGATGATGATGTGATCGAGGCCGAAGGCGAGGATCATGGCCCGCGACTCCTGGTCCTGCTTCTGGTTGCCCGTCACGGTCCAGTAGCTGTACGGCCGGAGGTTCTCGTCCAGGTCGCCGCCGTGCAGATCGATCAGGTGATCGCTCTGCTCGACGACTTCTTTCGTGATCACGGCGGACGCGCGATCGGTCTGCGTGCCGGTCGGATCCCCTGGGTAGCGGCTGTTCATGCTCTTGTTGTCCGTCGGGTTCACGTGAGGAGTGAGCTTTTCGAACGACGGCACGTTCACGAGCGGCACGAGGATCAGCGTGCCGGACAGATCCGCCGGTTTGACGGCGTCGATCAGCTGCTGCACCGCGATGATGGACGCGTACTCGGTGCCGTGTGCGCCGGACACAATCGCGAGCACCGGACCGGGCCTGGCACCGTGCACGACTGCAACCGGAATGTCGTAGCCGGCGTCTGAACCTGCCGGCACCTTGAGCACGCCGTAGGCCCGCTGTCCGCGTTGCGCGGTCGCCGTTCCAACGGTGAATGACGGGTGCGCGTCCGGCTGCTCGACACGTTCCGCCGTCGCAGACGCCGCGGTCGACAGCGAGCAGAGCCGCAAGGATGAGCATCTTCATGCCGCAAACTTTACAACGGTTTCCACGGCTGCATATAGTTACTGTTTGGCTCCCTTGACTTCCCATCAGCTCTACATCGACGGCGAATTCGTCGCCCCGCAGGCGTCCGCCACCATCGACGTGATCGACCCTTCGACGACGGAGGCGATCGGCCGCGTGCCCGATGCCGGCGCCGCCGACGTCGATCTCGCGGTGAAGGCCGCGCGCAGAGCGTTCGAGGGCGGAGCCTGGAAGGACGCGACGGCGCAGGACCGCGGGCGCATCCTGTTCGAGATCGCCCGCATCATCCGTGAACGCGCGGACCAGCTTGCCGAGATCGAAACGCGCAATACGGGCAAGCCGATCGTCGAAGCGGAATTCGACATCAGCGACGCCGCCACCTGCTTCGAGTACTACGGCGGGCTCGCGACCAAGATCCACGGCGACGTGATTCCGGTGCCGGACAACGCGATGAGCCTCGCGCTGAAGGAGCCGATCGGCGTCGCCGGCCAGATCATTCCCTGGAACTACCCGCTGCTGATGGCCGCCTGGAAGCTGGCCCCGGCCCTCTGCGCGGGCTGCACGACGGTGCTGAAGCCGGCCGAGCAGACGCCGCTGTCGATCCTCGAGCTGGCCTCGAGTTTCGCCGACGCCGGCCTCCCCCCGGGCGTCGTGAACATCGTCACGGGCGCGGGACCGACCGGCGCCGCCATTGTCGAGCACGCCGACGTCGACAAGATCGCGTTCACGGGCAGCCCCGAGGTCGGCAAGTCCATCATGCGGGCGGCCGCGGCCACGCTGAAGAAGATTTCGCTCGAGCTCGGCGGCAAGTCGCCCAACATCTTCTTCGCCGACTCCGACTTCGACGTCGCCGTCGAGGGCGCGCTGTTCGGCGTCTTCTTCAACCAGGGCGAAGTGTGCACGGCCGGAAGCCGCATCCTGGTGCAGCGGCCGATTTATAAGAAGTTCGTCGACGCGATGGTCGAGAAGGCGAAATCGATCACGGTCGGGTTGCCTATGGATCGCACCACGAAGATGGGAGCGATCGTCAGCCGCGAACAGTTCGACCGCGTGCGGCAGTACCAGGAAATCGGCAAGCAGGAAGCGAAAGTGGCGTCGGGCGGCGGCCGCGCCACGGGCGGCGCGCTCGACAAGGGGTACTTCGTTCAGCCGACGATCTTCTACGATGTGGACAACTCCGCCCGCATCGCACGCGAGGAGATCTTCGGCCCGGTCGCGTCCGTGATCCCCTTCGACACCGAGGAGGACGCGCTGCGGATCGCCAACGACACCTTCTACGGCCTGGCCGCCGCGGTCTGGACGCGCGACATCTTCCGCGCCATGCGCGTCGTCAAGAGCCTGCGCGCCGGCATCGTCTGGGTGAATCACATGCAGCCGACCTATGTCGAGGCGCCGTGGGGCGGCTACAAGCAGAGCGGCATCGGCCGCGAGCTGGGCAAATGGGGCGTCGAGGAATATCTCAACATCAAACAGGTCTACATCAATCTTTCTGAACAACCGATCGGCTGGTACTGACAAGGGAGGCACGAAGATGACTTACTACGGTGGCAAGGAACTCGCTGACGCGTTCCGCACGGTCCGCAACAACACCATCAAGATCGCGGAAGAGATTCCGGAGAGCCAGTACTCGTTCAAGCCGGCGCCCGACACGCGCTCGATTGGCGAGACGCTGGCGCACATCGGCGTCGCGACCGGCTTCCAGCTGTACACGCACGAGAACAAGGTGACCAACCTGGCCACGGTTCCGTTCATGGAGCTGTTCCAGAAGTTCACCGCCGAGGAAGCGAAGCCGCGCACGAAGGCGGAGATCATCGCGTTCCTCAAGTCGCAGGGCGACACCTTCGCCTCGTTCCTCGAAGGCCTCCCCGAATCGTTCCTCGCCGAGCAGGTGACGATGCCCCCGGGCGCGCCGCAGGCGACGAAGAGCCGGTTCGAGATGCTGATGTCCGCGAAGGAGCACGAGATGCACCATCGTGGTCAGCTGATGACGATGCAGCGGATCAACGGGCTGGTGCCGCACATCACCCGCGAGGCGCAGGCGCGGATGGCGCGGTATGGCGCAGCAGGCGGCCCCGGCGCAGGCATGAACTTCCCGGCAGAAACTCTCCGGTTTCTGCGCGCGCTCAAACGCAACAATCGTCGCGAGTGGTTCAACGCCCACCGCGACGATTACGAGTCGTACGTCCGCCAGCCGATGACCGCGATCGTGGAGCGGCTGGCGGTCGATTTACGCGCGTTCGCACCAGAGCTCGTCGCGAGCCCGAAGGTGTCGATCTATCGCATCTACCGCGACACGCGCTTTTCCGAGAACAAGACGCCGTACAAGACGCACGTCGCGGCGTCGTTCCCGACCCGCGGGCTCGCGAAGCACGAAGGCGCCGGCGTGTATTTTCACGTCTCGCCAGACGAAGTCTGGATCGGCGGCGGGATGTACTCGCCCCAGCCGCCGCAGCTCTTCGCCGTCCGGCAGCACATAGCCGGTCATCTCAAGCAGCTTCGCGCGATCGTCGAGTCGCCAGGCTTTCGCAAACAGTTTGGAGCGCTCGAAGGCGAGCCGCTCAGCCGCGTGCCTCGAGGATTCGCGAAGGACGATCCCGCGGCGGAGTACCTCAAGTTCAGGCGGTTCATCGCGGGCACCGAGCTCCCGCCGGCCATTGCGACCTCGCCCGCGTTCTACAAAACGCTGCTCACCGTGTTTCGCCAGGTCGTGCCGCTCACCCGATTTCTCAACGCGCCGCTGCTGAAGGGGTGAACGCCGCGGCCGTCTGCCGCGCCCGGCTGTAGACTGACGCGATGGCCGATTCCGACGACCTCGATGCGCTCGTCACCGAGCTGAACGCGGGCGCCCCGCAGGTGCCTTCGTCCGGCCATCAGGTGGCGCGGCTGAATGCCTGGCTCGCGGAGGTTGTCGGCCGATCGGCGAGCGATTTGTTGCTGGTTCCTGGCGCCTCTCCCTCGCTGCGCATCGACGGCCTGGTCGTACCGCTCGCAGAAGGTCCGCTCAGCGGCGAGGAGATCGAGGACGCGGTCGTGCCCGCCCTCGCGCCCCACGCACGGCGGATGTACCGCGAATCGGGCATCGCCGACGGCTCGTTCCGATCGCCGGATCTCGGACGCTTCCGGATCAATCTGCACCACGAGCGCGGCCGCGCCGCCGCGGCGATCCGTCGTCTGCCCTCCGCCGTCCCGCGGTTCGCGTCGCTCAACCTGCCGCCGACGATCGAGGCGCTCACGCGCCTGCCGCGAGGTCTCGTGCTCGTCGGCGGACCGACCGGATCCGGCAAGACCACCACGCTGGCGGCACTGGTCAACGAGATCAACCTGCGCGAGGCTCGCCACATCATCACCATCGAGGATCCGATCGAGTACGAGCACCCGCATCGCCGGTCGATCGTGGAGCAGGTCGAGATCGGCGTCGACGCGCCCGACTTTCCGACTGCTCTGCGCGCCGCTCTTCGCCAGGCGCCCGACGTCATCGTCGTCGGGGAGATGCGCGATCCGGAGACGATGCAGATTGCCGTGGCGGCCGGAGAAACCGGTCACCTCGTGTTCTCCAGTCTTCATACGAGCGATGTGGCGACGACGGTGGCGCGGATTGCGGACTCGTTTCCGCTGGAACGTCAGAACACGGTACGGCAGGAGCTGGCGATGTCGGTGGCTGCCGTGCTGACGCAGACGCTGATGACGAAAACGGGCGGCGGCCGCATTCCCGGCGGCGGAGCTGCTCATGATCGGCTATGGCGCACGCCAGCACGTGCGCAAGAACGCGCTGCAGCATCTGCATCAGGAAATCACGATCACGCGCAAGCAGGGATCGTTCACGCTCGAAGAATCGCTGGCGGACCTGGTGAAGCGCGATCTCATCGATCGCCGGGACGCGCTCACGCGCGCCGGGCACCCCGACGAGCTGGAGCGGCTGCTGACGTAGGGCTTTATTTCTTCTTGCCCTTCCCGAACTGATCGCCGGCGACCGACGGCTTGCCGCCCGCGAAATCGATCTCGAGCATCTTCTCGCTCTCGGCGTTCGCGCCGGTCTCGTCCTGCAGCGTCGCGACGATCTGCTTCGTCTTCGCGTCGACGACGTCGCCGGTTGACGGGTAGGCCAGTTTGCCGTCGATGCCAAACGTGATCCACCCCGGTTCGTCGCGCACCTTGACGCTCGTCTTCAGCGTCGGCGGCATCACCGTCGCGTCGAAGATGCGCAAGTAGTTGTTGGCGTTGTCGGCGATCCAGATCTCGGTCTCGTCCTGGGTCATCGCGATGCCGTGGCTCGGGATGCCGTGCGTCGGCGACTTGCCCGCCGTCACGCCCGGCACCTCGACGTGGTGGAGGATGGCGCCGGTCCGCAGGTCCGCGATCTCGAAGCCGAGGAAATCGTTGATGTTGGCGAAGAGCAGCGTCTGCTTCCCGTTGAACGTGAACGGGCGCACCATGTTGCCGAACGGGCCGATTTCCTTCACGATCGTCCGCGTCTTCGCGTCGACCACCGACATGGTCCGCGTGTTGCCTTCCGCCTCGAAATACACGCGCGTGCCGTCGTCGGAGTATTGCGTGTTGTGCGGATTGCCCGGCTTGTCGATCGTCGTGATGAGCGCCCCCGTCTTCGCGTCGGCGACGACCCATTTCGGCGCCCCGAGCTCGGGGGCGTAGAGCGTGGTGCCGTCCGGCGACAGGGCGATCCGATCGGTCCCGCGCTCCTCGTAGCGTTGCTCCCAGATCAGCTTGTCGGTCAGCAGGTCGAATGCCGCGACGCGGCGGTTGGTGGAGACGTACAGCCTCGCCGTCCCGGCGTGTGCGGCGATTCCCTTGATGGCTTCCTGCGGCGAGACCGGGCGGCCGTTCGTCGACGGAGGCACCGGCAGGCTCGTGGGCATGGCGACACGCTTGACGAACTTGTGGCCGTGGTCGATGTCGAAGACCAGGATGCCGGCGCCGCCGTAGCTGATGTTGTTGCCGCCGCCGACGCCCGGCAATGCCGCGTAGAGAAAGCGCTGGGTGTTCTGGCCGTGGAGCCGGGGCACCAGGCTGGCGGCAACGAGGAGCCCGAGAAGGGCCTGCGAGCGAAGACGGATGGGCATGCGGGATATTAACGCGCGACAGCGGCCGTTGTGCCTGAAAAGCGAGACCGCCACACCTGAAACGCGAACAACAGCGCTCCTATCCCGAGTGCCACAAGCCCGCCGAGAAGCTGCTGCCGTGTCGCGCCCGCGGCGAGCCCTGCGCACACGGCCATCGCGGCGATCGGCATCGCGGGGCCAAGCGGCGCGCGGAAGCCCGCGGGCTTCACGTTGTTCACGAGGTCAGCTGATCGCAGCCGCAGTGTCGCCGCCGCCGACCCGGCGTACATCAGCAGACGCGCGAGCGCGCTCACCACGGCGATCTGCGCGAAGGAGCCGCTGAGCGCGAGGGTCAGCGCGACTGCGGACGTGAAGAGAATGGCATTGGCCGGCGTGCGGTAGCGCGGGTGGATGCGCGCGAGGAACCGCGGGAGCTGACCCTGTTCGGCGAGCGCGTAGAGCATCCGCGATCCGCTGAGCACCTGGCTGGCGTTGTTGCCGGTCATCGAGATGACCGAGCCGACGCCGATGAGCAGCGCGCCCGTGGCTCCCATGAAGCGCGGCCGCCGCGTCGGCGATCGGCGTCGCGTGGCCGGCGAGATCGGGCAGCACGCCCTGCGCGACGATCTGCGTCAGCGTCATCACGATCATCACCGACACGATGGTGGCGACCATCGCGAACGGAATGTCGCGCCGCGGATCGACCGACTCGCCCGCCGGCACGGGCACCACCTCGTAGCCGCCGTAGATGAAGATCAGCAGCAGTCCCGCCGCGAGCGACTGCTGCAGCGTGATCGGGGGCAGTGTCGTCAACCGGGCCGGCTGGATGAACGCGAGGCCGACGGCAATGAACACCGCCAGCGGCACGAGCTTGCCCACCGTCAGCACGTTCACGGCCCACGACGCCTGTTTGATGCCGCGCACGTTGATCCAGGCGAAGGCGATGGTGAGCGCGACGAGGAAGACGGCGCGCGGCAGGCCGAGCGTCAGCGCCGGCCAGTAGTAGCCCAGCGCGACGGCGGTGGCCGACATGATGCTCGCCTGGCTCGTGGCGCGCGAGAACCACTGCATCCAGCCGATCTCAAAACCGACGAAGTCGCCGAACGCCGCGCGGGTGAACACGTATGGACCGCCGGTGGAGTCGAACCGGCTGCTCAACTCGGCGAAGCAGAGCGCGACCGAGAGCGAGAGCAGTCCGATCAGCACGAAGCCGATCGGGCTCCACGCGCCGACTTGCGCCGCCACCTGCGCGGGCCAGAGAAAGATCGCGCCGCCGATCACCTGGTTGACGCCGATGGCGGTGAGGTCCCAGCGCCCCAGGGCTCGACGAAGCGCGGGAGCGGCAACCGTGGTCGTGCGCATCTGGGGCGGTTGTATCATGACTTCCATGGTGCCGGGCCTCGCGCTCTGGCTCGTCGGCGCCACTCCAGACCGTGATGCATACCACGCTCCCTCGCCGCTTCTACGCCGACCCGGACTTCTATCGCGCCGAGCTCGAGCGCTTCTACTTCGACCGCTGGATCTGCGCCGGACGCGCCGATCAGATTCCGAACGCGGGCGACTACTTCACGCGTACGCTCGGCGACGAGAGCGTCATCGTCACGCGCGACAGCTCCGGCGAAATCCACGCGCTGTTCAACGTCTGCCGTCATCGCGGCACGAGGCTGTGCGATCAGACCGAAGGTCATTTTGCCGATCGCATCCAGTGCCCGTATCACAACTGGACCTACGGCCTCGAAGGACGGCTGCTCGCGGCGCCGCACATGCCGCCGGGCTTCTCGAAGGACGACTACCCGCTCCATCGCGCCGGCTGCGAGGTCTGGGACGGGAACGTGTTCATTCATCTCGGGCGGGACGGGCTGGACGGGCCGGACCGGCAGGATGGGCGCGACGGGCTGGGACGACGAGGATAGGCCTGCGCGCGCAGCTCGCGGATCTTCCCGATCGGTTCGCCGCCTGGCAGATGGCCGACCTGCGCCTCGGCCGTCGCATCGTGTACGACGTCAAAGCGAACTGGAAGCTGATCGTCCTCAACTACAACGAGTGCCTCCACTGTCCGAATCTGCATCCCGCGCTGAACAAGCTGCATCACTACCTCGGCGCCGACAACGTCGAGCCGACGGAGTGCTACTGCGGCGGCGCGATGGGATTCAGGGACGGCGTCGAGACCATGAGCATGGATGGCAAGCGGCGGCGGGCGTATCTCCCGGGACTGACCGAGGCGCAGCGGCAGCAGGTCGTCTACTTCGCGATCTATCCCAATCTCCTTCTCAGCCTGCACCCCGACTACGTCATGACCCACACGCTGTGGCCGCGCGCGCACGATCGGACCGAGATCGTCTGCGAGTTCCACTTCCATCCGTCGGAACTCGCGCGCCCGGACGCGCAGATCGACGATGCGGTGGAATTCTGGGACCTGACGAACAAGGAAGACTGGTGGATCGCCGAACAGTCGCAGGCCGGAATCAATTCCAGGGTCTACACGCCGGGACCATACTCGGAGCGGGAAGCCTTGCTGTGGAGCTTTGACGAGATCGTGAGGCGGAGCGCTCAGGGATCCTAGGAGACCTTCACGTCCTTCAGGAGAACGTTTCCGCCGGTGTAGTCTTCGTGCTCGATCTGATCGCTCCCCTTGTGCACCTTGATCTTTGCGCCGACCGACATCCTGCCGTCGCCGCCGCCCGCGGCATCGAGGCGCAGTTCGATCACGGTGAAGGGGTAGTCCTCCGTCGCCGATGAAGGATTGACCTCATTGAACGAGAGCCGCCGCGTCAGGACGATCACGATGCGTCGGCTGCCGTCCGAATGCTGCACCTCGCGGGCGAACGGGATGTCGTTGCCGAGCCGGCCGGCGGCGCGGACGTAGCCAATCCGCGGCCGTCCCTGCAGCCTCTTCAGCAGCCCCTCCGGTCCCTGCTCATCCAGCGCGGCGGCAAGATCGTCGCGATCCGCCGGCGTGGACCAACGATCGATGACGAGCTCCAGGTTCGAGCTCCTGCCCGCGGCGCCATTGGTCATGCTCACCGCGAACGCCGTGAAGCGCTCTGGCGCCGGACTGTAGGCGGCGCCGGCCGATGCAGACAGACAAGACGAGGAGGGCGAGCACCTCGGATCCAACGACGGCCGCGGCGTGCAGACGGGACCATCGCGATCTTCATAGCGGAAACGCTATCATGGAAGGCTATGTCATCATCCGCCGTTTTCAATGGGCGCCGCCGCGTGCCGCCGCCCGTCAACGAACCGATCAAATCCTACGCGCCGGGCTCGCCCGAACGCGCCTCGCTCAAGGCCCGCCTCAAGACCATGGCGGCCGAAACCGTCGACATGCCGCTGATCATCGGCGGCAAGGAAATCCGCACCGGCGACACCGCCTCGTCGGTGATGCCGCACGATCACGCGCACGTGCTCGGCACCTATCACAAGGCGACCGAGAAGCACGTCGCCGACGCGATCGAGGCCGCCGCGGCGGCCCGCGCCGAGTGGTCCAGCTGGGCGTTCGAGGATCGCGCCGCCGTGATCCTCAAGGCCGCCGAACTGCTGACCACGACCTGGCGCGACACGATCAACGCCGCGACGATGCTCGGGCAGTCGAAGACCGCGTTCCAGGCGGAGATCGACGCCGCCGCGGAGCTGATCGACTTCTGGCGCTTCAACGCGCACTACGCGCAGGAGCTGCTCGACGAACAGCCGATCAGCGACCACACGATGTGGAACCAGCTCGAGTACCGCGGGCTGGAAGGGTTCGTCTACGCCGTCTCGCCGTTCAACTTCACCTCGATCGGCGGCAACCTCGCCACCGCGCCGGCGCTGATGGGCAACACGATCATCTGGAAACCGGCGTCGAGCGCGATGCTGTCGGCGTACTACCTGATGAAGCTGTACGAGGCGGCCGGCATGCCGCCTGGCGTCATCAACTTCGTCTCCGGCGACGCGGCGATGATTTCGAAGGTGCTGCTCTCGCACCGCGATCTCGCCGGCGTGCACTTCACCGGCAGCACCGAAGTCTTCAACAACATGTGGAAGACGATCGGCGCCTCGATGTCCACCTACCGCTCCTACCCGCGGATCGTCGGCGAAACCGGCGGCAAGGACTTCATCGTCGCCCATGCGTCGGCCGACGTCGACGCGCTGGCGGTCGCGATGGTGCGCGGCGGGTTCGAGTTCCAGGGACAGAAGTGCTCGGCGGCGAGCCGCGTCTACGTGCCGAAGTCGATCTGGAACGCGGTCCGCGATCGCGCGGTCGGCGATGATCAACGACATCAAGATGGGCGACCCGACCGACTTCCGCAACTTCATGGGCGCCGTCATCGACAAGCGGGCCTTCGACAAGATCAGCGAGTACGTCGAGCACGGCCGCGGCAACGCGAAGATCGTCGCCGGCGGCAAGACCGACGGCAGCAAGGGCTACTTCATCAGCCCGACGCTGATCGAGACCGCCGATCCCGGCTACAAGCTGCTCTGCGAGGAGATCTTCGGACCGGTGCTCACGGCGCACGTGTACGACGATGCGAAGTGGGAGGAGACGCTGAAGATCGTGGACTCGACGTCGCCCTACGCGCTGACCGGCGCCGTGTTCGCGCAGGATCGCCGGGCGATCGTCCACGCGATGTCGGCGCTGCGCCACTCGGCCGGCAACTTCTACGTCAACGACAAGCCGACCGGCGCGGTCGTCGGCCAGCAGCCGTTCGGCGGCGCGCGCGCATCGGGCACGAACGACAAGGCCGGGTCGAAGCTGAACCTCACGCGCTGGGTCAGCGCGCGGACGGTGAAGGAGAACTTCAACCCGCCGACGGACTACCGCTACCCGTTCATGAGCGAGGAATAAACGGCAGGCCTGACCGGCTTGCACTACGGACCTCGGCGAGTCAGCCTGAAGGCGGCACGTACGTACAGGCCTTTAGGCCTGCCCGCTTACGTTCACTGACGTGTCGTCGGCGGTGAGCTCGTCATCGGCTGCCCGTTCTTCACGGTGCGGTCGAAGAACTCCTCGGCGCGCTTCCACGCGTCGCGCAGCACGATATCCCGGCGGAAGAAATGGATTTCGCCGGGATAGATCTGCGACTCGAAACTCTTCCCCAGCTTGATCAGGACGTCGAACAGCCGGAGCGAATCGGCAAACGACACGTTCCGGTCGTTGGTGCCGTGCAGCACGAGCAGCGGCCGCTGCGAGCTTCTCCATGTGCTGGATCGGCGCCGAGATGTCGTAGATCTCCGGATTCTGAACCGGCGTGCCGAGGCGAGGCGTCGTGTAGCCCGCGCCGTAGGTCGCCCAGTCGACCACGCCGGCGACGTCGATGCCGGCGCGCCACAGCGTCGGATCGACGGTCATCGCCTGCAGCGTGAGGAATCCGCCGTAGCTGAGACCGAACACGCCGATCCGATCGGGATCGACGTAGCTGAGCGTCTTGAGATAGTCGGCGCCGGCTGCGACGTCGGCGGTGTCGTTGACGCCGACGCCCATGTAGACGCCGGTGGACCAGTCGCGGCTGTAACCCGAGCTTCCGCGATAGTCCGGCGTCAGGATCACGTAGCCCTGCTGCGCGAAGTACTGACACAGCGAGTAGTACATCCGGTAGCTGCCCGGATGCCAGCCCAGGAAGTTCTGATCCGATCCTGAACCGTGAATCCAGACGAGCGCCGGATTCTTCTGCGGCTGCGATCGATGTTCTTCGACACCATCAACGAGGCCGGCACCGGTTTCCTGTCGAGACGGCTCGGAAACGACACCAGCGTCGGCGGCGTGAGGTCGGCCTTGTCCAGGCCGGCCGGCATCGAATCACTCAGGCGGACCGCACGTCGACTGCGGGCGCGCCGCCACGGTGTAGAGGTCGAGCGAGTTCTCGACGTCGGTCCGATGAAAGACGAGGCTGGCGCCGTCCGGTGAGAACGCCGGGATCGTAGTTGACGCCGTGGTCGGTGACGATCGCCTCGCTCTTGCCGGTGGCCACGTCGACGACGTCGACGAAACGCTCCATCTGGTTGCCGGCGGCGCTCCGGTGATACGCGATCCGCTTGCTGTCGGACGACCACGCCCCGAGCCCCGCGAGAAAGCCGCCGGTCGTCAGCTGCTTCGCCTGCGACTCGGACGTAGCGTTCACCGGCATCACGTAGAGATGAAGCCAACCCGTGCGATCGCTGACGAACGCGACCGACTTGCCGTCCGGCGAGACCAGGACCTTCGAGTCGCGGTCCGGTCGGCGAAAACCATCGCTCGTCCTGTCCTTCCAGAGCGTGCGAGACGGCGCCGCCGGCATTCCAGATCTTGATCGTCCGCGTCTTGCCGTTCGCCGATCCTTCGGCCCACAACAGCGAACCGTCGGCGGTGAACTGCATCGAGCTGGGATTGCCGACGGTCGGAATCCACGAGATGTCGCCGCCGGCCACCGAGACGACGCCGAGCCGCCGTTCGGTCGCGCCGCCGGCCACGACGCCGTTGCTGTTCCCGACGACGCGCATGCGATCGCCGTTGAACGCGAGCAGTCCAGAATCGGCCGGAAGACCAGTGACCGGAGGAGAGGAACGCGATCCATTGACCGTCCCGCGACAACACCGGGTTCGTCGCCGTCATCGGCGCCAGGCCGGTGATCGGGCGCTGCGTCTTGTTCTCGAGCGACGCCATCCAGATCTGGCCGCCGCGCGTGAACGCGATCGACTTGCGGTCGCTCGACAGCGCGAAGTTGCCGGCATCGGCGAGTCCGCCCGGCATGCGCGCCGGCTTCGCGGTGGCCGGCGAGACGGTCCACAGCACGCCGTCTTTCGAAAACAGAATCTCGTTGGCAGACACCCAGGCGAACGACGTCACGTCAGACGTCGGATGTCGGGATCGACCGGGAAATCGGTCAGCGCCACCGGACGCTGGCCGGGCGTGACGACGAAGAGATCCTGCTTCCCCCAGGCGTCCCAGAGAAAGGCCACCATCTTGCCGTCGGGCGACCAGGCCGGCGCCGACGGGTATTTGATCTGCGAGATGCGATCGATCGTGATGCTGCCGCGCGGCGCTTCGGCAGCGGCCGGGACGGCGAGCGCGAGGCACACGAGGGCGCTGGTGACGAATGATGGAAATCTCATGAACAGGATTTTAAGCTTTGCGACGACCTTGCGGCGAAAACAGGTTTCGGCATGGTCGTTCACGATGCCGGCCGCCTGCATGAAGGCGTAGACGATGGTCGGCCCGACGAATTTGAAGCCGCGCTTCTTGAGCGCGTTGGAGATGTCGGTCGAGAGCGGCGTCATCGCCGGCACCGGCCCGCGGTTCTGAATCGGCTTTCCACCGGCCATCGTCCAGATGGTCTTCGCGAAGTCTTCCCCTGATTTCTGCATCTCGAGAAAAATCCGGGCGCCGGCGATCGTCGCGTCGATCTTGGATCGCGAGCGAATGATTCCTGCGTCGGCCAGCAGTCGCGCGATGTCCTTTTCGCCAAATCGTGCGACCTTCGCCGGATCGAAACCGCGGAACGCCGACCGGAACGCGTCGCGCTTGCGCAGAACCGTGATCCACGACAGCCCCGCCTGAAACCCCTCGAGCATGAGCAGTTCCCAGAGCGCGCGGGCGTCATGCTGGGGCACTCCCCACTCTTCGTCGTGATAGCGGCACATCAGCGGGTCGGTGCCCGCCCACGAACAGCGCGGCTTCTCGGCGGTGTGTTTCGACGTCATGGCCGCGGAATGAACTTCGCGACGACCGCGCCAAACACCATCGCGGCCACGATCGCTCCGCCGTGCCCGAAGACGACGTGCGCCGGCTCGGTGTAGTCGCAGAAGAGGCGCAGTCCGGCGTCGGCGATCAATCCGCAGCCCAGTCCGTAGAGCGCGCCGGCGAGCGCCGGCCGCATCGGAAACGCGCGCGCGGCCAGGAACGCCGCGGCGAGCAGCGCGGGAATCGCCGAGATCGCGGAGACGCGGAAGCAGCCGATCCCTTCCTCCAGCGCGTGATCCGGATCGGGACCGACGTTGAACGCGGACGCCGTCACCGCGAGCAGCACGATGGGGATCGCCAGGCCGATGACGAACGTCGCGGCGATCGCGCCGCGCGACAGGCCGCGGCCGGGAATCGACTCGCGCAGCGCGACGGCGATGATGATGAGGCCGGCCAGCGCCTGACCGAAGGAAAATCCCCACGCCTTCACGAACCCGATCGCCTGCATGTCGGGACGGAAGAAACGCAGCCCCGGCACCGAGAGCACGATGGCCACGGCGATTGGAATCAGCACGAGCGCGCGGACAGACAGGCGGCCGGAGCGGCCGCGTCGGCCGCAGGTCGCGCTTCACGGCGTCTCTCAGCGACGGTGGGACGTCTGGTTCCATGTGGCGCCGGGCGTCAGCCCTGCGATCCTTTCAGGTGATCCCGCATCTTCTTCATCCCGCGAAACGCGCGCGTCTTCGCGGCGTTCACGCGAATCCCCAGCCGCGCCGCGATTTCCACGAAGCTCCAGCCCTCGACGTGATGCATCAGCAGCGCCTCGCGCTGATCCTCCGGCACGCGCCGCAGCGCGCGCCGGATCTCGTCGCCTTCCACCATCGTGTCGAGCGCATCGCGCGACACCTCGTCGCCCGCCCGCGCGTCGGCGGCCAGCGACTCCTCGAACCGCACGCGCCTCCCCGCGCTGCGCCGCTTCATCAGGTACACGTGCCGCGCGATGGCGTAGACCCACGGCGTCACCGGACGTCCAGGCTGGTACGTCCGGCGCGACCGGTGAATCTGCATGAACGTTTCCTGGAGGAGGTCGTCGGCCAGCGTCGCGTCGCGGCACTGCGAGAGCAGGTAGCCGCGCAGCCGGCCGGCAAAGGCCGCGTACAGCGCGTCGAACGCTTCGATCTCCCCGTCCAGATACGCCTTCATATGCGCGCACAGCTCGGACTCCGGCGGGTCCATCCGCCCCCCGTCTTCCTTTGCTCGCGGGGCCATATGGGTTACGCGATCGGCGCCGTTTTCCGGGCGGGGTTGAAGAACGGCGTTTTCACCACGGTCGCCGGCACGCGATGGCGAACCGCCTCGACGGTGACTTCGAACTCGAGCGTCGTTCCCTCCGCGATGTGCGGCGCCGACACCGTGGCGAGCGCGATCAGCTTCTTCAACACGGGCGACCAGGTCGTGGTCGTCGCGCGGCCGACCTGGCGGCCGTTCCGGTAGACCGGCACGGCGGTGCGCGAGGCGGTGGAGGCGATCTGCGGCGCGAGCCCGAGCTTCTCGTACAACGCCTCGACGGCCGGCCAGCTGACCTCGAGGCCGACGATCTGCTGCGACGGACCGCGCTTCTGTTCGCCGATGAGCGCGCCGCGGCCGACGAAGGGCCGCGTGTCGAGCTGCACGAGCCGCCCGAGCCCCATCTCGAACGGCGAGTACTTCTGCGATTCGATCAGCGCTTTCTTGCTGCTGAAAAAATCGACGTCGATCAGCAGCAGTCCCGCCTCGACGCGGGCGACGTCGAGCGCGAGCATGCCGGCCGCGTGGATGTCGAACGGGCGGCCGCCGGTCATCAGCGCGTCCCAGACGTCGAGCGCGCGATCCCACGGCATCCAGATTTCGTAGCCGAGATCGCCGGTGTAGCCCGTGCGCGAGATCTCGACCGGCACGCCGGCGATGGTGCCGCGCGTCATGCGGAAATACTTCAGGCCGCGGATGTCGGCGTCGGCCACGGCGGCGAGCAGCCGTCCGGAGGTCGGACCCTGAAGCGCCAGCGCCGCGACCTGTTCCGAGATGTCCTCGATCGACACGTCGAGGCCGATCGCGTTCTGCGTGAACCAGCGCAGGCTCGGATCGGCGGCGGTCCAGCGGAACGTGTCCTCCGACAGTCGCGTCACCGTGCCGTCGTCTATCGTCTTGCCGTGCTCGTCGCACCAGGGCGTGTAGTAGACCTGCCCGACGGCGAGCTTGAAGGCGTCGCGCGTGATGACGCGATCGACCAGCTTCAGCGCGTCGCGCCCGCTCACGCGGTACTTGAACAGCGGCGACACGTCGATGAGCGCCGAGGCGTTGCGGATCGCGTTGTATTCGTGCTCGTGGTGCGCCTCGTACGCGCTGACCGCGTAGAACCCCGACCACTCGCGATAGTTGAGGCTCTCGGCCAGCGCGAAGGTGCGTGCGTGGACGGCGGTGCCGATCGGCATGGCGGAATTATATTCGCGGTCAAGGAACCGAGCCGCTGCTTGCAACCGTCGCGGCCGGCCGCTAGACTCCCGGGCAGTGGCCACGCCCGCAGCATTGTTCGCCTTCCTCCGTCTCCGCGCGCGGATCCTCGGCAACGCGACCCGCAGCTGCGGGCTGTAATGCCGGGCAGGCCTGAAGGCCTGCGCTACGAGCGACGCGGCCGTGTCCCAATCTGACATCTGAATCTGAAATCTGAGCGATTGAATCTGCAATCTGCAATTATCTGCAATCTGCATTCTCGAGCGATGAAGTACAACGCGATCGTCATCGGCGGCGGGCACAACGGGCTGACCGCCGCCGCCTACCTCGCGCGCGCGGGACGCAAGGTGCTGGTGCTGGAGCGCCGCCACGTCCTCGGCGGCGCGGCGGTGACCGAAGAGGTGTTCCCCGGCTTCCGCTTCTCCGTCTGCTCGTACGTCGTCTCGCTCCTGCGGCCCGAGATCATCCGCGACCTCGACCTGCCGCGGCACGGTCTGGAGATTCTGCCGCTCGACGGCACCTTCACGCCGATGCCGAACGGCGACTACCTCTGGCGCGTGAACGATCACGCGAAGACACATCGCGAGATCGCGCGTCACTCGAAGCTCGACGCCGAGGCGTACGACGAGTACGGCAAGGCGATGGTCGAGATGGCGCGCTTCGTCAAGCCGATCCTCAACATGACGCCGCCGGATCCGATGTCGCTCGATCCGCGCGAGCTTCGCAAGCTGCTCTTCCTCGGCAACCGGTTTCGCGCGCTGCCCGATGGCGACCGCTACAACCAGATCCAGCTGATGACCATGAGCGCGGTCGACTTCCTGGATCAGTGGTTCGAGACCGACGTGCTCAAGGCGACGATGTCGGCGTCCGGAATCATCGGGACGTTCCAGGGCGTGCGATCGCCCGGCACGGCCTACGTGCTGCTGCACCACTACATGGGCGAGATCGACGGCGCGTTCCGCTCGTGGGGCTTCGCGCGCGGCGGCACCGGCGCGATTTCGAACGCGATCGCCGCGGCGGCGCGGGAAGCCGGCGTCGAGATCCGCACCGAAACGTCAGTGTCGCGAATCAGCGTGAAGAACGGCCGCGCGGACGGCGTCGTCCTGTCGAACGGTGACGAGCTGACCGCCGACATGGTGCTGTCGAGCGTCGATCCGAACCTGACGTTCCTGCGGTTCATGGATGCCGACCGCGAGCTGCCAGGCGAGTTCGTGGAGGAGATCCGCCGCTACAAGTACCGCGGATCGTCGGGCAAGGTGAACCTCGCGCTCGACGCGCTGCCGAACTTCACCTGCCTGCCCGGAGCCGGACCGCAGCTGCGCGGCGCGATCTCGATTTCGCCCGGCGTCGACTACATGGAGCGCGCGTACGATCAGGCGAAGTACGGCGAGTTCTCGCGGCGGCCGTACATGGACATGGTCATCCCGACGCTGACCGATCCGTCAGTCGCGCCTCCCGGCAAGCACATCCTCTCGTGCTTCGTGCAGTACGCGCCGTACAAGCTGTCGTCGGGGACGTGGGACGATCAGCGCGAGGCGTTCGGCGACACGGTGATCGACACGATCGCGGAGTACGCACCGAATATCCGCGACATCATCCTGCACCGCCAGGTGCTGACGCCGCTCGAGCTCGAGCGCGACTTCGGGCTCACCGAGGGCAACATCTTCCAGGGCGAACTGTCGCTCGAGCAGCTGTTCTTCGCGCGCCCGGTGCCTGGATGGGCGCAGTACAAGACGCCGATTCAGAATCTCTGGATGTGCGGATCGGCGACGCATCCAGGCGGCGGCATCATGGGCGCGCCCGGACGCAATGCGGCGCTTCGCATTCTCGGTGGACGCGCATGATCACGCGGCCCACGAAACACACGAAGGACACGAAACACACGAAAGGTACGTCTGGATTTTGTTTCGTGGTTTTCGTGCCGACGCCCGCCGCAGTTTCGCGCGTTTCGTGATTATGGGCGCTCAAGATGTCCTCGTCATCGGCGGCGGCGTCAACGGTCTGGTGACCGCGACGCTGCTGGCCCGCTCCGGACTGAAGGTGCTCGTCCTCGAGCGGAGCGATCGCGTGGGCGGCTGTGCCCGGACCGACGAGATCGCGCCCGGCTTCCGGTGTCCGACGCTCGCTCACGCAGCCGCGATCGATCCGGCGATCGTCCGCTCCCTCAACCTGGAGCAGCACGGCCTGCGCATCGTCAAACCGGCGGCGGATGCCTGCGCGCCGACGAAGGACGGACGCGCGCTGATTCTCTGGAACGATGTCGCCCGCGCGGCCGCGAACATCCGCGCGTTCTCCGCAAAGGATGCCGAGCAGTACCCGCGCTTCCTGCGAAGCTTCTCGAAGATCAGCGAAGTGCTTCGCGGCGTGGCCGGGGCGACGCCGCCGTCGATCGACGATCCGAACACGGCCGACGTGATTGCGCTGCTCAAGACCGGCCGGAAATTCCGCGCGCTCGGCAAGGCCGACGCGTATGGCCTCCTCCGATGGATGCCGATGGCCGTCGCCGACCTGGCGAGCGAATGGTTCGAGAGCGAACCGCTGCGCGCGACGATCGCGGCCGGCGGAATCCTCGGATCGTTTCTGGGACCCTGGTCTGCCGGCAGCGCCGCGGTCCTGCTGATGCTCGGCTCGGGCGAGGGACAGCCGGTCGCAAGCGGATGGCTGGTCGCGGGCGGACCCGGCGCGCTCTCCGACGCGCTGGCAAAGGCTGCGCTCCAGGCCGGCGTCGAAATTCGAACGGAATCGGCGGTCGCGGCGATTGAGGCGCGGGATGGTGCGGTCAGCGGCGTCACGCTCGCGTCGGGCGAGTCGATAACGGCGCGCGCGGTCGTGTCGAGCGCGGATCCGAAGCGCACGCTGCTCGGCCTTCTCGATCCGATTCACCTGGCGCCCGAAATCGTGCGTCGCATTCAGAACGTGCGCGCGAACGGCACGCTCGCCAAGATCAACTTCGCGGTCTCGTCGCTTCCGAGTGTCCACGGTGTCGCCGCGCTTCACGGCGCCGAGCGATCCGCGGCGCTGTCGGGGCGCATCCGGCTCGCGCGCGACATCGACGGCATCGAGCGCGCGTTCGATGCGGCGAAGTACGGCGGCGTTTGCCGAAGAACCCTGGATCGAGCTGACCATCCCGTCGATTGCCGATCCGACGCTGGCGCCGCCAGGCCAGCACGTGGTGTCGGCGTACGTGCAGTACGCGCCGTATCGCCTGCGCGGCACGACCTGGGATGCGGAACGCGATCGCCTCGCGCTGGCCGCGACGCGGACCATCGAACAGTACGCGCCGGGATTCGAGTCCTCTATCGTTGCGCGAACGGTGGTGACACCGCTCGATCTCGAACGCACGTACGGACTGACCGGCGGTCACATCTTTCACGGAGAGCTGTCGCTCGACCAATGGTTCGTCACGCGCCCGCTGCTGGGCTGGGCCCGGTACCGCACGCCGATCGATCGCCTGTATCTTTGCGGATCGGGAACGCATCCGGGCACCGGTCTCGACGGCCGTTCCGGAGCGAATGCCGCGAGGGAGATCGTTCGGGATCTGAAACGCTGATGACACGAAGACCCTCCGCGTTTTTGCTCGGCGTCGTTTGTGTCCTCTCTGTCCTCGGTGTCGCCAGTGGGCCGGCATTGCTGTCAGCCGCACCAACGCAGTCGTATCTGTACGGCTTCAATCCCCGCTCATCAGCTGCCGAACGTCTTCTCGAGTATCGCTTTCTCTCGCTGACCTCACCGGCAAAGGTGCGCGACGCTCACGCGTTTCTGACCGCCGAGCCGCACGTCGCGGGCTCACCTCGCGATCGAGCGCTGGCCGAATGGGTTCGCGATCGCTGGCGCGAGTACGGGCTCGAGCAGGTCGAGATCGTCGAGCATGAAGTGCTGCTGCCCTATCCGATAGAGGTGGTCGTCGAGTCGACGCTCCCACAAGCCGGGGGCAGCCGGCCATCGACGTGGCGCGCGACGATGAAGGAGGAGCCGGTCGCCGGCGATCCGTTCTCGGCGCGCGACACCGGAATCGCGTACCACGCGTACTCCGCGTCAGGCGACATCACCGCGCCGGTCGTCTATGCGGGCAGCGGCAATCCCGCGGACTACGACTGGCTGGCCCAGCGCGGCATCGACGTGAAGGGCAAGATCGTCCTCGTCCGCTACTCGGTGCCGTACAGCTATCGAGGTTTCAAGGCGCTGACGGCGGAGCAGCGCGGCGCCGCCGGCATCCTCATCTACTCGGATCCCGCCGACGATGGCTTCAGGAAAGGGGCGACGTACCCGCAGGGCCCGTGGGGACCCGAGAGCCACATCCAGCGCGGCGGCGTGGTGTACGACTTCCGCGTGCCTGGCGATCCGCTGACGCCTGGCTGGGCGTCGACTCGCGGCGCACCCCGCGTGAAGGCCGCGGAGGCGGCGGCGCTGCCGAAAATCATCAGCGTGCCGCTGTCGTGGCACGACGCGCGTCCGATCCTGGAGGCGCTTGGCGGACCGCTCGCGCCGGCGGCCTGGCAGGGTGGCATCCCGCCAAGCCCCACCTCAGAGGTTTTACCTCAGAGGTTTTTCCTCAGAGGTTCTACCTCAGAGGTTCTACCTCAGAGGTCCGAGCCCGGACCGCCGCTCCGGTATCGTGTCGGCCCTGGCCAGGTGTCGGTGCATCTGCGGGTGCGGAACGACGACAGGATTCGGCCAATCTGGACCGTCACCGGCCGAATCACCGGCGCCACGACTCCCGATCAGCGCGTCATCGTGGGCAACCACCGCGATGCGTGGGCGTACGGCGGCGTCGACCCGTCGAGCGGCACCGCGTCGCTGATGGAGCTGGCGCGATCGCTTGGCGCGCTCGCCAGGCAGGGCGTGCGGCCTCGGCGGACGATCGAGTTCGCGAGCTGGGACGCGGAAGAGTTCTCGCTCACCTCCTCAACCGAATGGGGCGAGGAGCACGCGCGCGATCTCGCCGCTCACGCCGTCGCCTATCTCAATGTCGACAGCTCTGCCGGCGGTCCCGACTTCAAGGTGACGGCCGTGCCGTCGCTGAACCGCCTCGTCACGCAAAGCGCGCGCGACGTCCTGGGCCTCACCGAGAGCGACGATGCGATTGTGTCCAACCGGCTGGGAAGCGGCTCCGACTATACGGTGTTTCTCAATTTCCTCGGAGTGCCGGCGGCCGACATCACGTACACGGGACCGTACGGCGTCTACCACTCCGTGTACGACAACCATCTGTGGGTGCAGAAGTTCGGTGACCCCGGGTTCCTGCGCCAGACCGCGATGACGCGCGTCTGGGGCGTGATGGCGCTGCGGCTCGCCAACGCCGACGTGCTGCCGATGGACTATCGCGACACGGCGAATCGGGTGCACGAATTCGTGGCCGAAGCGGTCGAGAACGCGAGCGCCGCGCAGAAGGAGGCGCTGCGGCCTCTCACAGCCGCCGTCGATCGCTTCTCGGCGTCCGCGGCCACCGCGGGCGCCCGCATCGACGCGCTCCTCGCCGGCGACGCGCCCGACCGCCGAACGGCCTCGCTCCTCGACGAGGCGTTGATGAAAACCGAGCGCGCGTTCCTCGATTCATCGGGCCTCCCGGGCCGGCCGTGGTACCGCCATCTGCTCTTCGCGCCCCGGCCGACGTACGCGCCGGAGGTGATTCCGGGCGTCACCGAGATGCTCGAAGCGCACGACGACAAGCAGCTCGTGACACAAGTGACGCACCTGGTGACCGCCCTGGAGCGCGCCGCGGCCTCGCTCGACCCGCCGCGCGCGCAAAACACGCGTGATTGAGCTGGCATCACAATTGCCAATGCACGAGACATGGCTCATGTGACTGTCATCAAGCCAATCGGAGCGTCCGCGCCGCCCATCGATCGGGCCGGCGAAATTACCGGCACATCAGGGTTCTTCGCTGGATCTTTCGCCGCGACGAGGACGCCGTGATTTGCGAGCTGGCGCTCACCGGCGAGGATCGCGAGTACGAAATACGTGTACCGGGCGACTGGAATCCGACCGGGATGTCGATCGAGCGCTTCGACGATGCGCTCACGGCGTTTCAGCGGCACGCGATGATCGAACGCACGCTCTTCGACGCCGGCTGGCAGCTCGACGGCTTCGAATCCGACAAGGTCACGCTGCACTAGCCGGCACCCTGGTACCGCGAAGTCTGGTGTAGTGCAGGCCTTCAGGCCTGCCAGACGGCCGGCACCGGCACCGGAGCACCCGGCACCAGCACGAGGCACCCTGGCACCCGGCACGTGGCACCCGAGCGGGCCCCAACCCTATCGACCCGTAACCGTCTAAGCGGTGTGTCCCTCTGGCGCGACCTGCGCTACGCCGCCCGCTCCCTGCGGCGCGCTCCCGGCTTCACCTTCGTCGCGGTCGCTGTGCTCGCCGTCGGCATCGGCGCCAACAGCGCGATGTTCAGCCTCGTCGACGCGGCCCTCCTGCGTTCCCTCCCCTTCACTGAATCCGATCGCCTCGTGATGCTCTGGGAGCGGTCGCCGCGCTTCGCGCACAACCGCGTGTCCCCGCTCAATTTTCTCGACTGGAGCGAGCAGCAGCAGGCGTTCGCGTCGGTGGCGGCGATTTCGGGAGGCGGCCGGACGCTGACCGGCAGCGGCGAGGCCGTGCGGATTCCCGGTCAGGCGGTCACGTGGCAGTTTTTTGATGTGCTCGGAATCCGTCCGATCCTGGGTGTCACGTTCACCGCCGACGACACCGTGAACCGCCGGATCGGTCGTCGTGATCAGCGAGCGCCTCTGGAAGACGCGGTTCGGCAGCGACCCGTCGATCGTCGGCCGCGCCATCGTCCTCGACGATCAGCCCTACACCATCGTCGGCGTCGTCCCGGCCGCGTTTCAGATCCTTTACCCCGCCGACATGTGGACGCTGTTTTCTGTCGCGGCGCAGCCCGGAACAGCGCAGGCAGCACTACATGCAGGTCATCGGACGGCTGAAGCCGGGGGCCACGCTGGAGCAGGCCCGCGCGGACATGGGCGCCATTGCGGATCGCATCGCCGTCGCAGCGCCGGACACCAACAAGGGCTGGGGCATCACCGTCGAACCGCTGCGCGGTGCGATCGTCGGGCCCGAGCTGCGGACCACGTCGCTGGTGCTGGCGGGAGTCGTGTCGTTCGTGCTGCTGATGGCCTGCGCGAACGTCGCGAACCTGCTGCTGGCGCGCGGGCTCAGCCGTACTCGGGAGATCGCGGTGCGGTCGGCGCTCGGCGGTTCCCGCCGGCGCATCGTTCAGCAGCTGCTCGTCGAGAGCCTGCTGCTCGCGATCGCGGGCGGTGCGGCCGGCCTGGCGATCGCGTGGGCCACGGTGCGCGTCGCGCCGTCGCTCATTCCACCGGGCACGCTGCCGCAGGCGATCGTGCTGACCTTCGATGCGCGCGTGGCACTGGTCGCCGCGCTGCTGACCGCGGGGACCGCGCTGCTCTTCGGCCTCTTCCCCGCGTGGCACGCGTCGGCCGTGCCGCTGGCGGAGATGACGAGCGCGGGCGGACGCGGATCGACGAGGAGCGCGGGCGGATTGAGGGCCGCGCTCGTGGTCGGCGAAGTCGCCGCGGCCGTCCTGCTGCTGGCCGGCGCCGGGCTGCTCGATCCGCACGCTGATCGCGCTGAACAACATCGACCCCGGGTTCCGCGCGGAGAACGTGCTGACGTCGCAGGTCAGCTTGCCGCTGAATCGGTATGGGAGCAGCGAGAAGCTGCTGGCGTTCTACCGGGCGGGCGAGCGGGAGCTGTCGGCGATTCCCGGCGTGAAGAGCGCGGCGTTTGGCGGCAGCCTGCCGCTCGACGGCTGGGACATCGGCCAGGGTTTCCAGATCGTCGGCGATCCTCCGGTCGAGCCGTCGCGCATGCCTGCGGCGCACTATCAGATCGTGAGCGCCAGCTACTTCCGGACGCTCGGCATCGACGTGATGCGCGGCCGCTCCTTCGAGGATCACGATACCGCGCAGGGCAAGCCGGTGTGCATCGTCAACGAAGAGTTCGTGCGCCGGCACCTCAACGGCCGTGAACCGATCGGCATGGTCGTCGGCGTCCAGAACATGGCGATGAGCGGAAACTCCGAAGCGGTGCCCCGCGAAATCGTCGGCGTGATCAGGCAGGTGGTGGAGACCGCGGGCGAGAAGGAGCGCGCCGTCGAGATCTACGTGCCGATCGAGCAGAACCCGTGGTTCTCCGCGTCGCTCTCGGTGCAGACCGCCGGCGAGCCGCTGGCGTTTCTTCCGGCGGTGAAGGCGGCGATGGCGCGCGTGGACAAGGATCAGCCGCTGACGCGGATTCGAACGCTCGAAGAGGTGGCATCCGAGGCGACGTCGCAGCCGAGGTTCCGCGCCGAGCTCGTCGGCGCGTTCGCCGTGCTCGCGCTGCTGCTCGCCGCGGTCGGCATCTTCGGCGTGCTCGCCTACTCCGTCGGTCAGCGCGTGCGCGAGTTCGGTATCCGCGTGGCGCTGGGCGCGCGGTCGCACGATGTGCTGCGGCTGGTGCTGGCCGGGGCGTTGAAGATGACCGGGGCTGGCGTCGCCATCGGTCTCGCCGCCGCCGCGCTGCTGACGCGCCTGCTCGATACGCTGCTCTTCGCGGTGCAGCCGATCGATCCGATCACGTTCACCGGCACCGCAGCGTTACTGGTCATGTCCGCACTGCTCGCGTGCGCCTGGCCCGCCTGGCGCGCAACGCGAGTGGATCCTGCGGTCACGCTACGACAAGAATGACAAGAAGAAACCGCAGAGTTCGCAAAGACCGCAAAGAATAGCGTCTTCAACGATCAAAGATCGTTTGAGTGTTTCTCTGCGGCGTCTCTGCGGTCTTTGCGGTCTCCGCGGTTTATGCCCCCATCTGCCGCGCGAGATCGTTGAAGTCGGTCGCCGAGAGCTCCACCGACGCGTCGCCTTTCAGATCGGGCTTCCCTTCCGGCCCGAACTCTTTCGGTCTCGTGACGAACGCCGTCCGCAGGCCGACCTGCTTCGCCGCGCGCAGATCGCCGAGGTGCGCCGCCACCATCATCACGTCGGCTGGTTTCACATCGAGGATGTCCGCGGCCGACTGGTATACCTCGCGGTCCGGTTTGTAGTGGCGCGCGAGCTCCGCGCCGAGGATGACGTCCCAGGGAAGTCCGGCGTACTTCGCGAGATCGGTCATCAGCGAGATGTTGCCGTTGGACAGCGGCGCGATGATGAATTTCTTCTTCAGCCGCGTGAGCCCGGCGACCGCGTCGGGCCACGGCGTCAGGCGATGCCAGGCGCGATTCAGGTCGTCTTTTTCCTCCTCGGTCAGCCCGGTGAGCTTGAAGTCGACGAGGATCTTGTCCAGCGTCATCCGGTGCAGCGCGTCGAGCTTCGTCCACGGCAGTTCGCCGGAGCGCACGCGGTTCATGCTCGGCCCGTATCCTGCGCGCCACGCGTCCGCGAACTTCGCAGCGTCGAGGCTCACTGCTTTTTTCTTCGCCAGCGCCTCAACCTCGCGAGCGACCGAAGATCGCCAGTCGACGACCGTGCCGAAGGTGTCGAAGACGAGTGCCTTCACGGCGATCGCCGGCGTCACGGCGCGGCCGGCGCCTTGCGCGCCGCTCCCCGCGCTGGCACTGGCCATGACGATGGTGCCGGCCTGAATGAACTCGCGACGGGACACGCCCATGCTGGGCCTCCTGCGGACACGGTGGTTGAGGGGAGATTAGCGTATTTGCCCTCTTCTCCGGTCTGTTCCAATTCTGCGCCGCGACCGCGTCGCTGGCACGTCCAGCGCTGACGCGGTTTATGCTGAGCAGATGATTGACGCACAGCCCGTGACTCTGGAGATGGGCGACATCCGGCTCGAGCCGCTGACGGCTGACTCACCACGACGCGCTCGAGGCGGTGGCGGCCGACGGCCGGTTATGGGAGCTGTGGTTCACGTCGGTGCCCGAGCCTGGCGGCATGCGCGCGTACATCGACGCCGCGCTGAAGGGACAACAGGATGGTCACATGCTCCCCTGGGCTGTCCGCGACTTGTCGAGCGACACCATCGTCGGCACCACGCGCTATCACGACATCGTCGCGTCGATCGACCGGGTGGAAATTGGCTATACGTGGTATGCGCAGAGCCGTCAGCGAACGCACGTCAACACCACGTGCAAGTTCCTGCTGCTCCGCCACGCCTTCGACGCGCTCGGCTGCAAGGTCGTCGGCCTGCGCACGGACAATTTCAACTTCCGATCGCAGCGCGCGATCGAGGGGATCGGCGCGAAGAGGGACGGCGTCATCCGTCACCACGCCGCGCGGAAGGACGGCACCGTGCGCGACTCGGTGATGTACAGCATCCTTGCCACAGAGTGGCCTGATGTACGGCGTCACCTGGAATTGAGGCTGACGCGGCACGCGGGAACGGACTGAGACATCCGCTCTTCTCGTCCAAGTCGTCGCCGCGACTGCCCCTTCGATGTTTGCGTCAAACCCGGAACGTCACCCTGTGATGATCCAAGTGCGCGTGAGGGATTGATCGTCGCTGCGGCGTCACCGAATTCACCGCCGCGCGTCTGCCATGCGATCGAACAGCTCTTTGAGCAGCAGCACTCCCGCTTCAGCCTGCTGCCGGTTCGGCTCCTCGTTGGAATCGTTCCAGCCAAAATCGTCGCCGCCGGGAATCGGCTGCACGACGATGCCGTCACGCCGCGCCACTACGTTCAGGTCCTTGTACAGCAGGCTGTAGTGGACGTCCTCCTGGGGAATCAGCCAGGCGATCTGCCCCCGCACAGGTATGATGCTCTCATCCGACCAGAGTTTTCTGCCGCCATACCCTGGGCAGTTGATGATGACGCTCTGCGGCACCGACGCCACATCCTGCGGCGATTGAAACTCTCTCGTCTCGATCACGCCACCGGCAATCAGGAAGTCGTTCATCAGCTGGCGCGAGTAATCGGCGACATTGAACGTCAACCGCGAGGTCCGACTCGCGTACTTCGTCGGAAACGGATGCGTCCCCGATGGCAGGTCCTGCATGTTCGGTGTGATGTCCGCAATTCGCGACTCGTAGTGCGCAAAGTCATGGGTGGCGGAGTCCTCCGATTGCTTCACCGCCCCCGGGCTCGGCCCCTGTCGTTCAGCCCCAGTGCCCGCTGACGGTGCGGTGTCCGAGAGTACGTATGAATCCGTCCACTCAACTGGAGTTGCAGGCAGCCCGAGGTAGCTCTGATACATGGCAAACGACGTCCGCGCCATCGCCTCCCACTGAGCTCCGAAGTCGGGAGCCGCCGCCGACGTCAATGCGATACGCGAGTCCGGGCTCCACACACCGGTCGCCCTCGACGACCGCACGTCCGGGGGCCGTTCCTTCGCAAAGATCGTCACGCGCAGCCCGGTTCGCTGCGCCGTGATCGCCGCCGTCAAACCCAGCGCGCCGCAACCGATCACCGCCAGATCGCGGCTTCCCCTCGCGGCCTCGCGAGCTTTCTTCACCGCGAGATCAGCAGCCCCCCACGACAGCGACCATCCGCTGCCGCCGTGTCCAAAGTTGTGCACGACTACCTTGTTGCCCACGTGTTCCACGTCCGTTCTCGGCCCCGCGGCGCGGAATGGCCTCAGGCACACCGTCGTTCGGAAGATCCGATCGACATGCGCCCGTATCGGAACAATCGGGCCCACTGCGTCGTAAAACGGCAGCGCCGCCCCGCCGGCCACAGGCGTATCCCGCGTCTTCCGCATCCGGCGAGGCCAGCCAAGCCCAAGCCGGCAAAGAAGCCCGACTGCTGCAGGAAAGATCGACGATTCATGGCGCATCTCCTGACGTTCGCCGTGAGGTCGGCACCTCACGACCCGGCGAGGTTAGCAAATACTAATCAGCTCGTGCGTGGTTTCGCTGGACGGAACAGTTTGAAGCCATCGTCGACCCTCCCTAACGTGGGCGCTGAGTCATAGTCGCACTCTCAGATCAGCCGCGGGCGTCGGACACTCACGCACTGTCGTTGGCCGCAAAAACATCACGGAAAGGTCCGAGGAACTTTCTCTCGGGCGACCAGTCGGCGATGGCAAAAACGACATCCGAGAAGACTCCGCCGAAATCGTTTTCTAACGACTGTCGAAAATCCTTGGCAGTCCGGGACGGCTCATTTTCAAAGGCGACACAACCCCACGCTCAGGAGAGTAGATGGCCCAGGCTGTGGAGTCCGGTTGGGGGCGTTTGAGGTGCTCCTGATACATCGGATCATCGATGAGTGTCTGATAGAGCGCGCTCGATCGACAAAGCACCTCCTCCTGTGCTCTGGCTCCGTTGAGGAAACCCCCACCGGGTTGGATTCCATTTGCGAAATTCAGAGCAAGAGGCCGCAATCCACGGTCCACTAGACGTCGTGACGCTCCGAGAGTTGTCTCATTCGTGACCTGGACGTGTGTCTCGGTAGATGTGCCGCGCTCAGGACGTGACAGTGGATCGTCTGGCGGCAATGCTGCGCTTGGCGACACAGGCAGCGTGCACAGCGTCACGCCACACGACTTCTTGGCCAGCTTTCGTGACATAGCGACCGTTATTAGCAGCCTTCACCGCGGACCGCCCGAGTGCTGCAGCGACATCTCTGGGGATGTCCAACTCCTGGCGCCGGGATGCGGCCATGTGCGCGGAATCGAGGCAACGCAATATGCGGAGCGTGCTCATGCTTCGTCCTGCATTTCTCAATTCGGGTGGGAAGGCCACGTTGCTTGGAGGCATCCACCGAGCAAGTGTGGCTCCTGAGGTTCCGAGTGAGCGCGATATCAAGTCGCGCAACACGTGCATGATTCCAGACGCTTGCGAGTGATGCTGGCTGCGCAGCCGTGAGAACCTCCCGGTGACCCCGATCTGAGCCGGTAGGTCGTCGCTGTCGCAGAGTGTGGCGAGCGACGCATTGACCGTCGCTGTCTCCTAACGCATTGAATGTTACTCATCTCGACCTGTCCGACCTCGCGCGGCTGGGCGATGGTTCCGTCTTGGTAAACAGAACCGGCCCGAGCGAGAGACAGTTATCGGAGCGGATGTGGCTCGATGTTCCAAGAGACCTCCCACTCTGGCTCCGTTCCAGGATCGCCACACACGCGCAGGCCCTGCTCACGAGCCTCGACTACACTCGACTTCAGGACCACTGTAGCCTCATCCTCACTACGAAACAGACCGACGATACTCGCGTCGACAAACCCATGTTCGCTTTGATCTTCACGAACTAGAACGTAAACAATCATGGACTCCTCCCATCGGACGACCGGTGGTCGGGACGCGGATCCGACCACACCCCACCGAAACTATAGAGAAATTCGATGATGACCTAGTTTACGTGAGGGACAGTTAACCGCGGAATACTGTGTATTGCGTCCCAGGAGGTTCCATGGCAGGTTGGCGGCGTAGCGAACTGAAAGCCGGAGTGTACGACGAGATCATCAGTGCACGTCTTGATCGCCAACTGGGGGCCCTTGGCGCTCCGTTCGAAGTGCATCGCTCCGCGCTCACCGTAAGCGAGCCGATCGGCGCGGTTCTCGAATCGCTGCTTGGCGATGGACTCGCGCTCGCACTAGCCGAACTGAAGGCTGACTCCGACAAGGGACTGAAACTGGCGACAGCACTGCTGGCGGTGCTGCGCGAGCACGCGCCACGCGCCTTCGAGCGCGACGACGAATTGCGCCTGAACGCCGAGCGGCTCACCGCTATCGTCTCAGGGCCCGCACAAGCACCAGAGCGGCCGCGTGGCTCGCTCCATGCCTCGAGCCTGATCGTCAATGCCGAGGGTGACCAGTTGCTGGAACATCTGCGGAGTGAGTTCGATAGCGCCGACTCGGTCGACCTTCTGTGCGCGTTTATCAAGCTAAGTGGCTTTGAGAAGTTTCGCTCTGAGATCGAGCGGCATTGCGACGCGCGCGGCCGTGCGCTGCGCGTGTTGACCACAACGTACATGGGGGCGTCGGATGCGCTTGCGATTCAGAGACTGGCGGCGTTGACGAATGCCACGGTGAAGATTTCGTACGACGAGAACGCGACCCGGCTGCACGCGAAGGCCTGGATCTTTCATCGCGCCAGCGGGTTCTCTACGGCGTTCGTGGGTTCCTCGAACCTTTCGCACGCCGCTCAGACCGACGGGCTCGAGTGGAACGTTCGCATGACGCAGTCGGATCAACCGGCGTTGATCGCGCAGATGCAGGAGACGTTTGACCAGGTACTGGGCCGATGCACATCAGTTCGAACGTTACGAGCACGGAAACGAGGTGCACCGCATACGATTGGGGCGCGCGCTCTCGCCCGACGCGCGCAAAGATTCGAGTGATGGCTTGCTCGTCGAGATTGAACCGAGGGACTTTCAGAAGCCGGTGCTTGAGGAACTCATGGCCGCGCGCGAGCTCGGACGACATCGTAATTTGATTGTGGCGGCGACTGGCACGGGAAAGACCGTTATGGCCGCGATTGATTACCGCGCCCTGCGGCGGGCGGGACGCGTCGAGACACTGCTGTACGTCGCGCACCGTCGCGAGATCCTTGAGCAGGCGCGTCGCATCTTTCGCCACACGCTCCAGATGCGCGACTTCGGTGAGCTGCTGTTTCAGGGCGAGCGACCCGTCATTCAGCGCCATGTCTTTGCGTCGATCGACTCGCTGGGCGACGGAGCCCTGATCGATCCCGCCGCATTCGATCACGTGATTCTTGACGAGGCACACCACGCCGCGGCTGGCTCTTGGGAGAACCTGCTCGAACGGGTGGCACCGAAGGAGCTGCTCGGCCTGACGGGCACGCCGGAACGTGCCGATGGGCTCGACTACGAGCGCCACTTCCCGCGCCCATGGGTCGGAAACCTTCGCGTCTGGAACGCCATACCGCATGCGCTCGTTCCATTTCGCTACTACATGCTCGATGTGGAAGGCGCCGATCTACGTGACCTCAACTGGACGGCCGGTCGCTACGCGCCCGATCAGCTGGCAGGCCGACTCGTAGGCGCGGCCGAGGCGTTCGTGCTCCGAGCAGTCCAGGCCGTTGCAGAATGCATCGGGCGGCGATCCGAGATGCGCGCCATAGCGTTCTGCGTGAATGTCCGCCACGCCGAGGAAGTCGCCCGCCGATTCACCGATTGTGGCTTCTTGACGCAGGTGGTGACCGGCACGACAGACAGCAGCGACCGTCGAGCCGCTCGCGGCGACCTAGACGCCGGCCGCGTGGAGGTGCTGTGCGTGGTCGACATCTACAACGAAGGCGTCGACGTTCCCAACGTCAACACGCTGTTCTTCTTCCGCCCCACCGAGAGTGCCACAGTTTTTCTCCAGCAATTCGGACGTGGCCTGCGTCGTGCGCCGGGCAAGGCTGAATTGGTCGTGTTCGACCTCACCGGACGACAGCACCTTCAGTTCCGATTCGATCGGCGGCTGCGATCGTTACTCGGTCACACGCCGCGCGAGCTGGCCGAGTTCGTTTCCAAGGGGTTTGGGCGGCTTCCGGCTGGCTGTATTCTGCGCTTCGACGAGCAGGTCCGCGAAGACGTGATCGCGCAGATGCGCCGAGCGATTCCGTCGGACCAAGCGGGTATTCGCGCCCTGTTGCGCGAGCCCGCGCACGCGGAACTTTCACTGGCGGCGTTTCTTCATGAGACCGACGTCGCGCTCGACGACGTGTACCGCAAGGATCACTCCTGGTGGCGGTTGAGGCTGTCGGCGGGTCTCGATGCGCGAACAGTCGGCGACGAAGAGAGAGCCGCCTTAGAGAATGTTCACAAGCTGATTCATGTCGGCGATGAGCGTCGGCTCGGGATGTGGGTACGCCTCGCATCGCTGGAATCACCCGTCGACGAGGCGGACCGCCGGCTCGCACGCATGCTCTTCGCGGTGCTCTACGGGAAGGAGATCGGCGCCGGCACGCGTGCGGAAGCGCTGTGGGCTGAGCACGTGGTGCTACGCGAAGAAATTGGAGGTCTGGTGCCAGTCTTGCGCGACCTGAACGCGGTACTGGCCCCGCCACACGCCCTCGCACCCGAGATCCCGCTGGCGCTGCACGCACGATATCTTGGCGTCGAGCTGAGCGCTGCCTTCGATCATCGTACCGGGAAGGGAATTTTCGCGATTACTACACTGGAGTCGAACCAACGCACGGCAAGAAGTTCGACCTGCTTCTCGTCACCCTCGACAAGGCGGCGGCGACGAAGGAGCACCTTCGCTACCGGGACTTCCCACTCAATGAGAAGCGGTTTCACTGGCAGTCGAAGGCCAAGACCACGCGCGAATCGACAGAGGGAAGGCGGCATCTCGATCCGACCCGCCACAGTGTGACACCGTTGCTGTTCGTGCGGGAGCGGGCGGATGAGCGCGCCGGAGTGACAATGGCGTACCGGTATCTCGGGCCGGTTGCGCCAGATGGGGCAGACGGGGAACGGCCAATTACGATCGAGTGGCGATTGAAATACGCGATGCCGTGGGAGGTGTTAGTTTCTGGAAGGGTGGCTGGCTGAAGTTCTCTCGCTTCGCTTCCGGCATCGCTGACCGCAAGGCAGGCGCAGAGCACAGATCAGCCACGAAAAGTAAAGGAACGCCCTTTCGTGCGTTAGCGAAGTAGTGCGTGACGAAGCGGCACATTACGTTCTGCCGCACTTGCCAATGTGGCCATATGTAGCTATATTTCGAAGATGGCGTCAGCTGGCATTCGTGAGCTGAAAGACAACCTCAGTCGGTACATCCGTCGGATTGAAGCGGGGGAGCGCATCGCGATCACCGCGCACGGCCGGGTTGTCGCGGAGCTTGTTCCGCCGGGAACCGCCGGCAAGGGCCGCAGTCCAAGCCGTTTCGACGAGCTCGTTGCGGCAGGCGTGATTCGTCCACCGCTCGAGTCCGGCGACCCAACAGAGGATTGGCCGGACATTCGACTCCCACGTGGCACGGCGACGGAACTGATTGACGCGGATCGTGGCGAAGCGTAGCAGCCGCCGTTCGCATGCGGCGCGCAAGGCGGCTCCGCCGGCCGTGTCAGTCGAGCGTGCGGTCGTCGGCATGCGTTACATCGAGTCGAGCGCGCTTGTCGCGGCACTCCTCGAACATGACGCAGAAGCGGTGGCATCGCTGCGTGCGCGGGCCCGCACGGTCACCTCCGCGTTGACGCTTGCGGAGGCGGCGCGCGCGATCGTGCGTGCCCGTGTGAGCGAACGACTGACGCCTGACTCGGAACGAGCGGCTGTTCGTGCGCTGCGGCGGTTTGAGCGCCGCTGCTTCGTTGTCGCGGTCACCGACGACGTACTCGCGCGCGCCAGACACCCGTTTCCTGTGGAGCCAGTTCGCACCCTCGATGGGGTGCACATCGCAACCCTGGAATCACTCGGCGAGCCGCCGCAGCTCATGTCAGTTGTGACGCGTGATCACCGGGTTCGCGAAAACGCCAAGGCGCTCGGCTATTCCGTGGAATGATGACGTGGCTGCGAGCCGACGACGAGCCGCTCTGGTCTGCCACCGCCGATTTGGTGTGACCCCCGGGGAGATCCGGCGGTGACCTATGTGTGGACCGACAGATCCAAGTGATCGGGCGAACGCTCCGGTGGACAGGCCCGCCACCCCTGCACCCAAGTGCGCCTTCCTGCGATTCCTCGAATAGTCGCTGTCGCCCTCGTCTGCGTGGTGGCTGCCTGCGCGGAGACGCCGACTCAACCGCGCGACACAACTCTGCCTACGGGCCGATGGACCGGCGACGGCGCGTGTCTGTCTGTGGCAGTCGAAGGCTGTGATCTGGTCGCCGGGTGCGGCCACGGTCAGTTTCCGTCGCCAGTCATTCACGCCGACGGAACGTTCGAGGTCAACGGCACCTATCGCATCGAGGGGGGACCCGTCAGCATCAACCCAGCGCCGCCCGCGATGTTCTCAGGCGTCCTGAAAGGCGAAATGCTGAGGCTCAGCGTGACGCCCGGCGATCCGTCGCTGCGATCTGCATCCTACGTACTGCAGCTGATAAGCAGTACCGGCAAGTGCGCGGTGCCGTGCGTCTGAATCGCAGGGCCATTGCGAGAATCTTGCCTTGATCCACTTCTAGGCCCAGCGGTCGACTTGCTCCCGCAACAGCGTTGGCACCGACGTTGTGCTCATCGCTGAGCCGTCGATTACTTTCGATAGTCGAGTGCTGGTTTTCGATCCGCGAGGCGCGTCTTGTACACGAAATTCGGCCCGCGCTTCTGGTCGAACTCGGCTCGCGCTTTCTGGATGTGTGACGGATCGGTGAACAGATCCACCGTCGTGAGCGCCATCGTCTTCGCCGCGACCATCATCCCCTTCACGCCGATCGTCCCGCCGGCACACGCGGTCGCCTGCCAGCTGTGCGCCGGAACGCCCGGCACGAAAGTGGCGGCGGACATCGACACCGACGGCACGTTCCAGCTGACGTCGGCGTAGTCGGTCGACGCGCTCATGATCTGGCCCTCGCGCATCGGCCGGATTTTTTCCTGCGAACCGATTTGGACATCGGGCGCATCGGTGAGCGTCTTGCGCAGCTCCTCCGCGAACTTCACTTCCTCCGGCGTGTAGGTGAAGCCGCCGACCTTCTCGAGGTTCGTGTTCATGAGTCCGCTGAGGTACGTGTTCGGCAGCACGTTGTACACGGCTCCCGTGATCTCCAGCTCCATCGTCGTGCCGGTGCCGAGCGCCGCGCCCTTCGCGGCGTTCACGATGCGCTCCCAGATGCCGTCGAGGATCGGCATGTTCGGATGGCGCGCGTAGCAGTACGCCTCGGCGAAGTCGGGGACGATGTTCGGCGCCGCGCCGCCGCGCGTGATGATGTAGTGAATGCGCGTCTCCTGCGGCACGTGCTCGCGCATCATGTTGACGAGGTAGTCCATGCCCTCCACGGCGTCGAGCGCGGAGCGGCCGCGATCGGGCGCCGCCGCCGCGTGCGCCGCCACGCCGTGAAAGCGGAATTTCCCGGTGATGTTCGCGGTGGAACTGGTCGGGCTCGCGTCGTTGCGATCGCCCGGATGCCACGACACGGCGACGTCGACGTCCTTGAAGAGCCCGTCGCGCACCATGAACACCTTGCCGGAGCCGCCCTCTTCCGCCGGCGTTCCGTAGTACCGCAGCGTCCCTGCATGACCCGATGCCACGAGCCAGTCCTTCACGGCGACCGCTGCCGCCAGCGCGCCGGTGCCGAGCAGGTTGTGACCGCACCCGTGTCCGGGCGCGCCTTCTTCGATCGCGTGATGATTCGCGGTCTGCGCTTCCTGCGACAGGCCAGGCAGCGCGTCGAACTCGCCGACGATGCCGATGACGGGCTTGCCTGAGCCGAACGTCGCGACAAACGCCGTGGGAATGCCGGCGACGCCGGCCGTCACCTGGAATCCGGCGGCCTTCAGCTGCTGCTGCAGCAGCGCGCTGCTCTTCTGCTCCTGGTAGCCGATTTCGGCGAAGCCCCAGATCTCCTTCGCGACGCCGGCGTATTTCTCCCGCTTCGCGTCGATGCCGCGCACCATCGCGGCGCGATCGTCGGGCAGCGGCTGCTGCGCCGAAGCGACCGCGATCGTTCTGTAGTGTCCGGCTTTAGCCGGACAACCGTCAGCAGCAACGCCAGCGCGAGAGCAGGATTTCGGCGCATCGGGAACACTCCTCGTGAGATAGCATAGGACAAACTACGGGCAGGCCTGAAGGCCTGCACTACATCCGCATGCGGCATGCTACATCCGCGTGCGGTGTTACATCTGTTTGCAGTTCGCCTTACGAGATCTGTCTGGGCGCGCTCAACGAGGTTTACATGAAGAAGTCCCTGGCGCTGGCGCTGCTCGCCGCCGGCGTGTGTCTCCAATCTCCGCTCGGCGCGCAGCAGGCGAAAACCGCCGCATCGCCGATGTCGCCGTCAACGCCGTTCGTGCGCGATCCGAAGATTCCAATAGACGACGAATACACGAAGAAGATCAAGGAGTACACCACCGAGCCCTTCTTCAGCTCGCCGCTGGTCGACTACCTCCCCGCCTCGAAAACGGTGCCGACGCCGAAGGCGGTGCTCGGCGACGTGGCCGGCGCTCCCGGAAAGCTGCCGTATGCCGAGGAGGTGTACCAGTACATGCGCATGCTCGAGAAGGCTGCGCCCGGGCGGGTGAAGGTGGTCAGCATCGGCAAGACCGAAGAGGGGCGCGAGATGATCGCCGTCGCGATCGCGTCGGACGCGATCATGGCGAGCCTCGACGAGAACCGCGCGCGGCTCGCGAAGCTCGGCGATCCACGCACCATCAACATGGACGATCGGCAGGCGGACGCGCTCGTCGGCGCCTCGACCCCGATCTACTACATCACGGGCACGATCCATTCGCCGGAAACCGGCGCGCCGACCGCCCTGATGGAGCTGGCCTATCGCCTCGTCGTCGACGACAACGAGTACATCAAGGCGATCCGCAACAATCTCATCACGCTGATCACGCCGGTCATCGAAGTCGACGGCCGCGACAAGATGGTCGACGTCTACAAGTGGCACCTCGCCCACCCGGGCCAGAACTATCCCGGGCTCGTCTACTGGGGCAAGTACGTCGCGCACGACAACAATCGCGATGCGATGGGCGCCACGCTGAAGCTCACCGAGAACGTGCTCAACACCTGGAATCAGTGGCATCCGCAGGTGCTGCACGACCTGCACGAGTCGGTGCCGTATCTCTACGACAACACCGTCGGCGACGGGCCGTACAACGCGTGGATCGATCCGATCCTCGCCGACGAGTGGGAGATGATCGGCTGGAACAACGTGTCCGAGATGACGAAGTTCGGGATGCCGGGCGTCTTCACGCACGGCAACTTCGACACGTGGTCGCCGGGCTACCTGATGTTCATCGCGGCGCTGCACAACGGCATCAGCCGCCTGTACGAAACGTTCGGCAACGGCGGCGCCGACACCGTGGTGCGCGAGCTGCGGCCGGACGAGTACGCGCGCACGTGGTACAAGCAGAACCCGCCGCTGCCGAAGACCACGTGGTCGCAGCGCAACAACAACAACTACGAGCAGACGGGGCTGCTCACCTCGCTCCACTACTTCGCCGGCAACGGCAAGCTGTTCCTGCGCAACTACTACCTGAAGAGCAAGCGATCGATCCTCAAGGCGAAAACCGAAGGTCCGGCGGCCTACGTGCTCGCCGCCGACGATCCGCGTCCCGGCGCGCAGGCCGAGCTGCTGAAAGTGCTGCAGAAGCAGGGCGTGGAGATTTCTCGCGCCACCGCGGACTTCACCGTGATGGTGCCGGGCAAGCGCGGTCCCGCCCGGCAGAACCCGACGACGACGAACGATGGGGCAGGAGGGGCAGGACAGGCGGGAGGGGCAGGAGCATCCAGTGGACCGAGCGCCGGGCAGGATGGACAGCAGGGGCAGAATGGGCGGGAGGGGCAGGAAAGGCGGGAGGGGCAGGAAGGGCGGGATAGGAACGCGCCGCCGGCGCCGGTGAGCCGCACCTTCCCCGCCGGCTCGTACATCGTCCGCATGGATCAGCCCTACAGCCGCATCGCCGACTCGTTGATGGACTATCAGGTACCTGGAGCCCCAACGATCCGCAGAAGACGCCGTACGACGACACCGGCTGGACGTTCCCCGAGCTGTTCAACGTGCAGGCTGTCCGCGTCGCCGATGTGAAAGTGCTCGACGCGCCGATCGAGAAATTGACCGGGCCGGTCACCGCAAAGGGCGGCGTGACGAACACCGGATCGGTGTACCTGGTCAACCACAACGCCGACGTCGCGCTCGCCACGCTGCGCTACACCTTCAAGGACGCGTCGTTCGAGGCGGCAGAAGAGCCGTTCGACGCCGCGGGCAAGAAGTTCAATCGCGGCTCGTTCATCATCAAGAACGCGTCGGCAAACGACCTCCAGAAAGCAGCGGCCGATCTCGGGCTGCAGATCGTGGCTGTCAGCGCCGCGCCATCGGTGAAGACGCATCCAGTCCGCACGCCGCGCGTCGCGCTGCTGCACACATGGCTCAGCACGCAGACCGAAGGCTGGTGGCGGCAGGCGTTTGACGGCGCGCGCGTGCCCTACACCTACATCAGCACGCAGCAGGTCGCGGCGGACGCGAACCTCAACGCGAAGTACGACGTGATCGTCTTTCCGCCGGTCGGCCGCGGCCCCGAGGGAATCGTCAGCGGGATGCCGATGTGGGGCAACCCGCTGCCGTGGAAGAAGACGGCCGAGACGCCGAATCTCGGATCCGAGGATCAGACCGACGACATGCGTCCCGGACTTGGGTGGACCGGCGTCGCGCACCTGCAGGACTTCGTGCGCAAGGGCGGGCTGCTCCTCACCGTGATGGACACGGCCGACCTCGCCGTCTCGAGCGGCTTTACTCCCGGACTTGTCGGTCGCCGCGCGCCAGCGCCTTCGCATCGTCGGCAGCGTCGTCCGCTCGAAGACGGTCGATGCGACGAGCCCGATTGCCTACGGCTACACCGACAACCTCGCGCTCTGGTGCGACAACGGCCCGATCTTCAATCTCTCGAACGTGTTCGGCAGCCGCGGCGGCCGCCGTCTCGGACCCGACGATGGCGGGAACCGCCCGACGGGCAGGGGCACGGCCGACGATCCGGACGTGCCGCAGGGACGCATCGGGATCGAGGTGCCGAGAGAGCCGCGCGCCGACACGTGGCAGGCCGTGCCGATCACCGACGAGCAGCTGCGCAACGGCATCAACGTGATTCCGCCGGCGGCCCGCCCGCGCGTGATTCTGCGCTACGCCGACACACGCGACCTGCTCGTCTCGGGCCTGGTGGAGAACGGCGGCGAAATCGCGCAGCATGCAGCGGTGGTCGACGTCCCGCTCGACAAGGGGCACGTTGTCGCATTTTCGAACAATCCCATCTGGCGCGGGCGAGACCCAGGGCAGCTACTTCCTGGTTTTTAACGCGCTGCTGAACTTCGACCAGCTGGACGCGGGGAGGAAGCTGGATGCTCGGTAGAATCCGAGATTGCAGATTCAGGAAGTGCAGATTGCAAAATGAAGGCAGGAAGCAGGCGGGATTGCCAATGACGTCTAATCCACAATCTAGGTCTGCAATCCGATTTCGGCAATCTGCAATTTGTAGCGCGAGGCACGTATGTTGCGAGCGCTGTCTGTCTCGTGGCCTTTCTCCTTTGGGCGCCCCCAGCGCCCGCGCAGACTCCATCTGCTCCACCTGCGCGCGATACGTCCGTGGTCGCCGGCTACGGCACGGGCGTCATCCGCGGCCGCATTCTCGACGCCGCGACCGGGCGGGGCCTGCCGCGCGTCGAAGTGCGCGCCGGCCCGAACGCGCCGCAGTTCCCGGACAGCCGCATCGTGATGACCGATGCCGACGGCCGCTACGAGATCAAGCGGCTGCCGGCCGACACCTACGTCATCAACGCCTGAAGACCAACTACGTGCGCGCGGCGTGGGGGGCACAGCGCGTCGAAGGGCCCGGCAAGCGCATCACGCTGGCGGAGGGCCAGGTGCTGGAGAAGATCGACGTGCGCCTGTCGCGCGCGGGCGTGATCACGGGCAAGGTTGTCGACGAGTTCGGCGATCCGGTCACCGACGTCTTCGTCAGCGCGATGCACTACCAGTACATTCAGGGATCGCGGCGGCTGACCCAGGCCGGGCGGGGCGGATCGACGAACGACGTCGGCGAATACCGCATCTACGGCCTGTCGCCCGGTCAGTACTTCGTGTCCGCAACGCTCCGAAACTTCAACGGGATGGACACCAGCACCAGCGATCGTTCGTCCTATGCGCCGACGTTCTATCCAGGCACCGGGAACGTCGGCGACGCGCAGCGTCTGACCATTGCCCCTGGACAGATCGCGCCGGCGATCAACCTGACGCTGCTGCCGATCCAGGCCGCGAAAATCAACGGCACCGCGCTCGACGCCGACGGCAAGCCGATGGCCAACATGATGATCAACGTCATGCAGCGCGTCGGCTCCGCGATGGTCGGTAACAGCGGCGCCCAGATCCGCCCGGATGGGAAGTTCACCCTCACCCTGACGCCGGGCGACTATGTGCTGCGCGTCTTCGGTCAGGGAGCGAACGACACCGGCGCGACGGAGCTCACCGTCAACGGCGCCGATATCGACGATTTCCAGCTCGTCGCGAGCCGGCCGGCGACCATTCGCGGCCGCATCGCCTTCACCGAGAGCGCAACCTCCGCGGCGCCTCCCAGGCCGACCGTGTTCGACATGGGAGCCGTGCGCGAGTGGATGATCGGTCAGCAGGTCAGGAGCCCGGCCAAGATCAAGGACGATGGCACGTTCGAGATCTCGCTGCAGCCGGGCCACGTGCTCATCCGCGGTGTGATGACGGGAGGCCCGGCAGCGCCACCGCCTGGACCGAACGGCCCATCACCCTGGCGCATCCGGCGCGTCCTCATGAACGACGTCGACGTCGCCGATACCGGCATCGACGTGGCCGGCGGCGCCACGGTCGAGAATGTCGTCGTCGAGTTCACGAACCGCGTCAGCAGCGCGTCCGGCCGCGTGACCGACGCCGACGGCAAGACGGTCCGCGACTGCTACGTCATCGTCTTCGCGCAGGATCCGGTGCACTGGACGGTCCAGACGAGGCATCTCAGCGTGTCGCGGCCCGCGCAGGACGATCTGTTCCACGCACGGATGCTGCCCGGCGACTACTACGCGGTGGCGATGAGCGACGTCGAGGTCAACGCCTGGACCGATCCCGAGTTCCTGTCGCTGGCCCGCGAACGCGCCACGAAGTTCTCGATCGCCGACGGTGAAGCGAAGACGATCGATTTAGCGCTGTCGCCGGCGCCCGTGTTCTGACGCGAGGTCTGTATGCTGGGAATGCTTCTCTGCGCTCTCACTCTCATGTCCGACGCGCAGACGCCTCACGACGTTTTCCACCGGCCAGCTGGGTGCGCCGGCACAGCAGCCGGGCCAGCCCCGTCAACCCGCGAATCCAGGCGCACCGCCGCCGGCAGGCACGTCCACCGTGCGCGGCCACGTGTTCGCGGCCGACTCGGGTCAGCCGCTGCGCAAGGCGCAGGTGCGCATGGTGTCCGGCGAGATCCGCGAGAATCGCCTCGCGACGACCGACGTCGACGGCGCCTACGAGTTCAAGGAGGTGCGCGCGGGGCGCTACGCCATCTCCGCCAACAAAGGCAGTTACGTCGGACTGTCGTTCGGACAGCAGCGCCCGACAGACGCGCCCAAGCAGATCGCCATCCTCGACAACCAGACCGTCGAGAAGATGGACTTCGCGCTCCCGCGAGGCAGCGTCATCTCGGGCCGCATCCTCGACGAGTTCGGCGAGCCGATGTCCGACGTGCAGGTCGCCGTCCAGCAGTATCAGACAGTGCAGGGCCAGCGACGCCTCGTGCCGACGGGCCGGCAGGCGTCGACGAACGACATCGGCGAGTTCCGGCTGTTCGGCGTGTCGCCGGGTCAGTACTACCTCGTGGCGACGTGGCGCGCGCTCAACCCGGTGAACGACAACTTACGACAAGACGGCGTACGCGCCGATGTACTTTCCGGGCACGGACAATCCGGCGCAGGCACAGCGCATCACGCTGGCTGTCGGCGAGGAAAAGGGCGACATCGTCATGGCGCTCCGGCCGATTCGCGCCACGAGCGTCAGCGGCACCGCGATTGGATCCGACGGCAAGCCGATGACGGGCGTGGTCCTCGTGACGTCGTCGAGCGGATACGGGTTCAACATGGTCGGGAACGGCCCCATCCGGCCCGACGGCACGTTCCGGATCAACGGCATCGCGCCTGGCGAATACACGCTGCGCGCCCAGGCGTTTGGCCCCGGGAGTGACGGGGAAACGGCGACCGCGAAGATTACGGCGACCGGCGACGACATCAAGGACCTGCAGCTCGTCGGCGTGAAGCCTTCGAGCGCCACGGGCCGCATCGTCGTGGATCCCGCCGCGGCAGCGGCCCTGCCGCCGGGGCTCATGTTGTTCCCGACGCCGATCGAACCCGGCTCGATGCCCATGGGCGGCGGTCCCACGCGGATGGGCGACGACGGCACGTTCGAGATGAAGGCCGCGCCGGGACGGACGCGCGTCAACATGGGCGGCGCGCCCGGCTGGGTGGTCCGATCGATACGGCTGAACGGGATCGACGTCACGGACGCCGGCATCGAGTTCAAGCCGAACGAAGACATCTCCGGCCTGGAGATCGAGATCACCAACAAGCTCGCCACGATCACCGGGCTGGTGACCAACGCGCGCGGCGAGGCGGTGAAAGAGTATTCGGCGATCGCGTTCGCGCAGGATCGCGAGAAGTGGAAAATCGCCGGACGCTATCAGGCGTTCGGGCGACCCGATCAGGACGGACGGTTCAAGATGAGCGGCCTCACGCCGGCCGACTACTACATCATCGCTCTCGAGAAGATCGATCCGGGTCAGATTGGAGATCCGGACTTTCTCGAATCGATCAAAACCAAAGCGACGGCGATCACGATTCGAGAAGGCGAGTCGCGAACGGTCGATCTGAAAATCGCGACGGTTCCCTGAAAAGCAAGATCATCCGCGGATTGCGCGGATTTCGCGGATTAAAACATCACTGAACACGAGGAAACGACCGACGGTCGAGTCGGATCTTCAGCGCGCTGGCTTGGAGGCGTCGTCCGGCGGCGCGGCAAGCCGCGCGCGAGTGAACAAACGGGCAGCGTGAACACGAGCCACGGACATACAGGGCTTGTGTTCACACTGCCCGTTTTTCACTCAGAACCGGCCGCATTGCGGCCGGCGCCGGACGTCTCGGTTCAATCCGCGTACATCCGCGCAATCCGCGGATAAATCGTTCTAAAACAGAGTCGCTCCGCCAGTAAAAGCACGCTCCGACGGCGCGAGCGGCATGTCACGCTTGCCGCGATCGCTCAGCGGTTTGATCATCATGACCTCCGCGGATGGTTTCTCCCCGATGATCGTCACCTGCGGCGGCAGGAACTTATCCGGCAGCCACGCGCCGATCGCGGGACGCTTCTCGGCGGGGTCGCGCGCGATCAGCGCCTGGAGGATCGCGCCGGCTCGCGCACCGGCTGGGTCGCGATCGCCCACTTCCTCCAGCGTCCACGCATTGCCCCGCGCGCTGAGGACGACGTAGGCGACGGCCGAGGCGCCTTCCTCGGCGATCAGGAAATGTGTCGCGCGCACGCCAGGCGCGCTGAGACCGGCGAACAGGCGCTTCTTTGCGATCGCGAAGTGCACCAGGTCGCGATCGCGGTTCAGATGAAAGCGATAGGGCTCGGCTCGCGTCCGGCCCTGCGCGACGATGTCCGCGAAATCGCGATCGTCGCCGCCGCGCACCATCGTCATCGGCGCGCCGTAGCGCGTGGACTCCGTCACGCGCAGCTGCCGATCGGTCGTCGCGATCGCTTCGAATCCCAGCCGCGCGTAGTACTCCGGGCCAATCTCCGAGAACAGCAGCGCCAGATCGGCGCCGTCGGCGGCGGCATGCTCGAGCAACTGATCGATGAGCTCGCGCGCGGCGCCGCGGCCTCGCGCCGCCGGCGCGGTGAAGACCGCGCCGAGCCCGGCAACCTGGATCGGCTGACCGTCCAGCAGCGCCTCGAAGCGATACACCTTGGCGCTCGCCACCACCTCGTCGCCGTCGACCAGCGCAAACCTGCGCAGATTCTTGCGGCCCCAGGGCGTGGCAGCCTGAGCCGCGAAAAAACGCGCGTATGCGGGCCGCGTCAGGCCGTCGTTCCAGATGGCGTACGTATCGTCCAGGATACGGTCAAGGATCCAGCCCTCGGCATCGACAAGTTTTGCCATGCGATCCGCCGATTCTATGGCAGTTCTTGTAACGTCCGATGCTCGTGGCTGTCTAAACCAGTCGATGAAGCTCCTTGCAACGTTTGTGGTGGCAGTTGTTGCACTTACGGCCTCCGCCACCAGCTTTCCAAAAGACGACGTCGCAATCGTGCACGTGCTCAACAGGACGGGATTCGGTCCGCGTCCGGGGGACCTGGAGCGGGTGCGGAGCCAGGGCATCCAGCGGTATATCGACGAGCAGCTCCGGCCCGAACGTCTCGCCGACGCTCCCGTCTCGGCCCGGCTCGCCGGATTGACGACGATCGGCTTGAGCTCGCGCCAGATCGCTCAGCAGTACGAGCTGCCGCAGATCGAGGCACGGAAGGAGCGCAAGGCCGACGCGAAGAACAACGACACGGGAGCCGCCGACGGCAAGCAGCCTCCGGACGCGATGCAGGTGAAGGCCAACAGCGTCATGGTGGAGCTCTCCGAGCAGAAGCTCCTGCGCGCGGTCTACAGCGAGCGTCAGCTGCAGGAAGTGCTCACCGACTTCTGGTTCAACCACTTCAACGTCGACGCGCGCAAGGGCGCCGATCGTTTCCTGCTGACCGAGTACGAGCGCGACGTGATTCGTCCGCGCGTGTTGGGGAAGTTCCGCGATCTGCTCGGCGCGACGGCGAAAAGCCCCGCGATGCTGTTCTACCTCGATAACTGGATGAGCGCCGATCCGAACGGACCGCATCCGGTCGAGGGCGCGTTCGGCCGTCCCCGTTTCGGCTACGGCCGGTTCGGCGGCCCGGTCGCGCCGCTGCCGCGTGCGAAGGCGCCGGCCAAGAACGCGCCCAAAGGGCTGAACGAAAACTACGGGCGCGAGCTGATGGAGCTGCACACGCTCGGCGTCGACGGCGGCTACACGCAGAAGGACGTCACCGAAGTCGCGCGCGCGTTCACGGGCTGGACGATTGACCGTCCGCGGCAGGGCGGCGGTTTCGTGTTCAACGAGCGGATCCACGACATGGGCCAGAAGGTGGTCCTCGGCCACGTCATCAGGGCAGGCGGCGGCGAGTCGGACGGCGAGCAGGTGCTCGACATCCTCGCGCGGCATCCGTCGACGGCCGCCTTCATCGCCACGAAGCTGGCGCGCCGCTTCGTGAGCGACACGCCGCCGCCGGCGCTCGTCGAAGCGCGCGGCGGCGCGGTTTCGCGACACCGACGGCGACCTGCGCGAGGTGACGCGCGCGATCCTCACGTCGCCGGAGTTCCTGTCGCCCGAGGCCTACGGCGCGAAGGTGAAGACGCCGTTCGAGTTCGTCGCCAGCGCCTTGCGCGCGACAGGCGCCGACGTGCAGGACGCGCGGCCGCTCGTGCGCGAAGTGCAGCAGCTCGGCATGCCGCTCTACATGTGTCAGCCGCCGACCGGCTACAAGGACACGGGCGACGCCTGGGTCAACACCGGGGCGCTCGTCAGCCGGATGAATCTGGCGTTGCGGCTCGCGTCCGGTCAGGTGAAGGGGACGATGGTCGATCCGGCGACTGAGGTCCGCCTCATCGCAGAAGTTTCGGAGACGACACGCGCGACGATCGCACGTGCGCCGGACGCGACGAAGACGATGGCGCTCACGCTCGGCGCGCCGGAGTTTCAGCGACGGTAGAGATTTCAAATTTCAGAATTCAGATTTCAGATTGGAGTTGCGTGATGTTGTCCCGGCGCGTCTTTCTCAAGAACGGTGCGTTCGCGTTCGTCAGCCTCGGCTTCGCGCCGTCGTTCATGGCTCGAACCGCCATCGCGGCCTCCGGCCGTTCCAAACAGCTGATCGCGATCTTCCAGCGCGGGGCCGTCGATGGCCTCAATGTCGTCGTGCCTTATGGCGAGGGTGAGTATTACCGCGCCCGCCCGAGCATCGCGATCCCGCGTCCCGATGGCGGCGACGGAGCAGCCATCGATCTCGACGGCTTCTTCGGCTTCAACCCCCGTCTGCGGGCGCTGAAGCCGCTCTGGGACTCGCGGCAGCTGGCCATCGTCCACGCGTGTGGATCGCCCGACAGCACGCGCTCGCATTTCGACGCGCAGGACTACATGGAGAGCGCGACGCCCGGCGTGAAGAGCACATCGGACGGCTGGCTGAACCGCTATCTGCAGACGCAGCACGCCGACCGTCCGACACCGTTTCGCGCCGTGGCGCTGACGCCGCAGCTGCCGCGAATGCTGCAGGGGACGGCGCCGGCGCTGGCCGTCAGCCAGCTCGCGCAGTTCGGCATTCGCGCGGGCCAGTCGAGCGAAGCCGTCGGCGCGTCGTTCGAGGCCGAGTATGCGGCCGCCGCCGACGCGGTGCTCAGCGGCACGGGTCGTGAGGCGTTCAACGCGATCAAGATGCTCAAGACCGCCGACCCGTCGAAGTACGAACCCGCCAATGGCGCCGACTACCCCCGCAGCGCGTTCGGCCAGTCGCTGCGGCAGATCGCGCAGCTCACCAAGGCCAACGTCGGACTCGAGGTCGCCTTCGCGGACGTCGGCGGATGGGACACGCACGTGAACCAGGGCGCGGGTCAGGGACAGCTCGCCAACCGCCTCGACGATTTTTCGAAATCGATTGCGGCGCTCGTGGCCGACCTTGGCGATCGCATGGAAGACACCGTCGTGCTGACCATGTCGGAGTTCGGGCGGGCGGTGCGGGAAAACGGCAACCGCGGCACCGACCACGGCCACGGGAACGCGATGATGGTGATTGGCGGCGGCGTCCGCGGCGGCCACGTCTACGGCAAGTGGCCGGGCCTCTCGGTCGAGAAGCGCTACGACGGCCGCGACCTCGCCGTCACCACCGACTTCAGGGACGTCTTCGGTGAGATCATCACGAAACACCTCGGCACTCCGGGATGCACGCCAGGTATTCCCCGGATACGCAATCACAGAGGCGCGATTCCCAGGGCTGTTCGCGTAGCGAATTGGGTGATCTGGTAATTGGGTAATCTGGTAATTGATTGGTGATTGGCGGATAATCTCCAATCAATCACCCAACCACCAGATTATCCAATTACGCCAATGCTACTTTCTGATCTCCCCACCCCTCAAGTGTTGATCGATCGCACGCGTGCGATGAACAACGTCGCGCGCGTGCAGTCGCTTGCATCGAACGCGGGCGTGCGCCTGCGTCCTCATGCCAAAACGCACAAGTCGCCGGTTGTCGCGGGCTGGCAGATCGACGCCGGCGCCGTTGGTATCTGCTGCGCGAAGATCGGTGAAGCCGAGGTGTTCGCCGACGCGGGCATCACCGACATCCGGCTTCCGTACCCGATCAATCCCGTGAATGCGCCGCGGCTGATCTCGCTGATGGATCGCGCGACGATCTCGATCATCGTCGATCATCCGGATGTCCTCCGCGGCTGGTCCGACGCGATGCGGCGTGCCGGCCGCACGCTCGACGTCCTCATCAAGGTCGACGTCGGCTTCCACCGGTGCGGCATCGATCCGAACGGGGATCCACTCGGGTTCATCCAGGCGGCGGCCGCGCTGCCCGGCATCCGGCTGCGCGGGCTGCTGAGCCATGCCGGCCATGCGTATCATGCGGCGTCGGAGGATCAGCTGCGCGCGATCGCGAAGGAGGAGGCCGAGACGCTCGCGGATCTGCGCGCGCGCGCCGGCGCGTCGGGGATTGCCCTGGACGAGATCTCGGTCGGCGCGACGCCCACGCTGCGATTCAGCGCCGGACAGAAAGGGGTCACGGAGCTGCGGCCCGGCAACTACGTGTACTTCGATCGGACGCAGGTGGCGCTGGGCGCGGCGTCGCTCGACGACTGCGCGCTCACCGTCCTCGCAACCGTCGTGTCGAAGCATCCCGGACGCATCATCCTCGACTGCGGCAGCAAGACGCTCACCAACGATCAGGCGCGCGGCATCGCGGCGGCCACCGGCTACGGCGCGGTGCTGGCGGGCGACTCGGACACTCTCGACTACGCGCGCGAGATCGACGAGGCGCTGCTGATCGAGCGGCTCTCGGAAGAGCACGCGACCGTTCGCGTCAACGGCACGACGCGCCTCGAGCCCGGCGACCGCGTCCGCGTCGTCCCCAACCACTCCTGCGTGGTGTCGAACCTGGTGGATGTGATCCGGGTTGTGGAGGGTGATGAGGTCGTCGAGACGCTGCCGGTGGCGGCGCGAGGACGGATCACGTGACCGCGCGGGACGGCCTGAAGGCCGTCCCCTGCAAAGGCACTGCAACTGGCGTAGTGCGGACCTTCAGGTCCGCCGTGTCGGGCAGGCCTGAAGGCCTGCACTACATCGTGAACGAATGAGATATAGTCTTCTCCAGCTCACTCCGCGGTTGAAATGATCTGATGGCTGAAAAAGAAAAAGACAAACGCGTCGACATCGGCGACGCGCTCGGCATGGTCGAGACGCGCGGCCTCATCGGCATGATCGAAGCGGCCGACGCGATGGTGAAGACGGCCAACGTGGTGTTCGTGGGCTGGCAGAAGGTCGACGCGGGACTGGTGACGGCGATCATCCGCGGCGACGTCGGCTCCGTGAAGGCCGCGACCGACGCCGGCGCCGCCGCCGCCCGCAAGGTCGGCGAGCTGGTCGGCGTCCACGTCATTCCCCGCCCGGCGGACGAAGTCGACAAGATCTTTCCGATCCGCTGACAACGACGAATTCTACTTCGATGTAGTGTCCGCCTTCAGACGGACCGCGCGAGTCCGGCTAAAGCCGGATACTTCCTTTTCTGGGCTGTCGTGTGACCTTCTTTCGACGCCGCGGACGCATCGACGAGCTCAGATCCTTCAGCAGACCTTCATTCCCAATCACCAGCAGCGGTTGCGTCGGCGTCTTCAGCAGGTTGAAGAACGACCCTCCCGCCGTGCGTGCGTAGATCTCGGCGCCGTCGGTCAGCAACTGGACGGCCCCGCCGCCGCCGGTGGCGCCGTAGAGCCGCTCGCCGAACTGTTCCTGCAGCGTGCGCACGATGAGGTGCAGCTGCTGGATCGTGAACCCGCGGCGCCGCAGGTCGGCGAGGACGAGCAGTTCGAACAGTTCGATCGGCGTGTAGCGCCGCTCCGTGTAGCCGCCCGCATCGGTCTTGTGCGACGGAATCGTCGGCGACAGCAGGCCGCCGGCGTCCCACAGCTGCAGCTGGCGCGCCGTCAGGCCGGTGAGCGACGCCACCTCGCGCGAGCTGTAGGTTCTTTTCAGGCGCATCAACGCGTCATCATCGGATCTCGAACCATGCCTGCTCGGAGCCGCGAAGCGTGCGCGAGAAGCATACGTCCATCATCCCGACGGCGCCGTCGTACGGGCGGCGGATGAACCCGGCGACATCGTAGACGAAGTAGCCGCGTTCCACCATGAACGGCACCACCTCGTGGAGCATCGGACGTCCCGTGAAGCGATACAGGGCGACCTCGATCACGAACAGTTCCGTCCTGACCCAGCAGCGTATTCGCGCCCTTGAGCGCCTCGAGCTCGAAGCCTTCCACATCCAGTTTGACGAAGTCCGGCATGCCGTGCTGCGCGGCCAATCGATCGAGCGTCGTCACGGCCACTTCGTATTTCGGGCTGTCGGTGGACGCCGTTTCGAGGAGTGTGGATCCCGTCCGCCAGTCCGTCAGCGTGGCGGTCCCTTCATGGGCACCAACCGCGGCTCGAACCGTCGGTTCGAAACCGGTCGACCTGGGCTCGACGGTGACGAACCGGGCCCTGGGAAAGATCTTCTGTGTTTCCGCCGTCCAGCGTCCCCGTTGCGGCGCCGATATCGAAGATGACCGCGGGCGTGAAGCCGCGCGCCTTGAAGTCGGCGAAGACGCTGGCCTGCTCGCCGATCGGCCGCAGGTGGCTCGCCGCAGGCTGAAGCTTGCGGATGTCGAACCCCGTCCGGTTCACCAGGCGCTTGCCGAAGTCCTTGAGCGCGGACATCGCGTGTTGACGCCGCGCTAGCCGGCCACGAGCCGATCGGCCGCGCCGGCGCCCGCGAAGTCCTTGTCGGTCAGGCCGCCTTCGCTGTGCGTGGAGTACGTCAGCTTCACGCGCTTGTAGTTGATCTCGATGTCGGGATGATGGTCGGCGGCCTCGGCTTCGGGAGCGAGGCGGTTCACGAACGCAATCGCCGAGAGAAAGTCCTTGAAGGTGTACTGCTTGCGGATCTCGTCGCCCATCAGCGTCCAGCCGTGCAGCCCCTTCATCCGCTCGTCGACGTCGGCCTGTGAGAGCTTCATGCGAATCTCCTGTCTACTCAGATGTAGTGCAGGCCTTCAGGCCTGCCCGACACGGCGGACCTGAAGGTCCGCACGACACCTGAACGGAAAACGCGTTACGGATGTGGACGCCGCCCGCGCACCTCGTCGAGCCGGACGCGCGCCGCTTCCACGGCGTCGAGCGACTCCTTCTGCATCTCGAGAGCGGTCGGTCCTTCGATAGGGCTCGAGAACGCGCTCCCCGCGATGGTCCGATGATACGCGCGCTCGGCCTGCTGCAGCGCGTCGAGCGCGTCCGTGTGCTCGCGCTGCCATTCCAGCCACCGCGTGAGGCGGGCGATCGCGTCCGCTTCGGTCGCGCCGGCGCATTCGATCCCGAAGGGATCGCCGTTGTCGTCGCGCACGGCGCGAGCCTGCCATTGGCCGTCGCGCTCGGTCGCCTGCAGCGTCAGGTCCAGCTTGCCGATCGTGGTCTTCATCTGTGGGTTCCGACTGCAAATCGGATGCGCAGCACAAGCTGGGCTAAAGCGCCCCGAAGCGCGACGGCTTCACCAGCTCGAGCAGCGGATCCATCCGGTTCTCGAGCAGCGCGTCGGCGACGAGCGTGGCCGTCAGCGGCGCCAGCAGCACGCCGTTGCGATAATGGCCCGTCGCATACATCAGGTTCGGCACCACGGTCGACGGTCCGATGACCGGCAGATCGTCGGCGGTCGCCGGGCGCAATCCGACGCGCGCGCCGGCGAATCCCGCCGTCCAGGCGCGCGGGACCACTTCGCAGGCCGCCTCGAGCAGGCCGCGGACACCGGCCACCGTCACCCGCTCGTCGAAGCCCACGTCCTCGACCGTCGCGCCGACCAGCAGCGTCCCATCCTCCCACGGCACGAGATAGCAGCGGCTGCTCCAGGTGATACGGCGAAGCGGCGGGCCGTTCCAGCCCAGATACAGAAGCTGCCCTCGGACGGGCCGGACCGGAACCGTGACGCCCACGCCCTCGACGCTGATGTCGCCGGACCAGCTCCCTGCGCAGAGCACGACGGCGCCGCCCGTCAGCGATCCGCGATTGGTGTCCACGATCATCTCGCCGTTGCGCACCTGGATGCCGCGAACGCGACTGCGCTCGATCAGCTGCGCGCCGCGCCGCCGCGCGGCGGCCGCGAGCGCGCGCGTCAGGTCGGCCGCTCCGACAAAACCGTGCGACTCGATCAACAGACCGCCAATGGCGCCGTCGCGGATCTCCGGCTCTTCCTCGCGCACGGCCTGCTCGTCCAGCATCAGCGCGGGCACGTCGCGCCGGCCGAGCATGGCGGCGGTCTCCCGCAGCGCGCGCAGTTCCTCGTCGTTGACCGCGATGTCCAACGTTCCCGTGCGCCGGTACGAGACGGCGATGCCGCTCTCCTCCGTCACGCGCGCGATGAAATCGTCGAAGAGACCGAGGCTGCGGACCGTGAGATCGAGCAGCGGGCTGCCGTCGCGCGCCTCGATGTAAGGCGCCAGCACGCCGGCCGATGCCTGCGTCGCGCCCATGCCGACGGGACGCTCGTCGACAATCTCCACCGACACGCCGCGGCTCGCCAGCTCGTGCGCGATCGCGCATCCCACGATTCCGGCGCCGACGACGATGATGTCGGAGGGGCGGCTAGCCATGGTTCCTCTCCTTCAGCCCGTTCGACGAGTCGAAGCCGAGGTCTCTGAGGCGTCCGTCGCTGAGCCCGTAAATCCAGGCGTGCACGGCAACGTCCTGACCGCGCGCCCACGCCTCCTGGATGACCGTGGTCTCGCACACGTGCCGTGCCTGTTCGACGACGTTCAGCTCGCACAGGCGATCGACGCGCGCCGCGCCGTCGAGCCCCTCGAGCGCCGCGTGCTGAACGTTCGCGATGTCCTGCACGTGCCGCAGCCAGTTCTCGATGAGGCCGAGCTTCGCGTTGTCGAGCGCCGCCTTCACGCCGCCGCAGCCGTAGTGCCCGCACACGATGACGTGCCGCACCTTCAGCACGTCCACGGCGTACTGGAGCACCGCCAGGCAGTTGAGATCCGTGTGCACGACGACGTTGGCGACGTTGCGGTGCACGAACATCTCGCCGGGCAGGAGTCCCACGATTTCGTTGGCGGGCACTCGCGAATCGGAGCACCCGATCCAGAGGTACTCAGGCGCCTGCTGCGCCGCCAGCTTGCGAAAGAAATCGGGTTGCGCCGCGGTGACCTCGTCGGCCCAGCGGCGATTGTTGTCGAAGAGATGCTCGAGCGATCCCATGCGTGAGAGGACCGATCAGAGCGGCGCGCTCGCCAGCGCCAGCTTCTTGAACCGGACGACCAGCGAATTCGCGGAATCTTCCTTCACCTTGATCCAGAAGCCGCCCGCCGCGATCGGCAGCTCGAGAAACACGGTCATCGTATCGGTATCGGGATTGAGCACGATGTAGTCGGTGACGGCCGCCTCGCGAAAATCGTCTTCGGGAATCTCGTTGAACAGGATCTTGCCGCTCTTGCCCGCCGAAATGCGTTTCAACGCCTCTCGCGCCGAACTGCCGGCCTCCGACGCCGGCATGACGAAGATGTAGTTGAGCGCGCGATCCAGGTTGTGCTGCAGCGCCTTCTTCAAGCCGTCGTTGAGAACATTCCGGTAGACGTCGGGCGTGACCACCCACACCGTCTTCGTGCTCGTGTCCTCCTGCCTCCGCGCCACATCGTCGCCGTTGTAGAGCCAGGGGAAGCCGGTATGCGTTTCGAGATCCTGCGTCTCGGCGGCCTTGTCCAGTTTCTTTTTCAGATCGGGCCACAGCAGCTCGAACTCGCGGCTGAGGACTTCGAACGACAGCTGCTGATCGTCGGGCAGCCGTCCGTTGATGCTGATCAGCAGTCGCAGGATGTCGTCCGGGTCGTTGATCGTCGCCTGAAACTGCGCGAGCGGCCCGACCACCCGCGCCGGCTCGATGTTGAAGAGAAACGGCGACACGTACGCCTTGTCCACGGCTCTCGAGATGGCGCCCGCTTCGAAATGCAGCCACGGCTTGTCGACGTTGTCGGGCGTCACGACCAGGATGCCGTACCCGGTTTCGTTCAGCTCGCTCGCGAGGACGTCGGTCCAGCGCTTGCCCTTGTCGATGTCGCCCGTCGAGATGAACGGCTTGACCGCCTGGATGACGAACGGCAGCCAGTCGTGAAAGGCCTGCGCCACTTCACGGCTGGTCTTGCCGGACCAGCTGAGAAATACCTTCATCAAGCTCCCATTACAGAATCTGGTAATTGGGTAATCGGGTGATTGATTGCGCGGATTGGCAGATCTGTATGGCCAATCCGACAATCAATTACCCAATTACCAGATTTCCCAATCACCCAATTCACGCTGTTGAGAGGCCGTCCCGCGTGCGCCGGCCTGCGGTTTGCCCGCATCGAGATCGTTCCAGTTCATGATCGCGTTGAAACCGAGCGTGTAGGTGCCCTGCGTCTGCCAACGCCAGAACGGCCGGATCGCGAACATCACGACGTGCCCTTTGCCGAGCGACGAATCGAGCGCCGCGGCACGGTTGGCGAGGAACTGCCCGTTCAGCAGCGTGCCGGACAGCAGCATGTCGTTCGGGTTGGCGGAGAACTGCATGACGACGCGCGGACGCGTGTCGTCGATGGTGATGCCGAACTGCTGCGCCATCTGCCGCAGCTGCGCCGCTTCGTCTGGCGCGGGACGCTCGCCGCGGCCGGACGGCGCCGCATTGGTGTCGGCCTCGAACGGCTGAATGCGCAAAGGCAGCGCGTTCGGCGTCACGTTCTGGCCGATGCCGCCATTGGGATTGGTCCCGGGAGCGCCGCCTCGGCCACCGCCACCGAATCCGCCGAAGCCGCCGCCTGCCGCGTTCAGCACCGGCGACTGGTTGAAGTAGACCGGCAGATCGGCGCTCTCGTAGCCGTAGCTGATCGGGCTCTTCATGTCCGTGATCTTCGCGCGCAGGATCGAGCCGCGCACGAAGAGCTGTGCCGGCTCCTCGACGGTGACGCCTGAGGTGATGCCGTACTCGGGGAAGATCGTCGCCGTCGACCCTTCGGTGATCAGCGTGCCGCCCTCCTGCACGAACTTCATCAGCTCGCCGAGCCCCTCGATGCCCATGCCGCCGCGGATGTCGTCGCTCGAATCGATGAAGGCGAGGTTGGGGAATTCCGCCGTCTTCTTGTACGGCAGCGGTGCGCTGCCGGTCTTCGGCATGCCGTTGACCTGCGACACGGCGCTGCCGCCGACGTGCGGGAAGATGATCACGTCGTACTTCGATCGCAGGTTGCCCTCGCGCAGCTTCTGATCGGCGAAATAGGTGTAAGGCACGCCGAAGGTGTCGAGCGCGGCGCGCCACCAGCCCTCGTCCTGCGTGCGCGTCCAGCTGTGGACGTAGCCGATGCGCGGCACGTCGAGATCGTGCGTCTTCACGCTCGGCGCCGATGCGACGGCCCACGCCGACAGGCCGAGATCCTTCAGCATCGGCTCGAGCTTCGCGCGGTCGGCGTTGGGGACGACGATCGCGCCGGCGCGGAACTTGTGTCCGGCGATTTCGAAGTCGTCCTCCGCCGCCAGCATCTTGACGTCCTTGTTCTTGAACCGGAACGACACGACGGTGTTGTCGCCGGTGTGATCGACGACCAGCACGTTCCCGGTGCCTTCGATCCCTCCCGGTGCCTTGGCGTCGGCCGTCAGCAGCGTCATCTGCTGATCGAGGATGCCTTTCTCCGAAACCGGCAGGATCTTGAGATCGCGCATGTACTGGAACGTCCAGCCGGTGTCGTCGTACGGCGACGGATTCTGCGGCGCGTAGTTCTGGATGGAGAAATACATGTCGGCCAGAGTGCGGAACGGCTGATCGCCGCGGACGACGTAGTCGCCGGCCTTGACGTCGATGGCGCCGGCCTTGAACGACGAGGCGGCCTTCGACACCTCGAGGCCCTGCGTGCGCAGCTCGTTCACGGCCTGAGCGGCGTCCGCCTTGCGGCGCTGCGCCGCCGGAATCACCCACGCGTACGTGGGACCGGTCTTCCCCTTGTCCACCGCGCGCTTGCTCTTCAGCCAGTAGTTCTCGAGATAGAGATCCTTGTTCTTCGCGACGTGGCTCAGCGAGAACAGCAGCGCCGATTCCTGGATGTTGGTGTTGTTGCGCGGGCCCCATTTGATGGACGGCAGCGGCGGGTTCGGCCTGAACCACTCCTTGCTCGTGGTGGTCGCACCAGGAGTCACCGTGTACGGATCGGGACCGTAGCTCTGGACCTCGTAGAAGCGCCCGATCGAATTGTGGCTGTGCGCGATGAAGAACATGTAGTTGGGAACCCAGCCGTCGTAGAAGCCGTACGTCCAGACGCCCGGGACACCGCGCTTGGTCATCTCCATCACGTCGTTCTGCGCGAGCGTCCACCACTCCGACACGACGATCGGATCGATGTCGTTGTTGTAGGGGCCGGTGCCGGTGGACGAGTAGAGATAGGTCTGCGCCTCGTGCAGATCGTGGATGACCGTCGGATGCCACTCGAGCGTTTCCTTCGTCACCGCCTGCGTCAGCTTGAGGAACTGCCCCATGCCGTCGCGATTGTTGTCGTGCTGCACGTACTTGCCCCAGTACATCAGCGGCAGCCGCGCGTCGCCCTGCGCGCGCTTCTTGTTGAAGTAGTAGGTGTCCACCTGCTTCTCGCGGCCGTCGACCTCGATGACCGGCGTGATCAGCGTGATCACGTTGTTGCGGATGTTCTGGATGAACGGCGTCTCTTCGACGATGAGGCGATAGGCGAGCTCGATCAGCATCTCGGGGCCGCCGGTTTCGGGCGAGTGCATGCCGCTGATCGCGTAGTAGATCGGCTTGGCCGTGTGGAGCAGCTGCTGGGCCCTTGCTTCGGTCGTCTTGCGCGGATCGGTCAGCTCGCCGAGCATGTCGCGGTATTTGTCGAGGTTCTTGATCGAATCCTCGCTGCCGACGGCGAGCAGGACGATGTCGCGCCCTTCCTCCGTGGTGCCGACCTTCCAGTACTTCGCGCGCGTCGGCGCCGCCTTGGCCAGCGCCTCGTAGTAGCGATAGATGTCCTTGGCGTATGTCAGCTCGCCCGGCGCGCCGACGGCGCGGCCGAGGAACTTCAGCGGCGAGGGAACCGTGTCGGAGGCGGGCAGGTGATCCACCAGCTCGGTGGAAATGCGGGGATCCTGCAGGTTCTCCTTGATGGTCCTGGTGTATTCCTCGTCAATCTTCTGTGGCGCTTTGGGAGCCGCTTTCTGCGCCTCCAGGCCGGAGGCAAGGGTCAGCGCGAGCAGCGCGGTAGACGCGACAATGCGGGATTTCATCCCCGCATCGTAGTCCGAAATCCTATCGGCGTCTCGGCTGCATGACAGCCGGGCACGCCGTGACGAACGCCGGCTGATTCGGGGTCTGCTGGGTGCTGATTTGCGCCAGGCAGAGCGTCGGCGCCGACACCAGGTCGACCGCGGGCGCGCCAATCATCGGCGCAGCCGCCACCGGCGCATGCACGGCGGCCGGTGCTTGCGCATGGCGGCGGTCGGCGCGACCGCGCAATGAGCGCCCGCCCCAGGGCAACGCCCCGTAGAACACGCCAGCTGGCGGACCGGAATAGAAGCCGTCGATGTGCGGGGTGTTCGGCCGGTCGGGCCCGTGGCCGACGCTGATGGACGCTGGTTCGCTGGTCAGCGTAGATGCGATCCACCCGGCGTTGTAGATCGAGTCGGCGCGCGCGGCCTGCTCGCCCTCGTCGCGGCCGCTCTTGAGCATCGCGAGAATCACCTGCTCGCTGAGCCCGTCGCGCTGGAGCGAGACGATCTGCTCCGGTTCAATCGCGAAGACCGTGCGATCGCGATCGATCAGCGCGAGGATCACCGTATCGGTGACGCCGGATTTCGCGAGCGCGACCACTTGATCGACCGTGATCGCAGATGCGGCGCTGGGGATCAGCAAGCCGATCCCGAGAGCACCGATGACCAGGAGTTTGCGCAGCATCGCCACCTCGGCGGAGCCGCCCTTGACGTCCGGCTCCCATCGGCGGACCCGCGTCCGCCAGCACCTCAAGTTTGCAACGGATCGGCCATCGATTCCACCCGGAAATCCTAAAGAAATCAGGGGTTACGTCACAGATACTGTGGACTCTGCCAAGGACAGCATTCACTGGGAGGGGACAGTCTATCCGCTGGGGTCGATCTGTTAAGCTTTGCAGTCCTACGGACTTACGGGAGATGGCGGCCCGGCGCGCCGGGTACACCCCTTGCCTCTGGAATTGGCGGTCCAAGGAGTTCAGCAATGCTTTCGAACCGACTCGCATTCGCCGCGTTGGCCGTCGCCTGCATCGGAGCAGCGGCGGGGGGCGGCTATCTTGCCACGCGGCAGAACACTGTTCCCACGCCGGCGTCGGCCCAGGCTCAGCCGGTGCCCGCTGTCGCGCCGACACCTGCGGCGGCGACACCGACCGCACCCGTCACGACGGCCGCGACTCCCGCGAAGGCTCTCCGCGACACGGAACCGGTCGTCGCCGACACGCCGCGGAAACCGGTTGCGACGACAAAAGCGAGCGCGACACGGCAGACGGACACCGCCGCGCGTCCAGTCGCCCCGCGAACCGATCGCGCAGCGGACTCCGCCGCTGCCCATCGCGAAACGGCGTCGCTCATCGCCAGCAACAACGCGCAACCGCAACCCCCGGCGCCGCTGCCGCCGACGGTCGAGAGCGCACCGCCTGCGCCGCGTCCCGAAGAGCACGCGGTCCAGGAACCGATCCGGCCGGCGGAACCGCCGGCGCGCACCTTCACCGAGCTCGTCGTCTCGGCCGATTCGGTGATTGGCCTCCAGACCGAGAGCCGCGTGTCGAGTGAAACGGCGCGCGTCGAAGACCGCGTCGAGGCGCGCGTCACGCGCGACGTGAAGGTCGGCGACCGCGTCGCGATTCCCGCGGGCGCGAAAGCGATCGGCTCGGTGATGCAGGTCGAGCGCGGCGGCAAGTTCAAGGAGAAAGCGCGGCTGGGAATCCGCTTCAACACCATCGTCCTCGCCGACGGCACGCGCATTCCGATCTCGACCGAGACGATCTTCCGCGAAGGCGACGCGCCTTCGACAGCCCCGCGAGTGGGCGGCGGCGCGGTCGCGGGCACCATCCTCGGCGCGATACTCGGCGGCGGTAAAGGCGCGGCCATCGGCGCGGCGGCAGGCGCCGGCGCGGGTGCGGCCACCCTGGCGGCCGGCGACCGAAACGCGGCCACGCTGGCGGCCGGCACGTCGATGACGGTCCGCATCCTTCAGCCGGTCACGATCACGACGGACAATAAAGACGAATAGGGCTCCGGGTTCAAGGTTCATCAGGGTTCAGGGTCTCAGGGTGCTCTAGCAGGGTTGAGAACCCTGGCACCCAGAACCTTGAGAACCCTTGTGTTCGTCATACCTTGTGACACAAGGTATGTCCCACGAGACATGGCAGGAGCAACTTCGGCGCGGCACGCCTGGATCTCGCGATCCTCCTCACGCGTATCTGCAGGGTCCGCGCTACGGTCTCGCCATCATCCAGCACCTCGAAGCCTTCACCGACCTCGTCGTCACCGAGGGGACGATCTATCCCATCCTCGGCCGCCTCACCCGCGAAGGTGTCCTGCTCGAGCAGAATGGGTCGAAGGCGAGGCGCCGCACCCGCGGAAGTACTACACGCTGACTCGGGCCGGCACGAAGCGGCTCGGCCACCATGAAGGCCGAGTGGCGGGTGTTCGTGGACAAAATCGAGCGGCTGATGGCCGCGTCGGAAAGGGCCACCCGTGAATCTCAGTGAAACCGGCGAGTCACGCGTGAACGGCTATCTGTTCGTCCTCGAGCGATCGCTCAAGACGTTCCTTCCGGCGGATGTCGTGCGCGACGCGGTGCGCGAGATCGAGTCCCACGTGCGCGAGCGCGTCGCCGCCGCCGACGCCGCGCCGAACGAGCGCGACGTGGTCGAGCGCATCCTTGCCGAGCTCGGTCCACCGCTGCGTGTCGCGCAGGCCTACTCGGCAGAGCGCACCATCGACGAGGCGGTCGCCACCGGACGGTTCGTCTCGATTATCCGCGCGGTCAGCCATCTCGCGGTCAGCACGATCGGCGGTTTCTTCGCCGCGCTGGGGCTCCTGGTCGGCTACCTCACGGCCTTCGGCTTCGTCGCGCTGGCCGTGCTGAAGCCGATCTTTCCGAACAACGTCGGCATCCAGTTCGTGCACGGCTTTCCGGTCGCGTCTCAGCGCCCATTTTCCGGTGCGCCCGATACCGACCTGCGCGGCGGCTACTGGGTCATCCCGTTCGCGTTGTTCCTCGGTCTGGCTATTTTCGTCGCCACGCAGCGCGGCGCGCGGCGCTATCTCACATGGTGGCGTGGAAGACGGCTTTCGTAGCATGATGGGGCCGTTTTTCAGAGGAGCTGACCGTATGCGACTGCATGTATCGCCGTTCGCCGCCGTTCTCCTGATCATCGCCGTCGCCGGCAGCCGCCAGGCCGGCGCGCAGCAGGTGACGAAGCAGACCGTTCCCGGCGTCCAGAACTTCGCCAAGCTCGAGACCACCGTCGCCTGCGGCGGCGCGACGACGCCGGAAGCGGTGCCCGAGCTGAAGAAGATGGGCTTCGCCTCGATCATCAACCTGCGGCTGCCGTCCGAAGCGGGCGCCAACGTCGAAGGCGAAGCCGCTGCCGCGAAGACCGCCGGCATCAACTTCTACAACATCCCGTTCAGCGGTCAGTCACCAGATCCCAAAGTGGCCGATCAGTTTCTCGCGACGGTCACCGACAAGAAGAACGAGCCCGCGTACATCCACTGCGCCGCCGGCAACCGCGCCGGCGCGATGTGGATGATCAAGCGGCTCGTCGTCGATCACTGGGACACCGACAAGGCCTTCACCGAGGCGACCGCGCTGGGACTCACCAGCCCCGCGCTGAAGCAGTTCGCGATCGACTACGCGGAAACGCACAAGCGCTAGGCGTTTTCAATTCGACGTAGTGCGGACTTCAGGTCCGCCGTGTGAGCAGGCCTCAAGGACTGCAGCGTACACCTGACGTCTCCGCGATGCGGCGACGGTCTCTGCGGTTTCTTCTTCTCGTCGTGTCGCGGCCGTACTCCAGCTCGTCGGCGCTGCTCGTGCTGCGATCACGGCGATAGCTGCATTCCCGATTCCGAACGCATTCATAGCTCATCAATGACTCGCGGCGGGGCATGTCGCTTGCACCTTCTTCAGGCAAGGAGCAATGTCTATGCAACGAGTCATCAAATCGCTCATCCTCGCCGTCACGGCGGCAGTGGTCCTCGCGCCGACGCAAGCGCGCGCGGACGGCTTCTTCACGCCATGGGTCGGGTCGGCGTTCGGCAGCAACATCCAGAACGGTCAGACCACCGTCGGTATCAGCGCAGGCGGCATGGGCGCCGGCATCATCGGCGGCGAAGTGGACCTCGGATGGAGCCCGAGCTTCTTCGGCACGAAGAGCGACTTCGGCAACAACACTGTCATGAATCTGATGGGCAGCGTGATCATCGGCATCCCGATCGGCGGACAGCATGGGGCAGGCATTCGTCCCTACGCCGTGGGCGGCCTCGGTCTCATCAGAAGCCAGATCGACGGCGGCACCGTCGCCAACGTGTCCTCATCGAACAACATGTTCGGCTGGGATGCCGGCGGCGGCGTGATGGGCTACTTCAGCGATCACGTCGGGCTGCGGGGCGACCTGCGCTACCTGCGAGCGACGAGCGATCTGAAAACGGGCATCACCACCCTGGATCTGGACGGCAACCAGCTCCACTTCTGGCGCGCGTCAGATCGGCGTCGTGTTCCGCTGATTCTTCGAAGAAGAGAACCGCGGCAGCGGTTTCTGTGCTCGGTCTCTAGTTCTCAATTCGCCAGATCTCCCGATACGTCTCGCCCTCGTCATTCGTGACGAGGGCGACGATGCCGTTGATCGGAAAGTCGACGCCGGCTTCTCCTCCCGTGGTGAGAAGCGCCAGCAGGCGCGGCAGTGGGGAAAATGGCCGGCGAGCGCGACGTTTCGCGTTTCGCCGCGCAATCGATCGCGAATCCATTGCGGCGGATCGTCGGGCTGTAGATCGCGGCTCGCGGAGAACTCTGCCAGCGGGTTGCACGCACGCCAGAATTCCTGGCCCGTCTGCTTCGCCCGCAGTTTGCCGCTGTGCCACACCACGTCGGGCTTCGCGCCGAGCGCAGCCGCCCTGGCCGTGACGCGCGCGACGCCGGCGAGACCGACCGGCGACAGCGGACGACGAGCGTCCTCCTCCGCTCCCATGGCCACGCCGTGATGAATCAGGAACAGGTGCATGGCGTTCACGCTCAGGGCTAAGAGATCACGCTAGAGCACGCCGAGATCGCAGAGCTTAGTAGGTCTCAGATTCTTCGCGGTCTCCGCGGCTCCGTTCTTGTCAGAGACATCGCATTGCAAAACTGACGCCATAGCGACCTGAGACTCAATCTAGCTATCGTCGATGACCGACACGAGTCAATCCGAGCATCGCGGTGTCGAAGGCGTGGGCGGTTGGCTTCTGCTGCTCTGCCGCCTGCTGGTCGTCTTCCATCCGCTGAGCCTGGCGATCACGGCCTCGAGCGCGCATGAGCGCTCTTCCGGCCCGCGGAACCGCGGTTGCCCTGATTCTCCTGCTGCGCCTGGCCGTTGTCGGATTCGGAATGGCGGCCGGCCGCGCGCTGCAGACCGTGCAGCCAGGGGCGGTGACGTTGGGCAAAGCGGCGCTCGTGGCGTCGGCGGCGACCGACGTCTTCGTCTACACCACGCCGTACTTTCCAAACAACAGGATGCCGGGCGACACCATCTACTACGTCGCCGCTTCGCTGGCCTATCACGGCGCGTGGCTGGCGTATCTGTGGCGGTCGCGACGGGTCCGCGCCACTTACGCGGAGGCCTGAGCTCTTCGACATGCGTAGCGCGACCTTCAGTGCCGGCCGAAGCTGCATACATCGAGTGAAAAGCGCTGTAGCGCGACCGGTCGCGGCGGCATAATCACGGGCATGAAGAAGCCGCTCATCGCCGCCGCCTGCCTGTCGCCGCCGTTCACGTCACCGCGCAGCAGCGGGCGCCGCAGAACGAATCGATCCGCCAGGACGACCTGCGCGCCGATCTGTTCTTTCTCGCCGGCGACTCGATGCGCGGACGGCTGACCGACACGGAGGAAAACCGCGCGTCGGCCGATTTCATCCGCTCACGGTTCGAGCGCATGGGCCTGAAAGGCGCCGGACCCAACGGATCGTATTTCCAGTCCTACAACCTGATGACGGCCACGCTCGGCCAGCCGTCGATGAACGGGATGGAGATCGCGGCGGCCGACGGCCTGGTCCGTCAGCTGACGGTCGGCCAGGAGTTCTACCCGCACCGCTTCAGCGCGACGGGGACCGTGAGCGGGCCGGTGGTGTTCGCCGGCTTCGGCATCAGCGCGCCGCACCTCCAGTACGACGACTACAGCGGCGACGTGAAGGGCAAGATCGTGCTCGTGCTCGATCACGAGCCGGGCGAACGCGATCCCAACAGCCCCTTCGATGGTGTCGTCACGTCGGAGCCATCGACGCCATGGCGCAAGGCGTTCGCGGCGCAGGAGAAAGGGGCGGTCGCGCTGCTCTTCGTCGCCGACGTCCACAACCATCCGGGCGCCTCGAATTTCGAGGCCACGGCGCGCAACTACTGGCCGGAGAAACCGCCGCGGATCCTCAACTACACGCTGGCGGCCTGGTCCGACCGGATCCGGATCCCTGTCGCGCAGATTTCGCCGGCCGTCGCCGCGTCGCTCGCCGCCGGCACCGGCAAGCCGTTCGAGGAAATCGCCAAAGGCGCGGAGTCGTCCCGCGGCACCGCCCCGCTCGCGCTCCCCGGTGCCCGCGTGACCGTCCGCACCGCGGTGGACCGCCACATCGTCCCCGATCGCAACGTCGTCGCGGCGCTCGAAGGCAGCGATCCGCAGCTGAAGAACGAGTGGGTGATTGTGTCGGCGCACTACGACCACAACGGCGCCGACGGCACGCAGATCTTCAACGGCGCCGACGACAACGGATCCGGAGTGGTGGCGCTGATCGAGATCGCCGAGGCCTACGCGCTGGCGGCGAAAGAGGGGCGGCGCCCGAAGCGCAGCATCCTGTTCGCGTCCTGGAACTCGGAAGAGCGAGGCCTGCTGGGCGCGTGGGCGTACACGGAGCAGCCGCTCGCGCCGTTGACGAGCATCGCCGCGGTGCTGAACATGGACATGATCGGCCGCAACGAGGAGATTCCGGTCGGCGGCGGCCAGCGCTTCGCCGGCCTCGAGGTGCAGACGGCGGAGTCCAACAGCAACGCGCTGAACCTGATGGCCTTCTCGAAGGTGCCCGACATCACAGCCGCGGTCGAGAAAGCCAACGGCGGCATCGGGCTCGATCTGAAGAAGCGCTACGACAACAACAGCTCGAACCTGCTGCGCCGCAGCGATCAGTGGCCGTTCCTCCAGCGAGGCGTGCCGGCGATGGGTTTCATCACCGGCCTGCATCCCGACTACCACACGCAGTACGACCGGCCGGAGAAGATCAACTACGTCAAGATGGAAAAGATCGCGCGCCTCGTGCACCAGGTGAGCTGGGACATCGCCAACGCGGATGCCAAGCCGAAGGCGCCGGCGACGCGATCGATTACGCAATAGATCACGAAACGCACGAAACACAGATCACGAAATACACGAGACCGAAAAACCACGAAGGCACGAAATTCACGAAGACGCACGAAGAAGAAAAGACGAGAGATTGCTATCCGCGGATTACGCGGATGTACGCGGATTAACCTGAGAGACGTCCGGCGCCGGCCGCGAAGCGGCCGGTCCCGGTACGACCCGGACTGCGCGAACGCGAGCTACTGCCACATCGGCTCGTGTTCGCACAGTCCAGGTCGTACTCGGGCGCGGCTCCGCCGCGCCGCCGGACGTCGCGTCACGGAACGAACGTCGTTTTCGTGTCTTTCGTGATTGTGGCCAGTGGCCAGGCTTCTCCGCGTTCTTTGCGATCTCCGCGGTTAGATCTCGAATGTAGCGTGACGCTATGAGGTGCTGAATGCGTAAGGTCCTGGTCGCGGCGATGATGTGCGTGCGTCGTGCCGTCCGTCACGGAAGCGCATGTCGTGAAGCTGCGCATCGAGCGGCGCGAGGTGATTCTCGACGGCCGCGCATTCGGCGCCGCGGGACCGTACGAAAAGCTCGTCGGCAAGGTCGAGTTCGGGCTCGACCCTGCCCTGCCGCGCAACGGCGAGATCGTGGACCTCAAGCTCGCGCCGCGAAACGCGCGCGGCGAGGTCGAGGCGAGCGCCGATTTCTACATGCTGAAGCCGGTCGATCCCCGCCGGGGCAACGGCCGGTTGTTCTATGAGGTCGGCAACCGCGGCGGCAAGTCGCTGCTGCAGACGTTTCAGAAGGCGGCCGGATCGCCCGACCCGACGAAAGAAGCGGACTTCGGCGACGGCGCGCTCATGCGCCAGGGCTTCACGCTGCTCTGGATGGGCTGGCAATGGGACGTGCCCGAACGCCCCGGCACGATGCGGATGGAGATGCCGATCGCCACTGAAAACGGCCGGCGGATCACCGGCCTCGTCCGCGGCAACTTCATCCTCAACGAGCGCGCAGCCACGGCATCGGTCGCCGATCGCGCGCACAAGGCCTATCCGGCGATCGATCCGAACAGTGCCGAGAACATCATGACGGTCCGCGACGATCCGACCGCCAAAGGTCAGATTGTGCCGCGATCGCGCTGGCACTTCGTCGACGGCGGCACGGTCTCTCTCGACGGCGGATTCGAGCCGGGCCGCATCTACGACGTGATCTATCGCAGCGCCGATCCGCGCGTGGTCGGGATCGGCCTCTCCGGCACCCGCGATCTCATCAGCTTCCTGAAGTACGACACGACCGCGGAGAACCCGATGCCGGGCCTCCGCTACGCGATCGGATGGGGCGTCTCCCAGAGCGGGCGCTTCCTGCGCCACTTCCTGTATCAGGGCTTCAACGAGGACGAGCAGGGGCGCAAGGTGTTCGACGGCGTGTTCGACCAGGTCGGCGGCGCCGGACGCGGATCGTTCAACCATCGGTTCGGCCAGGCGTCGCGCGACGCGCTGCAGTATTTCAACATCCTGTTTCCGGTCGATCTGTTTCCCTTCACCGACGGCCCCTCGACCGATCCCGAAAGCGGCGTGGTCGACAGCCTGCTCGCGCGTGCCGAGCGTACCGGCACCGCGCCGAAACTCTTTCACCTGCTCACGAACTCGGAGTACTTCAATCGCGCGGGCTCGCTGGTGCACACCGACGCGACCGGCGCGAAGGACGCGGAGCTGCCGGCGAACACGCGGGTCTACATGATTGCGTCGGCGCCGCATGGACCGGGTCCTTTTCCGCCGACATCGAATGTCGGCGGCGGGATGACCGGGCGCGCGGTGCTGAATCCGCTCAACTACTCGCCCGCCGTACGCGCCCTGTTTCGCGCGCTCGATCGCTGGGTCGTCGAGGGTGTGGCGCCGCCGCCGAGCGCGTATCCGCGCCTGTCGGACGGCACGCTGACGTCGCCGTCGAAAGCGGGATGGCCGGCGGTGCCGGGCTATCAGCTCCCGCAGCAGCCGCTGCGCGCGTTCCACCTGAACTTCGGCGCTGATTGGGCCAAGGGCATCGTGAGCGTCGAACCGCCCGAAGTGGGCAAGCCGTTCGTGGTCAGCGTGCCCGCGGTGGACGCCGACGGCAACGTCCGCGCCGGCATTCGTCTGCCCGACATCGCCGTCCCTCTGGCAACCCAGGCCGGCTGGAACTATCGCGACGCATCCATCGGCGCGCCGGACCGGCTGGCCGGAGAAATCGGATCCTACATTCCGTTCGCGCGCACGAAGGCCGATCGCGATCGCGCCGGCGATCCGCGTCCTGTCGATCGAAGAGCGCTATCGGGACCGCGACGAGTACGTGGGCAAATTCGCCGCGTCCGCGCTCGATCTCGTCGAGCGCGGCTATCTGCTCTCAGAAGATGTCGCCGACTTGCTGAAGCACGCCGCCGAACACTACGACTGGGCGTACCGAAATAGTAGTGCGGACTTCAGGTTCCGCCGATTCATCGGCAATCCTGAAGGCTCTGCACTACTTCGTGACGACGGGCAGCACGATGTGCGAGGCGCGATCGCGCGACGTGTAGACGCGCTGCGTGGCGGCGACGAAGTCCTCCGCCTTCGCGGCGTAGATGCTCGGCACGAATTTCTGCGGGTTGCGATCGATCAACGGGAACCAGGTCGACTGCACCTGCACCATCAGCCGGTGCCCCTTCAGGAACACGTGATCGTGATTGCGGAGCGGGACCGCGATCTCGGTCGGCCGGCCGGCCGCCATCGGCTCGGGATGCTCGTTGCTCTTGAGGTACCGGCCGCGCCGCACCTCCATCGCGATCGGCAGCTCGTAGCCGTTCAGCGACTGCGCGTACTGGCCCGGCTGCGGCCCGGCGTCGGCGTTCCACGCATTCGCCTGCGCGTTCTCCGGGTAGACGTCGATCAGCTTCACCACGAAATCGCTGTCGGTGCCCGAGGTGGACGCAAAGAGGGTGGCCGATAGCTCACCCGTCACCGTCAGGTCGCCGTCGAGCGGCCGGCTGACCCAGGTGGCGACGTCGGGCCGGCCGTCCACGAAGCGCTGATCCGCGACTTCCCATCGCCGCCAGTCGCCGGCTGGATAGGTCGGCGAGATCGGACGCTGCCGGTACGGCACCGGCTTGGCGGGATCCGAGATGTACTCAACGTAGCTGTCGGCGGCAGGCGGCGGATCGAACGAGAGCGCGCCGTTGGCCTGCAGGTAGAGACTGGTGGCGGTGGCCTTCGGCGGCCACGCGGCGTACGTGCGCCAGCTGTTCGATCCCGTCTGGAACGTGGACGCCTTCCACGGAAACTTCTCGCCCTTTCCGTGCAGCCAGTACCGGAACCAGGGCGCTTCGATCTTCTCGCGGAACTCCACCGCCGTGTCGTGGCCGCCGAACGACACCTGGCCGATCGATTCTGCCTGCGCGTTGTGCCACTGGCCGTGGAACCATGGCCCCGCAACCATCAGGTTGTAGCGGTTCGGATCGCTCTGCTCGGATCGGCGGTAGATCTCCCACGGTCCCCACGGATCTTCCTGGTCCCAGAAGCCGGCGACGTTCAGGTTCGGCACGAACGCACCCTTCACCTGGTTGACCCACGCCTCGTCCTTCCAGAAGGCATCGTAGTCGGGATGCTCGACGATCGAATTCCAGTACGGGATCGAACCGTGAAGGTATTTCGCGTTGATGTTCGAGAGCGGGCCGAGGTCGAGATACCAGGAGTAGGTGTCGTAGGTCTCGAACTTGAAGTTGGTGTTCGCGTTCTTGTCGGCCTGCTCGAGCACGGCATATTCGAAGGCGTAGCTTTCCCGCAGCGCGCCGTAGCGGTGGTCGTCGTCGTTCATCCACTGGTCGGCGGGCGAGGCCTGCTCGGAGATCGCCTTGAGCGCAGGGTGCGGGTGGAGCAGCGTCATCGCCGCCGTCAGGCCGTCGTAGGAGACGCCGAAGATGCCGACCTTGCCGTTGTTGTTCGCGACGTTCTTCACGAGCCAGTCGATCGTGTCGTACGCATCGGTCGTCTCGCTGGTCGCCTTCGGGTTCTCGAGATCAGCCTTGGACGTCAACTCGAACGTGCCTTCCGATCCGAATCGGCCGCGAAGGTTCTGGACGACGAAGATGTAGCCGTCGCGCGCCAGATCCTTCAGCGTGGCGCCGCTCGCAAAATCGGCGTTCGGTGGCACGCCATACGGCGTCCGTCGCAGCAGAATCGGCAGCGGTCCGGCGGCGTTGGCCGGCGCCGCGATCACCGTCTCGAGGCGGACGCCATCGCGCACCGGCACCATCACCTTGCGGTATGTGAAGGCCGGGCTCTGCGCCGTACCCTGCAGCACCAGCAGGCCGAGGAGCAAGTCCGGCGACAGGCCATCGCCATCGCCATTTGAATTTGCAATTTGCAATGTTCATTGGCAGCCCTTGAGCGCACTTTGATAGGGGGAGCCTTTGCCGGCGGCGATCAGGCGCTCGTCGGCGCGATCGACCTGTTCGAGGAAGTACGCGTGGAAGCGCGCGGCGCGCTCCAGCCCTTCGGCCGGAACCGCCTCGAGCACGTCGCCCGACGCGTGATAGAACGTGCCCGACTGAATCATCTGCGTCATCGGCACGTTCAGCGGCCGGTATCCGCCGAGATCGCCCGACACCGTGGTACTGGCCGACTGATAGGTCGCGACGCCGTAGCAGCGGGCCGCCCGGCTCCAGAGATCGAACAGGAACGGCGATTCATTGGTGACGCCCACGGCCTTCGCCGCCTCGGTGACGCTGGTCTCCCAGGTCATCCCGATGTTGTCCGGCGCCCGCACCTTGCCGCGCACGATGTCCGCGTAGGCCACGTGCTCCAGGTTCAGGATGAGAACGGTGCCATCCTTCAGCTCCGGATGCGCGGCGACGAGCGACGCCGGGCCGTTCCCGGGACCGTGGTGGCCGCCGCTGGCGACGAACATGAGCGTGTGCTGCGGCTTCGGCTGCTTCGAAAAGTATTTCGCGAGGCCCACGAGCACGGCCAGGCCGCTCGCGTTGTCGTCGCCGCCCTGAAAATAGCCGTCCGCATGCGCGTTGACGATGATGCGTTTCGGCGATGCGCCGGGAATGGTCGCGACACCGTTGGCCGACGTCAGACCGCCCTGCTCCTCCGACGTCAGCGACAGCATGACTTTCAGTTTGTCGAGCACGCCGGCGTTCGCCGCCTTGCCGATCACCGTCTGCAGGAACCACGCATCCTGCCCGCCAATCATGAAGCAGGGCGCGGCGCCGCAGGCGAACCTCGGATCGACGTACTGCGCGTTGCCCGGACCCTCGATGGCGTTAATCACGCCGACCGCTCCCAGTTTCGCGATCTTCAAAGCCACGCCCTGTTCGCCGGCGCCGAACAGCGACGGCTCCGGGCGCACGCGGACGACGGCGATTCTGCCTTTGACGTCGCGTCCGGCCAGATCCGCGTCCGTGCCGTGCCCCACATAGATAATCGGGGCAGTCAGTGCACCGCCCGGAATCGACGCGCCGCCGGGCTGCGGAAACGCCGACTGCAGCGTGACCGTCTGCGTGCCGGCGCCGAACGCCGGATCGCCGACGATCTGCACCTGCCACGATTTCGGCACCCACATCGGCGCGGGGACGGCGAAGGTTTCCACTTTCGCGCCGCTCAGCCCCGCGTTCCTGAACGCGTCCACGGTCCATTCGATCGTGTGCATGAACGCCGGCGTCGCCGCCCGGCGTCCCCACACCTTGTCGCCCGCACCGAGGCTCTCGAGCGAGAACCCGACGATCTTCTTCTGATCCGCCTTCAGCGCGGCCGCGTCGAGCAGTTCATCCGACCTGCCCGGACGATGAGCGAACTGCGCCGGCAGCGGCGCAAAGGCATCGTCGTACTTCATGACCGGCTTGCGAGGATCGCTCAGCGGCGCCGGCCCCGGCGTCCCAAACCACGCCGGGTTGTCGGCGGCCCGCGGCATGGCGATCGATGCGGCGATCAGGGCACACAACGTCAGCGTCTTGGGCATGTCAGCTATCCGTAACGTCCTGGCAGGCCTGAAGGCCTGCACTACATCACTCAATCCGCAATCTCACCACGCCATGACGTAACTGTCGCCGGTAGGACTCACCCCACCCATCAGCACACCAGTCCGCGGATCGATCAGGATCGCCTTCACCGACCCCACGCCCTTCACATTGCGAATGTCGAGCGCGTGACCCTTCGCCGCCAGCGCCTCCTGGACGCTCTTCGGCAGCATCGCCGGCGTGAGCAGCTTTCCCTTCACGTCGTGCGGCTGATAGGAATCGCGAAAGCTGTTGCTGATCACGGTCGGCTGCTCGAGCGCCTCCTGCACGTTCATCCCGAACTCGGCGACGTTGAGGAAGAACTGCAGCTGGGTCTGCGGCTGGGTGTCGGACCCGGGCGTGCCGAACGAGACCCACGGCTTGCCGTCCTTCAGGGCCATCGCCGGATTGATCGTCTGGCGCGTGCGTTTGCCCGGCTGCAGCGAGTTGACGTCCTTGGGATCCAGGTAGAAGTAGCGCATGCGATCGTTCATGAGGAAGCCGCCCTTGTCGACGACCATGCCGCTGCCAAAACCGCTCAACAGGCTCGACGTGATCGAGACCATGTTGTGATCCTTGTCCACCACCGCGAGATAGGTGGTGAGGTTCAGGATTTCGTTGGGATCGAACGGCTTCACGTCAGTGGGCAGAGGCTGCGGCAGCGCGTAGCGATCGGCGCTCGCCTGAAGCCCTCGCGCACCGGCGGTCGTGGGTCTCATCGCTCGCGGATTGCCCGGCGCGGGTTCGCCGACGATCGCTTTGTTGGGATCGATGGCCGCGCGCCGCGTGGCCGCGTACTCCTTCGACAGCAACTCCTTCATCGGGATGTCCGGAACGAATTTCGGGTCGCCGACATAGGCGTTGCGATCGGCGAAGGAGAGCTTCAGCGCCTCCGTAATGGCGTGCAGATAAGGCGCGCTGTTGCGGCCCATCTCCTTGAGCTTGTAGCCCTCGAGGATGTTGAGCGCCTCGAGCATCACGAAGCCCTGCGAGTTGGGCGGGCACTCGTAGACTTCCACTCCGCGATAGTTCACGTGAATCGGCGCGTCTTCATAGGGCTGGTAGCTGGCCAGATCGGCCTCGCCGATGATCCCGCCGTTGGCCTTCATGAACGCCGCGGTGTTCTTCGCGACGTCGCCCTTGTAAAAGGCGTCGGCGCCTTGTGACGCGATCGCGCGCAGCGTTCGCGCCAGATCCGGATTGTGGATGACGTCGCCCATCGCGAGCGGCTTGCCGTCCTTGAAATAGAGCTTGGTGGACGGCGGGAACTTCGCGAGCTTGGCTTTCGAGCTCTCGATCGTCGACGCCAGCGCCTCGGTCACCGGGAATCCGCCGTCGGCAATCTCTATCGCCGGCGCGAGGACTTCGGCCAGCGGCTTGGTGCCGTACGTCTTCACCGCATAGGCCGCGCCGCCGACCGCGCCAGGCACCGCAATCGACAGCGGCCCTTCGTCGGGAATGCCGCCCTTCGACTTGTAGAAGTCGATCGTGGCGGCTTGCGGCGCGAACCCGGTGCCGTTGATGAACTTCACCTCGCGCGTTTTCGCGTTGTAGTAGAGGACGAACATGTCGGCGCCCAGTCCCGTCATGCCGGGCTCGACCTCGCCCTGCACCGCCCACGTCGCGATGGCGGCGTCGATGGCATTGCCGCCCGCCTTCAGGATCCGCATGCCGGCTTCGGCGGCGAGCGGGTGCCCGGCCGCAACCATCCCGTGCTGCGCGACGATGGTGGGACGCCAGCTGCCGCTCGTGGCTTGCGGGTTGTTCTGGGCCTGAGGTCTGCAGATCGATATGAGGACGAGGACGGCGACGAGAACGTGCCTGCGTGTCATGCGGCTCCTCCGGGGCCGACTTTAGACGATTCCGGTCAGGTAATAAACCGCTATCACGACAAACACAGCCGTGGTCTTGATGCAGGTAATCACGAAGATGTCGCCGTACGACTGGCGGTGGGTCAGCCCGGTGATCGCCAGCAGCGTGATGATGGCGCCGTTGTGCGGCAGCGTGTCCATGCCGCCGCACGCCATGGCGGCCACGCGATGGAGCACCTCCATCGGAATGTGCGCGGCCGTGGCGGCCGCCTTGAACTGATCCGCCATCGCCGCCAGCGCGAGGCTGAGGCCGCCCGACGCCGACCCGGTCATGCCCGCGAGCGTCGTGACCGCGATGGCTTCGTTGACCAGCGGATTGGTAATCACCTTCATCGCCGACTGGATCGCGGCGAAACCCGGGAGCGCGGCGATGACCGCGCCGAAGCCGAACTCCGACGCGGTATTGAGCGTCGCGAGCAGGCAGCCGGCGATCGCCATCTGGCTGGCCCTGGAAAACGCCGCGCTCACGCGCCGCCACGCGAAGAGCGACACCGTGGCGATGCCCAGCACCAGCGCCCCCTCCACCGCCCACACGCCCACCTGCCGCGACACCTCGATCACGAGCGGCGTCGCCGCCGGCGTCAACGACAGCGTCGTGGTCGCGCCGTACCAGCGCGGCAGCAGCTCGGTGAGCACGATGTTCATCACGGCGACGACCGCCAGCGGCACGCACGCCAGAGCCGCCGGGACCATCGCGTGCTCATCGACGGTCTCCGGTTCGTTCAGGTGTCCGGTGCCGTAGCCTTCGCCGGCCGACGCCGCGGAACGCCGCCGCCAGTCCAGGAACGCCATGCCGACGATGAGGATGAAGACGCCGCCGATAGGTCCGAGGATCGGCGCGGCCATGGTCGTCGTGCCGAAGAACGTGGTCGGGATGATGTTCTGAATCTGCGGGCTTCCCGGCAGCGCGTCCATCGCGAACGTGAACGTGCCCAGCGACATCGTCGCCGGAATGAGGCGCTTGGGGATGTTGGCGGCCCGGAACAGCTCCGCCGCGAAGGGATACACCGCGAACGCGACCACGAACACCGACACGCCGCCGTAGACCATCAGCGCGCAGATCACGACGATGCCGAGCATGGCGTGGCGCCGGCCGGCGGCGCGGCTGATCGCGGCGGCGAGCGAGCGCGCGAAGCCGGAGACCTCGATCAGCTTGCCGAACAAGGCGCCGAGCATGAAGACGGGAAAGTAGTTGCGGACGAAGGTCGCCATGTTCTCCATGAACAGGGCGCTGTAGGCCGGCAGCACGGATCCGGGCGCCGTCAGCAGCACGGCGCCGAGCGCGGCGACGGGCGCGAAGAGGATGACGCTGTAGCCCCGGTAGGCGACCAGAATCAGGAACCCGAGCGCGAGAAGCGAAACGATGACGGTCAACGGCTGGCCGATGATACATTGCGCCGATGAAAATACGACGCGTCACAACGGGCCACAATGCGGAGGGCAAAGCGATCGTCGCGAGCGACACCGAGGTCGATGGCCATACGCTGGCCCTCCTGCCCGGCGCCGAGTTTCACCGCCTGTGGGGCGCGGACGTTCCGCCGAGCTTTCCCGACAACGGCGCGCAGCCCTCGGGACCGAGCTACTTCCCGCCTCTCGGCGGCTTTCGTTTCATGATGTTCACCGTGGCGCCGCACACCATGCGGCGGCGCGGCGAAGTCGACGTTCAGACGCTGCTCGCCGAGATGGAGTCGAAGCTGCCGGGTCTCGCGTCCCATATGGAGCCCGAAGAATCCGGGCATGCACACGACCGACACGATCGACTTCGAGTACATCATCGAGGGCGAGGTGTGGCTGGAACTCGACGACAACGCCGCGGTTCACCTGCGCGCGGGCGACACGGTCGTGCAGAACGGCACGCGCCATCGCTGGCGCAACGAATCGTCCGAGCCGTGCCGCATCGTCGTCTTCATGGTCGGAACGCCGCGGCATCCGTCGGGCGTCGAGATCGCACGCGCATCGGTATAACAGCTCAGCCTCACGATCAGAAGGAACCGCAGAGACCGCTGAGAACGCAAAGATATTTCATATTGATTGTCTCTGCGTGTCTCTGCGTTCTCCGCGGTTTCTTCTGATTCGTGAGGACGGTTTCTTAGTGAGTCGCGTGCTACGATCGTTGGTTATGGCAGATCATCTGAACTTCTACATCGACGGCGCGTGGGTTCCACCGGCAAAACCCGCCACGCGCGATGTCATCAACCCGGCCACCGAGCAACCGGTCGGCAGGATCTCGATGGGCAGCGCCGAAGACGTCGACCGTGCCGTCAAGGCCGCGCGCAAGGCCTTCGACACGTTTTCGCGCACGACGCCCGCCGAGCGCGTCGCCCTCCTCGAAAACATCGTCCGCGTCTACAAGACGAGGCAGGAGGAGCTCGCGCAGACGATCTCGACGGAAATGGGCGCGCCGATCTGGTTGTCGAAGGCGGCGCAGGCCACCTCCGGCCTCGGCCACTTCACCCAGGCGATCTCGGTGTTGAAGTCCTACGCGTTCGAGGAAGCGCGCGGAAGGACGATGGTGATCCGCGAGCCGGTGGGCGTGTGCGGCCTCATCACGCCATGGAACTGGCCGATCAACCAGATCGCCTGCAAGGTGGCGCCGGCGCTGGCGGCCGGCTGCACGATCGTGCTGAAACCCACCGAGATCGCCCCGCTGAACGCCATCGTGTTCACCGAGATCCTGCACGAGGCGGGCGTACCGCCCGGCGTGTTCAACCTCGTGAACGGCGACGGTCCGACCGTCGGCGCGGCCATCGCGTCGCATCCGGGTATCGACATGGTCTCGTTCACCGGCTCGACGCGCGCGGGCGTTCAGGTGGCCATCAACGCGGCGCCGACCGTGAAGCGCGTCACCCAGGAGCTCGGCGGCAAGTCCGCCAACATCATCCTCGACGATGCGGAATTCCAGACGGCGGTGTCGGGCGGCGTCAACGGCTGCTTCATGAACAGCGGTCAGTCGTGCAACGCGCCGACGCGGATGCTCGTGCCGGCCGCGCGCCAGGCCGAAGCGGTCGCGATCGCGAAGGCCGCCGCGGAGCGCATGAAGGTCGGCGATCCGTTCCAGGACGGCATCAAGCTTGGTCCTGTCGTCAGCGAGGCGCAGTTCAACAAGATCCAGGGACTGATTCAGAAGGGGATCGACGAGGGCGCCGAGCTCGTCACCGGAGGCGTTGGCCGTCCCGACGGCCTGGCCAGCGGCTTCTACGTGAAGCCCACGGTGTTTGCCGGCGTCAGGAACAGCATGACGATCGCGCGGGAGGAAATCTTCGGGCCGGTGCTCGCGATCCTGCCGTACGACACCGAAGAGCAGGCGATCGAGATCGCGAACGACACGCCGTACGGCCTGTCCGGCTACGTGTCATCGGGCGATCTCGATCGGGCGCGCCGTGTGGCTGCGCGACTGCGAACGGGCAACGTGCACCTGAACGGCGCGGGGGCCTCGTACGACGCGCCGTTTGGCGGCTACAAGCAGTCGGGCAACGGCCGCGAGTGGGGCGTCGACGGCTTCGAGGAGTTCCTCGAGACGAAGGCAGTTCTCGGATATACCGCGAAGAGTTAGAACGTTCATGAATCTGTCAACGCAGTCCTTGGTCTCTGGTTCTTTGTTCCTGGTCCGTCCTTTGGTCCACGGTCCGTGGTCCGCGCACGGATCCAGGACGAAGGACACCGGACGAGGGACGGACGAAGTACCAAGCACCTCGGACGAAGGACAGGCTCTGACAGGAACGAGAACGCTCTCGTCTAGGCGACCGCTTTGTCCGTGATCTCCAGCCCGCGATCGATGATCGCGAACGCTTCGCGCAGCTCCGCTTCGGTGATGCACAGCGGCGGGTTCGTGAAGAACGTGTTCCACCGCACGAACGTGTAGAGCCCTTCCTCGCGGAAGAAGCGGCCGAGGGCCGCCATTTCGTCGGACGTGCCGTTGAACGGCGCGAGCGGAACCCGTTTCTCCTTGTCGCGCACGAGCTCGACGAGGCCGAACAGGCCGATGCATCGCGACACCCCGACTGACGGATGCCGCAGCTCGAGATCCGTCATCAGATCGGCCATCAGCGCGCCCATCTTCTTCGCGTTGTCGAGCAGCTTGTCGTCCTCGTAGACCTTGATCGTCGCGAGCGCCGCGGCGCAGGCCAGCGGATGGCTGTTGTATGTCAGCCCGCCGTAGAACACCTTGTCGTTGAACTTGTCGGCGACGGCCCGCCGCATGCCGACGGCGCCCAGCTGCACGTACGCCGCGGTGAGGCCCTTCGCCATCGTGATCATGTCGGGCACGACCTTCCAGTGATCGATCGCGAACCACTCGCCCGTGCGGCCGAAGCCCGCCATCACCTCGTCGCAGATCATCAGGATGCCGTACTTGTCGCAGATGGCACGCACGCCCTGCATGTAGCCGTCGGGCGGGACGAGCACGCCGTTGGTGCCGGTGACCGTCTCGAGAATGAATGCCGCGATCGTCTGCGGCCCTTCGAGCTGGATGATCTCGTCGATCATCGCCAGCGACTCCTGCGCGGAATCCCAGCCTCGCGCGATCCCGTGGTACGGATCGAGCACGTGGACGACGCCCGGGATCCCGGGCTCGGCGGCCCAGCGGCGCGGGTCGCCTGTCAGCGTGATGCTGCCTGCCGTCGCGCCGTGATACGAGCGGTAGCGCGCCAGGATCTTGTGGCGGCCGGTCGCCATCCGCGCCAGCTTGATCGCGTTCTCGTTCGCCTCGGCGCCGCCGTTGGTGAAGAAGAACACGTCGATGTCGCCGGGAGTAATCTCCGCGAGCTTCGCGCCCAGCCGTGCGCGCGCCTCGGTCGCCATGAACGGGTTGGCGTACGCGAGCACGGACGCCTGCTCGGCGATCGCACGGATCACGCGCTCGTCGCCGTGACCGATGTTCACGCACATCAACTGGCTGTTGAAGTCGATGAACCGCTTCCCTTCCGGCGTCCAGAAGTAAATCCCCTTCGCCCGCTCGACGGGAATCGGATCGACCTTCGACTGCGCCGACCACTCGAAGAGCGTGTGCTTCTTCGCGAGCGCAATCATCTCGTCGCCGGTCATCCGTTTGTTCAGCGTTTCGGTCGCCATGTCACCTCATCTCTTCACGAACCAGCTTCACGGTACATTGACCACGAAGGCACGAAGTTCACGAAGGAGCACGAAGAAGATTGTTCGAAACGTTTCTTCGTGCGTCTTCGTGTTCTTCGTGTTTTCGTGGTCGCCTTCCAGCCCTGATCCCTAGTCCCTGCTCTTCAGCATCGCGTCGCGCTTCGCCTTGAACTCGTTGCCTGGCTTCCACTCCGGCATCTTGTCGGCCTGCGCCACGCGCTGACCGACGGCGAACAGGACCCGGAGATCTTCTCGCGTGCCGTTGAGATCCCAGTCGGGCGACACGACGTCGAGCGGCGTGTGGTACCGCTTGTCGGTCCACTCCTTGCGCACCTGCTCGCCAAATTCCTTCGGCTTGCCGAGATAGTCGACGCCGCCGGCGATGTCGAGCGCCGGGACACCCTGCTTGGCGAAGTTGAAATGATCCGATCGGTAGTAGAACCCCTTCTCGGGCTCGGCGTCGCCATGCACGATGCGCCCCTGCTCGGCGGCCGCGTCGCGCGCGTAGTCGTCGAGCTCGGAGGCGCCGTAGCCGGTCAGCGTCATGTCCTTCGTTCGGCCGTGCGTGTTCCAGCTGTCCATGTTGATGTCGGCGGCGGTCTTCGCCATCGGGTAGATCGGCATGACCGAGTAGTACTGCGAGCCAAGGAGCCCCTGCTCCTCCGCCGTGACGGCCAGGAACAGGATCGAACGGCGCGGCGGCGCCGGCAGCTTCGTGAACGCGCGGCCCATCTCGATCAGCGCGCTGCACCCCAGCGCATCGTCCTCCGCCCCGTGGAAGATGCCGTCGGCGCTCTTGCCGAAGTGATCCCAATGAGCGGTGTAGACCACGTACTCGGATTTCAGCTGGGGATCCGAGCCCTCGAGCTTCGCGATCACGTTGCGCGAGTTGATCGTCCGCAGCTTGTTGGCGATGGTCATCGACGCGGTATAGCCGAGCGGCACCGGCTTGAAGTCGCGCGTCGCCGCCAGTTTCTTCAAGGCGTCGAAATCCTGGCCGGCGGATTGGAGCAGCGTCTTTGCGGAGTCGAGCGTGATCCAGCCCTCGATGGCCGCACGCGACATGTTCTTGTCCGGCGTCACCAGATCGAACTGCTCACCCGTCTTCCCCTGCACGACGTTGAAGCCGTAACCCGCTGGTTCGGTCTCGTGGATGATGAGCACGCCCGCCGCCCCCTTCTGCGCGCCCATCTCGTACTTGTAGGTCCAGCGGCCGTAGTAGGTCATCGCCCTGCCGCCGAAGGTCTTCGGATCGAGCTGATCGCCGTTGGCAGGATCGGGAACGGGCGGATCGTTGACGAGCATCACGAGCGTCTTGCCCTTCACGTCCACGCCCTTGTAATCGTCCCAGTTGAACTCGGGTGCGACTACGCCGTAGCCGACGAAGACGAGCTCGGAATCCTGGAGCGACGCGGACGGCGCCACGTGTTTGGTCCACGCGACGACATCGTCTTTCCACTTGAGCGTCTGCTCCTGCCCGCCCTTCCGGAACACCAGCGGCGCCGGCGTCGGCGTGATCCCGACCAGCGGCACGGGCTGGAAATACGAACCATCGGTGTTGCCCGGTTTCAAGCCGGCGGCCTGGAACTGCTCGGCCAGGTAGCGAACCGTGAGCTCCTCGCCCCTCGTGCCCGGTGCGCGCCCTTCGAACTGATCCGACGACAGTTTTTTCGTGTGCGTCAGCACCGCGTCGATGTCGACGATGGGGAGCTGACCAATCGACATGTGGGGCGAGGTGGACGGCGTCGCCGGGACAGGCGCGCTGACCGGCGCGGAGCCGCCGCACGACATGCCCAGTCCACCCGAACCACCCGAACAGGCCATCGCCCCCAACGCAAGGACGACCCAGCCGAAGCGCGAAATTCTCATGGTTTTTCAGTCTATCTCCCGCCGCTCATCAGGTCGAGGGTGGCAAGCGCGAGCACTTTGGTCGCGTTGACGATGTCGTCGATGCGGCAGGTACTCGTCGGGCTGGTGTGCCAGCTCGAGGGCGCCCGGCCCGTACGCGACGCAATGGGGCACATTCGCGATGCGCGCGACGTGCTTGTGATCGTAGGTCCCCGGGCTTGCGATCAGTTCGGCCGGACGGCCGAGGACGCTTTGAATCGCGCGCTCGAGCGAACCGATCACCGGCGAGTCGTCGGGCGTGCGCGTCGGATGGACCACCATCAGATCGCGGACGTCGAAGCGGACGCCGTTGGTGCGCGCCGCGACGCTCGCGACGAGATCGGCGACTTCGCGCTTCGTCGCGTCGAAGCCTTCCTCGATCAGAAACCGTCGATCGAACACGGCGCGGCAGACATCGGCGACGCACGGCGTCTGGATTCCGTCGACCGGCTGTCCGCCGTCGATACCGTTGACGTTGATCGTCGCCTGCCGCGCGCCGGCCGGAACCACCGGCACGCCGGTCCGCCGCGACGCCAGCAACGGCATCAGTTCGTCGCGGACCGACTGCAGCAGCCGGCCCATCCCGTCGATCGCGCTGACCCCGAGGAACGGCATGCTGCCGTGGCCGATCCGTCCGCGCGCCGTCACCTCGAACCAGTACACGCCGCGATGGCCGATGCAGATGCGATCGACGTCAAGCGGTTCGGGAATGATGACGAAGTCGGTTCGGCCTTTCGCGATCCGGCCGCGTTCGGCGAGGTGCGCCACGCCGGCGAAGCCGCCGCTCTCTTCGTCCACCGTGCCGCTGATCTCGATCGTGCCCGGAAGCGTGACGCCGGCTCGCTCGATCGCCTCGGCGGCGAACACGGCGGCGGCGATGCCGGCCTTCATGTCGCAGACGCCGCGCCCGAAGATCTTCCCGTCGCGCACGAGCCCGCCGAACGGATCGACCGTCCAGCCGTCTCCCGGCGGCACGACGTCGATGTGACCGTTGAGGTGAACGACCGGTCCCGGACCGCCGCGTCGCGTGGCAATCACGTTCACCCTCGGAAATCGGGGCGTATGCTCGGGACGTCCGTCGGCCGCGATGTACTCGATCTCGAACGCGCGCCGCTTCAGGAAATCGCCGAGAAAGTGCGCGCACGCCTCGTAGTCCTCGCCCGGCGGGTTGATCGTCGGAATACGCACGAGATCGGCCGGTGAGCTGGACGATTTCTTCCGTGGCGCGATCGACTTCGGCGAGCACACGCTCGATGGGCTGCATGGAGGGTCGACGTCTACAATATCGCAATCATGAAGCCCTGGATGTTCGCTGTCATGGCCACGCCGTCATCAGAGCGGCAACCGAGGCGACGGGCCTGCCCAACTTCCCGGCGGTTCGCGACCTGAGGTGATGCGGTATCGTTAGCGCATGAAGCGCTATCCACTGTCGCTGATCTGCGCCGCGTTCTTCGCAGTCGGTGTCGGGGCAGACCTGAAGGTCTGCACTGCCTGTACAGGTAGTAGTGCAGGCCTTCAGGCCTGCCGTGACCGCGGCGGCGCAAACCGCGGACCCGCCAACACACGCTGACGGCCGTCGACGGCATCAAGGTCGGCAGCTTCACGCTGCCTGGCGGCACCACCGGCTGCACGGTCATCCTTGTCGACGGCGAGGGCGTCCCCGGCGGCGTGTCGCAGCGCGGCGGCGCGCCGGGCACGCGCGAAACGGATCTGCTCAACCCGCTCAACATGGTCGACAAGGTCAACGCCATCGTCCTCTCGGGCGGAAGCGCGTTCGGCCTCGATAGCGCGACCGGCACGTCGAAGTGGCTCGAGGAACACCACATCGGCTGGGACGTGCGCGTGACCAAAGTGCCGATTGTGCCGGCGGCGATCCTGTTCGATCTGCCGATCGGCAACAACGCGCGCAACCATCCGGGCGCCGACTGCGGCTACAAGGCGGTGGAGTCGGCCACGACGGCGCCGGTGTCGATGGGCACCGTCGGCGCCGGCGCGGGGGCGACGGTCGGCAAGATGGGCGGACCCGGCACGTCGATGAAGGGCGGCCTCGGCAGCGCGGCGCTGCGCATGCCCAACGGTCTCGTCGTCGCCGCGATCGTCGCCGTCAACGCGGCGGGCGACATTCTCGATCCCGACACCGGCAAAGTGATCGCCGGCGCGCGCAAGGCCGATGGCACGTTCGCCGACGCCCGCACGCTGCTGCGCAGCGGCGCCCTGATGCAGCGGCGCGGCGCCGCGCCGCGTGCGGTCGAGAACACGACGATCGGCCTCGTCGCCACCAACGCGAAGCTGACCAAGGCCGAAGTCAGCCGGATGGCGCTGATGGGCGACGACGGCTACGCGCGCGCGATTTTCCCGTCGCACACGATGGGCGACGGCGACACGGTGTTTTCGCTCGCCACCGGCAGGTGGGACGGGCAGGCCGACGTGTCGCTCATCGGCGCGCTGGCCGCCGACGCGATGGCGAAGGCACTGGTTCAGGCGGTCACGCAGGCGACCGGCTTGCCGAACATTCCAGCGGTGCGCGACCTCAAGAAATGAACCTGCGCCTCGCGCTGCTGCTGGCGTACTCCGCCGGCCTGGTGACGCTCGGTCTGTGGATCGGGCGGTACGTGAAGGGCGCGAAGGATTTTTTCGTTGCGGGACGCGGCCTGGGACCGGCGCTCATCTTCTCGACGATGCTGGCGGCGAACATCGGCGCGGGATCGACCGTCGGCGCTGCAGGGCTCGGTTACCGCGACGGCCTGTCCGCGTGGTGGTGGGTGGGATCGGCGGGCGCCGGCTCGCTCGTGCTCGCCTTCTGGATCGGTCCGGCGATACGCCGCATCGCCGCCGCGCACGATCTCCGCACGGTCGGCGACTTTCTGGAGCGGCGCTACGGTCCCAGCGTCCGCGGCATCATCGCGGTGCTGCTCTGGCTCGGTTCGCTGGCCATCCTCGCCGGTCAGCTCATCGCCATTGCGTCGATCCTCAACGTCGCCGCCGGCACGCCGAAGTGGCTGGCGTGCACGATCGGCGGTGCGTTGATCACCGTGTACTCGTCGGCGGGCGGTTTGAAGTCCGGCGCGTGGGTCAACATGGTGCAACTGGCGGTGAAGATGGCGGGATTCGCCATCGCCTTGCCGCTCGCACTGTCGGCGGCTGGCGGCTGGCAGGCCGTTCAGTCGATGCCCGTACCGTCATCGAGCTACTGGAACTTCTGGTCGGGCGGCGCATCCGGCGTCGTATACCTCGCGATGCTCGGCCCGGCTTTCGTCGTGTCGCCGGGCCTGCTTCAGAAGCTGTACGGCGCCAGCGACGATCGCGCGGTGCGGCTCGGCGTCGGCGCGAACGCCGCCGGCCTGCTGATCTACGCCATCGTTCCGGTCCTGCTCGGGATGATCGCGCGGTCACGCTTCCCCGATTTGCCGACGCCGGATCTCGCGCTGCCGACGATCCTCGTGCGCGGCTTGCCCACGGCCATCGGCACACTCGGACTTGCCGCGGTGTTCTCCGCGGAGCTCAGCTCGGCTGACGCGGTGCTGTTCATGCTCACGACGTCGCTGTCGCAGGATCTCTACAAGCGCTTCGTGGCGCCGGAATCGAGCGACGCACGCATTCTCGCGGTCGCGCGCCTGACGACGATCGTCGCCGGGGCCATCGGCACGGCGCTGGCCATCGTGTCGCCCACGGTGATCGGCCTGCTGAGCATCTTCTATACGCTGCTCGGGGTCAGCCTCTTCGTTCCCATTCTCGGAGGGACTGTACGTCGCACGCGCGACGACCGCCGAGGCGCTCGCGTCGATTGCGTCCGGTGTCGGCGCCATGCTGTACGTGCACGTGACGACCGGCGGCGCGGGGTACGGCGCGCTGACGCCCGCGCTCGTCGGCTTCCTCGCCGCGTCGGTCGCGTTCGTGATCGTGCTCGCCGCGCGGCGCGGTGCTCCTCCGGTAGACAGTCGGCGTTAGCCGATACACAATTCGTCACACACTTACGTGTGTAGTATCATGTGTGGATGGCGACGAACCTTGCGCTGGACGACCGGCTGCTCGAGGAAGCGCTCAAGATAGGCGGCAGGGCGACCAAGAAGGAAACGGTCACTGAAGCGCTGCAGGAATACATCAACCGTCGCAAGCAGTCCGCGGTTCTCGAGCTCTTCGGCGCCGTGGACTACGATCCGAAATACTCCTACAAGAAGCAACGGCGCCGGCGATGAAGGTTCTCGTTGATACGTCGGTGTGGTCCCTCGCCTTTCGGCGGCGCGCGCCAGCCCACGCGTTCGTCGACGAGCTCCGTCGGCTCATCATCAACGGGCGGGCCGCCCTTGTTGGTCCTGTTCGGCAGGAGGTCCTCAGTGGAATCCGGGACCCCACGGCGTTCGAACGCCTCCGGGATCGACTGGGCGCGTTTCCCGATGAGCCGTTGACCACGGCCGACTACGAACGCGCGGCCGAATTCTTCAACGCATGCCGCGCGAAGGGGCTGCAGGGGTCGAATACCGATTTCCTGCTGTGCGCAGTGTCGGCTCGCCGCCGCATGCCTCTGCTGACAACCGATCAGGACTTTCTTCGCTACGCGACGGTCCTTCCAATCGCGGTGCACCAGGCCGGTGGTTGACGGCGAGTCGTCGTGTATTCTTCGACACCGGAGCAGCTCCGTGAACATGTTCAGCCTCAGTGGAAAAGTCATCGCCGTCGTGGGCGCCGGCAGCGGGATCGGCGAGGCGACCGCGATTGGCGCCGCCGATCAAGGCGCGTCCTACGTCGCCTGCCTCGATCTGAACGAAGCGGGAGCAGCCGCGACGGCCGCGCGGATCACCGCGGCAGGAGGCCAGGCGGGCGCGGCAGCGATGGACATCGTCGATGCGGAGGCGACGCGCGCGTGCCTCGAGCGGATGGCGGCGGCGCACGGTTCGCTCGACGGCCTCGTCTGCACGCCGTCGATCAACGTGCGCAAACCGATCCTCGCCTACAGCGGCGACGAGTTCGACAGAGTCGTGCAGGTGAACCTGCGTGGGAACTTCAACGTGCTGCAGGCGGCGGGCCGTCTCATGACGATGCAGAAGCGGGGAAGCATCGTGCTGTACTCGTCGATTCGATCGGTGGTCACCGAACCGGGGCAGTCCGTGTATTCGATGACGAAGGCCGGCATCCTGCAGCTTGCGAAGACCGCGGCGACCGAGTGGGCGACGATGGGCGTCCGCGTAAACGCGATCGGACCGGGCGTCGTCGAAACGCCGCTGACGGCGCCGATCAAGAACAACCCGGAGTGGTACGACGCGTATGCGAGGAAGAGCCCGATGCAGCGATGGGCGCAACCGGGCGAGATGGTGGGGCCGACGCTGTTCCTGCTGTCGGACGCCGCGAGCTACGTGACGGGCACGATCATCTACGCGGACGGCGGATGGCTCGCCGCCGATGGCCGCTTCACACCACCCGGAATGTGAGCGGCCCGCCGCCGACAGTCGCTTCACTCCGCCTGGATATCAGTCAGCGAACAAGGCTCTGGACCATGGTATCGGGGTTCGAATCCCTGCCTCCCAGCCACTCTTCTAAATCCTGATCATCACGCGACGGCACTACCGCGCAATCTCGCGGCTCACGTCGCGCAGGATCGCGCGCACCTTGTTGGCTTCGCGCACCAGACCGACTTTCGCGAACGGTTTCAACTCCGCCTCCGTCGACGCCAGCGCGGTGGCCGCCTCGAGCCGCGGCACGGCACCGAACTTCAGCGCCGGATCGTGATCGAAGCGCTCGCCGCGCGCGTAGTTGAGCGGCACCAACAGCCGCGCAATCCGTCGATGCGTCGCGTTCAGCCGGCGACGCAGCGCGGCGTCGCCGGGCGCCTTCGCGATCTGCGCGTCCGCCTGTGAGTGCCACGCACGGAGCTCCGGCCCCAACTGCGAAAGCGCGTCGAGGATCGATCTGAAGTCGACTTCGCCTTTCGCCGCCTCCTGATAGTTCGCCACTGACGCCTGGATCTCGTCGATGGCAGCAGCGTAGTCGAACGGATGCAGGGGCGCGTTCACGATCCGCACGATCGTCGTCAAGTAGACGGCGAGATCGCGCCGCAGAATGTCGAGATCGGCGACCGGCATGAGGTCGTCGGGCGTGTGCCACGCGGTATTGCCGCCGCAGCCGCCGACCGCGTAGTAGCCGCGCCGCTTTCGCTCGTCGATCGGAATATTCGACAGGAGCATGTACAGGCCCGTGGGCCCGATCTGGTTGAACGAGTAGTCGCCGGCGCGAAGTGGCCGCACGCGCTGCGAGGGCAGGCCGAGCGCGTCTTTGTATTGAGCTCTGGCACAGCGCATCGGCTTCCGCCATCCACATCACTTCTTCGTACGCGGTCGCATCAGCGCAGCCCGGCGAGTCGATGTCGAGCTGCGCGATGCAACGCTCGTCGAGCTCGTCGGCAAACGTGTCGGCATACCACGTGGAGCCGGCATAGCGGCCGGTCGAGTGGCCTGGCCACCACGCGATCCGCACCGAGCGTTTGAGTCGATCGCGCAGCGACCACAGCACGCGCGCCAACTCCAGCAGCGCGGCGTCGCCGGTCGCGTTGTCGCCGATGCCCTCGTACCACGAGTCGTAGTGGCCGTGGACGAGCAGGAACTCGTCGGGATCCTCCTGACCGCGAATCTCGGCGACCGGCAGCAGGCAGCGCATCCACCCTTCCCGCAGCCACGCGCGCACCGACGCGCGCACCGGATGATTCTCGATCGCCGCGATCAGCGACTGGCCGTCGGGCTTGTTGATGCAGACGACCGGCGTCGACGGTTTCGACGCGAGCGACTCGAGCGTCGGCGCGCCCCAGATCGGCGTGCAGATCCCTTCGTGGATGCGCTCGCCGGGGTGAATGTAGATCTGTGCGATTGCGCCGCGGCGCTCGAATGCCTGCACGGTGCCGGGCATCGAGAAGCCTTCGGTGAGCACGATCCGGCCGGCCACCGGATCGGCACCCGGAGTGCCGCCGCGTGCCGCATCGGGCGTGTCGAAGAGCGACTGCGTGCCAGCCGCGTAGCGCGACGGGATGTAGCAGACCTCACCCTCAACGGGCTCGGCCGTCGCCCGCGCCATCGCCGGCGGACGCGCGCGCACCGACCGGGACCCGCTCCGATCGGTGATCATCAGCTCGGTGCGTTCCGGGATGCTGATGTAGAGCGAGGGCTCATGAAGCGTCACCGGCGCGCCTATCGCCCGGAGTCGCTCGACCAGGTACCGGCCGGCGGTGTCTTCGGCCGGCGTGCCCGATTCCCGCACCAGCGTCGCGAAACGATCGAGCAGCGCGCGCGGTTCGTCGAGCCGGATCGCGTCGCGCGCGATCTCTTCGAGTGTCGTGTCCTTGAACACGGTGAACGTCGTCGTCACCAGACCCTCCGTCAGTCGTCGAATCCTCATGTCGAAAAAGATGCGCAGGTTCTCCTCCGGCGCCGGCGGCGTCGCGCGGCTGACCAGGACGAACGTCAGTGCGCTGAGCACGACGCCGACTTCCACCGCATCGATGCCATGCGACGCGAAGTCGCGCTGCAGCGTGAAGCGTCCAGACCAGGCAGCCGAGGAAGCCGGCCACCATGCTCCGATCGCGCCTTCCTTCGTGCCGCGCCGCCAGTTCAGGCCGAGCACGACCGGCACGAAGAAGAAGCTGGCGATGAACTTCGCCTGCTCGACGACGATCGCCTGCACGTCGGCGAGCTTGCAGCGACGCGAACCAGAACGGCACGACGCCGAGGACGACGATCGACGATCCGGTTGACCCAGATCAGCCGGCGCTGCGAGGCGTCCGGGTTGAGCAGGCGCTTGTAGAGATCGTGCGCGAATGCGCCGCCGGTGACGAGCAGGATCGAGTTCACGCGTGGACATGATCGCCGACACCATCGCGACCAGGAACAGCGATCCCATCAGCGGCGACATGACCGTCGACGCAATGATGCTCGACGCCTGATCGGGCGACGGCAGGTACGGGAACAGCCCGCGCATGCCGATGCCGAGGATCATCACGCACGAGCCGATCAGCGCCTGCGCCACCATCGAGATGCCGATCGCGTAGCGCACGGTCGTGACGTCGCGCATCGAGTAGTAGCGGGTCATCTCGTACGGGGCGGCGGCGATCGAGAGCCGAACGCCATGCCGAACGCGACCAACTCGCGCCAGCCGAACCACCAGCCGGTCATGCGCGGCTCGATCGAGCCGACGTACTCGCCGAGCGCCGTCACGCCGCCGACGTGCGCGATGACCACCGGCACCGCGAACAGCAGCGCCAGCACCATGATCAGCGTCTGCACGAACTCGATGTACGAGCTCGACCGGACGCCGCCGAGCGCGGTGTAGAAGCCGGTGCTCGCCAGCAGCGCGGTCATCGCGACGAGCGGCGCGATGCCGAACACCGCCGACGCGATCTCGCCGATCGCCTGGAACTGCGCCGTGAGGTAGATCGTGTAGGTGACGATGATCAGCGCCGCCGCCAGCGTGCGGGCGCCCTCGCTGGCGAAGCGCTTGCCGACGTAATCGGCCACCGTCAGCGCGCCGAATCGGCGCAGCTTCGGCGCGACGAGCATGGCCGACACCACCAGCCGGCCCACACCCCGAACCAGATCCAGATCCAGCTCACGCCGGTGAGGTAGTGGCGCCCGAGCGTGCCGACGAACGTGCCGGCGCTGATCTGCGTCGCCGCGAGCACGCGCGCCGCCGACCCACGGCCCGATCGAGCGCCCGGCGGCGAGAAAGTCTTCCTCGGTCCGCGTGTGGCGCGCGCTCCAGATGGACACGCCGACCACCATCGCGAAGTAGATGCCGGCGATGACGATGAACAGGCGGCTGTCAGCGATCATCGTCGTGACCGGCGCCGATCGCGCTGTGCCGCTGCGGCGGCCCACAGGAAGTACGACACCAGCCAGAGCGCCGCCGCGACGAAGAACCCGTAAAAGCTGGTGCCGAATCCCATGCGTCGCTCGTCAGCGCCGGACGCGCCAGATCCATGCCGCGGTGGCGGCCGCGAACGTGCAGATCGCCAGCGTGTCGATCGCTCCGGGCAGGCTCCACGGCACCGCCTCGCCGCTCCTGGCGTACGGCACGCGCACGATCGACGGCAGGTGGCCGAGCGTCGCGGTACCGACCGTGCCGTTCCATGTGAACGCGGGCATCGTGGCGCCGGCGGTGTTGCCGGGCGGGAGCTCGATGGTCATGCGCACGCGCGCGATCGGCCGTCGGTCGGGATCGTCGGCAACCAGATCGGGCAGCGATCCGCACCGGGTCCAGGAATCCGATCCGAAGCGGCTCCTGGTGTTGGACCGAATAGGAGAGCACGAGGACGCCCCGGCGGGCCGCAGGCGCAGCGACAACGTCGCGCCGACATCGCGAATCGGCTCGACGATCTAGCGCCTTCGACGTTGACGAGCTGCCGACCGTCGCTGGACGCGATAGCGAGCCGATGCTCGACCTCCGTCGCGCCATCGATGGTGACGGACAGCCGAACGTCGCACGACGTGCGCGACACGATGATGATCCAGGCGTCCGCGGCGCGCAACAGCGGCGTCGCCGACGCTGCAGGACGTGCGGCCACCATCGAGATCATGGCGATCGTGGCGCTGAGCCGTGTCATCGAAGGCCCCAATCGTGCCACAA
>CAWCDQ010000004.1:0-69989 GCA_963794305.1 uncultured Acidobacteriota bacterium | reverse complement strand
CGTCGTGGGAGAGGCGATGGTCGCGATCGTGCTCGCAGACGCGATGCTCGAAAAATTCGGCAGCGACTCCATCGAGGAGATTACCGCGAACTGGGAAGCCTTCCGGCGCCGCACGATCGATCGTTTCGCGGTCAAGTAACATTCATCAATCGCTCGGCTAAAGCCTTCGCGCTACAGCCGGAACCGTTCGCGCTTCAAGCGATCAGGCCCACTTTTACAGAAGAGCTAGGTCACCGTTCGGTGCGCGTCCGATCGAACGCGAGCGGTTTTACCAAAACGTGCGTTGAACTCCTCGTCCGACGTCCGGCACAATCGCCCTTCTGGAAAAAACGTCCTGCGGTTCGTCCATTCCGTGAGCGGCGCGTCTGCGATCGTGCCCGAAGGAGCATAGCGATGAGCGGAAAACACAGTCAGGTCATTCGTGGTTTGATGTCCGCCAAGAGATCACCTCTCTTTCAGGGACGATTCGGGCGGATGTTCCGCTCGCTTCCTCCGGCCACGTTCGGCCACACCGAGAGCGAGAACGAAAACAACCTCAAACTCCTCGGCGCGGCGATGTCGGCGTCGTTCGATCCGGTCAAGGACGGGAAGGACGATGAAGAGAGCGGCATCCCGGCGCTGTACACGTATCTCGGCCAGTTCATCGATCACGATGTGACGTTTGATCCCGCCAGCAGCCTGCAGCAGCAGAACGATCCGGACGCGCTCGTCGACTTCCGCACGCCGGCACTCGATCTCGACAACGTGTACGGCCGTGGCCCCGACGACCAGCCCTACATGTACAACGGCAATGCGTTTTTGCTCGGCAGCCCTCTGAGCGGCGGCGGCGACCCCAACGCCAAAGACCTGCCGCGCAACACGGCGAACCCGCAGCGCGCGCTGATCGGCGATCCGCGCAACGATGAAAACACGATCGTGTCGCAGTTCCAGGGACTGCTGCTCCGCTTTCACAATCGCACGTTGCTGGACAATCCCACGCTCTCGTTCCCGGAAGTGCAGAAGCTCGTTCGGTTCCACTACCAGTACGTCGTCATCAACGACTTCCTGCCGCGCATCGTTCACTCGAGCGTGATTTCGGATCTGAAGCACGGCGGCCACTACAGCAAGCACGAGATCGAGTTCTTCCGCTGGAGGGAAGATCCGTTCATGCCGGTGGAGTTTTCGGTCGCCGCCTACCGGCTCGGTCACTCGATGATCCGGCCGGGATATCGGCTCAACGACAACATCCTGCTGCCGATCTTTCCCGTGCCCGCGCAGGGACTGCCTGAAGGCTTGACGGGGTTCCGGGCGATGAACCCGCAGTGGGGCATCGATTGGGGCCGCTTCATCGACGTCGACACGCGGATCTACGACGGCACCCCGGCGGACAACGCGAAGCGCCTTCAGTTCGCCTATCGGCTGGACACGTCACTCGTGAATCCGCTGGCGGGTCTGCCTCCGTCGGTCGCGTCCAATCCCTCGTCGCTCGCCGAACGCAATCTCCTGCGCGGCTGGCGGCTCGGTCTGCCGTCGGGGCAGCACGTCGCGCACGCGATGGGGCATCACGCGCTCCACGACAAGGACATCCTGATCGGGAAGGCGACGGGCAACGCCGGCGAAGCGGTGCCGATCAACGACCCGAGCTTGAACCTGCCGTCGGCCTTCAAGCACAACTGCCCGCTCTGGACGTACATCCTGGCCGAAGCGATGCAGAATCAGGAGACCGTGAAGATTCCCGTCACCGGGAACATCACGATCAAGACGCCGCGTCTCGGCCCGGTCGGCGGCCGGATTGTCGCTGAGGTGTTCCTGGGGCTTCTGTTCGGCGATCCGAACTCGCTCCTGTCGCTGGATCCGAACTGGACGCCGGCCAGCGGAGCAGGTTATGCCCTGAAGGACCTCGTCAACTACGCGCTCGGCAAGTAAAGCGAGCCGGAATGTCAGGCGTGCCGGCCGCTTCGGCGGCCGGCCGGATGCAGCGCAACAGCCGCCTGGCGATCGCTTCGAGTGAGTAAGGCGACGCCGATCGCAACGACCAGCAGCGACGCGATGTGCGCAACCGTGAAAATGCCGAGCACGCGCACGTTCACGCGGAGGAACTCGATCGCGAAGCGAATCGTCCCGGCGATGATGAGATACGCGCCAAGGACAAAGGTGTCCGCCCGCCCCTCACGCCGCCACCGGACGAGCAGCCAGGCGAGCGGCACGAGCGCCACCGCCTCGTAGAGCTGCGTGGGATGCACCGGCACCGGTGTGGGCGGCAGGCCTCGCGGAAACGCCACGCCCCAGGGCAAATCGGTGGGCCGTCCGTAATCGTCGCCCACGAGAAAGCACCCGATTCGACCGATCGCGTGGCCGATGGCGAGCGCCGGCGTGGCCGCGGCGAGCACGGCGATCTTCGGCAAGCGCTGCCGCCGCATCACCCAGAGTCCGGCGAGGATCCCTCCGGCGAAGCCGCCGAACCAGCTCATGCCGCCGCGGCTGAGGAGAAGATTGAGAATCGGCTCCTCGCCGCGATGCTCGACGACCCAGAGCAGTTTCGCGCCGACCATCCCTCCGAGAACACCGGCAATCGCCGCGTCCAAAGCTGTGTCCGGCAGCTTCGACCGTCGCAGCTCGCCGCGAAGGATCCAGAGACCGACGAGGGCGGCGACGGCCAGCATGACGCCGAACGTCGTGACTTCGAAGCCGCGGATGGTGAAGAGCGTGGGATACATGCCCTACTGCTTCACGTACGCGCCAGGATTCTGATCGAACTTCACCTTGCAGCCGGGTGCGCAGAAGTAATACGTCTTGCCGTTGTACTCGCTCTTGCCCACGGCCTTGTTCTCGTCAATCGTCATCTTGCACACAGGATCGATCACCATGCTCGCCTCCTCTACAGATCGACGCGCCGCAGCCGCAGCGCGTTGCCGATTACAGATACAGAGCTCAGCGTCATCGCGGCGCTGGCCCAGATGGGACTGAACAGAATCCCCAGAAACGGATACAGCACACCAGCTGCCACCGGTACGCCCACCATGTTGTAGACGAAGGCGAGGAACAGGTTCTGGCGGATGTTCCTCATCGTCGCGCGGCTGAGCCGGCGAGCCCTGACGATCCCGCGCAGGTCGCCGCTCAACAACGTGATGCCGGCGCTCTCGATCGCCACGTCCGTTCCGGTCCCCATCGCGATGCCAACCGCCGCTTCCGCCAGGCCCGGCGCGTCGTTCACGCCGTCGCCGGCCATCGCGACGACCCGGCCCTGCCGCTGGAGATCGCGGATCACGTTCCGCTTGTCCGCCGGGAGGACGTCGGCTCTCACTTCGTCGATTTTCAGTGTCGCCGCCACGGCCCGCGCGGTTGTGAGGCTGTCGCCGGTCAGCATCACGATCCGCAGCCCTTCCGCATGCAGCGCCGCAATGGCCTCCGCCGTCGTCGTCTTGATCGGATCGGCGACAGAAAGGAGTCCCGCCAGTTCTCCGTCGACGCCGAGAAACATCACGGTCTGCCCGTCCTGGCGAAGCTGCTCGGCGCGAGCGGCTGCGGCATCTGAGGGAATCGACGCGTCGGCCATCATGGCGGCGTTGCCAAGGACCACGCGGCGCCCGTCGACGCTCGCCTCGAGGCCTTTGCCGCTGTGCGATTGGAATCGCTCGATCGCGGACGGCCGCACGCCTCTAGCCTTCGCGCCTTCGAGGATGGCTGCCGCGAGCGGGTGTTCGCTGCCCTGTTCGAGCGATGCCGCCAGGCCGAGCACGTCTGCCTCCGAGCGACCGCCGAATGCGACCACGCTCGCGAGGGCCGGCTTTCCTTCGGTCAGGGTTCCAGTCTTGTCCACGACGAGCGTGTCGACCGCCTCGAGGCGCTCCAGCGCCTCGGCATTTTTCACGAGGACGCCGGCGCTGGCTCCGCGTCCGGCCCCGACCATGATGGCCATCGGCGTCGCGAGTCCCAGCGCACACGGGCAGGCGACAATCAGCACCGAGACCGCGCTGACCAGCCCGTGCGCCAGGCGCGGATCGGGTCCGACCAGGGCCCATGCGAGAAACGCGATGCTTGCGACCAGGACAACGGCCGGCACGAACCAGGCTGCGGTCTGGTCGGCCAGGCGCTGAATAGGTGCGCGGCTGCGTTGCGCCTCTCCCACCATCCGCACGATCTGGGCGAGCAGGGTGGAAGCGCCAACCCGTTCCGCGCGAAACAGGAGCGTGCCGCCGCCGTTGATGGTGCCGCCGGTCACGCGATCGCCGACGGTCTTCTCCACGGGAATCGGCTCGCCGGTGACCATCGATTCATCGATCGTGGTGTGCCCCTCGAGGACGATGCCATCGACCGGAATCTTCTCGCCGGGACGGACACGGCAGATATCGGCAACGCCGACATCGACGATCGGCACGTCCTTCTCGGCGCCATCCCTGAGAACACGCGCCGTGCGCGGCGCAAGGCCGAGCAGCCGCTTCAGCGCCGAGCTCGTCCTGGCGCGCGCTCGAAGCTCGAGCACCTGGCCAAGAAGGACGAGCGCCGTGATGACGACCGCGGTATCGAAGTAGGTCTGCACGACACCGTGCACGCGGAACCCGTCCGGAAAGAGCCCGGGCCACAGGACGCCCACCGCGCTGTACCCGTAGGCGGCGCCGACGCCCAGACCAATCAGCGTGAACATGTTGGGACTGCGATTGACGACGGATCGCCACGCGCGAACGAAGAACGGCCACCCCGCCCACACCACGACCGGCGTCCCGAACGCGAGGCCGATCCAGTTCGCGGTACGCATGTCCAGATATCGCGTCAGGCTGCCGGCCAGCACCATGTCGGCCATCGACAGCAGGAACACCGGAAGACCGAGCACCAGCGCGAGCCAGAATCGTCGCGTCATGTCGACGAGCTCAGGGTTCGGCGCTTCGTCTAGCGCGGCCATGCGCGGTTCCAGCGCCATCCCGCAGATCGGGCACGCACCGGGCGCATCGCGTACGACCTCCGGATGCATCGGGCACGTGTACTCGACCTTCATCAACGCCGCTGGATCGGAAAGATCGGGTTCGAGCGCCATGCCGCAGGTGGGGCATGCTCCGGGTGACGATTCCCGAATCTCGGGATCCATCGGGCAGATGTACGCGCGAGCGCCGGGCACCGCGGCCGTGGACGGCACTCCATCGCTCGCGTCCTTGTTCAGGAAATCAGAGGGCCTCTCGGTGAAGCGTTCGAGACAGCTGGGATGACAGAAGTAGTACGTCTGGCCCTCGTGCACGGCGGATCCCGCGGCCTCTGACGGATCGACCGTCATGCCGCACACAGGGTCGATGTGGACGACCGGCGACGCAGCCGACGTCGGTGCTGCGTTCACGAAGCCGACTCCCCACCGCTGAGCGCTTCGATGATCGGGCACTCGAGGGTCGCGTTCTCGTGGCAGGCATGCACGAGCGCGCTCAATGCCTTACGCATCCGCGTGAGCTCCGCGATTTTCTGGTCGATCTGAGCGATTCGCCGTTCGGAGATCTTCCGGATTCGCCCGCGGTCCCGCCGCGGACCTCGCTGAAGCTGGAGGAGCTCTTCGACCTCGTCGAGCGAGAATCCGAGCTCCTGAGCGCGCTTGATGAACCGCACTCTGGCGACGGCGTCGGCTGGAAACTCGCGATAGCCGGACGCGCGCCGAGGCGCTTTGGGAAGCAATCCCCGCCGCTCGTAGTACCGGACGGTCTGGACGTTGACGCCGGCCTGCTCAGCCGCCTCGCTGATCCACATGACATCAGTATGAACCCTACACACGGGTACAGAGTCAAGCAAAGCGCGACGCGTCTTGTGCGCTAGAATCGAGGACGTGGCTGGATCCGCGCGGACGGTAACGGCGATCGTGCTGGCGGCGGTGCTCAGCTGCCTGCCCGTTCTGCTCGACCAATGCACCGGGTCGTGCGAGGCGCATCAGGCGGCCGTCACGCCGCCTTGTCATCATGCTGACGCCGCCGGCCCGCAGTTTGGCCGCGCTCCTGCGGGTTGCAGCCACGAACACACGGTATCGGACGGCGCGCGCCGGAGTGTGTTCTCGCCTCAGCCGCGCGCGCTCGCGGCGATCGCGGCGGCGCCTCCTTCGTGGTTGCCCGCGAACCGCTATCCGTCACCCATCCTTTCGACGCACGCGCCACCCGGATCCGATGGTCCGGTCCACGCCAGCTCCCTGCCACTCCGCGTCTAGCCGCCGCCTCTCTGCTCGTGCGCGTCGTCAGGACGCGCTCAACCTCACGACTACGCGGTGCGGGAGCGATCATGTGTGTCTATCGACGACGGCTGGTGATGGTGTTGTGTTGGGTCTCCTTCTCGATATATTCAATTCCTGTGCATGCGCAAGATGCGCCCCCCGATCATCAGCACATGAGCATGCCGCAGAGCCGCGGCTGGGAGTTCATGCAGGACGGCGTCCTCTTTGCTGTATTCAACAGTCAGGGAGGACCACGCGGCGGAACCGAGTTCGTGGCCCCGAACTGGTGGATGGGAATGGCCAGCCGGGAGACCGCAAAGGGCCGGCTGACGTTCACCGGAATGCTGAGCCTGGATCCCGCAACGGTCGGGAAGGACGGTTACGGGGAGATTTTCCAGGCCGGCGAGGCCGTGAACGGCCGGCCGGTCATCGATCGACAGCATCCGCACGATCTATTCATGCAGTTGGCCGCGGTCTGGCGAGTGCCAGTGTCTCCATCGACGGGATTTACGATCGCGGGTGGACCGGTGGGCGAACCGGCGCTTGGCCCGGTGGCGTTCATGCATCGCGCATCGGCGGGCGACAACCCGACGGCACCGCTCGGTCACCACACGCTCGACTCCAGCCACATCGCGTTCGGCGTGGTCACGGCGGCGGTCGATCATGGCCCGTGGGTGCTCGAAGGATCGGTCTTCAACGGCCGCGAACCGGATGAAAACCGATGGGATATGGACTTTGGCCCGCTGGATTCGTTTTCGGGACGGCTGTGGTTCAATCTGAACAGCGAGTGGACGCTTCAGGCGTCGTCGGGTCGCCTGAAGGATCCCGAACAGCTCGAGCCTGGCAACATCGTGCGATCGACCGCGTCGGTTTCCTGGACCAGGAAGAACGGACCCGGCATCTCGTCGGTCACCGCGGCCTACGGCCGTAACGACAAGGATCATGGGGCACAGAACGCGCTGCTTGTCGAAGCCGCGCGGAAGGCGGGACGAAACTCTTTGTATGGCCGTTTCGAAGCCGTGCAGGTCGAGACGGCGCTTTTGCAAACCGGTACGATCGTCGAAGGTCCCGAGGCCGAACTCAGGAGTCCCGTTCTCGCGTTCACGTTCGGAGGCGTTCGGGACTTCATACAGTGGCGCGGATTTGAAGGCGGGTTCGGCGCGGACGTGACATTTTACGGCGTACCCGCGGCACTGCAGCCGATGTACTCGACTGGCCCCGTGTCGTTTCACGTATTCTTCCGGCTCCGGCCTCCGGCCGGTGCCATGGGCAGGATGTGGAACATGCGCATGTCGCAGCCGATGACCGGCCACGCGATGACGATGCCGATGAATCACCCGATGGAATGAAGGAGCCGATGATGCGGAACAAGATTCTGATTGGTGCACTACTCTCTGCCGCGGCACTGACGACAGTGTCGGCGCACGTCATGGTGTCGCCGCTGCAGTCGAAACCCGGAGCCTCGCAGAAGTACGAGGTGCGCGTCCACAACGAAGCGAAGGTCGCCGCGACCACGATCGATCTGACGATTCCCGACGGCGTGATCGTGACCGATGTCGCCAAGCCCGCTTCGGGAAGCTACACGACGAAAACGACCGGGAACCGCATCACATCCATCACCTGGCAGGTCGACGTGCAGCCGAGCAAGTATGTCGCGCTCCCGTTCACCGCCACGAATCCGGACGGCGCCGCCGACCTGCACTGGAACCTGCGCGAACATCTCGCCGACGGTTCGGTCGTCGACTGGAGCGACAAGCCCGGATCGAAGGAGAAGGGTTCCGTCACCAAGCTCACCGGAACCCCCGACTGAGCGCCGCGTCTCCTCGCGATTTGACGATTTCCTTATGGACCGTTACGCGATGATGTCGCTGCCAGCGTCCGGCTGATTTGATGTAAGTGAGCCGCCGATGGGATCGCCTGCGATCGCGGGACTGATTGCTGAAGTAGCATTCTGGGCGCTGTTACTCGTCGGTTTCTGGACCGGCGAGTTGTCGGCTCGAACTGTCGGAGCCGTTCTTCTTCTGTGGCTGTGCGCGTTCTTCGGCGGCGCCTATCGACCCTACTGGCTGCCGTTTTCGACGTGCGTGGCTATACTCGATGTCGCGCTCGTCCTGATGGTCGCGAAGGGCGACGTGCGGCTCTCGTGAGCGCGACTCACTGAGCGACGAACGATGACAGACGACATCGGAGTCCATTTCCTGGACGAGGAGCTCGACGAGCTCAAGGCACGCGCCGTCGAGCTGTTTGGGGATACTGCTGCACGCGACGCCGTTCAGCGCGCCAGAGTTCGCGTGCCGCTGAAATCGCCCGCCACATCCATTGTCGACTGGATCGTTGCCTATCGTGCGGCAGTGAGAGCCGAGTTACTGCGCATGGTCACGCCCCAGTGACGGCGAGCATCAGCGCTTTTGTGACTTCGGCGGCGATGCTGTCCTGGACCGTCAGGACGTCGTCGAACGATCGGTCGTACGTTTCAGACCAGACCACATAGCCGTTGTCTCCGCGCACCAGCCGCGCGGACACGCGCAGCCTGGCGCCAGCCATGCGCACGCTGCCATCCAGCACGTACGCGACACCCAGCGATTTGGCAATCTCGGTTACCGCTTTCTTCTTGCCCTTGAAATAGAACGAGGACGTGGGCGCCGGGACCTGAAGGCCCGGTACCTTGCTCAGCCTGCCAATCAGTTCTTCGGTCATGCCGTCAGCAAAGGTCTCGTGGCTCATCCGATCGTCGGTGAGATCGAGAAATGGCAGCACCGCAATCGATTTCTGCGAGGCAGCGATGGCAGCCGTCGCCGGATGGATCGGGTTCGCGGTCCCGACAAACAGGAACAACGCGACGACGCTCGCCAGACAGACCGCGGCGGCTACGGCCCACTTCGCTCCACGACCGAAGCGCAACCCGCGGACTGCCGCGACGGCCGGCGCCGGACTCGCGCGGTCGGTGTCCGAAATCGGCGAAGCGCTCGGCGGTACAGCAGGTTGAGACTCCCAGGCGTCGACGGCCGCGACCATTCGATAGCCGAGTCGCGGCACCGTCTCGATGTAGGTGGGCTGTTTGGAGTCGTCGCCGAGCAGCCGTCGAAGCACCGCGACCGCCTGGTACACGGAATCCGGACTCACTACGACGTCGGGCCAGACATGGCTGAGCAGGTCGTCGATGCTGACGACTTCGCCGGCGCGATCGGCAAGGCACAGCAGCAGTCGCATCGTCCGCACCTCGACCCGGACGCTCTCTCCGTCCCGGGACATCTCGCCGGACGCCGTGCTGACGCACCATGCACCGATACGAAGACGCTTCGAGCCTGGGCGGTCCATGCGAGACCGATTATCACGCTTCGCGAGAGCCCATAGCTACACCCGGCGTCATTTCAGAACTATTCAGGACGTTTCAGGCCGCGATCAGGACCTCTGGGGACTGGCGAGCGTATCGTGCGGGTGAAGCGAGGATGCCGAATGAAAAAGAGCGCGCTATATGCCATTGGCACGGGTGGCCTGATTGCGGGAACGTTGGACCTGACACAAGCGATGATCCTGTTTGGGCCGAGGATTCCACTGTCGATTGCGGCAGGGCTGTTGGGACGGCAGGCCTTCCAGGGAGGCCCGGCCACTTACCTGCTGGGCGTTGTCCTGCACTTCTTCATCGCGTGCTCATTCGCGGCTGTCTACTACCTCGCCGCCAGCCGCAGGTTGGCTTTTCTGGTGGAGCATCCGCTGGTGTGCGGGCTGATGTATGGCGCCGCGGTCGAACTGGTCATGGACCTCGTCGTTCTACCGCTGTCGGCGCTCCACGCTCGAGGTCCGTACACCCTTCATGACCTGATTCTCGGACTGCTGGTGCACATGGTCGTGGTCGGGCTGCCGATTTCGTTCAGCGTGCGGTGGTTCGCGAATCAGCCACGGACAGATCCTTCGGCTGTCTAGCCGCTTCTCGGATCGCGTTGTCTCGTTCTACCTGGTGAGGTGCGGCCGGGAAAGGGACCGCGCTTCACTCGAGACGGGAGCGAAGCGCGGGGACTACCGCAGTGCGGCGAGAACCGGCTACTTTGAAACGGTCTTCACGGGGTCGTTCACCTTGAAGCCGGTGCCCGATACCACTTCCGCGACCGACGATTGATCGTCGACGTCGACGACTTTGAGAATGCCGATGCTGGAGCTCAGCCGGCGGATGACCTTACCGGTCGCCGGATCCTTGATCTCCTGCGACACGCGCTCGACGCTGAACTGATCCCCGACCTTGACGCCGGCCTTGCCGCCGACGTTGAGGACGATCTGAGCGCCGGCGACCGCGGCGACGAGGCCCTGGACGGTGACCGTCGGCGCCTGACGGATTTCCACTTTCGGACGATCCGAGATCACCTCGGCGCTCATCTTTTCGACCGCAGCTTTCACGGCCTCGCCGATGATCGTCTGCTGAAAATCGCTGGAGCCGAAATTCACCGCGCCCGCACCGAAACCGCTCCAGCCGCCGCCGCCGCCCGCCAGCGACGTGCTCGTGCGCTTCGACTCCCCCTTGCCTTCGGCGACGGCCATGATCTCGCCGGTATCGACGTTGACGATCCGGGCGGTCAAACCGACGATCGCCTTGCTCTGCTTCTGGCTGACGCCGCCGAGACCGATCTTGCCGAGGCCCGCACCGACGCCGCCGACACCGGTGTTCTTGGTGTCGTTGCCGAACTGCGTGATGCTGCCGACGACGATGGCGTCGACGCCCAGCATCTTGCCGATCTTGGCGGCCGACGTCGCGTCCGCGCGATTGCTGTTCGAGAAGTTCTGCTCGGCGAGAATCTTGTCCAGTGCCTTCCGCTCAATCAGGGAGTAGCTGCCGTCCTTGACGAGATAATTCACCAGCAGATCGGTGACGCCCTTGCCGACGTCGATGTTCTGCCCGAAGATGACCTGCACGTCCCTGTAGACCGTGGCGTACTCGAAATCCAGGACTGCGACGCGGGGTTTTCGTCCCGAGGCACGCGGCTGGCGCCTGAGCCTCGACCGTGGCACCGCATAGAACCGCCAGCGCACACACACCACTGACAACCATCTTCTTGATCATGTTCGTCCCTGCACAAAAAGGCTGTTGACGGCGTGATATTACGCAGCGCCCAGTAATAGTGTCAAACACGTCACAGCAACGTTTCTACTCGTAATCGGCCGAATCGGGTCGAAATCTTTCGTATCGGCCACGGCCGGCCGGATCTTTCAGGTTGATCCCGGCTTCCTGCCTGTGTTGGAGTCATTGCATGGAACCAAGCAAGCGCATCGGCGACTACGAAGTGCTCGCCGAGATCGGCCGCGGAGGCATGGGGAAGGTGTTCCGGGTGCGGAACGTCCTGTCCGATCGCATCGACGCGATGAAAGTGCTGCTCCCCAACCTGGTCGAATCTCCGGAACTCGCCGCCAGGTTTCTCCGCGAGATCAAGGTGCTGGCGGCGCTCAACCATCCCAACATCGCTGCGCTGCACACGGCGCTCACCGCCGACAACCAGCTCGTGATGATCATGGAGTACGTCGAGGGCCAGTCGCTCGCGCAGCGGCTGCGGTACGGGCCGATTCCGACCGGCCAGGCGATCGCCTACATCGAACAGGCGCTCGACGCGCTCGACTACGCGCATCGGCAGCACGTCGTGCATCGGGACATCAAGCCGGCGAACATGATGGTGACGCCGGCCGGCGTCGTGAAGCTGATGGATTTCGGGATCGCCCGCGCGAAGGGCGATCAGACGCTGACGGCCGCGGATACCACCACGGGATCGCTCGGCTACATGTCACCTGAACAGGTCCACGGCAAGCCGACCGACGGACGTTCGGACCTCTACTCAGTGGGCATCTCCCTCTATGAAATGGTCACCGGCGAGCGACCGTTCAAGTCGAACAGCGATTTTGCGGTCATGCTCGCCCAGGTGAACGAACAGCCGCGGCCGCCGATTGAGCTGATGCCGGCCCTGGCGCCGGAGCTGAACGCGATCATCCTCAAGGCGATCGAAAAGGATCCCGTCGCGCGGTTCCAATCGGCCGCTGAATTCAAGCAGGCGCTGCTGAAGCTGCCTGCCGTCCGCGGCGAGGCGGCGGCGAGCACCGACACCGTCACCTGGCCGGCCCCGGCTCCGGCGGGCGCCGTAGAAGTGGGAGGGGCTATGGCCGCGGGACTGCATGGGCCCGACAGCGGAATCGAGTCGAATCCGGCAGGCCCGTTCATCGACGCCAGAACACCCTCCGTCCGGCGCCTCCAACGATCACGCCGTCCGTGCCGCCGGTCACGAAGCGGGCTTGGGCATCCCGTGATGTTCGTCCTGCTGGGCGGGCTGCTGGTCATCGGGGCTTTGGTGGGAACGGGACTCTATCTGGGCATGGCGGAAGCTCGGCCCGGTCGTGCACCCGCTCCCGACACATCGTCGATCATCGAGAAAACGCCTCCATCGGCTGCGGCACCGGAGCCGTCCGCCACTCCAAGCTCGGCGCCACCGGCGAGCGCGAGCGAGACGACACCGGCCGCCCCGACATCGCCAAATCCGTACGACGCAATCTTTCCGCCGGGCGCCTCGGTGGCTGCACCAAAACCGACTGAGGCCGCCGCGCCACCGCCACCTCCGCCGCCGCCGCGTGTCGAATGACCGGTCCGTTGTTGCGCAGACGCCGCCGCCCGCGGTCCGTCCGAAACTCGCGGCCGCAAGTACGGGCGCGGCGAACTCCGGTCGCGCCGAGCAGAACGACGCGACAGGCCGCTCCGGAGCAAGCCGAACCAGCCGACAAGGGACGAGGTCCAACAGCGCGCAGGCGCGCGCGAGACGGTGCGGCGCTGGATAAGCTGGAGCGGGAAGTCGATCAGCTCACCGCGAGAGTCGACGCGGTGAACAGCGGCCTCGATCAACTGCAGCGAGAGCAGGCGCGCCTGGGCCTCAGCCTGCGTGGCGACATGGCCGCACGGCAGTCGAGCATGAACCTCAATCTCTCGAGAGCACAGGACGCGGTCATGAAGCGCGACGCCGCGCGCGCGCAACGGTACCGTGATGCAGCCGAAGCGGATCTCGAAGCGCTGGAGAAGTTCCTGGGCCGCTGATTGCGACGGCGCGGCTGCCGGACGCGACCGCTAGCCGAGCACAGGCATCTTGAAATCGGCGCCTTCCCGGATGCCCTTCGGCCACCGGGCGGTGATCGTCTTCAGACGCGTGTAGAAGCGCACGCCTTCTGGCCCGTGCACGTTGTGGTCCCCGAACAGCGACCGCTTCCAGCCGCCGAACGAGTGAAACGCCATCGGGACCGGAATCGGGACGTTGACGCCCACCATGCCGACCTTGACGCCGCTGGTAAACGCACGCGCGGCGTCGCCGTCGCGCGTGAAGATGGCAGTGCCGTTGCCGTATTCGTGGTCGTTGACGAGTTGCAGCGCCTCGTCGAAATTCGCGACACGCACCACCGAGAGCACCGGTCCGAAAATCTCCTCCCGGTAGATCCGCATCGAAGGCTGGACGTGATCGAAGAGCGTGGCGCCGACGAAGAATCCGTCGGACTGGACCGGCGACTGGCGGCCGTCGGTCACCAGCGTCGCACCCTCTCCGATACCGATGTCGACATAGCCGCGCACGCGTTTGAGGTGTTCGCCGGTGACCAGCGGGCCCATCTCCGCGCCGGGCTCTTCTCCCGGGGCGACTCGCAGCGTGCTCAGCTTGCTCTTCAACCGCTCGACGAGCGCGTCGCCGACCTGATCGCCGACCGCCACCGCCACGGAAATGGCCATGCAGCGCTCACCCGCCGACCCGTACGCCGCGCCCATCAGGGCATCCACGGTCTGGTCCAGATCCGCATCCGGCAGGATCACCATGTGATTCTTGGCGCCGCCGAGCGCCTGCACGCGCTTGCCGGTCGCAGTTCCGCGCGTGTAGATGTACTCGGCGATTGGTGTCGAGCCGACGAAGCTGATCGCGTCGATCTTCCGGTTGTCGAGGAGCGCATCGACCGCTTCCTTGTCGCCGTGCACGACGTTGAACACGCCATCGGGCAGGCCGGCTTCGGTCAGAAGCCGGGCCAGCTCGATCGACGCTGACGGATCCTTCTCGCTTGGCTTGAGGATAAAGGTGTTGCCGCACGCCAGCGCGACCGGAAACATCCACAGCGGCACCATCGCGGGGAAGTTGAACGGCGTGATTCCAGCGACCACCCCGAGCGGCTGGCGGAGCGAATAGCTGTCGACGCCCGTTCCGACTTCTTCGCTGTATTCGCCTTTCAAGAGGTGAGGAATGCCGGTGGCGAATTCAACCACCTCGAGGCCGCGCTGGACCTCGCCCTTCGCGTCGGACAGCACCTTGCCGTGCTCGCTGGTGATGATCGCCGCCAGTTTGGCCTGGTCGCGTTCGATCAGCTCACGGAACCGGTTGAGGATGCGCGCGCGGCGCAGCGGCGGCGCAGCCGCCCATGCCGGGAAGGCCGCCGCGGCCGCATCGACCGCCCGATCGACGTCTGCGCGACTCGCGAAGCCGACGCGCCGCGCCGCCTTGCCGGACGAGGGATGGTAGACGGTGCCGAAGCGACCGGAAGTGGCCTCGACGGACTGACCGCCGATGAAGTGCTGGACGACCTGCGTCGGGACTGACTCCGCGGACGGTTGTGTGACGACCGAGCTGTCGGTGGACATGATATGCCTCTGATCTAGCTCTGAATACGATACCTCTTTAGCTACCGCGACGGCTCAGGCTCTTCGGGCCGCTGGAACGTGCTCAGCGGGAGCTTGTTCACTTCGTCGACGATCTTCGCGTAGGCTCGAGTCGTCGCCTGGAGACCGGTCCACGGTACCGTGTCGGGCGTCTCACGATCGCTGTGGAAGTAGTGAAAGAACTCGCTGGTCGCGACTCCCGGAGTGAACCGATACAGTCGTCCGAGGTCGCCGGCGGGTGGACGCGGGTTTGGTTCGGTGAGAAGCGGCACGCCGAATTCCTTGAAGGCCTTTACCGCGATCGTGGTCAACTCCGGACGCGACGGCCCGCCGGCGTACCACTGCTGTGCGGTGTACATGTTCGACCACAAGAGAACATCGCCGTTGATGTAGCGCGGACGCACGTAGGTCTGGATCGTCGACGGGTGCTCGCAGTTGATCGACAGAGCCGTCTTTGCGAACAGCTTCGCCTTGTTTGCCGGATCGTTCAGCCACACGCCGCCCACGGCAGCTCCGGGTCCGGTGTTGTGGTGGCCATCGAGGCCAATGAACACGATCGTTCTCCGCCGCTGCGACTGGGGAACCTTGGAGTAGTACTCGGCAAGGCCGACCATTGCGGCAACACCGCCGGCGTTGTCGCCCGATGCCTCGAACCACCCGTCGCGATGCGCGACGATGTAAATCGTTTCGTCGGTGGCGCCCGGCAGGGTCCCCCAGACAAGTGCGGTCTTGAGGTTCGGCACCATCTCGACGTCCAGCGTCGCCTTCACGTGTGCCGTCTGACCCGGGGGCAGCGATGCGATCAGATCCCGAACCGCGAGACCGTCATCGCTTCCAACCGTGAACGCGGGGGCTTTGGTGTTCGATGGGTAGCCCTGATAGCGCATGTTGCCGGGCAGCATATCGACCTCGAAGATGGCCGCCGCACCCTTCTCGTCAGCGCGTTTGACCGCGCCCTCGCTGCGGTCGCCGAGCATCGTGTAGGTGAACACGGCTTTGCCCGTCAGGTTCTTGCCGACGAAGTCGGCGGCGCTTCCCATTCCTCCGTACACGGCCTCGACATCGATGCCGCCCGGCGGGAGCGCGGCCGCCCGATAGTCGGGCTGCGCGGAATCGAGCGCAATCGTCCTGCCGCCGCCCGTCACCGTCACCTGCCATTTCTGCGGGAACCACTGCGGACCGAGATCCAGCGGCTGAATGCGAACGTCATTCATCCCGAAGGACTTGAACGTGTTCGCGAGCCACGCGGCGCTTTCCGCATCGGCGGAGCTCCCGATAATTCGTCCCCAGAATTTGGGATGACCCTGATCGCGATAGCGCCGGGAGATCGCCGCCTGCTCCTCGACGTAGCGGTGCAGATGTTTTCCGTCGATCCTGCCGTAGGCCTGTTCTCCGGGCGGCAGCGGCCATTCGAGCAGCGCGTCTTCGAGCTTGTTGGAAGGTGCCGCGAGCGGTGTGCTGCGCGGCGCCGCCGCGCTGGACTGCGCTGATTGCGCCTGGGTGAGGTGACTACCGCCGCTCACGGCGACCGCAAGCACGGCGGTGACCGATAGCGCGAGGATTCCCATTCGCATACGTGACTCCTATCCCATAGTCGGCGAGACGAGGCGCTACGCCGCCGGTGCCGCGGGCGTCCTCGGCGGAGGGGTCGAATCGATCATGGGGCCAAGATTGGCGGCATGTTAGCCGCACGCGCATCAGTGCACAAGGCCGGCGCGACCTGTGTGTAGGGAGCCATGTTACGTCCGCCCCGAGAGCAAATGATCTGTCCACTCCCTGGCGCGGAGTGCGTTACGACAGCGGAGCTGGGAGACTCCATGAAGTGTGCGCGCCTGCATCGGAGCGGGCGATGCGGCCGCATCAAGCACACGACTACCGCGTGAAGCGCAGGACACCTCGCGACGAAGTGAGCACGAGCGTGCCGTCCGTCAGCGAGACTGTGCTCTCGCCGGCAAGCAGCCGTGTGTACACGCTCTCGAACGCCATCGTCGCGCACGCGGCCCGCGTGCACGCGAGCGATGGGCCCGCCACGAGTGTCTGACCGTTCAGCGTGTAGGAACCACCACAGAGGTTGCAGTCGGCACGCGTCGACAGACGGCCATCAGCGAAGGTGACGATGTAGCTGGCGCCAGACGGCCTGGCCTGCTCCGCTTCACCTGCCGGCTGAATCGACACGAGTTCCCACGTGCCCGGGAGCTGCGAAGCCATGAGATCCAGCGAGTTGCCGGCTGACGAAGGAGAGGTCGGGTTAGGAGAGGATCCGGAGCAACCGGCGGAGAACGACGCAACGAACACAGCGCTCACGAGCAAACAGACGACCTTCATCAGAGCCAAGCCTTCCTGCGCGGACGATATGAGCAATATGCGTGGTGGGCTAACGGTGAATCGGCTTACCGCTTAGACCAGAACAGTTTACGAGTAGAGACAGGCGCGCGAAACGCATAGTGGCGCCATCCTCTAGCCAGTAATGCGAAACGCTGGTCGAGACAGGCTCAGGAAGCGCGCCCGTCGATGAGGAATGATCTCAAGGAGAACGGCATTCCTACTGTGCCGCCTTCTGCTTTGCCCACCGTGCCTTCTGAGCATCCGAGATCGCCTTTCGCGCCTTCGCGGACATCTTCCGGCGCGAGCGAGCCGCCTGGACCGGACCGGCCTTCTCCTGGCCCCGGCGAAGAATGAACTCCACCGGCAGATCTGTCCCGGTCGACGGCGTCACGCAGATGCGGAAAGGACAGCGTCAGGAACTTCAGTTCGTCGACCAATTCACGAAACCGAACCTCGGCGCCTCGCTTGGCCAGGTGGAGAATCTCAGATGAATGCTTAGACATGATGTCAGCGATTTTATCCGATCGGCCAATCGCCTTATCTCGGAGGGCTGTGGTCATCGCAAATGTGGGTCACTTTCGGATTCCGGAATGAGAGAAATCCTCGCGCTATTTGACAACTGCTTTGCTGGTGCGCCGGATCCTGCCGCGCGGCGAATGAAGGCCGGAGTGGATGCGTCGTGAGTGCGGCGTTCAAGCGGTGAGGAACCGCCTCTCCGTCTCGAACGCCGCGTCGGTGTCGCCCATGCGCTTATTGGCAGCGGGTCCCGATGGGGTGCTGCTCCGCCGGCGGCAGGCCCGGGTCGCCTTCCAGGCAGGGAATCGCGCTCAGGTACTGGTAGATCGCCCGCAGGTCGTGGTCGGTCATGTTTTGAAAGGCCGGCCATGGCATCACCTGAAGATACGGACCGAACTGGGGATGTGCGTGATCCGGATCGATACCGGTTCGCATGATCCCCAGGAATTCCTCAAACGATGCACCGCCTTCTGCCTTGTGGTTCTTGTCGGGAGTCAAGTTGCGGGGGATGAGGACCGGACCAAACAGCGCGGGGTTGCCGCCCCGCAGGTACGCCGCCTGATTGATCACTTTCGGCTCGCCTTTGGTTGGATCTCCGCCAGGCGCAAACTGACCCGAGGGGCCGGAGTGGCAGCCGTTGCAGTCGCCAGCACCGTTGACGAGGTAGCTGCCCAGTCCCACGAGTTCCCGGTTCTTCTTCTTGAAATGGAGAGGCACCGGGGCGATGTCGAACCCCCTCTCGACTCTCGGGTCATTGTCGTCGCGCCCGTGATCGTCTTTGTCGTCGTTGGTTGCCGCGGTCGTCCACGCCATCGCCGAAATCCACACGGCGACGCCTGCGAACACCAATAGCTTTGCTTTCATGCCGCTCCTCCATTGTTCCTCTTGAACGCCCAAGCCCGTCGGAGGTGATCCCGCCGAACTCTCCGAGGGCCCCCCGAGCTCAACGGCGCATCCTACACGACCTGCCCGGCTCCGAGATTGTTTTCTTGTCGGGCGCCGCTGGTGGAAGAGTCAGCTGGTCGCCGCGCCAAGGCGGCGCGAGCTGTGGTGGTACTCGAAACGCGCCGCGACGGCGGTACGAGAGAACGGTCGATCGGGCCGACAGTCACAAGAAAAAACAAAAGGCCGCTTCCCCTGCGAGAAACGGCCTGTTTCATTAATGATTTGGTCGGGACGGGCGGATTCGAACCGCCGATCTCTTGACCCCCAGTCAAGCGCGATAACCAGGCTACGCTACGTCCCGACTCTTCGATCTTACGCCGAACGCTTGCGGCGCGCTTGGGGAGAGCGCGCCGGTCCTCCTCGCGACGTCGAGGCCTTGCCGCGCGACACCTTGACTCTCGTAGCCGACATGGGCCGGAGGCGCGAGGACCCGACGGCAGGGACCGGTGCCGCGAGCTGGAACTCCTCGCCGCCAGTTCCCGCCAGCAGCTCGAGAATCGACTGCAGGCCGCGCTTGATCGCCGTGAGGCGCTCGCGCGCGTTCTCGCCGATCAGCGCTTCGATGACCGGCTCGTCGCCCGCGACTGGCGCCGTCAATTCCTCGAGCTTGCGGCGAGCGCCGGCAAGCGTCAATCCCTCGACCAGCAGCATGTGCTTGATCTTCAGGACCTGCTCCACATCGACTCGCCGGTAGACGCGCGGCGCGCCGGCAGCTTTCGCGACGCCGAGCTCGGGGAACTCCGCTTCCCACGAGCGCAGCACATACGGCTGCACCTTGGCGAGATCGCAGACCTCCGCCGCCTTGAAGAGCGCACGCTTCGGAATCTCGACGTGGGCGGTGACGTCCTGCATGTGGCGCGGAAAAAGTATATCAGACGCCCGAGTGACCGAAGCCTTTTCCGCCGCGGTCGGTCGCAGGCAGCTCCTGCACCTCGTCCCACGTCACCCGAACGACCGGCGCCACGACCAACTGCGCGATACGCATGCCGCGCGAGACGAGAAACGCTTCCCGGCCGAGGTTGATGAGCGGCACGCGAATCTCCCCGCGATAGTCGGAGTCGATCGTCGCGGGCGTATTCGGAAGGCTGATTCCGTGTTTCACGGCGAGCCCCGATCGCGGTCTCACCTGTCCCTCGAATCCTTCAGGGATCGCCACCTCCAGGCCGGTCGGCACCAGGACGATTCCACCGGGTTCAATCAGCAGATCCTCGAGCAGTGCGGCGTACAGGTCCATGCCGGCCGCGCCCGGCGTCATGTAGCACGGCAGCGCGAGTCCTTCAGCGGATGCCAGCCGTCGAATTTGCAGCGTGAGGGCGATAGTCACGTCCGCATGGTACCGCACCCGCCGCCTTCGGCCGTCGATCGACGCGTCTCACGAACGCGTTTGACGGCGCAGACGCTCGACGACGCTCTCGCGGCTGGCGTGGAGCTCCGCCTCGAAACTGTCCAGCGCCGCGACGACGATGTCACGATGATGGACGTTGGGTCCGACGGCCTTCACGGCGGTCACCCAGAGGGCGTGGATGCGTTCGACATCCTCCGGCGTCAGGGTCGGCGGGTGTGCGCCGAGCGAAAACTTCTGCACGTGGCCTTCGGCAAAATGGATCACGAACTGCGTCGTCAATTCCCGCTCGTGCGGTGTCCGGTCCCAGGCGTTGCCCATCTGGTGCGCCTGGACGTCTGGCGAGATCACCGCCGACGCGCCGACGACGATTTCGCTGGCCTTCAGGATCACGGCCGTCTGGGCGACGGCGTCGAAGATGTTCGTGGCCGGCAGCACCAGCAGTTTCACGCCGCGGCCATGGCGTTCGGCGATGGCGACGACTTTGGTGAACAACGTCTGTTCGTAGTCGGTGAAGAGCTCGTCGGCTTCGAGATCGTGCGAGCTGCCGTCGGGCCCACGCAGCAGGCGGATCGTCAGCACGACAACATCGCGTTCGGGAGGCGTGTGGCCGACCACCCAGTCCAGCTGCGACAGCGTGTTGTAGTCCCTGACCGGCACCAGGACCGCGCCCGGCCGGCTGCGGAGCGCGTCGATCCCGACCTCCGGCTCCGGCGTCAACTGAAACTGATCGAGCTTCCCGGACGCCGCGCCCACTTTCCGGCGCGCCGTGATCCGTTCCGACACCATGAAGACGCCGAAAAAGCCTCCGGTGAACAACAGGCCGGAGATCGTGGCGGTTTCCTTGGTGAACAGGTTGATGACCGCCGCGGTAAACAGCGAGATCGCGATCAGGGTGACGCCGACAGGCAGCTCGCGGCCGCCGACATGCAGGTTCAGCGGCACCTTCCAGCCGCGTTCGATGTCGGGCCGCTTGTAGCGAAGGACGAGCACCGCGAGCGCGTTGAACGCGAAGCTCCACACCACGCCGAAGGCGTACGCCTCGCCGAGCAGAATCACGTTGCCGCGGCTGATCAGAATCGTCGTGATCTGAAGGATCGCGATCATGTTGATCAGCCGGTACGTCGTCCCGAATCGCCGATGCGGCTTCCGGAACCACTCGGTCAGCACGCCGTCTTCCGACACGCGGTTCAGGACGCCGTTCGATCCGACGATCGCGGTGTTGACCGCCCCCGCCAGCATCAGAAATCCGACGACGACGACAACGGCCTGGAACACCAGGCGCAGCGACACGGGGCCGACGACGTGCATCGCGAGGCCGGAGATCAGGTTGTCGTAGTACCGGGGGCGCACGGCGTCGGGAATGATCGCGACGGCGAAGAAGCTGACGAGCCCCGTGAACACCAGGCTGTAGATGAAGATCACCATCCCCGCGCGCTGGAGGTTCTTGACCTTCGGCACCTCGATCTCGCGGTAGACCTGCGCGAGCGATTCCTCGCCGCTCATCGCCAGAATGGAGTGGCCGAAGCCCACAAGGATCGCGATCGCGGTGAAGGTCGGCCACACGCTCCCCTTCAGCCACCCGACCGCGTCGTCGGAAAACGCAATGTGCCCGCGCGTCGGGAGCGGCGGGAGCGATCCGCCGCGCTGCACCAGCGTCAGCGTGCACCAGGCGATCAGGGCGACGACCATCACGGTGGCAATCTTCATGATGGTCATCGCGTCGTCGCTGCTCTCGTGGATGCCGCGGGTATTTCGCCACCAGAAATAGATCGTGATCAGGATCGCGATGAACGCCGCGGTGGCGGCCACCGGAATCTGCGCCCGAACGCCGCTGCGCTGCAGAATGTCGTTCACCAGTCCGGCGATATAGCTGCCGGCCGACACGCCGCTGATCGGTCCCGTCAGGATGTAGTCGAACAGCAGCGCCGACACCGACAGCTTCGCCAGCGTGCCGCCCATCGCTTCCTTGACGACGCGATAGACGCCGCCGCGCACGAACATCGCGGAGCTCTCGATGTACAGCGCGCGCACCGCGTAGGAAAAGATCATGACGCCGAGGATGAACCACGGCGCCGACTTCCCCACCGCCTGCTCGACGATGCCGCCGACGTAGAACGCCGTCGATCCGAGATCGGCGAGAACGATCGCCGCCGCGCGCCAGAAGGAAATGAACGAGAGAAGAACAGTGGTCGCGACGACGACGCGGACGCGGCCGTCACGCGACAGTGAGGTGGTGGACACTCGAGCCTTCCGTCTGACACCGGCGGGGTTAGCTGACGGGCTCGGACTCGGAAGTGTCCTACGGCGCGAAGCGCCGATGCGCCCCAAGTAGCTTGGGTCCCCCGCGCCCTGCGAGTGGCGCAGGGCTTAGGCAGGGTCGAAGTATATCAGCCTTCCTTCTTGTCGCGGCGGTTCTTGCGCGATCTGCGATCCTCGCGCTCCCGCTGCACCGCGCGCGCCTTGGCGTCGTGCCGCGCGGGCCGCTTTCGGGTGCCGCCGACGTTGGTGTTCTTGTTCCGCCGGCGGACCTGAATGCGGATCGGCGAGCCGACGAACCCGAACTCCTCGCGCAGCTTGTTGATCAGGAACCGTTCGTACGAGAAGTGGAACGTCGTCGCGACGTTGGTGAAGAACACGAACGACGGCGGCGCCACGCCGATCTGCGCGGCGTACATGATGCGCACGTGCTTGCGGCCCGGGCTGACCGGCGGGTTTGCCGCAGTGACCCGCTCGATGAACGTGTTCAACGCCGGGCGTCGGCACGCGCATCCGCCGCGCGGCGGCAACCTTGTCGATCGTCTCGAGCACTTTGGTCGTCCGCTCGCCGGTGAGCGCCGAGATGTGCAGGATCGGCGCGAAGTCGAGGAACCGCATCCCGTGGCGGAGATTCTCGTCGAAGCGCTGGACGAAGGTGTGATCCTCGGTTTTCACGAGGTCCCACTTGTTCGCGATGATCACCACGCCGCGTCCCGCGCGATCGGCTTCGCCGCCGATCGCCGCATCCTGATCCGACGCGCCGGTGTTCGCGTCGATGACAAGAGCGACGACGTCGGCGTCCGCGATCGACTCCTTCGCCAGCGCGACGCTGACCATCTCCACTTTCCCGCCGCTCGCGACCCGCCCCGGGCGCCGCATGCCCGCGGTGTCGATGATGCGAAAATGACGCCGGTGCCAGATCAGCGGTGTGTCGATCGCATCGCGCGTCGTTCCCGGCATGTCGCTGACGAGCACACGCTCCTCGCGCAGCAGCCTGTTTACGAGAGACGATTTTCCGACGTTGGGGCGGCCGACGATCGCGACGCGTGTTTCCTGAGCTGTTCCTCCACCGGGAGCCAGGGCCGAGGCTGCGGCGCTGCGGGACTCCTGTCTGCGTCCGAACCGAGCGCTGGAAGCGCGTACGCCTGCGCTCGTTCGCGCCCAGGCGTTCGACGATTTCATCCAGCAGTTCAGCGACGCCTGTCCCGTGTTCCGCCGAAATCTCCGTGACGGGATCGAACCCGAGCTGAAAGAATTCCATCGACGATTTCTGCGAGCGCTTGTCGTCGGTCTTGTTGATCGCGAGCAGGATCGGAGTGCCGGTCTCCCGCAGTTCGCGCGCGATGCGCTCGTCGCCGGGAATCAGCCCTTCGCGTCCGTCGACCAGGAGGACCAGCAGATCGGCGCCGACGATGGCACGCTGCCCCTGCTGCACGACCAGCTCGTGTAACGGATCCTGACTCTCGCCGTATAAGCCGCCCGTATCGAACAGCTGGAATCCCGTTCCACGCCAGACGACAGGTCGCGCCAGCGCGTCGCGCGTCGTGCCGGCGACGGGCGCGACGATGGCGCGGCGGCTGCCGGTCATTCGGTTGAAAAGCGTCGACTTCCCGACGTTCGGGCGGCCGACGAGGACGACGGAGGGCGATTTACGCGGCATTGCCTCTTTTCACTTAGCCTCAGCCTTGACAGCGTAAGTATCACAATCTATAGTATTTACAAGCCGTCAGGAGACCCTAAGCATGATCAAGGTCGACATCGTCAACGAGGTTTCGAAAATCGCCGACATCACCAAGGTCAAAGCCGAGGTGGCAGTCGACGCGGTCTTCGATGCGATGCGCACCTCCATGCAACGCGGCGAACGCATCGAACTGCGCGGGTTCGGCGTTTTCCAGGTGAAGCCGCGCAAGCGCGGAATCGGCCGTAACCCTCGCACCGGCAAGGAAGTGCGCATCCCGCCGGGACGCACGATCCGCTTCAAACCGGGCAAAGACCTCCAGAACATCGGCTAACTTGGACGCTACTCCGGTCGCCTGGCACTCACGATACAAGTTCCAAGATCGTGTGTGGCTGCACTTTCTGTTGTTCGCCCTGACCGTCGTATCGACGACGATGGTCGGCGCCAGCCAATACGCCGCATTTCTCGACGATTTTCGAGGCTCGTCGGCGCTGCCCATGCCGGTGCCCGCGCTGTTTCTACGCGGATTGTGGTACAGCGGGACCATTCTCGCGATCCTCGGATGCCACGAGCTCGGGCACTACTTCGCCTGCCGCTATTATGACGTCGATGCGTCCCTCCCGTTTTTCATTCCGGTCCCCTTCTTCCTGACGGGGACGATGGGCGCGTTCATCCGCATCCGCGAGCCGATTCCCAGCAAGAAAATGCTGTTCGACATCGGCATTGCGGGCCCAATCGCGGGGTTCGTCATCGCGGTCCCGGCGCTCTTCATCGGCCTGGCGATGTCGCATGTCGTCCGCCTGCCCGCCAGTTCGAGCGGCATCCTCGAGCTCGGCGAGCCGCTGCTGTTCAAGTTCGCGTCGTGGCTGCTCTGGGGCGCGCAGCCCGACGGCTACTCCTTGAACATGCACCCGATGGCGTTTGCCGCCTGGTTCGGCATGCTGGCCACGGCCTTGAACCTCTTCCCCATCGGCCAGCTCGATGGCGGACACGTATCGTACTCGGTGCTGGGCCCGCGCTACTCGACATACGTGACGTTCGCCATGCTGTGCGTCGCCGTGGGGCTGGCGTTCTTTGCCGCGAGCTGGATTGTGTGGACCGGGATGATCGTCCTGATGCTGGTGCTCTTCGGCCCTCGCCATCCGCGGGTCTTCGATGAAGAGACGCCGCTGGACGTCACCCGCCTGTGGCTCGCCGCGTTCGCGGTCGTCATGTTCGTGCTCTGCTTCACGCCGGCGCCGATTCGGCCGATGGAGCTCCTGGGACGCTGAGTCGAACACGACTCTCACAACACCGAGAGCGGATCCACATCGACCACGACGCGGCGCTGAAGATCTGGACGAGCGGCCAGGGCCGCCTGGAGCGCCTCGCGAATCTTCTTCCGGTTCGTCCCCTTGATCAGCACCTGCGCCCGATATTCGCCGCGCAGCCGGCCGAGTGGCGCCGGAGCGGGTCCCAGGATCCTCAGGCTCCCGTCCGACCGCCGCAGTTTCTCCGCGATATCAGACGCATCGTCCATGGCGCCGGCGAAGGTGCGCGACCGAATCACGGCGTTGACGAGCGAGATGACAGGCGGATAGCGCATCGCCTGACGAAAACGCAGCTCGCGCTCGTAGAACGCCGGAAAGTCCTGGCGGCAGGCGAGCTGGATGCTGTAGTGGTCGGGATAGAGCGTCTGCACGATCGCCTCGCCGAGCTGCTCGCCTCGCCCGGCGCGGCCGGCCACCTGCGTGAGCAGCTGGAAAGTCCGCTCCGAGGCGCGGAAGTCGGCGAGGCCGAGACCGACGTCGGCGGAGACCACGCCGACGAGCGTCACCCGCGGGAAGTCGTGGCCCTTGGCAATCATCTGGGTGCCGACGAGAACGTCGATCGCCCCGTCGCGAAAGCGCGCGAGGAGGGAGGCCAGCGCGCCCTTTCTGCGAATCGCATCGCGATCGAGACGCGCGACGCGCGCCTCTGGGCAGGCCTTCTGGACTTCAGCCTCGACGCGCTCGGTGCCAAAGCCGGCCTGGTCGAGATACGGTCCCGCGCAGAGCGGGCATGCCGGCGGCACGCGTGACGTGAAGTTGCAGTAGTGACAACGAGCCCGCCGGGCGTTCCCGTCGCCGTGGACGACGAGCGAGACGCTGCAGTTCGGGCAGTCGATGGTTCCGGCGCACTGCCGGCAGAAGACGGCCGTCGCGAACCCGCGGCGGTTCAACAGCACCAGCGCCTGCTCCTTGCGATCGATCCGGCTCTGGATTCCATCGCGCAGCGGCCGGCTCAGGATCGTGTCGGGCCCTTCCGCGGCGTACTCCTCGCGCATGTCGACGACGCGCACCGATGCCAGCGGCCGATCCAGCACGCGGCGCTCGAGGACGACGCGCTCGTATTTCCCGGTCATCGCGTTGTGGTACGTCTCCATGGACGGCGTCGCCGATCCCAGCACGACGAGCGCCCCTGCGCGCTGCGCGCGGACGATCGCGACGTCGCGTCCGTTGTAGCGCGGACTCTCCTCCTGCTTGTAGGAGCTGTCGTGCTCTTCGTCGACGACGATGAGGCCGACGTTGTCGAGCGGCGCAAAGACGGCGGAGCGGGTGCCGATCACCACGTCGATATCGCCGCGGCGAATCCGCTGCCACTGATCGTGCCGCTCGCCGTCGGACAGGCCGCTGTGCTGAATCGCGACGCGTTCGCCGAAGGCCTCGCGGAACAGGGACGCGGCTGCCGGCGTCAAGGCGATCTCGGGGACGAGCATCAGCACCGAGCGTCCCGACGCGCGCACGACGGCCGACAGGCGAATGTAGATCTCCGTCTTGCCGCTGCCGGTGACGCCGTGCAGGAGGGCGACACGAAACGCTCGGGTCTCGGCCAGCTGTCGCAGCCGCGCCAGCGCGCCGGTCTGTTCGCCTGTCAGTTGCCGGTCCGCCGCGGCCGGCTCCGGGGTCAGACCAGGGTCTGACCCGGGTCTGACCCTGGTCTGACCCTTTTCCCCGTTTGCGAACGGATTGCGGTCGATTTTCTCGCGGCGGATGCTGATATAGCCATGCTTAGCTAACCGGGAAATGGCATTTGCTGCGATCCCGCGTGCAGCCAGGGTCGCGCTCGCGATTCCGGTCGGTGCACCGGCCAGCATTTCCAGCGTCTCCCGCTGACCGGCCGTCAGGTTGCCCTCCAGCGCCTCGATCCCCGCGGCAGTGATCGCCGCGATCCGCGTCGTCTTGTGCGCATCCACGCGACCGCCCCTCGCCATCGGCGGAAGCAACGCCGGAATGGCGTCGCCGACGCCGGCGGCGTAGTACTCGGCCGTCCACTGCGCGAGCGCGACGACATCGGGCGGAACGAATGCGGCCGAGTCCAGAACTTCGCGGATGACTTTCACGCGTGTCGCCGGTCGTTCTGCGTTCGTGGTCCGACGCTGGTGATGCGGCGTCCGTCGTTCGTCAGGCGTTCTCGAATCGGCGTCTGGCGACGGAACGTCGACCTCGACCACGAGGCCGGTGACGACGCGCGCGCCGAGCGGTACGACGACTCGCGCGCCGACGCACGGCATCGGCGTCCCCTGAGGCACGGCGTAGGTCAACAGGTCGAGATTCGGAACCGGAACGGCGACGCTGACGAGGAATTCAGGCGTGGAGGAGACTGCGGACAAGTTTCATATCTTCCCATACCTCGCGCTTGGAAGACGGATTCCGCAGAAGGTACGCCGGGTGGAATGTCGGAATCAGTTTGGCGCCGCGGTAGTCGAACACACGACCGCGCAGGCGCGAGATCGGGCTATCCGTTCGCAGAAGCGTTTGCGCGGCATACTTCCCGAGCGCCACGATAACCTTCGGCTCGATGACGTCGACCTGCCGGAACAGAAACGGCTCGCATGACGCGACCTCGTCGGGCTCCGGGTTGCGGTTCTGCGGCGGCCTGCACTTGATGATGTTCGCGATGTAGACGTCGTCGCGCCGCAGATCGATCGCTTCGATGATCTTCGTCAACAGCTGCCCCGCACGCCCGACGAACGGAATTCCCTGTTCGTCTTCATCCGCCCCTGGAGCTTCGCCGACAAACATCAGGTCGGCTTGCGGGTTGCCGACGCCGAAGACGATCTGCTTGCGACCGAGCGTGTGCAGCTTGCATCGGGTGCAGTCGCCGATGTCGGTGCGAATCGCGGCGAGCGCCTCGGTGGCATTTCTCGAGAACGTCAGCGGTGCCTCACTTTGCAGATTCTGCGAATCAAGGGTCTGACCCGGGTCTGACCCTTCGGAGCGTTGGAACCCTTGGGAACGCACCCTCCAGGCCGGATCCCGGCTCAGACCGGCGACGCCAAGCTCGGCGGCGAACGCCAGGTGTTCCTTGAGCTGATCGCGATCCATGAGGAGGTCCGGCTAGCGTCGGACGCTGCCTGTCGGCCGCGCCTCGAGCAGGCGCTCCACGCGATTGAGAATCTCCGCCGCCACACGCGCCTTCGACTGCAGACGGCAGCGTCTCCGCGCCATCGGGCCCGACGATCGTGACGGCGTTGGTCTCGACATCGAACCCGGCATCCGCGCGCGACACGTCGTTGGCCACGATGAAGTCGGCGTGCTTCCTCTCGCGCTTCGCCGACGCCCGGCTGACGACATCCTGCGTCTCCGCGGCGAATCCGACGAGGATCGGTCCACCGCTCGTCGCCACCCTCCGCTGCCCCAGTTCACCGAGGATGTCCGGCGTCTTCTTGAGCACGAGCGTGAGCGAGTCCGCGTCCTTCGCCACCTTCTGCCCGGCTCTTTCAACCGGCGCATAATCGGCGACCGCGGCCGCCATCACGACCACGTCCTGGCCGTCCGAGCGCGAGAGCACGGCCTGATGCATCTCGGCGGCGCCGCGCACCTTGACCACTTCACTGACCGCCGGCACCGCGATCGTCGTGGGACCGGTGACGAGCGTCACCAGCGCGCCGCGCCGTGCAGCCTCCGCGGCGATCGCATAACCCATCCGCCCGCTCGACCTGTTCCCGATGTAGCGCACCGGATCGACATCCTCATAGGTCGGACCGGCCGTCACCAGGACACGCTGTCCGCGCAGCGGCCCTTCGGGCCGAAGGACCGCTTCGGCCGCGGCGACGATCTCGTCCGGCTCGGCAAGCCGTCCTTTGCCGATCCATCCGCAGGCGAGATAACCCTCGCCCGGCTCGACGAAGACGCACACCGCGGGCAGCCAGCGTGTCGAGATTCCTGCGCACGGCCTCGTGCGCGAACATCTGCGTGTTCATCGCCGGTGCGACAAGCAGCGGCGCGCGCGTCGCCGTGTAGAGCGTGGACAGGAAATCGTCGGCGATGCCGTTGGCGAACTTGCCGATGATGTTGGCGGTCGCCGGCGCGATGAGCAGCAGATCGATGGTCGACGCCAGCGCGATGTGCTCGATGTCGGCATTCATGCCTTCATCGAACTGATCGGTGATGACGCGCCGCCGCGTGATCGCCTCGAACGTAATCGGCCCGACAAACCGGGTCGCCGCGTGCGTCATCACCGCCACTACTTCGTGGCCGCGTTTCTGCAGACCGCGTGCGACTTCCACGGCCTTATACGCACCGATGCCGCCGGTGACGCCGAGGGCGACTAGAGCCATGACAGTTGGTGAGTTGGCGAGTTGGTGAATTGGCGATTCAAGTCACCACGTCACCAACTCACTCAGTCTCCAATTTTTCCCGCTCGATCATCTCCACCTGCTTGGTGATGACTTCCTGCTGCGCGATGGTGGTCTTCTTGTGTTCACCGACGACGACGCGCGGCGTCGATCCGGCGAGGAGCTGCCTGGCGCGCGCGCCGGCGGTGACGACGAATTCGAACGAGTTCGGAAGCTTGGAACGGTCAATCATGAAAATGTCCTGACTATGGTTTCGGCCTCGACCTGCATGCGATGCAGCCGGGCCCGTTCTGCGACGACGATTCCCCGGAGACGATCGACGGCGGCGGTCACCTCGTCGTTGACGACGACGAAGTCGTACTCGGCGAAGGCGGCCACTTCGTCGCGCGCCACCTGCAGACGCCGCTGGATGGCCGCCTCACTGTCCTTGCTGCGCCCACGCAACCGCTGTTCGAGCACATGAAAGGACGGCGGCATGACGAACACCGCGCGCGCCTCCAGGCCGCGCGCGCGCACTTTCCGCGCGCCCTGCACATCGATGACCAGCACGACGTCGTTGCCGCCTGCCAGCATCGCGTCGGTGTCGGCCGCCCGGGTGCCGTAGAGGTTGCCGAAGACGTCGGCCCACTCGAGGAACTCGGACGCCGCGGCCATCGCCTCGAATCGTTCGCGCGATACAAAATTATAGTCCACGCCGTCGGTTTCGCCCTGGCGGGCCGCCCGGGACGTGTAAGAACGCGACATTTTGAGGTTTGGGAGCTGTTCGACCAGCCGCTCGACCAGCGTGGTCTTGCCGGCGCCGGACGGCGCCGACACAATGAACAGCAGGCCCCGCGCGCTATTCGACATTCTGGACCTGTTCCCGCATCTTCTCGAGCTCGGCCTTCGCCGCGATGATCAGTTCAGACACCCGGAGGCCATCCGCTTTCGACCCCATCGTGTTGACCTCGCGGTTCATTTCCTGCAGCAGGAAATCGAGCTTACGACCGCACGGCTCCGGACCGTCGGCGAGGGCGCGCCAATGCGCGACGTGGCCGCGGAAGCGTTCGAGCTCCTCGCTGATATCGGAACGCGCGGCCATCCGCACGACCTCCTGCGCGACAGCGGTCTCATCCGCCTGCAGTTCCGTCCGCAGCTGACGGACACGTTCGGCCAGGCGCTCCTCCATCGCCGCGCGACCCTCGTCTGCCGCCACGGCGATTCGCTCGACCAGATTCGCCACCGCGGTCCGGCGGCTGTCGAGATCGCCTCGAAGCGCGTCGCCTTCCCGCGATCGCATCGAGTCGAGGTCGGTCAACGCCTGGTCGACGGCCTCGCGCGCCTGCGCGACCACGATGGCCCTGGCGGCATCGTCGTCCTCGGGCTGCCGTTCGCGGATCGTAATCGCCTGTGGCAGCCGCAGCAGATCGCCCGGCGTGAGCGCGCCGGCAACCAGACCGCGCTCGCGCGCCTTGTCGAGGGCGACTTCGAGCGCGCGCGCGAAATCCTCGTTGAACTCGACGTCGACGCCGGGCGTCTGCCGAAACTGCACCGATACGCTGAGCTCGACTCTTCCCCGGGCGACATGCCTGGAAACGAGCCCGCGAAGCTCGCCTTCAATCGACGACAACGACTGCGGGCTTCGCAGCTGCAGGTCGAGATGACGATGGTTCACCGCGCGAATCGTGACGGCGATGGTCGCGCGGTCGTCCTCGCGCGTGAGCGCCGCAAACCCGGTCATGGACTTGATCATAGAAGGCGTTGGGAGGGCGTCACGACGGGACCATTCTGGTCCGCTCTGCTCTGCGCCACTCGAGCTGCTGTGACTGATACAACGATGCGTATTTGCCGTCGGCCTTCGCGAGCAGGTCGTCGTGCTGCCCGACTTCGACGATGTTGCCGCGCTCGAGCACCACGATCGCGTCCGCGCGGCGAATCGTCGACAGGCGGTGCGCGATCACGAACGACGTGCGGTTCAGCATCAGATTCGACAGCGCTTCCTGCACCAGCAGCTCCGACTCGGTGTCGAGCGCGGACGTCGCCTCGTCCAGCACGAGGATCGGCGCGTCTTTCAGGATGGCGCGCGCGATCGCAATCCGCTGACGCTGCCCGCCGGACAGCCGCTGGCCGCGCTCGCCGATCATCGTGGCGTAGCCGGCCGGCAGCGCGGTGATGAAGTCGTGGGCGTTGGCGGCGCGCGCCGCCGCTTCAATCTGCTCGGTCGTCGCCAGCGGCGATCCGTACGCGATGTTGCCGCGGATCGAGTCGTCGAACAGCACGGTGTCCTGCGTGACGATGCCGATCTGCTGCCGCAGCGACGCGACGGTGACCTGCCGGATGTCGACGCCGTCGATGAGAATCGCACCCCCGCTGACGTCGTAGAAACGCGGCAGCAGGTTGACGAGCGTCGTCTTGCCGGCACCGCTGCGCCCGACGATCGCGATCATCTGGCCGGTGCGCACGACGAGCGACACGTTGCGCAGGATGCGCGCGCTGCCGTCCTCGTAGCCGAACGCGACGTCGCGCAGCTCGATCGTGTGCCGGAACGGAGTCAACGCCTCGGCGTTCGGCGCTTCGACCACTTCGGTATGCGTGTCGAGCATCTCGAAGATGCGCTCAGATGCTGCGAGCGCCTGCTGAAGATCGGCGTTCACCCGGCTGAGTTTTTTCGCGGGGCCGTACATCAGCAGCAGCGTGCCGATGAACAGCACGAACTGGCCCGGCGTCAGGTTGTTGGAGGCGATTTGGCTGCTGCCGTACACCAGCGCCCCGGCCATCCCGAATCCGCCGATCAGTTCCATCAGCGGCGGAAGGCTCGACAGCGCCGCCGTGACCTTCATGTTCGTTCGGAACAGGTGATAGCCGGCGCGCTTGAATTTCTCGGCCTCGTGCGTCTCCGTCGCAAACGCCTTGACGATGCGATGACCGGTGAACGCTTCGGTGCCGAGGTGCGACAGCTGTTCGATCGCTTCCTGGCTGCGCCTCGTGGTTCGACGGACGCGCTGGCCCAGGCGGATGAGCGGGTAGACGATCAGCGGCGCGCCCGTGAAGCACACGATCGTCAGCCGCGCGTCGTAGTAGAACAGCAGCGCGGCATAGCCGACGAGCGCCAGCGACTCCCGCGCGAGATCGCCCGCGGTCTCCGACACGGCCTGCTGCACCTGCCCGACATCGTTGTTGATGCGGGACAGCAGGCGCCCGGTCGCGCCGTGCGCGAAGAAGCCGGCCGACTGATCGAGGATGTGCCTGTACAACGCATTGCGCAGGTCCATCACGACGCGCTGACCGACGTCGGCCATCAGATACGACGAGACGTCACGATCCGATGCCCTTGAGGAGGTACACGGCGACAATCGCCCAGGCGATGACGCCGACCTCCTGCTGTTTCGGGAGCACGCTGTCGAAAATCGGCTTGATGAGATACGCCAGGCCGGCCGATCCGATGGCATAGACAACCATGCCGAGGACCGCCCAGGACATACGCCCGCGATACGGCGCTGAATAGCCGAGCAATCGCTTGAGGGTGTACCGCTGCCGTACAGGCACGTCAGGCCACCCTACTTATCGGCATATCCGTGTGGATGCGCGCGGTGCCAGTCCCAGGCGGTGCGAACGATGGTCTCCAGGCTGCCGAATCGCGGTGTCCATCCCAGCGCCGACTGCGCCTTGCCCGCCGCCGCGTAGAGGGCCGCGGGATCGCCGGGGCGCCTTGGCGCGAGCGTCCACGGCACGCGCCGGCCTGTCACGCGTTCGACCGTTTCGATCACCTCGCGCACCGAGTGCGGCTGGCCGGTTCCCAGATTGTAGGCGCCCGAGCTGCCCGCCGTTCGAGATGAATTCAAGTGCCTTCACGTGCGCGTCAGCCAGATCGGTCACGTGGATGTAGTCGCGCAGGCAGGTTCCGTCGGGAGTCGGATAATCGTCCCCGAACACCTGCAGGCCCCGGCCGCCGGTCGCCGCTTCGATCGCGCGCGGGATGAGATGGATCTCCGGCGCATGGTCCTCGCCGATCTCGCCGTCGGGATCGGCGCCTGACGCGTTGAAGTAGCGCAAGGCAACCCAGCGCGTGCCGTGAGCGGTCTCGAAATGCGGCAGCGCCCGTTCGACGGCGAGCTTCGAAGCGCCGTAGCTGTTGATCGGCGCCTGGGGGTGCGTTTCGTCGATCGGCGTCTGGATCGGCTCGCCGTACGTGGCACAGGTTGAAGAGAAGACGAAATGGCGCACCGACTCCGCCGCCATCGCCTCCAGCACGCCCAACGACCCGGTCACATTGTTACGGTAGTACTTGGCCGGTTCCCGCACCGACTCGCCCACGTCGAGGAAGGCGGCGAAATGCATCACGGCGAAAATGTCGTAGCGCCGCAGGGCCGCGCGCACGGCACCCGTGTCGGCGGTGTCGCCTTCCACCAGTTCGCCGAACTTCACGGCGCCCCGGTGGCCCGCCACCAGGTTGTCGAAAACCACTACCCGGTAGCCGGCCCGCTGCAATGCCTTCGCAGCATGACTGCCGATGTAGCCGGCGCCGCCCGTGACGAGGACGGCGCGCGAGCTAGCGACCAATGGAGAAATACGTGAAACCGAGCGCGCGCATCTGCTCGGGCGAATAAATGTTGCGGCCGTCGAACACGACCGGTGCCTTCATCAGTGACCGCATCTTCGTGAAGTCGGGCTCGCGGAACTCGTTCCATTCGGTGACGACGGCCAGCGCATCGGCACCGTTCAGCGCGTCGTAGCTCTTGTCGCAGAACGTGATCCGGCTGCCGAAAATGCCGCGCGCGACCGGTGCCGCGGCCGGATCGTACGCCTTCACCACCGCGCCGCCCGCCAGCAGCCGCTCGATGATCGGGAATGGCGGGCGCCTCGCGCATGTCGTCCGTGCGCGGTTTGAACGCCAGGCCCCAAATCCCCACGGTCCGTCCGGACAGGCTCGGGAAGAACTTCTCGATCTTGTCGACCAGCCGTTCCTTCTGCCGATCGTTGACGTCTTCGACCGCCCGCAGGATCTTGAAGTCGTACCCCTTGTCCTGCGCCGACTTCAGAAGCGCCTGCGTGTCCTTCGGGAAGCAGCTCCCGCCGTAGCCGACGCCGGGAAACAGGAACGACGTGCCGATGCGCCGGTCCGATCCGATCGCCTTCCGCACGTGATCGACATCGGCTCCGACCAGCTCGCAGACGTTCGCAATCTCGTTCATGAACGAGATTCGCGTGGCCAGAATGGAGTTCGCCGCGTACTTGCACAGCTCGGCGCTTGCCGTGCTCATCGTCAGAATCGGCGCGCCGGTGCGTGTGAACGGCCCGTACAGCTCCTTCATCACCTGGGCCGCCCGGTCGTCCTGTTCCTCGACGCCGATCACGACGCGGTCGGGCTTCATGAAGTCCTCGATCGCCGCGCCCTGCTTCAGGAATTCCGGGTTGCTCACCACGCTGAACGACTGCTTCGTCTCGGCGGCGATCGTGTCGCGCACCAGCTTCGCCGTGCCGACCGGCACCGTGCTCTTGTCCACGACGACGGTGTACTTGTCCATCGCCCGGCCGATCGCTTTGGCGACGGCCAGCACGTGTTGCAAATCGGCGGCCCCGTCCTCGCCCTGCGGCGTTCCGACGGCGATGAACACGATGGCCGACGTCTTCACCGATGACGCAAGGTCCGTGGTAAAGGTGAGGCGATCCTCCTGCTGGTTGCGGACGACCATCTCCTCGAGGCCTGGCTCATAGATCGGCATCTTGCCGCTCTTGAGCGTCGCGACTTTCGACTCGTCCTTATCGACGCACGCGACCGTGTTTCCATTTTCAGCCAGGCACGCGCCGAGCACGAGCCCGACATATCCTGATCCGACGACGGCGATTTTCATTTCACAATAAGATACTGGCTCGAAACGACTTAAACAAGTGCGCGTGCTAATCGACTACCGGCCGGCGCTGCGCGAGCGCAGCGGATCGGGCGAGTACACCCATCAGTTGGCGAAGGCGTTGCTGACCTCGGGGCGGGAGCCCGGCCGACTGCATGTCGTCGACCTGACCTTGTTCTCGAGTTCCTGGAAGGACCGGCTGATGCCGGCGCCGGACCTGGCGGGGGCCACGATCGTCGATCGCCGCGTCCCCGTTCGCGCGCTGAACCTTGCGTGGCACAGGCTCGAGTGGCCTCCGGCGGAAGTGCTGGCGGGCCGCGCCTTCGACGTCGTCCACTCCCCGCATCCTCTTCTCACGCCCACTCGCTCGGCGGCACAGGTGATTACGATTCACGACCTGAACTTCCTCTCGCATCCCGAACGGACGCGTGCCGAGATCCGCCGCGACTACCCGGTGCTCGTGACGGCTCACGCGCGCCGCGCGGACGCGATCCTCGTGCCGTCGGCGTACACGGCCGGCGAAGTCGAGCGCCTGCTCGGTGTGCTCGCGCGAACGGATGGCCATCTGCCCACCCGGCGCGCCCGGCTGGACCCCGCGGGCGCGGGCGCCGAAAGAGGGTTACGTGTTGTTCTTCAGCACGCTGGAGCCGAGGAAGAACGTCGGCGCTCTGCTGGACGCGTACGAGCGGCTCATCGCGTCCGGCGCACTCCTTCCTCAACTCGTGCTGGCCGGCAAAGCGACCGCGGACGCACAGCCCTGGCTCGACCGAATCGACGCCGGGATCCGTTGCGCGGCGGCGGTTCGTCATGTCGGCTATGTCGAGCCGGACCAACGCCAGGCGCTGTACGAGGGCGCGCGGCTCCTCGTGCAGCCGTCGCTCGACGAAGGCTTCGGCATGACCGTGCTCGAAGCGATGTCGCTCGGCGTCCCCGTCGTCGCCGCCAACCGCGGCTCGCTCCCGGAAGTACTCGGCGGTGCGGGTCTGCTGGTGGATCCCGAGCAACCCGCCGACATCGCACACGCGATCGCGCGTCTGCTGGACGACGATGGCCTCGCGGCGGCGTGCGCGGAGAAGGGAATCGCTCGCGCGCGCGCCTTCAACTGGGACCGAGACGGCCGGCCGCGTGTACGACACGTACACGACGGCGATCGAACGGCGGCGGGCACGGGCGGCCCGCCGGATGTAGCCATGCGCATCGGCATCGACGCCCGTGAATTGTGCGGCCGGTCGACCGGCGTCGGACGCTACCTGGGCGGACTTCTGCGCGAGTGGGCCAACGACGATCGGGCTCGCGCTCACGAGTTCGTCCTGTACGCGCCGGAACCAGATCGGCGCGTCCCTCGATGCGCGGCGCTTCCCCACCCGCACCATCGCCGGCGGAGCCGGAACGTGGTGGGAACAGGTAGAGGTCCCGCGTGCGGTTGTGCCGGATCATCTCGACGTCTGGTTCGCGCCTGCCTACACCGCGCCGCTCCGAATCGCCGCACCAACCGTCGTGGCCATTCACGATCTGTCGTTCGTCGCGCACCCCGAGTGGTTCAGACTGCGCGAAGGCGCGCGCCGGCGCTGGCTGACGGGCCAGGCAGCCAGCCGCGCATCGGCGGTGGTGACGATCTCGCAATTCTCGAAGCGCGAGCTGATCGAGCGCCTCGCGGTTCCGGCGGACAAGATTCATGTCATACCACCGGGGATAGACGACGGGGACTGGCGCTGGAGCTGGCTGGAGCTGGGAGCTCGGGGCTCTGTGTCCTCTCCTAGTCCCCAGTCCCTAGCCCCCAGTCCCTACAGAGTTCTGTTCGTCGGCTCCCTCTTCAACCGCCGTCATGTGCCGGACTTGATCCGCGCCTTTGCGCCGATCGCCCGCGCGCATCCGGACGCCTCGCTCGACATCGTCGGCGACGACCGGAGCTACCCTCATGAAGATCTCCCGCGAACGATCGCCGCCGAGCAGATCGGCGCGCACGTGCGCTGGCATCAGTACGTGACCGACGACCAGCTGAGCCGAGCTGTATGCGCAGGCTCGCGCATTTGCGTTTCTCTCGGAGTACGAAGGGCTCGGCCTGACGCCGCTGGAGGCGCTGGCCGCCGGCGTGCCGCCGGTGCTGCTGGATACGGCCGTCGCGCGCGAGAGCTGCGGCGAAGCAGCCCTCTACGTGAAGGTGAACGATCTGCCGGCCACCACGCGCGCCCTCGAATCGCTGCATCGTCGATGGACCGATCCGGGAGCGGGTTCTCGCCGCGGCGCCCGCCGAGCTCTCGAAGTTCAGCTGGCCGCGCGCGGCGCGAGACACGCTGGCGGTGTTGGAAGCCGCCGGGCGCGGCTAAGGAGCCACGCGACCTCATGGTGCTCTCGATCATCATCGTTTCCTTCAACGCCCGCGCCGATCTCGAGCGCTGCCTCGAGTCGTTGCGAGCCGCGCCGCCGGCGGTCGCTCACGAGATCATCGTCGTGGACAACGGCTCGACCGATGGCAGCGTTGAAGCCGCGCGCCGCTTTCCCGGCGTGCGCGTGATCGAGGCCGGCGCCAACCTCGGCTTCGCGCGCGCCAACAACATCGGCATCCGCGCGAGCACGCGGCGTGAACCTTCTCCTCTTGAACAGCGACACCGTCGTCCCCGCCGGCTCGACTCGATCGTCTGCTCGACGAGCTCGACCGCGATCCCTCGGTCGCCGTCGTCGGCCCGCGGCTGGTGGATGGTGACGGCCGCGCCGAGCTGTCGTTCGGCCGGATGATCGGTCCGCTCAACGAGCTGCGCCAGAAACGCCTGGCGCGAAGCGCCGCCGTGGAGCAGCTCACGCGCCGGCGTCAGTATCCGGACTGGGTCAGCGGCGCCTGTCTGCTCGTGCGCCGGACGGACGCCGAGGCCGCCGGCGGCCTCGACGAGCGATTTTTCATGTACACCGAGGACGTGGACTTCTGCGCCGCGATTCGAGCGCTGGGCCGGAGAATTCTCTTCACGCCGGACGTCGAGGTCGTGCACCTGCGCGGCCGATCCGCGGCCAGCGCCCCCGCCGCCACGCGCGACCACTATCGCCGCAGCCAGATCGCCTTCTACGAAAAACATCACCCGCGGTGGGTGCCGCTGCTCAAGCTTTATGTCAGGATCTTCTCGTAGATGGCCGACGTGCAACCCGCAGGACTGAGCCGCGTCTGCCCCGCCTGCGGCAGGCGGGTCCGGCCGCCGGCCATCGAGTGCCGTTGTGGAAAATCGGTCGACGGCCTGCCGTTGACGGCCGCCCCGGTGCGCGCGCAGCCCGCGCCGCCGCCCGATCGCACGTTCGCTGGTGACCGCGATCAAATTCGGCCTCGCGCTCGTCGCGCTGCTCGCCAGCGGCTTGCTGGTTCACCCGCACTCTTCTCACCCGTCGCGACGCGGCGACGCCGCGCAGCGTCACCACGGCCGCGCCGCTACCGAAACCGGTGACGGCATCATCCGCGCCTGCAACCGCACCCGCTCCGGCGAGCCCGGCCACGCCTGCCGATGCGCCGCCGGCGGCGGAACCAACGGCGCTCGAGAGAGTGATGGCGGCAGCCGCCGCTTCCAAACGCGCGAACGGAGAGCCGGCCGCGCCGCCGTCCACCGGTGCGCCCGCAGCGCTGGAAGACATGATCGGCCGCGCGCTGCCGGCAGTCGTGCGCGTGGAAACGGCCGGCGGTTTTGGCAGCGGTTTCTTCATCGCACCCGATACGCTGCTGACCAATGCTCACGTCGTGGGGAGCAACACGACCGTCTCCATCCGTCGTCCCGACGGCGCGACGCTCCCGGGCCGGGTGGACGTCAGCGCGCCCGAGCTCGACATCGCCATCGTTCGCACGAGCAGACCCGATCCGGCTCAGGCGACGCTGACGATGGGCTCCGGTGCTCGCGCGCGGGCCGGCCAGGAAGTCGTGGCGCTCGGATCGCCGCTCGGCCTGCAGAACACGGTCACGCGCGGCATCGTCAGCGCGGTGCGCGACGTCGGCGCTCTCACGATGGTGCAGACCGATGCCGCGATCAATCCCGGGAACAGCGGCGGGCCGCTCCTCGATCGGGCCGGCCTCGTCATCGCCATCACGACGCTCGGCGTGAAGCCGTCCGAGGCGCAGGGACTTTCGTTCGCCGTCGCCATCGAGCACGCGCAGGCACTCCTCGAGGGACGGCGGTCGACCGATCCGAAGGGCACGCCGCTCTCGACGCTGAACGAAGCGATGTCGGGTCGAGCGACGGCACCGCCAACGCGCGGCGCGGCCAGGACCGCGCCGCGAAAACCTACGAGGAGGCGATCGCGGCGCAGGCGCAGCGTGCCAACGCGCTCGACGAACAGTGGCGCGCGTTCAAGCGGATCTGCTATCAGGGACGCATCGCCGACATGCCGGGCCACGAGTGGTTTGCGATCTGGGACCCGGCGGCGATGCAAGGCACGGTGCCGCCCGGCTGCGCGTCGGCTTTCGGCGATATCCGCCGCGCCGCCGACAGTATTCGCGACGCGGTCGTCGCGGCCGGTGAAGCCGCGCGGCAGGCCGACCTCTATCCCGGCGTGAGGCGAGATCTTCTGCGCCGATACCGGCTCGATTACCCTGGCTGGGACAAGTAGTCCGGACGCCACGGTTGAGTATCATGTAGCGTGCGGATCGGCATAGACGCCCGAAAGCTGCACGACTTCGGCATCGGCACCTTCATCCGGAACCTCCTGCGGCAGCTGGCTCGCCTCGACAGCCAGACCGAGTTCGTGATCCTTTGCCGGCCAGAGGATCGCGACGCGCTGGCGGTGATTGGAGAGAACTTCAGGCCGGTTGCCGAGACGTCGGGCAATTATTCGATCTCGGAGCAGCTCGATGATCCCCTGGGCGCTGAAGCGCGAAGGGGTGACGCTGTTCCATGCGCCGCACTATGTGCTCCCGCCGCTGGTGCAATGCCGCTCAGTGGTCACCATCCACGACTGCATTCACCTGATGTTTCCGCAGTACCTGCCGCAACGAGGCGCGTTCACGTACGCGAAGTGGTCGATCCGGCAGGCGGCCAGGCGCGCGACGCGGGTCATGACGGTTTCGGAGAGCTCCAAGCGCGACATCCTGCGCTTTGTCGACACGGAGCCCGGCAAGATCGACGTCATCTACAACGCGTACGACGAGCGCTTCGCCATCGAACCACGCGAAGACGATGTGGTGCGCGTCCGCGAACGCTATCAGCTGCACGACGAGTTCGTCCTGTATGCCGGCAACGTGAAACCGCACAAGAACCTGGAGCGGCTCATCGACGCCTTCCACATCGTCCGCAACCGGGGCCTCGATCACCTGAAGCTCGTGCTGATCGGCGACGACATGTCGAAATACACGGCCTTGCGCCGCGCCGTGCACAAGCATCAGCTCCACAAGTACGTGCGCTTTCTCGGGTACCTGCCGGAGGAGACGCTGGCCGTGATGTACCGGCTGGCCGGCGTGTTCGTGTTTCCGTCTCTGTACGAGGGGTTCGGTCTGCCGCCGCTCGAGGCCATGGCGAGCGGCACGCCGGTCGTCACCTCGAACGTGTCGTCGCTGCCGGAAGTCGCCGGCGACGCCGCGGTCCTCGTCGATCCGTACGATCCGCGAGCGATCGCCGACGGCATCTATTCCGTGCTGACCGACGAGAAGCTGCGCCGCGGCATGGTGCACAAAGGGATCGCGCGCGCCGGCATGTTCTCGTGGGAGCAGTCGGTCCGCCGCATCCGCGCGATCTACCGCGAGGTCGAGGCGTAAGTGGCACGCATTGCGCTGGTTCACGACTGGCTGACCGGCATGCGCGGCGGCGAAAAGGCGCTCGAGGTGCTGTGCGAGCTGTATCCGGACGCCGAGCTCTTCACGCTGGTGCACGTGCGCGGATCGGTGTCGCCATCGATCGAGCGCCTTCGGATTCACACGTCGTTCGTGCAGCATCTGCCGCTGGTAAAGCGGCTGTACCGGCACTACCTGCCGCTGTTCCCTTCCGCCATCGAGCAGTTCTCATTCGATCGCTTCGATCTGGTCGTGAGCCTGAGCCATTGCTGCGCGAAGTCCATCGTCCACCCCGCACGCGTCAAGCACCTTTGCTACTGCCTTACGCCGATGAGGTACGCTTGGGACCAGTTCGACGCCTATTTCGGGCCACAACGCATCGGGTCGGCCGGCAGCGCGATGATGCGGCCGGTCATGGCCGGGCTGGCGCGATGGGATCGCGACACCGCGAACCGCGCAGACCGCTATGTGGCTATCTCTCACTATGTTGCTGGCAGGATCCGCCGATACTATAATCGCGAGCCTACGGTGATATATCCCCCCGTCGACACTGAATACTATCGGCCAGACCAGTCTGAACCCGCCCGGTTCGCTCTCGTCGTGTCGGCTCTTGTGCCTTACAAGCGGGTCGACCTGGCCATCGCCGCGTGCCGGCGCGCCGGCGTCCCCCTGAAGATCGCGGGAGACGGGCCGGAGCGCGCGTCACTCGAGCGCGGCGCCGGCCCCGACGTGCAGTTTCTCGGCCGCCTCTCCGACGCCGACATCCGGGAGCTCTATCGCCGCGCAAAGGTCACCCTCCTCCCCGGTGAAGAGGACTTCGGCATCGTCCCGCTCGAAGCACAGGCCTGCGGACGTCCGGTCGTGGCGCTCGGGTGCGGCGGCGCTCTCGAAACCGTCGTGCCGGGCGAGACCGGCATTCTCGTGAGTGATTCGACGCCCGAGGCGTTCGCCGACGGCATCGCCGATGCCATGAGCCGCCGTTTCGACGGGGAGGTCATCCGCCGTCACGCCGAGCGCTTCAGCCGTGACCGGTTCGCGAACGAGATGGCCGCTCAGATTGCCGAGCCCGCCGCATGGTAAGCCGGCACAACAGGCTGCTCGTCACGTTCCACGTCCTCTCGGACGCCCTGCTCGGCGTCACGGCGTTCATCATCGCCTACGAGCTCAGGTTCCACAGCGATCTCATCAGCACCCTCATCCCGATCACAAAGGGGATGCCTCCGCTGCAGCAGTACATCAACGTGCTGCCGTTCATCGCCGTCCTGGTCCCTCTCGGATTCCAGCTCCAGGGACTCTATCGCCTGCGCCGCGGCCGTTCGCGTGTCGACGACTTCTTCGCCGTCTTCGTCGGCAGCATCCTGGCCGTCGTCTTCGGCATCGTCGCGACGTTCTACGTGCAGACCTACTTCGCGACCGCCGACGGCGCGGCAGCACGGCGCATTCGAAGTCTCGCAGCCGGTGTGGGCGATCTTCCTGGTCCTCAACGTCATGCTGACGTTCGCGGCGCGCGAGCTCGTGCGCGAGTGGCTCGAGCGCCGGTGGCGCGCCGGCATCAGCCTGAAGCGGATTCTGATCGCCGGATCCGGAGAGCTGGGACGCCTCGTCGCGGACAAGATCATCGAACATCGCGAACTCGGGTATCAGATCATCGGGTTCGTCGACGACAAGGCGCCAGGCGACCACCTCGGATATCGCGGCCTGCCGCTTCTCGGCACGATCGAGGAAGCGGCCGACATCGCCGCGCGTGAAACGATCGATCATCTCTACGTCGCGCTGCCGCCGGAGCAGCACGTGCAGATGCTGCAGCTCATTGAGGCCACGAGCCGCGAGTGCGTCGACGTGAAGGTGGTGCCGGATCTGCTGCAGGTCATCGCGCTGCGCGCGCGGCTCGAAGACCTGGACGGACTGCCGGTCATCAACATCAACGACGTTCCGCTGCAGGGCTTCAACGCGATCGTCAAGCGCTGCATCGACATCGCCATCTCGAGCGCGGCGCTGCTCGGCCTGATGATTCCGTTCTGGATCATCGCGGCGCTGGTCAAGCTCTCGTCGCGCGGCGACATCTTCTACCGTCAGGAGCGGATGGGACTCGACGGCAAGCCGTTCATGATTTACAAGTTCCGATCGATGTACGACGGCGCCGAGGCGACGACGGGACCGGTGTTCGCCAGCGAGCGCGACCCCCGGCGGACGCCGCTGGGCAGGCTGCTCCGCAGGTCGAACGTCGACGAATTGCCGCAGCTCTGGAACGTGCTGCGCGGCGACATGTCCATCGTCGGACCGCGACCTGAGCGTCCGCTGTTCGTCGCCCAGTTCAAGGACAAGATTCCGCAGTACATGCTGCGTCACAAAGTGAAGGCCGGCATCACCGGCTGGGCGCAGGTGAACGGGTGGCGCGGCAACACCTCGATCGAGAAGCGAATCGAGTATGATCTCTACTACATCGAGAACTGGTCGGTCCGTCTCGATCTCAAGATCATGTGGCTTACGCTCCTGAAGGGCTTCTTCCACAAGCATGCCTACTGATTGCGGCCGGCTGACCGCCATCGGTGCGTCCGGATCTCCCTATGAAAAAACGCGTGGTCATCACCGGCGCCGCCGGGTTCATCGGTTCGCATCTCGCCGAAACGCTGCTCGATCGCGACTACTCGGTTATCGGCATCGACAACCTCCTGACCGGCGACACGGCGAACATCTCGCACCTTCATAACCGCGACTTCAGCTTCATCAAGCACGACGTCACCAACTACATCTATATCGACGGCCCGGTCGATTTCGTCCTCCATTGGGCGAGCCCCGCGAGCCCGATCGATTACCTCGAGCTGCCGATTCCGACGCTGAAGGTCGGCGCCCTGGGCACCCACAAGGCGCTCGGCCTGGCGAAAGCCAAGAACGCCCGATTCGTCATCGCCTCGACGTCAGAGGTGTACGGCGATCCGCTCGAGCATCCGCAGAAAGAAACCTACTGGGGAAACGTCAATCCGGTCGGGCCGCGCGGCGTCTACGACGAAGCCAAGCGCTTCGCCGAAGCCATGACGATGGCGTATCACCGGTATCACGGGGTCGACACGAAGATCGTCCGCATCTTCAACACATACGGACCACGGATGCGGCTGAACGACGGTCGCGCGGTTCCGGCGTTCATGTCGCAGGTGCTGCGGAACCAGGACGTGACCGTGTTCGGAGATGGGTCTCAGACCCGAAGCTTCACCTACATCACCGATCTGGTGGACGGCATCATCAGGCTGATGCTCTCGTCGGAGAACGACCCGGTGAACATCGGCAACCCGGTCGAGATGACGATCAAGCAGATCGCCGAGACCATCATCAAGATGACCGGCTCGACCAGCAAGATTGTCTACCGTCCGCTGCCCACCGACGATCCCAAGCAGCGCCGGCCCGACATCACTCGAGCCCGCACGCTGCTCGGCTGGGAGCCGAAGGTGCAGCTCGAAGAGGGTCTGGTCAAGACGATCGAATACTTCAGAACGAAGGTCGAATAATTCGAACGCTACGCTGACCTGAGCGCGATCAGCGGATCGACGCGCGCAGCACGTCTCGCCGGCACCACGCACGCGATAATCGTCACCCCAATCAGCACCACCGGAACGACGATGAACGTCACCGCGTCGTAGGACGTCACACCGTACAACAACGTGGAGAGGGATCGGACCGAGCCGGCCGCCGCGGCCAATCCCGCGAGAATCCCGGCGCCAGCCGTCGCAACGGCCTGCCGCAGCACGAGGCTCACGATATCGCGTCCCTGCGCGCCGAGCGCCGTGCGAACGCCGATCTCCCGGGTTCGTTGAGCCACCGTGTAGGACAGCACGCCGAAGAGCCCGACACCGGAGATCAGCATCGCGAAGACCGCGAACACGCCGAGGAGCAGCGCGTAGGTCCGCGGCCGCGCCAGGCTGTTCGTGATGCGATCCTCCATCGTCATCACCGAGTCGAGCGCCACGCCCGGTGCTTCGCGACGAACGGCGTCCCGAAGAGACGGCACCAGGGCGAGCGGATCGACAGCCGTCTTGACGATGAGGATCGGATCGAACCCTCTCACGCTGCTCGGGAGCACCTGCTGAAACGTAGCGAACAGTTCCGGCTGGCGCGGCGCCTCCACGCTGTCCTGCCGAGGTCTTCGACGACGCCGACCACTTCCCAGTCCGCGTCCGCCACGCGAAACCGAAGGCCGGCCGATCCGCTGCTCGGCTTGGGAATGCGCTGACCCACCGGCCGGTCGGTGAGATACGTCCGCGCGAAGGATCGGTTGACGACAAGCACCGGCGGCGCGTTCGCGTTATCGGTGTCCGCGAGCGCCCGGCCTTCCAGCACGCGCATGCCAAGCGCCTTGAAGTAGTCCGGCGTCACGATTCGCTGGATCGCCTGAACGTCGACCTGCGTGCCGGGGTTGCGAAGCGAAGGCATCGTGAACGCTGAAAACCCGCCCGACGACACGAACGGCAGCGCGTTGCCCGCGGCGACACGCGTCACGCCCGGCAGCGCGCGCAATCGGGTCTGCAGCGCATCGACCAGCTGTAGCCGTCGCTCCGGCGGATAGTCGGCCGGCATGGGCACTCGCGCTGTCAGCAGGTTGACCGGGTCGTAGCCCCGGTCGGCGTGGAGGAGCGCGACGAAGCTCCGTGCGAGAAGCGCCGCGCCGACAAGGAGCACGCAGGCGACAGCAACCTGACCGCCCATGATCAGGCACGCGCGCCCTTGCCGTTCTCGACCGCAGGCCTCCCCCGCTCGGGGCGTTGTCGCGTTCGGCGAGCGACGCCGCCAGATCGATGCGTCGCGCATGGAGCACCGGCATGAGCGAACAGGCCACGCTCGTCACCATCGTCATCAGAAACCCGAACAGCAGGACGCGGCCGTCGATCGTGACCGCGTCGAGCCGCGGAAAGTCCGCCGGCAACATCGACGGCAACACCCGGTTCAGGGCCAGGGCCAGCGCAAGGCCGGCTGCTCCGCCGGCGAGCCCGAGCATCGCGCTCTCGATCAACAGTTGCCGCGCGAGACGCCCGCCGCCGGCACCGATGGCCGCGCGAATCGCCAGCTCCTGACGACGGGTGGTCGCGCGTGCGAGCTGCAGGCTCGCGACGTTGGCCGTCGCCGTCGCCAGCAGCAATGCGACGGCAACGAGCATCACCAGAATCGCCGGCTTCACCTCTGCCGTGAGCGCGTCCGCGAGCGGTGTGACGGTGACGTCGGCGGGAGCCTTGCTGCCGAACAGCGCAAGCGCCACGACGCCCATGTCGGGCCCTCCGTGCGCGGCCGCCGTCGCTTCTGCCGAAGCCTGCGCCGGCGTGACGCCGCGCCGCAGTCTCGCGATGGATCGGAAGATGGTGCCTTGCATCGAGTTCCCTTCCCCGTGGACCGGCGGGACCGACCATGCGGTCCACGCGCGCGTCTCGCGATCGGGAAACGCGAACTCCCGAGGCATGACGCCGACGATCGTGAACGGCTTGCCATCGAGTTGCACCCGGCCGCCGACGACGTCCTTTCGGCCGCCGAATGCCGTCTGCCACAGGCCGAACGACAACAGCACGACGCCTTCCTGACCGCGCGCGCCTTCGCCGGCGTCGAAGAGCCGCCCGAGCAGAGGGTGCGCGTCGAGCAGCGTGAACAGGCTGGGCGTCGCCGGAATGACGTGCAGCCGCTCCGGGTCGCCGACGCCGGTGAGGGTCTGCGTCTGCGTCAACCAACCGGCGAGTCCGTCGATGGTGGCGGGCTGGCGATCCTGCCAGGCGAGAAACGTTCCGTTGGACACGGTTCCGCGCACGCGTCCGGTGCGCCCATCCCGCGTTTCCGTGACGCTCATCAGACTCGATGCATTGGGCCACGGCAGAGGTTTGAGCAGCACCCCATTCGCGACGCTGAACAGCGTCGTTGTGGCGCCGATGCCGAGCGCGATCGTCAGCGCGGCCACGAGAGCGAACCCCGGCTCTCGCTTCAGCAATCGCAGACCGTAGCGGGCGTCCTGCCAGATGTCCTGCATATAAGCGGTGAAGATATACTACGGCCGCAATCTATGGAACTGTTTGCCGTGGACGACGACGGGCGGCTGTTCATCTCGCCCGCGATTGACGATTGGGACGCGCTCGCGCGCCTCGAGATCGACACGGTGATCGATCTCGAAGGCGGCCTCGACACCTGCATCCCGACTGCATCCAACCGCTGCCTCTACATCTACTTTCCCATCGACGACGACAACGAGCAGCTGCCGAACATGATCAAGGCGCGCGCAATCGCGCGGCTCGCGGCCACGCTGATCGGCCAGGGGCATCGCGTGCTCTCTCATTGCGGCATGGGATTCAATCGCTCGGCGTTCGTCGCCGGGCTCATTCTGATCGAGATGGGCATGCCGGGTCCGGATGTCGTCGCCCGACTGCGCGAGCGCCGGCCGGGCGCCTTGTTCAACGACGGTTTTGCCGCCTGTCTCGAGTCGCTGCTCTCAACTGGACCGGCGTCGGTCTAGTTGGAGCGCTGAAACCGCTCTCATCCTCGGCATGTCCTCGATCGTTGCCACGCCTGAGTTGGTTCGACGATCGTTCTGGCACCTCGCTTGCTCAATCAACGGGCATGATAACGATCCTGCTCGTGATTCTGATCCTCATGCTCCTCGGCGCGGTTCCGGCCTGGCCGCATAGTCGGAACTGGGGGTACGCGCCGAGCAGTGGCCTTGGTCTCGTGGTGATCATCCTGCTGGTGCTGATCCTCACGGGACGACTGTAAGACGCGTGTCGGCGATGCACGAGGGCGTTGACGGATAATCCGATCGATGATGCTCTCGCGCGCCGCCCGACTTGTGGCGTTCACCGCCGTGATCTCCGGTCTGCCCGCAGCGGCCTGGAGTCAGGATGCTCCTCATGCGGACGGCGCAGCGCCGACTGCTCCCGCCCAGACGCCGACCGCCGACGCCTACGTCGCCATCACACCGAAGGAGCGGGTCTGGTGGATTGTCGACGGCACGGTAGGGCCCAAGAGCCTGTTCATCATCGGGCCGCTCGCCGCCGCGTGGAATACCGCCTTCAACACTCCGGAGGAATGGGGACGCGGATGGTCAGGCTTTGGGAAGCGCTATGCCCAGCGGGAAGCGGACGTGGCCATCTCGAACACCATCGAAGCCGGTCTGGGTGCGTTGTGGGGCGAGGATCCCGCGCTACATCCCGTCTGCACGCAAAGGCATCTGGCCCCGCGCGCGCTACGCGTTGAAGACGTCCGTTCTCGCCCAGGGGCGCGACGGCCGTCTGCGCCCCGCGTGGGCCCGGTACGCAGGCAATACCCTCAACAACGTGATTGAAAACAGCTGGCTGCCGCCGAGTCAGACCACAGCCACGCAGACCGCGCTCCGCAGCGGCATGGGCATCGTGACCCGCATGGGCGGCAATCTGTGGGACGAGTTCTGGCCCGACGTCGTCCGGCTTCTCAGAAAGCGGTAACGGGCAGGCCGGGCCTGTTCATCCCCTCGCGCCGAATCGCTCGGCCGAACGGAGCTTCGCGGCGGCTGCGACTTCCTCGCGATTGCGGGGCGTCGCGCTCGTCGACAGCGAGTCGATCAACCGGCGCGCCACGGCGGCCGTTTCGTCGATCGCGCGATTGAACGCCGCTTCGTTCGCCTTCGACGGCGACGTGAAACCGCTCAGCTTCCGGACGAACTGCAGCGAGGCCGCCCGAATTTCGTCGTCTGTTGCCGGCGGGTCGAAGTTAAACAGCGTCTTGATGTTTCGGCACATCGTCTCTTCCCCATGGATATTCGATGTAGTGAGCCGTTTCGGCGGCCACGGCGCGGCCGCATATCTGTTCGACGACGGCGAAGGACATATCGATGCCGGCGGAGACGCCGGCCGATGTAAACACGTGGTCGTGAACGACCCGGCGATCGCGCTGCACCTGGATGCTGGCGTCAATGGATGCGAGCAACTCGAGCGCCGCCCAGTGCGTGGTCGCGCGTTTCTCGTGAAGGAGTCCCGTTTTCGCGAGCAGCAGCGCACCCGTGCAGACCGACGTCACCTGGCCCGCACGACCGGCCACCGTGCGAATCCATTCGAGCGTGCCTTCGTCCTGCAGCAGCGCACGTGTTCCGAAGCCGCCAGGGACGACCAGGATGTCGATTGGCGGAGCATCGGTCCACGAGTGGTGCGGGATCACTTCGAGCCCGCCGATCGCCGTGATCGTTTCGACGAGTGCGCGCGACCGTGAACGTGTCGAACGGAGCGCTGTCATCCGTGCGACGGGACTCGGCGCCGGCCACCAGCCGCGTCCGTGAAAACACCTCGAACGGTCCGGCGAAATCGAGCACCTCGACATCGTCGAAGATGAGGACGCCGACGGTCATGCGCGTAACGTTGCTCATCAGATCAATCTCAACAGGAGATCAGAAGTTCAGGAGAACCGTTCTTTCACGAAACCGATCCGAATCTCTTGATCTCCTGATCTTCTGTCAAAAGCATTTCAGGTCTCTACAGGCTTCGTCATGCGGATGAAATGCGCCGGCTTCGTCAGCAGCGGATCCTCGAACGGCTCGGTTCCGTTGTCAACGAAGCCGAGCGAGCGGTAGAAGGGCGGCAATTCCGTGCGGCGATCGACGATACGGATGTCGATCGCGCCGCAGCCGAGCGAGACGGCGTGCCGTTCGGCCGCCGCCATCATCTGGCGGCCGAGCCCCGTCCCTGTTCCTGCGGGCTCACAGCGAGCATGCCGAGGTACAAGCGATCATCCCGTTGCTCGAGATACATGCAGGAGGCCAGCGTCCCGCCGTCGCCCTCGACGACGAAGAACGTTCCGCTCACCACGTACTGCGCGATCTCGGCGGCGCTCGTGCGATCGCGATCGACGAAGTCGCGCTCCATCGCGAACGCGGCGTTGAGGAGGGCGACGATCCGTGGCACATCAGCTGTACCAGCCGTCCGAAGCGTAATGGCTTCCACTACACCTGATTCTCTATCGCGTGAGCTTCCGGTACTTGATGCGGTGCGGCTGATCCGCCGCCGCCCCGAGCCGGCGCTTGCGGTCCGCCTCGTAGTCCTGGTAGTTGCCCTCGAACCACACCACCTCGCTGTCGCCTTCGAACGCGAGCATATGCGTGGCGATGCGATCGAGGAACCAGCGGTCGTGGCTGATGACCACGGCACAGCCGGCGAAACCGAGGAGCGCCTCCTCGAGCGACCGCAGCGTGTCGACGTCGAGGTCGTTGGTCGGCTCGTCGAGCAGGAGCAGGTTGCTCCCCTTCTTCAGCAGCTTGGCGAGGTGGACGCGGTTGCGCTCACCGCCCGACAACGTTCCGACCTTGCGGCCCTGCGCGGCGCCCTTGAAGTTGAACCACGACACGTACGCGCGTGACGCGACCTTCCGCTTGCCCAGCTCGATTTCGTCCGCGCTGCCGGTGATCTCGTCGAACACGCTCTTGTTCGGGTCGAGCGCATCGCGGCTCTGGTCTACGTAACCAATCTGCACGGTCTCGCCGATACGGAGCGTTCCGGCGTCGGGCTTTTCCACGCCCGTGATCATCCGGAACAACGTCGTCTTGCCGGCGCCGTTCGGTCCGATGACGCCGACGATGCCGCCGCGCGGGAGCGTGAAATCGAGGTTGTCGATCAGCAGGTTGTCGCCGTACCCCTTCTTCACGCCTCGAGCTTCGACGACGATGTCGCCCAGGCGCGGCCCGGGCGCGATGTAGATCTCAGCCGTCTCAATCTTCCTGGTGCTCTCCTCGCGCAGCAGCTCTTCGTAGGCGTTGAGCCGGGCCTTGCCTTTCGACTGGCGCGCCCGCGGGCGACATGCGGATCCACTCGAGCTCGCGCTCCAGCGTCTGCTGCTTCCGGCTCTCGGCCTTCTCTTCCTGCTGCAGGCGGTTCGACTTCTGCTCGAGCCACGACGAGTAGTTGCCTTCCCACGGAATGCCGCGTCCGCGATCGAGCTCGAGGATCCAGCCGGCGACGTTGTCGAGAAAATAGCGATCGTGGGTCACGGCAACGACCGTGCCTTTGTAGTCTTTCAGGAACCGCTCGAGCCAGGCCACCGACTCGGCGTCCAGGTGATTGGTCGGCTCGTCGAGGAGAAGGAGGTCCGGTGACTGCAACAGCAGCCGGCACAACGCGACGCGGCGGCGCTCGCCTCCCGAGAGCCTGGTGACGTCGGCGTCGGCCGGCGGCAGGCGCAACGCGTCCATCGCGATCTCGAGCTGCGAATCGAGATCCCAGGCGTTGCAGGCGTCGATCTTGTCTTGAATCTTCGCCTGCTCGTCCAGAACCTTTTCCATCTCCTCGGGCGAGAGATCCTCACCGAGCTTCGCGTTGACCTCGTCGTAACGCTCGAGCAGCGCCTTGGTCGACGCGACGCCTTCCTCGACGTTGCCGAGCACGGTCTTGGCCGGATCGAGCTGCGGTTCCTGCTTCAGGAATCCGATCGAATAGCCTTGTCCGGCAAACGCTTCGCCGATGAAGCTCTGGTCCTCTCCCGACATGATCTTCAGCAGCGAGCTCTTGCCGGCGCCGTTCAAGCCCAGCACGCCGATCTTGGCGCCGTAGTAGAACGACAGCCAGATGTCCTCGAGCACTTTGGTGTCGGGCGGGTGAACCTTCCCGAGACCTTTCATCGTGTAGATAAATTGGGGCATCGTCTCTAAATGCTGATTGCTAAATGCAAATTGCTGATTTATTGGTGGATGGGGCCGGCGGCGATATCAATAGCGTACCATTCTGCAATAAATTAGCAATCGGCAGTATGCAATTTGCAATCTGATGGTTCGAAGGATCATTCACGTCGACATGGACGCGTTCTATGCGTCGGTCGAGCAACGCGACGATCCCGCGCTGCGCGGCAAGCCGCTCGCCGTCGGTGGACGGCCCGAGGGACGAGGCGTGGTCGCGGCGGCCAGCTATGAAGCGCGCGCGTTCGGCGTGCACTCGGCGATGCCGATGTCGCGAGCCGTTCGCCTCTGCCCTTCCCTTCTCATCGTCCGCCCGGACTTCGCGCGCTACAAGGCCGCCTCCAATGCGGTGTTCGCGATCTTCCGCGAGGTGACGCCGCTGGTCGAACCGTTGTCGCTCGACGAGGCGTATCTCGATGTGACCGAGAATGCCTGGGGCGAGACGTTCGCGACGGCGGTCGCCAGGCGGCTCAAGGAGCGCATCCGCGCCGACACGGGACTGACCGCATCGGCCGGCGTGGCTCCCAACAAGTTCCTCGCCAAGATCGCGTCGGGATGGAAGAAACCCGATGGGCTGACCGTGATCAGTCCCGATCGCGTCGAACCGTTCCTGCAGAAGCTCCCGGTCGATGCCCTGTGGGGCGTCGGGCCGGTGACCGCCGAGAAACTGCGCGCGAAGGGCATCCAGCGCCTGGTGGACGTGCGCACGGCCGACGTCCAGCTGCTGCGCGACACGGTTGGCAGCCTCGCCGACTGGCTGCGGCAGCTCGCGAGCGGCGTGGACGATCGGCCTGTCACGCCGAACCGCGAAGCGAAGTCGTCCGGTTCTGAAAATACGTATCCCGAAGACTTGACCGAGCTGGCGACGATTCGCACCGAGATCGCGGAAATGGCGTCGCACGCCATCGCGTGGCTTCAGCGCCGCCAGATGCTGGCGCGCACCGTGACGATCAAGGTGCGGTACGACGACTTCACGACGGTCACGCGAAGCCACTCGGCGCTGCCGACGCGCGACGAAGCCGACCTGACGGCTCGGGCCGTGCGCCTGCTCGAAAAAACCGAAGCCGGCGCGCGGCCGGTACGGCTGCTCGGCGTCAGCGTGCACAATTTCCGCGGCGACAACGAGATAGACGAAGCGCCGGATCGGCTGCCGTTCGATGATGATCAATATCGACCAACGATGGCCACGGCTCGAACGCTGAGCGCGTTTGAAAGAGCTTGCTCGATGACCGATACCTGGGATCCCGCGCAGTACGACAAGTTCGAGCGCGAGCGCGAGCAGCCGTTCTTCGATCTGCTGGCGCTCGTCCGCCGCAGGCCCGCGCATGCGCGTGGTGGATCTGGGCTGCGGCACCGGCAAGTTGACGCGCGCGCTTCACGAACAGCTCGCGGCGCGGGAGACCGTCGGCGTCGATCGGTCCGACAGCATGCTGGCCGCAGCGCATGACGGCGCGCCATTGCCAGGACTCTCGTTCGAGGTCGGGCACGATCGAATCGTTTGTCACACAGACGTCTCCGCCGGCGCCGTGGGATCTGATCTTTTCCAACGCCGCCTTGCATTGGGTCGACGACCACCACCACGCTGATCCCGCGGTTAGCCGCCGCCCTGGCGCCGTCGGGCCAGCTCGCCTTCCAGATACCGGCCCAACACGACGCCTTGACGCACACGATCGCCGACGAGTTGGCCAGGCTCGAGCCGTTCGCGTCGGCCCTGAACGGCTGGCGGCGCTCGCAGCCGGTGCTGACGCCCGACGACTACGCGCGTTTACTCTATCGTTGCGGCTTCGACGACCCGAAGGTCCACCTGATCGTCTATCCTCATATCCTGGCGAGCCGAGGCGACGTCGTGGAGTGGGTCAAGGGATCGCTGCTGACGGAATACAAGCGTCACCTGCCCGACGAGGTATACGATCGCTTCGTCGGCGAGTACCGTGAGCGGCTGCTCTCGCAACTCGAGGACGCACGGCCATTTTTCTATCCGTTCAAACGGATATTGTGTTGGGGGCAGCGGTCCGCGTGAGCCGGACACCACGAGATGCTAAAAGGAACACGCGACGGCATTCTGAAGAAGGTCCAGCCGGTGAGCATTCACGGGCAGGTATCCTGGGACGTCTATTTCACCGACGTGGAAGATCCCGACGGCCAGATCAACGTCGCCCGCATTGGTCCGGAGGCCGTGATCGGCCACAACCTCGAACCAGGGGACCGCATCCAGGTCGAGTATCTCGTCGGCGTGGCCGTGCGCGTCACCCGGATGGTGCCGACGCCGAATCCCTGAGGCCTATTCCTTTTTCTCGATTCGCACGCCTCTGAGCTCGATGCGGGTATTCGGCGCCTCGCCGGTGCGCGGCGCTGCCTCGATGGTCTCCACGGCCGCCATTCCGTCGACCACCCGTCCGAAGGCGGTGTAGACGCCGTCGAGCGGCGCCGACGGCGCCAGGCACGATGAAGAACGAAGTCGTCGCGCTGTCGGGCGCGTCGCCGCGCGCCATCGAGACAATCCCTCTCACGTGTTTCGTGTCGTTGAACTCGGGCGCCAGGTTGTGCACCAGCGCCTGCTGCCTGGCTGTCAGCTGCGCGGAGCGGCTCGAGAGCGCGCCGGTCTGGATCACGAAGCCGGGCGCGACGCGGTGGAACGCCATGCCGTTGTATACGCCCGCTGCCGCGAGGCGCATGAACTGGCGAACGGTGTTCGGGAGCCTTGTCGACGAAGAACTCGATCGTGATCGGACCGGCGCTCGAATCGAGCACGGCGCGGTACGCGCCGAGTTCCGCGGCGGTCTCGGTGACGAATGGCTCGGCCGGCGTATCGCGGATCGTCACGTGGCGGATCTCGACCCGCTCGGTGACGGCGCCCTTCTCGTCGACCGGCGTCTCGGAGATCTTCTGCAGCACCTCGATCCCGTCCGAGACGTGCGCGAACACGGTGTACTGGTTGTCGAGCGCCGGTTGATCGGCGAGCACGATGAAGAATTGCGACCCCGCGCTGTCGGGCTTGCCCGGCACGAGCACGGCCGCCACCGATCCGCGCGTCATCTTCGGCGCACGCGCTTCGGCCTTCACCATGTTCTGTCCGCCCGTGCCGTACAGCGCTCGCTTGGCCGGGTCCTTCGTCAGCGGATCGCCGCCCTGGACCATGCCGTATTTCACGGCCCGATGGAATGTCGTGCCGTCGTACGCGCCCTCCGCTGCGAGCTTCATGAAGTAGGCGGTCTGGTTCGGCGCCGCCGCCGGATCGAGATCCAGGACGAAGACTCCCGCGCGACGTGTCGACCACCGCCTGCTTCGGCGGCGCCTGCGCCCGTAGCGACGGATAAGAAGAAACCGCAGAGACCGCAAAGCACGCAGAGAACAACGTTTCTTAGCGATCTCGGCGATCTCCGCGGTTCCATCTTTTCGTGTCTCCTGTCAGTTCCCAGGCCCGTCGATGATCTGCCGCGCGTGCCAGATGTAGTGCAGGCTGGAGATGATCGTAATCGCCAGCGACACCCAGACACCGATGTCGACGATCAGCGAGTGGTAGCCGAGATAGTTGAACAGCATCGCCGCAATCGCGGTCACGATGTAAGTCGCGGTGGCGATCTTTCCGTAGATTGACGGCGTGAACGTGCGCCGGCCGATCGCGAGGTTCACCACCGCAACCGTCAGGATGATGACGACGTCGCGGCTGATGATGCAGACGGTCAACCACACCGGCAGGCGGTTGGCCAGATCGAGGTTCGGAAGGGCCAGCACCACGAACGTGGTGACCAGCAGCAGCTTGTCGGCCATCGGATCGAGCCAGGCACCCAGGCTCGTGCGCTGGCCCGAGCGCCGCGCGATGAGACCGTCGAGGCCGTCGGTCACCCCCGCCGTCACGAAGACGATCAGCGCCCATCCGAGGTACCCGTAGAGAACGAAGATGACGAACGCAGGAATCAGCAGCATCCGCAGGAGCGTCAGCTGGTTTGCCGCGGTCAGCACCTCACTGCGACCCCGCGAGCGCCTGGATCTTCGTGATCGTCTCGATGGCCTCCGCGCCCGTCACGGCCCTCGACGGTTGAAAGCTGTTGCCGGGCGCGGTGGTCATGACGCCGGAGGCGACGGCAACGGACGCCGCGGGATAGGCCAGATGGCTCGGCGACAGATCGCTGAACTTCAGCCGTGCCGCGTCCCAGGCCTTGGAACGTGCCGGATCGCGCGTGGCCAGCATTCCCAGGAGCCGCGCCGCCGCCTGCGCGAGCTCGGTGCGGTGGACGACCGAGCGCGGCTGGAAGGCGTGATTGGCGTAGGGTTCCATCACGCCGGCCCGCGCGACCGACATGATCCAGGTCGCCGCCCAGTTGTTGCGCACGTCGGTGATGAGCGCGGCGTCGCTCCGGCGGCCCGCGGACAGCATCCGGTTGAGCCGAATGCCGATGAGCGCGGCGAGATCGGCGCGGGTAATTTGCGGGGCCTGATCGATCGCGCGATACTCCGCCGGCAGACGAGCCACCGCGGCCTTCTCGCGCACTTCGTCGAGCCGCTTGCTGAGATCGGCGCTCGGCTCGATGGCGGCCGCGTCCGTGTACGCCTTCATGGCGCCGTCGAAATCGCCGCGCGCCTGCAGAAGCTCGCCGATTTGCTCCAGCGTCTTCGCGTCGCCAGGATCGAGCGCCGACGCCTTTTGAAAATGCTCGAGCGCCGCATCGGTGTTGCCCTTCTGCCGCTCCACGCCGGCCAGCTCCCGATAGAGGAACGCGCTGTCAGGCGAGCTGGCAATCGCGGCGGCATAGGCCTGCGCCGCCTCGTCCAGCCGGCCGTTTCGCGCCGCGTCGCGCGCGCGCGCGAGGCCCTGCTCGGCGTTGCGGAACTTCAGGACTTCGACGCGGCGAGCGAGATCGGCCTGCGAGGGATCGGCCGCGAGCGCGCTTTCGAGCGCGGCCAGCGCCTCGGCTTCGCGGTTCAGCGCCAGCAGCGCCGTCGCCCGTCCAAGAAACGCCGACACATCGTCGTGCTGCGCGTTCAGCTCGAGTGCGCGATCGAAATGCGGGAGCGCAGCCTTGGCGTCCTTCCGCGCGAGTTCGAGGTAGCCGAGCGACGTCTCCGCGGGATAGAAGGCCGGCTGTGTTTTCAGCGCCGCCCCAAACTCGCGTTCCGCGGATTTGAGATCGCCTGCCTGGAGCAGCGTCCACCCGCGCGACTCCGACGCCGCTGCCGGACCGTTGGCCATCGCCGCCGGGACGACGGGGCGCATGAACTCGGGAAACCTGGGAGCGAGCGGAGCCGTGGCGGGCGCCGTCTTCGGTGCGCACGCGCTGAAGCAGAGGATCGAGGCGAGCAGGAGCTTCCGCATCAGTAAAGAATATTAGCCCAGACGGTTGAGCAGACGCCGCGGCACGTCGGCGACCATCGAGATCTCGGCGTCGCGCGTCTCGTGAAGGACGACATGCGCGTGCCGGTAGACCCGCGCGATCCGCTCGCGATCGGCGGCGCTATCCGGATCGAACGTCAGCGTGACGCGGACCACGTCGAGGGCGAGGCGGGAGGCGATGGTTTCCACCAGCTCATCAATCCCCGTCCGCGTCAGCGCGGAAATCGACAGCGCCCCCGGATCCTGATCCTGCAGGCGCCGCCGTTCGTCCGGCGTGAGCGCGTCGCACTTGTTGTAGACCTCGATCGTCGGAACGTCGAGTGCGCCCACTTCCTGCAGCACGTTGCGGACGGCGTTCATCCGGCGATCGCGGTCGCTCGCCGCGGCGTCGATCACATGGAGGACGAGATCGGCGTCGGCCGTTTCCTCGAGGGTGGCGCGGAATGCCGCGACGAGGGCGTGCGGCAGGCGATCGATGAACCCGACCGTGTCCGACACGAGCAACTCCCGGCTGTCCGGCAGCCGGACCTGGCGAACGAGCGGATCGAGCGTGACGAAGAGGGCGTTCGACGCTTCGGCGTCCGATCGCGTCAGGACGTTGAACAGCGTCGTCTTTCCGGCGTTGGTGTAGCCGACCAGCGCCACCGTCGGCACCGACGACTTGCGCCGGCGCTCGCGCAGCTGCGACCGGCGTTTGCGCACCTGGTCGATGTCCTCCGTAATCGCGTGAATGCGCGTGCGAATCCGCCGGCGATCGGTCTCGAGCTTCGTTTCGCCCGGTCCGCGCGATCCGATGCCGCCGCCCAGGCGTGACAGCGCACCGCCGGAACCGGCCAGCCGCGGCAGGATGTACTTCAGTTGTGCCAGCTCCACCTGAAGCTTGCCCTCGCGCGTCCGGGCACGCCGCGCGAAGATGTCGAGGATCAGCTGGGTGCGGTCGATGATCTTCCGTCCCACTTCCTCTTCGATCTGCCGGAGTTGGGCCGGGGTCAGCTCGTTGTCGAAGATGACGAGATCGACATTCAGTTCCGAGGCGGAGACGGCCAGCGTCTTGATTTTTCCCGCGCCAAGAAACGTCGAGGGATCGGGCTTGGGGCGCTCCTGGAGCACGCGCAGCACCACCTCGGCTCCCGCGGCCTGCGCGAGGCCGGCGAGCTCGTCGAGCGACCGCTCGGCATCCAGCCGCCTGGCGTGACCGGCGATCAGCCCGACCAGCGCGGCGCGCTCGGATCGTCCTATCGCGCGTGTGGATGTGTCGGATCGTTGTGCAGACATGCCTGGATGTCGTCCCATGAAATGGCGCCCGCGCGCACGAGTACCGGTTCGACGCCGGTCACGTCCACGATCGTCGACGGTGATCCGCCGTGCGTCCTGCCGGTGTCGATCAGGAGATCGAGGCGATCGCCGAGCGAACGCTCGACCTCGTCGGGATCCGGCGTCGCCGGCTCGCCGCTGATGTTGGCGCTCGTGGCGGTGATCGGTCTTCCGGCTTCGGCGCAAATCGCGCGCGCCACGGCGTCTGCCGGCACCCGTACGCCAACCTTCCCGGTGCCGCCGGTCACGTCGCGGGCCAGCGCAGCGGGCGCCGGCACCAGAAGCGTCAACGGCCCGGGCCAGAACCGATGCACGAGCCGCTGCGCGGTGTCGGACAAGCGGCTGAGGTGCTCGGTCACCTGCGAGGTCTCAGAGGCGATCAACGGCAACGCCCGCTCCGCGGACCGTCCTTTGACGGCGAACACGCGTGCGATCGCGTCGGCCGAGAAGGGATCGGCGGCAAGCCCGTAGAGCGTATCGGTGGGCAGAGCCACGAGTCCGCCATTGAGAATCCATTTGGCGGCTTCCTGAATCGCATCGCGTTGCGGTGCATCGCGATCGACGAACACTCGGCGCATCGTCTCTATTATCGTCGTTGACATACCCGTTCTGAGCACTACTCCGAACGACGAACCGCACGAAGAGTTTTCGTGGTCACGGCAGATCGTTCGCAGTTTGCAGTCAGTCCGTCATCGTCCTCTGCACGACCGCGCCAGCAGCGCCATCATCGCCAGATCGGCGACGAAGACGATCCTGATCGACGTGCCGCCGACGAAGCCCGCTATGAAGGGGCTGCTGGCCATTCCGACGAGCGACGCGCTCGTCAGGACGCCGAAGCCGGCGCCGTGCGCGCCGGGCGGAATGACGGCACCCGCCGCGCTGAAACTCGCCGTCATCGCGGCGCCGATCCCCAGGCCGAGCAGGATCGAGGCCGCGCACATGACCCAGACGTTGCCCGACGCCCCGAAGAGCCCGGCTCCGGCGGCCGCCACCGCGCTCCCGCCGGCGATGACGAGCCGGCCTGGGTAGTGGCGGAGCAGCTTGCCGCAGAAATGATGGCCGAGCGCCCCGGTGAACGCCATGATCGAGAAGAGCGCGCCCGATACGAGAGCCACGTTGCCGTGCGACGTGCCCGACTGCTCGACGTACAACGGCAGCACCGGTCCGAAACTGCGATCGACGAACTGCAGCCCGAAGATGACCGCCATCATGAGGATGAAATTGCGGAAGGCCAGGACGTTGCGAAACGTCACGCGGCCCGTTTCCGCGTCCGCCGGCGGCTGAGCGTGGGTGGCGCGATCGTCATACATCACGTGGACCATCACGAGCGCGACCAGGTAGAACAGCGCCGTGGCGACAAACGCCGGCCGGAGCCCGACGAGGCTGGCGAGCACGTCCTCCGATCACCGGACCTACTCCAGGTCCGATTCGCTGGGCGGTCTGCACGGCGCCGATCGCGTTCGGCATCTTCTCGCGCGGAGCCGATTCGGCGGCCATGGCCACCGACAACGAACCGTAGCCCGCGAACAGTCCCTGAATGGCGCGCACGGCCAGCACCTGCCAGACGTTCCTCACGAATGCCATCACGGTGAACAGGACGACGAAGCTCACCAGCGATCGCTCGACCATGATCTTGCGGCCGAAACGATCGCCGAGGCGCCCCCAGGCCGGGGCGAGCAACGCCGTCAGCCCCGGCGTGATGCCGAGACTGATCCCCGTCCACATCGCGATCTCGCCGACGTCGGTGACTCCGAGCTGGGCGATGAACAGCGGAAGGAACGGCATCACCAGCGTGAAGCCGGTGTAGCCCATGAACGACGCGGCGGTGACCGCGAAGACGTTCCGCCGCCAGGGCGTTGAATTTATGGGGCTTTCCGCGTTGACTGTCACACCTTTTTCAGCGACTCGCTCGATGCGGCCGATTGTGCCGCATGTTGTGCCGACCCTAGTCCGCCCTCAGGCTGAAGGTCAGCCAATACGCCCACAGCATCGTGGTGACGATCGCAATGGCGAGCGGAAACCAGAGGGCGATGAGTGCCAGAAGAGCATAGACCACGACCGCGAAATATCCGTTCCGATGGCTGTCACGCATGTGCGACGTGGACTTCTCGTCCCTGGTCAGTTTATTTCTCAGCGCCGCTCCCGACACCAGAATCCAGGCCAGCGCTTGAACAGTCGTCACAGAGTTGTAGATGACGACCGCAGGAGCGGCATGGTCGGTCAGGAGGTATTCGCCGAGCAACGCCGTTGGAAACGGCATGAACACCACCGTCAGCAACAGGAAGCCGTTCGCGTAGAGGAACGAGGACGATGACTTGTTCACCAGCTTGAACAGGAAATGGTGATTCACCCAGGTGATCAGGATGATGGCAAAACTCAACACGAACGCGAAGATCGATGGCCCGAGATGCCTGAGGGCAAGCCACAGCTCACGAGTGGTGCCGATACCTTCCGGCGCAGGGATCTTGATGTCGATGATCAGGAGCGTGAGCGCGATGGCAAAGACACCATCGCAGAACGCCTCGAGCCGTGTGTTGGGGTGCGGATCTGCCATGCGGTCGTCGCCGTGTGAGTCTAAGCGGTTTCGTCCGAAACACCGCGCCAGAATGCGTCCAGCGGCCGCCGGAAAGGGGTCTAGAATGACCGCAGCTGGATCCGCCGATCGGGCCGAACGACCGCGAACATTCCGCGTGTTGAAACGAATGCCCGGGTCGTATCACCACATAGCGGACGCCGTGAGCGTCTGTAGCAAGCCGCGTGTTCATTCACGGGAGACGCACCCATGCGAAATGCCAGGATTGTCCGGTTGGCAGCCTTCTTCGCATTGTTCGCAGCGCTCGCCTCCGGGCAGCAACCACCGCCCTCACTCCAGCGAATCCTCGCCGACGAACAGTTGTGGGGCAACGACTATCCCCTCGTCCTGGTCCGACTGCGGGCCCTGCGCGACAGCGGCGAACGTACGGCCTACATCTTCGCGGATCGAGCGACGGGCGCGACGGCCGCCAGAGCTCAGGCCGACGTACAGGCGCGCGCGACACGCCTGACCACGTTGATGGCGCGACCGTCTGCGCTGCAGGCGCCCTTCGCCCAGATGCAACAACGCGCGACGGCCCCCGCGGGAGCGACGGTGCGCGCCGAAGCGGTGCGACTGCGCGACGGCGACGGCTACCACCTCGCGCTGACGCGCGCCGCGGGCCTGCAATTGCTGCGACCGTCCCTCACGATCGACGCAGTGCGCGCGCGGCTCGGTCCGCCTGAGAAAGTCACCGAACAGGCGATCCAGAACGAAGGCGAGCGCAAGCCGGTCATCCTCACACTTCATCAATACGCTGGAGGCGCCATCGCCTTCGCCGAATCGAACATGGCGGAGCCTGGCGTCGTCGAGCGCGTCGTCCTCGACCTCAATGCCGTCGTTGGCGCAGTAGCACGTTAGGAGACGCCATGCAGAACACGGTTTGGCGCCGAATCCTGTCGACCTGTGCGTTCATCCTGATTGGGAGCGGTATCGGCCTCGGCCAGGCGCGCCAGGTCAACATCGCGACCGACGCAACCGACACCGCCAACAGTGGCGACACCGAACCGTCGATTGCCGTCAACCCGACCAACCCGAACGAGGTCGTCGTTGTGTCCTTCTCGGGGAACTGGTCGGCGACGCAATCGGCGCCGGTCTGGAAGTCGTCCGACGGCGGATTGACGTGGCGCCGCGTGCCGCAGATTCCGCAGCCGCAGGCTGGTCTCTCGGGGCCGGGCGATCAGAAAGTCGCGTTCGACTCGAGCGGCCGGCTGCACGTGGCCGAACTCGGCGTGAACGGCGCCAACACGAACTTCGACTTCATCTTTCGCCAGACCGGCGCGGCAGACGCGGCGCTGACCGCCGGGGCATCGTTCGGCGACGACCAGCCGCATCTCGACGTCGATCAGCGCACGTCCGGCACATGCGCCGGCCGCCTGTATTCCCCGTGGCTCAACTTCGGCGTCGCCAACGCGCGATCGATGGTCGCCAACTCCGTCGATCGCGGCGTGAACATCACGAACGTCGGCGCCGGCAACAACTCGACGTTCCCGAACCGGACCAGCCGCATCGCCATCGCGCCGAACGGCCGTGTGTATCTCATCTACAAGACGCGTGAAGGAGGCGGTACGGCGGAGCCGAACGCGTTCGAGAACGCGCACTTCCGCGTGATGCGTTCAGACGATTGCGGCGCCACGTGGAACGCGCTCGGCGCGTCGGGGACATCGGTCCACGGCGCCGGTGCCGTGCAGACGTTCTTCACCACGCAGTTCGGCAACCCTGCCAGCGGGCGTCCAGTGGGCCGCGCGCGATCGAGCGATGCCTGGATTGCCACCGATCCGGGCGACGGCGACGTCTACGCGGCGTACGTCCGGCGCGACTCCGGCTTCGGTCAGATTTTTGTCGCCCGCTCGACCGATCAGGGCGTGACGTGGACGTCCACTCGTGTCACCGACGGCACCCAACATTCCGCGTACCCGGAAATCGCGGTGGCCGCCAACGGCGCGATCGGCGTGCTGTACATCGACTTCGTCGACAACGGAACCGTCACGCAGTTCCGCCACCACTTCGCGCGATCCTTCGACGATGGCGCGACCTGGAGCGATCAGATTCTTCAGAGCATGGACCCGACGGGGCTGGCGGGCGCCGGCAACGGGTTCCTCTGGGGAGACTACGAAGGGCTGACGGCGCTCGGCACGACGTTCTACGGCGTCTACACGGGACAGGCGAGCGGCCGAACGACGGCTCAACTCGATCCCATCTTCTTCCGCGACAGCGCGTTTCGTGTGCCGCCCAAGATCTCCATCAGCGGACCGGTCGTGTTTCCCGAATCGTGCGGCCTGACACCGCAGGTCGCGACGCTGAACGTGTGCAACGTCGGCGGCGCACCGCTCACGGTGTCGCCAATCACTTCCTCGTCGCCGCGTTTCGCCGTGACGCCACCGGTCGGCGGGTTCCCCGTGACCGTCGCCGCGGGCGCGTGCTATCCGTTTCAGGTGACGTTTACGCCGACCGGACCAGGACCCGCGAGCGGAACGCTGACGATCCCGAGCGACGATCCCTTGAACCTGTCGGTCAGCGTCCCGGTGTCCGCCAGCGTGGGAAAACCGACGATCGTGACCGTGATCCCCGACACCGGCGACTTCGGCACGCTCTGTCCCACGCGCTCTCGCGACCTGCCGCTCACCATCAACAACAGCGGCACGTGCCCGCTGCACATCTCGGGCATCGCCTCGTCGTCGCCCGAGTTCGAAACGCCGCAGGTCCTTGCCTTTCCGATCACCGTGGCGCCAGGAGACAGCATCGAGCTGCCGATCCGGTTCCGCCCGGCGACGGCGGGATCCAAATCCGCGACGCTGACGATTTCGAGCGACGATCCGTCGCAACCGTCGAAGGCGGTCACGATGACGGGGACGGTGCCGCCTTCGTTTGTCTGTCAGCCGCCGACGTTCACCGCCATCGACGCCGGGATCGGGCCCACGTTCGGCAGCGCCCGCACCGGCGACTACACGTTCTACGGCAAGGGCCGGTTCATGGCGCCGTTCGGCTCGGCGCACGTTTTCGGAATCCAGACGCAAGGCGAGTACATGTTCTATCCGGGACGTCAGGAGGGCGAGTTCGACGCGACGCTCCTCTATCGCCGGAACATCATGCAGTTCGGTTTCGGCGGACGATTCAAGGACGCCGGGTTCAGGACCGACGCGTCCTCCGGAACGCTGATCGATGCGTCCTTCACCTGGGATGTGCTGCTGCCCTCCATCCGATTCGGCGCGTTCGGCGCGAAGGGTCTGCGCGAGACGGCTGTCGTCGATCGTGTCGAAACCGCAGCGGCAGTCGGCCAGCCGGTGCTCGGAACGGAAAACGTGCTCCACACCGTGGATCAGCTGGGCGGCGCGTTTCAGGTCGGCGTGTTGCCCTCGATCTGGATCGACGGAAACCTGGCGTTCCTCAATCGTCATGCGCCAGGTGCGAGCAATACCGCAGGAGGCGCGGTGCGGGTATCGACGCTGCTCGCGCCGGGATTGACTCTCACGGCCCAGCTCGACGTCAACGAAAGCTTCATCGGTTCGAGTGCCGTCGGCACCTTCACGATCGGCATCACGCTGGGCCGCTGGTCGCGGCCGGCGGACTACTCGAATCCGCAGACGCCGCTCGGTATCGACGTCCCGCGGTTGCGGTACGAGACGTTCAACCGGGTGCGATAGGGATCGGGCCGAGGCTCTCGCTGAGCCGGAGGCCCGCTAGAACTTGATCTTGACGTCCGTGTCCGGGTTCACGTGGATGCTGTCGATGAACCGGATCCGGTGCGGACGGTTCTGCATGATCACCGAGCTGGTGCGGGTGCCGTCGCCGAAGAAGCGGACGCCGCGCATCAACGTGCCGTCGGTGACGCCGGTCGCGGCGAAGATGATGTCCTTGCCCGGCGCGAGATCCTTCGAGCGATAGACTCTTCTTGAAGTCGGTGATCCCCATGGCGCGGCAGCGCTCTTCGTGCTCCGGCTTCTTGACGACGAGCCGCGCGAAGATTTCGCCGTTGAGGCAGCGCATCGCGGCCGCGGTGAGCACGCCTTCCGGCGCGCCGCCCGTGCCCATCACCGCATGAACGCCCGAGCCGACGACCGCGGCGGCGATGCCCGCCGAGAGATCGCCGTCGCCAATCAGCCGGATACGCGCGCCGGTCGCGCGGATGTCGCTGATCAGCTTTTCGTGACGCTCGCGCTCGAGCACGACGACCACCAGGTCCTCGACGTGGCGCCCGAGACACGACGCGATCGCCTTCAGGTTCTCGTGCACCGGCGCGTCGAGGCTGACCTTGTCCTTCGAGCTCGGGCCGACGACCAGCTTCTCCATGTAGAGATCGGGCGCATGCAGCAACCCGCCGCGATTGGACGCCGCGAGCACCGCGATGGCGTTCGGCGCGCCGGTCGCGCACAGGTTCGTGCCCTCGAGCGGATCGACGGCGATGTCCACCTCGTCGAAGCGCGCCGGGCGCGCTCCTTCGATGTTCTTGGCGTTGACCAGGCCGACCTTTTCGCCGATGTAGAGCATCGGCGCCTCGTCGCGCTCGCCTTCACCGATGACGATCGTGCCGTCGATGGGGACGGTGTCCATGACCTCCCGCATCGCCTCGACGGCGACCTGGTCGGACTTGTGCCGGTCGCCCTGCCCCATGGTGTGCGCGCACGCGATGGCGGCCTTTTCGACGACGCGCAGGAACTCGAGCGAGAGGTCTGAGTCCATAAAAGTTAGAAGGTAAAAGTTAGAAGTTAAAAGTTTTCACTTCTCACTTCCTGCGTAAGCAGGAAGCTCGCAGCGCGTCGGACGGTCGGTCCGATAGCCGAGCAGATAGTCGGCTTGCATGAGTTTGTGGATCTCGCGCGTGCCTTCGTAGATGACCGCGCCCTTGCAGTTGCGGAAAAACCGCCCGACCGGATATTCGTCGGAGTAGCCGTTGGCGCCGTGAATCTGCACGGCGTCGCCGGCGGCCTTCTCCGAGGCAACGGTGGCGAACCACTTCGCGAGCCCGGTCTCCTTCGTGTTGCGCACGCCGTGGTTCTTCATCCATCCGGACCGCAGCCACAGCAGGCGCGCCGACTGGTAGTCCGACTCCATGCCCGCGATCATTTCCTTCACCAGCTGGTGCTGTCCGATCTCCACGCCGAATGTTCTCCGCTCTTTCGCATACTTCACGCTGGCATCGCGGCACGCGCGGATCAGCCCCGTGGCGCCGGCGGCCACGGTATAGCGTCCCTGGTCGAGCGAGAACATCGCGATCTTGAACCCCTCGCCGGCCTTGCCGAGGATGTTCTCCTCGGGCACCTCGACGTCGTCCATCTTGAACCAGCCGGTGTTGCCGGCGAGGATGCCCCACTTCTCCTTCATGGGACCGCTCGTGAAGCCCTTGGCAGGTCCGCTCGACGATGAACGCGGTCATGCCGGAGGGATCGCCCTGTCTTCTTCTTCTCGAGATCGGTCCAGGCGATGACAAGGAAGTGATCGGCGACATCGGCCAGCGAGATCCAGCTCTTCTCACCGTTCAGGACGTACCGGTCGCCCTTTTTCGTCGCGGTCGTCTGGATCGCGCGCGCGTCGCTGCCGGCGCCAGGCTCGGTCAGTCCGTATCCGGCGATCTTCGTCCCCTGGGCCTGCGGCACGAGGTACCGCTGTTTCTGATCTTCCGTGCCCCACGAGAGCAACGACAGGCAATTCAGCCCGGCGTGGACCGACATGATCACGCGCAGCGACGTGTCGAGATACTCGAGCTCCTCGCTCGCGATACCGAGGGCGATGTAGTCCATTCCCGCGCCGCCGTATTCCTGCGGAACCGAGATCCCCAGCAGTCCGAGCTTCGCCATCCCGCCCAGAATCCGTTCGCGATCGAAATGATGCTTGCGGTCGTTCTCGCGGATGTAGGGCGCCACTTCGCGCGCGCCCCACTCGCGAATCGAACGCTCGAGCAGTTGGTGTTCGTCCGAAAGAGTGAAATCAATCATGATGAGCGCGGAATCGTATCACGCGCGGCGGGAGACATGCACGGGAGCGCCCCGCCGCAGATCGAGCGCTTCGGCCGCGTTCGCGCCGTTGGCCGCCACCTCCAGGTGATCGGTGCTCCCGAACAACGCGCAAATCTCGCCGGCGGTCGCATCGGCGTAGGTCGACACGACCCGGGATACCTGGTGATCGCCGATGCGGATCTCCAGCGGACCGTGCGCCGAGCTTTTCGAAGGTCCGGCGATCGACGTTGGTGATCAGGTTGCCGAAGCGATCGACGCGAAGGACCTGGCCATCGATGCTGTCGCCCTCGACAATCGGCCGTGGGATGTCGAGGCGGTGGATGGCGCCGGCCGTCCGGCCGAGGGCGGTGATGTCGATGCCCTTGGCGAGCCACGCTGCGGCCGGCGCAAACCGATCCCGTCCTTCGAACGTGCGGCTCACCGTGGGCCGCGTGTACTTCCGCTCGGTGAGCTCGACGATCCGCTTGGCCGGATGCTCGTCGAGGACGGCCGTCAGCACGCCGTTGTCTGGTGCCACGAACGCGTAGTCGCCGGTGTCGGCCGCGATGCCGCGGCGCGTCGAACCGACGCCGGGATCGATGACGACGAGAAAAATCGTGCCGACGGGAAAGTAGCGATAGGCCGCCGCGAGCTCCAACGCGCCGCCAAGCACGTCGTGCGCGCCGATGTCGTGCGAGATATCGACGAGAGTCACGTCCGAACAGATCCCGAGCGCGACGCCTTTCATCGTGCCTGCGTAGTGATCGCGCGTACCGAAGTCGGTAAGCATGGCGATGACCGGGCGAGCCATGCGCTTAGCTTATCCGAGGCCGACACGTGGTGGAACGAAAGGCGCCTGCTCCAAGCCGTCGCAACGGATGACCTTCGCGCGACGCTCTCCGCGCTGTCGACGCACCAACAGCCACCAGAAGCGAGAATGCCGATCCGCTGGACCCTGAAGGCCCGGGCAGTATAATCCGGCCGCAGGAGGTTCAATGGAGGACAGTTCGCGGTCGCGTCGTTCGCTGATCATCGGCGCCGGATCCGCCGTGGTAGCGCTGGGATTGGCATCGCGAACCGTGAGCGCTCAACCCGCCAGCCCCTTCAAACCGCCGCGACATCCGGAAGACGCGTGGCTCGACCAGCGGCCCGGCGCGCACCGCATTTTCATCGATGCAGCCACCGCCAACGGCGCGGGAGAAGCGGTCCTCTATGCCAACAACCTGTACTCCGCACAGCGGTCCGCCTATCCCGGCGGTGCGGATCAGGATCTGGGCGTGGTCATCTGCCTGCGCCATTTCGCGACGGCCTTCGCGTTCACCGATGCCGTCTGGACGAAGTACGGCAAGCCGTTGAGCGCGATTCTGAGCTTCACCGATCCCAAGACGAAGGAGCCGCCGTCGACGAATCTGTACAACAAGACCGGGTACGGCCTCACGCTACCCAATCTGGGTACGACCATCGACGCGGTCACCAAACGCGGCGCCTACTTCGCCGTCTGTGACACGGCGACCCATTTCCTCTCGAACCAGCTCGCCGGCGCGATCGGCGGCGACGCCGCAGCCATCTACAAAGACCTCTCAGCGAACCTGATTCCGAACAGCCGTTTCGTCTCTGCCGGTGTCATGGCAGTGACACGTTCCCAGGAATTCGGATACAGCCTGCTGTACGCAGGCTGATCCGCCACGCCACACGAAACATGGAGACTACGATGCAGAGACTCCTCGGCCTGACCGCAGCGCTTCTGCTCACCGGCCCCCTCGTGGCCACTCACGCCCAGACACCCGCGGCGTCGGCGCAAATCGCGGAAGCCGTGCAGATCCTGCCGCAGGATCTGCGCGATGGCGCAACCGTCGTGACCTACGACAAGACAACCGGCGCTCGAACGGTGCTGCGCCAGGGAACGAATTTTCTCGAGTGTCAGCCGCGCATGGAGGACGGATTCACGCGCTGCTATAACAAGGCGCTCGGGCCGCGCCGCGATCTCGAGGCCAAGCTGAAGGCCGAGAAGAAGTCGGACAAGGAGATCCAGGACGCCGTGGCCGCCGCCACCAAGGCCGGCACGCTCAAGGCGCCGTCAACCGGCATGATGGCGTATCGGGGCTACGACAAGCGCGACCGGATTCAGAACCTCTGGGTGATGTCGCTGCCCAACGCGACGCCCGAATCGGCCGGCGTCTCGATCACCAGCCAGCGCGACGCAGCGCTCGAAGGGAAAGGGCTGCCCTGGATGATGCTGCCGGGCACGCCGGGCGCGCACATCATGATTCCGATCAATCCGGCCGTGAAAAACTCCACCGTCACCGACGAGGCGTCCGATCCGATCGCCCAGGCCACGCTGCCGCTGCCCGAGGACCTGAGAGCCGGCGCAACGGTCATCACCTACGACAAGGCGACCGGCGCCCGTAAGGTGCTGAGAGAGGGCAACAACTTCGTGGAGTGCACGCCGAAGGGCGACGATGGATTCACGTGGTGCTACAACAAGGTGACGGCGCCGCGGCGGGATCTGCAGGCGAAGTTGCGCGCGGAAAAGAAGTCGGACGAGGAAATCCGGCAGGCGCTTGCGGCAGCGACGACGGCCGGAATCATCAAGCCGACGCCGTTCGGGACGATTCGTACCGGCTGTACCGCAAAAAGGATCGCATCCAGCTGCTGTGGGTGATGTCGGTGCCCAACGCGACGCCGGAGTCGATAAACGTGTCCGAAGGCAGCCAGCGCGACGAAGCGCTGAAGGGACAAGGCGTTCCCTGGCTGATGCTCCCGGGACCCCGGGAGCCCACATCATGATTCCGATCAACAAGTAGCGATAGCGAACGTTGCCGGCGGGCGCGCCACGAGGTTGAAGGATGTGGCGCGTTCGCGCCGGGCCGTCAGGCGGGCTTCTTGAAAAGGATCTCGCGCGAATTGGTCTCAGCAGGAGAGTTGGAGACGCGCAGGTTCGAGAACAGCCGGATGATGTCGCGGTTCAGCAGAATCGACTGACGCTGGCGCAGCGCGGGATACATGCGGTGCTTCAGGTTCTGCTCGTCGACGATGATGAACTTCGTGTAGTGGGCGTCCACCGGCGGCGCCGAATTGAAGAAGCCGAGCAGCGCCCCTTCCGGTCGAAGCACGCGCGCCAGTTGGTTCGCCAGTTCCTGGGCCGACGATCGATCCAGAT
>CAWCDQ010000003.1:0-193123 GCA_963794305.1 uncultured Acidobacteriota bacterium | reverse complement strand
GGACGAAGCCTGGAAAACCGCTCCGTGAACGATGCCGAATGGGAAGCGATTCGGAATGGATTAGGTCATGAATCGCGCAGATGGTTACGGGAGCTCGGTTCGCCGCGGACCGTCGACGAGATCGAGTTCACAGGCATCGTTTCGACATGCCCACCCTGCGTATCACATAGGCGCTATCCGGCAAATCATCAAGGACGCACGCGGGCCACGGGAGGGCACATTCTAGAGAGCGTGCCGCCCGGCGGCAGGAACCAGCCGGACGGCAGTGTGGCAGGGCGCTCGTGGACGAATCGGCGGTCCTATCGCCCAGGATGCTTCTGTCTGTATTCCGCGCTGTTGCGCAGCTCGTTTTCGACCTGCTGTTGCGACCAATGGTGGGTGAACACCTGGTCCACAAACCCGGCACTGGCCGGATCCGGCTCGCGGCCGAGCACATTCTGGTACACGGATCGCACGACCGCCTGCGCCTGGTTCCGGGTCATCTGTCCATTGGACCCATGTGATCCGTTGCCACTTTGACGTCCTCTATCGTAGGAGCCGCTCGTGCCTCGCGGACTTTCTTCCTGGTAGCCCCACCTCTGGTCCCGCTGTCTGGTTTGATCCCAGCCATGATCGTGATGAACATCACCTCGTCCGCCTTCCCAGTGACCCGTATAGTACTGGCCGCGCTGATAGTACGGCGCCACCCAGTACGCATCAGGATAAGGGGGGTGCGTCCAATAGCCGTTGTGCCACCGATACTGACCGTTCACCGGGTACCGATAACCCTCGACCCACTCGTAATCGGGTCCGGGCTGCGGTGGAACGCGGTACGCGCGCGGCGGAGCAGGCGGGGCGCCCATTGGACGTCGAACGAAATCTGTGCATGCGCCGCGGGCGCACATGCGAGGAGCAACGCTGAGATTGCGAGCGCCTGAGGTAATCGTTTCATACTCAGGTCTCTTGCAACGCTCAGGCCAGTACATGCATGGGGTGGAAGCCGGGCTGCTCGGCTAGTGACCTTCCAAAGGATGGGAGTTCAAGCGATCAGCTGACCGCACGATGATTCCACTGTGCCGACCGCTCGCGAATCATCTGGCTGCTCGCCTCGGTCAGCGGATGTACGGCCATTGTTGTCGCCGAGCGTCTGACGGACAATCAGCCCATGCCCGATCGCGCCGAGTTATTTCCCGCGGCGGCGTTCCCCGAGAACCGCAGCGGCCGTCTGACCAGCGAACAGGCACGCAGATTCGAGCGCATGGTCAGCGGCCGACGTCAGAGCACGCGGGGCGTCGCCGTGCCGGTCGGAGCGATTGGGGCGTTGTTGCTCATCATGAGCGGCCCCGCAGCCACCGCGGTCAAGCGCCATCTCGCCGGGTGGGGATTCGTGGCGGCGGCGGCCGTGATTCTGGCGGCGCCAGCGTTCGACCCGCTCGCGGCCGACGTTCGCGAGGGGCGGGTCGACGCAGTCGAGGGTGCAGTCGGCAAGAGGCGGGTGCAATCGATGGCGCGCACGAGGCGCACCCGCTATTACCTGACCATCGGACGGCCGCCAGCTTCGGACCTATCTGTCGGACTACGACGCGGCTCCCGACGCCGGTTATGTGCGCGCGTACTATCTGCCTCGCACGCGGAAGCTGGTCAATCTCGAACGTCTGCCGAACCCGCCTCTTCCCGCTGGCCCCGACGAGGCCCGAGGCATGTTCGGCCGGATGGCGCGCGCGTTCGCCACCGGCGATCCTGTCGCCTTTGCAGAAGCTCGCGCGAACGCGGCTGGTCTATTGGATGCTGCTCAGGAATTGATTCGCGAGCCGTCGAATGCTGCGAGCGGACGCGTCGCTGGAGGCCTCGTGCGCGAAGCCCTGGTTGGCAGGTGGACTCATCCACTGGTGACCGTGAGATTGGCCGAAGACGGGACGGCGACCGTCACGACAATGGTGGGCTCGACTGAGGCGGGACACTGGTCGGTTGACGGGCACGGGCGGCTGCTGACCGACGTGACCGGCACGATGGAACCGACGGACGCTGCGCTCGACGACGGCCGCCTGACGATTCAGCTCGAAGGCCGGCGTCTGACGTTCACGCGTTCGGCCGACGCCTGACCATCCAGGTCTTCATCTCAGAGGCTCGAAGAGTTCGATCGGGTTTCCGTCCGGATCTTCCACCTGGATCTGTCGGCCGCCAGGACCGGCGCACGGCCGAGACGGCCGAGAAGCGGCCGCCCGCGCGACATCAGTCACTTGATAGCGCACGCCGTGCACGCTGAAGATGCGAGGTGTCTCGTTCATCGCCGATCCTCCGATTGTGCCGCCGCGAGCCGAACTTCGAGCTACAGCACGGCGATATCAAGCTCGCGAAGGCGAGCGGGGTCCCCAACGACCTCGACCCGCGTGACCTTGGCGCTCGCGAAGGTGAACGTCAATGCCCGGGACAGTTTGCCGCGCGGCGCGAAGATGATGCCGACCGATCCATCGATGAGCGCCGGCTGTACGAATCGCATCCCTCGCGAGAGCGCGATCATCTGTGCCGCCCATGTCGAGGCGCCCCTGAGCTCCCGCGCTTTGCCGACGTCCTCTGGCGGGGCATCGATGCGAACGACGCCATCGAAGCGTGCGGAGGCATCGATGCGAATGACGGCGTCCGGATCGAGCACGGCGAGGAGGCCCTCGAGGTCGCCGGCGCGCACGGCCCTCATGAACGCGTCCACCACTTCGCGCTGACGCGCCAGGCCGGCGTCCGATGGCGCAGGCGAGCCGCGCACCCGCCGTCGCGCGCGGCTTGCCAGCTGCTTTACCGCGGCCGGCGACCGCCCCACGATGGCACTGATTTCGTCGAACGGCATGGCGAACAGATCGTGCAGAACGAACGCCAGGCGTTCGGCTGGCGTCAGCGTGTTGAGCACGACAAGCAGCGCCACGCCGACCGAGTCCGCGAGCAACGCCTCGCCTTCGGGATCGGCACCCGCCCCACGCGCGATGCTTGGCTCTGTGACCTGCAAGGCCATCGGCTCTTCGCGCCGTGACTTCCGAGAGCGCAGCATGTCCAGACATACGCGCGAGACAACGGTCGTCAGCCAGCCGCCCAGGTTTGCGACGGTGGACGGATCAGTGCGGTTGAGCCGCAGCCACGCTTCCTGCACCGCGTCCTCGGCCTCGCTCAGGGAGCCGAGCATGCGGTAGGCCACTCCGCGCAGCCGCGACCGGTTCTCTTCGAACCGCTCGGTTAGCCAGCCGTGCCCATCCATGTTACGTTCCCGCCTCCTGGCCCGTCATACCTCTGACGAATGACACCCGCAAAAGGTAACAAGGAGCATGGGTGAACATCCATGAAGCGAACCCTCTCTCTTCTTCTGCGCGGCCTGGCGGCAGCCGCAGTGCTCGGGGGCCTGGTGCATGTGGTCCTGGTCGCCGCTCATGTGTCGGAACCAGCTGCCACCACGGTTTATGGCCCGACCCTTCGGCGAATCTGGGCCACATCGGCGGTTGCGCTGGCGTTGGTCGGCGTCGTTATCGGCAGGCTGGCTCTGACCCGACCGGCCGGGCGCTTCGGCACTACCTCCGGGCGGCTGGGAGTCAATGTGGCCCTGTTGGCTGGGCTCATCGCCGTGGTCAACGGCGTGGTCAATCTGGCCATCGCGACTGGTGGTCCTGGTACCGGCAATGGCGTCGTCGGTAGCGCAGCGGCGGTGGTGTTGGGGCTGATCGCCATGGCCCTCGGTGTGCTGTCTCTGGCGCGTGTCGCCGGTCAAAGAATGACGGGCTAACGGACGACTACTATCCGACGGCAGCTAGCCATCGCTGGCGCGAATAGAATCACCGGTGGGCGGAAAAATGGCAAACACGGAGTGGTGGCAGCGCGGTCCCATCGACGGCGTTCCCGCCGTCCTTCAACCGGTCGCGCACATTCTTCTTCAAGTCCGCGAGAGTGTCGGCGAGATCGTCGAACCCTTGACGGAGCACGAATGGAACGCCCGCCCCGCAGGGGTGGCCTCGGCAGCTTTCCACGTGCGACATATTGCCGGCGTCATCGATCGACTCTTCACCTACGCCCGCGGCAGCGCACTATCGCCAGAGCAACTCGCGGCGATTCAGTTGGAAGGTCAGGAACTTCTCATCTCGGACGTCTCGCCAGTTCTGCGCGCCCTCTCCGCGCGAGTTGACGCGGCCGTTGCGGAGCTTCGCACGATCGATGTGACAACACTCGGCGACTTTCGCGGCGTGGGACGGGCCCGGCTTCCTTCGACCGTCATCGGTTGCCTCGTGCATGGCGCGGAGCACGCGATGCGTCACGTCGGGCAGCTTTCGGTCACCGCCCGGATCGTTCGGTCTGGCATGCGTGAGGGGGAACCTTTCGAGAGGCGATGACCACCGCGGAGCCAGGTCTAGCGAACCTGGCGTTTCGGTGCAGGGCGCATCATCCGCTCGATCCCGTCCGCCGTACGAGGCAAATCGGCGGACAGCACCTCGTGACCACCCGCCGTCACCAGGACGACATCTTCCGCCGTGAATCGCCAGCCGCGTTCCGGGATCTTGAACGCCGATTCGTACGCGACCACCTGACCGGGAACGAGCGGCGAATCGTAGTCGTCGTGGATGTGCAGGTTCATCCCCAGAAAGTGCCCGGGCGTTCCGGTCGCGAGCGTTTTGGCGAACTCGCATCGCGGGGCCTTTGAGCCACGCCGGCAGCGTCTCCAGGCGCGACTCGAGCGCTTTCCCCGCCACGCGGCTGGCGTTCATGTAGGGGACGCCCGGTTTGATCTCAGCGAGTCCGGCTTCGTACGCGGCGAGGTAGATGTCGTATGCGAGCCGCTGGTCGGGCGTGAAGCGGCCGCTCACCGGAACCGTCCGCGCCAGATCCGACACGTAGTAGTTCGCCTCCGCGCTGTGATCGATCAACGCCACTTCCCCCGCGCGCATCGTACGGTTCCGCAGGTCGTACGACGCGTCGACGTCGATGAAACTCCGCAGCCCGTTGGGTCCAGACTGGAGATCCGCGCCGTAGGCGATCAGCTGCGCGCCACGTTTCTTGAACTCGTACTCGATCTCGGCGGCAATCTCCCGCTCGTCGACGCCGGGCGCGACGTGCGCGATCCCGCGTCGCAGCCCCGCCGCGGAGATCGTCACCACGCGACGCATCGCCGCGATCTCATCGGCGTCGAGCACCTTTCTCAAGCGACACCATCGCGGGCACTATCGACTTGACCACCACACCGGGGTATCGCCGTTCGAACAGGCGGCGCGTCACGTCTTCTCGATAGGTGCCGGGCGCCGCGCCGGGCAGAAAAGGCGCGAACACATGCTGCGGGTTGAATGCCGTGGTCAGCGCGTCGCTGCGAATCAGGAGGTAGACCGGCCTGGACCGGATCATCGACTCGAGGTCGGACTCCAGCCGCGCCATCGGCACCGGATCGCGCAGACCCAGGTGACGAACCGCGGCCTGAAGCTCGACGCCGCCATCGGCATGCCCGGGCGCCGTGGACGTCGCCGGCGAGTAGATGGTCACGTCGTGCGAGGCGGGATCGATCACGACCGCCAGATCGGGAAAGCTGAGACCCGTGAGATAGAAGAAGTTTTCCTCCTGCCGGAACGGGCCGATCTTGAAGAACGGATCGTTCGCGTGCTCGTCCCAGGCGTCGATCGGATTCTTCTCCCCGAAGAGCACGACGAGACCGTCGGGGGCCAGCGAGGCCAGGCGCGCACGGCGGGCGGCAAACGTCGCCGGATGGAAGACGTCTGCGATGGTGGGAAACTTTCCCGAATTCGGCGGCGGCTGCTGGCTCGAGACGCTGATCGTCGCGCAGGCGATGACCGTCGCGACCAACGGGATTCTCATGAGCGTCTAAGCGCTAAGGCGCCGAGGCCGACGCAATCAGGCGGCGGATCTCGTCCACGCCGTTCTTGACCTTGATGTCGTCGAAGATCTTCCCCAGCGCCGGCGACGAACGCCGCGGGTCGCCCTCGACTCCGGTCGGCCCGATCACCGCGGCGCCGCGGGCATCGCGGTTCACCGGGTCGCCCATCGCGATCTTGTCCGGCCTCACGTAGGCCGCGCTGACCGCCCAGAGCTCCGAGGTGTCCGCCACGCCGCCGTGATTGCTGGGCGGAAAGCCGTGCGCCTTGAGATACGCCTCGATCTCGGCGTCGGCCCTCGCGTACGAGTCGCCCGAGAAGAAGACCCGCACTCCCTGCGCGCGATAGCGCTCATCGAGCCGGGGCGCGAGCGTCTTGAGCGGATCCTGATTCCCTCCATGATCGCCGAGCAGAATCACGTACTTGAAGCCGGCCTTCACCAGACTGGCGGTCACTTCCTCGTTGACCTTCGAGAACGTCTCGGGCGACAGGTCGATGGTCCCCGGAAACTTCAGCAGCTCGCCGCCGGTTGGCGCAAACGGCATCACCGGTGCGACCAGCGCGTTGCCGAGCTCTCGCGCCATCCGCTCGCCCAGATAGCGCGCCTTGAAGTTGTGCTTCCCGAGCACCACGTGAGGACCCGTCTGCTCCGTGCTGCCGTTGAAGAGCAGCACGGTGGTCTTACCCGAGGCAATCGCGGCGCGCACCTCGGTCATCGTCATCTCGTCCATCAGGACGCGCTGGGCCTTCGGGCTGTCGGCGGCCGGGCGGATCGAGTCCACGTGAATGGTTTTTCCCCTGGCGTCGAGCGTTCCGGTGATCGTCACCTTCTTCGCCGCGAATTTCTCCGGCGTTTTCTGGTCGCTCAATGCGTACTCGTTCTTGCCATCGACGAGCATGTACGCGGCGCCGTGCTCGCTGACGCAGGCCGTGACGCACTCGGCGTCGGTTGGCCCCATCCGCATGTGAGAGTGATCGCCCGTCGAGCACTCGGTGTCGGTGATGACGCCGGTGAACGTGCGCCGGCCCTGGCCGGCGGAGATCCCTGCCAGGGCGAGCATCACGATCATCGGACGCACGAATTGCTTCTGCATTCGCCTGAATCGACGCGTTCGCGGTGAACGGGTCTATTCGCCGGGAACCATGAGATGCGCGGTCGTGGTGCCCGCATTCATGATCCAGATCGAATTCTGCGTGCGCTTGTCCGGGAGACCCATCGACTGCGCCGTGGCGCCAGGGACGGCGATGGTCATGTGCGCCCGGGCGTGGTCCTTGTCAGGTCCCGCCATGTGGTACCACACGGAGCCGAACTCGGGCTTCACACGGTTTCCGCCGTCTTCCAGAGCCTTGAGCAGCCCCTCCGACTTCGCCTTGTCGCCTGTGGCTTCGGCCTTCATGTTCTGTGCGACGCGAGGCAGGTTCCCCATGCTGGTGCATTCAACCGAGAACGGCTGCTGGAGCGGAAAACCCGATCGCTCGTAGCAGACGAGACCGTTCGTGCCCTTTTGAAGGGTGTCGTAGGTCTGGTCGGGCTTCCATTTGATGACCGTCGCTCCTTCGCGCACATTGGCCGGGAGGCCGAGCAAGGCTGTGGCGATGGGGTCGGCCGGCGCCTGCGCCGACGGGCTGCTCGAGATTGCCAGGACGCCGAGGATGAACAGGGCCATGCGCTTCATATCAGGACCTCCACTTGACCGGCGCTCAGCCGTCATGTTTCGACGCGGCCGCCGCAGATCGACGGAATCCTACTCTGAAACCGGCCGCTTCATCAGAATCGAAAAGCTTGTTTTTGACTCTGTCCAGCCCACCGCTTCCCATCCTTGCGACCCCGCTCGATTGAGGTCCGCAAGATCGTTCTTTGCGTTCTGGAACTTGACGATCACCAGGCGGTATTCCCACTTCTGAACGGACATCAGTCCCCCGATCTGGCCGCGATTCCCCTCGAGTATCGCGTACGCCGTGCCGAGGCGATTCTCCGCGTTCCGTCCATCTCCTGTGAAGGTTGACCCGCCGCGCGGGTTTCGCGGGAGTATGCTTCGCCGCATGAACGGACTTCGACTCGCTTTCTGGGTTGCCGTCACCCTGTGCCTGGCGCCGGCCGCCGGCGCGGAACCGCGGTGGACGGTCGTGCACAGCGAGTCGATGACCGTGATGGGCGACCAGTCGGCCAACATGCTCCGCGACGTTGCGCTCGAGCTCGAGCAGTTTCGCGCCGTCCTCGGCCTCCTCTCGTCCAACGGCAAGCCGGCGCCGACCGCGCCCACCCTCGTCTACGTGTTCGGGACACGGAAAGCGTTCGAGCCCTTTCTTCCCGTGCGCAAAGGAAAACCGGCGCAGCTCGGCGGATACTTCCAGCGCAACGTCGACACCAACACGATCGCGCTCTCGACCGACGGCTTCGCCGACGATGCCACCGTCGTGTTCCACGAATACAGTCACCTGCTCGTCGGCACGGCCGTGCAATCGATCCCCGTCTGGCTCAACGAGGGGCTCGCGGAGTACTTCAGCACATTCCACCTGAAGGCCGGCGGCAAAGGCGCCAACATCGGACTGGCCATCGGGCCGCACGTGCAGCTCCTGCGGCAGCGGTTCATTCCGTTGTCGCAGCTGCTCGCCGTCGACCAGTCGTCCGAGCTCTACAACGAAGGCGAGCGCCGGTCCATCTTCTACGCCGAGTCATGGGCGCTCACTCACTACCTCATGACGGAGCTGCCGTCGGGCCAGTCTCTGCTCAATCAGTACGTCAGCGCGATCGCCGGCGGCGCGCAGCCCGAGCAGGCATTCACGGCGACGTTCGGCATGACGCCGGCGGCGTTCGAACCAAAGCTGCGTGAGTATCTCCGCGGCCTGACGTTCAAGGCGTGGATCTATACGTTCGAGCAGCGTGTGCAGCAGGAGGCGCCGAGGCCGCCCAGGGTGCTCGCGCCGGCGGAGGCCGAGGCCTGGCTCGGAGATCTCCAGCTCCGGATTCAGCGCAAGGACGAAGCGGCCAGGCGCATCGAAGGCGCCGTCGTCGCGGCGCCAGACAACGCGGCCGCGCAGCTGATGCTCGCGCGGCTGCGCCTCGCACAAGATCGCGCCGACGAAGCCTGGGCGCCGCTCGAAGCCGCGCTCAAGCTCGCGCCGGAGGACTTCGACATCCAGTATCGCGCCGGCGTCGCCGCGCTGCAGTATCTCGACAGCGCGTCGGCTCCCCGGCAAGTCGACGTGGTACAGCGAGCGCATGACGCGCTGACGAAGGCCGCGGCGTCAGAGCCAGGTTCGCCGGACACCCTTGCGTGGCTTGCGTACGCGAACATGCGCCACCAGGCGTGGGACGAAGGCGCGTCGGCGATCGCGCGCGCAATCCAACTGGCGCCCGGGCGCGCCGAGTTCAGGATTCGCCAGGCCGACATCATGATCCTGCGCGGATTGCCCAACGTCGCCCGACCGATGCTGATGGACATCGCCCAGCGCTCTGCCGATAAAGTAGCTGCCGACAGCGCACGGCGCCGGCTCGAAGCGCTGGACGCGGCCGTCAATCGCACTCCAGCCGCGACATCGCCGGCCGCACCGGCAGAGGCGCCCGCGGCTTCTCGCCGCGCGGTTCCTCGCGTCAGACTCGATTTGCGGCGCGTGCGGGATGGCGAACAGCGCGCGTTCGGCCGCCTGACGACTGTCGAGTGCATCGCCGGCCGTGTGCAATTCCACGTCGAGGTCGAGGACCGGGATGTCGTCACCGCCGCCGCCGGATTTACGGACGTGGACCTGGTGCAATACACGGAAAGCAAAGAGTCCACGCTGAGATGCGGCGCCCGCGTGGCGCCCGATCCGGTCTACATCACCTGGCGCGCCGACAAACCGCAGGGATGGCCGAACGAACTGGTCGGCGTCGCCGTCGCCGTCGAATTCCTGCCGCTCGACTTCGTGCCGTAGGTCAGCGGTTCCAGCTGACTCACACGTCGAGCGAATCTGTCAGCGCTGGACAGAACGGCGCGAGAAGTTCAGACTCCACCCGTCCACCACATGGCGGGACTGAACAGCTGACCTCCCATCGTCTCCATGGAAACCCCGCGCGACCTTCCGCGCATCGTCCTCTCCGTGCTGTTCATCGGCACGCTGCTCGCGCTGTCGATCTGGATCCTTCGTCCGTTTTTGCCCGCGACGCTGTGGGCCACGACCATCGCCATCGCGACCTGGCCCATGCTGCTGAGGCTGCAGGCCCGCCTCTGGAACCGGCGGTCGCTGGCCGTCGCCGTGATGACAACGGCCCTGCTGCTCGTGTTCATTCTGCCCTTCATGCTCGCCATCAGCGCGATCGTGACCAACGTCGGCGCCATCACCGAACGCGGGCGATCGTTGATCACCCTCCAGCTGCCGCCGCTGCCGGCGTGGGTGGCGAAGCTGCCTTTCGCAGGCGAGCGGATCGAGGCGGCGTGGCGCGACCTTCTCAACGCCGGAGGGGCCGGGCTTGCCGACGACATTCGGCCCTACGTCGGCGTCGTGGCGCGATGGTTCGTGGGCTCCGTCGGCAGCCTCGGCTCGCTGTTCGTGCAGTTTCTGCTGACGGTCGGCATCACCGCGATCCTCTACACGTCCGGAGAGACGGCGGGCGCGAGGGTGTTGCGCTTCGGCACGCGGCTGGCCGGCGCCCAGGGGGAGGCCGCGGTGCGCCTGGCCGCCCAGGCCATCCGCGCCGTCGCCCTGGGGGTTGTACTCACGGCGCTCGCCCAGGCCGCATTCGCGGGAATCGGTCTCCTTATCGCCGGCATTCCGTTCGCGGCGGTGCTGACCGCCGTGGTCTTCATCCTGTCTCTTGCCCAGATTGGCCCGTTTCCGGTCATGGTGGTGGCCGTCGGATGGCTCTACTGGAGCGGCGCCTCGGGCTGGGGCACCTTCCTCCTCGTCTGGATGGTGATTCTCATCCCGATGGACAACATCCTTCGCCCGCTCCTCATCCGCCGGGGCGGCGCCAATCTGTCGCTGCTCCTTGTGTTCGCCGGTGTGGTCGGCGGGCTGATCGCTTTTGGCCTCGTCGGCATCTTCATCGGCCCCGTGGTGCTGGCGGTGTCGTCCGCGCTCCTCTCGGCCTGGGTGGACAGCGGCCTCGAAGCGCGCACGACGTCCTCAGAGGTGTCTACCGATGATCGGACATGCGAAGTCCGGCTAAAGCCGGACACTACCGGTGACAGCGTATCGTAATGTCCGGCTGATGCAAACGGTTCACGATCGCGAAGAAAAAACCGGTGGACCACCCGCACATCAGGATGCCGGTGAGCGCTTCGACGCCGCCGTCGAGCCGCCATGCCTCCGGCAGCACGACGTCGCCGTATCCGGTGGTCGTGTAGGTGACGGCACTGAAGTAAAGAGCCGTCTGTAGATCGGGCATCGCGCCGCTCCACGCGTAGACGATGCCCCACGCCGCGATCTCCACGAGGTGCAGCATCACGATCCAGACGGCGATGACTACAAACAACCTCGTACTCAACCAGAATCGCGGCGCCGGCATCCGCAATCGGCGCAGTCGTCGAAGCGCGTACGTCAGCCCGGCGGCGTGGATCGTCACGCACACCGCCATCAGGGAGCAGGCGACCAGCAGTCGTGTCACCATCGGGAGAGCCTGGGCTCCAGGAAGCAGAGCGCGTACCGCGGAAGTTGTCTCGCGGCACGGGGCCCGAAGCGTTGGGAGTGAAGCACTTCGGCGCGCTGCCGTCAGCGCGCGGGTGATTCACGGGATGCGACGGACTCCATCCCTCCGGAGCCTGGTCGAGATTCCGGAGGCTGTGTCGGCGAGGGCGAGACGGGAACGGACGGTCGTGATGAAAAACCAACGCGCCAGCCTGAACGTGCGTGCATGGGTTGCGCTCGCAATCCTTGCTCTCGTCATGGGACTTCTGCTGTTCGTGCCGGCGGGAACCGTTGACTACTGGCAGGCGTGGTTCTACCTCGCGATCTTTTTCGGCGGCGGCGCGCTCCTCACGCTCTACCTGGTGAACTACGCGCCGCGATCCTCGACGTACATCGTCTCGAACGTGGCAGCCTCGATCGCGTACTGGTCCGTGCCGTCGCTGTTGTTCGACACGAGGTAGTCGCCGGCCTCGTAGCGAGTAGCGCCTTCCTTCGTCTTCACGCTGCCGGCATCCTGCGCCCGCTCCGCCCAGATCGGCGTCGTCTTCACGTACGCGCCAGGACCGGTCGATCGGTACGTTCGCGCAAAGACGTCGGCGTCGACCGTGTAGACGTCGCCCTCGTTGTCGACGATCCAGTCGCCTGCTTTGGCTCGCTGCTCGCCGCCCCACTTGCGATAGATGAGCCCGTCGGTCTCCAGTGCAAGGCGGACCGCAGCCACCGGTCGATCGGGGCGGCGGACGTACCGGCGCGGGCCTTCATGAGCCATGTTTCACTCCAGATCTCGACGTTGATGTCCTTTCGTCACCTAGAGAGCGCCTTCCATTTCCACGTAGTGCGGACCTTCAGGTCCGCCGTGTCGGGCAGGCCTGAAGGCCTGCACTACACCGGAGTCAAAAAGCTCTAGCAGGTCTTGTACCGGCGGGTCTGATGATCGACGTCGTAGCGCACGCAGCTCAACTGCACGTGGTGCTCGGGCTAGGTGGTAATCAGCTCTCTTCCGTCCATGTAGGGGCGAAGCGCGGCGGGAACGACCACGCTGCCGTCTTTCTGCTGGTAATTCTCCAGGATCGCGATGAGCGTGCGGCCGACGGCGAGTCCCGATCCGTTGAGGGTGTGGACGAACTCCGCCTTGCCTGTTCCGCCCGGCGCGGAACTTGATGTTCGCGCGACGAGCCTGGAACGCTTCGGTGTTGCTGCAGGATGAGATCTCGCGGTAGTTGTTCTGTCCCGGCAGCCACACCTCGATGTCGTACGTCTTCGCTGCCGCAAATCCCATGTCTCCGGTGCACAGCAGCAGCGTGCGATAGGGCAGTTCCAGACGCTTGAGAATCTCCTCCGCGTTGGCGGTCAGCGCTTCGAGCTCGTCGTAGGACTGTTCCGGCGTCGTCAGCTTGACGAGCTCGACCTTGTCGAATTGATGCTGCCGGATGAGGCCGCGCACGTCCTGACCGTACGATCCGGCCTCGCTGCGAAAGCACGGCGTGTAGGCCGTCGTTCGAATCGGCAGCTCGCGGCCGTCGAGAATCTCGCCGCGGTGCATGTTCGTGAGCGGGACTTCCGCCGTGGGAATGAGATAGAGATCCCAGTCGCCGGCGATCTTGAAGAGATCCTGTTCGAACTTCGGCAGGTTGCCCGTGCCCTGCAGCGTCGTGCTGTTGGCCAGGAATGGCGGCTCGATTTCGCGGTATCCGTGCTCGCGCGTGTGAATATCGAGCATGAAGTTGATGAGCGCGCGCGACAGCCGCGCGCCGGCTCCGCTCAGCACCGTGAAACGCGCACCCGCGATCTTGGTACCCCGCTCGAAGTCGATGATGCCGAGCGCCGGCCCGAGGTCCCAATGCGCCTGCGGCGTGAAGTCGAACGTCGGCGGCTCACCCACACGCCGCACTTCGACGTTGTCCGCGGCGCTTTTTCCGACCGGGACGCTGGCGTGAGGCAGGTTCGGCAGGTTGAGCACGGCTGCCGTCCGCTGATATTCGATCGAGTCGAGCTGAATCCCCTTCTGCTTGATCTCCTGCGCGCGGGCGCGATTCGGCTTCCTGCACGGGCGCGGTGTCCTGGCCCATGCGCTTGGCGCGCGCGATCTCGTCGCCCGACGTGTTCTGCGCGCGCTTCAACGATTCGAGTTCAGGAATGAGCCGCCGCCGCGCCGTTTCCAGCGTGGCGATCTCTTCGAGCGCCTTGTCGGGATCGAGCCCGCGATTGCGAAGGCCCGTACGGACCTCTTCGATGTGATCGCGGATGAAGGACGGGTCGAGCATGCTACCTCGGCGGACCATTGTACGTTACGATTCCGCCGTGCCTTCAGTCCGAAAAGCCGTCTTCCCCGCCGCTGGTCTCGGCACGCGTTTTCTGCCGGTCACCAAGGCGCAGCCCAAGGAAATGCTCCCGCTGGTCGACAAGCCCATCATCCAGTACGGCGTCGAAGAAGCCGTGGCTGCGGGCATCGACAACATCCTGCTCGTCACCGGCAGGGGCAAGAACGCGATCGAGGATCACTTCGACGTGTCGGTCGAGCTCGAGTCGTTTCTCGAGGCGCGCGGCAAGCGCGAACAACTGGAGGAGGTTCGTAAGATCTCCAACATGATCAATTTCGCGTACGTCCGGCAGGGTGAACCGCTCGGGCTTAGGTCACGCCGTCCTGGTCACGCGCGAACTGGTTGGCGACGAACCGTTCGCGGTCATCCTTGCCGACGATGTCATCGACGCGGATCCGCCGGCAACGAAACAACTCGTCGACGTCTTCGACCGGCTTGGCGGTCCCGTACTCGCTGTCGAGCGTGTGCCGAGGGACGAAATCTCCAGCTACGGCGTCATCGCCATCGAGCCGGGTGTCGCGCTGGGCGAAGGCGTCTATCAGGTGCGCGATCTGGTGGAAAAGCCGCCGAAGGAGGAGGCGCCCTCGGACCTCGCGATCATCGGGCGCTACGTGCTGACGCCGGACATCTTCCCCGCGCTCGCCGCCACGAAAAGCGACCGCACGGGCGAAATCCAGCTGACCAACGGCCTGCGCGAACTGCTGAAGAAGCGGCCGATCTACGCGTGCGAGGTCAAAGGCGTGCGGCACGACACGGGGAACAAACTCGGATTCCTGAAGGCGGTCGTGTACTTCGCGCTCCGTCGGCCCGATCTCGCGGGCCAGTTCTCCGCCTATCTCACGTCGCTTGAACCTGCCGCGGCCTTAGAGCGCGTTTCGCATGTAGTGCGGACTCAGGTCCGCCGTGAGCAGGCCTCGCCTGCACTACTTAAACGCCACAACGCGATTCGATCGCGCAATTCTCGCTAGTCCTTGCTCGACGAAGAACTCGTCGGGGATGACGTCGCTGCCGGGCTGGGGCTCGGCGTCGATGCGGGCGCCGGCGAGGACGTGCTCTCGGTCGCCGTGCTCTTCTCCGTCTTCGACTCGGTGGATGCCGCCGGCTTGTCGGCCTTCGCGTCGCGATCCCCTTTTCCGCCGTCAGACTTCGGGGCGGTGCCTTTGTCGCCCTTGGGATAGTCGGTGATGTAGAACCCGCTCCCCTTGAACTGGATCGCGGGCGACGACATCAATTTGTGGACGGGCCCGCCGCATTTCGGGCATGCGTCTTCCAACGGGTCGGAGAATTTCTGAATCTTCTCGAAGCGGTGACCGCAGGCGTCACATTCGTATTCGTACAACGGCATTCCGTGATCCTTCGTGCTTCGTCCTGGGTTCCCTATTCCAGCAGGTCGCCGCCATCGTCCTGCATCATCAGCTGACGATGGAGCCAGATCGGCGCGGTGCCCTGGCTGAGCAGCGTGTCGTGAAACGAGCGGAGTGAGTAGCTCTTGCCCTGCTGCTGTTTGTAGTCCTGCCGCAGCTTCAGCAGCATCAGCTTGCCGACGCTGTAGACGAGATACGTTGGATCGAAGGCGCCGCGCTCGGCTTCACGCCGCGCGCTGCTCTCCTCCATGAACGCCTCGTCTCGAAAAAAGCGGACGCCCTGCTCCACCGACATGTCTTCGGCGTGCAGCTTGATGCAGACGATGAACCGCGCGAGGCGGATGAGCGCCTCGGCAAGCTGACCGAGCTTGATCGTCGGATCCTGGCGGCCGAAGCCCGCCTCGATCATCATCTGCTCGCAGTAGTGCGCCCATCCTTCGACGAAGGACGCCGGCGCGAACATGATCGACTTGCGCGTTTTCGACTCGACCTTGCGCTGGTGCTGCGCCTGCAGGAAGTGCCCGGGGTAGACCTCGTGAATCGAGATCGACCATAGCGCCGGGAAGTTGTAGTCGCGCAGGTGCTCGTCCTGACGCTCCGCCGTCCATGATGGATCGACGTCGGTCAGGTAGTAGTAGGCGCGCGTGGGTTTGCTCTCGAACGGGCCGGCGGTCCACATGCTGGCGAACGACCAGCGATAGAAGTCGGGAGTCGGCGCCACCGCAATCGATTCGTCCGATGGCAGCGAGATGACGTTCTGCCGTTCGAGAAACGTGGCGAGGTCGTCCAGCTGCTGCCTGCCGGTGGCCACGAGCTGGCCTGGCGCCGGGTGCTGCGCTCTCGTCTTCGCCCACGTGGCCATCGCGTCGCCGCCGTTGATCTTGCCGGCCAGCGACCGGAACTCGTCCTGCGTCGCCAGCAGCTCGCGCGTGGCGATGGTCAGGAGCCGGTCGACCGGCAGGGTGATGCCTTCCTCGAGACGCAGCTTCTGCTCGAACTTGTCGCGTCCGAGCCGGAACGACGCGCGCGCTTTCGGTGCGAGATCGGTTTCGAGATACTCGACGTACTTCGCCGACGGCGTGCGACGCCTCGGCCTGCGCGTCGGCGAGATCGCCGAGCAGGTGAAGATCGTCGACGTCAGCGAAGGCGCGCGGAAGATCCGCATCGATGAACTTCAGCGTCCCGCGCATCGTTTCGATCCCGACCTTGACGAAGATGCCGGGAGGCTCTTTCACGTTGTCGCGCGCCGCCTGAATCAGTCGCGGCGTTTGCCGCAGTTTCGAGAGCACGCGCCGCGCCCGCTCGGCCGCCGGCGCATGGCTGAAGAGCGTCTGACCGGCCAGGCTCGAGGCGAGCAGATCGGAGTAGAACTGCGGGTTGCGCTCCCAGGGGCGGACGGCTTCGAGATCGAACATGCGCGCCTGCAGGTGCGCAGTGAGCATGCGATGCTCGAGGCGCTCGATAGCAGTCAGCGCGTCACGGTTGATCTCGTCGAGACGGCGCAGGTAACCCGAGAGGGCATGCGCTTCGCTGTCGATCCCATGCCGGCTGACGTCCTCGAGGAGATCGTCATGCGTGTGCATGCCATCGAGAGTGGCGTGCGTTGGATGCGTCTCGTGCAAGTAACCGAGCAGATCGTCGACGAAGTGGGGAAGGGGCTCGGAAGCAATCATCGTTTCGCAGGAAGTGTCCGGGCTCTACCGGACGAGCTGGGTCCACCAATACAGATCCGCCAATGGTACAATAAACGCTCCTTCCTCATGGCCGGCACGCTGTTCGTGGTCGCCACGCCGATCGGCAACCTCGAAGACATCACGGTGCGGGCGTTACGAATTCTTCGCGAGGTGGCGGTCATCGCAGCCGAGGACACCCGACGGACGGCGCAACTCCTCGCGCGGCACGCGATCTCCACGCCGACGACGAGCCTGCACGAGCACAACGAAGCGGGAAAGTCCGCGTCGCTGATCGCGCGGCTGCAGCGAGGCGACAGCGTCGCGCTGGTGTCCGACGCGGGAACGCCAACCGTCTCCGATCCTGGCGGATTGCTCATAAAGGCGGCGATTGAGGCCGGTCTTCGAGTCGAACCGGTTCCGGGCCCGAGCGCCGTGCTGACGGCGCTGGCCGCGTCGGGCCTGCCGACCGACTCGTTTGCCTTCCTTGGGTTTCCTCCAATTAGGTCTAAGGACCGCAAATGCTGGTTCAGTCGCGTCCGTGAAATTCGGGGGACGATCGTGTTCTTCGAGGCTCCACATCGAATCCAAGCGACGCTGCATGAGCTCGAACGTGAGGTTGGCGATTGCCAGGTCGTCGTTTGTCGTGAATTGACCAAGGTTTACGAGGAATTCGTGAGAGGACCGTTATCCAGCGTAGCTCATCGAGAATTCGAGGGCCGCGGAGAGTTCACGGTGGTAGTTAATATTGGTCGAATAACAGATATAAATCGCGCCGACCCGATCTCGCCAGAGGATATCGTGGCTGAATTTGGCGTTATGACCAAAATTAATGGCACTACGAAGAGAATGGCGATCAACTCATTGGGCAAGAGGCACGGACTGGCGCCAAATCGAATTTACGAGATGCTGGAGGCTGCCAAAAAATCTGGTGTGTGACCAAAACGAATCGCTTAAGGCAGGGCTTACAGAGGTTGGCCGCTTGACCGGGTCATAACGTTCTGTTACTTTACGCCCCGCTTCCTGCGCGAGGTTCATGGTCCGCGCGGCACTTATGGCCAAGCAGCGGCGGCCGGCTCCAAAATCGACGAAATCCCCAGATCAGACCTCTTCCGTACGCACACAGCGCCCGGTTGAGGCCGGGGCACCGCTGCATCCTCCCGCCGCTACCTCGGCTGAACCAGAACGACCGGCATCATCGCCGAAGCGACGCGAGACGTATTTCGAAGCGGTCGCGTTGTACGAGAAGGGGCTCGAGGCGCTTCAGCGTCACGCCTACCAGCAGGCGGCAAGCCTGCTGGAGTCGGTGCTGCGCCAGTATCCGGAAGAACGCGAGCTCCACGAGCGCGTGCGGCTGTACCTCAATATCTGTCAGCGACAGGCGACGCAGCGCGAGGCCGCGCCGCAAACGATCGACGAGCGCCTCTACGCCGCCACGCTTTCCATCAACGGCGGCCAGTACGATCAGGCCATCGCGCATCTGCGCCTGGTCCGCGACGAGGATCCGGATAACGACCACGCCATCTACATGCTCGCCGTGGCGCACGCGCAACGCGACGAGCACGCCGAGGCCGTCGCCCACCTCGAACGCGCGATCGCGTTGAACCCGGAAAACCGCGCGCTCGCCCGGAACGATCCGGATTTGGAGCCGCTGCGAGACGACGATGCGTTTCGTGCGGCGCTCGAAGCTCCGCCTGGAGCGCGCCTGGCTGGCCGACGTCCCGTTCAAAGCTCGATCGGCGCGATAATTGGATACGGGGTGTCAGCCCCGATGCGCCTTCACTCCTGATGGACACCCACGTCGTCATTCTCGCGGCCGGCAAAGGCACGCGCATGAAATCCGCGCTGCCCAAGGTGCTCCATCGTGTGGCCGGTCAGCCGCTCATCGAGCGCGTTCTCGCCTGCGCCGCTGCTCTTCGACCTCGAACGATCACAGTGGTCGTCGGTCATCAGTCGGAATCGCTGAAGGCCGCTCTCGCGGGACACGAAGGCCTCACTTTTGTGGTGCAGGAGCCACAACTTGGCACCGCTCACGCCCTCATGACGGCGGAGCAGGCCCTGTCGGGACAGAAGGGCCTCCTCGTTCTGCTGTCCGGCGACGTTCCGCTGCTGACCGCGCGACACCCTCGAGAAGCTCGTCGATTGCCACCGGACCAGCGGCGCTTCCGCATCGGTGATCACCGCCATCGTCGACGACCCGCACGGATACGGGCGGATCGTCCGCAACGGCGAGCAGATTGCACGCATCGTAGAAGAGAAGGATGCAAGCCCGGCCGAGAGGACGATCCGCGAGATCAATTCCGGCATCTATGCGTTCTCGCTCGATGGGCTGTTCGACGCCGTCCGCGGCATCGCCTCCCATAACGCGCAGAGCGAGTATTACCTTCCCGACCTCGTGGCCATCTATCGCCAGCGAGGATCGGTGGTGGAGACCGTCACCGTCTCGAATGCCGGATGAAATTCGAGGCATCAACAGCCGCATCGAGCTGGCGGCAGTGAGCCGAATCGTGCGCGACCAGAAAAACGCTGAACTGATGGCATCGGGTGTCACGATCGAGGATCCGGCGACCGCGTACGTCGACGAGGCCGTCACGATCGGGCCGGACACGATTCTCCACCCCGGCGTCTCGCTCGAGGGACGCACGGCGATTGGCGCCGGCTGCGAAATCCACACCGGCGCGCGCATCATCGACTCGCAGATTGGGGATCGCGTCACGATCCTCAACCACTGCGTCATCACCAGCTCGACGATAGCCGACGACGCCTCGGTCGGACCGTTCGCACATCTACGGCCGGAAACGGATCTCAGGGCAAAGTCGAAGGTCGGGAATTTCGTCGAACTGAAGAAAACGGTGCTCGGCGCGGGCTCCAAAGCGAATCACCTCGCCTACCTGGGCAACGCGACGATCGGCGAGAAAGTGAACATCGGCGCCGGGACGATCACGTGCAACTACGACGGCGTCACCAAGAGTCAGACCGTCATCGAGGACGGCGCGTTCGTCGGGAGCGACACGCAACTGATTGCGCCGGTCACGGTCGGCAAGGGCGCGTACGTGGGGAGCGGATCCACCATTCGCGAGAACGTTCCGCCAGGCGCCCTCGCGGTCAGCGCCGGCAAACAACGGAACATCGAAGGCTGGGTCGAACGAAAAAAGGGCTCGAGGGCAAAAGGCGAAGGGCTAACCGTTATGTGCGGAATTATTGGATACATTGGCTCGAAGGAAGTCGTGCCGGTTCTGATTGAGGGTCTGCGGAGGCTCGAATATCGCGGCTACGACTCGGCGGGAGTGGCGGTCGTGCACGACGGCACGATCGATCTCCGTCGAAGCGCCGGCAAGTTGTCGAACCTCGAACAGGTGATCCGCATCGATCCGATCGCCGGCGACTATGGCGTCGGGCACACGCGCTGGGCCACACACGGCCGGCCGACGGAAGAGAACGCGCATCCGCACCGCGACTGCACCGGCAAGATCGTGGTCGTCCATAACGGCATTATCGAGAACTATCTGGACCTGAAACAGGAGCTGCAGCGCCAGGGACACAAGTTCGTCACGGAGACCGACACCGAGATCGTCGCGCATCTCGTCGAGCGCGAGATGAAGGACGACGGCCTGGAGAACGCGGTCCGGCGAGCGCTGCTGTTGATGCGCGGCCTTTTCGCCCTGGTACTGATCTCGGCCGACGATCCCGAAAAAATCGTGACGGTTCGCAACGGCCCGCCCATCGTCGTGGGCCTGGGTCAGAACGAATTTTTTGTCGCGTCGGACATCCCCGCGATCCTCAGCCACACCCGGGACGTCGTGTTCCTCGGCGACGAGGAGATGGCGGTCGTCACCCGTTCCGGCGTCGAGTTCACCGACTTTTTCGGGCGGCCGGTCTCAAAGGCGACGCAGCGGGTCCTCTGGGACCCGATCATGGCGGAGAAGGCGGGCTACAAGCACTTCATGCTCAAGGAAATCTTCGAGCAGCCGACGGCCGCGCGCGAAACGATTCTGGGGCGCGTCTCGCAGGACTCCGGGAAGGTCTTCCTCGAGCAGTCGCAGATCACCGACGCGCAATTTGCGGAAATCGAGAAGGTCACGGTGCTGGCGTGCGGCACCTCGTGGCACGCGGCGCTGGTTGGCAAGTACCTGATCGAAACGCTCGCCCGGGTGCCGGTCGAGGTCGACTACGGCTCCGAGTACCGCTATCGCCACCCGATCGTGCCGAAGCGTTCGCTGGCCGTGGTCATCACGCAGTCCGGTGAAACGGCAGACACCCTCGCGGCGCTGCGCCAGGCCAAGGAAGGCGGCGCCCTCAGCATGGCGATCTGCAACGTCGTCGGCAGCATGGCGACCCGCGAGACCGACGGCACCATTTACACGCACGCGGGTCCGGAAATCGGCGTCGCCTCCACGAAGGCGTTCACCTCGCAGCTCGTGGCGCTCTACCTGCTCGCGCTGCACCTTGGCCAGGCGCGCGGCTCGCTGTCGGCGGATGCTTCCAGGCCGCACATCGACGCGCTGCTGCAGCTCCCGCTGCTGCTCGAGCAGACGCTGAAGCTGGCGCCGGAAATCGAAGAAATCGCCGGCCGCCTGCATACCCGAACCGACTTCCTGTATCTGGGCCGCGGCATCAACTATCCGATCGCGCTCGAGGGCGCGCTGAAACTGAAGGAGATCTCGTACATCCACGCCGAGGGTTATCCGGCGGGCGAGATGAAGCACGGGCCGATCGCGCTCATCGACGAGCGCATGCCTGTGGTCATGATCGCGCCGGCGGATGCGGTGTTCGAGAAGATGATCGGCAACATGCAGGAAGTGAAGGCGCGCGGCGGGTCGGTCGTCGCGCTGACGACGCGCGGCAACAAGAAGCTGGCGTCAATTCTGGATCCTGCGCGGGATTTCGTCGTCGAGGTGCCGCAGGCGCCGGAGCTTCTGATGCCGATCGTCATGACGCTGCCCGCTGCAGCTGCTCGCGTACGACATCGCGGTCCGCCGCGGCTGCGACGTCGATCAGCCGAGGAATCTCGCCAAGTCGGTCACGGTCGAGTAGGGACTGGGAGCTGGGGGCTAGGGTCTAGCTGTAGACGATGCTACGATCGTGCAGCTAGCCTCGAGTCCCTAGCCCCAAGCCCCTACATGCAGTTCTTAGACAGCCTGAACCCCGAGCAACGCGACGCGGTCCTTCACACCAAAGGACCGCTTCTCATCCTCGCCGGCGCCGGGTCCGGCAAGACGCGCGTCATCACCAGCCGGATCGCGTACCTCGTTGGCGACGGCCATGCGAAGCCGAACGAGGTTCTCGCCGTCACGTTCACCAACAAGGCCGCCGAGGAGATGCGGGCGCGGGTCGAGTCTCTGCTCGGCTCGGACGTCACCGGCATGTGGGTCTCGACGTTTCACGCGCTGTGCGCCCGCCTGCTCAGGCGTGAAGCGCCGGCCATCGGACTGTCTCGCGACTTCGTCATCTACGACTCGTCCGATCAACTCTCGGTCGTGAAACAGGCGCTCAAGGCGCTGCAGATCGAGGACTCCTTCATCCAGCCGCGCGCCGCGCTGTCGAGGATCAGCAGCGCCAAGAATCGGATGGAGAGCCCCGAGGCGATGGCGAACTCGGCCGGCTGGAACCGCCGCGACGAGCAGATCTCGAAGGTCTACGCCCACTATCTGAACGCGCTCAAGGAGTGCAACGCGCTCGATTTCGACGACCTGCTGCTCAAGACCGTGGACGTGTTCGAGCAGTCCGAGCGCGTGCGCTCGAAGTATGCGCAGCAGTTCCGGTACGTGATGGTGGACGAATACCAGGACACCAACCGGCCGCAGTACCTGCTGATCCGCCGGTTGGCCGAAGTCCACCGCAACCTCTGCGTCGTCGGCGACCCCGATCAGTCGATCTACAAGTGGCGCGGCGCCGATCTCAGAAACATCCTCGACTTCGAGCAGGACTTCGGCGACGCCAAGATCATCAAGCTCGAACGGAACTACCGTTCGACCCAGGTGATTCTGGATGCCGCCTCGGCGGTGATCAGCCAGAACCGCAACCGCAAGGACAAGCATCTCTGGACGGACCGCAAAGGCGGCGATCGAATCACGTACTATCGCGGCGGAGACGAGCTCGAAGAAGCCGACTTCATCACGCGGACGGCGCGCACCGCCCTGGCAGACGATGTCGAGGCGATGGTGGCGGTCCTGTACCGGACCAACGCCCAGTCGCGCGCGATAGAAGACGCGCTGATGCGCGAAGGAGTCGCCTACAAGGTCATCGGCGGCGTGAGGTTCTACGAGCGAAAGGAGGTCAAGGACGCGCTCGCCTACATGCGTCTCGTGATCAACCCGCACGACGACGTCAGCCTGCGCCGCGTGATCAACGTGCCGGCGCGCGGGATAGGCAAAGGCGTCATGGATGCGATCGAGAAAATCGGCCCGGCGTCGGCTATCGACGAGTCGCTCCCGCTCCTTTCGGTTGGCTTGCAGCCGGCCCTGTCCGCCAACTCGATGTGGTCGAAACTCGTCCGGGGACTCGACGATCGCGCGTTTACCGGCCGCGCGGCCGCCTCTCTCGCCGCGTTCCGCGACCTCATCGTCAAGCTGACCGATGTCGCCAGACAGGAAGCGGTTTCGATTGCGATCGGCAAGATGCTGGATCAAAGCGGCTACCTGCAGGATCTGCGGGACGAGCGAAGCGAAGAGGCCGACGGCCGGGTCGAGAACCTCGCCGAGCTCGTGTCGGCCGCGCGCGAGTACGAGAGCCGTGAGCCCGAGCCCTCGCTGAACGCGTTCGTCGATCGGCTCTCGCTTCTCTCGGACGCCGACGAGGAATCCGGGACCCGCGATGCGCGCGTCTGGATGCTGACCCTGCACAGCGCCAAAGGCCTGGAGTTTCCGGTCGTCGTTCTGGCCGGGCTCGAGGAAGGGCTGTTTCCGCACTCTCGGTCGGCGGAAGACGAGGAAGAGCTCGAGGAAGAGCGCCGTCTCTGCTACGTCGGCATGACGCGGGCACGCTCGCGTCTCGTGCTGACGGGCGCGGCGCGCCGGCGCGTCTTCGGCGAATACAAGGCCAGCGAGCCGTCCAGGTTCATCGACGAAGTGCCGGCGGAGCTCGTCGACCGTGTCATGCCGTCGTTCTCGTCGACCGGATATCAGTCCGCGTTCTCGCACTCGTACTACGACTTCAAGACGAACCCGTACGGGCGCGGCGGCCGCCGGGGCGGCGGCGATCGCGTGCGCGAGGATTCGCCGACGTATGCGTACGAGGACGAGGATCAGTCGACAGGGATGGCGCTGAAGCTCGGGATGAAGGTTCGCCACCCGCAGTTCGGCATCGGGACCGTGCTCAGCGTCGAAGCGCTCGACGACGACACCAAGCTGGTCGTCCGGTTCACGAACATCGGCCAGAAGACGCTCCGCGCCAAGTTCGCGCGGCTGGAGCCAGCATAAGATGGAACCGCAGAGCGGTTTCTTCTTCTTATGAAATCCAACGGCTCGATATATGTCGCGGGCGTGTTCGCGGCGCTGTTCGGCTATTTCGGCTATCAGTGGTGGTTCAATCCGGCGCGGGCCGTGAAGCAGCGGCTCGGCGAAGTGGCCGCGGCCTTATCGGTGCCCGAGGACGAATCCGAGACCGCGCACGTTGTAAGGCTCGCCCAGCTGCGACGCTACCTGGCCGACGATCTGCGCGTCCGCGCCGGCGCCAACGAGATCCGATCGCGCGACGCCGCGATGGCCGCAGCTGGCGGATGGAAGCCCGAGCCTGGCAGCGGCGATGTGCATTTCGCCGACGTCCAGGTCTTCATCGAGTCCGAGACGGCGGCGCACGCCTATCTTGCCGTGGAGCTGACGCGCCGGGATCGCGAGAGCGGTCAGCCGACGGTGGACTCGAGCGACGCCAGCGTCAGCCTCGAGAAACGAAATGGCACGTGGGTCGTTACGGTCGCGGAGTCGAAGCAGATGCCGGGTCGGCCTTGAAGGCGGTGATCATCCATCCGCCTGCACGGCTTTGATCGCTTCCTGGCAACCCGCGCTGCATCGTGACGACGAACGTCTTTCGACACGGTGCGACCATCGAACAACCTCACCGGCGCTGAAATCAATACGTCCTTCCGGTTCGCCTGGCCCTCCGATGCCTGGACCACGGTGATCCTCACGACTTCGAAGCTCGTCACGATGCCGTCAGTCGCCGGCTCGAAGGCGACGGTCGCGACGTTGTGAACGGCGGTGAGATCGCGGAGTCGCGATGCGGCGAAGAACTGCGCGAGCAGGGTTCTCTCCTCCGCTGAGGAGCAGCTCGCGAGCGCGACGGTCAGCAGCGCAACGGTCAGTACGGTTTTCACGTGCGTGTCGCGCGGCCGCCAGAGGCCGCGCGCGGCAGTCTGAAGGCCTTATTCGGCCGGCGGTTCCGTCGTCGGTTCTGCCGGCGGTTCCAGCACCGTGGAACCTGCGGCGTCGTCCTCTTCCTTTTCGACGAGACGCGCGATCGACACGACCTTGTCGTTCTCTTCCAGGTCGATGATCGTGACCCCCTGCGTGGCTCGTCCGATGGAACGCACGTCGTCGGTGAGGATGCGCAGGATCATGCCCTGCTGCGTGATGACCAGCAGTTGGTCGCCTTCCTGCACGTAGGACGCGCCGACGACCAATCCGTTGCGGTCGCTGGTCGTGATGTTGATGACGCCCACGCCGCCGCGCGACTGCACGCGGTACTCATCGATCTCCGTCCGCTTCCCGAACCCGCGCTCGGTCACCGTCAGCAGCGTGCCGCCCGGCTTCACGACTTCCATCGCAACGACGATGTCGTCGTCTCTGAGCGTGATGCCGCGAACGCCATAGGCGCCACGGCCCATCGGGCGAACATCGGTCTCCTCGAAACGGATCGCCATGCCGTCGCGGGTACAGATGAACACCTGTCCGGCGCCGTCGCTCTGCTGGACGGTGATGACCGCGTCGGCCTCTTCCACGCCCATCGCGATGATGCCGCCGGCGCGCGGGTTGCTGAACGACGAGAGCGAGGTCTTCTTCACCACGCCTTTCAGCGTGCCCATCACCACGAACCGGTCTTCCGGGAATTCCTTCACCGCCAGCGTCGCGGCGATCTTCTCGCCGGGCTCCATCGACACGAGGTTCGCAATCGACTTGCCCTTGCCGTCGGGCCCGACATCGGGAATCTCGTGGACCTTCAGCCAGTAGGCGCGGCCGCGGTCGGTGAAGATCATGATGTAGGCGTGCGTCGACGCGACGAACAGGTGGCTGACGAAGTCCTCGTCGCGCGTGCGCATGCCGATGCGGCCCTTGCCGCCGCGCCGTTGATTCCGGTATGTCGAGATCGCCGTCCGCTTGATGTAGCCGGTATTGCTGACGGTGATGGCCATGTCTTCTTCGGTAATCAGCGCTTCGATGCTGATCTCGCCGGACTCGCCTTCGATGATCTGGGTGCGTCGATCGTCGCCGTACCTGTCGCGGATCTCTTTCAGCTCGTCGACGATGATCTGCATCAGCAGGCGCTCGCTGGCGAGAATCGCGCGGAGCCGTTCAATCGTCTTCAGCAGTTCTGCGAGCTCGTCGAGAATCTTCTGGCGCTCGAGGCCGGTCAGACGCTGGAGCTGCATGTCCAGGATGGCCTGCGACTGGATCTGCGACAGCCCGAACTGCGTCATCAGGCCGTCGCGGGCTTCGGGAACGGTTTTCGATCCGCGAATCAGTGTGATGACGGCGTCGATGTGGTCGAGCGCGATCTTCAAGCCTTCGAGGATGTGATAGCGCGCCTCGGCCTTGCGCAGGTCGAACTCGGTTCGCCGCCGCACCACGTCGCGCCTGAAGTCGATGAAGGTCTCGATCAGCTCGAGCAGGTTCATCACCTTCGGCCGTCCGCCGACGATTGCGAGCATGATGACGCCGAAGCTCATTTGCAGCTGCGTGTGCTTGTAGAGGTTGTTCAGCACAACCTCCGGCTCCTCGCCGCGCTTGAGCTCGATGACCATGCGCATGCCGTCGCGGTCCGACTCGTCGCGGAGGTCGGAGATGCCCTCGATGACCTTGTCGCGCACCAGGTCGGCGATGCGTTCGATCACCTTGACCTTGTTCACCTGATAGGGAATCTCGGTGACGATGATCGATTGGCGATCGCCTTTCTTGTTGGTCTCGACGTCGGTCTTCGCGCGCATCATGACCGAGCCGCGGCCTGTCGTGTACGCCTCGATCGGTGCCCTGGCGGCCGATGATGTATCCGCCCGTCGGAAAATCCGGCGCCGGCACCAGGCGGATCAAGTTGCGCAGTTTCTCTGACCGCGGCAGGGGAGCCGTGGTGTCGGCAAAGTGCGTGTTCTCGATCAGCCAGATGCAGGCATCGACGACCTCGCGAAGGTTGTGCGGGGGAACGTTCGTCGCCATGCCGACGGCGATGCCGGCGGAGCCGTTGACGAGCAGGTTCGGAAACGGGGCCGGAAGAACGGTCGGCTCCTCCGTGGTTTCGTCGTAGTTGGGTGTGAAATCGACGGTCTCCTTGTCGAGATCCGTCATCATGTCGTCGGCGAGCGCTTTCAGACGCGCTTCGGTGTACCGCATGGCCGCCGGACGATCGCCGTCAATCGACCCGAAGTTGCCTTGCCCGTCGACCGTCGGATAGCGCATGTTGAAGTCCTGCGCCAGGCGGACGAGCGTGTCGTAGATGGAGGCGTCGCCGTGGGGATGGAAATTGCCCATCACCTCGCCGACGATCTTCGCGCACTTGCGGTAGCCGCGCCCCGCCGAGAGGCCCATCGTCTTCATGCCGTAGAGCACGCGGCGGTGCGCCGGCTTCAGGCCGTCTCGGGCGTCGGGCAGCGCTCGTCCCACGATTACGCTCATGGCGTAATCCATGTACGACCGCTTCATCTCGTCTTCGATGTTGACCGGGTTGGTATGTAGGGCGAAATCGCTCATGCGGTTTTCTGATGTCGTGCGGACGCTCCGGCCCGCGTTCTTGAAGTAGTGCGGACCTTCAGGTCCGCCGTGTCAGGCAGGCCTGAAGGCCTGCACTACGTGCCTGGTCGTAACGGACAGGCCTATACGTCCAGGTTCTTCACGTCCAGCGCGTTGTCCTCGATGAACTTGCGGCGCGGCTCGACCTGATCGCCCATCAACGTCGTAAACATCAGGTCCGCTTCGGTGTGATCCTCCGCGTGCACCTGGAGAAGCGTCCGTACCGTCGGGTCCATTGTCGTCGCCCAGAGCTGATCCGGGTTCATTTCGCCGAGACCCTTGTAGCGGTTGATGCCGATGCCCTTCTTGCCGGCGCCGATGAAATACTCGACGAGCTCGTCGAGTGAATGGAGCGTGACGTCCGGGGTTCTGGTCTTCGACTTCGCGCGCGCATCCTTCTGCTCGGCAGCGGCCCTGGTTGCGGCGTCGGTGCCGTCGGCCGAGGCTGCCGGCTCGTCGGTGTCGTCGACCTCGTCTGCGGTCGTCGACACGATAATGTCGCCGGCGAGCGTCGGGATGTCGCGGTGGTTCGCGAGCAGCGTGCGGTATTCGCCGGCCGTGACGAAGTCGACGCCGATCGTGTGCTGACGCGGGTAGCCGCTGGACCGATCCTCGATCTGGAGCTGATATCGATTGTGCTCCTCGTCGCGCTGCACGGTCACCGTACGGGTCGGCATCGTGAGTTGCTCGGCGACACCTTCCAGCTTGTCGCGGTCGGCAAAATATTCGCGATCGGCGCCGGCGGCGAGCAGCGCCTCGACGATTTCTCGTGGATGACCGCGGCGCTCCACCGTTTCGAGGAACTTCTGGTGCGCGATCATCCGCTGCAGCAGCTTCTCGAGCTCCGCGCCGGAAATCTCGCGGCTGGTCGCCGGTATCCGCACGACACGTCCCTCGACCGATCGCTTCACCAGAAACGTCTCGAGGTCGCGTTCGTCCTTGATGTAGGTTTCGGACTTGCCGCGCTTGGCCCGGAACAACGGGGGTTGCGCGATGTACACGTAGCCGTTCTCGATGACCTTCGGCAGCTGGCGATAGAAGAACGTGAGCAGCAGCGTGCGGATGTGCGAGCCGTCCACATCCGCGTCCGTCATGATGATGATGCGGTGATAGCGGAGTTTGTCGAGGTTGAAGTCCTCGACACCGATGCCGCAACCCAGCGCCGCGATCATGGTCTTGATTTCGTCGCTGCTCAACATCTTGTCGAAGCGGGCTTTCTCGACGTTGAGAATCTTGCCCTTGAGCGGCAGGATGGCCTGGAAACGGCGATCGCGGCCCTGCTTGGCCGATCCTCCTGCCGAATCGCCTTCGACGATGTAGAGCTCGCTGAGGGCGGGATCGCGCTCCTGACAGTCGGCGAGCTTTCCGGGGAGCGAGCTGCCGTCGAGCGCCCCCTTGCGGCGCACCAGGTCACGAGCTTTCCGAGCGGCTTCGCGCGCCCGGGCCGCGTCGATGGCCTTGCCGATGACGCGTTTCGCGACCGCCGGGTTCTCTTCGAGGAACGCGCCGAGCCTGTCGTTGACGATGGCCTCGACGATGCCCTTGACCTCTGTGTTGCCGAGTTTGGTCTTCGTCTGGCCTTCGAACTGGGGATGCGGAATCTTCACGCTGATGACCGCCGTCAGCCCCTCGCGGATGTCCTCGCCGGACACGCTTTCCTTCAGATCCTTGGCGAGGTTGTTCCTGGTCGCGTAAGAGTTGATCGTGCGCGTCAGCGCGGCCTTGAACCCGGAGAGATGCGTTCCACCCTCGTGCGTGTTGATGTTGTTGGCGAACGCGTAAATCGTTTCGGTGTAGGTGTCGTTCCACTGAAGCGCGATCTCGGCGTCGATCCCTTCCCTCTCGCCGCGCATGTAGATCGGCTTCTCGTTGACCAGCGCCTTGTTCTTGTTCAGGTGCGTGACGAACGAAACGATGCCGCCTTCGTAGTGGAACTTGTGGCTCTTGCCGTCGCGCTCGTCGTCGAGCGTGATGGTGATGCCGCCGTTGAGGAACGCGAGCTCGCGCAGACGCTGGGCGAGGGTGTCGAAGCTGAAGACGGTGGTCTCGAAAATAGTGGCGTCCGGCTTGAACGTGACCTTGGTCCCGCGCCGCTTGGTGGTTCCGGTGACTTCGAGCGCACCGGTCGGCGTCCCGCGTTCATAACTCTGCTGATAGACCTGGCTGTTCCGCCAGATTTCGAGATCCAGCGTTTCCGACAACGCGTTGACGACGGACACGCCGACGCCGTGCAGCCCGCCCGAGACCTTGTAGCTGTCGTTGTCGAACTTGCCGCCGGCGTGCAGGACGGTGAGTACGACCTCCGCCGCCGACTTGCCGCTCTCGTGTTGATCGGTCGGAATACCGCGACCGTTGTCGATCACCGTGACCGAGCCGTCGATATGCACCGTGACGTTGACCTGGTCGCAGAAGCCCGCGAGCGCCTCGTCGATCGAGTTGTCGACGACTTCGTAGACAAGATGGTGAAGGCCCGCCGGCCCGGTAGAGCCGATGTACATCGCAGGCCGTTTGCGTACAGCCTCGAGGCCCTCGAGGACCTTGATTTTGTCCGCTCCGTAGTTTTCGCTGGCGCCCTGTCCGCCGTGGCCGTTGTTGTCGGCCGGGACATCCGCAACCGGAGGTTGCTCGTCGATCGGCGCGCCGTTCGCTTCGGTATGTTCCATGTTTTCGTGGCGCACATCGGGTCGGCCTTCCACACCGCGTAGAGGCGGAATCGGTGTGTGCGCTGTCAGACCCGCATCGGCATGATGACGTAGGTGTAGTCGTAACCTTCTGCGCCGACCGGCTTCATGACCGCCTGACTGACTTCGTCCTTCAACTCGAGCGACACCACGTCGGTCGACACCGCCGCGAGGAAATCGAGCACGTACTGGGCGTTGAAGCAGATCTGCATCGACGTGCCGCTGTACTCGACCGGAAGCGTCTCCTTCGCCTCACCGAGATCCGGGCTGCTCGAGGTCACGTCGACTTTGCCTTTTTCGATTTGAATCTTCACCGCGCGCGAGCGCTCGTTCGACAACAGCGCAACGCGCTTGACGGCGTTCGTGAGCCGATCGCGCTCGAACTCGATGTGCTTGTCGTTGCCCTTGGGAATCACGCGTTCGTAGGCAGGAAACTGGCCGTCGATCATCCGCGAGATGAGCATGCGATCGCCAACCTGGAAGAACAGGTGGTTCTCGCCGCGCTCGTAGCCGATGTCGCCCTCGCCTTCGCCCAGGAGCCGTCCGAGTTCTCCGAGGGTTTTCTTCGGGAGGATCGCCTTGTTCTCGTCGGCGGCCGCCTTCCCTGAACCGTTGCGCGTCACGCTGACGAGCGCCAGGCGATGGCCGTCAGTCGCGACCAGGCTCATGCCGTCGTTCTTGAGGACGAAGAGCGCACCGTTCAGGAAGTAGCGCGTGTCTTCGCCGGTGATGGCGAATTGAGTCTTCGCGACCATCTCCTTCACAGCCGTACGGTCGAGCGTCGCCGTGGGCGTTCCGCCTGACTCGGGCAGCGTCGGAAAATCTTCGCGTGGCAATGTCTGCAAACGCGAGTCGAAGCGATCGGCCGCAATCTTCACACCGCCCTTGTCCTCGGCGATGCGAATGTCCGTTTCGGGAAGCGACTTCACAATTTCGAAGAATTTCTTGGCTGGCAGCGTGAGCGCGCCGGCCTTCGTGACGCTGCAGGCGCACTTACTGCGCAGGCCCACTTCGAGATCCGTCGCGAGAAAGCTGACCTGGTCGCCTTTCGCGTCCATCAGCACGTTCGCGAGAATAGGAATCGTATTTTTTCGCTCGACGATTCCCTGAAAAAGTTGCAGTTCTCGCAGTAGATCGTTTTTGCGGACGACTAGTTCCATGGATGTGCTGACCTCGAAAAGGGCGGGGGTTCGGGCGCCCGCGATCCCCTAAGGAGAGGAGAGATTCGAGAATATGAAATTATATAGGAAGAGAGGGTGTGTTGGAAAGTGTACAGGGACCGTTAGTGCTTGCTATTGAGTAATTTAGCTTGTGCAAAATTTGTGGTCTTGAAAGAGCCCTTTCGCGGCCCCTTCGATCCCCTGGAAACCGTCCCAACAGCCTTCCGCAGCCGAGGTTCGGACAGACTGTGGAAAACCTCGAAGGCTACCGGAATCCTTCGAGGAAATTGCCGATCAGGCTGTTGAAATCCAAGTCCCGTTTTCGGAGGTCTTCCACCTTCCGAATCGAGTGAATCACGGTCGAGTGATGTTTGCCGCCGAAGCTGCGACCGATTTCCGGCAGCGACGCATGCGTCAGCGATTTGCAGAGGTACATCGCAATCTGCCGAGGCATCGCGACCGACTTGGCATTGTTGCGCGATTTCAAGTCGATCATCTTCAGGTTGTAGTAGTCGGCCACGAATTTCTGGATGATCTCGATCGTGACGGCCTTGACGTCGTGGTCGAGAACGTTCTTCAACACTTCCTGCGTGAGCGCGAGCGTAATCTCCTGGCCGGTGAGCGATGCATAGGCGATGAGTCGAATCAGTGAGCCTTCGAGCTCGCGGATGTTCGACTTGATTTTGCCGGCGATATACATCGCGACGTTGTCGGGCAGCGGAACCGCTTCGGTCTCCGCTTTGCGCTTCAGAATCGCCACCTTGGTTTCGAGATCCGGCGACTGAATATCGGCCGTGAGACCCCATTCGAATCTGGAGCGCAGCCGTTCCTCGAGCGCGGGAATTTCGTGCGGCGGACAGTCGCTGCTCAACACGATCTGCTTCTGCGAGTCGTACAGCGCGTTGAACGTGTGGAAGAACTCTGTCTGCGTGCCTTCCTTCCCGGCGAGAAACTGAATGTCGTCGACGAGCAGCACGTCGACCGAACGATAGCGCTCGCGGAAATCGAGGACGCGATCGTAGCGAACCGCATTGATCATCTCGTTCATGAAACGCTCGGACGAGATGTAGGTCAGCTTGAGGTTGCGATCGTGCTGGAGCACGTAGTGACCGACGGCGTGCATGAGATGCGTCTTGCCGAGTCCCACACCACCGTAGATGAACAGCGGGTTGTAGGACCGCGACGGGGCCTCCGCCACCGCGCGGCAGGCGGCGTGCGCAAACTGATTCGACGATCCGACGATGAATGTGTCGAAGGTGTATCGAGGGTTCAGCCCGGCGGGCCCTGGTTGTGTCGCCGGCGCGCCGGTTTCCAGCGCGACGGCCTCGTCCGCGCTGAGCGGGATCACCGCGGCGTCCGACTGGATATCGGAGACGAAATGCACGAGGAGATTCGGTCGCTTTAGCTCAGCTGTGGCTTCCGAGATCACCCCGGCGTAGTGCTTCGTCAGCCAGTCCTTGAACAAGGCGTTCGGCACCCGAACTGTTAGCGACGACCGATCGTCACTGACGAATGTAGTAGGCCGGAACCAGGTGTAGAAGCTGTGCCGGTTTACCTTGGTTTCAATGCGACCGAGAATCTCGTCCCAAAGGTTCATTGCGCTCAATCGGCCATCGGAGAAAACGTGCGGTTTCTGGCCTGAAACAGGCTCAGACCATCGATTCTGGTCGATTTTCCACAGTTTTTTCCACAGGTGTGGAAAACTTTGGCGAGAGACCAAACGCGCATGGAATCACTACGGCAGGAGTGGACCGCTGAAGGACGCAAACTCTAACACACTCCTCAGAGATTGACACCCCTTGAATGCGTTCGCTAACATTGACGGTTCGTCTTAATACCGAAGGGATGTCATGGCTAAGGGAGTTCGGACTTTTCAGCCCAATACGCGTCACCGCGCGAAGACGCATGGGTTCCTCGTTCGCATGAGCACGAAGAATGGCCGCCTCGTGCTGAAGCGGCGTCGTGCGAAGGGTCGCAAGCGTCTAACGGTCAGTAGCGAGTAGCTCTGAGGTTCCGTCCAGCCGAACACATCCGGCGTCGGCCTGAATTCCAGCAGGTCTACGAAAAGGGCGTTCGATTCCACAGCCGCTACTGCACGATTTTTGTCCTGCCCAACCAGCGTGGCGTAGGACGGCTCGGGATCGCGGCGACACGAAAAATCGGCGGAGCGGTTCAAAGAAACAGAGCTAAACGACTGATTCGAGAGGTATTTCGTCGAAATAAGATAGCGCCTGGGTTCGACATCGTCGTCATTCCGAAGCGCGAGTATCTCGACGCCAGCCTGAGCATCCTTGAAGCTGATTACCGAAACCTCGTCGAACGACGCCTTCGCCAGGGGCGCTGAGTGGCGGCCGGCGGTTCGTCTGTGCCTCATCCTGCTGCGGGGCTACAAGATCCTCATTTCGCCGTATCTTTAGAGGCTCCTGCCGCTTCCTGCCTTCGTGCGCGGACTACGCGGCGCAGGCCATAGAACTTCACGGAGCGCCCCGAGGCATCTGGCTCGCCGCCCGGCGCCTGGTCCGCTGTCACCCGCTGTGTGACGCCGGGCACGACCCAGTACCAGCCCCCCGAGGTAGCGTCCGGCTGTAGCCGGACCTGTTGAATGGAACGACGCGTCCTTCTCGCCATCTTTCTCGCGTTTCTTGTGCTGTACACGTGGCAGGCGCTCTTCGTGAAGCCTGTACCGAAGCCGATTTCCGGGACGGCACCGGCCACGACATCCGCGAGTTCAGCGGCCACCGGGGCTCAGACTGGCGCCAACGGCACCGCCACACCTGAGGTCCCGGCGGCTGCTGCACCCAAGCTCGCCGCGCCGCTTGCGCCTGCGCTCGTCGCCGAAACCACCGAGCGTGAGGTGCGCGTGGAGACGGACGATGTGGTCGCGGTCTTCACGAACAAGGGCGCGCGGCTGAAAAGCTGGCGGCTGAAACACTACCTGGACCAACAGAAGCAGCCTCAGGAACTCATCGAACATCTGCCGTCGCAGCCTCTCCCGTTCACACTGCGGGCGGGCAGCGATGCGACGACGTCGACGGCCAATGAAGGTCTCTACGCGGTCAGCGGCGTGCCCGCGTCATCGACCGCAACCGCGCCTGTCGATCTCCACTTCGAGTATCGCGACAGCGCCGGGATTCACGTGGTCAAGGATTTCCACCTCGAACCCGCGTCGTACATCTTCACGTTTCGCTCGGTCGTCACCGAGAACGACAAGGCCATCCCGGCGTCGGTTGTCTGGGGCCCGGCGATCAGCGATATCACCGAGTTGAGCCGCGGAGTCAAGAAATCGGAAGGGATCCTGTTCCAGGGCGGCAAAGTTGTTCGCCTCGCGCTCAAAGACATCGCGAAGCAGTCGGCCTATGACGGCCAGTTTCAATATGCCGGCGTAGACGACAACTACTTCATGGTCGCCGCGTTGCCGGCGGAGCCAGTCAAGGTCTCGTTTTCGCCGGTGACGATTCCGCCGCCGGACGGTTCCAAGGATCCGGCCCGCGACCTGGTCTCGTTCGCGGTGGAATCACCAGGCGCCGACGCGCCGATAAAATATTTCGCCGGGCCCAAGGACTTCGACGTCCTGAGCGCGATCGATCGCGATCTTGCGCGCGCGATCGATTTCGGCATGTTCACCGTGATCGTGGTGCCGTTGCTCCGGTCGCTCAAGTGGGTGAACAACTACGTCGGCAACTACGGCTGGGCGATCATCCTGCTGACGTTCTTCATCAACGTGATCCTGTTCCCGCTCCGTCACAAGAGCGTCGTGTCGATGCGGAAGATGCAGGAGATTCAGCCCGAGGTCAAAGCGATCCAGGATCGCTACTCGAAGCTGAAGGCCACCGATCCGGCGAAGCAGAAGATGAACACCGAGATGATGGCCCTCTACAAGGAGAAGGGCGTCAATCCGGCCAGCGGCTGCGTACCGATGCTGCTGACGATGCCGTTCATCTTCGCGTTCTACGCGCTGTTGTCGACGGCGATCGAACTCCGCGGCGCGCCGTTCATCTTCTGGATTCACGATCTGTCGTCGCACGATCCGTATTTCGTCACGCCGATCCTGATGGGGATCAGCCAGGTGTGGCAGCAGCGTCTTGCGCCGGCGGCAGGGATGGACCCGATTCAGCAGAAGATGACGATGCTGATGCCGGTGTTCTTCACGTTCCTGTTCCTCTGGTATCCATCCGGCGTGGCGCTGTATTGGCTGATCAACAACGTGTTCGCGATTGGCCAGCAGTACACGACGAACTACATGATCGGTCCCCCGAAGCTCCGTCCCGCCACAACCGGCGGAACGGCGACCGAGCGGCGCATGAAACGGGTCGGCGGCGGCAAGACCGATGCGGCCGCGCGCGAGAACTCGTAGCTTCAGAGCCAACACTATGCCTACAGCGCCCATCGTCGATTTCCTGAACCGTGTCGTCACCGCCTTCGGCATTTCCGCGACAGTGGAGCTCGAGGAAACCGCCGATGGCCCGCGATTCAACCTGGCCGGCGAGGAGGCCGAGCTGCTCGTGCGCCATCGCGGCGAGCCGCTGAAGGCGCTCCAGCAGATCGTCGATTCCTGCTATGGCCGATCGCTCGACGGCGAGAAGCGCGTGTTCGTCGATGCCCTCGAGTACCGCAAGGGGAAAGATATCGAGCTCCGGAACATGGCCAAGTTCCTCGCGGCCAAGGCCAAGGACTCCGGGATCGATCAGCAACTGGGTCCGCTGAATCCGTACGAACGACGCATCGTGCACATGGCGGTCGCCGAGGTGCCTGGCGCGACGACCGAGAGCGTGGGCGACGCGTTTTCGAAGACCGTCATGATCTCGGCGCGGAAGTAGCCGCCCGCTGCCGGGCGCTCGAGTCCGGCTTGCCCCCAGGCCCAGCTCTATGTCCTTTTCCACGCAGGACACGATTGTCGCCATCGCGACACCGCCCGGCCGTGGCGGCATTGGCATCGTTCGGCTCAGCGGACCAGACGCGCTCACGCTGGGCCAGGCGCTCATCACCCATCGCGATCCTCTGCAGCCGCGCCAGGCGACGTTCACCAGGGTCGTCTTACCTCAGGAAACGCTCCCGCATCCGGACGCCTTTGGCGTCGAGTCGCGCGAGGACGCGGATCAGCCGTGGTTCGACCACGTGGTCGTAACCTGTTTTCCGGCGCCCGCCTCGTATACCGGCGAACATGTCGTTGAGTTGAGCGCACACGGAAGCCCCGTGGTGCTCCGCGCGATCGTGTCTTCGGCCATCGCGCGTGGCGCTCGTCTGGCGGAGCCGGGCGAGTTCACGCTTCGAGCGTTCTTGAACGGCCGGATCGACCTGATGCAGGCGGAGGCCGTGGGCGATCTCATCGAGTCGGTCACACCGCTCCAGGCGCGCGCGGCCTTCGATCAGCTCGACGGCACGCTCACCCGCGCGATCGCGAGCATCGACGCGACGCTGTTCGATCTGATTGCGCGTCTCGAAGCGTCTGTCGACTTTCCGGAAGAGGGGTATCACTTCGTCGAGCCCGGCGCACTTGCCGGCGCGATTGACGGACTGCTCGAGCGAACGGCGGCGTTGCTTGCCGACGCGCGGCGTGGCCGCCTGATTCGGGAAGGGCTGCGGATTGCGATCGTCGGTGCGCCGAACGCCGGCAAATCGAGTCTGTTCAACGCGCTCGCCGGCGCGTCACGCGCGATCGTGAGCGAGGTGCCAGGGACAACGCGCGATTTGGTGACCGAGGTCGTCGACATCGAAGGACTACGCGTCACGCTCATCGACACGGCGGGATTGCGCGAGACCGAGGATCTGGTGGAAGTCGAAGGTGTCGCGCGGGCGCAGCAGTCGATGGCCGTGGCGGACCTGGTGCTGATGGTCGAGGATCGATCGCGCGACCGTGTTGTGAATAAGGCGCCCGAGAGTATCTAAAGTTCTTTGCGTTGCAAATAAAATCGACCTGCCCGCCGCGTGGGACGACGAGGACGCCGTGCGCGTGTCCGCCACGACGGGCGCGGGCGTCGCCGAGTTGCGTCGCCGGATCGCCCGAGCGCTCGACGGCGATTCGTTTTGCGATCGGCCGGCGATCACCAACGTCCGGCACATTGCGCTGGTCGATCGCGCGCACCAGGCTCTCTCGCGCGCGCGGGCGGCCGCACTTGCCGAAGGCGGATCGCTCTCGGAAGAGTTCGTCCTTGCGGATCTCGCCGAGGCTCGCGGCGCGTTCGAAGAAGTCAGCGGCCGGCGTGCGCCGGACGAATTGCTGACGCATATTTTCTCGCGCTTCTGCATCGGCAAATGACGGATCCATTGACCACGAAGACACGAAGGTCACGTCTTCGTGTTCTTCGAGCCTTCGTGGTCAGAGTAGCTACGCGTTGATCGTGGTGACATGGCAAACAGATTCGACGTGATCGTGATCGGTGCCGGGCACGCCGGATGCGAGGCGGCGTATGCCGCGGCCCGTCTCGGCGCGCACGTCGGACTCTGCACGCTGACGCGGGAGACCGTTGGCCACATGCCGTGCAACCCTGCGATTGGCGGCACCGCGAAGGGGCATCTGGTTCGCGAGATCGACGCGCTCGGCGGTCTCATGGGCCGGGCCATCGATGCCACCGGTATCCAGTTCAAATTGCTCAATCGGAGCCGTGGTCCGGCGGTCTGGTCCCCTCGAGCGCAAGCCGACAAGAAGATTTATGGCGGATGGGTCCGCGCGGCGCTCGAGTCCGAACCCAACATCGAGTGGCTGATCGGTCGCGCGGGTCGCATTCTCGTGGAGCACGGCCGCGTCGTTGGCCTCGCGTTCGAGGACGGGGACGCGTTCGGGTGCAAGGCGCTCGTCGTGACGACCGGGACCTTCCTGAACGGCCTGATTCATATCGGTCCCGAGCAGCATCCCTCGGGTCGTGCGGGCGAGCCTCCGTCAAGGGATCTGGCTGAATCGTTGAAGTCCTTCGGCTTTGATTGGGGCCGGTTGAAAACCGGCACTCCCCCACGGCTGGACCGCGAGAGCATCGACTTCGACCGATGCGTTTCGGATGGCCGGTTCGAGGTTGAGCGCGGCGACGATCCGCCGGTTCCGTTTTCATTCCTGTCCGGACCGATCGAGCGCGCGCAAACCGACTGCTACCTGCTTCACACAAACGATCGTGTTCGCGACCTCGTGCGCGCCCACATCGATCAGTCGCCGCTGTTCAACGGACAAATCAAGGGGATTGGGCCGAGATACTGTCCGTCTCTTGAGGACAAGATTGTTCGTTTTCCTGACAAGGAGCGACATCAAATCTTCCTCGAGCCGGAGGGTGTCGAGGCGCGGGAAATCTATGTGAACGGCTTCTCGATGTCGCTGCCGCGCGACGTTCAAGCCGCGCTCGTGCACGCCTTGCCGGGACTCGAAGACGCCGTGCTGCTTCGTCCTGGTTACGCGGTCGAATACGACTTCATCCAGCCGACGGAGCTGACGAGGAGGCTTGAGGCCAAGCGCGTCGACGGACTCTTCCTCGCGGGCCAGATCAACGGCACGTCCGGCTACGAGGAGGCCGCTGCGCAAGGCCTCGTCGCCGGGGCGAACGCTGCGTGCTCGGCGGCGTATGGGAGTGGACTCGAGCTGAGGCGCGACGAGGCATACATCGGGATCCTCGTCGATGACCTGATCACCAAGGGGTGCCTCGAGCCGTACCGCATGTTCACGTCTCGTGCGGAACACCGGCTGGTGTTGCGTATCGACAATGCAGACCTGCGACTGACGCCCAGAGGTAGACAGGCAGGTCTGGTGGACGATGAGCGGTGGGAGCGTTTTGAGATGCGAAGAGGCCGCTTCGATCGGAATCTCGAACTGCTCGACCGAACGCTCGTCCGTAGCGCATCGGGTGATCGCGTGCCGGCAGGCCAACTTCTTCGACAGCCCGAGATTCGTCTGGCCGATCTGCTCGCCGCCGATAGAGTGCCACGCTTTGAGATCGATCCGCGGGACGCCACGTTGGACATCACCAGCGCGGAGACGACGATGAAATACGCGGGCTACCTTAGGCGCCAGGAGAGCGAGATCGAGCGTGGCCGCAAGGATGAACGACGGCGAATTCCGTCGGACTTTCCGTTTCACCGGGTGCCTGGACTTTCACGCGAGGTCGTGCAGCGCCTGACTCAGGTTCGGCCGGACACACTTGGACAGGCGCTTCGCGTTCCGGGAGTGACGGCCGCCGCCGTCGCGGTGCTGGGCGTCTTCATTGGCCGCTTTTCCGCGCCTCACTCGTGACCTCTCTCGAGTTCCGCGATCGCCTGGCGCGACGCACGAGGCGGGCGAAGGCCCCGGTCACGCTTTCGATGCTCGACCCGCTCGAGTCGTACTTCCGGCTCCTCGCGCAGTGGAACGCGAAAATGAATCTGACGGCGCTTCCCCTTGATCCGCCGACTGATGAGACATTCGATCGTCTTCTCGTCGAACCTCTTGCCGCATCACGCCAGATTCGCGCTGATGTGGCGAGCGTCTGGTTCGACCTCGGTTCGGGAGGCGGGTCGCCGGCGATTCCGCTCAAAATCGCACGTCCGCAACTACGATTGACGATGGTCGAGTCGAAGGAACGAAAGAGCGCGTTCCTGCGAGAGGCCGCTCGCTCGCTTGAACTCGCCGGTACAGTCGTGCTGACCGCACAGGTTTGAAGAAGCGGCGACCAGCCCTGAATACCTGGGCAAAGTTGATCTCGTCACGGTTCGCGCCGTGAAGACCGACCAGGAATTATTCGAGACGGCCGAAAGACTACTGAGTCCGAGCGGGTCGCCTGCTCCTCTTTCGTCCAGCTCATGCGGCAACCGCGGATCCGCCTGGCTTCCGTCGTCTTTCAACTGTTCCGTTGATTGAGTCGCCCCAAAGCTTTCTGAGCGTCTACCAACGCTCGTCAGCCTGATGTTCCACGTGGAACACTAAAGGTTGACGACGATCGGGCCGTTGCGTATCCTGCTCGGGCGTCTTGTCAGACGAGACTAATCAATTATCTGGTAAACGCCCAATTTATGGCTAAGGTTGTAGCGGTCGCAAACCAAAAGGGCGGGGTCGGAAAGACCACCACCACGATCAACCTGGCAGCCTCTCTGGCTCTTGGCAGGCCGACGCGTCCTGCTCGTTGACGTCGATCCGCAGGGCAACCTCACCAGCGGCGTGGGGCAGAAAGGTGTCGCCTCCCCGGCGGGCACCATCTACAACGCGCTGACGACGACCGCAGCGAACACCGACGCCAGGGCTTTCGTGATCCCCACGGCGATCGCCACGATGTACCTGATACCCGCCGATCGACAGCTCACCGGCGCCGAGATTGAAATGGTGACGCTCGACGGACGCGAAGAACGACTGCGGGATCTGCTGCGCTCGGTCCGCGATGAATTCGACCACATCTTCATCGACTGTCCGCCCTCGCTTGGCCTCTTGACGCTGAACGCGCTCGTCGCCGCGGACGCCGTGCTGATTCCTCTGCACTGCGAATACTTCGCCCTCGAAGGCCTCGCCGATCTCGTCGAGACCATGCGCCGCGTCCGCGCGTCCTTGAATCCGGGACTCGACATCGATGGCGTGCTGCTCACGATGTTCGACGAGCGCACCAACCTCGGTCAGCAAGTCGCCAGCGACGTCCGGCAGTTCTTCAAGGAAAAAGTGTTTCACACCGTCATCCCGCGCAACGTCCGTCTGGGTGAAGCACCGAGTCACGGCATGCCGGTGGCTCTCTACGACAGCAAGTCGCGCGGGGCCGAGGCGTATCTCGCCCTGGCGCGTGAAGTGCTCGAACGATCCGCAGCCACGGCTGCATAACAGCATCAACCACGAAGGCACGAAATGCACGAAGGCGCACGAAGAAAATAAGAACAACATTCTTCTTCTTCGTGCGGTCTTCGTGGTCTTCGTGGCTTCGTGGTCAAGGTACCGACATGGAAAAACGTCCCGCGCTCGGAAAGGGTCTCAGCGCGCTCATCCCGGATCGCCCGGAGCCGCCGCGCTCGTCGCCGGTGGAAGCCGACATCGATCGTCTCGAGCCGAACACCTTTCAGCCTCGAGGCGAAGTCGACGATGCACGGCTCCAGGAACTGGCTCAGTCGATCCGCGCAAACGGCATCATCCAGCCGATCGTCGTTCGCAGGGTCGGCGATCACTTTCAGATCATCGCGGGCGAACGCCGATGGCGCGCCGCGAAACTCGCCGGCCTGCTCCGCGTGCCCGTCGCCGTTCGCGAAGTGGCGCCGGGCGATGAGCGATCGCTCCTCGAGATGGCGCTGATCGAAAACATCCAGCGAGAGGATCTCAACCCGATCGAAGAGTCGCTTGCCTATCGCAGGCTGGCCGACGAGTTTCAGCTGACGCAGGAACACATCGCATCCGCGGTTGGAAAGGATCGCGCGACGGTCGCCAACTTTCTCAGGCTGCTGAGACTTCCCGAGGAAGTGCGCAACGAGGTGGCGTCAGGTCGCCTGTCGATGGGGCACGCCCGCTCGTTGCTCTCGCTCGCCGACGAAGCCGATCAACGCCGCATCTCGCGTGACGTCATCGCGCGCAGTCTCTCGGTCCGGGAAACAGAATCGCTGGTGAAGAAGCTCGTCGAAGCCGGCAAACCAGTCGCTCCAGCCGCTGAGCCGAAGCCGACAGATGTCCATACCCGCGCCGCCGAAGATCGGCTCAAGCTCCTGCTCGGAACACGCGTCCGGATCGTTCGGCAGGGAACGAAGGGACGCATCGAAATCGATTTCGTGTCGGAGGAAGAACTGATCCGGATCTACGACCAGCTCACCGATAGACTAACAGGGTCCTGGGATTGAGTGCCAGCCGTCGATGGGTCCGGCCGAGACAGCCAGCCCCCAGCCCCTATCACCTGCGGAAAGGAGGAACAAAGTGGCCAAGCGTCTGACGCAAATGGTTTCCTGCGCCGGTTGAGCGAGCAAACTCGCCGCAGGCGAGCTCGCTCAGGTGCTGAGTGACATTCCCGCGCAAATCGATGACCGTGTCCTGATCGACTTCCGGACTGCGGACGATGCGGGTGTGTACCGATGGGAAGGCGGCCCGGCGCTGGTCCAGACGGTGGATTTTTTCACGCCAATCGTGGACGACCCTTACATCTACGGTCAGATCGCCGCGGCAAACTCCGTCAGCGATATCTACGCGATGGGAGGTCGTCCGCTGACTGCCCTTGCGATCGCCGGGTTTCCCGAGGAGGACCTCGACCCCTCGACGATCCGCGACGTCTTTCGCGGCGGCTTCGACAAGCTGCGCGAAGCGGGTGTCTCCCTGCTCGGCGGTCACACCGTTCGAGACAAGGAAATCAAGTTTGGCTACGCGGTGACGGGCGCGATCGATCCAGCACGGGTACTGGCGAACGCCGGTGCGCGCGACGGCGACGTCCTGTTCCTCACCAAGCCTCTCGGCACCGGCATCGTCGGAACGGCGATCAAGTTCGATCGCGTCGACCGCGCACTGGCGGAAGACGCCGTGCTTTCCATGCGGACGCTCAATCGCGCAGCTGCCGAGACGCTGCAGGCGCTGCCTCCGGGGCTCGTGCACGCGTGCACCGACATCACCGGCTTCGGCCTCATCGGTCACGCCTCGGAGATGGCGCAGGCCAGCCAGGTGACCGTGACGCTCAACGCAGCCCGGATCCCGGTGTTTCGAGGAGTCCTGGCGATCGCGGGCCTCAACCGGTCCGGCGGTCTGGCGTCGAATGAGGCCCATTTCACACCGGGCGTCGCCATGGACTCCGGAGTCGATCCGGCCACGCAGGCAGTCCTCTACGACCCACAAACCTCTGGCGGTCTGCTAATTGCGGTCAGTGGAGACGCTGCGGACCGGGTCGGCGAGGCCCTTGGGGTTGCGGGGGTGAACGCGACCCGGATCGGCCATGTCGGTCGCCCGGTGCCCGGGACCCGGATCGTGGTGCTTCCATGACTTCGCTTGTCGCGGATGTCTTTGAATGATATAAATTTGTGCTGCTTGTGAAACTCTTCGCAAGCTCCTGCACAGCCGACTGCGGGCGCGAAGCCCGCGCGACGAGAACTCGTGACGAATAAAACCGCGGCCATCCGCTACGCGCGCGCGCTCCTCGATGTTGCCGTCAAGGAGCACGCGGACCTCGAGCTCATCGAAAGCGAGCTGTCGCAGTTCGCCGATCTCTTCAAGCAGTACCCGTCTGCTCGAAAAAGTCCTGCTCAACCCCGCAGTCCCGGTGCCGCGCAAGCGCGCCGCCGTCGCGGACCTGCTTGCGCAGGCGAAGTTCACGCCGATCGTCTCGAAGCTGCTGGCGCTGCTCGCCGATCGAGATCGACTCGTCCTGGTGCCGGACCTCCGCGCCGCGTACAGCGCTCGCCTGCTCGATTTCCGCGGCGTCGTTCGTGCGGAAGTGACGACGGCGCTGCCGCTCGACGATTCGCGCAAGGATGCGATTCAGAAAGGCCTGGCGACACTGACCGGGCAGAACCGTGCTGCTCGCCACGAAAATCGACCCGGCGATCATCGGCGGCGTCGTGGCGCGCATCGGCAGCACCGTGTATGACGGCAGCGTCACGCGGCAGCTCGAGAAAATGAAAGAGCGTCTGACGGACAGTGTGTAGGGACTAGAGGCTTGGGGCTGGTGGCTAGCTGTGAGCGGCTAGACCCCGAGCCCCTAGACCCGAGCCCCTGTAGGAATGTGAAGAGATGGACATCAAAGCTGAAGAGATCTCCAAGATCATCCGGGAACAGATTGGCAGTTTCGCCGTCGACGTCGATGTCGCAGAAGTCGGCAGCATCATCTCGATTGGCGACGGCATCGCCCGCGTTCACGGCGTCGACAACGCGATGGCTGGCGAGATGCTCGAATTCCCGCACGGCGTCTTCGGCATCGCGCTGAACCTCGAGGAAGAGAGCGTCGGCGCCGTGCTCCTTGGCGAATTCAGCGAGATCAAGGAAGGCGACCAGGTCAAGCGGACCGGGCGCATCATCTCGGTGCCCGTCGGCGAGGAGCTGCTCGGCCGCGTCGTCAACGCGCTCGGCCAGCCGATCGACGGCAAGGGACCGATCGGCTCCTCCAAGTACTCGCCGATCGAGCGTATCGCCCCCGGCGTCGTCGACCGCCAGTCGGTGAAGGAGCCGGTGCAGACCGGGCTCAAGGCGATCGACTCGATGGTGCCGATCGGCCGCGGCCAGCGCGAGCTGATCATCGGCGACCGCCAGACCGGCAAGACGGCGGTGGCGATCGACGCGATCCTGAACCAGAAAGACACCGGCGTCATCTGCATCTACAACGCGATCGGCCAGAAGCAATCGACCGTCGCGCAAGTCGTGCGCACGCTCGAGGAAGCCGACGCGATGCGCTACACCATCGTCGTTGCGGCGACGGCGTCGGACCCGGCGCCGCTGCTCTACGTCGCGCCGTTCTCGGCGTGCACGTTCGGCGAGTATTTCCGCGACAGCGGCCGCCACGCGCTGGTGGTCTACGACGATCTGTCGAAGCACGCGCAGTCGTACCGCGAGATCTCGCTGCTGCTCCGCCGCCCGCCGGGCCGCGAAGCCTACCCGGGCGACGTCTTCTATCTCCACTCGCGCCTGCTGGAGCGCGCCGCGAAGATGAACAACGAGCTCGGCGGCGGATCGCTGACGGCGCTGCCGATCATCGAAACGCAGGCCGGCGACCTCTCGGCCTACATTCCGACCAACGTGATCTCGATCACCGACGGGCAAATCTTCCTCGAGTCCGACCTGTTCCACCAGGGCGTCCGTCCGGCGATCAACGTCGGCAACTCGGTGTCGCGCGTCGGCGGCTCGGCGCAGATCAAGGCGATGCGGCAGGTCGCCGGCACGCTTCGACTGGCGCTGGCGCAGTACCGAGAGCTCGCGGCGTTCGCGCAGTTTGGCAGCGACCTCGACAAGTCGACGCAGCAGCAGCTGACCCGCGGCGCGCGCCTCGTCGAGATCCTCAAGCAGCCTCAGTACGAACCGCTCGCCGTCGAGCGGCAGGTCGCGATCATTTACGCCGCGACCAACGGCTACATGGACACCGTGGCGCTGGCCGACGTGCGCGCCTACGAGACCGAGCTGTATCGGCTGCTCGAGAGCCAGCATCCGGCGATCCTGACCGGCATCCGCGACAAGAAGCAGCTCGACGATCAGCTCAAGGGTGCTCTTGACGCGGCGGTGAAAACCTTCAGCGCCGACTTCACCGCGAGAAAGTCGGCGGCGGCGTAAATGCCGTCCCTGATCGACCTCCGTCGGCGGATCCGCGCGGTCAAGAACACGCAGCAGATCACCAAGGCGATGAAGATGGTCGCCGCGTCGAAGCTGCGCCGCGCGCAGGAGCGGGTCATGAGCGCGCGGCCGTACGCCGTGCAGATGCAGCGTGTGCTTGGCAGCGTCGCCTCGCGGGTCGATCCGTCGATCCATCCGCTGCTGACCGTGCGTGAACCGAACGCCGACAGCCGCACGCTGGTCATCGTCGTCACCGCCGACAAAGGGCTGTGCGGCAGCTTCAACACCAACGTGATCAAGGCCGCCGGCCACTTCGTGGTCGAGAGCAAGCAGTCGTGCACGCTCGGTCTGGTTGGCCGCAAGGGCAAGGAGTTCTTCAGCCGCCGCGGGTTCGACGTCCTGTTCGAACAGGTCGGCATCTTCCAGAAGCTGCGCTACGAGGATGCCCGCGCGATCGCGCAGACCGCGATGGACGCCTTCCTCGAGGGCAAGGTCGACCGCGTGATGCTGGTCTACAACGAGTTCCGCTCCGTGATGACCCAGCGCGTCGTCGTCGATCAACTGCTGCCGATCGCCCGCGGCGACGTCGAGGGAACGGGCCTCGGAGCTCGCGCCGGTACCGCCGGGCGGCGATCCGCGCGCGCAGATCGATTACCTCTACGAACCGTCAGCGCAGGAGATCTTCAACCAGCTGCTGCCGCGCTACGTCGAGGTGCAGGTTTATCGGGCGCTGCTCGAATCGAACGCCGCGTTCTACGCCGCGCAAATGACGGCGATGGATACGGCGACAAAGAACTCGGCGGAGATGATCGCCAACCTGACGCTCTACATGAACAAGGTGCGGCAGGCGGCGATCACGCGCGAAATTATCGAAGTCGTTTCAGGAGCAGAGGCGCTCTAGATACGCGAAGCCGTCAGGTAGTGTCCGCCTTCAGGCGGACCATATCGGGTCCGGCTAAAGCCGGACACTACCAGAGAACATGCATATGCCTACAGCAACCGCAACCAAACAGCAGGTCGGCCGCATCGTCCAGATCATCGGACCGGTCGTCGACGTCGAGTTCGAAGCCGGGCACCTGCCGGAAATCTACAACGCGCTGCGCATCCAGGCGCCGGCGAAGGAAGGGCGCGAAGCGCTCGACGTCATCGCCGAGGTCGAGCAGCACCTCGGCGAGAACCGCGTCCGCGCGGTGGCGATGAAGCCGACCGACGGCCTGCAGCGCGGCATGGAGGCGGTGGACCTCGGCGAGGCGATTTCGGTGCCGGTCGGGCCGGAGACGCTCGGCCGCGTGCTGAACGTGCTCGGCGAGCCGGTCGACTTCCCCGATCGGCCGGTGCAGTCGAAGGAGCGTTGGCCGATTCATCGCGCCGCGCCGACACTCGAGCAACAGTCGACCGACCTGAAGATGTTCGAGACCGGCATCAAGGTCATCGATTTGCTCGAACCGTACCTGCAGGGCGGCAAGATCGGCCTGTTCGGCGGCGCCGGCGTCGGCAAGACCGTCGTCATCATGGAGCTGATCCACAACATCGCGCTCAAGCATGGCGGCGTGTCGGTGTTCGGCGGCGTCGGCGAACGCACCCGTGAGGGCAACGATCTCTGGCACGAATTCCAGGAGAGCGGCGTCATCGATCCGCAGGATCACACGAAGTCGCGCGCGGCGCTGGTCTACGGCCAGATGACGGAGCCGCCGGGCGCGCGCCTGCGCGTCGGCCTTTCGGCGCTGACCGTCGCCGAGTACTTCCGCGACGGCGAAGGCAAGGACGTGCTGCTCTTCATCGACAACATCTTCCGCTTCACGCAGGCGGGGTCGGAAGTGTCGGCGCTGCTCGGCCGCATGCCGTCGGCGGTCGGCTACCAGCCGACGCTGCTCAGCGAGATGGGCCAGATGCAGGAGCGCATCACGTCCACCAAGAAGGGCTCGATCACCTCGGTGCAGGCGATCTACGTTCCGGCCGACGACTACACCGACCCGGCGCCGGCGACGACCTTCGCGCACCTGGATGCGACGACGAACCTGTCGCGCGCGATTTCGGAGCTGGGGATTTACCCGGCGGTCGATCCGCTGGCTTCGACCTCGCGCATTCTCGACCCGCGCATCCTTGGCGACGAGCACTACAACGTCGCCCGCAGCGTGAAGCAGATCCTGCAGCGCTACAAGGATCTCCAGGACATCATCGCGATTCTCGGCATCGACGAACTGTCGGAAGACGACAAGCTCGCCGTGTCGCGCGCGCGCAAGATCCAGCGGTTCCTCTCCCAGCCCTTCTTCGTCGCGCAGCAGTTCACCGGACTCGAAGGCAAATACGTGCCGGTCGCCGACACCATCCGCGGCTTCAAGGAGATCGTCGAAGGCAAGCACGACGAGCTGTCGGAGCAGGACTTCTACCTCGTCGGCGGCATCGAAGAGGCCGTGGCGAAATTCCAGCAGCGGAAGAACGCGTAGACCGTGGCCGATCAGATTCCGCCGCTGCCGACCAAGATTCAGCTCCTGATCGTGTCGGCCGATCGTTCCCTGGTGAACGAGACGGTCGACGAGGTGGAGATCCCGGGTTTCGACGGCTACTTCGGCGTCCTGCCCGGGCACACGCCGCTGCTGGCGGTGCTGCAGGTCGGCGAGTTGTGGTACCGGCAGGGATCGGAGAAACACTACCTGGCGATCGCCTTCGGCTTCGCCGAGGTTCAACCCGACCGCGTCACGATCCTGGCGCAGATTGCCGAGAAGGCCGAAGAGATCGACCATGCGCGCGCCGAGCAGGCGAAGAGCCGCGCCGAGGAGCGCCTGGCCCGGCCGTCGGTGGACATGGATGCGGAACGGGCGCGCATCGCGCTGATGAAGTCGCTCATCCGTCTCCAGGTCGCGACTCGCGCTAGAATCCGTTCGTAGTTGTTTTCCAACCTCGCCAACCTGTTTCGTTACCGCGGCCTGATCCAGAGCCTGGTCGCGCGTGAGCTGAAGGCGCGCTACCGCGGCTCGGCTCTCGGCTTCGTCTGGTCGTTCGTCAACCCGCTGCTCCTGCTCCTGATCTACACCTACGTGTTCACCGCGGTGATGCCGAACGAGACCGAGGGCGTGCAGCCGTACGCGTTGTTCATGTTCTGCGGCATCCTGCCGTGGACCTGGTTCTCTTCGTCGCTTTCCGAGTCGGCGAACTCGCTGATTGCCGGCGGGAACCTGATCAAGAAGGTGCTGTTTCCCGCCGAGGTGCTGCCGATCGTCAGCGTGCTGACGAACATGGTGCACTTCTTCCTCGGGCTGCCGATCCTGATCGCGTTCCTGATCGCTCTACCAGCACTATCCCAGGCCCGAGAACCTCCTGTGGTTTCCAGTGGTGGTGATCGTCCAGCTGGTGTTCACCGTCGCGCTGGCGCTGATTCTGTCGGCGCTGTCGGTCCTCTTCCGCGACATCAAGGACATCCTGGCGAACCTGCTGACGTTGTGGTTCTTCGCCACTCCGATCATCTATCCGTGGTTCCAGCCGAGCGTGCAGAAGTTCCACACGTTCTTCGACGTCAACCCGTTCACTCATCTCGCCGTCACCTACCAGGAAGTGCTGTTCTTCAATCAGGGCCCGGTGGGCCACTGGAAGTGGCTGCTCGGCATCTCGGCGGCGGTTCGGTGGTGTTGTTCCTCGCCGGCTACTGGCTGTTCGATCGCCTGCGCGACTCGTTTGCGGAGGCCGTGTGATAACGGGCCACCGAGACACGGAGACACAGAGGAAGTTATCCGCGGATTGCGCGGATTACGCGGATTCACGCAGGAAGACTGCGCGCGTCGACCGGCGTCGGCGATCGCCGCCAGAACGCGCGGCGCAACCGCGCAGCGTTTCGCGTCGCGCGTTCGGCGCAAGCCGGCCGACGTGCGACGCGCTGCACCTCTGTGTCTCTGTGTCTCTGTGGCAGTTCTTCTTCGTGCGTTCTTCGTGTGTTTCGTGCCTTCGTGGTGATGTCTCGGAGGCCGTCGCGTGACGCCGGCGATCGAGCTCGAGCACGTCTCGAAGATCTATCGCCGCTACGGTGGCCGGCGGTTCTCGACGCTGAAGAGCGCGCTGCTGCAGCGCAGCATCGTGCGCGATCTGCGCCCGAGCGAAACGTTCCCGGCGCTCACCGATGTGTCGTTCTCCGTCACGAAGGGTTCGACCTACGGCGTGATGGGGCGCAACGGCTCCGGCAAGAGCACCGCGCTGAAGCTCGTCGCAGGGATCACCAAGCCGACCAGCGGCACCGTCCGCGTCGAAGGCCGGATCTCCGCGCTCATCGAGCTCGGCGCCGGCTTTCACCCGGAAATCTCCGGCCGCGAGAACGTCTTCATCAACGGCATCATGCTGGGGCTCAGCAAGCGCGAGATCCAGGAGCGCTTCGACGAGATCGTCGACTTCGCCGAGCTGCGCGATTTCATCGACGCGCCGGTGAAAACCTATTCGTCGGGCATGTACATGCGCCTCGGTTTTGCCGTGGCCATCAACGTGAACCCCGACGTCCTGCTGGTCGACGAGGTGCTGGCGGTCGGCGACGAGGGTTTCACGCACAAGTGCCTCGACAAATTCGCCGAGTTCAAGCGCAGCAACAAGACGATTCTGCTCGTGACGCACTCGCTCAACCTCATCGAGCGGTTCTGCGATGAAGCCCTGTGGCTCGACGAAGGCCGGGCGATGTCGCACGGCGATCCCAAGCGTGTCGTCGGCGCCTATCTGACGAAAGTCGAGGAAGGCGAGGAAGCGCTCCTGGCGGCGACCACCGCAAGGGCGGTGGAGAGCGCCTCGCGCGCGGCGACCGGGCGGGAGGGGCAGGACGGGCCAGAGGGACCGGAGAGACAAGACGGGGCGGATTGCCAGGAAGGCGCCGTCGAGCATCCGGTTGACCCGACGTCGGACATGTTCCAGGCGACCGAAGGCCGCTGGGGTTCACGGGAAGTGGAAATCACCGACGTCGCGTTCCTCGACCGCGGCGGACAGCCGTCGTTCGTGTTTCACTCGGGCGATCCGATCTCCGTGCGGGTGAAACTGCGGGCGGCGCACCCGGTCGAGGATTTCGTCTTCGGCGTGGGACTTTTCAACGCCGACGGCGTCTGCTGCTATGGGACCAACACGTACCTCGAGGAGCTGAACCCGCAGCGCCTCAGCGGCGAGGCAGAGGCGACGTTCGTGATCGAGAGTCTCGATCTCGTCGAAGGCACGTACAAGCTGGACATCGCCGTGCACAAGATCGACGGGTTCCCGTACGACTACCACCGGCTGCTCTACACGTTCCGCGTGAAATCGCGAATCCACGACGTCGGGATCTACCGTCCGCGTCACCAGTGGACATTCTCGCCAACCGTGCAGTTCAAGAAACCTCGCGACTGAATCCCGAACGCCCGATGCTCACGCGAGCCGCTGCCGTTGCCGTTGTCGAGCGCCTGCGGGCAGCCGGCCGAACCGTCGTGTTCACCAACGGCGTGTTCGACCTCCTGCACGTCGGTCATCTGCGATACCTCCAGCAGGCGCGTGCGCTGGGGGATGCCTTGATTGTCGGTTTGAACTCGGACCGGTCCGTCCGGCAGGTCAAGGGACCCGCTCGTCCCATTACCGCCGAGGCCGAGCGCGCCGAGATCCTCGAAGCACTGGCATGCGTGGACGGTGTGGTGATCTTCGACGAGCCCACACCGCACGATCTGATCGAGGCTCTGCAACCCGATATCCTCGTCAAAGGCGCCGACTGGGCCGCCGACGCTATCGTCGGGCGCGACATCGTCGAAGCACGCGGCGGCCGAGTCGTTCGCGTGCCAATAGAACCAGGCCATTCGACCACCGCCCTCATAGAAAAAATCCGGTCTCGATAGCGGTTTGCTACACTGCAGGATTCGGCACTCGAATAGTCCGTGGCCACCTCAACCTCGCTGAATCTTCGCGCCGCCCTCAAAACCGCCGTCACCCGCAGCGGAATGGATGCTCCCGCGCCTGCGGTCGCCGGCCTCACGCCGTCGGCAAAGGCCTTGTTCGTGGCGGCGGCGGCCCACGCGCAACCGGCGGGCGTGGTGCTGTATGTCGTGCCTGGCGACGGCGATCTCGAGGAAGCCTGCGGCGATGTCGCGTTCTTCCTCGCGGCGCTCGAGGGGCTCGCGCCGGCCGTCGTCGAGCGCGCGGTCCTGCCGTTTCCTTCGCACGAAGTCGATCCGTACCGCGGGCTGGAACCGCACATCGGCGTGACGTCGGTGCGCGCCAGGGCCTTGTATTCGATCGCGAGCGGAACGGCGCGCGTGGTGATTGCGTCGGCGGCCGCTGTGCTCCCTCGTGTCACGACTCCTGACGGCCTGCTCGCCGCCTCACTCTCGTTGAAGCCAGGTCAGGACATTTCACCCGTCGACCTGGCGGAGCGTCTGGTGGACGCGGGCTTCTCGCGCGAAGATCCCGCCGACGAGCCGGGCGAATTCGCGATCCGCGGCGGAATCGCCGACGTCTTTCCAGCCGGTCACACGCTCCCCGTCCGGCTGGAGTTCATCGGCGACACGATCGAGACGATGCGTACCTACGATCCATCGACGCAGCGGTCGATTGCGCCGATCGATCAGATGTCGATCGTGCCGCTCCGCGACATCCTTCACGACAATCGTGGATCGACGATCTTCGACTACCTGACGCGCGCGGCGGCGCGTCTCGTCGTGTCGGAGCGCGACGAAGTCGACGCGAACATCACGAAGCTGTTCACGCAGATCCAGCAGAGTTACGAGAACATTCACGGAACCTCGCCGCCGGCGACCGCCACCGGTCCGTGCCGTCTCCCGCCGACCTGTTCGCCGACGGCGACGCCGTGGCGTCGCGGTTCGCGCACGCGACATTGCTCTCGATTCTCGGCGTCGACCAGGGCTCTCGCGAGATTCGATGCCAGCCGGCGGTCGAGCTCAAAGGCCGCGTGGCCGACTGGGTCGCCGATATCAGGCGGCTGCGCGACGATGGCGAAACCGTGCTGTTCGTGGCGGCGACGCCGGGCCGCGCCGAACGCACGATCGAGCTGCTCAAGGAATACGACGTGTTCGCGATACCGGTGGAACGAGCCGATGACGCGCAATACGCCTCGGTGCTCGTCGCCGTCGGCGCGCTTTCCCGCGGTTTCCGCCTTCCCGACGCGGGACTCCAGATCTACGCCGAGGCGGATGTCTTCGAGGAAGAACGTCGCGCGCCGGACCGGCGCCGATCGGCCAGCAAAGCGTTCCTCTCGGATCTGCGCGATCTCAAGGTCGGCGACTACGTCGTGCACGTGGACAACGGCATCGGCGTGTTCGTCGGCTTGAAGCAGATCGGGATCGGCGACAGCATGCAGGAGTTCCTCGAGCTGCGATACGCAGGCGAGGACAAGCTGTTCGTGCCGGTCGAGCGGCTCGATCTGGTGCAGAAGTACACGGGCGCTTCGAAGCCGCCGATCGATCGACTCGGCGGAACCTCCTGGGAGCGCGCCAAGACCAAAGTCAAGAAGGCCATGCGCGACATGGCCGAGGAGCTGCTCAAGCTCTATGCGGCGCGCAAGGCTGTTCCCGGCCACGCGTTCGCGCCGGACTCGCACTGGCAGCAGGAATTCGAGGACGCGTTCGAGTACGACCTGACCATCGATCAAACGTCGGCGATCACCGACATCAAGAGCGACATGGAATCGCCGACGCCGATGGACCGGCTGCTCTGCGGTGATGTCGGCTACGGCAAGACCGAGGTCGCGATGCGCGCGGCGTTCAAGGCCGTGATGGACGGCAAGCAGGTCGCCTTCCTCGCGCCGACGACGGTGCTGGCATTCCAGCACCAGAAGACGCTGAAAGAGCGCTTCGCCGGCTTCCCCGTGCGAATCGACATGGTGAGCCGCTTCCGGTCGAAGATCGAGCAGAAGGAGACGATCGAGGACCTTGCGGCCGGGAAAGTCGATCTGATCGTCGGCACGCACCGCTTGTTGTCGAAGGACGTCGAGTTCCGCGATCTCGGGCTGCTCGTGGTCGACGAAGAGCAGCGATTCGGCGTGGCGCACAAGGAAAAGATCAAGCAGATGAAGAAGAAGGTGGATGTGCTCACGATGAGCGCGACACCGATTCCGCGCACGCTGAACATGTCGCTCATCGGCATCCGCGACATGTCGATCATCGAGACGCCGCCCAAGGACCGCCTCTCGATTCAGACCAACGTGGTCAAGTTCGATCAGCACGTCATCGCGACCGCCATTCGCACCGAGCTCGCCCGGGGAGGCCAGGTCTATCTCGTCCACAATCGCGTGGAGTCGATTTTCTCCATCGGCGCGCTCGTGCAGCGCCTCGTGCCGGAGGCGCGCGTCGTGGTCGCGCATGGTCAGATGGAGGAGGATGCCCTCGAGCGGGCGATGTTCGACTTCGTCTCCAAAAAGTTCGATGTCCTGCTGGCGACGACCATCGTGGAAAACGGCCTCGATATCCCGAACGCCAACACGATCATCATCAACCGGGCGGATCGCTATGGCCTGTCGCAGCTGTATCAGCTCCGCGGCCGTGTCGGCCGATCCGACCGGGCGGCGTACGCGTATCTGTTGATTCCGCCCGAGGACAACCTGTCGCCGGTCGCCAAGAAGCGGCTCGCCGCGATCAAGGAGTTCAGCGATCTCGGGAGCGGTTTCCGAGTGGCCGCGCTCGACCTCGAGATCCGCGGAGCGGGAAACCTGCTCGGCGGGGAGCAAAGCGGTCAGATCGACACCGTGGGCTTCGAGCTGTACATGAAGCTGCTCGAGCAGACCGTGCGCGAGCTCAAGGGCGAAGAGATTGAAGACGATGTCAGGGCGACGGTGAATCTGCGTGTCGATCTGAAGATCGACGCGTCCTACGTCCCCGACATGAATCAGCGATTGATGCTCTACCGTAAGGTTGCCGCCGCCCGGCACGACGACGAGATCGACCGTGTGCTCGAAGAGGCCGTCGATCGGTACGGTCCGCTCCCCGATTCGGTGCTCAATCTGGCCGACTACGGCCGTATCCGCGTGATGGCGGACCGGCTGGGCATCGACACCATCGACCGTGAAGGCCGCATCGTCGTCTTAAAGTTCAGACCGCAGGCGAAGATCGATCCGGTGCGGCTCGTGGCGCTGGTGCGGCAGCGCCCGGAGCTCACCCTCGTTCCGCCTGCGGCCTTGCGCCTTACGCTCGACATGGCTGAATGGCTCAGGGCTGATGGCTAAGGCACCAGGCGGCCCAGGCTGCCCCGAAGCCATCCACCATGAGCCATCAGCCATCAGCCACCAGCCATAAGAAGGGCAAATACGCCAACGCCGCCCCCAGCTGGTGGGTGGCTCGGGCAAAGGCCGGAGAAGTCACGGCCGGGTTCACCAAAGCGGACATCCTGAGGCCCGCCAAGGAGGATCCGCGGGCGCCAGGCGGGGTGTTCGAGCGCGTCGGCGCGCTATTGAGCGACCTGCTCGATCAAATGTAAGATGTTGTAATCAAGGTATTTATGAAATTCAGAACGCTTCTGCCCATCGCCCTGGTCCTTCTGGCTGTTCCGGCTCTCCGCGGGGAGATCCTCGAGCAGATTCTCGTGAAGGTGAACGGCGACATCTTCACCAAGAGCGATCTCGAACAGCGCCAGATTGCCGCCCTCCGCCAGAAGGGGCAGGCCATCGACCTGAAGAGCGACCCGAACAACGCCCAGCTCCGCAAGGCCCTCGACGAGATCACGCCGCAGATCATGGTGGACGCGATCGACGAGATGGTCATCGTGCAGCGCGGCAAAGAGCTTGGCTATTCGCTGAGCGACCAGCAGTTCAAGAGCGTCGTCGACAACATCCGCAAGGAAAACAAGATCGAAACCGACGAACAGTTCCAGGCCGCGCTCAAGTCGGAGAACCTGTCGATGGCCGACTTGCGGCGCAACCTCGAGCGCTCGATGATTTCCCAGCGCGTGCAGCAGAACGAGGTCCTCGCCAAGATCGCCGTGACCGACGAGGAAGCGAAGAAGTACTACGACGCCCACATGAACGAGTTCACGACACCGCCGACCGTCACGCTGCGTGAAATCCTGGTGGCGGTGCCGGGCGATCCGAAGGTCATGAACGTCGCGGCCGACGAGTCCGCGAAGACCAAGGCACTCGAGATCCGGAAGCGTGTCACGGCCGGCGGAGAGAATTTCGAGAAGCTCGCCTCGCAGATTTCCGACTCGCCCTCGAAAGCCAACGCCGGGCTGGTCGGACCGCTGAGCGTCAACGATCTCTCGCCCGACCTGCGAAAGATGGTCGAGTCGATGAAGGCGGGCGACGTCAGCGAGCCGGTGCGCACCGGCAGGGGATACCAGCTGCTCAAGCTGGAAACGATCACGCCGACCAACACGTTGCCGCTCGACAAGGCGCGCGAGCAGATCAGCGAGCGGGTGTTCACCGACAAGCGCAAGGCGGAGTACCTGAAGTACCTGCAGAAGCTTCGCGCTCAGGCCATCATCGAGTGGAAGAACGAAGACGTGAAGAAGGCGTTCGAGGAAGGCATGAGGCAGCAGGCGGCGTCGCCTTCGATGTGATGGCATGACCGGCGCGCATTGGTTCGCGATCTGGACGCGATCGCGCCACGAACAGGTCGTCCGCGAACAGCTCGAGCGCAAGAAGATCGACGCCTTCCTGCCGACGATCCCGCGCTGGAGCCGGTGGAAGGATCGAAAGAAGAAGATCGACTGGCCGCTGTTTCCCGGCTACTGTTTCGCGCGCTTCGACATGGACGACGCCCTGCCGATCCTCAAGTGCACGGGCGTGGTGAATATCGTGTCGTTCGACGGCAAGCCGGCGCCGATTCCCGAGAGCGAGCTCGACAGCATTCGCGTCCTCGTCGGCAGCGAGCTGCAATACGATCCGTGTCCGATGATCCACGAGGGCATGATGGTCGAGGTGATTCACGGTCCGCTGCGCGGTGTGGTCGGGCGCCTGGTTCGCAAGGACGCGCCGAAAGCGCGGCTGATCCTGTCGGTGAATCTCATCGGCCAGGCCGTCAGCGTCGAAGTCGACGCAGCGGACGTCAAGGCGTATTGGCGTGAGTCTGAACAGACATGAAGATTGGTTCCGTCGATCTCGCGTCGCCGTTCGCCATCGCCCCCATGGCGGGAATGACCGACACGGCATTCCGCCGGCTGGTCAAGCGTCACGGCGGCTGCGGTCTCGTCGTCACCGAGATGGTGAGCGCGGAGGGGCTCGTTCGCGGAATCGATCGAACGCTGGAGTACGCGGAGTACACCGAAGAAGAGCGACCGATTTCGATTCAGATCTTCGGCGGCGAGCCCGACAAGATGGCGGCCGCGGCGCAGATCGTGGAGGGCATGGGCGCCGACATCGTCGACGTGAACATGGGATGCCCCGTGCCAAAGATCGCCAAGCACAACGCCGGCTGCAGCCTGATGCGCGAACCGGATCACGCTGCCGCGGTGATTGCGGCGATGACGAAGGCGGTGCGGATTCCGGTGACCGTCAAGATGCGCGCGGGATGGAATGACGAGGAGCGGAACGCCCCAACGCTCGCGCAGATGGTCCAGGACGCGGGCGCGTCGGCGATCGCGGTTCACGGCCGGACGGCGGCCCAGAGCTATAGCGGATCGGCCGACTGGGATCTCGTGGCGCACATTGCCGTCGAGGCTGACCATCCCCGTGTTCGGCAGCGGCGACTGCGTCGAACCGGAGCAGATCGTCGATCGCGTTCGAGCTGGCGTCGAGGGGGTGCTCGTTGGTCGCGGCGTCCTGCGCAATCCGTGGATTCTGGCGCAGGCCATGGATTTGGCCGCGGGGCGCGCGCCCAGGGTCGTGACCATGGAGGATCGCGGGAAGTTCCTGCTCGAGTACATCGATCTGCTGATGCTGGAGCGGGTGGACGAAAAGCGCGAGCTGACGCACGAGCGCTGGGTCGTCAACAAGCTGCGCGCGCTCGGCTCCTGGTATACCAAGGGCCTGGAAAACGGATCGCACCTGCGCAGCGCCATCAACAGCGCACCCTCGCTCGATCAATTGCGCCAGCTAATCGCCGAGTTCTTTTCGGCCGCCGTTCCAGCCGCATAGCCAGCCCGCCCGTCGTATCGTTTCGATCCCATTTTGTATTCCTGTTGACACTTCGGGTGGCGCGCGTAAAATTCATCCTTGCTGGCTCAACGCTGCATAGACGCGCACGACGATAAATCGCAGGCATTAGCCCGAAACGAGACGATCTCGAGGCTCGTGTCTGCTCTGTGTTCTGTTGTTCGCCCAAGTGACAGATGATACGGAATCATCTGGTCCGTCGTTCATCTCCTCTGCTTGGCGCTGGCGATCGTGCGCCTGCTCGGGCCAAGGCAGCAGTGCCTCAGGGCAAATGACCCCCGAATACGACAAGACCACGGGAAAGTTGACCCTGCTGAAATACGACTCCGACGGCGACGGCAAGATCGACACGTGGAGCTACATGGACGGCGCCCGCGTGGTGCGGATAGAGATCGACAGCAACGAGGACGGCAAGATCGATCGCTGGGAGTACTACGACGCCGATCGGAAGCTCGAAAAAATCGGCGCGTCGCGCGCCCAGGACGGCAAGGAAGACGCCTGGTCGTATCCGGCTGCCGACGGCTCGATCGAGCGCATCGATGTGTCGACAAAGCACGATGGAAGGATCACGCGCGTCGAGCACTATAAGAAGGATGTGCTGGTGTCGGTGGAAGAAGACGTCGATGGCGACGGCAAGATGGACAAGTGGGAAACCTACGAAGCCAATCGCCTGGCGTCCGTCGCCTTCGACACGTCACACCGCGGCACGCCCGACCGCCGGATCATTTACGGACCGAACGGCTCAGCCCGCTTCGAAGTCGATCTCAAGGGTACCGGCCAGTTTGTCGCCGCGGACTCGAAATGAAGTCAGTTCTGTATCTCGGATGCCCCGCGCCTGAACGCGCGGATGCGGAGAAGCAACTCGGCGCGGTCAACGTCTCGGTGGTGTGGGGCGAGAACGCCGCCTTCGCGCTCGACGAGCTTCGGCAGCGCAACATGCCGGTGCTGCTCGACCTGTCCAATGGCGCGTCGGCCTTGCAGATCGCGCGCGAGATCCGCAGCCAGCGCGCGTCCACGCTCATGTTCGCCGTCGTCGACTCGAGACGGCCCGATCTCACGACCGAGGCGGTTCTGGCGGGAATGGCCGACGTGTTCGCACGGCCAATCGGCGGCCGGCGGGTCGCCAATGCGATCGAGCGCGAGCGCAAGTACGAAGCACATGACACGACGCCTGCAGCGCCGCTCGAGAACGGCGACGAGCTCTACGCGCACTCGCTGGCGATGCGAGAGGTGATGGCGCTCATCTCCCGAGCCGCCGGAATGCGGGCCGGCGTCCTGGTTCGCGGCGAAGAAGGATCGGGAAGACAGGTGGCCGCCCGTGCCATCCACGCGCTGCAGCGCGCGGGTGACGGCGCGTTCGTCGCTGTCGATTGCGGGGCATTCGACGGCGCGGAGCTGGACGCGCACCTTTTCGGTGCGCCGCCGCGTGGACACAACGGCGACGGCGCAAGCGGCCTCGAGCGGGTCAGCCGGCAGAGCCGCCTGCATCATGCGCGCGGCGGCACGATCTATCTGCAGAACATCGCGGAGGCGCCGACGCGTGTACAGGCGCGGCTCGCGCGGCTGCTGCGCGACCGTGAAGCGATCGTGACGGAAACAGGCGGCGCGATTCCTTTCGACGTCCGGCCTGTGGCCGGCGTCGGCCCCGGCTTCGACATGGCCGTCGAGGACGGGCGGGTCCGTGAGGACCTCGTGCGCCGCCTGTCGGTCATCCGTGTCGAGATGCCTGCGCTGCGAAACCGGCGCGAGGACATTCCAGCGCTCGCCAACTGCTTTCTTCGAGAGAAGTGCGCGTCGCTTCGAGTGCCGCCCAAGACGCTGTCGCGATCCGCGTTGTCGTTGCTTTCAGCGCTCCCGTGGCGAGGCAACGCCGAAGAGCTCCGCCGGCTGCTCGACTCGATCGTCACCGGCATGCAAGGCGGTCGCGGAATCGCGCTCGATGATGTCCTGGCGCACGTGAAGCTCGACGGCGGCGCCGCGTTGTTCACCACCGGCGTGACGCTCAAACAGGCGCGCTCGCGCTTCGAGAAGGAATACATCGCGACCGTCCTGGACCAGCATCACGGCCGGATAGGCGACGCGGCCCGGGCGCTCGGCATTCAACGAACGAATCTCTACCGAAAGATGCGATCGCTCAAGGTCGCGCGCGGCCCAAGGCCGTAAGCGCCAGGGCGGGCGACGCTGCTAGAGAAACCGGCCCGTTCGTAACACCTCGACGCCGCCGACTTCGAAGTCGTACACAAACGAAGCGGTGACCGACCGGCCGAACCAGGCGCCGAGCTGTTCGTGCGCGGGATGGCGGAGGTATGCCTGGAGCCCGGCGAGATCGTCGAAGTCGATGACGGCGACATACTCCATGGCGGGCGCCGACTGTTCGTAGCCGGCTCCGTGAACGATTCGATCCCCGATGCGCACGTTGCGGACGCTTGGAATCGTCGTCAACGCCTGCTCGAAGGCGTCGATGAATCCACGCCGCTCGACCGCCGACAGATCCGATCGCGGTTGCAACAGCACGAGATGGCTGACCATGCGCTCGTTCAGTCCCGATCCGGATCGTCGTTCCGCTTCTTGCGAGGCGGACGGTCGAATCGCGGCCTCGACGGCGTGTCTCGAGGCGTGAACGGCTTGCGCTGATCGCCGCGCGGCTTTCCGCTCCACGGCCGCTTCCCTTCGGCGGCCGGCCTGTTGCTCCACGGCCGGCTGCCGCCAGGTGCTCCCACGGGTTTATCGCGGCGCGGCCGGGCGTCACCAGAACCGCCCGCCGGCGGCTTGTTTTGCCATGGCCGTTCGTTCCGCTCGGTCCATGGCTTGCGTTGAGCGCGAGGCCCGCTCGGCTTCGTTTGCCAGGGCCGATCGTTGGCAGGCGGTGCGGGCCTGTCTTTCCATGGCTTGTAGTCGCGCGGCTTCGCCGGACCGGCACCACGAAAGCCGTCAGACTTCTCGCGCGGCTTTCCGCTCCACGGCCGCTTCGCTTCGCCGGACGGTTTGGGGCGCCAGCCTCCCGGGCGCGGAGGCTTATCGCTCAATGGCCGATCTTTGTCGGACCATGCACGCTCGGGACGATTCTTCTTCTTGAAGCGATCGCGCGGATCCTTGTGAGTGCCGCCCGGACGCCAATCACTGCCCCGCCGCTCCGCCGCCTTCGGGCCATCGGCGCGCCGCTCCCGAGGCGCCAGGGCCGCTTGCCGCTGCATCTGAAAATCGTCGCGTTCCGCCTCGCGCGACGCCCACAGTTTGCCGCGCGCAAACCAGCGCATGACGACGTTGGTGTTCTTGCGCTGCAGCTGGGTGAACGTGGGTTGCAGCTCCTCGCGCTCGCGCGCGCGGAATGCGGTCGGCTTGTCGTCGATCAGAATCGTCCAGTACGCAAAGCGTGGTGGCACCCGGACATTCTAACGGTTCCAACCCGGACCGTGTGCCTTCGGCCGGCCGGTTGAGTCAGCGCCGCCCGCCGGAATGTTCGAGGCTATTACTCCGGGCGCTCCGAGCCGAAAAGACGCACAAGGAAACGCTTGTCCAGAATCTTTGCAGCCATCCTCATCGCGGTCGTGATCCTGCGCGCAGCTCCGGCGCTTGCCCAGGTGGGCGACGGCGCGCCCGATCCGTCCAGTGTGCGCGTCCGCATCGGCCCTCTGATGATGAACCCGAAGATTTCACTCTCCAACATCGGCGTGGATCACAACGTGTTCAACGATCCGCCCGACAGGAATCCGAAGGATGATTTCACGTTCACATTGACGCCCGTCAGCGACTTCTGGCTTCGTCTCGGTCCCACATGGATCGCCGCGACCCTGACGGAGACGCTCAACTGGTATCAGACGTACTCGAGCGAGCGAAACGCGAACACCGGCTACAAGATGGGCTGGATCGTCCCGGGTTCCCGCATGTCGTTCAGGATCGACGGACGCATCCTCGACGCCCACGACAGGCCCGGCTATGAAATCGATACGCGAGCCGGGCGGACGGAAACCGAATTCAGCGGGGCATTCGATTTCCACGCCTCGTCGAAGTCGTTCATCGGCGTCACCGCCGCCCGCGTGAAAACGCGATTCGACGATGGTGAGGAATACAATGGCACCGACCTGGCGGACTCGCTGAACCGCGTCGACACCACCTATGGCGTGAACTTTCGCCACGACCTCACGCCGCTGACATCCATCATGTTCAGCGCGACCCGCACCGACGCGAAGTTCGACCTCTCGCCCGATCGCGACGCGGCGTCTACGTCGGCGTTGATGACGGTGACCTTTCAGCCGGAGGCGCTGCTCAAGGGCGGGTTTTCAGTCGGGTACAACGACTTCGAACCCACCGATCCCCGGCAGCCCAACTACCAGGGTTTCGTCGGCACCGTCGATCTCACCTACGTGCTGCTCGGCAGCACGCGCTTCGCGGTGACCGGTGGACGCGGCGTCCAGTATTCCTACGACGACAGCCAGCCCTACTACGTCCAGTCCCGCATCAGGGGCTCGGTCGCGCAGCAGATCTTCGGTCCGTTCGATGTCGAAGTCAGAGGAGAGATCGCCTACCTGGACTATCGCAACCGAATCGGCGCGATCGTGGCCGTGCCCGATCGTACGGACCGCGTCAATACCGTCGGCGTGGGCGTCGGATACCACATGGCAAAGGATCTGCGCCTTTCCGTCAACGTCGATCAGAACAACCGCGACAGCCAGGTGATCGATCATCAGTACGAGAGGCTTCTCGTCGGTGTCGCGCTGACGTACGGGTTTTGACGCGGATGCCGGACTACTTCTGCAGTCTCTTCAGCTTCTCGACGAGGGTCGTGCGCTTGAGATTCAGCAGCCGCGCGGCCTGCCCCTTGTTCCCGCCCGTTCGCTCCAGCGATCGCTGAATCAGCTCCCGCTCGATGTTGGCGACGAACGCCTCGAGATCCATGCCCTCTTCGGGCAGCGTCACTGAAGAGGCGGCGGTGGTTTCCTGCGCCTGCTGTACTTCCGTCGGCAGATCCTCGACGTCGATCTGCGAGCGGCCGGCGGTGAAGGCGACCGCGCGTTCGATCGCGTTCTCGAGCTGACGCACGTTGCCGGGCCATTGATAGGCCATCAGCCGGCGCATGCCCTCCTGCGAGACGGTGACGCGGGGCAGGCGATCGACTGCGCCCTTCGCGTTGCCGCCCGCGGGCGCCGCATCGCGCTCGGCCTCGAATTTCGCGAGAAAGTGCTGGACGAGCAGCGGGATGTCTTCCTTCCGCTCACGCAGCGCCGGCAATTGCACGGGGATCACGTTCAGCCGGTAAAACAAATCCTCCCGGAACTGCCCTTCGGCGACGAGCTTCGTGAGGTCGCTGTTGGTGGCCGCGATGACGCGAACGTCCACCTTGATCGTGTGCGAGTCGCCGACGCGCTCGAACTCGCGCTCCTGCAGCACGCGAAGGAGCTTCATCTGCAACGCGACGCTCATCGTTCCCACTTCGTCGAGGAAGAGCGTGCCCTTGTGCGCCTGCTCCAGCCGTCCCTGACGGTTGCCGACGGCGCCGGTGAACGCGCCGCGCACATGTCCGAAGAGCTCGGCCTCCAGCAGCGTCTCCGGGATCGCGCTGCAGTTCAGCGCGACAAAGCGATTCGCGCGCCTGGAGCTGTTGTGGTGGATCGCGCGTGCGACGACTTCCTTTCCCGTGCCGGTCTCTCCGGTGACCAGGATGGTGCTGTTGGTCGGCGCGACGGTTTCGAGCAGTTGAAAGAGCCTTTCCATCGGGCGGCTCTTGCCGACGATCCCCTCGAACCGGTAACGCTCTTCGAGCTGCGATCGCAGGTACGCGTTCTCGGACTTCAACTGCCGTTGTTCAATCGCCGACTCGAGCACGTGGAGCAGTTCGTCGATTTGAAACGGCTTGCTCACGAAATCGCGCGCGCCCCGCTTGATCGCTTCCACGGCGTCCTTCACCGTTCCGAAGCCCGTGACGACGATGGCGATGATGTGCGGGTAGCGGGCAACCGCCGCCTCGATCACCGCGGAGCCGTCGATGCCGGGAAGCCGCAGGTCGGTCACGATGATGTCGAACGCGAATTCGGCAAGGCACGCGAGCGCCGCCTCGCCCGACTCGGCCTGCCGGACCCGGTAGCCGCGGTCGTTGAGCTGCTCGGCGATGGCCTGACGAAGCGGTGTTTCGTCCTCGACCAGCAGGAGATGTTTCAGGGAATCAGGCATTTAACCGGCGCGCGCCAATATTTTGACGCCAGCAGAGGAGTCGAGTCTACCCCAACGTGTCGGATACTACCCGAACCCGTGACCACCGACTCGGATGCCGTCGCCGTCGCCTCCCGATCGTTCTCGCGAAATCCGATCCTCCGGGCGGAGCTGCTCGAGCGATTTCCGCGCTCGCGCTTCAACGATGCGGGGCCGACGGTCTTGTCCGGCCACGCGCTCGTGGAATTCCTTCGAGGACACAGCCGCGCGATTACCGGCCTCGACGTGCTCGACGCCGCCGCGTTTGCCGCGCTGCCAGAACTGCGCGTCGTCAGTAAGTACGGCGTCGGCCTCGACATGATCGACCTCGATGCCGCCCGGCGTCACGGCGTCTCAGTCCGGTGGGCTCCAGGCGTCAATCGGCAGGCGGTCGCCGAGCTCACGATCTGTTTCATGATCGCGCTCTGCCGCAGCGTGGTGCCGCTGGCGCGCGATCTTTCGGCCGGCGCATGGCGTCACGTCGGCGGGCGGCAGATTTCCTCGTCCACCGTCGGCGTCGTCGGCTGCGGGCAGGTCGGCCAGCAGGTCGCCCGGCTCTGTCGCGCGTTTGGCGCGCGCGTCGTCGCGCACGACATCCGGGACTACGACGATTTCTATCGCGAGTCCGGAGTGCTTCCGCTGACGCTCGAGGCATTGCTCGAGCGTGCGGACATCGTGACGCTGCACGTGCCGCTCGATCCGTCCACGCGCGGGATGATCGACGCGAAGGCGCTCGCGTCGATGAAACCGGATGCGTTTCTCATCAACACCGCGCGCGGCGGTATCGTCGACGAGGAGGCGCTCAAGCGGGCACTGGTGGATGGGCGCCTGGGCGGCGCCGCGTTCGACGTGTTCGCCATCGAGCCGCCGGTGGACCTCGAGTTGCTCCAGCTACCGACCTTCATCGGGACGCCGCATATCGGCGGCGGCACACGGGAGGCGGTGCTGGCCATGGGCCGGGCCGCGATTGACGGCATTTTGGGCGGTCCAGCGACGATTGACCTGACGTCAAATACTTGACACTAAACCCCCGAGGCTGACCTCCCGATAAAAACATCGGAGGGTAACGCCAAGTGGAACGCAAAACGATTTCGATCATGAAGGCGTGTGAGCTCGTAGGGGTCAGCCGCCGCACCATCTACAATTGGCTGTCGAGCGGCAAGATCGAGTACGTGCGGACCGCCGGGGGCTCTGTGCGCATTTTCGTGGACACGCTCTGGCGCGACGCCAACAACGCCGAACGCCCGGCCGTTCAGGCCATGTGGCAGGCCGAAGGCCGGAACCAGGCGTGATGGCGCGTGCGTTGAGTGTGGAGGAACTGCTGGCAAAGGGTTCGATGGACGAATCTCCTGAACTGCGGCTCCTCTTCCACCGATTGAACAACCAGCTGGGGATCATCCTTGCCCACGCCGAGCTGCTGGAGTCCAAGGCGTCCGACGAGATGAATCGATCCCGCGCCGCGCAGGTCGTGTCGAGCACGCTCGAAGCCATGGGCACCGCAAACGAGATCCGCCGCATTTCAGCCTCCCCCGCCGAACACCAGTAGTCGCCAAAACTGTAACTGAACTATCAAATTATTGACGCCGACCAGGCGTCGTTCGTCAAATTATTGACGAATTACACGATTTTTCCCCTCGCTCGTGTTCCCGCGTTCCGAAACTGTTCACGAAGTTAAAACTCATATTATCAGTAAGTTAGAGGCTGACTAGAGGTTTCAGTGGCGAGGTCTGGAACACAGACTGGGCTGTTGGTACCGCGGTTGCGATAGCGTGCAGGCATGAGACTTCAAACCGCCCCCGCCACGAACAATCGCCGCATCGTCGCCAGCCTGCCGTTTGTCGAGTCGCTTGCCAGGCGCATGGCCTCCACGATGCCGAATTCCATCGACATTGGTGATCTGGTGCAGGACGGTGTCCTCGGCCTGATCGACGCCGCCAACCGGTTCGATGAGGACCGAGGGATCAAATTCGAGACCTTCGCCGAGCGGCGGGTCCGCGGGGCGATGATCGACGCGCTCCGCAAGGACGCGTGGCCGCGCGGGGTGCGACGTCAGCGCCGGGAGTTGGATGCCGCCCGCGAATCGCTGCGTCGGGAGCTGGGGCACGAACCGTCGATGGCCGATCTCGCGGCCCGCGTCGGGTCGGACGAGAAGCGCCTGAGCCGCACGATCGTTCGCATCAACACCATCGAGGCCACATCGCCGCTCAACACGGGCGAGCACATGGACGAAAGCTCATTGCCGACCGCGCTCGTGCCGTCCGAGCCGGAGTCGCCCGATGCGGCCTACGAACGCTGCGAGACGCGCGATCGCGTGCGCGCCGCGATTCAGGCGCTGCCCTGGCGCGAGCGCAAGGTGATCGGCCTCTACTACTACGGCGAAGTGACGATGAAGCACATCGGCGCGGAAATCGGCGTGAACGAATCACGTGTGTCGCAGCTTCACGCGCGCGCCATCCGCCGTCTCCGCGATTCGCTTGGCGAGATGAACCCGCAGAAGGTCGCCGAGATGAAGCGTCAGCTGATCGCCTTTGCGAAGAAGCCGATGGCCAAGGCGCCGATGGTGCCGTTGAAAGCCAACACGTCGTATACGGCGGAGACCGTCGCCGCGCCGCCCGCGGTTGTCATGGCCTTCAAGCCGGCCAGCAAGAAGGCCGTGCCGCGTGAAAGCCTCGCTGAGAATGCCGCGGCATCGTCAGCCGATGGCAGCGGCGCGGTAGAGAACGGGCAATTTACAAGTGGGAATTTACAATTGAAGTACGAGGGCGTGCCTCGTACTTCAATGGCTTACTTCGACGTCTGCTTCACCAATCCTTCTCGCACGGCCCTCAATAAGTCGCCCAATCGAAACGGCTTCGCCAGCCATCGGCAGCCGCTCTCCTCGAGGAACTTCTCCGCATCCGTGCCCGCGACGTCGCCCGTCACGAAGATCACGCGCGCTGGACAATCCCGGCGCCGCGGCCGACAACATCCGGTAGAACGCCATCCCGTCCATGCGCGGCATCTTCAGGTCGCAGATGACGAGATCGTACGACTGCGCCTTCACCTTGGTCAGCGCGTCCTCGCCGTCCGGGGCGTGCTCGACGATGTAGCCGGCGTCTCGCAGCGCATCGACGACGGCGCTGGCGAGCTTGGCTTCGTCTTCCACGACGAGGATTGACGCTCCGGCGACCGCCTCCATCGGACCGTCGCGCCGCGCGACCGGCGTCGGCGGCAGCTTGACCCCGGTCACCGGCAGCTCGACGTAGAACGACGCGCCGCGGCCCGGCCGCGACTCGAGGCGGATCCGCCCGCCGTGCTCCTGCACAATCGCGTACGCCACCGTCAATCCCAGACCGGTGCCTTTGCCGACTTCCTTCGTCGTGAAGAAAGGGTCGAAGATCTTCGGCTGCAGCTCGTCCGGAATTCCCGGCCCATCGTCGTTGATCTCGAGGACCACCGATTCCTGATCCGCGTCGTGCCACGTGCGGACGACGAGCACGCCGCGACCGTTGGCCGACAGCATCGCCTGCTCGGCGTTGATGACGAGGTTCAGCAGCACCTGTTGAACCTGGTGGCCGTCCGCGAACACGTTCGGGAGGCCGGCCGCGAGCGCGTCGATGACCGTGACGTTGGTCACGCGCTGTTCGTACGCCCGCAGCGCGAGCGTCTCGCGGACGACCAGGTTCACGTCGACCATCGCCCGCGTCGTCTGGCGCTTGCGGGCGAACGTCAGCAGATTGCGAACGATGCGTGCCGCCCGCTCTGATTCGGAGAGGATCGTTTCGAGTCCGCGACGGACAGGATCTTCCAGCGTGGTGCGCTGCGAGAGTCGTTCGGCCCAGCTGAGAATCGTGGCGAGCGGGTTGTTCAGCTCGTGCGCGACGCCGGAAACCGTCTGGCCGAGCGCCGCCATCTTTTCGGCCTGGAGCAGCTGGTGGTAGATATCGCGCGTTTCGTCGTCGAGTTTCTTGCGCTCGCTGACGTCGCGAACGAGCGCCTCGACGCGCAGCGTCTGATCTTCGGCCGGTGCGTCGGCGCGTCCGGTCAGTTCGACCCAGACCGGGTTGCCGTCCGCGCGGCGCAAGCGCAGCAGGTAATCGTTGACCGATCCGTCGGCCGTCAGCCGTTCGAGCAGCGCCACCCGCGCTTGAGGGTCGACGAAGCGATCGCGATCGAACGGGCAGACGCTGTCGTCTGACGCGTCGCTGGCGTAGCCGAAGATCAGTTTGAGGTGGGGATTGGCGGCAATCGTGGACGAGGACTCGGGGCCGATCGTGCCGATGTACACGCCTTCGTGCACCGCTTCGAATAGCCGGGCGAATGCCGCCGCGCGCTTATCCACCCGGCGATTATAGGGGGAGGGTCCCTCAGTGATCAGTGTGAGGCATCGGCGTCGGCGTGTGACCGGCCGATGGACTTGCCCATTTCTTTTCGACGGCCGCGCGAATGTCGCGGACGCTGGCGCCCGATCGGTGCATCTGCATGGCTTCATTCGCCACGTCGAGGCAGACCGCGCAGTCCAGTCCGTGGGGTTCCCACTCGGTGACGTCGCCTTCCGCGTTGCGCGTTTTCACGAAGCAATCGTCGTTGCCGCGATGGCCGCCCCGTTCGCAACCGCAGAAGCAGGGAACATAGCCGAGGATCTCGGGATGTTCCGCGGCGAACTTGTACACCGCACGCACCGTTTCCATCGGCCGCGGCGGCGGGTAGGCCTGAAACGGCAGCGGCGGAAGCGATTCCTGCGGATGCGGTCCGAGCTTGGCGGCCGCGGGCGGATCCACAATCGCGGGCGGCGGCGCGGCCTGGGCGACCTGCGCGGCCGGGTCCGGCTGGCCCGATCGCGTGTACGCGAACAGCCCGACGATCGCCAGCACCAGGACGATGCCGGTGGCGATCAGCGGCGTCGAGGACCGTGGCGGCTCAGGCGGCGGGGTTCCAGCGGCCGACGACGAGGCGTGGGACTTGGCGCTCGATTTTTTGCCCATGAAGCTCCATCTTACCGTGTCCCGACTCTGGAATCGGTACTGAGGTGGTGGTTCGCAATCGGCTCGCGCTAGACTGACTCTTCTGAGTCCCGAGTCCCGATCGCCTCGTTCGCGTGCGTATTTTGCCTGGATCGCGGTCTGCCTGATCTGGGGCACGACGTACCTCGGCATCCGGATCTCGCTCGAGACGATTCCGCCGTTGTTGATGGCCGCCATGCGGTGGATTGTCGCCGGCAGCCTGCTGACCCTGGTGTTGACGCTCCGAGGCGAACGGCTGCCCGCCCGGCGTGAGTGGCCGTCGCTGGCGATCCTTGGCATTCTGCTGTTGGGATTCGGCAACGGCGCGGTCGTGTGGGCGGAGCAGACGGTGCCGAGCGGGCTGACGGCGGTGCTCGTCGCGACGTCGCCGTTCTGGATGGTCGGCTTCGACGCCTTCATGCCGGACGGCGACGCGATCACGGCGCGACGCGTGATCGGACTCGTCGTCGGCTTTGCCGGCATCGTGATGCTGGTCTGGCCGGAGCTTCGATTCGACGGCAGCGGTGCCGGATTTCTCGGAGGCGTGATCTCGGCCCAGGTCGCGTGCGCCGGATGGGCGGTCGGATCCTCGTACGCGCGCAAGCGGGGCCGAGGGCACGCGAGCGAAGAGAACGTCCTCGCCACCGCGGCCTTCGAGATGCTGTTCGGCGGGTTCGCGCTGCTGATCGCGTCACTCGCGCTGCACGAAACCGCGCGGCTGACGTTCACGCCGCGGACGGCCGAGCGCGCTGGCGTATCTGATTTTCGTGGGAGCGATTGGCGGCTTTTCCGCCTACGCGTACGCGCTCAAGCATCTGCCGGTCGCGACGGTGTCGCTCTACGCGTACATCAACCCGATCATCGCGGTTGTCCTGGGAACGCTGGTGCTGAGCGAACCCTTCGACATTCGGATGCTTCTCGCGGCGGCGGTGGTCTTTGTCGGAATTGTGCTGGTCAGGAGCACGAGGAAATTCGGCAATCAGAATCCAGATTTCAGATGCTCAATCGAAGAGCGGAGCCATCTGAAATCTGAATTCTGCAATCTGAAATCTCACGTGGTCTAGACGACCCGTCGACCGCTGATCAGTCGCACGAGGAACAGCACGATGGCGACGACGAGCAGGACGTAGATGAAATTGCCCAGCGTGTAGCCGCTCACGACTCCGAGCAGCCACAGAACGATCAGAATGATCGCGATGGTTTCCAACATGTCAGCCCTCCAAGTTCCGAATCCACACTCGAAAGTCGGAAAGTGCAACGGGTGTGCCGTACTCTTCCGTGCTGTCTTCGCGACCGCGGTGTGGTTTTTAGCAGTGTTTCTGCCGATCCGCGCCACTGCGCAAACCAGCTCAACAGGGGAAACGCTACAGTCGCCCGCGACCGATGAGCATCCCGTTGTCGACACTGTGAAGTTCCTTGCCGGTGGGGCGCTCGGCCTGGCGATTCACGAGAGCGGTCATCTGATCTTCGACGCGATCTTCGACGCGAGCCCGAGCATCAAGGGCGTGAGCTTCGGGCCGTTTCCCTTCTTCGCGATTACGCATCGCAGCGACGTCTCGCCGCGCGACGAGTTTGCGATCTCGTCCGCCGGATTCTGGATGCAGGACCTGTCGAGCGAGTGGCTGTTGACCAGGCACCCGGATCTGCGCGAGACGCACGCGCCGGTCGCGAAAGGTGTGCTCGCGTTCAACGTCCTCAACTCGATCGGCTATGCGCTCGTGGCATTCGCGCGTGCCGGGCCGTTCGAGCGTGACTCGCGGGGAATGGCCGCGTCGATCGGCGCCGACGAGCGCGCCATCGGCGTGGTGATCCTTGCGCCGGCCGTGCTCGACGCCATCCGGTATTTCAACCCGGACGCGCGATGGGCGAAATGGGCGTCGAGGGCCGCGAAGGTGGGATCGGTGCTGCTGGTGATCAAACGGCCTTAACCGCGGAGATCGCTCGGGTGTAGTGCGGTCGCGGTTTAGGTCTCACCTTGCGGCGGCCCGAGCGCGAAGGTCATCGTGCCTTCGACGACGGGCTGGCCGTTCACGCGAGCGACTCCCTGGAGTCGTCCCATCCGGCTGCGGAGGCGGAGCACGGTGGCTTCCACCTCGATGACGTCGCCGGCATGCACCGGACGCCGATAGCGGACGCGCTCGATCCCGGCGAAGAAGATCAGCCTCTGCCGGTTTTCCGGCTTCGCCAGAATCATGATGGCGCCGACCTGCGCGACCACTTCGGTGAGGATGGTCGGCGGCAACGCCGGCCTGCCATCGACTGACGGCGACAGATACCGCTCGTTGTGCGACACGTTCTTGATCCCGACGATCCGCTTGTCGACTTCGAACTCGGTGATGCGATCGACGAAGAGAAACGGGTAGCGGTGAAGCAGGATCTTCTCGATCGCGGCGTTGTCGAGCGGCAGGGTCAGGTCCATGTGGCGCTCAGATTATACTTCTGACGTCAGACATCCATCTTGGCCGAACCTTCTTCCCCGACGTCGACCGCGGCTCCCAACATCCGGGAGCTGGTGATCACGCTCTTCGAGCTGGGTCGCGAGATCACGGCCGTGCTCAACCTCGACGAGCTGCTCCACAAGATCCCGCAGCTCATCGCGCGAATCACCAAGTTCCAGGCGTTTGCGGTCTACCTGCTCGATCCTCGCGGCGAGGAGCTGTCGATCGCGTATGCGGTCGGCTATCCGGACGAAGTCGTCTGGACGCTCCGCGTCAAGGTGGGGCAGGGCCTGGTCGGCACCGCGGTTGCCGAGGGACAGCCGATCCTCGTCAACGACGTCCATGTCGATCCCCGATACGTGGAGGCGGTGCCGGGGTCGAACGCCGAGCTCGTCGTGCCGCTGCGCCGCAAGGGCCGCGTCATCGGCGCCCTCAACCTTCTGAGCGAAACGAAGGGGCAGTTCACCGAAATCGACGAGATGCTCCTGCGCCAGTTCGGGGCGCACGTCGCGGTGGCGATCGAAAACGCGCGTCTGTTCGAGCACACGCGCGAATACACCAGCACGCTGGAAACGCTGTCCGAGATCGGCCGCGAGTTCGGCGCGATCCTCAACCTGGACGAGCTCCTCACGCGCATCGCGAACCTGACGCGCCGCCTCATCGACTACCGCACCTTCGGCATCCTTCTCGTCAACGAGCGTTCGGGCGAACTGGAAATGAAGGTCGCCGTGCGATACGGCGACAAGATCACCGTTCCCCGCGTGAAGCTGGGCTACGGCATCGTCGGCTATGCCGCCCTCCACAAGATGGCGGTGAACGTGCCCGACGTGTCGGTCGATCCCCGCTACATCAAGCTGGTGGACGATGCGCGATCGGAGCTGGCGATCCCGCTGATGCTGCAGGATCGCTGCGTCGGCGTGTTCGATCTCGAGAGCCCCGAGCTCGACGCGTTCTCGAAAAGCCACATCGACATCCTGACGCTGCTGGCGAGCCAGGCGGCGGTCGCGATCGAGAACGCGCGGCTCTACGAGCGCATCCGATCGAACGAAGTGCGCCTCGAGAAGGAAATCCGCTTCGCGCAGCGGGTCCAGGCGGCGCTGCTGCCGGTCGAACTGCCGAAGCGGCAGAAGCAGATCGACGTCGCCGCGCGCCTCGAGCCGGCGCGAGGCCTTGGCGGCGACTTCTACGACTTCCTCGCGCCGGAGCCGAACAGCCTCGTGGTGGCCGTCGGCGACGTCTCGGGCAAAGGTGTGCCGGCGGCGCTCTACAGCGCCTTTGCCGGGGAGCTGGTGCGCTCGCGGACGTTCCGCCGGCGGTACGCGCCGGAGCGCTTCACGCCATCGGGCGTGCTGGTGTCGTCGAACACCATCCTCTACGAACGCCAGCTCGAGGAGTACTACTGCACGCTCTGCTACGCGCTGTTCGACGTCAAACGGCGGATCGTGACGATCGCCAACTCGGGATTGCCCTATCCGGTTCGTTGCAGCAACGACCTGGTCACCCAGGTGGAAATCGCGGGCGTGCCGCTCGGCCTCTTTGCGGGATCGACCTACGACGAGGTCACCTTCGATCTCGTGCCCGGCGACGTCTACGTGTTCTGTTCCGACGGCGTCTACGACGCCAACGACTCCCGCGGCCGCGAGTTCGGCACCGAACGGCTGCTGGACGTCGTCACCGAGATGCGGCTGAGGCCATCGCGCGAGATCGTCGACGCGATCTTCTTCGCCGTCCAGGATTTCCGCGGCGATACCGCGCCGAACGACGACATGACGGCCGTCGCCATAAGGATCACCAATGAAGGGCTCAAGGCTGACGGCTCCGGCCGCTTTCCTGTTGCTCGCAGGGACAGCTAGCGCGGGCGCCCAGACGTCGCCGCCGGCCGAACTGCGCGCGAAGTTCGAGAAGCGCGTGCAGGAGATCTCGTCACGCGTCGACGGCGTCGTCGGCTACTCCATCGTCGATCTGACGAGCGGCGAGCGCATCGGTCATCTCGACGCCGCGACATTTCCCACCGCGTCGGCGATCAAGCTCGCCATCGTCTACGAGCTGTTCAAGCAGGCCGAAGAGAAGCGGATCGATCTCGACGAGAAGATCACGCTCGACCGCCGTCAAGCGGTCGGCGGCACGGGCGTCCTGGTCGAGATGGGAACGCCGACGCTGTCGATTCGCGACTACGCGGTGCTGATGGTGACCCTCAGCGACAACACGGCGACCAACGTGCTGATCGATCGCCTGGGCATGGACCGGATCGCCGCGCGCATGCAGGGCCTCGGCCTGACCGGCACGAAGCTTCGCCGGCACATGATGGACACCGCCGCAGCCCGGCGAGGCGACGAGAACGTGTCCACGCCCGACGAGCTTGCGCGGCTCCTGCGCGCGATGAACGAGACGATGCCGGACGCGATCGCCCTGCTGAAGAAGCCGAAGGAAAATCGTCTGCGGAAGGGCTTGCCGGAAGGCGTCGCCTCGGCCGACAAGTCGGGCGAGCTCGAAGGCGTGCGCGTCGATGCCGGTGTCGTGTACGCGAAGAACCGGCCTTACGTGCTGTGCGTGATGACGACGTTCCTGAAGGACGAGGCAGAAGGGGAGCGCGCGATCGAGGAAATCTCGCGCGTCGCCTACGAGTACTTCAGCCGCCTCGGTGCAGGCGGCGTGCTCGGGAGACTAAACGGCCGCTAGTCGTTCTGAACAAGAGGTCAGGAGCTCAGGAGATTCTTCTGGAAGACCAAACTCCTGATCTTCTGATCTTCTGTGAAAAGTTGGTGTGGGCCGCGCCGAATCGTGAGACGAACGGCGGGATGCGGCGATGCCAGCGCCTGCCTGATGTTACGCACCCCGTTGATTCGACGCGACCGCAGACCTTGACATCAAATCGCGTGCCTTCGGCGCACGCGCGAAATCCCCAGAGAAAACGCCGGAGAATCGCGTACAGAAATGTCGTCCGTCCGCGATTGGAGACGACGGCTGACCTCGACTCTGAACGGTTTGCTGGATCGCGCCGGTTTTGTATCAGGACGCCGTGCGATTTTCATAAATTGCCATTGACCGCACCTGTGACAACCGCTTACATTCTGCGCACTTCGAACGGTGTTCGATTCTGACAAGGAGCATCTAATGAGAGCGTTGCGGCTGGTACTGGCGGCAGTCCTCACTGTGGCGGTGAGCACGACCGCCTACGCGCAGGGAAGCTTCCTGACATCGCTGTCCGGCACCGTCGTCGACACGTCTGGCGGGGTGATTCCCGGCGCGGACGTGAAGGTCAAGAACAACGGCACGGGCGCCGAGAACGTCACGGTCACGGCCATCAACGGCACCTTCTCGATCCCCTCGCTCCCCGGCGGCACCTACAGCGTGACCGTGTCGCTGCAGGGTTTCAAGACCGTCACGCTCAGCACCGTCACGCTGAACGCGGCCGTACCGGCGAGCGTGAAAGTCGTGATGTCGGTCGGCGCGATCGAAGAGAACGTCACCGTCGTCGGCGACAGCGGCCTGGTCGTGCAGACCCAGACGCCCTCGGTCGCGACGACGATGTCGGCGACGCAGATCATCAGCCTGCCGCTCACGAGCCGCAACGCGATCGACTCGCTGACGTCGCTCCCCGGGTTCAACACCTCGGGCACCGCACGCGATTCCACGATCAGCGGCCTGCCGAAGAGCTCGATCAACATCACGCTCGACGGGATGAGCATCCAGGACAACTACCTCAAGACGTCGGACGGGTTCTTTGCCCGGCTGCAGCCGGGCGCCGATGCCGTCGAGGAAGTGACCGTGACGACCGCGGCGAACACCGCGGACGTGAGCGGCCAGGGCGGCGCGCAGATCAAGTTCGTGACCCGCTCGGGTTCGAACACGCTGAGCGGCAGCGTCTACGAGTACTACCGCAACGACATCTTCAACGCGAACACCTGGTTCAACAACCGCGACCTGCCGCCCGATCCGGAAACCGGCAAGGCGCCGAAGGCTGCGCTGCGTCAGCACACACCGGGCTTCCGCGTCGGCGGGCCGATCATTCCGGACAAGGCCTTCTTCTTCGTCAACTACGAGCAATTCCGGCGTCCGAGCAACCTGACACAGAACCGCATCGTGCTCACTCCGGCCGCCCAGAGCGGCATCTTTGCCTACACGGCGAACGGCGTGACGCGGCAGGTCAACCTGCTCCAGCTCGCCGCCGCGGCGGGTGTTCCGAACACCATGGATCCGACGGTCAGCAAGGCCCTGAACGACGTTCGCTCCGCGATGGGAACTCAGGGGTCGCTCACGGATCTCGCCAATCCGGCGGTGCAGCAGTACAACTTCCAGGTCCCGACAACGAGCCTCAACACATTCCCGGTGGTCCGGATCGACTACAACGCGTCCCAGAACCATCGGATCACGGGATCGTTCAACTACAACCACATCAACTCGACGCCCGACACCACCAACACGCGGCAGGCGAGCTTTCCGGGCTTCACCGCCACCGGCAGCCAGCAGTCGACGCGCTGGACGACGTCCGAGGGGCTGCGCTCGACCATCGGCAACAACATGGTCAACGAGTTCCGGGTGGGCGCGACGGGCGGCGCCACGCTCTTCTCGCCCGAGTTCACGCCTGATGTGTTCGCGCAGCAGGGCGGCTATCACCTGAACCTCGCGACAGCGTGCTGCACCGGCAGCAACGCGTTGTACAACCTCGACTCCTTCACCGGCACGACCGCCACGTACCAGGCACGCGAGGCCTCGACACGGATCATCGACGACACGCTCACCTGGACGAAGGGCGGCCACAGCATCGCCTTCGGGTCCACGTTCACACAGGGCGACCTGTGGATCGACAACCAGCAGGTCGTCCCGTCGATCTCATTCGGGCTCCTGACTGGCGACCCTGCCATCCAGTTGTTCAACGCGACGAACTTCCCGAATGCGTCGACAACCGACATCAACAACGCCCGTGGCTTGTATTCGCTCTTGACCGGTCACGTGAGCTCGGTCGTCGGCGACGCGCGGCTCACGCCCTCCGGCGATCAAGTACGTGTACCTGGGCACGGGCAGGGCACAGGCCCGGCTGCGGGAGTTCGACTTTTTCGCGGCCGACTCGTGGCGCATGCGCTCGAACCTGACGCTCAACTACGGCGTGCGCTATGCGCTGCAGTTCCCGTTCTACCCGATGAACAACGCGCTGACGACCGCAACGGAGGAGAGCCTCTGGGGCACGTCTGGCGTCGACAACATCTTCAAGCCGGGGAGCACCGGCGGTGTGAAGCCGACGTTCGTGCAGTTTCCGCAAGGCCAGTACGCCTACAACACGGACCTGAACAACTTCGCGCCGAGCATCGGCGCGGCCTGGTCCGTTCCAGCGTCGACGGGATTCCTCTCGAAGCTGCTCGGCCGCGAAGAAGGCGACAGCGTCTTCCGCGGCGGCTTCGGGACGGCCTACGAACGTCCGGGCATGTCGAACTTCACCGATGTGTTCGGCACGAACCCCGGTCTGCGAATCACCGGCGTGACCGACCGCACCGAGACCAACGGCAACCTTGCCGTCGGCGCGCTGCTGCGCAATCCGGCGCAGGTATCGACGCCGAACTTCAACACGACGCCTTCGTACCCGATCACCGCGTCCATCGCCCAGTCCGTCAACATCATGGACTCGAACCTGAAGATCCCGTACGCGCAGTCGTGGACGGTCGGCTGGCAGCGCAAGCTGTCGAGGAACTCGGTGTTCGAAGCGCGCTACGTCGGCAGCCGCCACGTCGACGACTGGGTGCAGTCGAACATCAACGAGATCAACGTCGTCGAGAACGGATTCCTCAACGAATTCCGGAAGGCGCAATCGAACATGGCGGCGAACATCGCCGCCGGCAGAGGCAACACCTTCGCGTATACCGGCATTCCCGGCACGAGCCCGCTGCCGATCATCCTCGCGTATTTCAGCGGCGTGAACGCGGCCGGCGCCGGCGATCCCTCCAAATACAACTCCGCGTCGTTTACGGACTCGACGTTCCTGAATGCGCTGGCGCTCCTCAATCCGCAGCCATGCTGCGCCACGAGCACGACGACGCCGAGCTTTGCGTGGAACCTGATGAACAGCGCCGCGCGCCGCGCGAACGCGCAGGCCGCCGGCCTGCCCGCGAATCTCTTCGTCGCCAACCCGGATGTGCTCGGGCCCGGCGCCGGCTCGGGAAACCTCGGCAGCAACTTCATCACGAACGGCGCCGGCACGCGCTACCAATCGGCGCAGTTCGAGTTCCGCCAGAGGCTGAGCGGAGGAGCGTCCATCGGCATCAACTACGTGTTCGGTCGAGCCTACGCGCAGCAGCGATACGGATTCCGGCAGCCCGACGAGGAAGTCCTCCAGAGCGGCACGGTCGGCGGCGTGACGCACGCGTTGAAGGGCAACTGGGTATTCGATCTGCCGTTCGGCCGCGGTCACCGCTGGGCGAACGACTACGACACCGTGATGGATCGCATCGTCGGCGGCTGGCAGATCAGCGGCGTGGGACGGATTCAAACCGGCGAGCTGCTCGATCTCGGCAACGTGCGCCTGGTCGGCATGACCGAGAAGGAGCTGCAGAACGCAGTCGATCTCCGCGTCGCCGCCAACGGTCAGCTGTTCATCCTGCCGGACGACATCATCCAGAACACGTTCAAGGCGTTCAACGTCGGCCTCACCGGCTACGGCGCGCTCGGCGCACCGACGGGCCGCTACATGGCGCCTGCCAACGGACCGGATTGCATCGAGGTCACGCCGGGGTTCGGTCAGTGCGGCACCCGGTCGATCGTCATCACGGCGCCGGATTGATCCGGTTCGATCTGAGCGCGGTGAAGCGCATTCAGCTGCGCGGACGGTCGAGCGCCGAGTTCCGTGTCGAGATGCTGAACGCGCTGAACTCGCCGTACTTCAACCCGAACGTGAACAACACGACGGTCGCCGGCTTCACGCAGCAGTTCACGCCGACGTACGAGGGAGCGCTGGGCGCCCCGCTGACCAACTCGACGACGACCAGCACCGACAACTCCCGGCTGACGACGCTCCTCGGCGACAACCAGAGCCGGGTCATTCAACTGGTCTTCCGGTTCAGCTGGTAGGACGCCGGAGCGCGTCCAGCATTCTCCGCGCATCCTGGTTGCCCGGCTCGAGCCGCAAGACGGCCTCGAGCTGGGCGATCGCCTCACCGAACTGCCCGTTCTTTGCCAGCGCAATCGCGAGATTCATCCGAGCCAGCACGTGATCGGGGTCGAGCCGGATGGCCTCGCGATAGTGCGCGATCGCTTCGGCTGTGCGTCCTCGATCGTCGAGAAGGTTGGCGAGGTTCGTGTGAGCGTTCGGATAGTCCGGCTTCAGCCGGACAGCCTCCGCGTAGTGCTCGAGTGCGTTCTCCGGTTGGTGCTCGTCGACGAAGGCGAGCGCGAGGTTGTTGTGGGTCTCCGCGCTCCGAGGATCGAGGCGCAGCGCTTCCTGGTACTCGGCAATCGCCGCGCCGCGCTGTCCCTCGCGCGCGAGCGCCACGCCGAGATTCGCGTGCGCCCGGGCGTTGTCGGGCGACACCTGCGTGGTGTGCTGCCAAAGGGTGATGCCGTTCTTCCAGTGGAGCACCTGGGCCCGTGCGCCGATCCCAAAGGCAACGACGATGAGCGCGGCCGTGCATGCCACGGCGGCAGCGGGTAGCCTCACTCGATCCGCGATCGCCGCGCCGGCCCAGGCGATCAGGATGAAGATGCCGATCAGCGGAACGTAGGTGAACCGATCGGCCATCGCGTGTCCGCCGATCTGCACGATGCCGATCACCGGCACCAGCGTGCCCACATACCAGAGCCATCCAACGGTCACGTAAGGCGCGCGGCGGACGACCACGATGGCCGCGGCGGTCAGCGCGACGAGACCAGCCACAGAGGCGGCGACGATTCCCGCCGGCAGAGACTCGCGATACGGATAGAACGGCACGAGCCCAGCCGGCCAGATCGCCTTACCGAGGTACGCGAGGTACGAAACGGCCGCGTTCGAGAGCCGGATGTGAAGGGGCAGCGTCTCGAACGCCGCAACGGCCCCGATGTGCTGCTGCGCCGACAGTGTGAGTCCCATCGAGACGGCGGCGAGCGCGAACAGCGGAAGCTTTTCCAGCGCGAGCGAGCGCGCACTGTCCCAGAAGCCATCGTCGAGCCGCCATCGAGCGAGCGGCCACACGTCCAGCAACAGGAGCACGAAGGGGAGCGTGGCCACCATCGGCTTGGACAGGAGGCCGAGCGTGAAACACGCAACCACGGCGGCATAGCGAGGCCAGGCGGGGCGTTTGACGTACGACACATACGCCCGGATCGTGAGCAGCCAGAACAGCGTGCTCAGCACGTCCTTGCGCTCGGATACCCAGGCGACCGACTCGACGTGAAGCGGATGGATGGCGAACAGGACGGCCGCCACGGCGCTGGGGCCGAAGGCCCCCGTCATCCGCCACAACAGCGCCAGCAGCAGGACCGTGTTGCAGAGATGAAGGACGAGGCTGGTCGCATGGTGCTTGCCGGCGTCCATGCCGAACATCTCGACGTCGAGCATGTGGCTGATCCACGTCAACGGCCCGCCGGTGGCGGTATAGGGGTTGGCGAACGCCCACTCGATGTTCTCTGCGTTGAGACCTGTCGCCACGTGCGGGTTTTCGGCGACGAACTCGAGGTCGTCGTAGTTGACGAAGTCGAAGGTGGTGGCCGGCCAGAAGACGGTGACTGCGAGAAGCGCGATCGCAAGCGCCACTGCGATCCGCGTGCGCTTGTGGAACACGGTCATTGACGCTAGTACATCCCTAAGTACCTATCGATCTCCCAGGGCGAGACGTGCTTGATGTAGTCGAGCCACTCTTCGCGCTTGGCGGTCACGAAATGCTCGAACAGGTGGTCGCCGAGCGTCTCCCGCACCAGATCGTCTTTCTCCAGTTCGTCGAGCGCTTCGCTCAGATTGCCCGGCAGCTCGTCGATGCGCAGGTGCCGGCGCTCGCGGTGGCTCATCTTGTAGATGTTCTTGTTGATCGGCGGACCCGGATCGAGCTTCTTCTCGATGCCGTCGAGCCCCGCGCGCAGCATCACGGCCAGCGCGAGGTACGGATTGCACGAGGGGTCGGGCATGCGCAGCTCGATGCGGGTCGACGTGCCGCGGGCCGCGGGCACGCGCACCAGCGGGCTGCGGTTCTTCTCCGACCAGGCGATGTTGGTCGGTGCTTCGTAGCCGGGCACGAGGCGCTTGTAGGAGTTGACGAGCGGGTTCGTGATCGCGCAGAAGCCTTTCGCGTGCCGCAGGATGCCGCCGATGTAGTTCAGGCAGGTCTCGCTCAGCTGTCCGTCGGCCCTGGCGTCGTAGAAGATGTTCGTCCCGCCTGAGAACAGCGACATGTGCGTGTGCATGCCCGATCCGTTGATGCCGTAGATCGGCTTGGGCATGAAGGTCGCGTGCAGCCCGTTCTTGATCGCGATGTTCTTCACCACGAAGCGGAACGTGCTGATGCTGTCGGCCGTCGTCAGCACATCGTCGTAGCGGAAGTCGATCTCGTGCTGACCGGGGGCGACCTCGTGGTGGGCCGCTTCGACGTGGAACCCCATGGCCTCGAGCGCCAGCACGATCTCGCGTCGAACGTCCTCGCCCTGATCCACCGGGCTGAGATCGAAATAGCTGGCCGCATCGTGCGTCTCGGTTGTGGGGACACCGTTCCTGGTCTGAAAGAGGAAGAACTCGGCCTCCGGGCCCGCTTTCATCGTGTAGCCCTGATCGGCGGCCATCGCGATCACTTTTTTCAGGCAGGCGCGCGGGTCGCCGATGAACGGCTGGCCATCCGGCGTGTAGATGTCGCAAATCATCCGCGCGACCTTCTCGCCGGTCGTGCCCGGCCAGGGGAAGACGCGGAACGTCGAGAAATCGGGACGCAGGTACATGTCCGACTCCTCGATGCGCACGAAGCCTTCGATCGACGAGCCGTCGAACATGATCTTCCCGTCCAGCGCTTCCTCGAACTGGCGGTCGGGGATTTCGACGTTCTTGATCGTGCCGAGAATGTCGGTGAACTGCAGGCGCAGGAACTTCACCTTCTCGCGCTCGGTGCGCTCCAGGATCTGGGCCTTGGTGTCTTTGCCTGGGGACTTGGACATTGGCAGGGATTCTAGCAGTCGTTAGTCGGGAGTCGATAGTACGGAGTCGATAGTCGTTAGTCGAGTCGAGAGTCGAGAGTCGGTCGAGAGTCGTGAGTCGTTAGTCTGGCACGCGTTCTGCCAGACACCCTCTGCATGTGCGCCAAATGCGTCGAAGAATTGCAGGTCTATCAAAAAGCGCTCGATGCGGCAGACGCAGTTTCTGCGATCTTGAAGCGCTCCTGCTTTCAATCCGACCGCAAGCTGCGCGACCAGCTCGCTGACTCGTCCGACGCCGTCCCGCGCTCATCGCGGACGGTTTTCCGCAGAGCACCGACCGATTCTTTGCTCAGTTCCTCTATCGTTCGAAAGGAGAAAGCAGCGAGACGCGGACGCATTTGGGATTGCGAAGGGGAGGGACTACCTTGCAGAGACAGAATACGCAGAGCTCTGCGACCGCTACAACGAAATAGAAAAGATGCTGACGGGCTTAATCCGGCACCTGGAGAAAGAAGACCGCCGCCATCGCAGCTCGTGAACCAACGCGGCCGGACGAAGGACTACCGACTCGACTCACGACTAATGACCCGACTCACGACTAATGACTCCGTACTATCGACCAACGACTATCGACTCTAAGAGTTGGCAGCCGCGCGAGGCTCCTGGACCTCGGCGCGGCCGCCGGCGATGCCGCCAGTACGCCCGCGAGCTGCGCGGCAAAGATCGACGCGAGCGCCTGGACGCTTTGCGACGTTTCGCCGCCGCTGCGAATCTCCGCCGACAGCGCGCCAATGCACCCGTCGGCCGTGAGGATCGGCGCCACGACGGCGCCGCTCGCGCCCGGGCGGCGCGACGGGACAATCTGCATCGCGCCCGACCGATACGCCGCCGCGGCGGCGTTGTCGGCTGTCCGCGGCACAGGGGGGAATCGCGCGATCGTTTCCTCCGTGTAGCCGTGCGCCAGGACCGGTCGAAGATCGTCGCCGGCCGTGCTGCCCACCCAGACCATCAGGCCGCTGGCGTCCATCACTTCAGCCGCCTGGCCCAGCACGCGCGTCAGTTCCTCCAGATCGCGGACGCGCCCGAACGCGGTCACCACGTCGGTGGCGGCCTTCAGCACCGCGCCCTGCGCATGAGAAGTGAGCGCCGGCGCGGGCCGGGGTAACTGGACCGGTGCCGCCACCGGCTTGCTCTCGACCATGCTGTCCGCGCCAGGACTCGACGCGCGCGGGGCGATCGACAGGTTGCTGTCGGCGATCGCGGCCGCCGGTCTGCTGCGCGGTACCGGAATCAGCAGCAGGAGAATCAGAAAGACGATGCCGGCCGCGGCGCCGGCCGTCAACGCCTGCTCCTTGCGCATGACCGCCGCTTCGACCTCGGCCTCCTGATGCTGGACTTGCCGCGCGGTTTCGATCTGACGGACCGCGGTCGCCGCGGCGTCGCTGCCTTCCGTGAAGATGACGTCGCCCGCCATCAGCTGCTGACCCGACTTCAGGTAGTCGCGCGCGCGTTGTGTCGATGGCCGAAAAATCGGCGATCGTCGTCTCCGCTTGTTCGATGGCCGTGCGCGCGCCGGCGCCTGCGAGCTCGCGCAGGCTGGTCAGCCCGCTTGTCGCCGACTGCAACGAGGCGGCTGTCTTGCCGAACCAGAACTCGACACCCTGTCCGGCGGCGACGTAGGCCTGCTGGCCGACGCGCGCGTCGACGAGCGCGGAGCTGATGTCGCGGGCGTACTGATCGAAGGCGCGCAGGGACGCGGTGCGCTGCACGACACGCTCTTCAGAACGGATGAGGAGGAAGGCCGCCGCTCCAATGACGATCAGGGCAAGAAGGCCACACGTCAGTCGCAGCGCGCGTGAGTACAAAACGCCGCCAGAGTATCATAAGCGCGCAGAACCTTAGCCTCTTATGACCCTTCAACACGCACCGATCGTCGAGGGCGCCGACCGCATTTTGACCGCACCCGCCATCGCATTCGTCGAAGATCTCACGCGGCGTTTCCGGCCGCGCATCGACGAGTTGCTCGAGCGCCGCCGCGCGACGCAAGCGCGCTTCGACAACGGCGACCGCCCCGACTTTCTCGCCGAGACCGCTGCCGTCCGAAGCGGCGACTGGACGGTCGGCGCGATCCCCGCCGATCTCCAGGACCGGCGTGTCGAAATCACCGGCCCGGTCGACCGCAAGATGATCATCAACGCGCTGAACTCCGGCGCGAACGTCTTCATGGCGGACTTCGAGGATGCGACGTCGCCGACATGGGCCAATCTCGTCAGCGGCCAGGCGAACCTGATGGATGCCGTCCGGCGAACGATCACCTACGAGTCGGAGGCCGGCAAACGCTACGCCCTCCTTCCGCCGCTGGCGACCCTGATGGTTCGTCCTCGCGGCTTCCATCTCCCGGAGAAGCACTTCGTCGTCGACGGACGGCCCGCGCCCGGGATGCTGGTCGATTTCGGGTTCTACCTGTTTCACAACGCAGCCGCGCTGAAAGACGCGGGCACAGGCCCGTATTTCTACCTCCCGAAGATGCAGAGCCATCTGGAGGCCCGGCTGTGGAACGACGTCTTCCTCCACGCGCAGTCGGCCCTGCAGATCCCGGCCGGTACGATCAAGGTGACGGTCCTCATCGAAACGCTTCCGGCCGCGTTCGAGATGGACGAAATCCTCTTCGAGCTTCGCGATCACATCGTCGGCCTCAACTGCGGACGGTGGGACTACATCTTCAGCTCGATCAAGACGCTGCGGAACCAGCCGTCCTTCGTGCTGCCGGATCGCGGCCAGGTGACGATGGAGGCGCCGTTCCTGCGGGCCTACACACAGCTGCTGATCAAGACCTGCCACCGGCGTCGCGCCTTTGCCATGGGCGGCATGGCCGCACAGATTCCGATCAAGGACGATCCGGGAGCCAACGCGATCGCGATGGCCAAGGTCCGCGCCGACAAGTTGCGCGAGGTGCGCGAAGGACACGACGGCACCTGGGTGGCGCATCCCGGGCTCGTGTCGCTCGCCAAGCAGGTATTCGACGAGGGGATGCCCGCTCCCAATCAGTTGTCGCGGCTCCGCGAAGACGTGTCGGCATCAGCCGCAGCGCTGCTGGAACCACCGTCGGGCACTCGCACGGAGACCGGCCTTCGTCATAACATTCGCGTCGGCATCCAGTACGTGGAGGCCTGGCTGGGCGGTCAGGGCGCGGTGCCGATCTACAACCTGATGGAAGACGCCGCCACGGCCGAGATTTCGCGCACCCAGATCTGGCAGTGGCTCCATCATCGCGCGACGCTCGACGATGGGCGCACGGTCAGCAGCGAACTGGTGCAGCAGCTCGTGGGCGAAGAGTTTCGCCGCGTGCGCGACGAAGTCGGGGCCGCGCGTTTCGAACAGGGCCGGTTCGAAGAGGCGCGGGCGCTCTTCGTCGAGGTCGCCACCTCGCCTGAACTGGCCGATTTCCTGACCTTGCCCGCCTATGAAATGCTGGTGAAGGGCGAATGAGCGCCTTTCCGCTCACACTGCCCGTGTACGCCTGCACGAAATGCTGGACCGAAAAGCGAGGGGGTAGATCAGATGTCGAGCACCGAAAGCTCTGCGCCGGCGATTCCCGTCAATCGCTGGCTGCAGCTGGTCGCCGGAATCGTCTGCATGGTGATGATCGCGAACCTGCAGTACGGCTGGACCTATTTCGTCGATCCGATCAACGCCCGGTTCCACTGGAGCCGCACCGACATCCAGATCGCGTTCACGATCTTCGTCGCCACCGAAACCTGGCTGGTGCCGGTCGAAGGCTGGTTCGTCGATCGCTTCGGCCCGCGCATCGTCGTCATGCTCGGCGGCATCGTTGTCGCGATCGCGTGGACGATGAACGCTTACGCGACGACGCTGCCGATGCTGTACGTGGCGGCGGCCGTGTCGGGAGTCGGCGCGGGCGCCGTCTACGGCACGTGCGTCGGCAACGCGTTGAAGTGGTTCGGCGACCGTCGCGGCCTCGCCGCGGGGCTGACGGCGGCGGGTTTCGGCGCCGGTGCCGCGGCCACCGTCGTGCCGATCATCACTGTGATCAAGACCTACGGCTACGACAAGGCGTTCCTGTGGTTCGGGCTCGGGCAGGGGCTCGTGATTCTCGTGCTGTCGCAGTTCCTGAAGGCGCCGAAGCCGGGCGAGGCACCCAAGGCGGCGAAACGCGCCAGCCAGGCGCCGCGCGAATTCCGGCCGATGGAGATGCTGGGCACGCCGCTGTTCTGGATTCTCTACGTGATGTTCGTGATGGTCGCGGCCAGCGGCCTCGTGGTCACGGCGCAGGTCGCGCCGATCGCGCGCGACTACAAGATCGCGAACCTGCCGGTGAACTTCCTGTTCATCGGATCGACGGTGCTGGTGATGGCGGGCATCATCGACAACATCCTCAACGGGCTGGCGCGGCCGACGTTCGGGTGGGTGTCGGACCACATCGGGCGCGAGAACACGATGGCCATCGTCTTCACGTGTGGTGCCTGCGCCTACTGGGCGCTCGGCACGATCGGCAACACGCCGTGGATGTTCATCGCCACCGCCGGGATGGTCTACTTCACGTGGGGCGAGATCTACAGCCTGTTTCCGGCGATCTGCACCGACACCTACGGCGCGCAGTACGCGACGACCAATGCGGGGCTGCTCTACACCGCCAAGGGCACGGCGTCGTTCCTCGTGCCGGCCGCGAGTTGGCTGCAGAGTCAGACAGGCAGCTGGCACTCCGTCTTCGTCGTGGCCGCCGTCGCGAACATTCTCGTCGGCGCCACCGCGCTGCTCGTGGTCAAGCCGATGCGCGCGTCCGCGCAGCGTGCGGCGCTTGCGGTCGGCGTCCCGGCGACGGCGAAGTAGCCGGCTGCATCAACCACGAAAACACGAAGCTCTCGAAGACGCACGAAGAAGACCACGAAAAGCACGAAACGGCGAAACGCACAAAAAATCAACACAGAGGAACAGAGAAGCAGAGAAACGAACGAAGGCGCGTCCGAGAAGGTTCGGCGGACGGCCTGCTGACGGCAGGCCGACGTGCCGGGTGAAGACGGACGCGAGACGCAAGCCCGATCGCCACCGCAGGCCGGCTTGCGTGTCCCGTCCGCCTCCACCCGAGCCGCCGCTTCGCGGCGCCGCCGAACCGTCCCGCATAGCGCATTCCGCTCCGGCCTCTGTTCGTCCTCCGTTCCACCGTTCCTCCGTGTGAATCGTGGACAGAATCGCAGCGGAACACGTTTAACGTTCAGGAGACCATGTCAGATCCGATTGCGTTGGCCCAGGAAATCAACGACGCGTACGTAAAGCGGGCGCTTATTCCCGCTCCATCGTCACGCGAAGGCGGCATCGATCTCGGCACCGCGTACGCTGTCGAGGCGGCGATTGCCGACGCGCGCCGGGCGAGCGGGCATCGGACCGTCGGCTGGAAAGTTGGATACGCCGACAAGGCGATGTGGCGCGCGCTCAACCTCGAGACGCTGGTCTGGGCGCACATGTACGACGACACCGTCAGCTACGCAGACTGGAACGACGGCACGCTTTCCATGGCGTCGATGGTCTCGCCGAGAATCGAGCCGGAGATCGTCTTCTGCCTCGCCCGGGCGCCGGAGTCGAGCGATCCGGTGGCGGTGCTCGAGGCGACGGAATGGTACGCGCTCGGGTTCGAGATCATCGATTGCGTATTCCCCGACTGGAAGTTTCAGCCCGCCGACTTCGTCGCCGCGCGTGGTCTGCATGCGGCGCTGGTGGTCGGCGAGCCGGTCTACGTCGAGCCTGAAGATATCGGCAAGCTCGTTACCGATCTGGCGGCGTTCACGGTGCGGCTGCTCAGGAACAACGAGCTCGTCGAGGAAGGCGGAGCGAAAAACGCGCTCTCGAGCCCCGCGCTCTGCGCAGGTGAGCTGGCAGAAGCCCTGAAGCGCCGCGGGAGTGAAACGCTGAAGGCGGGCGATCTCATCAGCACCGGTACGCTGACGACGTCCGCTGCCGATCGCCGCGGGCGACACCTGGATCGCGTCGCTGTCGGGAATCCCGCCTTCTTCGCTGACGCTGCGCGTCAGCTGAGATTTCAGAATTCAGATTTCGGATTTCAGATTTGGATTTTCGGAATCTGAAGTCTGCCTTCTGAAATCTGAAATGTCCGGTCCCTGTGGAATCGCGGCGCCGTCGTGCCGCGGCTCCGACGCGCCGAAGTGCACGCCGGTTCCGTCGCTCATCACCGCCTGGCCGTGCCCGAAGGTTCCCGTTCGTGGCGGCACCACGGTGACTTCGTGGCCGAGCGCGATCAGCTCGTTCCTCACCGGCTCCGGCACGAGCGCCTCGATGTTCACGTCGGCGCCGGTGAATGTGGTCTTCGTGAAGCGTCCCGCCTCGAGCGCCTGCTGAATGTCCATCCCGTAGTCGGCGATGTTCGCCACGAACTGCGCGTGCGCCTGCGCCTGGTTGAAGCCGCCCATGATGCCGAAGCCGATGCGCGTGTCGCCCCGCTGCATGAACCCAGGGATGATCGTGTGCAGCGGCCGCTTGCGAGGGGCGACCTGATTCGGGTGTCCGTCCTCGAGCGTGAACAGCGCGCCGCGATTGTGGAGCGCGAAGCCGGCGCCGGGCGGGACGATGGCCGTACCGAACCCTTGGTAAATGCTCTGGATAAGAGAAACGATGTTCCCGCTGCGGTCGATGACCGACAGATAAACGGTGTCGTGCCCTGACGAGTTGGTGAGGCCATCGAAGAACGACGGCTGCACGTCCCGGGCGGCGCTGCGAGGTTCGATCTGCCGCGCGCGACTGGCCGCATGCGCCTTGTCGAGCATTCGTTCGACCGGCGGGCGCGAGAATCGAACGTCGCCGACGTAGCGCAGCATGTCCGCATACGCAAGCTTCTTGGCCTCGATCATCACGTGCAGCGCGCGGGCGCTATGGAAGCCGTACTCGGCGAGCGGAAAGTGCTCCATCATGTTGAGCATCATCAGCGCCGCGATGCCCTGCGTATTTGGCGGGAGCTCGTAGACCGTCCAGCCGCGGTAGGTTGTCGAGATCGGCTCGACCCACTCGGGCCTGAAGTCCCGGAGGTCGCCGGCGCTCATCGTGCCGCCCTTGTCCTTCGAAATCGCGAGGATCGCCTCTGCGGTCGGCCCCTCGTAGAAACCCGCGGCCCCACGCGTCGCGATGCGGCCGAGCGACGTTGCAAGGTCGGTGTTCCTGAAGATTTCGCCGGCCCGCGGCGCGCGGCCATGGGGCAGGTAGGTGGACGCGGCGTTCGGCTCCGCGGCGAGTTTGTCGGTAAGGCTCGCCCAGTGCGCCGCGGTGACGTCGCTGACCGGAAAGCCGTCGTTCGCGTACACGATTGCCGGCGCCAGCAGATCCGCGAGCGGCAACGAGCCGAGCTTCGTTCGCAGAGCCTCCCAGCCCGCGACAGCGCCAGGAACAGTCACGGTGTGAATGCCTCCCTGAGGCATTTGCACGTGGCCCTCGGACCTCAACACCGCCGGCGTCAGGCCGGCCGGCGCGGGACCGCACGAGTTGAGCCCGTGGAGCCCTCCGGTCTTCGCGTCGTACACGATGGCGAAGAGATCACCGCCGATGCCGTTCGACTGAGGCTCGACCAGGCCCATGACGGCGTTGGTCGCAATCGCCGCATCGATCGCGTTGCCCCCTCGCTCGAGGATCTGTACTCCAGCCTGCGCCGCCAGCGGCTGACTGGCGGCGACGATGCCGTATTTCGTTGCGATTCGCGATCGACCGACGATGACGCTCATGTTTCTCATCCTACACATTTCAGACGTTCCGCTGCGATCGAGGCAGCTGTCACGCTGCGATCGAGTCCACGATTCACAGGAGGAACGGAGGAACGGAGGACGAACGGATGGCGGAGTGGAACGCGCAGGTACGGTTCGGCGGCGCCGCGAAGCGGCGTGGCACAGGCCGAGGCGAACGAGACACGAACCGCCAGCCCTCCCTGTTAGGCGGCTCGTGTCTCGTCCGCCTCTGCCTGTGCGCGACGGCCTGCTCCGCAGGCCGCCCGCCGAACCTCTTCCCTGCGCGTCTCCGTTTCTCCGTTTCTCTGTGTTGATTTTGTTTTCGTGTTTTCGTGGCTTTCTTCGTGCGTCTTCGTGACCCTCGTGTCTTCGTGGTTGTGTTTGTGATTTACTGGGGTGTGTGAAGAGCGGACGCCATTTTCTTCAGATCCCCGGCCCCACCAACGTGCCCGATCGCATCCTGCGCGCGATCGCGCAACCGACGATCGATCATCGCGGTCCGGCGTTTGCCGAACTCGGGCGCGAGACGATCGCGGGCCTCCAGCGCGTGTTCCAGACCACCGGCGCCGTCGTCATGTACCCGTGCTCGGGCACCGGCGCATGGGAAGCAGCGTTCGTGAATACCTTGTCGCCCGGCGACACCGTGCTGATGGTGGAAACCGGACAGTTCGCGACGCTCTGGCGCGATCTGGCGGTGCGTCTTGGCCTCCATGTCGACTTCATTCCCGGTGACTGGCGGCACGGCGTCGATGCGGCCGCCATCGCCGCGAAGCTGAGCGCCGACAAGGCCCGCGCGATCAAGGCCGTCGCCGTCGTCCACAACGAAACGTCGACCGGCGTGACGAGCGACATCCCCGCGGTCCGTCGCGCGATCGACGAGTCCGGGCACCCCGCGCTGCTTTTCGTCGACGCCGTCTCTTCGCTCGGGGCCATCGACTACCGCCACGAGGAATGGCGCGTGGACGTCACGATCAGCAGCTCTCAGAAAGGCATGATGCTGCCGCCAGGCATGGGCTTCAACGCGATCGGCGCGAACGCGCTCGCCGCATCGGCGTCGGCGCGGCTGCCGCGCGCGTACTGGGACTGGCAGCCGATGTTGAGGGACAACCCCGCCGGGTTCTTCCCGACGACACCGGCGATCAACCTGCTGTTTGGCCTGCGCGAGGCGGTGCGCATGCTCGAGGAAGAAGGACTCGCGAACGTGTTCGCGCGCCACAAGCGGTTCGCGGAAGCGACCCGTCGCGCGGTGGCCGGATGGGGGCTCGAGCTGTGGGCCGCATGTCCCCACGAATACAGCAGCGCGCTGACGGCCGTCGTGATGCCCGAGGGCCACGATGCCGACGCGCTCCGCAAGGTGATCCTGGAGCGATTCGACATGTCGCTCGGGGCCGGACTCGGCAGGCTGAAAGGACGCGTTTTCCGCATCGGCCACCTCGGCGACTTCAACGACCTGATGCTGGCCGGCACGCTCGCCGGCGTGGAGATGGGTCTCGCCGCCGCAGGAGTACCCTTCACACGCGGCGGCGTCACTGCGGCGCTCGATCTCTCTAGTAGCGCAGGCCTTCAGGCCTGCCAACACGGGACCTGAAGTGTCCGCCTTCCCTGAGGAGCGGACTCCGGCCGTGCGGCCTATGCCATCAGACATCTGCCTGCTGAGTGCCGTCGACCTCGCGCGGCGGCTCCGCGCGAAAGAACTGTCCGCACGCGACGTCGTCGGCGCTCACCTCACGCAGATTGAGCGCGTGAACCCGGGACTGAACGCGATCGTGACCCTGGTTGCCGATCAGGCGCTGGCTCACGCGCGGCAGGCCGACGAGGATCTCGCCCACGGCCGCCCCGTCGGTCCGCTCCACGGCCTGCCGATCGCGCACAAGGATCTGCAGCCGACGAAAGGCATCCGGACGACGTTCGGGTCGCCGATTTTCAAGGACTTCGTTCCGGCGGAAGACTCGCTCATCGTCGAGCGCCTGCGCCAGGCGGGCGCGATCGTCGTCGGCAAGACGAACACGCCGGAGTTCGGCGCCGGATCGCAGACGTTCAATCCGGTGTTCGGAGCCACGCTGAATCCGCACGACCGCACCAGGACCTGCGGCGGGAGCAGCGGCGGCGCGGCGGTCGCGCTCGCGACCGGGATGCTGCCGATTGCCGACGGCAGCGACATGGGCGGCTCGCTGCGCAATCCCGCGAGCTTCTGCGGCATCGTCGGCATGCGGCCGTCGCCGGGACGCGTGCCGGTATGGCCAACCACGACCGCGTGGTCCACGCTGAGCGTCCAGGGCCCGATGGCGCGCAGCGTGGCCGACGTGGCGCTTCTGCTGAGCGCGATTGCCGGTCCCGACGCGCGTTCGCCGATTGCCATCGACCAGCCAGGCAGCCTGTTCTCGCAGTCGCTCGAGCGCAACGTCAAGGGTACGCGCATCGCCTGGTGGACGAATCTTGGGGGCATCCCCGTGGAACGCCGGGTTCGCGACATGGTGAACGCGCAGCGGCGGGTGTTCGAATCGCTCGGCTGCATCGTGGAAGAGGCGGAGCCGGACTTCACCGACTTCGACGCCGTCTTCAAGACCCTGCGCGCGCTGGCGTTTTTCATCGAGCTCGCCCCCAGAATCGAGGGCCATCGCCATCTGGTGAAGGAGACGATTCTCTGGGAGATCGATCGCGGCGAGCGGCTGACGGCAGCCGATATCGCGTCGGCGGAGACGAAACGCACGGAGCTGTATCACCGCATGCGCCGGTTCATGGAGCGCTACGAGTTCTTCGTGCTGCCGACAGTGCAGGTGGCGCCGTTCAGCATCGACACGCCGTACCCCACGGAGATTGATGGCGTGGCGATGCAGACGTACATCGACTGGATGAAGTCGTGCTACTACATCTCGATCGTGGGGAACCCGGCCATCTCCGTGCCGTGCGGCTTCACGCCCGAGGGTCTACCGGTCGGCCTTCAGATCGTCGGACGTCATCGCGACGACTGGGGTCTGCTGCAGATGGCACACGCATTCGAAGCCGCCGCGAACTCGAGGTCCGGCTGAAGCCGGACACTACCGGAACACGCGTGACGCCGGCGCCGGATCGGTAGCGCCGTCTCGGTCGTGTCCGGCTTGAGCGACCGTCGATTCGCAGCCTCGGTAGTGTCCGGCTTTAGCCGGACCTTTGCTCTGGTGAGCAGTAGTAGTGCAGGCCTTCAGGCCTGCCCGACACGGCGGACCTGAAGGTCCGCACTACACCGAGGTCGTCAGGGGCGCGCCTTCAACTGCTCCAGTGCTCGTTGGAACTGCAGTACGTTCGCGCGCTGCGCGGCATGGCCGGAGAATAGCGGCGGCGCATCGCGAGAACTGTCAGCTTCTTGCTCTCTCGAACCCGGTCGAACGCCTGATCCAAGCCGATGAGTGCGTGCGCCGTCGTAGTGCCCGCACGCGGACCACGTCAGCCGAATCGCCAATGCCGGCAGTCGGGAAGCCAAAATTCATTTCGTCAGCGCGCGGAACAGAAGCAAGCCGCCGACACCCCCGACGGCCATGCCGATGACCACGCCCTTCGAGGACTCGCAGTGGCAGAAATGACCGGCGATGCCGAACCCAAGGATAGTGCCGGCTGTGGCCCCGAGAGCGAAGGCGACCGCGTCGCCGTCTCTCGACGCCTGTGATATCGCGCGATTGGTCTGTTTCGCCGCCGCTTCCGTCACGACGAGCCGGCGCGCCTGCCTTCTCGCCTCGTCGGCGAGATTTGTCGAGGCGCCTCGATCGCCGGACGATGCCTCGCATCGCGCGGTGTTGACGGCGGGTGTGACCAATCCAGATTGTGCCGACGCCGTGGCGCCGGATGCCATCGACCATATCAGAAGGCCTGAAACAGTTTTCATCATTGACACGTCCGCTTCTCCTTTGACGTGGATGTGAAAACCGCGCGGCTCCCGGCTCACAATGCCTTCCGTTGGCGCTCAGACGATCAGGACGCTGCTGGGAGGTGGGAGGCCAGTGGCTCGTCGCGACCAGCTCCGGCCGGTGTCGGCCGATACGTAGAGGTTGCCCTTTCGATCGGCGAGCGCGACTGCCGATCCGCGCGTGGCGATGCAACCCGTGTCGACGATGCCGTCGGTCCATTCGGGCAGACCGCCGCCGACAGCGACCAGCGAATCCTGTCTGTCCACTCGTCGCCTGTAGATTGCGCCCTGCGCGGCGAAGTGGTCTATCGATGCGCTGACGAAGACGTCGTCGTCAGCAAACGCGACCGCGGAGCAATACGAGGCATGGAGGCCCGACTGTTCGACGTCCCATGTCACCCCACCGTCGAGGCTGATACAGAGGCCGATTGCGGCGGCGGCCATTACGACGCCTGGGCGGGTCGGGTGCGCCCGAACCTCGTGGACGTCGCTCTCGACGTCGATAGTCGGCTGCCACGTTGCGCCACCGTCGGTCGACCGAGGGACACCGCCCACGTGAACGTTGGCCAGGAGGACCGCGCCGTCCGGGGTTGCCGTGATCGAGCGGATCCCGAGCGGCGGTCCCATGCGCTGACCGTTGATGACTGCCGAGCCCGCATACCATGTCTCGCGACCCTCGACCGCGTCGAAGCCGCGGAGTTGCTCGAGTGCTCCGTCCGCGCCGGCGCGCAGAACGCGGGCATCGTCGGTCCCGACGTAGATGACGTCGCCAACCGCCACGCAGCACGCGAGGTCCAACTCCGTGGTCGCGACCTCGCTCCATACGCCGTCCGGAGCGCGCCGGTGCAATGAGCGACCGTTGACAATCGCGAGAGCGCCGCCACCCCTGTCGGGTGCGAGGGCTCTGACCGACTGATTGCGGAACTCTTGTTCGATGGTCTCGGCGGCGACGACGAACACGCCGTCTTGCCACGTAGCCACAAGCACCGTTGGAGACGTCACGCCGGCATCCTTTCAGCGACCCAGGTGCGACGACCGTAGCACATCGGTGAGTGTGTTGAGGCCGACCACGAGACCACGATTCGCCTCAGAACGCGGCGCCGCCGATGCGAGTGCTCACGCGTATAATTCGTGGCGCCAGTGGCTCTCGCTCCCGGCCCAGGTGTGCCGATTCTGCGCAAACGTGAGGTGTCAAAATGATCATCGCGTCTTCTCAGATCCGTCGCCGCCTTGCCGCCGCGCTCGTTCTTGCCGCGGCTGCCACAGTGACCGCGCGTGTTCTCGCCCAGCCACCGGTCGCCCAGTCACAGATCGATGTCGACGCCAGACTGAAAGGCTTCGACGACTACATGGCGCAGGTACTGAAAGACTGGAACGCCCCCGGCATCGGAGTCGGGATTGTCGTGAAGGACAAGCTCGTGTTCGCCAAGGGGTACGGCTTCCGCGACTACGGAAACAAAGTCCCGTACACCCCCACGACGACGCAGCCGATCGCCTCCAACTCGAAACTCTTCACAGCCGTCGCATCGGGCTTGCTCGTCGAAGAGGGCAAGCTCCGCTGGGACGAGCCGATCAAGCGATTCGTTCCCGGCATCCGGTTCTACAACGACGAGCTCGACCGCTCCGTCACGATCCGCGACATGTTGTCGCATCGCACGGGCGTCACCCGGCACGACAGCATCTGGTACAAGTCCACGTTTACGCGACGCGAGCTCTGGGACCGGTTGCGCTACCTCGAACCCGCCGCTCCGATTCGCACGACCTTCCTCTACAACAACTTGATGTATACGGCCGCAGGCCAGGTCATCGAGGAGTTGAGCGGGCTCACCTGGGAGCAGTTCGTCAAGCGCCGGATCTTCGATCCGCTCGGAATGTCGCGCTCCACACTCACGATCGAAGACAACATCAAGGGACCCGAACCGGCCGTGCCGTTCTCCGAGCGCCGCGACAGCTCGGAACTCTACCGGCAGCCGTACTACACGGCGGAAGTCGCGATTGCGCCGGCCGGCGCGATTAACTCCAACGTGCAGGACTTGTCCCGATGGGTCATCGCGCTGCTCAACAACGGTAGCGTCGATGGAAAGCAGGTCATCCCCAGTGCGGCGATCCGGGAAACGATGTCGCCGTCGCTCGCGATGCCGAACGCCGCGCTCGAGAGCCGTGGGTGGGGCGAGAACCTGAACCAGTACTACGGCATGGGCCGCTGGATTTCCTCGTACCGTGGTCACCTGCTGGCGCTCCACGGCGGCGACCTTCCTGGATTTCACTCACAGGTCTCGATCATGCCCAACGATTCCATCGGCGTGATCGTGCTCGTCATCGGCGATCACGTGGCGCCCTTCTACAACGGGCTCACGTACGACATCTACGAGCGCCTGCTCGGGATGTCGCTCACGCCGTGGTCCGAGCGGCTCAACGGCATCCGGCTCAAGAACAAGGCGGCCGGGACCAAGGCTCGTTCAGTGGCCAACGTTGGACAGGTGAAAGGCACGACGCCGTCGCATCCGCTCGACGACTACGTGGGCGAATTCGAGCATGCCGCGTACGGCGTCGTCACCGTGGCGCGTCGTGACGGAGGACTGGGATTCGAGTTCCATGGCATCAAGATGCCGCTCAACCACTTCCACTACGACCGCTTCGACACGCCCGACGACGAACAGGACGGCAAGTTCTCGCTCAACTTCCGGACGAATCCGATGGGCGAAGTCGAGAGCGCGGACATCTCGCTGGACGAAGCCGCGGTGACGTTCACACGCCGCGTTCCCCCGGCGTTGACGACCGACTCGACGCTGAAGATGTACGCGGGAACCTATTCGTCCCCGTCTGGTGCAAAGGTCGAAGTGGCGTTCCAGCCCGGAAAGGGCCTGTCGATTCGAGGCGCCGGCGGTTCCGAACTCCAACCCTGGAGGCCCCATCAGTTCCGCGTCAAAGAATTCCCCGACGTCGTCATCTCCTTCACGGTCGAGGACGGAAAAGTGCTCGCGATGCGGCAGCGCGATCCGAGCGGGGAATTCGCCTTTCCTCGTCAGCAGTGAAGGCAGCGCAGTGGTGGGCGACGTCTCATGAGATTGCGCCCGCTTCGCGCAACGCCGCGATTTCTTTGCTGTCGAACCCCGCCTCCTCGAGCACCTCGACGGTGTGCTCGCCGAGCCGGGGCGCGCGGCGCGACACGTCGGGTGGCGTCGCGCTCATCTTGATCGGCGATCCGAGCGTGCGAAGATGCCCGAGTGACGGGTGCTCCGTCTCCACCACCATCTCGCGCGCCCGCACCTGGGGATCGTCGAACACCTGCGCGTAGTCGTTGATCGGCCCGCAGGGGATGTCGTTCTCCTCGAGCAGCGACAGCCAGTGCTCGCGCGGCTGCGTGACGGTAATCGCTTCAATCCGATCGGCCAGCGCCTGACGATTCCGCACCCGTCGCGCGTTGTCGGCGAACGCCTCGTCGCTGGTCCACTCGCCATGGCCCAGAACGCCGGCCAGGCGGCGGAACAGCCTCTCGTTGGCGGCGCCTATCGTGATGTATCCGTCAGCGCAGCGAATCGCCTGGTACGGGGCGTTCATCCGGTGCGCCGATCCCAACGCGGCGGGCACGCCGACGCCGGAGAAATACTCCGTCGCCTCCCACACCGACAACGCGACGCCGGCGTCCACCAGCGACGTGTCGATCTGCTGGCCGGCGCCGGTGCGATGACGATGCTGGAGCGCCGCCAGAATGCCGATGAGCGCGAACAGGCTGGCGCCGAGATCGGTGACCGGAATGCCGGCCTTGACCGGCGACCCGCCGGCCTCTCCCGTGACCGACATGATGCCGGCGACGCCTTGCGCGATCAGATCGAACCCGCCCTTGGCGCGCTGCGGACCGGTCTGGCCGTATCCGGAAATCGACGCGTAAATAAGGCGCGGGTTCGCAGCCGAGAGCGCGGCGTAGTCGAGACCGAGCGAGGTCATCACGCCTGGACGATAATTCTCGATTACGATGTCACTCGACCGCGCGAGCCGCGCGAACACGTCGCGAGCCTCGGCCGTTTTCAGGTTCAGGACGATGCTGCGCTTCCCGCGGTTGACGGCGTTGAAGGCGGGCGTGTCGTTGCCCGCCGCGCCCGGCATCTGGCGCGTCGAATCGCCGGTGGGCGGCTCGACCTTGATGACCGTGGCGCCGAGGTCGGCGAGCATCATCGAGCAGTACGGGCCGGCCATCACCTGCGTGACGTCGAGCACGCGGATGCCTTCGAGGGCAGCAGGGGATTTGGTCATTTGGTCATCTGATTATCTGGTTATTTGATGCACACAATCTACGACACCGACGGCGCCATTGCGACGCTGACCTTCAACCGCCCGGAAGCGCGCAACGCGATGACGTGGGAGATGTACGAGGATCTGGTCGCCGCCTGCGATCGGGTTGATTCGGACGACGCCATCCGCGTGCTCGTCTTTCGCGGCGCGGGCGGCAAGGCGTTCGTCGCGGGCACCGACATCGCGCAGTTCCAGAACTTCAAGAATCGCGACGATGGCGTGAAGTACGAGGAACGGCTCGACGGCGTGCTCGATCGACTCGAGCGAGTCTCGAAACCGACCATCGCGCAGGTCGAAGGCGTTGCGGCCGGTGGTGGCTGCGCCATTGCGCTCACGTGCGACCTCCGGGTCGCCACGCCAGAAGCGTCGTTCGGGATCCCGATCGCTCGCACGCTCGGCAATTGCCTCTCGGGCACCAGCTACAGCCGGCTGCTCGACGTGATGGGCCCCGGCGCGGTGAAGGATATGCTCTTCACGGGCCGGCTGATCGGCGGCGCCGAAGCGCACTCGCTCGGCATCGTCAATCGCCTGGTGGCGGCCGGAGAGATCGACGCGACGGTGCGTGCCCTTGCCGCCGGGATAGCGGCGAATGCGCCGTTGACGCTGCGTGCGACAAAGGAAATGATCCGGCGTGTCCTCGCGAAGCGCCGGCTCGCGGCCGGCGACGATGCGGACATGGTCGAGATGTGTTACACGAGCGCGGACTTCCGCGAAGGCGTGACGGCGTTCCTCGCCAAGCGCAAGCCTGTCTGGAAGGGACAATAGAAGTTACAAGTTACAAGTTACAAGTTAGAAGTAGAACCGAGAATCTGAAATCTGAAACCCGAAATCTGAACTCTCGAAGGAGCACCCATGTCTGATGAGAAGAACGATCTGTCGCGGCGCGATTTCGTCGCGATGTCCCTGGCCGCTGGTCTCGCGGCCGCGGCTGGCGAAACACTCGTGTCCGGAGCGGCGCTGCCGGTCGAAGTGTCCAATGTCTCGGTGAAAACGCCGGACGGCATGTGCGACGCGGCGTTCATCCATCCCGCGAGCGGTTCGCATCCAGGCGTGGTGATCTGGCCCGACGCGTTCGGCCTGCGTCCCGCCATGGTCGATATCGGCAAACGGATCGCCGGGGAAGGGTATTCGGTGCTGGTGCCCAATCCCTTCTACCGCATGAGCAAGGCCCCCGGCGTCGACATGAACGGGTTCAGCTTCCAGAATCAGGCCGATATGGCGAAGTTGCGGCCGCTGATGGGAAGCATCAACGCGCCCGGCGCGGCCGAGAAGGATGCGGTGGCCTTCATCGCCTTCCTCGACGAGCAGAAGCAGGTGAATACCGCGAAGAAGATCGGCACGCAGGGCTACTGCATGGGCGGTGCGCTCGTCATGAGAACAGCGGCGGCCGTGTCCAACCGGGTCGGCGCCGGCGCGTCGTTCCACGGCGGCGGCCTCGTCACCGATCAGCCCACCAGTCCGCATCTGCTCGCGACGAAGATGAAGGCGCGCCTCTACGTCGGCATCGCCGCCAACGACGACCAGCGTCAGCCCGATGCGAAGGACAAACTGAAGGAGGCCTTTGACCACGCCGGCGTGCCCGCCGAAATCGAGGTGTACAAGAGCCTGCACGGCTGGTGCGTGCCCGACATGCCGGCCGAGGCGAACAACCCGATCTACAACAAGCCGGACGCCGAGAAGGCGTGGTCGAAGCTCGTCGCGCTGTACAAGATGGCGTTGTCGTGATGCGCGGCACGGCCTGAAGGCCGTGCCCTACATCGGATGTCGGTATAGGGGACGGCCTTCAGGCCGTCCCATTCATTTCATTCACCTGAACGTCTCCGCGGCGCCGCGGGCGGTGAAATCGACGGCGCGGTCGCCGACTTTCCCGGTCACGCGGTATTCCCCTCCGAGCTGCAGGAAAGTCATCGGCGAGCCTGGCGCCGCGGCGGTCATCGACATCGCGCTTCGCACCGTTCGATCGATTGTGAACACCAGCTCGAGGTCGAGCGCCTGGCCGCGCGCGCGAACGGTCACCTGCTGCGGCACGCCGCGTTCGTCCCCGGTTTCCTCGAGCGAGACGCTTGTGGAAAAACCGAGCGCTCCCTTCGCGCCGAGGACGCCGAGAAATCCGGGAACGCGATCCGGATCGGCCACATCCGGCGGCGGAATGATCCGGCCGTACACGAACGAGAGATCGCGATCGGCCACCTGGCCCCATTGCCACCGCACACCCTTCCAGAAACCCCAGTTGTGATCGTGATAGCCGGCTGCGTCTTTGAAAACCACCGGCTCTCTTCCGATCGTCAGCGTGCCGTTGATCCGTCCCGACAACACAGGCGCCGTGTAACCGGTGATCCAGCCGCGCGCGCCGGTGATGGTGGCCGGCGGCAACGACTGTCCAGGCGCCGCATCGAGCGTCAGCGTGCCGGACGCTCCTGGCAGCGACAGGACAATCGTGTAGCGCGCGCCTTCGAGGCGCACATGGCTGCCCGCGATCTCGATGTCGGGCGCCGTGGCCAGCACTGTGGCTTCGTCGACACTTCCGCCCGCGGCATAGCTCGTCGTCTGGCCGTCGCGATCGAGCTGTAGACGCACGCCCGCCAGCCTTCGCCCGGGTTCCGATGCGGGCCCGACCATGAACGTGAGGTAGAACCGCCGGCTGCCGTCCGCGCTGCGGCCGTTGAAATACAGCCACTCGGCCCACGATGGAGCGAACTCGGGTCTGTCCGGAATGGGGTGGAATCGGTCCATCGCCTTCAGCACGCCGGCCTGGTCCGGAGCCGACCATTCGGCGTCGGCAGCGGTGTCGTTCCAGCCGGACGCCTTCTCGATCTCATGATTGCCGACGGCACGGTCCGCGCCGGGAAGGCCTCCGGTCACCGCAACCGCCGTCGCGCGGCCATCCTTCAGCAAGTACAGCGACGCCTTCTTCGAGGGCGCCACGCCGACCGTCTGCGCGGCGATGTCCGGCGAGCCGAGCACGCTCGCGATCAGAAAACGCGCGTTCTCGAGCGGACCGAAGCGGCCGCTGATCACCACGTCGCCTCCCCCTTCGAGCGCCGGCGAATGCGCCTGCTCGAGGATCACGTCGCCGACGCCCAGCAGCGCCGCCATGACCGCGATGCCGAATCCGAAGCCGCACGCGAGCACGGCCGTGCGCACGGGACGCGTGGCCAACGACCTCAGGGCCAGCCGCAGAATCACGCGGTCACCACGCGTCCGCTCTTCATGGTCAGGTGGCGGCCGGCCCGCGCGGCGACCGCCGGATTGTGGGTGACGACGACGATCGCGGTGCCGTCGGCGTGCACTCGATCGAACAGCGCGGCGATTTGCATGCCGGTCTCGTCGTCGAGCTCGCCGGTCGGCTCGTCGGCGAGCAGCAGGGCCGGCCGGTTTGCCAGCGCTCGAGCGATCGCCACCCGCTGCATCTCGCCGCCTGAAAGCTGCGAGGGGCGGTGATCGCTCCGGTCCGTGAGCCCCACGTAGTCGAGCAGCTCGCGAGTACGCGCGCGCCGGTCCGATTTCGTCGCGCCGGCTTCGGCCTGCGGCAGCTCGATGTTCTCCCAGGCGGTGAGCATCGGCAGCAGGAAGAACCGCTGGAAGACGAAGCCGATTCTCGTCAGCCGGATGCGGCTGCGTTCCGACTCGGTGAGCGTGCGGACGTCGCGTCCCTCGAATACCAGAGAACCGGTGCTCGGTTGATCGACGCAGCCGAGGATGTGGAGGAGCGTCGACTTGCCGCAGCCAGATGGTCCCGTAATCGCCACGTAATCCATCGCGTCGACTCGAATCGACACGTCGCCGAGCGCGGTGACGGTTCCCGCCGGCATCGCGAACGAGCGCGTCAGGTCGATCCCTTCGATGATCGGCGTGCCCATGCCCGTCACGACAGAATCTCGCGGCGCAGCGTTGCGGCGATCGGCAGCCGCGTCGCCAGCCAGATGGGATAGGCGGCCGCCAGAATGCCGGTGACCGACAGGAGCGCGGCGTGCAGCACGACGGTCCGCGGTTCGAAGACGAAGAAGTGCAGCCGCCCGGGCACGCCCGGCATCTGGCGCAGGATGCGATCCAGCACGACGGCCAGGAGCGCGCCGACCGGCAGCGCAGCAGATCCGCCGACTCCCACGAGCAGCACCGATTCCCACAACAGGTTCGCGGCGATCCGCCGGCGCGGGAAACCGAGCGCGCGAAGCGCGGCCACTTCGCCAAGCCGCTGGTTCACGGACATGGTCAGCAGCGTGGCGATGAGCAGGAACGCAAATGCGAGCGTCATCGACGAGAGCACGGTGGAGATTTGGCGAAAGTAGCTGAACGCGTTCTGGTTGAACTGCTCCATCACTTGATCGTTCGAGAGGACGCGCAGATCGGGCCGAAGGCGCGCGATCGCGGCAGCGGCGGCGGCTCCGCCGCCGGATTGGGTCGAGACGAGCACCATCTCCGCCACACCGTCGGCCGGCTTGCCGTGCGCCGCGGCAAATCCCTCCATGGTCGTGGCCACGGTGTATTCGTCCGCGGCCTCGAACGCGAACTGCGCGATGCCGGCCACGCGCGCGGCGACCAGCGGGAGCGCGGACGCCGATCCGGAGACGAACAGCCGGAGTTGCACCGTCGACCCGGGCTGAAGTCCCAGGCCGGCGGCGAGCCGGGGGCTGACGAGCAGCGGTGGAGGATCGCCAGGCGCCGGCTGTGACGGCAGCGACGATCCGCTGACGAGGGTCCAGATGCCGCCGGCGGCGACGTCACTGGTGCCGACGAGCGAGATCCGGGTGCCTCCGCCGGATCGGCCAGGCACGATCGCCAGCGCCGTCTCCGAGCGGATCAGCGTGGCGCGCCGGACATCCGGCAGGCGCGCGATGGCATCGGCAAGCGATGCCGCATCGGCGATCGGCGGCCGGTGCACCATCGATCCCTCCGCGGCGACGACCCGGATGTCGAAGCCGGCCGCGTCGAGCAGATCGCGAAACGAGACCAGGAGTCCGCGCGACAGCAGCAGCATGTCGAAGAGCAGGGCGCCGATCACCGTGACGCCGGCAACCGCGAGCACCGACCGGGCGGGGCTGCGCGCGATGGTTCGCCAGGCGAGTCCCCAGGCGGTCATCGGCCGAGGAGCGCGAGCACGTCGCGGCGAAGAAGGGTCCAGGATCCAACGAGGCCCGCCAGAATTCCCAGAGGCACCGAGACCGCAATCGACTGGAGCGCGATCGACCGCGTGACGCGGACGAACACGAGCGCGGTGTCGTAGCGCCACTGAAAGAAGCGGTTCACGGTGCCCTGCGTGGCGATGGCCAGCAGGATGCCGAAGATGGCGCCGGCCGTGGCGATGAGCAGTCCCTCGGCGAGCACCTCGATCAGAATGGATCGCTCGGAGATGCCGATCAGCCGGATGATGCCGATCGTTTCACGCCGCTCCTCGGCGCGCATCACCATCAGCGCCAGCAGAAAGGCGGTGCTGCCCAGGACCGTCACGGTCGCGACGGCGACGTGAAAACGCTCGAGCACGGCGAACGGATCCGACCCGTCTCTCGCGCGAACGGTCGGGCGGACGAACACTCCAGGGGCGCGTGACGCCACCGCGGCCGCATAGGCTTCGGCGTCCTTCGGGTTCGCCAGCCGCACGTTGATCGCGCGTGAGCGAGTCAGAAGACCCTGGATCCGCCGGCGCCGCCGTCATCGCGACGAGGTCAGGCAGGTGCACGTGCGCCTCGAATCGTCTGGCGGTGAAGCGCAGCGGATCGGGTGTCGGCTCGTACGTCCCGCCGACCTGGAAGCGTCGAGCGCCCGAGCCCTCGGCGTCGAGCGCCAGCGTGACGATGTCTCCCGCGCGTAGATGCTCGCGCTCGGCGAGCTGGCGCGAAATGAGGATCAGGGGGAAGCTCGCTGGAGGCCGGCGTCGTCGCGACAGGAACCGCCGCTGCAATCAGGAACGCGGCCGCGAACGCCTGAATGCGGACGCGGCTCAGACGGGGCACCGCTCGATTATTGGGCAAACCGGCGCGTGCGGCAACCGGCAGGGGCGCGCGCGACGGCGAAACGCGTAGAATGCGCCCGAGCGTCGTGCTCTATCATCACCCGGAGAGGATTCGATGAGACGCACCATTCTGCTGATGCTGCTGACCGCGAGCGCCGCCACGATTGCCGTCGCGCAGAGCGAGAAGCTCGACTACCAGATGCTCGGCAGCATCCGTGACGAGGGATTGAACCGCTCGCAGGTCATGGATCACGTCTCGTGGCTCAGCGATGTCTACGGGCCGCGCCTCACCGGATCGCCCGGGATCCAGCAGGCGAGCGAGTGGACGATGAAGAAGTTCCGCGAGTGGGGGCTGGCCAACGTTCACCAGGAACGCTGGGCCTTCGGCAAGGGGTGGTCGCTCGTCCGCTTCACCGCGCACATGATCGAGCCTCAAATCCAGCCGCTCACCGGGTTCCCGCAGGAGTGGTCGTCGGGCACCAAAGGTCCGGTGACCGCCGACGTGGTTCGGGTGCAGATCGCGAACGAGGCCGATCTCGCCGAGGTATCACGGCAAGCTCGCCGGCAAGATCGTCCTCCCGCAATCGGCGCGGCGCGTGCGGATGCTCGAAGGCCCCGTCATCCTGCGCATGACCGAGAAGGACATCGCGGAGGCCGAGACGACGCCGGTGCCCACGTCGCCGGGCGGCGGCGGCCGCGGCGGCGCGGCGGCAGTGCTTCGGCAGAAGGTCAACGACTTCTACGTGCAGGAAGGCGTCGTGGCTGTGTTCGATCGCGGCAGCGACAGCGACATGGCGGCCGGCGGCAGCGACCTCTCCTGGCAGCAGCAGCATCCCGATGGCGGGACGATCTTCCCCAACGGCGCCAGCCCGCGTGACGACAAGGCCGGCAAGAGCGTGCCGGTCATCGCTCTCGCCGTCGAGCACTACAACCGCATGATCCGCGTGCTCGACAAGAACGTGCCGGTGAAAGTCGAGCTCAACGTCGAGACAAAGTTCTACGACGAGAGTCAGCCCAACGGCTTCAACACCATCGCCGACATTCCGGGTACCGACCTGGCGTCGGAGATCGTTCTGCTCGGCGCTCACTTCGACTCGCACCCCTACGCCACCGGCGCCACCGACAACGCGACCGGCAGCGGCGCGATGATGGAAGCGGTGCGGATCCTGAAGGCGGTCGGCGCCAAACCGCGTCGAACGATCCGCGTCGGGTTGTGGGGCGGCGAGGAGCAGGGGCTGCTCGGCTCTCGTGCCTACGTCCGCGAACATGTCGCCGACGTCGACACGATGGCGCTGAAACCCGAGCACGCGAAGCTGTCGGCGGTGTTCAACTCGGACAACGGCAGCGGAAAGATTCGCGGCGTCTGGCTCCAGGGCAACATGGCCGTGCGGCCGATCTTCGAGGCGTGGATGGCGCCGCTTCACGATCTGGGCGTCACGACCATCGGACCGCGGTCGGTCGTGTCAACGGATCACGTGTCGTTCGACAACGCCGGCATCCCGGCGTTCCAGTTCATGGTCGATCGGCTCGAGTACAACTCGCGCACGCATCATTCGACGATGGACACGTTCGATCGCGTCCAGCGCGACGACATGGTTCAGCAGGCGACGGTGATTGCCGTGTTCGCCTACGACGCGGCGATGAGAGACGAGAAGCTGCCGCGCAAGGCTCTTCCGGCGCCGCAGAAGGGCCGCGGATCGACCGAGCAGCCGTAACGCCGGTCTCACGAAAAATCTAGCCACCGAGACACGGAGACACAGAGATTTCTTAACCACAGGGGCACAGGGTCACCGAGATCCGGAGCGCACGCTGCCGACGCCAACGCGTCGCATCGGCCGGCAAAGCCGGCCGATCACACGCGCCTCGAAGAACCACGGAAACGCAAGCGTTGTTCGTTCTGGCGCTTGTGTTTCCGCGGTTCTTCGAGGCGCGCTGCCGCCGCAAAGCGGCGGGCGACGCGTTCGCCACTCTGTGTCTCGGTGTCTCTGTGGCCCGTCAAAAAGGACGGGTGCGCGGACACGCGGGTCCGCCCCTACAACGCCAATTCGCAACGCGCTCTAAGTAGTTGCGGGCTTGCCGGACTCGTCGAAGGGCACTTCAGGGTGCATCGTCGGCGCGAGCAGGGCGCCGAGCAGCAGGAAGCCGAGCGATCCGGCGAACGGAAGCTGCCAGTTGCCCGTGGCGTCGATGATGTAGCCGAAGGCGATCGGCGAGAGGATCGCCGCGAGCGCCGAGCCGGTGTTCATCATTCCCGCGGCCGTGCCGGAGAACTTGCCCGCGATGTCCATCGGAATCGACCACATCGGTCCGATGACGAACTCCGCGCAGAAGAACGCGGCGCCGAGCGCCACGATGATCGCCACGAGGTCGTGCGTCATGAAGACCGGCACGAGGCACACGAACGATCCGAGAAAACCGAACATCACGACGTTGCGCCGGGCCTTCTGCACATCGGCCGTGCGATGGAGGATGCGGTCGCTGACCTCGCCGCCAAGGTAGTCGCCGACGACGCCGGCGAAGAAGACGGCTGACGTGAACAGCGCCGACTTGCCGAGGTCGAACTTGTATTCGTGGAGAAAGTATTTCGGCAGCCACGTCAGGTAGAGCCAGAGCGTCCACCCGTAACAGAAATAGACGATCGTCACCGGCGCCATCCGTCTGGACAGCCGTCCCCAGGGGACGCTCGGCCGAACGACCGTGGCGCGCAGCCCCTTGTTCGGCAGCGTGTCGAGCTCCACTTGCGCGATCGCCGGATGTTCGGCCGGCACGTCGCGGAAGTACAACACCCAGGTCACCACCCAGACCAGGCTGCAGCAGCCCAGCGCGATGAACGACCCACGCCACGCGACGATCGCAATCAGCCAGGCGACGATGGGCGGCGTGATGGCGTTTCCCAGTCGCGCGAAGGCGTGCGTGAGCCCCTGGGCGAAGCCGCGCCGGCCGACCGGCGTCCACCCCTGCATCGCGCGCGTCGCTACCGGGAACGTGGAGCCTTCACCGATTCCCACGAGCACACGGCAGACGAACAGCGACATGAGTCCGCCGGCGAAGCCGGTCAGGATCGTGGCGCTGGCCCAGATCAGCCCGCACAGGAACAGCGTCCGCCTCGGTCCGAAGCGGTCGCCGATCCATCCGCCGAAGATCTGAAACAACAGGTACGGGTAGCCGAACGCCGACTGCAGGAACCCCAGCTGGGTGTTCGTGAGGGCGAACTCGCGCTGAATGGAGTCCGCGGCCGTCGAGATGTTGACGCGATCGACGTACGTGATCAGGTACATCACGCACAGCAGCCCAAGGACGACAGTGGTCGGCTTCGGCCGCCTGAGGGAGGACATTCGAGACGCTATAGACTACATCAATGAAATTCAGACCACTGGCAGATACCGGCGTGTTCGTCTCGGAATTGTGCCTGGGCGCCATGACCTTCGGCGGCCGCGGAGCGATATGGGAGGCTATCGGCGGCCTCGATCAGGCGGCGGTCGATGCCATCGTGCATCGCGCGCTCGATGGCGGCATCAATTTCGTCGACACGGCCGATGTCTACTCGGCGGGCGAGTCGGAAGTGATGCTGGGAAAGGCGATTGAAGGCCGGCGCCACGATATCGTGCTGGCCACCAAGGTTCGCGGCCGAACCGGCCCCGGACCGAACCAGGTCGGCCTCTCGCGCCTCCACATCGTCAACAGCGTCGAAGCCAGCCTCAAGCGGCTCAACACCGACTACATCGACCTGTACCAGATTCATCGCTTCGATCCGCTCACGAACATCGAGGACACGCTGCGCGCGATGGACGATCTCGTGCGCGCCGGAAAAGTCCGCTACATCGGCTGCTCGAACCTGCCTGCCTGGTACCTGATGAAGTCGCTGGCGGTCTCGCGCGAGCAGCGAATCGAGCGCTTCAAGTGCACGCAGTCGTACTATTCGCTGGCCGGGCGCGATCTCGAGCGCGAAACGATTCCGCTGCTGAAGGATCAGGGTCTCGGCCTGCTCGTCTGGAGTCCGCTGGCCGGCGGTTTCCTGTCCGGCAAGTTCACGCGCGACAGCGGCGACGACACGGCGCGCCGGGCGAAGTTCGACTTCCCGCCGGTGAACAAGGAGAAGGGGTTCGGCATCCTCGACGCGCTCATTCCCATCGCCAAGGCGCACGGTGCCACGGTTCCACAGGTGGCCCTCGCCTGGATCCTTGCGAATACCGCCGTGACGAGCGTCATCATCGGCGCGAGGAAAATCGCGCAGCTGGACGACAACCTGAAGGCCGTCGACGTGACGTTGACGGCCGACGACATGAAGGCGCTCGACGAGGCCAGCAAGCTGACGGTCGAGTACCCGGCGTGGATGGATTCGCTCGGATCGGATCGGCGACCCGGCGAGCGCCGGGTCCTGACGCACGTCGGGTCCCAGCGTCCTATTCGATGTAGTGCGGACCTTCAGGTCCGCCGTGTGAGCAGGCCTGAAGGCCTGCACTACGCCCGACTGAAAAACGCCATGGCGCCGCTTACACGCGGGTCAGCAGCGACTGCAGCAGCTGCGCCGGGTGCAGCGCTTCGACGCCGGTGAAGTGTTTCACCTGCTCGCGGCACGACGTGCCCGGCGCAACGAGCACGCTGCCAGGCGCCATCGCCCGCGCGGCCGGCAGCAGCTTGCGCTCACCGATCTGCCGCGAGACGTCGTAGTGCTCCCTGGCGTATCCAAAGGATCCCGCCATCCCGCAGCACCCCGCGTCGAGATCGACGACCGTCGATCCGGGAATGCGCGCGAGCAGCGCGCGCGCGGGAGGCATCAATCCCATTGCCTTCTGATGGCAGTGACCGTGCAGCAGCACGGCTGAGGGTCCGTTCTTCAGATCGAGCCGCAGGCGCCCGGCCTTCCATTCCTGCTCGACGTACTCTTCGAACAGCACGCACGCGTCGCCGACGATTCGTGCCCTGCGCTGCGCGTCGCCGCGCAGAAGATCCGGGGCGTCCTCGCGGACCGCCGAGAGGCAGCTCGGCTCGAGGAACACGAATCCGCTCGCCTCGCGAGGCGGAGTCGAACAGCGCGTCGACGTTCGCCTGCGCGGCGGACCGCGCCTCTTCGAGCAGTCCCTGCGAGATCAACGGGCGCCCGCAGCAACCGTGGGCCGCGAGGCGAGACGCTCACGCCTGCGGCTCTCGAGCACGTCGGCGGCGGCGATGCCGATTTCCGGGTGGTTGTGGTTGGTGAAGGTGTCGTTGAACAGGATGACAGACGGATGGCTGCGGGCTGATGGCTAATGGCTAATGTCGGATGGCTGCCGGATCGCCGTGTGAAACGGCGAGCGAAGGTGTCGCGCACGAACGTCGGCGGTGTCCTGCGGCGATCGATACCGAGCAGCCGCTCGTTGACCCATCGTCCGACGCTGCTGCCAGCAACCGCGTTCGCGATCGGCGCGAAGCGGCTGCCCCATTCCGACAACGTGCGGATGTTCCCGATGACGCGCGTCTTCAGCGGCATCCCGTTGCGCTGCCAGTAGCCGGCAAGGAACTCGCTCTTGAAGCGGCCGACATCGACGCCGACGGGGCATTCGGCCTTGCACGCGCGGCACTCGAGGCACAAGTCGAGCACGTCGTGCACGTCGTGATCGCTCAGCCCGGCGCCGCCCAGCGTGCCTGCCATCGCCAGGCGGAGCGTGTTCGCCCGCCCGCGGGTGGAGTGCTTTTCCTCCCTGGTCGCCATGTACGACGGGCACATCGTTCCCTCGAGCGTCTTGCGGCAGACGCCCAGGCCGCTGCACATCTCGACGCCGCGGCCCAGGCCGCCGTGCTCGGTGTAGTCGAAGAAGGTGGCCGGGTTCGGCGTTTGGTAGCCGGCGCCGTAGCGCAGGTTGGACGTCAGCGGCGGCGTGTCGACGATCTTGCCAGGGTTGAAAAGGCCGGCAGGGTCGAATGCGCGCTTGACCGTGCGGAACGCTTCGTAGAGCACGGGGCCGAACATCTTCTCGGTGAACGCCCCCCGGACCAGGCCGTCGCCGTGCTCGCCCGACAGCGCGCCGCCGAATTCGAGCACGAGATCGGCGATCGCGTTCGCGATCGACTCGAACTTCTTCACGCCGTCGGCGGTCTTGAGGTTCACCACCGGCCGCACGTGCAGGCACCCGACCGAGGCGTGCGCGTAGACGCCGGCCACGGTGTCGTGGTCGCGGACGATGTGCAGGAACCGTTCGATGTAGTCGCGGAGCTTTTCAGGCGCGACCGCCGTGTCCTCGACGAACGACAGCGATTTGTCGTCGCCCTTCATCGCCATCGACAGCCCGAGCGACGCTTCGCGGAAGCTCCAGATGCGCGCCTGATCGGCCGGCGCGATCGCGCGCTTCCAGCGGCAGCGGTGCGCCGACGCTTCGAGATCGCGCTCGAGCGCGTCGATCCGGGGCAGCAGATCCTCGGTGCGATCGCCGTAGAGCTCGACGCACAGGAGCGCTCCGGGATCGCCGAGCAGGATGCTTCGCCGAAGGTTGTCGAGGAGAGGGCTCTCCTTCGCGTGGTCGAGAATGAAGCGGTCCATCACTTCGACCGCCGAGGGTCCGTGGCGAAGGACGAGCGGCGTCGCTCCGAGCGCGTCGAGCAGTTCCTCGAACTCGATCGTGAGCACCGCCTTCGCGGCCGGCAGCGGCACCAGATTGACCTTCGCGGAGACGACGAGCCCGAGCGTTCCCTCGGAGCCGACGATGACCTTGGACAGGTTGAACGGCCTGGCAGGATCGACGAACTCGTCGAGGTTGTAGCCGCCGACCCGCCGCAGTACCTTCGGAAAGCGGCGGTCGATCTCGTCGCGCCGCATCGCCGCGAGCTCGCGAACCGTCCGGTAGCAGGAGGCCTCGAGCGTGGCGCCGGTGCATGCGGCGTCCAGCTCTGGTCCGCTCAACGGCCGGAAGTGCGCAATCGAACCGTCCGCGAGCACGACGTCCAGCTCGAGCACGTGATCGATGGTCTTGCCATAGAGCACGGAGCGGGCGCCGCTGGAGTTGTTCGCGATCATGCCGCCGACGGTCGCGCGGCTCGCGGTCGAGATGTCGGGCGCAAAGCGCAGGCCGTGCGGCTTGAGCTGAGCGTTCAGCTCGTCGAGCACGACGCCCGGTTCGATCCGGGCCCACCGCTCCGTCACGTTCACCTCGAGGACACGATTGAGGTATTTCGAGGTGTCGATCAGCACGCCTGCCCCGATGGCCTGGCCGGCCTGCGACGTGCCGCCGCCCCTGGCCGTGATCGACACGCCATGGCGCGCGGCGATCTGTCACGGCATGCACGACGTCCTCTCGCGTGCGCGGAACCACGACACCGGCAGGTTCGATCTGGTACACGCTGGCGTCAGTGGAGTACAGCGCGCGCGACACCGTATCGAACCGGACTTCGCCGGAGATGTGTCGTTCGAGATCAGCGCGAAGCGCATCGTGAGACATGTTGGGTGTTATCCGCGACTGACGCGGGTTCGATGTAGTGCGGACCTTCAGGTCCGCCGTGTGAGCAGGCCTGAAGGCCTGCACTACACCGGAACGCGACGTCCGGCGCCGGACGTTCGTGTGTTCAATCCGCGAAATCCGCGTAATCCGCGGATGATCTTACTTGGTAGGCCGCAGGATGACGTAGGTGGGAAGGCCGGCGGCGCTGAAACGCTGCATGACGGTCTTGGCCGGCGGCTGGTCCGGGTCTTCCGCCTGGTACTTGATGCGGATGTAGCCGGACAGCGCCTTCTGGACATCCGCGTTCTCGAGCGTCGTCTTGTCCATGGTCAGGCAGTTCTTGCACCAGGTGGCCCACATGTCGATGAGGACCGGCTTCTGCTCGCGTTGCGCGACGTCGAGTCCCTCGGCCAGCGATGCGTGCCAGCCGGCCTTCAACTGATCCTGGACGCTCGAGGCGACTGCGGCCGGATCGACCCAGCGGTTCGCGAAAATCGAGTACGCCTCGTAGCCGTAGTAGGCGGCCGTGGCCAGGATGAAGACGCCGAACGCCTGCTTCACCCGAACCATCCACATGCCGGGCTTCGGAAGGGCCGCCAGCCCCGCGCCCGCGATGGGCCAGGGGATCGCCATGCCGAGGCCGAGGCAGAAGGGCAGCGCGAGCGCGATCTTCGTTCCGGTCGCGTAGAGATTGCTCGAGAACAACACCACCTGAATGACGACCGGCGCGACGCAGGCGCCGGCCAGCAGCGCCGCGACGCCGCCCATGCTGAAGGCGAGCGCGAAGCTGCCGCGGCTCGATCCGGTGCCGAGATTTCCCGCGTACTTCGAGAAATCGATCAGGAGCACGTCGAACATCGCGAGGGCGAGGACGACGAACAGGATGGCGATGCCGAGGTTGAACCAGGGCGACGAATTGATGGTCCCGAACGTGCCCGCGGTGAGGATGACGACGAGGCCGATCGCGCCGTACACGAGCGCCATGGCCACGCCGTACGCCGACCCGAGCATGAACCCGCGTCCGCGCGAGCCTGCCTGCGCGCCGGCCCCGATGATCGCGAGGTTGATGGGGATCATCGGCAGGACGCACGGCGTCAGGTTCAAGGCGAGCCCGCCGACGAGCACGAGCAGCAGGATCATCAGCGGCCCGCGGCCTTCGAACATCCCGCGCTCTTTCATGCCGTTCTCGGCGTTGTGGACGAAGCGCAGGAACTCGTCCGCGTTCAGGTAGCCGCCGTTCATGCCGAGCGCGGTGAAGCTGTCCAACTTCGCGATGCCATCGCCGGAGGACGCCGCAGGCGTCGCGCCTGCTCCAGCGCCGCCCGGCCGTGCGATCACGGCGCCTGGCGTTTCGCCTTTGCCGAACGCGATGCTCGCGAAGATCGGATCGGGCGTACCGGCGGCGGCCTTGGCGCCAGTGCCGACTTCGAGCGGCCACTCTCCGTCGAAGGTGGACGGCGCATAGCAAAGGTTCGCGTCGCAGGCCTGATAGCGCAGGTGGAATGGAACGGCGGTCGTGCCGGCCTTCACGCTTTGCGCGACCGCGAGCTGCACGCCGATTCCGAACGTCTGCTCGAAGACCGCGAGAGGCTGGTCCTGACCGATCTGCTTCAGATCGGTTGACGGCGGAAACACCACCTCTTTCACGGTGATGTCAGCCGGCGCGTCGATGGTCAGCTCGGTCGGAATCAGCAGCGGATCGCGCGGCTTGTTGGATTGCGTGTGAAGCCCTTCGGGCAGCGCCACGCGCAGGGCCACGCGCGCGGTTTCGCCGGCGTGAGCCGGCCGCTCGACCAGCGGCGTGACGTCGGCCTTCGGGCGCTTCAGCTGCGCGAGTCGCCGGCGCAGCATCAAACAGAGGACACAAAGGACACAAAGGACAAACCCAGAGACGTACGCGCTGTAGCCCTTCGTGTCCTTTGTGTCCTTGGTGTTGAAGTCAACGAGACCACTAGTACCTGTACCGGCTTCAATGGGATCGCCCCCGCGGGCAACGGCAGCGCGGTCGGATCGACGTTGCCTTTGACCGGCGGCAGATCCTGATACATGAAATCCCACTTCCATCGCTCGGACGGATTCGACGCCTGCAGCCAGCTGCGCGCTTCGAGCGGCCGGTTGAACGCCAGCTGCGTCAGTCCCTGCAGCCCCGTCACGTCCGGGAAGCGCGCGGTGATGTCGGTCCGAACCTCGGCGTCGCTCTGGTACCCGAACGGCACACCCAGCGCGGCGGACAGATTCACGAGAATCTGCCAGTCCTCGCGCGCCTCTCCCGGCAGCGGAATCGCGCGCGACGTGCCCTGCAGCCGGCCGGTCTGATTCGTATACGACGCTTCCTTCTCGACGTACGATGCACCCGGCAGCACGAAATCGGCGGCTCGGGCCAGATCGGTCATCAGCACGCCCTGGACGATCAGCAGGCCAATCGCGCCGCTCTTGCGTGCCTCGACGATCCATGCGGTGTCGCCGATGGATCCCTCCGGTCCCGGATCGAAGACATACAGCGCAGCCACCCGTCCGGCCTCGACCGCCTGGCGTAGCGCGGAGATGTCCGCCTCATGCACGTCGTCTCCGGGTGCCCCCGCGGTAAGGCCGAGCATGCGGGCGCCGTTCACGTTCGGCGCGTCGACGGGCGGCACCTTGAACCTCGTCGCGGCAGGTTGAGGCTTCTCGCGATGACGCCAGGCCACGCTGATCGCATGCGGCCCGTCCTCGCCCAGCAACTCTTCGGTCAGGCGTTTGAAGAGGAACAGTTCTTCATGGGACGCGTGCGCCGACAGCAGGAAGCGAATCCCCTCGCCCCTGGTCGCCGCGCCGGCGGCGCCAAGCCGGTCCGACAGCTTCGCGGTCGCGTCGTGCCACGTGGCCGGCTCCTGCAGGTTCTCCGCGGTCCGCACCAGCGGCTTCACGATCCGGTCGTCGCCTTCGATCCAGTGATATTCGAAGCGGCCGATGTCGCACATCCAGTAGTCGTTGACGTCGGGGTTGAAGCGAGGCGTGAACCGGATGAGCCGCGATCCCCTCGCCCATTCCGGCTTCGCCTTGATCCACGCGGTGACGTTGCACCCCTTCGCACACTGCGTGCAGATGGTGTCCGCGGCAAACGGGTTGTCCCACGGCCGCGACTTGAAGCGGTAGTCGCGCGTGGTGATGGCGCCGACGGGGCACACGTCCATCAGGTTGCCTGAAAGGAGCGAGTGCACGCCCTCTTCCTGGAACGTCGCGATCTGGCTGCCGTTTCCGCGGTCGATGATGTTGATCTGCGCGTCGCTGTCGATGTCGCGCATGAAGCGGACGCACCGCGTGCAGAGAATGCAGCGGTTGCGGTTCAGCATCAGCGTGGGTCCGAAGTCGACGTCGGCCTTGACGCCGTTGCCGTCGAACTCGCGGCGCGGAAACTCCATCCGGCTCTGCTCGGGTCCGAACTGATACGAGAAATCCTGCAGCGGACACTCGCCGCCCTTGTCGCACACCGGGCAATCGAGCGGGTGGTTGACGAGCAGGAATTCGAAGACGCCGGCGCGCGCCTCGACGACTTCCTGCGTCCGGGTGGACACCACCATGCCGTCGGTGCACACGGTCGAGCACGACGTCTGCAGCTTCGGCATCTTCTCGATCTTGACGATGCAGACGCGGCAGGAGCCGTCGATGCTGATACCCGGGTGATAGCAGTAGTAGGGGACCTGGATCCCGCTCTCGACGGCGGCCTGCAGGACGGTCTTGCCTTTGGCGACGGTTACCTGCCGGCCGTCAATCGTCAGCGTCACGGACTCCATAAGCCATCAGATCATATCAAGATCAGGCGGCCGGGATTGGAAGGACTCCAGGGCTGGGCTTACGCGCTACCAGCGCTCGATGTCGAGAACCGGACCGCCGCTCCGACTTACTCACGAAGCGGGCGAGATGGCCTCGCCCGGCATCGAAGGGAGCCGTGATGGCGACAATTACGCCGTTCCTGTGGTTCGACACGCAAGCCGAGGAGGCGATGCAGTTCTACGCGTCGGTCTTCAAGAACTCGAAGATCATCTCAGTGAATCGCGCACAAGGCCGGGTCATGTCCGTGACCTTCGAGCTCGAAGGCCAGCGGCTGATGGCGCTCAACGCCGGTCCCCAGTTCACGTTCACCGAGGCGATTTCGATGTTCGTGGGATGCGAAACCCAGCAGGAGATCGATCAGTTGTGGGAGCGGCTGATCGCCGGCGGCGGCACGCCCAGCCGCTGCGGCTGGCTGAAGGACAAGTTCGGGCTGTCCTGGCAGATCGTGCCGAACGCGCTGGGGCAGATGCTGAGCGCGCCCGATCCCGCCAGGGCGACACGGACGCTGAACGCCATGCTGGGCATGGAAAAACTCGACTTGAATCGGCTGCGCGCGGCGTACGACGGAGACTCTAGCGAGTAGGCTTCGTCACCGGGTCCATGCCGCTGCGTTCGATGGCGGCCGCCGCGGCCGGCGACGCGAGAAACGCCATCAGTGCGCGGGCTCCTGCCGGGTTGCGTGAATTGGCGCCCTGCGCCGCGGAGAACACGGTGACCCGCTGCACCTCGGCCGGCAGCGGTCCCACGACTTCGACGCCGGCGACGGGCCTGAGCTCGCTGATCTGCTGGAATCCGATCTCCGCCTCTCCGCGCGCGACGACCGCGGCGACCGGCTCGCTCTCGACGCGGCGGCTCTTGGGGCGCATCTCCGCGGCGATGCCCAGACGCTCGAACAGTTCGGTGGAGATGTACACGCCGCTCACGCTCGAGGAGTACGCGACCGACGCGGCCTTCAACAACGTGCGCTTGAGCGCGTCGACCGAGCCTATCTCGGGCTTCGGAGTCCCGGCGCGAATGGCGATGCCGATGCTCGACCGCGCCAGGTCCACACGGCTTCCCTGCACGGCATGGCCGGCTTTCGCCAGGCCGTCGATGCCGGCGGCGGCCATGATCACCACGTCCGCGCGCTCACCACGTTGAAGACGATCGGGAATCGAGTCGGCTGCTCCCGCGACCGAGCCGCCCGAGACGATGGTCAGCGTGGAACCGGACGCGCGCTCGAACGCCGGCGTCAACTCGCGCAGCGCCGCCGACATCGCGCCCGAGGTCATCACCTTGATCTCGTCCGCCTGCGCGGCGGCCGCCGTCAGCAGGACGAGGACGGCAACACGCGCGACGGAACAAAGAGCGCGCAAGCGGTTGTGCATAAACCCCGTCCTTAGTTTATCCGCGGATGATCGCGCACCCGCCCTTTAGACGGGCCACAGAGACACCAAGACACAGTGAGTGCGAACGCGTCGTCCGCCGCGCTGCGGCGGCAGCGCGTCGGTGCGAAACGGACGGGAACACAAGCGCACGATCTGATCCACGCTTGCGTTCTCCCGATCCTTCGCGCGCGCGGTTCGGCCGGCTATGCCGGCCGAGTGCCGACGCGTTGGTATCTGCATGCGTGCGCTCCGCGTAATCCGCGGATGATCTCTTCGTGATCCGCGCGGACGCCTGAGCACGCGGTTCAGCTGCCCTTGACGATCTCCGCCACCATCCCATCGTCCTTGCTGATCTCGACGCCGCGGAGAGAGCCCGCGAGCGGCACGCGGCGCTCGACCGCCTGTTCGGTGACCGGAATCAGCACGTCGACCGGCTTTCGATCGGCATACTGCAGCGTCACCGTGACGGGCACGTCGAATACCTCGCCGATCTGCTCGACGCGCACGATGACGTCGGTGCCCTCGAGACGGTAGCCGACCCTCACCCTCGGGATCGTCGAACCGAAGATCCACTGCTGGAAGAAGCGGTTCAGTGTCTTGCCGCTTTCCTTTTCCATGGCCACGCGGAAATCGTCGGTGCCGACTTTGCGGAAGCGCGACTCGCGATAGAAGCGCCGCAGACCGCGGAAGAATTCGTCGTCGCCGACGAGGCGCCGGAGCATGTGCAGCACCGCGGCGCCCTTGTTGTAGACCAGCGCGCGGAACACGCGGCTCTCGCCGCGGATGTGGCCGAGACGATACCCGAGGGAGACGGGCCCCTGATCGCTCGAGTCGATGCTCCATTTGCGCAGCTGCTTCAGCATCGAGACGAACGTGTCCTCGCCTTTCTGGTGCTGCGCGTACAGCGCGGCGAAGTACTGCGCGAAGCCCTCGCTGAGCCACTGCTCGTGGTAGTTGCGCCAGCCGACCGCCTGTCCCCACCACTGATGGGCGAGCTCGTGCGCGAGGAAGAAATCGGGATAGTTGCTGAACGCCGCCGGATCGTTTCGCCAGACGAGCGGCGAGCTCGGCAGCGGCTGGTTGAGCATCGCGAAGTAGCCAGGGCTGTGTCCGCCCGGCAGATCGCTCTCGACGACGGCGACGGTGAAGCTCGAATACGGAGAGTCGCCGATCAACGATTCGTAGAACAGCGCGATGTCGGCCGCGCGGTCGGCGACTTCGCGTCCGCGCTGTACTTCACGCGGGTTGGTTTCGACAGACAGGTTCAGGCTTCGGTACGTCTTGCCGACGATGCCGGGCTGTTCCTCGCCGCTGAAGCCAACCGTCGCGGTCTCGGCGCGTGAGAACCGGCTCAGGAGGAACGCGAGATACCGCAGCGGCTGCGAGGCGGTGAACAGGTAGATCTTCCGGTTCTGCGCGGGATCCTTCGCGGCAAGGATCGCCGGAAATCCGGCTTCGAGCTCACCGCTGGCGACGCAGTCCACCGCCGGCGGGACTGAAATGCGGATGCGGGCGGTGGCGTAGTCGGTGACCGCAGCCTGCGGATACCAGAAGCTGCGGCTGCTGTAGAGCGCGCTCGCCTCAGGCGTGATGAGCATCGGTTGATCGTCGCTCCGAGCCTGCTGGCCCGGTTCGAGGAGCGCGAGCGTTTCCCGGTCGGGTGTCTGCGGCTCGAGGCGCCCCGCGTAGGTGATCGTGAGCGACAGCTCGCTGTCGCGGCGAGCGGGGTCGGCAGGTTCACGACCAGCGTGTTCTGGTTCTTCACGCGGATCCCGAACAGCCGTCCGTACTGGTAGCTGACGATCGACTGCACGACCAGCGGGTCGGCCAGCCTGAAGGTGAGCGTGCCGACCACGTAGGAGCGGACTTTGAGGCGGATCTGGGCGCGCCCGTCGATCCACTGGCGATCCGGCGTCGCCGCGACCTCGATGTCGTAGTCGAGGATGTCGTAGTCGACCAGGTCGTCTTCGTTGTAGGACGGCCCGCGCTGCGCCAGCTTGACCTTCGACGCGTAGAGGGCGATGTTGTGATGCCGCTTGCGGTCGAACAGCGTGATGTCTTCGGGTTCGGTGCCCGATCGCGCGTAGGTCAGCGAGTCGAAACGGCGCGTCCGCATCTCGGCGAGAAAATCGCCCTGTCCGGGCAGCAGCGTCCACGGATCGCGGCTGAGATCGCCCAGATCGATCACGAACGATTTCGGCGCCTCTTCACGAAAGACGTCCTGCGCCCGCTTGAAGGCGCGGGAATCCACGGCGACCTTTTGCAGCGCCGAACTGGCGAAGAACGACTCGAAGTCCGCGGGGTTCAGGCGGATGTACACCGTGTCGAAGCGCGTCTCCAGCGTGTCGCTGCCGCAGAAAATCTTGACCTGCCCCTTTTCCGTTGCCGGCGCGGGGTGAAAATTGAGCGTGCCCTTGCCGAGCAGCACGACGGCCGTGACGCCGCTGTCGATCTCGGCGACGAAGACCGATCCCTCGGGCAGCGTCAGGTCGAGATCCTCGGCGGAAATCTTCAGATCGCGGGCCGCATACTGCGTCGTGGTGTTCAGCATCAGGCGGTAGATGCTCTCGACCGACGAGATCCGCTCTTCGTCGGCGATGGTCCATTCGTCCTCCGCGCCCGCCTTGCCCGTGCGCTTCACATCGAGCCGCCATGTGGCGATTCGGGCCCGCGTGCCGAACTCGGCCATCACGTCGACCATCAAGCGGTAGCCGTTGTCGGCCGCGCCCGCGAGCGGCGAACGATCGCGCTCCTGCAGCACGCTGCGGCTGACCCCGGGCATCAGCTCGCTGCTCGCGAAGTCCGTTGCACGCTGGCGGTCGGCGCCGGCGGACAGCAGCGTGAAGTACGCCGCCGTATCGCCCGCGCGCACGACCCGCTCGATGCGCCGAAGGAGCAGCTGCACACCTTCGTCGTCCTGCGCGCGCGCCGGCGCGGCTGCGCCCACGGTCAGCGCCAGAAGCACGAGCGTTCTCCCAAGCGTTGTCAGCACGTTGTCTCTGCCAGACCCTTATCTTAGAGCGGCGGTGGACGGTACGCGATGGACGCCGCGTCGTTTTCGTGGTCGCGAGGACAAATCTACGGCTGTCCGGATCCGGGATCCGCGCATGCGGCAGGTCGGATGCTGATATCTGATACCACTCAGGCGTTCGCGCGTGATACCACTCAGACCGGAAGTCGCGCAGGACTAGCCTGCCTTCAGGTTGATCCTGTCGGAGCGGCCGGGCCGAAGGCCGGCCCTACGGCAGCAATTTTGAAATGCGCTCTCAAACACCGGCGACGGCCGGCGCGGCGCATCGGCGCAGCAGCAGGATCGTGAGATCGTCGGCGAACTTATGCTCGTCGGTATGACGCTCCACCGCGCGGACGACGGCGGCGCCGACGGCCGAGAGGCTATCGTGCTGACTGGCCTTGAGTGCCGTTTCGAGACCGATCTCGTCGAACGGCACGCCTTTGGGGTTCTCCGCCTCGGTGATGCCGTCGCTGTACACCGCGAAGAGGTCGTCCGGCTGAATCACGACGTGGCCCGTGGTGTAGGTGGATTGCTCGAACATCCCGAGTGAGATTCCGCCGTCCGAGAGGCGTTCGCAGCTCCCGTCGCCGCGCAGGAGGAGCGGCGGCATATGGCCCGCGCTGACGTAGGTCAGCGATCCCGTTCGCGGATCGAACACGCCGTAGAACAACGTGATGAAGCGGCTGCCCGGAGCGTGGCGGCAGACCTGCACGTTGAGGCGCGTCACGAGAGGCGCCGGTTCCAGCTTTTCGTCCACGAGCGTGCGCAGCATCGCGAGCAGCAGGGCCATCAGCAGCGCAGCCGGACTCCCTTTGCCCGCGACATCGCCCAGCGTGACGACCAGCCGTCCATCGTCGAGCGGCAGGATGTCGTAGAAATCGCCGCCGACGGTGTTGGCGGGCCGGCTCATGCCGACGGTTTCCACGCCTGGCGCGGTGTAAAGGCCGCTGGGCAGCATCGCCTGCTGGATGTCGCGCGCGATCTCGAGGTCGTTCTTCAGCGAGAGACGGTCGGCCACTTCGAGCAGCACGAGCAGGTTCATGAGCGCAAACGCAAAGAGCAGCGACCATGTGCCGTCGGGCAGCAGGGGACCGGGCACGCCCACGCCGCCAAGAAACGGGACGTGCAGGATCTCGATGATGCCGACGCCGCTGAAGAGGGTGACGACGCCGATCACCGCGAACACCAGAGCCGCGCCGAACACGATACGGCGCGGTGGCGACAGCTTCATCGAGAACGCCAGGAACAGGATGCGCACTTCGGCGATGAAGCGCCGGTGCCATGGCATTTTCTGCATGGCGTCGGCATCGCGGCCCCGTGTGAAGAACTTGTACGCGTCGCGGGCGTCGCGGGTGAACAGCCGCTGCAGATCCTCGGCGGTCAGATCCTTCGTGTAGTTGTCGAAGAAGTCCGCGAGCCGGGATGGGCGATGGGGGCGGTTCACAATTGTTCCAGGTGCCGGGTGCTTGGTGCCGGGTGCCAGGTGCTAGGTTCCAATGAGACCGAGTTCGCGACCGACCTTGGCGAACTTGTCGAGCGCGAACTGGAGTTCCTCTTTCGTGTGCGTGGCCGTGACGATCGTGCGCACGCGTGCCTTGTCCCGGGCGACGGTGGGGAATGCGATCCCCTGCGCGAAGACGCCTTCCTCGAACAGCCGGTCCGACAGTTTCATGGCCAGTGCGCCGTCGCCGGCGATCACCGGTGTGATCGGGCTCTCGCTCAGGCCGGTGTTGAAACCCAGCGCTTTCAGGCCGGCCTTGAAGAACCGCGTGTTCTCCCAAAGCCGCTCGATGATTTGCGGCTCCTGCTCCAGCACGTCGAGCGCCGCGATGCAGGCCGCGGCGACCGCCGGCGGGTGCGACGTCGAGAACAGGAAGGGACGCGCGCGATGGTACAGGAACTCGATCAGCGACTTGCTGCCGGCCACATAGCCGCCGAGCGCGCCGATCGCTTTGGAGAGCGTGCCGACCTGGATGTCCACGCGGCCGTGCATGCCGAAGTGGTCGATCGTTCCCCTGCCGTTGGCCCCGAATACGCCGCTTGCGTGCGCATCGTCGACCATCATGATGCAGCCATATTCCTCGGCGAGCGCGCACAGATCGGGAAGCGAGCCAAGGTCGCCGTCCATGCTGAACACGCCGTCGGTAATCAGCAGCTTGCGCTGACCCGCCGGCAGCTCCTTCAGGACCTTGCGCGCCGCGTCCACGTCCTTGTGGGGAAACACCTTGATGGTCGCCCGGCTCAACCGGGCGCCGTCGATGATGCTCGCGTGGTTGAGCTCGTCCGAGATCACCACGTCTTCCTTGGATAGGACGGCGGCGACGGTTCCCGCGTTCGCGGCAAAGCCGCTTTGGAAGACGACAACGGCTTCGGTCCGCTTGAACGCGGCCAGCCGCCGCTCGAGCTCCATGTGGATGTCCATGGTGCCCGCAATCGAACGCACCGACCCGGAGCCGACGCCGAGCTGGCGTACAGCCTCGAGCGCCTTTTCGCGCAACCGCGGATGCGTTGTCAGGCCGAGATAGTTGTTCGAGGAGAGGTTGACGACCTGACGATGATCGAAGGTGCTCTGGTGGCTCTGCTCACCCTCGAGAATTCGAAGATGTCGATAGAGCCCCTGCTGTTTGAGCGCGTCGAGGTCGCGGGAGAGATAGTCGAGCGGATCGGTCCGCATAGTGGTCGTTAGTATAAGACCACAGCCTCGCCGTCACCCGAATGCGGCTGTCAGCCCAACACTAAGAACGCGTTGCAGAATTAGTCATGTAGGGGCCGGCCCATGTGCCGGCCCCTGGGCGGACACGCGCGTCCGCCCCTACAACTTCATGTCGTCCCGCGAGCGGCCGGGCCTGAAGGCCCGGCCCGGCTACGTACCACTCGTGAAGAAGAATAAAGTCGTCCAGGGGAGAATCGCGAGCGCAAAGTAAATGGCCGTTAAAACGGCGACAAGAGTGTGCACCCGCCGCAGGTGGAGCAGGATGCCGAAGCCAATCGCGACCCCTTTTGCCATCCCGAGAGCCCCGACGACTCCGGCCGCGGACATGGCCGAGCTGATGAGCGGGTTCGCTTCGATGCTCGGTCCCCATAGCGCGACGCCCAGATACGTGAAGACCGCATCGAGGCATTGCATCAGCAGGAACCCGATGACCACGAGGTCGCCGAAGCGACTCTTTGGCTGTTCCCATTGCCTGACCAGACCTGCCATCGGTTATTGCGAGAAGGTTCCGCGACAGCGTACTTCGCAACCCTCGCGCCTCTCCTGATGAAAAGGAGATCAAGAATGGTGCCGGAGCGTTGCGGTGATAAGGAAATCGAGCTACGGGCTCGGCAGCGCGAAGACCTTGTCTGAGCCAAACGCGGCAACCTCGGTGGCGCCGCGGCCGCGGAGCCATGCGCTCAGCCGGCGGCCGCCATCGTCTGCATACGAGCCTTCGTGAACGATGGCATGCGTGGCGGTTGACTGCGCGATCGATTGCCAGGCGCGCTCGGGGCGGGTATCGACGTCCTTCAGCGATTCGGTGAGCATGCCGTAGTCCTGGGGTGCGCCGCCGCTGTAGCCGTTGACGAGCCGCCGCCAGTGTCGCGTCGAGTAAAACATGTAACGCACGTCGAACGCGGGCTCGCCGAGCGGAAGCTCGATGAGGACGGCAGACGCCGGCAACCGCGCGACGAACTGATAGACCTCCGGCGTCGATCCCACGTCGATCGACGCCGGCAGCGGCGCGAGACCCGCCTGCCCGTATTGCGTGGAGTTCTGGTTGATCGGAATGGGAACAGCCATCGCTTCGAGCAGGATCAACGTTCCCGCGGCTACGCCGATCCGTCCGCGACGCCGGGGATCGATCGCGCCAATGCCCAACGCGACCAGCGCCGCGAGACCAAGCGTTCCGACCATCGCGAACCTGGCAGGCACGCGCACGCCGTCGAAGCCGGGCACGAGGTCGAAGAAGAGCGCGTAGACGTTGGCGGAGGCCACCACGCGTCCCTTCGCGCGGATGTCGGGACCAAAGGACATCACGATCGCAAACACGACGATCCCGCTGTACAGACCGGCGGGCGACAGCAGCCATCGAACGGCGCCTTCGCGAAAACGTCTCGACGCTGCCATGACGGCGGCGGCCACCAGCCCGCAGAAAAGCAGCCCGCGCGAAAGGCTCGTGATCTTGATGCCCGGCAGCCGGATGGAAAAGCCGAGAAGAAGGGCGACGACGACTCCGAGCATCAGCAGTCCGGCCGCCAGGATCGCCAGGCTCGTCCTGTCCAGACCTCGAGGCCTCGGCGTCGGTCGTGGCGTCCGCGACGCCGCGCGTGGCGCCGATGATCGCGAGGATCGCGATAGTCAGTCCGGGAAACAGCAGCCCTTCCGATTTCGGCCAGGCCTGCGCGATCGATCCCCACAGGTGCAAATTGGGATCGGCCGTGAAATACGCGTAGACGTCGGCGGAGAATCGCCGCGTTTCGGCCAGCGATCGCGGGCTGAAGCCGAGGCGGCGCAGTTCAACGTACGGGAGCAGGAACGGGACGGTGGCCGCGAGCCCGGCACCAATCGCCAGGCTGGTGCGCGCGAGCGTCCGAGTGTCGCGCCACAGGGCGCGTCTCGTGATTTCCCACGCGATGTAGAGCAGGACGACCGGCGTAAAAAAGAGGAAGTAGTAGCCGCACGACAGGTTCTGCACGACCCAGGCGATGGCGGCGCCCGCCAGCGGCGCCGCGCGTCTGGTCGCGAAAAACCTGTGCAGCCCCAACAGCACGAACGGCATCCACGCCGAGGACAGCACGTGCAGGTGCGGGATGTTCGCGATGCGGTAAGGCGCGAACGCGAACGCGAGCCCGGAAACCAGTCCGGCCGCAACGCTCCCGGTCAGCTCCGTGCCAAGCAGGAACATGCCGAAACCCGAGAGCACGAACGTGGAAAGGAACAGCAGGTTGTAGCAGAGGATGGGGTTCTTCGTGATCGCGTAGACCGGCAACGTCTGGAGCGCCTGCGGCAGGAAGTGCTCGGAGTAGGCGAGCGCGAGAGGGTGCGGCGCGAAGATGTTTGCGCTCCACCAGCCGCGGCCGAGGTGCGTGGCGTCCCAGGACAGGACCCACGACGTGAACAGCGGATCGCCGAAATCACCCGGAATATCGTGCGTGATACCGGCGGCGAGCGGCCACGTCATGACGATGGTCGCGGCGACGAAGAACAGAAGCGCCGCGCCTGCAGGGACTCGCCGGCTCGTCATGAACGATTGCCGATTATAGTGATCGCATGAGCCTTCGCATGTTCGCCCTTTCCGCCGCTGTCGCCACCGTGGCCCTGTCCGCGGCGCCTGCCGCGCAGGCGCCGGCACGATCGATTGGCGGGTTGCTCGACACGCTCGATCGGGTTCGCGGCATTCACGAGACGGCGATCTCGCCGGATGGCCGCCGCGTCGCATGGGTCGAGGACGTGTCGGCCGCCGCGGGGACCACCGCCATCTACTGGCGAACGATCGGCGCGGCGTCGACGGAATCGCATCGCGTGACAGCGTCCAGCGACGGCCGCGATCGAGGTGAGGAAGGCGTGGCGTGGTCGGCCGACGGTCACACGATGGCGTTCCTCTCCGACGCCGCCGGCGCGGGACAGCACCAGGTCTACGTGATCGACGTCGACGCCAACACCCCGGCACGCCGCGTCACGAACGCGAAAGGACAGCTCGCTCAACCGCACTGGTCAGCGGACGGTAAACAGCTGGCCGTCCTGTTCGTCGCCGGCTCCACACAGGGGACCGGCGCCCTCGTCGCCTACAAACCAGACGCCGGCGTTGTCGGCGACGTCGTGGAGGAGCAGCGGATCGCCGTCGTCGATCTCGCGGCCGGTACGCTGCGCGAGGTCAGTCCGGCGAACATGTACGTGTACGACTACGACTGGTCGCCGGACGGCAAGGCATTCGCGGCGGAAGCGGTGGAAGGATCGGGCACCAACAACTACTGGATCGCGCAGCTCTACGTGGTGCAGGCCGGCACGGGATCGACCACGTCCATCTGGAAACCGCCGCTGCAGATTGCCGGCCCGCGCTGGTCGCCCGACGGCAAGTCGATCGCGGTGATTCACGGCATCATGAGCGACGAGGGGCAGACCGGCGGCGACGTCTACGTCGTGCCAGCAGCGGGAGGCGTCGCGAAGAACGTGACGCCGAATCTCGAAGGCTCGGCGCGCTCGCTGACGTGGCGGCCTGACGGCCGCATCCTCTTTCAGGAGTACGTGGACGGTCAGTCGGCGTTCGTCACCGTCGGCGCCGCAGGCGGCACGCGAACAACGGTGTGGTCGGCGCCGCAGGAACAGGTGACGATGACCTCGGTCGCCGCGCACACGGATGCCGCTGCCGCTGCGGTGCAGTCGTTCCAGCGGGCGCCCGAGGTCTACGCCGGGCCCATTGGAGCCTGGACCGCGCAGACCGCACTCAATACGTCGATCAAGCCGCTCTGGGGCGAAGTGAAGAGCCTCCACTGGACGAGCGACAAGTATCGCGTGCAGGGCTGGTTGATGTACCCGGCGAATTTCGATCCGTCGAGGAAGTACCCGCTGGTGGTGTCCGTTCATGGCGGTCCTTCGGCGGCGAATTTTCCCGTGTGGCCGGCGCGATGGAACGCCGTGCTCCCAGGCAGCGGCTACTTCGTGCTCCTGCCCAACCCCCGCGGCAGCTACGGCAACGGCGAGTCGTTCACGCAGGCCAACGTCAACGACTTCGGCTACGGCGACCTTCGCGACATCGAGGCCGGCGTCGATGCGGCCGTGAAATCCGCGCCGATCGATCCCAATCGCACCGGCATCATCGGCTGGAGCTACGGCGGCTACATGACCATGTGGGCGGTGACGCAGACGACGCGGTTCAAGGCGGCGGTTGCGGGCGCGGGCATCGCGAACTGGCAGAGTTATTACGGGCAGAACCGGATCGATACCTGGATGCTGCCGTTCTTCGGCGCGTCGGTCTACGACAAACCGGAGGCGTACTCGCGCTCATCGCCGATCACCTTCATCAAGAAAGTGAAGACGCCAACGCTGGTCCTGCACGGCGACCGCGATTCGGAGGTGCCGACGCCGCAGGGTTACGAGTTCTGGCACGCGTTGAAGGCGCTCGACGTACCCACCGAGCTCGTGATCTACCCGGAAGAGGGACACGCGATCGCGAAGCCGGAGCATCAGCGTGACATCCAGGAGCGGCTGCTCGCCTGGTTCGATCGCTACTTGATGCGCTGAATGCGCGCTTCGCGGTCGGCGGCGACCTCTTCGATGATCACCGAGAGCAGCGCGGCGGTGGGCACCGCGAGAATCGCGCCGGCGATGCCCATCAGCGACCCGCCGATGAGCAGCGCGATCATCACCGCGACCGGGCTCACGCCCACGCTGCGCTCCATGATCTTCGGGACGAGGATGTTCGCCTCGAGCTGGTGCAGGACCAGGAAATAGATCCCGACCATGAGCGCCAGCTTTGGCGATACGGTGATCGCGACCGCCACTGCCGCGAACCCGCCGATGATCGGCCCCAGCACGGGAATCGTTTCGCCGACCGCGGCGATGAGCGCAATGACGTAGAAGTAGGGCACGTTCATCAACCCGAGACCGACCGCGGCGAAAGTGCCCATCACGCCGGCCAGGATGAACTGCGCGCGCAGCCACGCGCTGACTTTCGCAACGCCCTGCCGCGCCGCGAGGGCGACGTCGCCTCGCCGTCCGAGCGGCACGAACCGGACGAGATACTCGAACATCGCGCCGGCTTCGAGCAGCAGGTAGAAGGTGAGAATCAAGATCGTGATCAGGCCGAAGATCCCGCCGATCACGCTGGAGATCGCGACGAGCACCGTGCCGACCGCGTTGCTGCCCGAGCCGGTCGGCGCGTTCTGAACCGCCTGCTCGAGCGTGATCTCGTGGACCATCAGGCCGTGGCCGATCAGGAACTGCTGAAAGCGGTTGAACTCGCTCGGCAGCTTCGCCCACAGTGAGGATGCCTGGGCGACGAGCGGCGGAATGACCAGGAGGCCGACGAAGACGAATCCGGAAACGACGACGAGGTAGATCGCCAGAATCGCCAGCCAGCGCGGCACGCGACGGGCGCCGGCCTTCGGCGGTCTCTCGATGAGTTTCACGAGCGGCGACATGCCCATCGCGATCAGCGCGCTGACGTAGACGATCATCAGCGCATCGCGTGCCGCCCAGAGCAGTGCGACCAGCAGCCCGGCGCCCACGACCGTGGTCACGGTCTGGAGCATCCGGCGCGTGAAGTCCTTGTCAGAGGACATGAGATTTCAGATTTCTGATTTCAGAGTTCAGATTCAAAGCCCGCAGAGGTGCATTCAATTCTGCGGCCAATCTGAAATCAATCGAATCAATCTGAAATCTGAACTCCGAAATCTGAAATCTCAGCTGAGGTACTGAGCCGTGAACGCTGCCATCAAGTCGTAGATCTCGCTCAGTTCGTCGAGCGGGGCGAGGAACACGATCCGCAGGAATCCTTCCTCCGCCGGCAGGCCGAAACCGGATCCGTAGACGCAGAGCACGCCGGTCGCGTGGAGCAACGCCTTCACATAGTCTTCGTCGGTGCGCCCGGGCGGAAGCGCAATCTTCGGCATCGCATAGAACGCCGCGGTCGGCGCGACGCAGCTGACGCCAGGCATCGCACACAGGCGCGACATCGTCAGATCCGCGCGCGCCTTCAGCGCCTGCCGGAATTCCGGCTGGTGCGAGCGGTCGCCGGACAGCGCACCCGCGATGGCGTATTGCATCGGCACGGTGCTGCAGAGACGTCCGTCCGCCAGCTTTCTGACCGCCGCCACGACATCGTCCAACCGTGACGAGCCGCCGCAGGCCATCCAGCCCGTCCGCCAGCCTGGCGCCAGGTACGCTTTCGAGAGGCTCGAAAACGAGATGATGGGCGCGTCGGGATCGAGCTTGCCGTATGGATCGACCGGACCGTCGAAACCGAGGTCGCCGTACACCTCGTCGGCGAGGACGAGGAGCCCGTGGCGATCGGCGAAGTTGAGCAGCGCACGCCGTGTCTCGGTCGAATAGACAGCGCCGGTGGGGTTGTTCGGATCGATGATGACGAGCGCGCGCGTCGCCGGAGTCACCAGCTTCTCCAGGTGGTCGAGGTCGGGCATCCACGCGTGCGACGCATCGAGCCTGTAGTACTTCGCCTTCGCATCCAGCTTCGCGAGCACGGCGGTGTAGAGCGGGTACGTCGGCATCGGCACGAGCACTTCGCCGCCGGTTTCGACCACGGCGCCGAGCGCGAGCTCGATGCCTTCCGACGTCCCCGCGGTGATGAACACGCGATCGGCCGCGATCGGAAAGCCGTTTCTTGTGTACTCGGAAGCCACCGCTTCACGGGCGGCCGGAATGCCGGCCGACGGTCCGTAGTTGTTGTGGCCGTCCCGCATCGCTCGCTCGACGGCGGCGACGAGGTGCGCCGGGGTCTTGAACCCGAAAGCGATGGGATCACCGATGTTGAGATAGCGAACGCGCGTGCCCGCCGCTTCGACTTTCAGCGCCTCCGCGACGATGTTGCGGATGGCATACGTAAAACGGTGCACGCGTGCAGCCGTCGGGATTGGAGCATGGGCTTTGGCGATCGTCACCGCGCGATCTTACTCGTTACTTCCGCAGTGGTCATCCCGCTACCGTACGCGTACCGTCGAGTAGAGATTCGGGTAATTTTTACGCTATCAGATTGCCACTTTTTCCAGGAAACTGAAGCTGGTCGATTAACCTAATGCTAGTGAATATAACAACTTAACGATATGGCAAGGGTCTCGCACTGATGACTGTGCGATGACGTGGGGTAAGCTCATCACTGGCGGGTTGGTCCTGGCTCTGGTTGCCGGCAGCGGCGGCGCCAGGGCTCAGGAACAGACTCCCCCAGTGGCGGCTTTCAAATCGAGCATCGACATGGTGCGAATCGCGGCCGTCGTCCGCGATTCCAAGGGTCGCTTCGTCCGCGACCTCACCGCGCGTGATTTCGAGGTGCTCGACAGCGGCCGCTCACGACCCATCAGCGATCTGCAGAACGACCTGGCGGGCGTCAGCATCGCCATTCTGTTCGACGTCAGCGGCAGCATGGAAGGCCACTTGCCGTACGCGCGCGAGGCGGCCACGCACGTGCTCAGCTGGCTCAGCGGTCTGAGCGATGAAGCGGCGATCTACACGTTCGACACGCACCTCGACGAGCGCGCTCCGTTCACGACGGGCCTCCGTACGCTGCCCGATTCGATGACGAGCGTCGTACCTTTCGGCGCTACCTCGCTGCACGATGCGATCGCGCAAACCGCGCGGCGCGTCGGCGAACGCGAGGGCCGGAGACGCGCCGTGGTCGTCCTGACCGACGGCAACGACAACGCCAGCCGCCTCAAACCGGCGGATGTCTCAGCCATCGCGAGCGCCATCGACGTGCCGGTCTACATCTTCGGCATCGTTCCGTCGATAGACAACCCGACGGCGGAGAACTCGACGCATTCGGTCGAGAGCGTGGCGTTCGCCGGTCCTCTCGCCGAGCTCGCCGCCTGGACCGGCGGGCACGTCTTCGTGGCCAGTACGCCGGCGCAGCGCAGCATCGCGGCGCGGCAAATCATCGACGAGCTTCGGCATCAGTATCTGATCGCATTCGAATCGAGCGGCAAGCCGGGCTGGCATCCGCTCGTGGTCCGCGCGAGGAACAAGGACCTGGTTGTTCGGGCCCGGAGTGGTTATATCGCGGGGCAATCACGCCCTAACGCGCATTAGGAGGATCGTCATGTTTCGGAATTTCTTCGTTGCCATTCCCATTGCCGTGTTGGCCGTCGGCGGATCGACCGCCTGCGCCACCAAGAAGTACGTGCGGACGAGCGTCGGTGAAGTGAACGAGAAGGTCGACTCGCAGGGACGCGCCATCGAGGAGACGCAGGAGCGGACCCGCAAGAACGAAGGCCGGATCGCCGAAGTCGACACCAAGGCGCAGGCGGCCGCGCAGTCGGCGCAACAGGCGAACGACTCCGCCGCGGCGGCGAATAGCAAGGCGGCTGCCGTCGGTACCGAGGCCAACGGCAAGTTCGAGGCGATCGACAAGGCCAACAAGCGCCTCGTCTACGAAGTGGTCCTGAGCGAAGACCAGGGCAACTTCAAGTTCGGCAAGACGGTGCTGCCGGACGAAGCGAAGCAGAAGCTCGACGAGATGGTCGCGCAGATGAAGCAGGACCCGAAGAACATCTTTCTCGAGATCGAAGGACACACCGATAACGTCGGCGACAAGGTGACCAACGAGCGCATCGGTCTCCAGCGCGCCGACGCCGTGAAGCGGTATCTCTACGAGCAGTATCAGATTCCGCTGCACAAGATGAACGTGATCAGCTACGGCATGGAGAAGCCGGTCGCCCCGAACAAGACCAAGGCCGGCCGCGCCCAGAACCGTCGCGTCGTCATCAAGGTGCTCGCGTAAGAGACTCGCTTCGCTCGCAGCGTGGAGTCGCGCTCCGCTCGCTGCCGAGGACACAGAGGTCGACAAAGGGCACAAAGGAGAGCTTCGGGCTCTCCTTTGTGCCTTTTTGGCTTTGTGTCCTCTGTTCTTTTCCTCTGTGCCCTTGTCTGTGCAATTATCTCCTTCATGATTCGAATCGAGCTGTCTCTCCGCCTGGCCAACAGCCCGGGCGCGCTGGGAGGCGTCTGCCGCCTTCTCTCCGACGAACGCGTGAACGTCCAGGCCATGGGAATGGAAGCGAGTGGGCAGCTGCGCCTGATCGTCGACAACCATGTGCACGCGGCGGCCGTGCTTCGCGATCACCATCACCAGGTGACCGAGCGCAGCGTCATCGTGACGGCGGTCCCCAACGCCCCGGGCGCGCTCGCGCCGGCCCTGCGGATGATCAGCGACGCCGGGATCAACATCGAATACGCGTACGGCGGCGGCTCCGAGGGCAGTCCGACGGCGACGATCGTGCTCGGCGTCGACGACGCGGAACGCGCGTCGGCGGCCGCAGGCGTCTGATGAAGCTCTACGTCGCGACGATGGATGCGGTCGTCGTCGACGTGGCTGCCGACGGCCGGGTGCGGCTCGAGAACGAAGACTGGTCGCAGCCGACGCTCCAGGAGCGCCGCGCCATCATTCACGCGGCGCAGGAAGAACTCCTCGCGCTCGGAGAGCTGCTCGAGATCCTCCAGGCAGATCGGTGACCACTCATCGGTCCCTGCCGGTCGACGCCGGCGCGCCGGCCGCATCGCGCGGCGGCAACGCCGCGTTTCTCGCACTCACGCTCGCGATCTTCGTCGCGCTGACCGCGGTCATGACGTTCCCGCAGGTGCTGCGCATGTCCGACGGCGTGCACGATCCCGGCGACCCGCTGATGGTGACCTGGGTGCTTGCCTGGGTTGCGCATCAGCTGCCGAACGCGCCGGCGCACATCTTCGACGCGAACATCTTCTATCCCGAGCGCAACACGCTGGCGTATTCGGAGACGCTGCTCGTCCCCGGAATGCTGGCGGCTCCGCTGCACTGGCTCGGCGTCGCGCCGATCCTCGTGTACAACCTGGTGTTCCTGTCCGGATTCGCGCTATCGGGTGTGGGCGTCGCGCTGCTGGTGCGCAGGCTCACCGGCAACACCGGCGCCGCGATTGTCGCCGGCATCGTCTTCGCGTTTCCGCCCTATCGCATCGATCACTACGCGCACCTTCAGCTTCAGCAAACGCAGTTCATCCCGCTGGCGATGTGGGCCTTCCATCGTCTGCTCGACTCGGGCCGCCTGCGTGACGGCGTGCTGCTGGGCGTCTGCACGGCGTGCCAGATGCTGTCGTGCATGTACTACGGCCTCTTCCTGATTCCATACATGGCCGTCGTCTGCGGAGCGATGCTCATCGCCGCGCGAACGCTGCCGAAGCAGCGCATCGTCGCCCTGGCCGTGGCCGCGGCGATCGTGATCGTGGCGATGATTCCGGTTGGCCGCGCGTACCTCGCGGCACGCGAGGTCGTGGGCGAGCGCGGACGCGCAGAGGTGGCGCAGAACAGCGCGACCTGGCGCAACTATCTCGCGCCGCCGGAGACGAACGCGATGTACGGGAAAGTGTTCGCGCGGTTCATGGAGCCGGAACGCCGGCTGTTCCCCGGGTTCGTCGCGGTGGCTCTCGCCATCGTCGGCCTCTGGCCGTCGGGCCGCGGGCTACCTGAGGACGCCGCAGTTTGCGTACGTGCTGGGCCTGATCCTCGCGTTCGACGTGTCGCTCGGTTTCAACGGCGTCATCTATCGGGGGCTGTACGACTACTTCCTGCCGTTCAAGGCGCTGCGCATCCCTGCGCGCATGGGGCTGATGGTCGGCTTCTCGCTCGCCGTGCTCGCGGGTTACGGCGCGACACGGATCGCGAAGCGGCTGCCCTCGCCGGCCTCGCGACGCGCCGTGCTGACGACGATCGGGATCCTGATGCTCGCCGAGTATGCCTCGACGCCTCTCGTCTTATGGGCGGCGCCGCGGCATCCGCCTGAAGCGTACGCAGATCTCCTGCGCGACGCCGACTACGGCCCGACGTCGGTGATCTTCGAGTTCCCGACCGGCGCCATGGAAGATCCGGAGTATCTCTACTACTCGACGTTCCATTGGCAGTACCTGGTGAACGGCTATAGCGGTTTCTTTCCGCCGTCGTACCGGAAGATCGTCAACGCCGTCCGCGATTTTCCCGACGAAGCGTCGATGGACATGGTCCGATCGCGTGGCGTGCGCTACCTGGTGATCCACGGGGAGTGGCTCTACGGCGCGCGCTACGAGCAACTGGTGTCCGAGCTGGATCGTCGCACCGATCTCCGGCTCGTCTCCAGACACCCGTGGCAGCGCGAGGACAAGCACGCCGAGATCAGCGTCTACCGCGTGTTGATCAACACGGACGCCGACCAGCGCTAGCGGCCGCGCATTACCTGATGTAGTGCAGGCCTTCAGGCCTGCCTCGACACGGCGGACCTAAAGGTCCGCACTACACCCGAGTAAAAAACGCCGCAACCCCAGCTGGTTACGCCGCCGTCGACGGCGCGCCGTTCTTCAGCAGATCCTGAATCGCGCCGGCGAACGTGTCGACCTCTTCGAGCGTCGTGTAGACGTTCGGCGTCACGCGCAGCCCCTGATAGTCGTCGCGCTTGATGGCAGCCGTGATGATGCGGTACTTCGACCAGAGGAACTCGTACGCCTTCGGCGATTCGACGCGCTCCAGGCTCACATTGAACAAGCCCCACGCCTGATTCGCCTCGCGGCTGTTGAGGATCTTGACGCCCGGCAGCTTGTCCACCTTGTTGGCCCATCGATCGTTCAGGTAGCGCAGGCGCGCGGCCTTGCGCTCGACGCCGATCGCCTGGTGGAAGGCGAGCGCTTCGGCGATCGCGTTGTGGTTCGCGGCCGGGTGCGTGCCGATCTCCTCGAACTTGCGGATGTTGTCCGACTTGCTCGCGGCCGCCGGCGTCAGCGGCCACACCTTGGCGATGTTCTCGCGGCGCATGTACAGGAAGCCGGTGCCGACCGGCGCCAGCAGCCACTTGTGCAGCGAGCAGCCGTAGAAGTCGCATTCGAGATCGGAGACCTTGAACGGGAAATGCGCGAAGGCGTGCGCGCCGTCGACGATCGTCAGGATTCCGCGCGCCCGCGCCATCCGCGCGATGTCCCGCACCGGAAACAGCTGGCCGGTGAGGTTGGTGATGTGGCAGATGTGGATCACCTTCGTCTTCGGCGTGATCGCGCGCGTGATGCGGTCGGTCAGCTCGGAGATGTTGGTCGTCGGAACGGGGAAGGCGATCTTCGTCACGGCGATCTTGTCGCGGCGCACGCGCTGATCCCACGTGTCGAGCATCCGCCCGTAATCCTGGTTGGTCGTCACCACGTGATCGCCGGCCTGGAGATCGAGTCCGAGCTGGCAGATCTGCAGACCCTCGCTGGCGTTGCGCGTGATCGCCAGCTCCTCCATGTCGCAGCCGACTTCGACGGCGAGCTTGCGGCGCACCTGCTCGACGTTGGGCTCGAGCGTGTTCCACATGAAGTGAATCGGCGCCTGGTTCGACGAGTCGAGATAGCGCTTCAGCGCCTCGTGCACGACGCGGGGGCTGGGGCACGTGTACCCGTTGTTGAGGTTGATGATGGTGCGGTCGAGCGTGAAGGCCTGCTGAATGTCGCGCCAGTAGCCCTCATCGGAGGCGACGTCAGCCGGCAGCCGATCGGCGACGGCGGCGCCCGCCGACACGATGCGGTCGAGCCAGTCGGTGTTGAGCGCCACTGCGCCGAGCGCGCCCATCGGAACCACCTTGCGCAAGAAGTCGCGTCGAGCGTTCATGACAGCCTCCCATAGCTCTCGGTTTTCATCTCTCAGCCCTCAGCCCTCAGCCCTGAGCTCTTCCTAGTGCCTAGCCCCCAGTCCCGAGCCCCTGTGGCGTCGGAGTATTATTCCCCCCATGACAGTCAGCCGCAGAGATTTCTTGAACCATCCTCCGTATGCCACTCGCCATCAGGCGTCAGCCATCTAATGACCGCATCTAGATACGAAGTGCAGCCCATCGGAACGGTCGAGTCGACGCTGATCGACCGAGCCACCGCTCCGCGGCAGGGCACGCGTTCCCCGGATCGACCGAATCCAATCGGACTTCACCGCGTGCGTATCGAGTCGATCGCCGGCACACGGGTCCGCGTGAGCAGCCTCGAGGCGCTCGATGGCACACCAATCGTCGACGTCAAGCCGCTGCTCGGGCCCATCGACGAGCGCTGAAACGACCGCTGCCATCAACCATCAACCGTTGGCCATCAGCCATCAGCCATTAGCCATTAGATTGCATCAAGCCTTAGCCATCTTGAGAAGCACCGTCCCGAGAGCCGCATAGTCCAGATCCCCTCCGCCGGAAGCAATCAAGGCGTTCAGCAATTGCGCGACGACGGCGTTGGCCGGCATCGAGACGCCGTTAGCGGCCGCGGCTTCGTTGGCGAGCCGCATGTCCTTCTGATAGAGCCTCGCGCGGAATCCGGGCTTGTAGTTGTCCACCAGCATCCGTTCGCCATGCACTTCGAGCACGCGGCTTGCCGCGAAGCCGCCAAGCAGCGCCTGCCGGACGCGCGCGGCGTCCACGCCGGCCTTCTTGGCCAGCGCAAAGGCCTCGCTGACCCCGGCGAGCGCGCCGCCGATGGCGATCTGGTTGCAGACTTTGCAGATCTGCCCGGCACCAGAGCGGCCGATGTGGACGATCTTGTCCGGGTTGCCCATCGACGCGAGGATCGGCTTGACCCGCGTGAACGCGGCTTCCTCGCCGCCGCACATGATCGACAACTGCGCGTTGATCGCGCCGATCTCGCCGCCGCTGACCGGCGCGTCGATCATCGACCCGCCCTTCTCCGTCACGAGCGCTGCGAGCCGCTCGGTCGCGACTGGCGAGATGCTGCTCATATCGATGACGATCGTGCCCTTCTGAAGCGCGGAGAGCACGCCGTCTGGTCCGGTCAGCACGCGTTCGACGTCGGGTGTGTCCGGAAGCATCGTGATGACGATCGACGAGGCTTTGGCGACCTCGGCCGGCGAGGCCGCGGCGGTTGCGCCGGCTCCCACGAGCTCGTCGACCGCTCCACGGCTGCGGTTGTGGACCGTCAGTTTGTGCCCCGCCTTGATGAGATGACCCGCCATGGGTTTCCCCATGACACCAAGCCCGATGAATCCAATGTTTTCAGCCATGCAGCGACTCCGACCTTTGACTCCGACCTTCAACTCCGTTTTTGACTGGACGCTATAATCCTACCCGCCTTCGATGGATCTCCAGAACAGAGTCGCGTTGATTACCGGCGGCAAGCGTATCGGTCTCGTCGTGGCCGGCGAGCTGGCCGCGCGAGGCGCCGATGTCGCGCTCAGCTACGCGCGGTCGAAAGCCGAGGCCGAGCAGGCCGCCGACAGCGTCCGCGCCGCCGGACGCCGATCCGCCACGTTCGCAGCGGATCTCTCACAGCCCGACGCGGCTCGCGCGCTGGTGCAATCGACCGTCGACGCCCTCGGCCGCCTCGACATCCTGATCAACATGGCGTCGGTATATGCACGGAGACCATTCGCCGAGCTGACGGCCGGCGACTGGGACGCGTCGCTCCAGGTCGATCTGCGGGCCGCTTTTCTGTGCGCGCACGCCGCGGCGCCGCACCTGCGCGCGAACGGCGGCGGCCGCATCATCAACTTCAGCGACTGGATCGCGAAGAGCGGCCGTCCGCGCTACATCGGGTATGTGCCGTACTACGTCGCCAAGGCAGGCATCATTGCGCTGACCGAAGCCCTGGCGCTGGAGCTGGCGCCGGACAACATCCTCGTGAACGCGATCGCTCCCGGCCCGATCGTCGCGCCGCCAGGCCTGAGCGACGAGGAATCACGCGCGGTCGAGGATGCGACGCCGCTCGGGCGATGGGGCGGAGAGAGGGAAATCGCCAAAGCCGTGCTGGCCCTGATCGAAAGCGATTTCATCACCGGCGAAACGATTCGCGTCGACGGCGGCAGGCACGTCAAGTAGATGCAAATTGCTGAATGCAAACTGCAAATTGCGTGCAGCTCAATGCGAAACGCAGGTCAGACGCGGACGCCGAAAAGCTGCTTCATCGACTCGAGCGCGCCGGTCAGTTCCTTGCGATCACGCGCAAAGCAGAACCTCACGTAGCCTTCGCCATTTGGCCCGAAGTCGACGCCCGGGACGCAGCCGATGCGCCCCTTCGCGATCAGGTGCTCGACCATCCGCCACGACACCGAGCCGCTTTCGTCCGCCGCTCGCCCTGCGCCTGTCGAAGGGTCGGACCAGCCGGGAGCGATCCGCAGGAACGCGTAGAACGCACCGGCGGGCGGCTGGCCCGAGAAAATGTCGCCCGCGGCGTCGCGAATGCCCTGGTAGAACAGATCGCGCCGCGACCGCAGCTCGGTGCGGAACGATTCGATGCAGTCCTGCGATCCCTCGAGAGCGCCGATGCCGCCGTACTGCACCACGGACGCGATGTTGCTCGCGGTGTAGAACAGCAGCTTCTTCGCACGATCGCGGATCGCCGCGTTCTTGATCGCGATGTAGCCCAGTCGCAAGCCGGTCATCGCGTACGATTTGCTGAACGTGTAGAGCGGAAACGTGCGGTTGTACATACCCGGCAGCGACGCGATGCTGATGTGCTCACCGTCGAAGACGACATCCTCGTAGGCCTCATCCGAAATGACCCACAAGTTGCGGCTGTGCGCGATGGTGGCAAGCCGTTCGAGATATTCCAGCGTCAGGACGCCGCCGGTGGGGTTGCTCGGCGAGTTGATATAAAGAATCCGCGTCTTTGGCGTGATCCTCGCCTCGACTTCGTCGAGATCCGGCTGCCATCCGCGCTGTTCGTGAAGTCTGTAGCCAACCGGCACGCCCTGAGCCGCGAGGATGTTGCCGGCCGCCGGAGGCCACGCCGGATCCGGAATCAGCACCTCGTCGCCGGGCTCGAGCACCGATCGGCACAGGAGATAGAGGCCATGAATGCCGCCGTTGGTGACGAGCACGTCTTCGACATCGTCGATCGGGATACCGTTGCTGTCGCGAAGCTTGGAGGCAATCAGCTCGCGCAGGCGCGGGATGCCGGTCGTCTGCACGTAGTGCGAATGGTTGTCGGCGATCGCACGCGCCATGCCCGCCTTGACGCTGTCGGGCGCGTCGAAGCTCACGTCCCCCTGGTCCAGACGGTACGGATTCGAAACGGAATACATCATGTCGCGGATACGGATGATGCCGGAGAACGGAACGCTGTCGAGGTAGGACGCCATACTTCAATCCTACAATGGCGTCAGCGGTACGCGAAGTAGTCAGCCACCTCTTTGCTAATGAGTCCGATCGCGTTCTCCAGAACTTCGCCCGACCCATAATGGTTTCCGGTGAAGACAGTCAGGACGATCGTCTTGCCCGGTGCCTCCAGCACGCCGACGTCGTCACCCACGTAGGGCAGGAAATCGCCGGTCTTGTGCGGAATCGTATAGCCCGTGACGTAGCGCGGGATCCGTGTGCGATACAGCTGACCGCGCATGATGCGCAGCATGAGATCGGACGAGGGCTTGTCGACCAGTGTGCCTCGCTCCATCATCTCGAGCAGCCGTCCCATTTCACGGGGCGTCGAAAATCCGAACGGCGACTTGCCATCGCGATAGAACTGCTCGGTCGTCGGCGCGGCCCGCAGCGCCGGAAACCATTTCGACGGCACGTTCATCGCCCGCGTCGTCTTGAGGCCGAGCGTCTGCATGCGCGCGTTGACGGCATCGGGGCCGCCGACCATGCGGTAGAGCACCTCGGTCGCCGTGTTGTCCGACACGATGATCATCATCGTGAGGAGATCCTTCACCGTCATGACCGCGCCGTCATCGAGCCGCTGGATCGTGCCGGTGCCGGGCTGTGAATCCTTCTCCACGAAGGTGTACTTGTCCGTGAGCTTGAACTTGCCGGCCTTGATCTGCTCGAGCGCCTCGATCATCAGCGGGATCTTGATCGTGCTCATCGTTTCCATCTGACGATCCGCGTCGACGGCGATCTCTTCGCCGGTCTCGATCGACTTCACGTAGATGCCCCAGGTCGCGTTGATGCTGCGCGTGGTCCGGAGGATCGAGGCCTCCAGGCGCTTCAACGGCGACGGCTGCTGTGCCTGCTGCGCAAGCAGCTGATGGCTGCTGACGACGAGGATCAACCCGAGCGCCGCCGCCGCCCACCCCATCCATCCTGCGTGTCGTCTCACACGTCACCTCCGATTTTTCCCAGCTACTATACGTCCCGTGACTCCTGCCGCCCTCCGCCACCTCGTCTCACGCCTGCCCTCGCTGCCTCTCGTGCCGGCGCCGACGCCTGTCGAGCCGCTGCCCCGGCTGCTCCAGGCGCTTGGCGGCGCCCCTCGTCTCTTCATCAAGCGCGACGATGCCATTCCGTTCGGGTTTGGCGGGAACAAGGTGCGGAAGCTCGCGCTGGTCGCCGCGCGTGCGGTCGAAGACGGCGCTGATACGCTGATCACTGCTGGTGGGGTTCAATCCAACCACGCCCGCGCGACGGCCGCTGCCGCCGCGAAGCTGGGCATGCGCGCTGTGCTCGTGGCCAACGGCAGCGCGCCAGATCGGCTGACGGCGAATGCGCTCCTCGACGATCTGCTCGGCGCTCAGGTGGTTTACGTGCCGTCGCGCGAGGCGCGCACGCCGATGATGCTGGAGATCGCCGAGCGTCTCGAGAATGAGGGCCGGAGACCATTCGTGATCCCGATCGGCGCGTCGACGCCGCTCGGCGCGCTCGGATTCGCGCTGGCGATGGCGGAGCTCGCGGAGCAGATGCCGCCGCCTGACGTCATCGTGCACTCGACCTCGTCGGGCGGAACGCAGGCGGGACTCGTTGCCGGTTGCCGGCTCCTCGGATTACCGTCGCGGGTCGTCGGCATCAGCGCCGACGATTCTTCATCGTCGCTGCAGACTCAGGTTGGGGGAATCATCGCCGGCGTCGCCGATCTGCTCGAGGCCGATCCCGCCATGCTGGCCAGTGGAACCGCCATCGAAGTCGACGATCGGTTCGTCGGCGACGGGTACGGAATTCCGACGGACCAATCGCGGGAGGCGATCGGGCTCGCCGCGAGGACCGAAGCGATCTTTCTCGATCCCACCTACACGGCCAAGGCCATGGCCGGTTTGATCGCCTACGTTCGTGAGCAAAGGTTCCAGGAGAGCCAGACGGTACTCTTCTGGCACACGGGTGGTCAGGTCGGGCTGTTCGTATAAGGCGACCGCCGGCGAAATTGGTGAATTGGCGGGTTGGAGACTCGGCGAATGAACTCACCAAGTCACGAATTCACCGCCTCGCCACTTGCTATCGTCGGCTCTTGAAGACTTCGTCGATGAGGAAGAGATCGGTGAGCAGCGCCCGCAGGTGAATCGACGCATTCAGGTTATCCACCAGCTGAGAGCTGATGGCGGGTTGTGCGAGCACGAGCTGAATCGCCGCCTGCGCATCTCGTGCGTCGTGATCGATGACCGCGATGAACGCGCGATACGGCGCGACGGAGCCCACACCGGCGCGATCGGTAAAGCTGTTGAGGAAATCGCCGAGATCGGTGAGCGCCGCGTCGCACTTCTTGAGGTACTCGCGCGCCTGGCGGCCGGTGTCGTTCTCCTGATCCGACGACAGGCCCTGGGAGGCGTACGCGAGCATGAACTCGTACGCCTCCTCGATGATGTTGATGCGCGAGCCGAGCTCGGCGACGGTGTCTGCCTGGCTCACGCGTGGCCCGCGGGCTTCGCGCTCGAGCCCTTCGGCCCGACCGGCCAGCGGCTGGGCTCATGATGCTCGAGATACTGCCGGCGCGTGATGAAGCCGAGGATCATCGACTTCGTGATCCACCACTTCTCCGGTCGTACCGCGAAGTAGACGTGCGCGATCACCAGGCCGACGAGCCCGACGCCTGCGAGACCGTGCGTCACGTAGGTGATGCCCCACGTGGCGTCGCTCAAGTAGTACGGGTTGCGAGCGACCAGGCCGGTGCGAATGCGTGGGATCATCAGCGCGCCCGTGATCGAGGCGCCGAGGCCCGCGAACACGATCGCCAGGTGGTAGAGCCGGTTGCCGAGCGGGTACTTCCCCGACTTCGGACCTGGCACGTCGTGTCCGAACTCGCGCAGCATCTCCGCCTTCAGCTCCGGGATGTCCTTGGGTCCGACCCAGATCGACCAGAAGTCCAGGAAGAACGTGGCGTGGACGATGTGGAAGAGGATGGAGGCGATGAGGACGAGCCCCGCGATCCAGTGCCACTGCACCCAGGCGAACCTGATCCCCGCGATTGGGAGGAACGCCGTGAAGAGCAGCACGAACATCGACGCCGCCATCACCCAGTGGAACATGCGCGCCGTGAGGCCGTGCCGCTCGATCTTCGGTGGAAGATTCTTGAACTGGGCTTCGAGCGCGTCGGTCTCAGCCGAGCTCCGCTTGCGATGCGCGGAGAACAGCATGTAGCTCGCGTGTGCCACGAAGAACAGCACGCCGGCGAACAGCGACGCCCAGAACAGACTCCACGAGACGTGCGTGAGAACCCACTCGCCCCAGGGGCTGCGGCCCCACCTTAAGAGGTCCATGTCGCTCCCGCTCCGCCACGAATGGCGCGCTTCACGAGATTCCGCATCAGCGGCACCTTGTAGGCGTTGTGCCGCAGCGTTTGAGCGCCCTCGACCGCCATCTTGCCGGCCATGTCCGCCGTCGCTTCGTCACGCGTCTTGCCGATGATCGCCGTCTCCACGGCGGTCAGACGATGCGGCGTGGCCGCGACGGCGTTGACGACCAGACGGATCTTGTCGATCTTGTCGCCCGAGACGACCATCGCCGAGGCGACGTTGACCAGCGGGAAGTCCCACACCTGACGGTCGCGCACCTTCTCGAAGTAGAACTGCGCGCCCGCCATCGTCGCGGGGATGCGGATGGCGGTCAGGATTTCGTTCGGTCGCGAGCACGTTCATGCGCGTGATGTCGATGCCGGGGCCGATCCAGTACTCCTCGGCCGGCACGACGCGCTCGCCCTTCGGTCCGCGGATGACCATCGATGCGTCGAGCGCGACGAGCGCGGGCGCGGTGTCCGACGGGTTGACCGCCACGCAGCGATCGGCGTTGAAGATCGCGTGCTCGCGGTTCACCGACGTCGGCGTGTCGGCGTAGCAGATGTTGCCGCCGGCGCGGTAGCAGGTCCAGCCGCCGCGGTAGTACCAGCAGCGCGTGTCCTGCGACACGTTGCCGCCGATCGTGCCCTGGTTGCGGATCTGCGGCGAGGCGACCAGTTCCGCCGCTTCCATCAGCAGGCTGAACTTCTCGCGCACCACCGGGTGCTTGACGACCTCGGTGAGCGGCGTCATGGCGCCGATCTCGATGCCGCCGTTCACTTCCTTCACGCCTCGGAGCTCTTTGATCTGCCCGAGGTCCACGACCACCTTTGGCTTCTTGAGGCGATCCTTGAGCCAGTCCATGCTGTCGAGGCCGCCGGCCAGCACCAGCGCGTCGGCGCCGTGCTTGTCGAGCAGCTTGATGGCATCGTCGATGGAAGCTGGCTGGTAAAGCTCGAACACCGGCATGACGTCGCGTATCACGGCCATAATTCGTTCCTCATCAATGCTGACTGCAAAATGCTAATTGCAAGAGTGAATTAGCAATTTGCATTTTGCAATTTGCAATCTACACGTGAGCTGTCAGTGCCTCGTGCGTCCGTTGTCCGCCGTTTTCGAGCGCGTTGAGCACGATGTCGAGCGAAACCGGCGCGCGCCGGAAGATCTCGTCGCCGACCGCGTCCGCAATCGCGTTCATGATCGCACCATAGGCCGCGCCGACCGGCGGCTCGCCGACGCCGCGGATGCCCGTGGGCGTCTCAGGATCCGGGAGCCCGACCGCTTCGGCCGCGAAGTTGAGCGGCGCGTCGAGAATGGTCGGCGGCTTGTTCTGATAGAAGCGCCGCGCCAGCGCGACGCCGTACTGCTGGTCGTAGGCCCAGCGCTGCGTGCGCGCGTGGCCGAGGCCGAGCATCGAGCCGCCGAAGAGCTGCCCCTTCAGGCTGCGGGGGTTGAGCACGGTGCCGACGTCGGCGATCGCGGTGTAGTCGATCACCGTGACGTTGCCGGTCTCGGTGTCCACTTCCACTTCCGCGAAGCCGACGACGAAGGACTGCGACTGGCCGTCGCGCGGATACGCGTCCTTGGCGACGGCCATCAGTCCCTGGCCGACCAGGTTCTTGGCCGACGTCTTGGTGAAGTTGTTGATGTCCTCGGGCAGCTCATGGCCGTCGAACTTGCCGCCGAGCTCAATCGCCTTCTGCGCCGCCTGCGCGAACGTCATCGAGCCGCCGGGCCCGCTGACTTTTCCGCCCGCGACCTTGTAGGCGTCGGGGTTGCCGCCGTGCGCCTTGGCCGCGATCTCCTGCAGCTTCTTGATCGCGTCGGTGGCCGCGGCGTGCGCGGCGCGGGTCATCGCGTGCGCTGTCTGGCTGCCGGCCGAGATGCAGGTCCAGGGCAGGTTCTTCGCGGTGTTGCCGAAGTTGACGTCGCACAGCTCCCACGGCTGGCCGAGCATTTCAGCGGCCTGGCGATGTACGTCGAACATCGAGTGCGTGCCGAGGTTTCCGATGCCGGACTGGAAGGTGATGCGGCCGTCCGGCTTGATGATGAAGAGGCCGTCGAAGCCGATCGAGCCGCCCGAGTAGGGGCTGACCGCGACGCCGATGCCGCGCGCCAGACGTCCCTGCTTCTTGCCGCTGACCGACGCCTTCTTCGCGTCCCACTGGAACAGCTCGTGTCCTTTGTCGAGCGCTTCCTTGACGAACGCGCTCGTGACGTAGGCCTGCTTGCCGTTCGGCAGCGCGGGCCCGAACGGCGCGTGGCCGGCCGGGGCGTTGATCCGGCGGACCTCCACCTGATCGAGCCCGAGCTTTTTGGCGGCCTTCGAGAGGATCGGCTCGAACAGGCCGATCCCCTGCGCGCCGCCCGGCGCGCGCTGCGACGTCTTCGGCGGCGTGTTGGTCAGCACTGTCAGACCGCGCCACCGCATCGTCTCCGGCTGGTAGGCGAGCGAGATCGTCGTGCCGGCGGAGCGTCCGTCGCCCTGCGCGTCGTACGGACCGTTGTCGCAGATCGCGTACATGTCGATCGCGGTGATGCGGCCGTCCTTGCGCATGCCGAGCTTGACGCGGGCGAGAATGCCCGGGCGCGCGCGGCCGATGAAGTGCTCGTCTTCGCGCGTGATGCGCATCATCACCGGCGCGTTGGCTTTCTTCGAGAGCAGCGCCGGAATCGCCATCGAGATGGCGCCGGGAATCTTGCTGCCGAAGCCGCCGCCGGTGTACTCGCTGATGATCACGACCTTGTCCGGCGTCAGCCCGGTCCAGCGCGCGACCGACGCGACCGTCTGCACGGTGCTCTGTGTCGAGCCGTGGAGGAACAGCTTGCCGTTCTGCCAGTAGGCCATCGCCGTCCGCGTTTCGAGCGGCTGATGTCCGGTCGACTGGGTCATGAAGGTTTCGTCGATGACGAGGTCGGCCTTCTTGAAGCCTTCCTCGATGTTGCCGAACACCCATTCGTCGGTCGCCTTGCCCATCGGCATCTGGCCGGGGCCGGCCTTGGCGAAGTCTTCGTCGGTCCACTTCCAGACGGCGATCTGCGGCGGCGCGGGAGCGCCCGCGGCTGCGCCGCGGCCGCCGCGTCCGCCGCGCGCCGCTGCCGCACCTGCCGCCGCGCCTGCGGCCGGAGCTGCTGCCGCCCGCTGCCGCGGCTGCGCTGCCGCGCGCGCTGCGCGCTCGACGATGCGCTTCAGCCGCGCGCTGCGCGCTGACCGGCGGCCTGCGCCGCCGCCCGCGGCCGCGCCTGCCGCGGCGCCCGCGCCGGTGCGCGGCCGCGTTCGCGCCGCGCGCGCCGTTGGCCGCGCCGCGCGCGCCGGGTGCCGCCGGCGGCGCCGTCGGGCCGCATCCAGACGTTGCCCTGCACGCGCGCGTTCGGCCCGTTGGGCCGGAGGCTTTCGATCGGATCGACGACGAAGGGCAGCGGGTCGTAGTGGACGACGATCGCTTCGATCGCTTCGGCCGCCGTCTTCTCGTCGATCGCGGCGACCGCGAGAATCGGCTCGCCCTGGTAGAGTGGCTCGTTGGTCAGGCCGCGCTCGGCCTGCGCGCTCGCCTGCACGCCTTCGCCGAGCGTCGCGCCGACCGCGGCGCCGGGCATGTCGTCGGCCGTGAGAATCGCTTTGACGCCGGGCATCGCCAGCGCGGCGCTGGTGTCGAACGTGACCTTGGCGTGAGGGTGCGTGCTGACGAGCAGCTTCGCGAACAGCATGCCCTCGACGCGGTAGTCCTCTGCGTATTTCGCTTTGCCGGTGACCTTGGCGACGAGGTCGGGTGTTGTGTAGTTCTGGCCGATCAGCTTGTTGTCAGCCATCACGCGTTCCTCATGTGCTCAGCGCCCTTCATCAGCGCCGTCAGAATCTTGTCGTAGTCCTGGCAGCGGCACAGGTTGCCGGAGACGCCGTGCGCCAGCTCCTGACGTGTGGGGTTCGGGTTCGTCTTCAGGTAGCCGGTGGCGGCCATCACGAAGCCGGGCATGCAGAACGCGCACTGGAAGCCCTGTTCGTCGATGACGCCCTGCTGGACGGCGCTCAGTTTGCCGGTGGCGGAATCGGCGAGTCCTTCGATCGTCTGGACCTTCTTGCCGCGCGTCGTGTGCGTGAGCACCGAGCACGAGTAGTGCGGCACATCGTCGATGAGGACGGTGCACGCGCCGCACTCGGCGCGGTCGCATCCGAGCTTGGTGCCCGTGAGCCCGAGCTTGTAGCGCAGGGTCATCGCGAGCGTTTCCTGTTTCATGACGTCGACGCGACGGTCCTGACCGTTGACGTTCAACGTGATGAGGCGCTCCACGGCGCCGGGCGCCGACGGCTGCCCGAGCAGCGGCGTCGTCCGGAACAGGTACGCGGAGGACGAGGCGACCGCCCCTGCGGCAATGACGCCTTTGATGAAGCCGCGTCGTGACACCGATTCTGACGTTTGTTCCGACATCTTCGTATCGTCCATTGCAGGATCACCTCGTCGGGTCGTGAACCGACCGGAGAGAGAGGGATTTAATCCGGACACGATAACGCTTACCGGGTTTTGGTTCAACGGGTCTTTCATCAGCCTGCCCCTCTGAAATGGCGCTGGTATGCGTCGTCATGCAATGCACCATTTCGGAGCGGATTGTGTGAGCGATTCAAGTCGAATCAGGCGCCGGCAGAGCGGCGAGATTGTCTGCAAATGTCCGCGCGGCGCGCAGGGAAGGCGGCATCCGATATCCTGTGACCTTGTCCAACCCACATGTCTCGCTCACTTTCCTTGGCGCGGCAGGCACTGTCACCGGTTCGAAGCATCTGCTCGAGGTGGATGGCCGGCGGATTCTGGTCGACTGTGGTCTGTTTCAGGGGCTGAAGGAACTGCGGCTGCGAAACTGGGCGCCGCTGCCCGTCGATCCCGCGACGATTGACGCCGTCATCCTGACCCACGCGCACCTGGACCATTGCGGCTATCTTCCGAGGCTGGTGTCAGCCGGCTTTCGCGGTCGCATTTTCTGCACACCCGCGACCAAGGAACTCTGCTCGCTTGTGCTACCCGACTCGGCGCACATTCAGGAAGAAGATGCGCGAGAAGCCAATCGGCACGGGTTCACCAGGCACTCGCCCGCGCTCCCGCTGTACACGTCAGCAGACGCCGCCCGTGCGCTAACCCAGCTCCAGCCAGTCGGTTACGACCGTCCCGTCCCGATTCTACGATCCACAGGGTCAGACCCGGGTCAGACCAGGGTCTGACCCTGCCCCCGTCTTTAGCCAGGAGAAATCGAACCCAGGGTCAGACCCGGGTCTGACCCTGACTGCGCCGACCGTGGAGTTCATCAATGCCGGGCACCTGCTCGGGTCGGCTTACGCACGCGTGAGGGTGGCAGGAAAGACGATCGTGTTCGGCGGTGACCTTGGACGATTTGGACGCCCCGTCCTGCCGGACCCGGTGATGGTGCCCGAAGCTGACGTGCTGCTCCTCGAATCCACATACGGTGACCGCCTCCACAAGCCCGACGACGACGGCGCGCAGCTCGCAACCGTCGTCAACGACTCGCTCCAGCGAGGCGGCAAGCTGATCATCCCGTCCTTCGCGATCGGCCGCGTCGAGGAAGTCCTGTATTGGCTGAAGCGGCTCGAAGAGGAAAAGCGGATTCCCGTCCTGCCGGTCTACGTCGACAGTCCGATGGCGAGCGCGGCCCTGCATTTCTACTCCGCACGCCTGAACGAACTCGACGCGGACATGGCCAGGCCCGACGGACTCAAGCACGTCTCGGTTTTCGCAACGACGCGTATGACGACGATCGCGTCACCGCAGCAGTCGGCTGACCTCATCGCGTCCCGCCAGCCCGCCATCGTCATCGCCTCGAGCGGCATGGCGACGGGCGGCCGCGTCCTGCGTCACCTCGCCGCCACCATCTCGAGCCCCAAGAACACGGTGATGTTCGTCGGCTATCAGGCGGCGGGAACGCGCGGACGGCTGCTCGTGGACGGCGCAAAGGAAATCAAGCTGCTGGGACGAACCTTCCCGGTCGCCGCGCACATCGAGCTCATCGACTCGATGTCAGCGCACGCGGACTACAGCGAGAGCCTGCGCTGGCTCTCCGGCTTCACGCGCCCTCCCGCGATGACCTACCTCGTCCACGGTGATCCTGTTGCGCTCTCGGCACTGGCGTCCCGCATCACCGCCGAGAAAGGCTGGCCCGTGCACATCGCCGCACACCTCGAACGCGTCGAGCTGACAGCGTGATGTAGATTAGCTGAGGAGTATGAACGAGACGATCCTTGTGCCGGTGAAGACGGCCCGCCCACCGAACGGAAATACCTGCTCGAGCGGATCGGTGAAGCCGCCGTCGTGCAGGTCTACGCGGACGCGTTCAACGATCTGCCGCTTCGCGAGAAGACGCTGATCTGGCACCTCGGCCAGGCCGCGATCGCCGGGCGCGACATCTACTACGACCAGCGCTACGCCCACAGCCTCGAGATGCGCGACGTTCTCGAAGCGATCGTCACGCATCCCGCCGGCATCGACCGCAGCGACGCTCGACGAGATCACGCGCTACACCAAGCTGTTCTGGATCAACACCGGCCCATACAACAACCTCACCTCGCGCAAGTTCGTGCTCACCTGCACCGCCGCCGCGTTGGCTGCCGCAGCACACGTTGCCGCACGCAACGGCGCGGTCTTCCCGCAGCGGGCGGGCGAGACGCTCGACGCGCTCCTCGAGCGCCTGAGGCCGATGTTCTTCGATCCCGACGTCGATCCCGCCGTCACCAGCAAGACGCCGCGCGCCGGCAAGGACATCGTCACCGCCAGCGCGAACAACCTGTACGTCGGTCTCACGCTGCAGGATCTCGAGGGATTCGAGGAAAAACACCCGCTCAATTCGAGACTCGTCATGCGCGACGGCGCTCTGGTCGAGGAGGTGTACCGTGTGGGCGGCCGGTACAGCGCGCAGATCGAAGCGATCGTCCATCACCTCGAGTCGGCGATTCCGTTTGCGACCGAGTCCATGGCCCACGCGCTGCGCGCGCTCGTCGCGTTCTATCGCAGCGGAGAAGAGGCCGATCGCGAGGCGTACGACATCGCCTGGGTGCAGGACAAGACGTCGCCCGTGGACACGATCAACGGGTTCGTCGAGGTGTATCTCGACGCGCGGAGCATCAAAGGCGCGTGGGAAGCGCTCGTGTTCTACGTCAACCAGGAGAAGACCGCGCAGATACGGACGATCGCGGAACAGGCGCAATGGTTCGAAGACCACATGCCGTGGGATCCCAAGTACCGCAAGGAAGGCGTTCGCGGGGTCACCGCCAACGCCATCGACGTGGTCATCGAGACGGGAGACTCGGGTCCCATCACGCCGGTCGGCATCAATCTCCCCAACGACCAGACGATTCGCGAGCAGTACGGCAGCAAGTCGGTGTCGCTCTCGAACGTCAACGAAGCCTACGACCGATCGACGCTGCCGGAGTTCCGCAGCGAGTTCTGCTGGACGCCGGAGGAAGCCGAGCGATCGAAACGCTGGAACGCGTTCGCCGGCGAGTTGACGACGAACATGCACGAGGTCATCGGGCACGGATCGGGGAAAGTGGCCGAACGGCTCAACGGCAGCCCGCAGTCGGCGCTCCGCGAGCAGTTCTCGGCGATCGAGGAGTCGCGCGCGGATCTCGTCGCGCTGTATTTCCTGCCGGATCCCAAGCTGGTCGAGTTCGGCATCGTGCCGGCCGACGCGCACGACGACATCGTCAGGACGGAGTACGAAAGCTACGCCCGCAACGCACTCGTGCAGCTGCGGCGTGTGCGCGAAGGCACCGACATCGAAGAAGATCACATGCGCAACCGCCAGATGATCGTGCGCTGGCTCATGGCCAACACCACGGCGATCGACGTGCGGAGCCGCGACGGCAAGACGTTTTACGTGATGACCGATCCGGCCGCGTTTCGTGAGGGCGTCGGCCGCCTGCTCGCCGAGGTGCAGCGCATCAAGGCCGAGGGGGACTACGACGCCGCGCTCGCGCTGTTCACCGCCTACGGCGTGCACTTCGACCCGGCGCTGCGCGACGAAGTCGTCGCACGCGTGGACCGCCTGCAGCTCCCGTCCTACACTGGTTTCGTCATGCCGAGGCTGTCGGCCGTCACCAACGGGTCCGGCGAGATCGTCGATGTGACCATCGCCTACCCTCTCGATCTCAGCTCGCAGATGCTCGAGTATTCCGCAGCCACACGCCACTTGCGGACATGAGACGTTCGGAAGGAACCGCGGAGATCGCAAAGCACGCCGAGAAAATATTGCTCTGCGTAGTCTGCGTTCTCGGCGGTTTCTTCTTCTCGTGGCCTGTCTCCGCGCAAGATGAACCGCCCGTGGCGCGCACGACTCGGCTGGCCGTGCTGCAGGCCGAGGACCGCCGCGCGCCGACGCCGCGCGATCTCGGCGTCATCCGATCCGGCCTGCACGGCGACGCGCAGACGATTCGCGCCGCCGTCCGCGCGCTTGGCCGCCTCGAGCGGCCCGCGCTCATCCCCGATATCCTGCCGTCCCTTCGTCACGCGCTGCCTGAGATCCGATCCGAGGCAGCCAACGCGATCGGACAGGCCGCTCAGGGTTGGAAAGGCGACAAGGCGCCGGCCGCGTCGGCGCTCGACGGCGTGTCGTCGGCGCTCACGGCGCGGCTCAAAGTGGAAGCGGAGCCCGATGTCCGCGAGGCCATCTGCGACACGATCGGCCGGCTTCCGTACGTCAACGCCACCCAGGTCGACGCAGCAGAACAGACGCTGATCGAGTTGGCCGGACGGGAGACCGGCGCCGCCGATCGCCTGGGCGTCGCGCTCGGTCTCGAAGGCCTCGCCAGAACCCAACGGAAGCTGCGCGCTCCCGGCGAGGATGCGCTGGCGCTCTCGCGGCGGCTGGCGCGTCTGGCAAGAGGCGAAGCGGTGTCTGGTGCGCGCATCCGGCGCCTGGCGCTCGAAGCGCTGACCACGGCGGGCGCGGTCGATGCGGAGACGCTGGCCGCTGCCACGCACGACCCCGATGCGCAGGTCCGACGATTGGCCGTTGTCGCAGCCGCGGCGGCGGCGCCACAAGTGCCGGCTGCCGATCTGCACAGCGCCCTGACAGCGGCGCTGGCAGACGACTCGCCGATCGTGCGCCTCGAGGCGCTGCGCAGCCTGCGGACGCGTCACGACGCCGATTCGTGCGCCGCGGCGCTCGCGGCCGCGGGCGATCGCGACATGCACGTCACGCTGTTCGCCTTCGATCAGCTCGGCGGATGCGGATCCGCGCCCGACGCGGTCGCCGCCCTCGAGCGCACGGTTCGCGATCTGTCCGACGCGTCACAGCCTCGCGCCTGGCATCGTGCGGCGCACGCGCTGGTTGCGCTCGCGGCGGCGGAGCCGGCGAGCGCGGCTACCGCGCTGCCCCGGTTCACTGCCGCCCGTACCTGGCAGCTGCGGATGTACGCCGCGCGAGCGGCGGCCCAGCTGAAGGATCGCGACGCGCTCGAGACGTTCGCGCGCGACGAAGACGACAATGTGGCCGAGACGGCCGTCGAGGGACTGCACAAGCTCGCCGCCCACGATGCGGACGCCGTGTATGTGACCGCGCTCTCGCGCAGGGGCTACCAGATCCTGCGCGCCGCGGCGCTCGCGCTCGATGGAACGCCGCACGCGGATCAGGCGCTGCCGGCGTTGACGGCCGCATGGCAGCGGCTGATCGCGGAGGGGCACGACAACTCCCACGATGCACGCGACGCGATCGCGAAGGCGCTCACGAGTCTCGGGGCCGACCCGCAGGCCGGCCATGGCGCCCAGGCCGACGCCGCCGGCCGTGCGCGCGGGTCAATCCTGTCGCGTCCGATCCAGTCCGATCTCAATGCCGACGACCTGCGGCGCCTCGCGTCGCCGCGCGCTCGCCTGACGATCCGCGGCGTCGGCGTCTTCGAGATCGCGTTGTTCACGTCGCAGGCGCCCGCGACGGTCCTGCGTTTCGCGCATCTCGCGGAAGCCGGCTACTACAACGGCCTGACGTTCCACCGCGTCGTGCCGAACTTCGTGATTCAGGGCGGCAGCCCTGGCGCCACCGAGTACATCGGCGACGCGAGCTTCATGCGCGACGAGGTCGGACTCTGGCCGCACGTGCGCGGCGCCGTGGGCATTTCGACGCGCGGCCACGACACCGGCGACGCGCAGATCTTCGTGGACCTCGTCGACAACCCGCGGCTCGATCACGCGTACACGGTGTTCGCGCAGGTGCTGAACGGCATCGAAATCGTCGATCAGATTCTCGAAGGCGACGTGATCGAGCGCGTCGAAATCGTCCCTGGTCCTTAGTTCCTGGTCCGTCTGTGTTCTCCAGCCGCGTCCCAGCCAACCTGGCGCCCAATCGGGTGACGGAAGCGCTGCGCGCACGCAGGGAGCATGACGATCCGCTGATCGATCTCACCGAGTCGAATCCCACGCGCGCTGGATTCGTGTACCCGCCCGATCTGCTGGAGCCGCTCGGCCGCGCACGCGGCCTCGACTACAGGCCCGCGCCGCTGGGCTCGATGGAAGCCCGCCGCGCCGTTGCCGCCGACTACGCGCGCCAGGGCCTCGGTGTGACGCCCGATCGCATCGTGCTCACCGCGAGCACGAGCGATGGCTATTCGATCCTCTTCAAGCTGCTCGCGGACGCCGGCGATGAAGTGCTCGTCCCGCGGCCCAGTTATCCGCTGTTCGACTACCTGACGCGGCTCGATCTGGTGGCGACGCGCTACTACGATCTCGAGCTCGACGGATCGTGGTCGATCGACTTCGCCAGCCTCGAGGGCGCAATCACACCGCGGACCCGCGCGGTCCTCGTGGTCAGCCCGAACAACCCGACCGGGTCGTTCATCTCCAGGCACGAGCTCGATCGGCTCGCGGCGATCTGCGGGCCCCGCGGCATCGCGATCGTGGCGGACGAAGTGTTCGCCGACTACGAGCTCGAAGCCGGCGCCGCCGCTCGTGCGGGCCGCGTCGTCGAGCGCGACGATGTGCTGTCGTTCGCGCTGGGTGGGCTGTCGAAGTCCGTCGGCCTGCCGCAGGTAAAGCTCGGATGGATGGCGATCGGCGGCTCGGATCGGCTGGTGGCCGATGCGCTCGAGCGGCTGGAGCTCGTGTGCGATACCTACCTTGCCGTGTCCACGCCGGTGCAACTCGCCGCCGGGGAGCTGCTGGAGCGGGGAGCGGTGGTCCGGGGACAGATCGCGTCACGGGTCGTTGCGAACAACCGCACGCTGGAGGCGGCTGTGGCCGCGCGTGCCCTCCTGCCGTTTGCTTCGCGGCGAGGGCGGCTGGTACAGGGTCTTGCGCGTTCCGTCGCTCGAACCGGAAGAGGATCTCGTAGTGCGCCTGCTGAACGAAGGCGTTCTGACACACCCTGGTTACTTCTTTGACTTTCCGCGGGAGTCTTATCTGGTTGTGAGTCTGCTGCCGCGTGAGTCGTCGTTTGCGGACGGCATTTCGCGAGTGCTGGGGCATTTCCATTGCAGAGCGAGCGGGGCATGAGCGCTTCCAACTATCGCAGACGCGCCGGCCTGCTGATGCCGTTGTTCTCGTGCACGTCCACGGCGAGCTGGGGGATCGGCGACATCGGCGACATCGAGCCGCTCGCTGCCTGGCTGGCCGGCGCCGGACAGCGCATCCTGCAGCTGCTGCCGCTCAACGAGATGGCGCCCGGACAGCAGTCGCCATACTCGGCGATCAGCGCGATGGCGATCGATCCGATCTACATCAGCGTGCCGCAGGTCGCGGAGTTCATCGCCCTCGGCGGCGAAGCCGCGCTTTCGGCGTCCGATCGGGAAACGCTGACGGCCGTCCGGCTGGCGCGGCGCATCGAGCATCGCGATGTTCGGGCGCTGAAGCGGCGCGCCCTGCGCGCGGCCTTCGAGCGCTTTCTCGAGCGTGAATGGAAAAGCGGCGGCGAACGCGGCCGTGCGTTCCAGTCGTACGTCAGCGAACAGGCCTGGTGGCTCGAAGACTACGCGCTCTTCCGCGCGCTGCACGCGCGCGAGCACGAGCGGCCGTGGACGGAATGGCCGCAGGCGCTCCAGCGGCGCGAGCCGCCGGCCATCGACCGCGCGCGGCGCGAGCTCGCCGACGAGGTGCTGTTCCAGCAATATCTTCAGTGGCTGGCCGGTTCGCAGTGGCAGCAGGCGCGCCGCAACACGCACGGCGTCGCGCTGTTCGGTGATCTGCCGTTCATGGTCGATACCGACAGCGCCGACGTGTGGGTGCGGCAGCATCAGTTCCGCCTCGACATGTCGGTCGGCGCGCCGCCCGATGCGTTCAGCGCGACGGGACAGGATTGGGGGATGCCCGTCTATCAGTGGAGCGCGCTGGCCGCGGAAGACTACCTGTGGCTCCGTGAGCGCGCGCGGCGCAGCGCCGATCTCTTCGACGGCTACCGCATCGATCACCTCGTCGGCTTCTATCGCACGTACGGCCGCCTGAGAGGCGGCGGCGAGGGGGTCTTTACGCCGCCGGAGGAGCCGGCGCAGCGGGCGCTCGGCGAAACGGTGCTCGATCTGTTTCGCGGCGCCGGCGCGGAGATCATCGCCGAGGATCTCGGCACCGTCCCCGATTTCGTGCGCGCGTCGCTCGCGCGCCTGAGCATTCCGGGTTTCCGCGTCTTTCGATGGGAACGCAAGTGGCACGACGAAGGGCAGCCGTTCCGCGACCCTTCAGACTACCCGCCGGTATCGGTCGCGGCGTCGGGGACGCACGACACCGAACCGGTCGCGGTCTGGTGGGACGCGGCCACGGAATCGGAGCGGAGACAGGTGGGTGAGCTCGCGTCGGTTCAGCGGCTCACGGCCGGCGCCGATCTTTCAAAGCGCCGGTTCGACTCGACGATTCGCGACGTGCTCCTCGAGGTGCTGTTCGCATCCGGCTCCGACGTGCTGCTGCTTCCGGTGCAGGATGCGTTCGGATGGCGCGATCGCATCAACGAGCCGGCCACGGTCACGGAGGGAAACTGGACGTACCGCCTGCCATGGCCGGTCGATCGACTCGACGCGGTCGCCGAAGCGCGCGAAAGAAAAGAGACGCTGCGCGCCTGGTCGGAACGATACGGCCGGATTAAAGAAGAAACCGCACTGCGGCTCTTCGAAGAGCGCATGGCTGATGGTGTAATGGCGGATCGCGTGTCCGCCATTGTCCCATGACCATCAGCCCTTAGCCATCAGCCATGGTGCAGTTTTCTTAAGGCTGTGTCCCGCGGCCCTGGGCCGGCGTCGGCTTGGGCAGCGGTTTTCTCGGCAGCTTCTCGTCGCGATTGGCTGTGTTCATCACGAACGTCGCGACGATCACGGCGTTGCGCATCATGTCGTTCGCCTGGACGCGTTCGTACATGTCCATGTTCGAATGGTGCGTGCGCGAGTCGTACTCGACCTCGTCCTGGACGAACTGGAATCCCGGCAGGCCGACCGCGTCATACGACAGGTGATCCGTTCCGCCGGTGTTGCGGATGGTCAGCGTCGTCATGCCGAGGTTCTTGAACGGTTCCATCCACTGCTGGAAGATCGGCGCGACGGCTTCGTTCCCCTGCAGATACACCCCACGAATCAGCCCGGTGCCGTTGTCGACGTTGAAGTAGCCCGCCAGCTTCGCGTGCTCCGGCTTCAGCGCCATCGTCGCCGGATCGCCGTAGTGCGCCTTGATGTATTCCTTCGAGCCGAGCAGCCCTTCTTCCTCGCCTCCCCAGAGCCCGATGCGCACGGTCCGCCGCAGCTTCACGCCGCTCGCCTTGAGCAGGCGCATGGCTTCCATCATCACCGCCGAGCCGGCCGCGTTGTCGGTGGCGCCCGTTCCGGTATGCCACGAGTCGAAGTGCGCGCCGAGCATCACCACCTCGTCGGCCTTATCGGTGCCCGGAAGGTCCGCGACGATGTTGAAGGAGTTCAGATCCGCGTCGTAGAACTTGTTGTCGGCATCGATTTGCAGAGTGACCGGAATTTTCTTCTCGAGCGTTCGCCAGATCCGTCCGTAGTGCTCGATCGCGAGCGTCACTTGCGCAGGCTGCGCGGGACCCTTGACGTCGCGCGACACTCCCTGCGGCGCCTGCACGAAGACCGTGCCGCCGTCGCCGCGGCTGAAGTCGAGCACCGCCGCGACGCCCTCGTCGATGAAGAACTGCGCCTTCTTGCGGTTGAATTCCTGAGCCGCGGCGAAGTTACCGCGTCCGCGTCCGCCGCCGGCGGGCTGCTTCGTCAGATCGGCGAGCTCCGCGTCGGTGTAGCGATGGCCCTGCGCTTCGAAATGCGCAGGCACGTCGCGCATCGGCATCGAGAGCACGAACTTGCCGCGCAGCTTCCCCTTGAACTCGGCGAAGTCCTTTTCCTCGTTGATGACCGCGATCGTGGCGTCGCCGGTCACCGGACCGTTGGTGCCGGGCGTCCAGGCTTTCGGGTAGGCGATGAGCGGGTACGCGCGCGGCGTCAGCGCGTTGGCGGTGAACCGCTGGTTCTGCCATCCGCGACCGAAGGGCCACGCTTCCTCGTGGACGTTGGTCAGGCCCCAGTCCTTCATCGTCTTCATGGCCCAGTCGCCCGCTTCCTTCATGTTCGGGGAGCCGGTGAGCCGCGGGCCGTACACGTCGGTGAGATAGCTCTCGATCTCCATCACCTTCGAGCGTTGCAGCCCTTCGTCCTTGATGCGGTAGATGGCATCGAGGTCGATTTTCTCGGTCATCGGCCACTGCGCGGACAGCGGCAGCGCCAGGGCGACGGACAGGGCGAACACGGCGCCTGGTGCAAACAAACGGCGGAATTGCATCGAAACCAACCTCCGCTCGAACTTTATCGGCTGTCCCAGATCCGGTCAACGCCTCAGAGGTGCCGGTCTCAGAGGTGCCGTCTCTGAGGCCGAGTTCTCTGAGGTCTGACTCGGAGGGTCCGTGCTAGGATGCCGCCTTTTACGCGTCACTGGACGTCTGACTGTCCGGGACCGATACACACAGCTCAACCGTGCGCACAACCCTTCTGCTGATCCTCGCGGCCGCCCTGACGACGACGGCGTGTGACACCCGGACGAACGCCAGCGTTGCGCGGCCGGACACGATAGCGGCCGTGAAAGGCGACATCATGCTGTCGCTCGAGACGACGGTCGTCTCGTCGCGTGTCCGCGCCGGCGCGACACTCGCCTCCGTCCTCCGCGCACACGATGTCGCCGTCGCCGACGCCGCGGCCATCGTCGCGCAGGCCGGATCGGTGTTCGACCTCCGGAAAGTGCGCGCCAACCAGCCGTACCGGCTCGAGACGATGCCCGGCGGGAGCGTGCGCGGATTCGAGTACGAGATCGACGGCGACCGCTTCCTCCGGGTCGGCCGGTCGCCGGAACAGGAACTCGTCGCCAGAGTGCTGCCGATTCCGAAGACGCGCAACGTGGAAGTGGTGCGCGGCCAGATCGACCACGAACACACGTCGCTGGTCTCGGCAATCGACGCAGCCGGGGAGACGATCGATCTGGCGCTTGCGCTCGCCGACATTTTCGGCGGCGAAATCGACTTCAGCACCGAATTGCAGCCGGGCGATCGCTTCGAGCTGTCGGTCGAGAAGCAATTCCGCGACGATCATCAGTTCGCCGGCTACGGACCCGTTGCCGCAGCCGAGTTCACCAACGCGGGCCGCCAGGTTCGCGCGATGCGGTTCACGCCGCAGGACGGGTCGCCGGCCTACTTCGACGAGCACGGACGGTCGATGCGCCGATTCTTCCTCGCGTCGCCGCTGAAGTTTCAGCCGGTGGTGACGTCGGCGTTCTCCAAGGCGCGCATGCACCCGGTCCTGCGCGAGGTGCGCGCGCATCTGGGCGTGGACTACCGCGCGCCCGCCGGCGCGCCGGTCGTCGCTGTCGCCGATGGCGTGGTCGTGTCCGCGGGGATGAGCGGCGGCGCGGGACGGATGGTCCACCTGCGCCACGCCAATGGTTTCGAAACCGAATACCTGCACCTGTCCGCGATTGCCGTCCGTGCCGGGACGCGCGTTCGGCAGGGCGAGCTCATCGGGAAGGTTGGCTCGTCCGGCCTCGCAACGGGACCGCACCTCGACTATCGCCTGAAGAAGAACGGCGCGTTCATCAACCCGGTCACCGCACATCGTGCGATGCCTCCGGCTGACCCCATTCCCGCGGCTGAGATGGCCGCTTTCGAGGCCGCTCGCGATCGCGCGATGGCGGCGCTGACCGTCCAAACCCCGTCAGCCGTCGTCACGAATCCAAACGCGCCGCAGCATTGAGCGGCCCGGCCCTCGTATCGCCTTCCGCTCGTCCGGTCCGGGAAATCTGGCGCGCATTTCGCACACGGAATCGCAATGAGTACTTCGATTGCCGAGTGTCGCGCCGCGGGAGTTGTTTTCGAAGCGGATGAAGCGGTTGCGATCGCTCAGCAGCTGATCACGTCTCTTCGCGACCCTGGGAGCACGGACGAGGTTCACACGCCCTACGGACCGCCATCGGCCGACAACGTGTTCCTGGAAGACGACGGCTCGGTTGCCTGTCGCGGATGCAGGATGACGCCGGTCGTCTCGGAAGTCGCGATCTTTCTCGAAGATCTCCTGCCGCCGGGATCGCCGCGCGTCCCCGGAGGATTGCGCTACACCATGGCGCGCGCGCTTCTCAACGTCGACGTGCCGCCGTTCGACTCGATCGACGATTTCTCGCGCGACCTGGCTCGCCACGAGCGTGGGAACCGCGCGACCCTCGTGAGACGCGCGCTCGCCCGCGCGGGAGGCCATGTGGACCTGGCGACCGTGACCGATTGTCGATCGACGCCGGAGCCCGACCTCGGCAACCACACTACGGCGCGAGCTGCGCGACGCCGACGTCCGACTCTACCAGCGGCGAGCCATGGTGAACGCAGAGCCGACAGCCATCGACATGGTCGCCGCGCCCCCGCCCTCGCAGCGAGGCCGGACGCTCACCGCCACCGCCGCGTGTGTCGCGGCAGGCCTGGTGCTGATCGGCGCCGGCGAGCTCATGCACAAGGCACGCACACCGGCTGCAGCTCAGACGACGATCAGCTCGCCAGCGCCTGCGGTGCCCGATACGCTTCGACCCTTGCCGACGAGTGTTCCAGACGAGCCGGCCGCGAAACCGATCCCGCTCGCCGCCTCTCCGGAGCGCGGCCTCATCTCCGAGCGCGATAGCCCCACGAAACCTCCCCGCGCGTCCCAACCCGATGTGCGCCGCGTCTCCTACAAGCGGACGCCGACGCGTCCGTCAGCCGTAGCCGGCGGTAAGCGCTCCGCCAAGAAGCCGGCGAATCGAAGCATGTTGGATCGCCTTCGTCTCGGGTGGCTCCGCAAGGTGTTCGGCTCGCGCTCGAGCCTCTGATTCGCGTCCGCGCGTTCCTTTCTTCATGGCGTCTGGCCCGCGCCATCGGGCCTTCTGTCTCGCGCTGCCATATAATTTGAGCGCCATGGCGACGCTTTACCCGTTTCGTGCGCTGCGTCCGAACGCAGCCGATGCCGCTCGCATCGCGGCTGTTCCCTACGACGTTGTCAGCACAGACGAGGCACGCGCGCTGGCCGACGGCAACCCGCTGAGTTTTCTGCGTGTCTCGCGCGCGGAAATCGAGCTCCCGGACGGCAGCGATCCCTACGGCGACGCCGTCTACCGCAAGGCCGCCGAGAATTTCGCGGCGCTTCGCAAAGAGCGCGCTGACCCTCGACGCCGAGCCAGGCGTCTACCTCTACCGTCTCCAGATGGGCAGCCACATCCAGACCGGACTGGCCGCCTGCTTTTCCATTGACGAGTACGACCGCGGCGTCATCAAGAAGCACGAGCGCACGCGGCGCGACAAGGAAGACGATCGGACCAGGCACATGCTCGGCGCTCGGTGCGCAGACCGGTCCTGTCTTCCTCACGTATCGCGCGTCCGCCGAGATCGATCGCGTGGCCGCGGCGGCGGCGCAGGGCGAACCGGTCATCGACTTCACCGCGCCCGATGGAGTGCGCCACACGATTTGGCGGGTGGTCGGGGCCGATCGCGACGCCCTGGTCGCCGCTGTCGGCCGCATTCCGGCGCTGTACATCGCCGACGGACATCATCGAGCCGCCAGCGCGGCTCGCGCGCGCACCGAAATGCGCGAGCGCGGCATCGCCGGCGCGCTCGCTCGGCGACGGAGCCGATGCGTCGACGATGCTGGCCGTGGCATTTCCGCACGATCAGGTGCAGATCCTTTCCTACAACCGCACGATGAAGGATCTGGGCGGGCTGTCGCCCGACGCGTTCCTCGCAGCGGTACGTGAGCGCTTCGACGTCACGAAAGGCCCGGCCACTCCGGCGGCTCGCGGCGACATTGCGATGTATCTCAACGGCGGGTGGCACACGCTGCGATCGCGCGTGGCGCCCGACCCGAAGGATCCCATCGGCTCCCTCGACGTCAGCGTGCTGCAGGAGCGGCTGCTGGCGCCGCTGCTGGGAGTGGCCGACGTGCGCACGGACAAGCGGATCGATTTCGTCGGCGGCGGGCGAGGCACGAAGGCGCTCGAACAGCTCGTCGACTCCGGCAAGGCCGCGGTCGCGTTCTCCCTGTTCCCCGTCAGCGTCGCCGACCTGATGGCGGTGTCCGACGCCGGCGAGATCATGCCGCCAAAGTCGACGTGGTTCGAGCCAAAACTTCGAGACGGCTTGCTTAGCCATCTCATATGAAACGACACAAGGATCGTGTCCTTTGTGTCCTTGAGTCGAGCGCGCTGATATGAAGGTTCTCGTCGCCGACAAATTCGAACAGAGCGGCATCGACGGCCTCAAGGCCGCCGGCTGCGACGTCGTCTATCAACCCGACCTCAAGGACGAAGCGCTTGTGAAGGCGCTGGGCGAGACAGCGGCCGACGTGCTGGTCGTCCGCAGCACCGCGGTCACCGGGCCGATGCTCGAGACGGGATCGCTCTCGCTGGTGGTCCGCGCCGGCGCCGGCTACAACACGATCGACGTGGCGACGGCATCCAGGCGCGGCATCTACGTCTCGAACTGTCCCGGGAAGAACGCGATCGCGGTGGCGGAGCTCGCCTTTGCGCTGGTGCTTTCGCTCGACCGGCGCGTGCCCGACAACGTGGCCGACCTTCGCGCGGGCACCTGGAACAAGAAGGAGTACTCGAAGGCGCGCGGGTTGCACGGCCGCACGATCGGCCTGCTCGGCTACGGCAACATCGGCCAGGAGGTCGCGAGGCGCGCTCACGCGTTCGGCATGCCGGTGGTCGTCTGGAGCCGCCGGTTCGCGACCGGCAGGGACCAGATCGCGAACGAGCCGATCCCGATGCAGCTCGCCGCGTCGCCGGCGGAGGTCGCGGCGCGCTGCGACATCCTCAGCGTGCATCTTGCGCTCAACGCCGAGACACGGGCGCTGGTGAACGCCTCGGTGCTCGACGCGCTGAAGCCCGGGTCGTACTTCATCAACACCGCGCGCGCGGAAGTCGTCGATCACGCGGCGCTCGAACAAGCGGTCCGCGAGCGCGGCATTCGCGTCGGCCTCGACGTGTTCGCGAGCGAGCCGTCCGGCGCGACCGGCGCCTTCAGCGATCCGCTGGTCGCGCTGCCCAACGTCTACGGCACTCACCACATCGGCGCGTCGACGGACCAGGCGCAGGAAGCGATCGCCGCCGAAACGGTGCGGATCATCGAGTCCTACAGCACGACGGGAAAGGTGCCGAACGTCGTCAACCTGGCCAAGCGGACGCCGGCGACGCACATGCTGGTCGTGCGTCACCGCGATCGTCCCGGCGTGCTCGCGCACATCTTCGAACACCTGCGCAGCGGCAACATCAACGTCCAGGAAACCGAGAACGTGATCTTCGAAGGCGCGCAGGCCGCTGTCGCGCGCATCAACCTCGACGGCGCGCCGTCGGACGCGCTGCTCGGGGCGATGCAGGGCGGCAACCAGGATATTCTCGATCTCCACCTTGTCACGATCTGACCGCCCGGCAGCCGGCGATCGCAGAGAGCACTCATGACCACAGTCAACCGCGTCTACAACTTTTCATCGGGCCCGGCGGTTCTTCCGCTGCCCGTGCTCGAAGAAGTCCAGCGCGACCTCCTCGCGCTTCCATCGGTCGGCATGTCGATTCTCGAGATCAGCCATCGCTCGGCGGCTTTCGAGTCGATCCTCGCGCAGACCGAGGCCGATGTGCGCGCGGTCGCCGCCGTGCCGGCCAACTACAAGGTGCTGTTCCTGCAGGGCGGCGCGAGCACCCAGTTCTCGATGGTGCCGATGAACCTGCTGACGGCAGGCGCGACCGCCGACTACATCGACGCCGGCTCGTGGGGCGACAAGGCGATCAAGGAAGCCAAGAAGGTCGGCACGGTCAATGTCGCGGCGTCCACGAAGGCGGAGAACTACTCGCGCGTGCCGGCGCAGTCCGAGTTGAAGCTGACGCCGAACGCGGCGTACGTCCACATGACGTCGAACAACACGATCGAAGGCACGGAGTACAAGGCGCTGCCCGACGTCGGCGATGTTCCGCTCGTCAACGACACGTCGTCGGACATGTTCAGCCGCCCGATTGATATCGCGAAGCACGCGCTGATTTATGCCGGCGCCCAGAAGAATCTCGGTCCCTCTGGCGTGACCCTCGTGATCGTCCGCGAGGACATGCTGTCCCGCTCGCACAAGACGCTGCCGTCGATGCTGAACTACGCCGTGCAGGCGGAGAACGGATCGATGTACAACACGCCGCCGACGTTCGCGGTCTACACGCTGGGCCTCGTCATGAAGTGGCTGATCGCGCAGGGTGGGCTGACGGCAATGTCAGCGATCAACGAGCGAAAGGCCGCGAAGCTGTACGCCGAGATCGACCGCACCGGCTTCTACCGCGGGACCGCCCACAAGGACTGCCGCTCGTTGATGAACGTGACGTTCCGGCTGGCATCCGAAGAACTCGAGAAGGCGTTCGTCAAGGAGTCGACGGCCGCCGGCCTCGACGGCCTCAAGGGGCACCGGTCAGTAGGGGGGATGCGCGCCTCTATCTACAACGCCTTCCCGGAGCAGGGGATCGACGACCTGGTGGCCTTCATGCGCGAATTCGAGCGGACCAGGGGTGAGTACAAAACTCTTACAATCGCCCGGCCCTGCCCTGTGCGACGTTCATGTCGTCCCGGGAGGGTCGTGCCTTTGCTTCTGCATTTTCTCCTCGCTCTCGGAGTGGCCGCCGTCCTGATTCAGGTCGCGGTGTTCAGCACCACCATCTATCTCCATCGCTGCGCGACGCACAAGGCGCTCATCGTCCACCCGGCGGTCGAGTGGACGTTCAAGCTGGCGCTGTGGCTGACGACGGGGCAGTGCACGAAGGAGTGGGTGGCCGTGCACCGCAAGCACCACGCGTTCACCGATGAAGAAGGCGATCCGCACAGCCCGAAGCTGGAAGGCTTCTGGCAGGTGCAGCTCGGGAACGTCTTCTACTACGTCCGGGAGATCAAGAAGACCAACGTGGTCGAGCGCTACGCGCGCGACATCAAGGACGGCTGGTGGGACACGCATATGTTCAACCACGGCCTCCTTGGCCTCGGCATCGGCACCGCGTTGTTGTGCGTCGTTGTCGGTCCGATCATCGGCGTCTGGTGGGCGCTTCTCGCGGCCGCGGTTCACGCCGTGATGTACGTGTTCGTGCTGTCGTCGTCGATCAACGGGCTCTGCCACCACGTCGGCTACAAGAACTTCGACAACACGGCGACCAACATCCGTGCGCTGGCGTTGATCACCGGCGGCGAGGGGCTGCACAACAATCATCACGGGTATCCGCGAAGCCCGAAGTTCAGCTTCCGCGCGAGCGAGATCGATCCCGCCTGGCCGCTGATCAAGCTGCTGATCGCGCTGAAGCTCGCCAAGCCTTACAAGACCATCGCCGAAGTCGCTGCAGCGTAAGAAGAAACCGCCGAGACCGCAGAAATCGCAGAGATCAACTTCTCAGCGGTCTTAGCGCGCTCCGCGGTGACTCTCTCTTCGTGTCGTCTCAGGCCTGGGTGTGGCCGCCGCCGCCTCGCCGGCCGCGCCGCCGACGCCGCCGGCGGCGTCTCGCCGGCATGCTCGACGCCACGCCGGGCTGTTGCGCTTCGTCGTCGCCGATGTCCTCCGAGCCGGGTTCCGGGGCGCCGCTCTCGTCGATGATCCCCATCCAGTGCTCGACGACCTCCTGCGAGTCGCCGTGGATTTCCATCCACGTCAACGCTTCGCGAAAGATCCCGCGATGGGTGAGCGACTGCTGCGCGCGCGGGCTTGCCGTGAGATCCCGCAGGCGGCGCTGCAGGCCGATGATCTGACGCAGACGCTCGACGTCGCGCCGCGCGAGCGGCAGATCGCCAAGGCGCGGTCCGGGTGGATGCCGCGGCCGCTTCGACCGCGGTCCGTCACCGGCCTCGGCCTCGGACGCAGCCGTGTGCGGCGAGCGCGGCGGATGGAGCGAAATCCCGAGCGGGATCAGCAGGCTGCCGAGCAGGATGGCGTTCGAGAGCGTGTCGGGCGTCGACTCGAACTGGCGCCGGTATTCGTCGACGGCGGCGAGAGAGCGCCAGAGCGGATCGCTCGCGCCGCGATGCAGCTCCGAGGAAATCGGCTCGAGCAAGCCGACTTCGGCGAGCTGCCGGAACGCTTTCTCGGCCGATCCCGCGCGCAGAATCTTGTAGTACTCCTCGAGGAGCCGCGGCAGCGAGCTCTTCGCGATCTCCTGCCGGTGCCTGCGGATCGCCTGCAGCAGTGTCGGCTCGATCGTGAAATCGAGCCGCGCCGCGATCGCGATCGCGCGGATCATCCGCACCGGGATCCTCGTTCAGCCGCACGTCGGGATCGCCAATCGACCGGACGATCCCCGAACGCAGGTCGTCGAGCCCGCCGACGTAGTCGATGATCGAGAACGTGGCGATGTCGTAGGCGAGCGCGTTGATCGTGAAGTCGCGGCGGAACGCATCTTCCTCGGGAGTCCCGAACGTGTTGTCGTGGTGGATCAGCTGCTCGCCTTCCGGCGTGGTCGGATCGGGCGCGGGCACGCCGTCCTGCACGACCTCTTCGCCGGCGGCGACCTGCCGCCGGAACGTCGCGACCTCGATCACCTTCTGTCCGAACTTGACGTGCGCGAGCCGGAACCGCCGGCCGATGATCCAGCAGTTCCGGAACAGCTTCTTGACTTGATAGGGGTGTGCGGACGTCCCGATGTCGAAGTCTTTCGGACGACGGCCCAGCAGCAGATCCCGGACACTGCCGCCGACCAGATAGGCGGTGTGCTCGCCCTGCCGCAGGCGATAGAGAACCTTGAGCGCGTCGGGATCGATGTCGCTGCGAGAGATGGGGTGCTCGTCTCGCGGCACGATCCTCGGTTCGACCATCGGGCGGCATTGTACCAAATGCGTCATTGAACCCAACTAAGACATTGATGCCCAATGACTTAGGCTTGAATTCCGCATGTGTTACCATCGCATACATGCGTCGCCTCGCCGTTTCGGCGGCCCTGGTACTCCTCGCGAGCGTGCCCACTCGAGCTGCGGACGACCCGCTCGCGCGCGCCCGTCTGCTCTACAACCAGGGACAGTTCGAAGCGGCGATCAACGCCGCCGAGCTGGCGCGCCAGACGCCGTCGCGTGCTGACGCTGCCGATCTCGTCGCCGCGCGCTCATACCTCGAGCGTTTCCGCGCCAGCGACGCGGCCGACGATCTCGTCAACGCGCGCGATCGCCTGCGCCGGATCGATCCGCAGCGCTTCGCGATCACCGAGCGCTCCGAATACGTGGTCGGTCTCGGGGAGGCGCTCTTTTTCGAGGGTGCCTTCGGCGCCGCCGCCGACGTGCTCGATCCGATCGTGCGGAATCCCGATCTCCTGGCGGGCGACGCGCGCGAGCGCGTCCTCGACTGGTGGGCGAGCGCGCTCGATCGCGACGCGAAGCCGCGGCCCGAAATCGATCGCCAGGGTGTCTATCAGCGCATCCGCGCACGGATGGACGAGGAGCTGTCCACGCGTCCCGTCAGCGGGACCGCCGCGTACTGGCTCGCCGCCGCCGCCCGCGCGCAAGGCGACGTGCAGGCGGCCTGGGATGCGGCGCTCGCCGCCTGGGTGCGCGCGCCGCTGACGTCGGATCGAGGCGTGATCCTGCGCGCCGACATCGACCGTCTCGTGCTGCGCGCGATTGTCCCCGATCGCGCGAAGGTCACGGCGCAGCCGCCGGAAACGCTGCGTCAGCAGTGGGAAGTGTTCAAGGAGCGATGGACTAGAGAATAGAAATTATTGCTTTGCGTCTTTCCAGTTCTCGCCCACGCCGACGTCCACCGTCAGCGGGACCTTCATCGCCACCGCGCCCTGCATGCCTTCCCGCACGATTTCCGAGAATTCCTCCGCGCGCGCCTTCGGGACTTCGAAGAGCAGCTCGTCGTGCACGGTGAGAATCATGCGCGCTTCCGGGTGCGGCGCGAGGGCGGCGTGGACGTCGATCATCGCCCGCTTCATGATGTCGGCGGCGCTGCCCTGAATCGGCATGTTGACCGCTTCCCGCTCTGACGCGGCGCGCCTCTGGAAGTCGCGGCTGTGCAGCTCCGGCACCAGCCGCCTCCGCCCGAACATCGTCTTCACCACGCCCGTCGTCCGCGCCTCTTCGAGCGTGCGATCGATGAACGCGCGGACGCGCGGGAAGCCGGCGAAGTACGCGTCGATGAATTCCTGGGCGGCCTGCTGGGTGACGCCGATGTCCTTCGCCAGCGTGAACGCGCCCTTCCCGTACAGCAGCGCGTAGTTGACCATCTTGGCGACGCTGCGCAGGTCGTGCTTGTCCCGGCCGCTGTCGGCGCCGAAGATCTTCATCGCCGTCCGCTCGTGGAAATCGACCCCCTCGCGGAAGGCGTCCACCAGGGCGGGCTCCTCGGAGAGGTGCGCCAGCACGCGGAACTCGATCTGCGAGTAGTCGGCGGAGATGAGCACGTGGCCGGGATCGGCGATGAAGGCGCGGCGGATCTCGCGGCCGAGCGGCGTGCGGATCGGGATGTTCTGCAGGTTCGGATCGCTGCTGCTCAGGCGACCCGTCGCGGCCACCGCCTGGTTGAAGCAGGTGTGCACCCGGCCGGTTTCGGGGTGGACCAACTGAGGGAGGGCGTCGATGTAGGTGCCCTTCAGCTTCATCAACTGCCGCCACTCGAGAATCTGGCGCGGAATGTCGTGCGTCAGCGCGAGCTCTTCGAGTACCTCGACGGCGGTGGACGGCGCCCTCGACGCGCCGGTGCGCCTGAGCACGGGCAGCTGCAGCTTGTCGAAGAGCACTTCCGCGAGCTGCTTCGGCGAGTTGATGTTGAACTCGCCGCCGGCCATCTCGAAGATCGTGGCCGATCGCTGCGCGAGCTCCTGATCGACCTTCTGCGATTGCGCGGCCAGCGCCGCCGTGTCGACGCGCACGCCCGCGCGCTCCACCGCCATGAGGACCGGAACGAGCGGCAATTCGAGGGTGGCGTAGACGCTGCTCAGCTGTTCCTCTGGCGAGCAGGTCGCGCATGGTGGGCGCGAGCTGGCCGACCAGGTCGGCGCGCTCGCAGGCGTACACGACCGCCGCGTCCACCGGGACGTCGGCGAGCGAGATCGCCTTCGCTCCTCGCCCGCAGACGTCCTCGATCGACAGCGCCTTGTAGCTCGTGTGCTCGAGCGCGAGATCCTCGACGAGGTGGCCCGAGCGGGTCGCATCCAGCAGGTAGCTCGCCAGCATCGTGTCGAGGTCGAGGCCCCGCAGGGTGACGCCGTGACGCGCGAGCACGATCGCGTCGAATTTGAGGTCGTGCCCTTCCTTGCCGATCGTCTTCATCTTCGAGCAGGGGCCGCAGCGCGCCGAGCGCGATATCGAGCGGAAGGCTCTCGGTGTTGTCGAGCGATCGATGGCCGATCGGCACGTAGTCGCCGTCCCGTGCCGACGTCGAGAACGACATGCCGACAATCGCGGCCCGCATGGCGGTCGGTCCGTCCGGCAGGACGCGGAACGCGAAGCGTCCCGCCGCACGCAGCCGTTCTGCGAGCGCCCGGACTCCATCGGCCGTGTTGACGATGCGGTAGGTCTTGGCGATCGTGTCCGCCGTCGGCGCGTACTCCTTGGCGAGCGCCCGGAAACCGAGCTCGTTGAAGATGGCAAACGCGGCCTCGCGCGAGCCGGCGCGGTATCTCAACTCCTCCGCATGAAACTCGACCGGCACGTCGGTCCGAATGCGCGCGAGCTCGCGGCTCTGGCGCGCCGGCTCCATGTTGGCGAGCAGCCCCTCGCGGTAGCGCTTGTTCTTGACCTCCGAGGCATGCGCGAGGAGGTTCTCGAGCGACCCGTACTGCACGATCAGATCGCGAGCGCCCTTTTCGCCGACGCCTGGCACGCCCTTGATGTTGTCGATCGTATCGCCCATCAACGCCAGCACATCGACCACGTGATCGGGGGCGACGCCGAACTTCTCCTTCACGCCGTCGGCGTCGTACCAGGTCCCTTCGTCGCGCGGGTTGTAGACGCGGATGCCGCCGCCGACGAGCTGAAAGAAGTCCTTGTCCATCGTGACGATCGCGACGTCGAAGCCGGCGGCGGCCGCCTTCACCGCCAGCGTTCCGATCACGTCGTCGGCTTCGTAGCGCTCCGAGGTGAGAATCGGCACGCCGAGCGCCTCGCATGCCGCGTGCACCATCGGGATCTGCTGCGCGAGCTCGCTCGGCATCGGCGCGCGGTTGGCCTTGTAGTCGTCGACGAGATCGTCGCGGAACGTGCGGCCCGGCAGATCGAATGACGCGGCGATGAACTCCGGCTTGTGCTCGTTGAGCAGCTTGCGGAGCATGTTCACGAAGATGTAGACGGCGTTGGTCGGCGTTCCCTGCGCGTTGCGAAGCAGTCCGCCTTCGGCCGTGCGAACGGGCGCGTGATACGCGCGGTACATCTGCGAGCTGCCGTCGATCAGATAGAGCACAAATTTTTACTATATCATTTGAAGGTTATGCGGTTTCGCGTCCGCGCGCTCTATGCGCTCGCCATGCTGTTGGCGGCGAGCGCGTGCAGCGGCACGGCCTCGCTATTCAGGCAGTACCAGTACGAGGAAGAGATGTACCTCGCGCTCGACGGCACGGCCACCGTGTATGTCAACAGCTCGCTGGCGGCGCTCAACGCGTTGCGGGGAACGGCGTTCGACACGAGCCCGGCGGACCGCGTCGACGTGGCCGCCATCCGCGCGTACTACACGAGCCCGCTGACGCACGTGGCCCGCGTGACCCAATCGCGCCGCAGCGGCCGGCGGTTCGTCCACGTGCGCCTCGACGTCGACGACGTCACCAGGCTGGGCGAGGTCGCGCCGTTCGCCTGGTCGCGGTACCAGCTCACGCGTGAGGGCGACCTCTTCGTCTATCGCCAGGCCGTCGGCGCTGCGGCCAACAAGGACGTCGGCAACGTCGGCTGGAATGGCAGCGAGCTCGTGGCGTTCCGCCTGCACCTGCCGAGCAGAATCCGCTACCACAACACCAAGCGCGATGTCGGGCGCGGCAACATCCTCGCCTGGGAGCAGCCGCTCGCCGAACGCCTGCGGGGCGAGCCGGTCGTGCGCGATACGACGGCCGGCGTCGGCGTGCTCGACGCGCAAATGGACGCGCAGTCGATTCTCTACACCACGCTGTGGCTCTTCGGCACGACCTTTCTGGTGGTGGCCGCCGGGTTCGGCGGGCTCGTCTGGTGGATCGTGCGCCGAGGCGCCCGCGAGAAGCACGCGTAGAGCCAACGCACTGCTAGAATGCGACCAGGGCGGACACGCGGTCCGCCCCAACATCTATCATGCGTCATGTGGGATGGTTTCTCGCCCTTACGCTGACAGTCGCGTCTGTCGTGGCGCAGACGGCGCCCCCGACGCCGATCGTCGTCGAGCTGTTCACGTCCGAAGGCTGCGAAGACTGCCCGCCGGCCGACACGCTCCTGGAGAAGCTCGCCGCGACGCAACCCGTGGCCGGCGCCGAGATCATCGCGCTGGGCGAGCACGTCGACTACTGGGATCGGCTCGGCTGGAAGGATCGCTTCTCGTCAGCAGCAGTCACCGGCCGGCAGCAGGGGTATCAGGCGCGGTTCGGAACCGAAAGCATCTATACGCCGCAGATGGTCGTGGACGGACGCGCCGAGTTCGTCGGCAGCGACGCGAGCGCGGCACGCAAAGCGATTGAGCGCGCGCTCACGGCGCCGCACGGCGTAGTGACGCTCGATGTGACCCGGCCCGCTCAGTCGCGCAATCGCGACGCCCAGGGGTCCGCGATACAGGTCAAAGTCTCGGCTGCCAATCTGCCGACGATTTCGCGAGGCGATCGCGCCGACATCGTCGTGCTCGTGACCGAGAGCGGCCTTCGCACCGACGTCAAACGGGGCGAGAACCACGGCCGCACGCTGTCTCACGCGCCGGTGGTCCGCTACCTCGCCACCATCGGTCATGTGGCCGACGATGGCTCGACGACCGGCGCAGCAGAGGCGGCGATCCCGCTGGCCGCCGACTGGCAGCCCGATCGCCTGGCCGTCGTCGCGTTCGTGCAGCAGGCGCGCAGCCGCACCATTCTGGCATCCGCGTCGGCGCAGGTGAAGAACGCCCACCCGTGAAAGAGTATCCATACTGGTGGGACACCCTGCCTTCGGCAGGAAGCCAGACGTCAGCAGCCACAAGCCAGGCGCGGGACGCAAACCTGCCGGCGCGCGCGGACGTCGTCATCGTCGGCGCGGGCTACACCGGCCTGGCGGCGGCGCGTCAGCTGGCGAAGGTCGGCGCGGACGTCGTGGTCATCGAGCGTGAGCAGATCGGCTGGGGCGCGAGCTCGCGCAACGGCGGCCAGGTGCTCACGGGCATGAAGCTCGACGTGGCGACGCTGGTCGACCGCTTCGGAGCCGTTCGCGCGCGGCAGCTCTTCGACGTCGCCACGCGACTCGATCGCCAGGCTCGAGGCGCTGATTGAAGAGGAAGTCATCGAGTGCGATTACACGCGGGCCGGCCATCTGCAGGCCGCGTTCAAGCCGTCGCACTTCAGCGCGTTTTTGGAAGAGCAGGCGCTGCTCGCCCGTGTGTTCGATCACGAGGTGCGCGTGCTGCCGCGCTCCGAGCAGCACGGCGAGATCGGCAGCGACGCCTATCACGGAGTTCTCGTCGACGAGCGCAGCGGCGGATTGAACCCGGCGCAATACGTTCGAGGTCTGGCCGCGGCCGCCACCCGCGCGGGAGCGGCGATCGTGACCGGAGCCGGCGTGACGTCGCTCGAAAAGAAGCCCTCCGCGTGGCGCGTCAGGACGACCGCCGGGGATATCGAGGCCCAGGATCTGCTGGTCGCGACCAACGGCTACACGGACGCGGCCGTGCCCGCGCTGCAGCGCCGCTTCGTGCCGATTGGCAGCTACATCATTGCCACCGAGCCGCTCGACGAGCGCGTGGCCGCGTCGCTGCTGCCGCGGCGGCGCATGGCGTTCGATTCGAAACACTTTCTCTACTATTTCCGCCTCACGACGGATCGGCGCCTGCTGTTTGGCGGCCGGGCGGAGTTCGGGCGGCCTGACGAGCAGACGACCCGCCGCGCCGCGGCGATCCTGCGCAAGGGAATGGACACGGTGTTTCCATCACTCAGCGGCGTCGGCATCGACTACGCGTGGGGCGGCAACGTGGCGTTCACGCGCGACCAGATGCCGCGAGCGGGCCGCCTCGACGATCTGAATTACGCCGGCGGCTACTGCGGTCACGGCGTTGCGATGGCGACGTATCTGGGCGAGCAGATTGCGCGCCGGATCGGCGGCGAGCCGATCGAACATCCGCTGTTCGACGATCGCTTTCCGGCGATTCCGATGTACTCGGGCAATCCGTGGTTTCTGCCGCTCGTGGGCGCCTACTACCAGGTGAAGGATTGGCTTCAGTAGATCTCGAGTTCTCCCCCGAGCAGATGCGGGCGATGGCCGACGAAGTTGTCGAGCGGTGCATCGCGCACGTGGCGTCGCTTGGCCGGCAGCCCGCGTGCGGCGACGTGGATGCGGCCGAGCTCTGCCGCGCGATGCGCGAGAGCGCGCGCCGGAGCGCGGCGTCGCGCTCGAGCCGCTGCTCGATCAGCTGTTCCGCGACTGGATCCCGCGCTCGTTCAACGCGCCGGGTCCCGGCTATCTGGCCTTCATTCCCGGCGGCGGCCTCTATACCGCGGCGCTCGCTGACTTCATCGCCGGCACGACGAACCGGTATACGGGCGTGTGGCAGGCCGCGCCGGCGCTCGTGCAGCTCGAAGCCAACGCGCTCGACTGGCTGCGCGACTGGATGGAGTTTCCCTCCGAGGCCAGGGGACTCTTCACGTCGGGCGGCTCGATGGCCACCTTCAACGCGATCGTCTGCGCGAGGGAGCGATACCTCGGCGCCGAGATCCGCCGCGGCGTGTTGTACACGTCGGACCAGGCGCACCACTCGGTGGTGAAATCGGCGAAGCTCGCCGGCGTCATGCCGGATCGCGTGCGCCCGATCGCCTCGGACGATCGCTTCAGGATGCGCCTCGATCTGCTGAACGACGCGATCGCCGCGCGATCGTCGCGCCGGCCTGACTCCGTTCGCCGTCGTCTCCAGCGCGGGGACGACGAATACGGGCGCGGTGGATCCGCTGGACGCCATCGCCGACCTGTGCGCGCGAGAGGATCTCTGGCATCACATCGACGGCGCCTACGGCGCGTTCTTCTATCTCTCCGAGGAACTCCGTGAGACGCTTCGCGGCCTGCCGCGGGCCGATTCGCTGACGCTCGATCCGCACAAGGGCATGTTCCTGCCCTACGGCACCGGCGCGCTTCTCGTCCGCGACGGCGCCGCGCTGCGGGCCGCGCACGAAGCGACCGCCGACTATCTGCCGGCGATGCCGCATCCCGGCGGATTTCTACGATCCCAGCCAGCACGGGCCCGAGCTTTCGCGCGGCTATCCGGGACTGCGCGTCTGGCTGTCGGTGAAGCTGTTCGGCGCCGCCGCGTTCCGCGACGCGATTGCGGAGAAACGCGCGCTGACGCTCGAGGCGCATCGTCGAGTCGCCGCGCTGCCGGGAATCGTGATGGATGCCGACCCCGAACTCTCGCTGTTCGCGTTCCACCTCACGTGGCCGGGCGCGTCGATCGCCGAGGAAGACGCCGCGACCCGCGCCCTGATGGAAAAGACGACCGCGCGCGGCCGCGTCATGCTCACCGGCTGCACGGCGCACGGCCGGGCGCTGGGCCGCGTGTGCGTCCTCAGCTTCCGCACGCATCAACCTCAGATCGACGCGCTCGTCGAGGACATGGCGGCGGCTATCCGAGGAGATTCGCTCCTAGCGCCCGCCGTTGTATCGGCGCAGCCGTCCACTCTACACATGACCAACACCTCGAATCGCGAGCACCTTCGAACCATCGCCATCAGGGCCATGCGCGAGCGCGGCCTCGAGCCCGACATCCCGCAGGACGCGCTGGCTCAAGCCGGCGCGATCAGGAGCGCACCGACGTCGACAGAGGAGCCGACGCGCGATCTGCGGGCGCTGCTCTGGTGCTCGATCGACAACGACGACTCGCGCGATCTCGATCAGCTGTCGGTGGCGGAGGCGCTGCCGAACGGCGACGTGAAGGTGCTCGTCGCGATCGCCGACGTGGACGCCGCTGTCGCGAAGGGAACGCCGGTCGATCGACATGCCGCGCTCAACACGACGTCGGTCTACACGCCCGGCGTCATCTTTCCGATGCTGCCCGAGCGGCTGTCGACCGATCTCACGTCGCTTGCCGACGGCCAGGATCGTCTCGCGGTGGTCATCGAGTTCGTCATCGATCGCGACGGCGGCGTGAAGTCGTCCGAGCTGTACGGCGCGGCCGTCAACAACAAGTCGAAGCTCGCCTACAACGCCGTCGGCGCCTGGCTGGACGGCGGATCGCCGCTGCCGCCGGCGGCCGCGGCTGTGCCCGGCATGGACGCGCAGCTGCGCATGCAGGACCGGGTCGCGCAGGCGCTCGAGGCGCTGCGGGCTCAGCACGGAGCGCTCGGATTCGAGACCATCGAAGTCGAGACCGTGTTCGATGGCGACACGCTGCACGAGGTGCGCCCGCAGGGACCCAACCGCGCGAAGTCGCTCATCGCGAATTTGATGATCGCGGCCAACGGCGTCGCGGCGCGGTTTCTGGACGCGCGCGGGTTTCCGTCGCTGCGGCGCGTGGTGAAGTCGCCCGAGCGCTGGGACCGCATCCGCGCGCTCGCGGAACAGCTGGGCGAGACTCTTCCGGAAGCCGCCGATTCGATCGCGCTCGCCGCGTTTCTGGATCGCCGGAAGACCGCCGATCCGCAAAGCTTTCCCGATCTCTCGACCAGCATCATCCGGCTGCTCGGCCGCGGCGAGTACGTCGTCGATCCGCCCGGGGCGGAGCCGCCCGGCCACTTCGGCCTCGCCGTGCGCGACTACTCGCATTCGACGGCGCCAAACCGCCGCTTCCCGGATCTCGTGGCGCAGCGGCTGGTCAAAGCGGCGCTGGCCGGGCACCCTGCGCCGTATGGCATCGAGGAGCTGGAGAGAATCGCGGCGCAGTGCACGAAGCAGGAAGACGCGGCGAACAAGGTGGAGCGGCAGGTCCGGAAGTCGGCGGCCGCGATGATCGTGCAGTCGCGTGTCGGCGAGACGTTCGACGCGATCGTCACCGGCGCGTCGAACAAGGGGACGTTCGTGCGGGTTTCCGCGCCACCCATCGAAGGCAAGCTCCTGGGTTCACATCCCGGCGTCGACGTCGGCGATCGACTGCGCGTGCGCCTGTCCGGCGTCAACATCGAGCGCGGATTCATCGATTTCCAGACCGTCTAGACCGCCTACGCGGTGGCCAACCAGGCTCGACCATTAACCCGGGGGTGCGGGCACGTTCCTCGAGGCCGGACCGTGTAGAAAATTCCGACAAAAGCCGCGCGCGCCCACGATATTTGTCGGAACTCTTTCGAAATCGTCAGGCCGGTTTTCGTTCAGTTTGTCGACAAATGTCGACTTTCGAGCGAAATTGACGTATTTTCGCCGTGTTCGCGTCGGCATATGTATTGCCCCTACGGGAATTTGGTCATGGCAACTCCGTACAGGATATTGATAGTCGAGGACCATGAGGCAACGCGCCAGGGTCTTCAAACGCTGCTCATCAAGGCCGGCTACGACGTCAGGTCAGCCGGAAGCTTTGCCGAAGGCCGGCGGGCCATTGCCGACGAACCGCCCGACCTTCTGATCGCCGACCTGCGCCTCGGCGCGTTCAACGGTCTTCAGCTCGTGGCCGGCATTCCGGTCGGGCTGCCCAGCATTATCGTGACCGGATTTCCTGATTCCGTGCTGGCCGCGGATGCCCGAAAGCTCGGCGCCCACTACATCACCAAGCCGGTCAATCCCGACAAGCTGCTGACGCTGGTCGAGGAGACGCTGGTGAACGCCGCTCAGCGGCAGTCTCGCGGCTCGACGCGTCGATGGGATCGCAAGCCGGTTGGCAGCAAGGTCTCCGCGCAAGTCGACAACGTGAAAGCGCACCTCGTGAACGTCAGCTACGGCGGAGTGAGATTCGAGATCGAGCGCGATCACGCGCTGCCGCCCTCCTTCAACCTGACCGTTGCCAGCCCGCCGTTGTCGGTGGACGTGAATCTCGTCTGGGAAACGCGGCGAGGCGATGGGCACTGGATCTGCGGCGCCGCGATTTCCGGCAACGCCGCGGCCGTTCACGGGTGGGCGACGCTCGTGGATCACGTGTCGGCGACGGCCGAAGCCTAGCGCGCCGTCGACGTAAAGAAACCATCTCTTCGCGTCTCGACACGCCTTCCTCGATCGCCGTGCGTGCGTCGCAAAACAAATTCAAGCACAGAGAAGCTGAGCAACGAGGTCGCTCAGTCGGTAGCCGTCCGGCTTCGCCGGCCGGCTCCGCTGTCGTATCCTGCGTGGTCGATCGCAGGTCGACCTGCGTCCGCGTATCGCGCGCCGGAGCGTCCGGCGGCAGCGCGTTCGCGTTGCCGTTGATGTAGCGCTCGAACCAGTACACCTGCCAGTTGATGCTCTCGACGAGATGCTTCGGCTCGCCGGTTCGCGTCAGGTTGTGGTTCTCGCGCGGGAAGAAGACGATCTCGCTCGGCACGCCGAAGTGCTGCAGCGCGCGGAACCATTGCTCGCCCTGCTCGATCGGCACGCGGAAGTCGTTGTCGGAATGGAGCACCAGCGTCGGCGTCTTCACGTTCTGCACGTACTTCAGCGGCGACGCGTTCCAGTAGAGGTCGTGCTTCTCGAAGATGTCGCCGGTGAAGTCGTCCGCGTGCCCGTACGCTCCGTCTCTCGTCCCATCGTCGCTGACGAAGTTGGAGATGCTGCGCAGCGTGACGGCGGCTTTGAAGCGATTGGTGTGGCTCACGATCCAGTTCGTCAGATAACCGCCGTAGCTTCCGCCGGTGACGCCGAGGCGATCCTTGTCGACCCATGGATACTTCGCCAGCGCCGCGTCGACGCCGTTCATGACGTCCACGTAGTCCTTGCCGCCCCAGTTCAGCTCGATGCCGCGCTCGAATTTCTCGCCGTATCCGGTGGAGCCGCGCGGATTCGTGAAGAACACCGCCCAGCCGTGCGCGGCGTACACCTGGAACTCGTGATACCAGTCGAACCCGAACTGACCGGCGGGGCCGCCGTGAATGGTCAGGATCATCGGATACGTCTTGCCGGCCACCCAGCCGACCGGTTTCATGAAGAATCCGTCGACGTCCCAGCCGTCGGCGCCTTTGAACGGCACGCGCTCGACGGGCGAGAGCTCCACGTGTTTCCAGAGAGCGGCGTTGAGATGCGTCAACTGCTTCTCGCCGCGGCTGCTGAGATCGGCCACGTAGAGATCGTCGAGATGCGTCGGGTCGTTGACGGCATACGCCATCCGGCCCGATTTCTCGTGAACGTCGACCAGGTGGACCGTGCGATCGCCCGTCGTGATGGCCGTCGCCTTGCGCGCCGCCAGGTCCACGCGGAAGAACTGGCTCGTGCCCTTGTAACCGGTCTCGAAGTACAGCGCGCGGCCGTCCGCGGACCAGCGCAGCCCGCTCGGGATCAGGTCGATGCCGTCGGCCGCAAGACGCGACGCGGCGCCGCCGCTGCTCGGCGCCAGCCAGATCTTCGGATGCGATTTCTCCGGCACCGCGCTCAGGAATGCGATGGTCTGGCCGTCGGGCGACCAGCGCGGGGAGTTGTCGCCGCTGGCGTGATCGGAGATCTTCGTCAGCGTTCCGCCGCTCGCGGGAATCACCCACACGTCCGTGTTGCGCCCCATGTCGAACGCCTTGCCGGTCCGGTCCGACACGAACGCGATCTTCCGGCCGTCAGGCGACCACTGCGGATCCGAATCGTTCCAGTCGTCGCCCGACGTGATTTGCGTCGACGTTCCTGACGCGACGTCGGTGACCCACAGATGCGCGCGCTTGTCGTCGAACCAGCCGCTGTCGTTGAACTTGTAGTTGGCGTGGGCGTAGTGGCGCACGTCGCTCGGCGATTTCGCCGTATCGCCCGGTCCGCTGCGCCCGACGACGACCAGCTGGCTCCCGTCGGGAGACCATTGAAAACTGGAGACGCCGTTCAGCAGGTTCGTGATCCGGCGCGGCTCGCCGCCGCCGAGCGAGAGCAGCCAGACCTGCGTGCGCGGCGTATCGCCGGCGGCATCGCCGGGCACGGGCCTGGCGGACAGAAACGCGATCGCCTTGCCGTCCGGCCTCCACCGCGGGCTGTTGGACGACTGCGGCGCGGTCGTCAGCGGCGCCGGCTCGCGCGAGCCGTCGGCGGCCACCGACCAGATGGCGGTCCGGCGCCGGTTCTGTTTCTGATCGACCGTCGTCACGACGTAGGCGATCGTGGAGCCGTCGGGCGAGAAATGCGGATCGCCGAGCGTCTCGAAGGCGAAGTAGTCCTCGGACGTCATCCCGCGCGTCTGCGCGAACAGCGGTCCCGCGAGGGCCACCGACAAGGCGGCGGCCGACAGGGTAATCCCGGCGTGTCTTTTCATAGCTAGCCCCTAGTCTCCACCGCGAGCCCTTTGGCCCGCCGAAGCGTCCGCGCGAAGGCGGCTACGCGCGTTTTCGCTTCTTCTCTTCCGCCGCCGGCGCCACCGCGGCCGGTTTTTTCTTCGCGCCGATCGTGTCGAGGCTCTTGCGCAGCGCTTCCATCAGGTTGACCACCTTGGGCGGCGCTTCCACCTCCGGCGCCACGACCTCGCGCCCTTCGATCTTCGCGTCGATGATCTCGCGCAGCCCGACCTGGTAGTCGTCGCGATAGTCCTGGAGGTCGACGTCGCCCTCGAAGGTGCCGATCACCTGCTTCGCGAGCTTCACTTCTTCCGGTTTTACCGTCTGCGGCATGTCGGTGAGCTCGTCGATCGCTTCCATGCTGCGGATCTCGTTGGCGTGACGCAGCGTGTACATCACCAGCCCCTGCTCGCGGGGCTGGACCTTCACGAGGTACTCGCGGCCGCTGAGCGCGACCTTGCCGATGCCGGCTTTGCCCTTCATCCCTTCACGAATCACTGCGAAACTCTCCCGCGCGACGGGGCCGTCCGGCGCGAGATAGTACGCTCGCTCGCAATAGATGGGATCGATGGCCGTATCCTCCGTGAACTTCTCGAGGTTGATGACGCGCGTCGAGTCGACGCGCACCTTCTCGATGTCCTCCTCGTCGACGATGACGTATTGCCCCTTCTCGAACTCGAAGCCCTTGACGATGTCGCTGTGAGGCACTTCACGCTCGCACTTCGGGCACCAGCGCTTCTGCTGGATGCGCGTCTGACACTCGCCGTGCAGCTGATTGAAGCTCAGCGTGGCCCCGGCATCGGTCGCCGGAAACACCTTGATCGGAATGTTGACCAGGCTGATCTTGAGATATCCCTTCCATGTCGGTCGCGCGGCCATAGGCTCCTACTTTTGAAAACGGGATTGTACGTCCAGCTCATCGCGGTTTCAGGATCGGTCCCAGTTTTTCGTCCACTTTGACTTGAAACTGCCGGAACCGGCCGTACGTCGCCCGGCCCGCGATGAGCGTTCCGCTCCTCTTGCTCTGGTAATGCTCCCGCATCTCGATGGGCACCAGCAGGCCGAGCAGCGGCTCGGATTGATAGCTCACATCGATCGTGGCCCGGATATGACGATTTTCTGCCGTCAACTCGCTCATCAGCACGTGACCGGTTGCCGGATCGATCCAGAACCGTCCCTTCGACGGCAGATCCTTTCCGTTGTCAGTCCGGATCATCGTGTGGGGCGCCTTTTCCTCGTACGCGATCGCCCATACTTCGGTGGACAAGCGAAACGCGCCGTCCGCAGCCATCTCCGTGGACGTCGTCGGTCGTCGATCGTCGGTCTGCTTGAATTTGAAACGGTAGTGATTGTCGCGCTCCAGGAACAGCAGAGGGAAGATGGGTGTGTTGACGTTGCGGTTGATGTCGCCGATGTTGAAGCGAGCGCTCTCGGCCAGGATCTTGGCGATCTGCTCGTTCGTCGACACAGACGGGGTCGAGAAACATCTTCACGAGCCGTTGGTCGCGCTCGCGGACCGGCGAGCCGTCCACCTCGAAGACGTCGCGGAACTCCATCCACGCCCTGAAGCCTTCAGGTTTGACCAGCAGCAGATCGGAGAGCAGTTCGCGGTGTCCAAGGCTGTGACTCTCGACGCCTGATCGGCTTTGCGTCCAGTCCTGGACGTAGCGCTCCTCGGCGACGATGCTCGACAGCTGACGGTGGAAGTCGGCAACGTAGGCGGCCGCGCGCTCGAGCACGGTGGCGAGCTTGACGGGCTGCTCCGCGCCCGGCGCCGCAGTCGCGAGCAGGATCACCGCGCCGATCGCCGCGAGCATCGCTCTCATTGCTTGACGATCGGCGTGAGCTTCTCGTCCACCTTGACCTGGAACTGGCGGAAGCGGCTGTAGACGGCCTCGCCGTCGACGCGCGAGCCGTCGCGGCGGATATCGTAGCGCTCGCGCATCACGCTCGGCACGAGCAGCCCGATGGCGGGTTCGTTTTCGTAGTCGACGTCGATGGTGCCCTTGATCGAGAAATCCTCGGCGACGAGCTCGCTCGCCAGCACGTGGCCGGTCGCGGGTTCAATCCAGAAGCGGCCGCGCGCCGAGAGATCGCGCCCGTTCGTCGTGCGGATCATCGTCTGCTTCTGGACTTCCTGATACTCGATCACCCAGACGTCGCCCGGCTTCGGCCGGTTCTGTTCGAGCTGCGGCGTGCGATGATCCGTTCGCTTGAAGGCGAATCGCCCCTGGTGCTGCGGATCCAGGACGACCAGGGCGAGCACCGGCACGTTCACCGTCCGCTGGAGGTTGCCGATGTTGTAGCGCGAGCTCTCCGCCATGATGCGATCGGTCTGAGACGCCGACGAAGCGGACGGCGCGATGAACAGCTGCATGAGACGCTCGTTGCGATCCCGGACAGGCGTGCCGTCCACGTCGTACACGTCGCGAAACTGCAGCCACCGATCGCCGCCGACCGGCTTGACCAGCAGCAGATCCGACTTCAGCTCCCGGTGCCTCGGCAACAGCGGGTTGTAGCGCGTGCTGCCGAGCGGATACCGGACGTCCTGCACGTACTGTTCTTCGGCCACGATGCCGGACAGCTGCCGCTGGAATTCGAGGACGTACACCCCGGCGCGCGAGAGCACGGCGTCCAGCGTCGGCTCCTGCGCCGAAGCAGGCGCGAGCATCGTCGTGATGACGCCGAGCGCCGCGACCAGCCGTGTCCTCTTCACCAGTCCCTAGCCCCCAGCCCCTAGCCCCTATTTGACACTCTCCGCCACCGTGACCTGATAGCGCCGGAACCTGGCGTACGTCGCCTTTCCCTCAATCGTCGACCCGTCGCTGAGCGAGTACTTCTCGCGCATCTCGCGCGGCACGAACAGCGCCATCGCCGGCTCGAGCGCGTAGGTCACCTCGATGCGCGCCCGCAGCGAGCCGCTCTCCGCGATGAGCTCGCTCGACAGCACGCGGCCGTTCGCGGGATCGATCGTGAAGCGTCCGTGCGACGGCATCGACTGATCGCCGGCCGTCCGAATCAGCGTGCCGCCGCGCTCCTCGTGGAATTCCAGCTCGAAAATGGCGGCGGATTTTCTGGCGCCCTTGAACGAGAACCACGGGCGGTTCTGCGGCTCGAGGACCGTCAGGGCGAACACCGGCAGGTTGATGTTCCGGTTCACGCCGCCGATGTTGTAGCGCGCGCTGGCCGCGGCGATGTCATCCACCTGCCGCTGCATCGACGCCGACGGCTGCAGGAAGAGCTTCGTGAGCCGTTCGGCGCGGTCGCGCACCGGCTTGCCGTCCACTTCGAACACGTCGCGAAACTGCATCCAGCGATCGCCGGCAGGCGCGCGGACGAGCAGCATGTCCGACTTCAGATCGCGCCGCTGGCCTCGCGCGTCGAGTGCAAAGCCGCGCTGGTCGATGCCCGCGACGCCGCGCACGTCCTGCCGGTAGGTTTCCTCCGCGACCACGCCGACAAACGTCCGCTCGTACGCGGTGACGTAGTCGCCGGCCTTGTCGAGGACGTCGTCGAGGTCCGGCGTCTGCGCGAGCGCCGGAACGGCAGCCAGGAAAACGGCGAGAACCTTGAGGAATTTCATCGCCTCAGCCGCTGATCGTCCTCCCGGAACGGGCACTGGTCAAGCTAGAATCCGGCGCATGTCCACCTCACATGCGCCCCGTCTCTGTCTGGTCGCCATGTTCCTCGTGGCCGGCGCCGTTGGGTCGATGGTGGCCGCCGGCCGTTCCTCGTCCGCGATGTCCGATGCGGCGACACGCCTTCTGAGCAGCCTTACGGCTGAGCAGCGGCAACAGGCGGCGTTCGCGTTCGATGCCGACGAGCGGCTGCACTGGCACTTCATTCCGACCGAGATGTTCCCGCGCAAGGGGCTGCTCATACGCTCGATGACCGAGCCGCAGCGCAAGCTCGCGCACGATCTGATGAAGGCGGGGCTGAGCCAGCGCGGCTACCTCACCGCCACGTCGATCATGGATCTCGAGACGGTGCTCAAGGCGCTGGAGGCCGCCGAGCGCGCAGCCGCGGCACAGCCGCCGCGCGGAACGCCGCTCGAACGCGATCCGGAAAAATACTTCTTCTCGATCTTCGGCACGCCGTCGGCGAAGGACACCTGGGGCTGGCGCGTCGAAGGACATCACGTCTCGCTGCACTTCACGGTCGTGAACGGCACGCTGGTCGCCGCGTCGCCGTCGTTCTTCGGGAGCAACCCCGCGGAAGTGCGTCAAGGACCGAAGAAAGGGCTGCGGATTCTCGGCGCGGAAGAAGACGCGGCGCGCGCGCTGCTCGAGTCGCTGGACGCGTCGCAGCGCACGAAGGCCATCATCGACGCCACGGCGCCCGGCGACATGGTGACGATGGCGAACGTGAACATCAGCCCGCTGTCGCCGTCGGGCCTCGACGCCGGCGCCATGACCGCCGGCGCAGCGCGACCTGCTGATGAAGCTGCTCGACGTCTACATCGGCAAGATGGCGGGCGACATCGCGGAGGATCGCCTGGCGCGGGTGCGGAAGGCCGGCGTCGAGAAGATCGGGTTTGCGTGGGCCGGCGAAACCGAACGCGGGAAGAAACACTACTACCGTGTGCAGGGCCCGACATTTCTCATCGAGTACGACAACACCCAGAACGACGGCAACCACATTCACTCGGTCTGGCGTGACTTCAACGGCGATTTCGGGCGCGATCTTCTGCGCGAGCACCTGAAGTCCGTCGCGCACTGACGTGAACACGGAGGCACTGACTTTGAAGTAGTGCACGGCCTTCAGGCCTGCCCAGACACGGCCGGACCTGAAGGTCCGGCACTACACCTGCACGGAAACACTCTGGCGATTCGGAAACAGCCGATCGAAGTTCGCCCCGAAGATCTTCTCGCTCACCTCCGCGCTCGCGCCAATCTCGTCGAGCGCGGCCGACTGCTGCTCGTAGACGTCCCGCACCCAGCCTCTGGGAAAGAACGACGAGTCGCTGCCAAACAGCAGCCGGTCCGGTCCGACGACGGCGAGCGCGCGGCGGAAGACGTCGGCGAGCGTCAGGCCGACGTACTTCATCCAGGCGTTCGAGCTCGACGTGTCGAGCCACACGTTGGGGCAGAGGTCCGCGAGCATCAACGCCTCTCGCAACAGGCCGGCGCCGAAGTGCGGGATGATGATCGGCACCTGCGGATACGCCAGCGCGACGGCGTGCAGATCGAGCGGGTTGCCGTAGCGGATGTCGAACAGGCTCGGCAGGCCGAGTTTCTTGCGCACGCCGACCGACAGCACGCCGCAGTGCACGAACACCGCGGTCCCCGGCGTCGCCGCCGCGACGTCGAACATCGCCTTCGCCCGGTCGTCCTGGATCGAGTAGCGGTGCATGGCGGGGAACAGGCAGATCGCGCGCAGGCCGCCCGCTGCGATCGCCTCCGATGCGGCCTTCGGCCGCGTCCGGCTGCGTCGGATCCACCATGAAGAAGCCGACGAACCGCTCGCGATGACGACGGACGGCGGCGGCGACTGAGGCGGCGTCGCCGGGCACGCTCGCAATCAGCGCGGCGCGCGACACCTGATGCCGATCGAGCTCCGCCACCCAGCGATCCGCTAACGCCTCCGGCGTTCCCGGCGCGTCCCATCCCAGCGTGGCCAATGCCGCGTCGCCGCCGAGCGGCGCGAAGAACGGCGTCGAAAAGAAATGACAGTGCGCGTCGTTGATCATGATTCAAAAGAGCAAAACAATCCGCGGATTTCGCGGATTGCGCGGATTGAACACAGCAGGGTGCGCAGCCGGCGTGCTCTCCGAGCGACCGACGCTGCGGCACGGCGAGCTGCGCCGCGACAGCGGCGTGGCAGCATCAGACCGTGTCGTTCGAGGCTCGGCACCGACGTCGCGCTCGCTTGGACCGTCGCTCGCGTCCGCGCCGGCATCGGTGTGCATCCCGAACCGCGTCAGCGGCCGCGCGCCGAGCGCGTCGATCCCCAATTTCTCTGTGCCTCCGAGTCTCTGTGGCCCTTCTTCCCGTCAAATCTCCCCGACGATCGCGTCGGCGACGTCCTTCGTCGTCGACGATCCGCCGAGGTCGGGCGTCCGGATCTTTCCGGTCGCCACGACGCGTTCGATGGCGCCGAGAATCTTGTCGTGCAGGTCGCGGTGCCCGAGGTGCTCGAGCATCAGCGCGCCGGCCCAGATCGCGCCGATCGGATTTGCGATGCCCTTGCCGGCGATGTCGGGCGCCGATCCGTGGATCGGCTCGAACATCGACGGATGCTGCCGCGTCGGGTTGATGTTGGCGCCGGGCGCGATGCCCAGGCTGCCGGAAATCGCGGAGCCGATGTCGGTCAGGATGTCGCCGAACAGATTCGACGTCACCATGACGTCGAGCGTCTGCGGATGCGTGATCATGCGGGCGGCGAGCGCGTCGACGTGGTACTTGCGGTACTCGACCGACGGATAGTCCTGCCGCACGATCTCCGCCACTTCGTCCCACAGCACCATCGAATGCGTGAGCGCGTTGGATTTCGTCGCGCTCGCGAGCATCTTGCGAGGCCGCTTCGCGGCGATCTCGAAACCGTACCGCAGAATCCGCTCGATGCCGTGGCGCGTGAACACGCCCACCTGCTGCGCGACCTCGTGCGGCGTGCCGCGGTGGATGCGGCCGCCCACGCCCGAGTACTCGCCTTCCGAGTTCTCGCGCACGCACACCATGTCGATGTCCGCCGCGCCCCGGTTGGCGAGCGGCGATTGCAGCCCGGCCAGCAGCCGCATCGGCCGCAGGTTCACGTACTGATCGAACCGCTGCCGGATGCCGAGGATGAGGCCCGCGGATGCGGCGTCGGAAACGCCAGGCGCGCCGAGCGCGCCCATGTACAGCGCGTCGAACGCCGACATGCGATCGTAACCGTCCTCGTCCATCATGCGCTGATGCTGACGGTAGTACTCGCAGCTCCAGGGAAGATCGCTGAACGACACCGACACGCCGCTGCCGCGCGTCGCGCGCTCGATCGCGGCGATTCCCGCCGGGATGACTTCCTTGCCAATGCCGTCACCAGCGATGACGGCGATCCGAAACGACGACATGAGAGACTCCTGTCAGAGAAAGGCGCGCGCGTCGTGAACGCGACGGCACGGCAGCATACAACCGTCAGGTTAAGATTGCCCACATTGTCGGGAGCAGGCGCCCGCGATGGGCGTGGAGACGAGCGATGAATCACCTGGTGAAGCACACGGTAGTGGCTCTGGCCTGCGTGCTGGGACTTGTGTGGTGGTCCCCCGCGCCGGCGCGCAGGCGACGGGACAGATCGCGGGCGTTGTCACGGACACGAGCGGCAGCGTGGTGCCGGGCGCAACGGTCGAGGTAACGAACCAGGCGACCGGCTTCACGAGGACCGCGGTGACGGCGGTCGACGGCGCCTACACGATCCCGCTCCTCAATCCCGGCGTCTACGAAGCCAAGGCGAGCTTGTCGGGGTTCCGGACGACGGTCGCAAGGCGGCATCGACGTCGTGGTGAACGAAACGGCCCGCGTCGACCTGAAGCTTCAGGTCGGCTCGATCACCGAGCAGGTGACCGTCGCGGCGGCCGCCGCCGCTGGTCGAGACGAAAAACGCCACGCTCGGCGTCGTCATCGATCAGAAGAAGGTCGTGGATCTGCCGCTTGAACGGCCGCAATTTCACGCAGCTCGGCACGCTGATTCCCGGCGTCGTCGCGCCGCCGGCGGCCTGGGCGGCGCCGGACGGCAACGCCACGCCCGGCGGGTTCGGCAACGTGACCGGCGGCTTCAACGTCAACGGCATGCGGAACCAGTCGAACAACTTCCTGCTCGACGGATCGCCGAACAACGATTCGTTCAACACCGGGTTCGTGCTGCGGCCGCCGCCGGACGCGATCGAGGAATTCAAGATCCTCACGCACTCCTACGACGCGGAATACGGCCGCAACGCCGGCTCGGTGGTGAACGTCGTCACCAAGTCCGGGAGCAACGACTGGCGCGGCGGTGCGTGGGAGTTCAACCGCGACGATTCGCGGCAGGCGACGAATTTCTTCGCGACGACCAAGCCGGCGCTGAAGCAGAACCAGTACGGCGGCGCCTTCGGCGGACCGCTCGAAAAGAACCGCGCGTTCTTCTTCGGCTACTACGAGGGGTTCAACAACCGGCAGGGGACGACCGACAACCGCGTGGTGCTGAGCGCCGGCGCAGCGCGGCGGCGACTTCTCCGGCGGCGCGGCGATCAGAGATCCGCTGACCGGGCAGCCGTTTCCCGGCAACGTCATTCCCGCCGAACCGCATCAGCCCGATCTCGACGGCGATCCTGAATCAGTACATCCCGCTGCCCAACACCGCCGGCAACCGCGTCCGTGCGATCGCCCGACGTGCTCGACACGCGCGAGCAGTTCGGGCTCCGCGGCGACTACCGGCTGAACGACGCGCACACGCTGCTGGCGCGCTACATGTTCGCCCACACGAACAACGTGAACCCGCTCGGCGGTTCGAACTTTTCGCCGGCGGGCAACACCGCGGATCGCCACGCTGCAGGACATCATGGGATCGGACACCTGGATCGTGCGGTCCAGCATGATCAACGTGGCGCGCGCGAACCTGAACAAGCATCAGCGCGAAGCCGAACGTGACGAGCGGCCTCGACCTCAAGTCGCTCGGCTTCCAGTACGCCGGCACGCAACACCACCGCGGCGGGGCTGCCGTTCATCACGGTCAACGGCTTCTTCACCACGGGCGACGCGCAGCAGCCGTTCGCGACCCGGACCAACAACGTCCTCAGCGTGAGCGACGATTTCACGTGGGTGACCGGCCGGCACTCGTACAAGTTCGGCGGCGAGATCCGGCGCGATCAGATCTTCGTGTCGTTCATCAACCGCCCGAACGGCGACTACACGTTCACGGGCGCAGTACACGCGGCAACGCCGCGGCAGACTTCCTGCTCGGCGTGCCGATTCAATTCCGGCAGGGCAGCGGCGATCCGAATCTGGACGGCTCGTCGTGGACCTACGCGATCTACGGCCAGGACGAGTTCCGCGTCGGATCGCGGCTGACGCTGAACTACGGCCTGCGGTACGAGGTGAACCAGCCGTTCGCGGAAAGCCAGAATCACCTCAACGCGTTTCACCCGGGCCAGCAGTCGACCGTGTTCCCGAACGCGCCGACGGGCCTCGTGTATCCGGGCGACGCCGGCGTTCCGCGACGGCACGTACTACACCGACAAGAACAACTTCGCGCCGCGCGTCGCCGCCATCTGGGACGCGAGCGGCGACGGCCGCACGAGCGTCCGCGCCGCATGGGGCATGTTCTACGACACGCTGCCGGGTCAGGGCGACTTCTTCCAGAACGGCACGCTCGCGCCGCCGTTCCAGCCGCTGACCCAGGTGGACTTCCCGGCGCCGATCTCGTTCGCGTCGCCGCTCGGCGGCGCGTCGCCGCGTCGGATTCCCGGCCGGGCTGATCTTCATCGGCTGGGGCCCCGACTTCAAGACGCCGATGGTGCAGCACTACAACGTCACCGCTGCAGCGGCAGGTCGGCAGCTACTGGGGCCTCGAGGCCGGCTACGTCGGATCGCGCGGCTACAACCTGCCGATTTTCATGGAGGTGAACCCGACGATTCCGATTCTGTCGCCGGCGCCGGCGGTCGGTCCGCGCGTGTTCCCCGCGTTCAGTCTCGTGCGGCCGACGTTCTCGGCCGCCGATTCCTGGTACAACGCGCTGCAGGCGAGCGCGCGCATGCGCCCGTGGCGCGGCGTCAACATGCTCGCGTCCTACACGCTCGGCCACGCGGTGGACGATGTGTCCGGGCTCAACATCGGCGGCGAGTCGCGGCCGATGCTGCCGGTCACGATCGGCAACCAGGCGTCGATCGACGCGGCGCTCGCGCGCGAGAAAGGCGACGCGCTGTTCGACGCGCGCCATCGTTTCGTCCTCAGCTTCGGCTACGAGCTGCCGCGCCTGGAGGACCGCAACGCCGCCGTCCGCCTGACGCTGGGCGGCTGGCAGGTCAACGGCATCATTCAGGGGCAGACCGGATTTCCGCTGACCGCGATCGAGCCGAACAACGTGTCGCTGACGTCGCTGACCAACCGTCCCAACATGACGTGCGATCCGAACGACGACGCGCCGCACACGGTCGCGCAGTAGTTCAACACCAGCTGCTTCCAGCGGCTGACGCTGGCGGCCAACGCCGGTCAGGTCGGCAACGAAGCGCGCGACGTGATTCGCGGACCGGGCTTCGCACGCACCGACCTCTCGTTCTTCAAGAACTTCGCGATCGCCGGCGCGCAGCAGCTGCAGCTCCGCGTCGAGTTCTTCAACCTGTTCAACCAGGAACGGTTCGGTCAGCCCGGCAACCAGATCGGGTCGCCGACCTTCGGCGTGATCACGACGGCCGACGACGGCCGGATCGTGCAGCTGGGGATCAAGTACACGTTCTGAGGTCGAAACCGTTTTACGGACAAGAAGAAACCGCGGAGCTCGCGAAGACCGCCGAGAAGACTTCCTCAGCGATTCTGGCGTTCTCTGCGGTTCCTTCCGTTTCGGGCAGTTCCAAGGCCGGCCGTGTTCACCGATTGGTTGTCTCGATGGTGCTGTCGATCGTGACCGGCGTTCATCGCATCAGGAGGTACACGTCACCGCGCAAAGCGCCCCACCCCGAGAACCACGGCCGCCGCCATGGCGATGACCGATCCACCGACCGTCAGCAGTGCACCGAGCTTGGCCTCCACGAGAAAAAGGACATCTCGGTGCCCTCTCTCAGCGGAGGCCCGCCGACGACTCAGTGGCACCCGGCGAAGACTGACGCATCGGCGATAACCCGACGCGTTCTCCGTCGGCCACCTTTTGGAGAATCCGTCGAATGAACCGCTCAGCAACAGTCGGCTCGTATCCGCCTGCTCGGAACGCGTCGCGCCATTGCTGGTGAACTCAGCGCCGCCGAGCTGGTCGCTCGCCCAGTGCACCTCGTCCGGGCGTAATCCGATGCCGCAAACAGTTCCTGGTGCCACCCGTGGTAGTTGAAGTCGACGAACCCATTGGTGACGCCGAGGATGAAGGGTGTTCGCTCGAAGAGCGATCAGGATTGCCGCGCTTCGGCGACAGGCGGCCGGTTTCTCCCAGCGCTGTTCCCAGATCGCGGACGACTTACCAGGTGCGCGGCTCATCATGCGCTGCGCGAATCTCGTACAGCGCGTTGTTCACGTTCTTGAGATCCGAGCTGTCGAACATCGTGAGAATCACCAGCAGTCCCGGTACGGTTTGGCAGCCCATGTACGGGTTCTGTTGCCAGGACCAGTGCCCGTGTTTGGTCAGCGACTTCATGTGAAGGCGGAATCGGCCACCAGGCTCTTCGTGCGTGCCGTTCTCGTCGGTCATGGTGAACGAATGGAACGAGTACACCGGTGGCTGGTGATAGCCCAACGGCCGACAGGACGCGTGACAGCACGACTTCCACCGGCCCTTCCGCGCCCTCATGATTCTTCGGCGCCTGTTTGACGCGCCACTCGCGCCCCTGCGGATCGATCACCGTGACGCCAGGGTTGGTGCCGTGGCGTTTCTTCGCCACGAATGTAAACGTCGCGAGCGGGTCCGGAGCACGCTCCGGACCCCACGGCCCGTAGGACAGATCCCGTTTGGCGACGTCCGTGGGCTTCTCCCACAGCTGATTCATGTGCGCGTCCGGCGGCTGGGCCGTGACCCTGACGTGAGGCGCGCACATCGGGATGTAAATAGCGAAGATGGCCGGTGTGATGAGATAGCGTCGCGATGCTGAACATGACAGCTCCTATGGCACGAAGGGCGCAACCGTGCCGATTGCTGCGCAACCTCAGAGGCATCGAGAACGACACATCGGCGCGGCTTCCTTCGTTGCCTCGCGCGACATCCAGTCGAACCATCAGATGCCTGGTGGTGTGCACGCGAACGCCGGCGCCGTAGTCCGAACTCCAGGTGGCTGGTCAGTGCGCTCGCCGCGGGCGCGACTGCTCCCGCGTCATAGAACACGGCGGCGTCGAGGTTCCGGTGGAGAGGCCACCGATACTCGGCGTCCATCAGCATCGCGTCCTGATCCCGGAAGCGGTAGTCGAGATAGCCGCGGAGGCTGTTCGATCCACCGAGCGAGGGCAGCATGTAGAAGGGAACCGTCTGTCCAGCGCCGGCCTGCGACAGATCGAGGCGTCCGCGCAGCGCGAGGGTCGTGCGGCCGAACGGGATGTACTGTGCGGCCTCCACTTCGGCGCGTTTGAAGCTATGGCACTGTCAGATCCGATCGTGAAACATCGCCATCGACAGCCGATAGCGTCCACCGGTCGAAGGGTAGCCGGGCAGGTCGCGTGTATCGACGTCCAAGGCGACGTCGGCGTGGAGATAGTTCGGCTCCTGCCGTCAGCCCCGGTGCGGAACCTCCCGTTGAAGCGCTGGTCGGTCGATGGATACAGCGTGCTGGTCCCGGGTTCGACAGTGACGCCCTCTGAGCGCGCCGAAACGACCGGTCAGTGACAGCCACGGTGTGGCCCTGACGGTCGCAAAGCCGATGGCGTCCACGTCTCTCAGGCGATAGTCGGTTTGATCGCCCTTTTGCGTCGCGTTGCCGACGCCGAAGAAGTTGACCTGTGTGAAGTCCTGGTATGTCACCTGGCTGCCGATCAGCAGGCGATCGTCGGCAAGCTTCGGCCATATCAGCTGCGACTGCATCATCCGAGACCCATTCGACGACACCGCGGCGGACGCGTCGACGATCAGGTGATCGCCGAAGAGATGCTGCCGATATCCCGGGCCTATCGACAGTCCCGAGCCGGGAATCATGCCGCTCATCTCGGGATACCAGCCCTCGCGAAGTTCCGTTCGTCCGTCGAACTGAGCCTCACCCCATTTGAAAACGCGGCGCAGACGACCAGGTCCAGTCGCGCCGGTGTCGGTGCTCTGTTCGTCTGAGACTCTGGCCGGCTCCTGGCTTCGGCTTGTCGTGGCGGGGTCTTGTGCCCTGACGCTCGCGGCGCATGAACACACTGCGGCAACGATGCACACCCGGGTCAACGCGAGCCGACGATGATGGTTCTGGAAGTGTTTGGTCATTGACATCTCCTTTGCAGAGGTCAACGACCGCGAATGGAAAAGTGAACAGGCTCGCTAGAAGACCTGCGAGGCCTTTTAGAGAGGACACCAGCGCCCGGCGATCGGCATATAGCCCCGCATCTTCAGCGCCGCGCCATCGATATCCTGTCTGGTGACAACCCGGCGCCGGTCCTGCGCCGCAAGCATCGCTGCGTGACGGCCCATCTTCTCGGCATAGGCGCGCATATACACCCGCTCGTGTTGCCACGCCGCCCGCCAGTTCGACTCCTCAAGGGCTCGGCGAATCTTGTGGAAGAACTGATCTCGAACAGACTCGATCGCCGTGCGGTCCAACGGGAGGCCCCTGGCTCCACGTACGACCGCGAACAGCGCCGTGTCGATGATCCTCTGGCGTCGCCGCCGTCGTCGAGCCTGACAGGTTCTTCGTGATCGAGCCTCATCGCGCCTCCTGGGGCGGCAGGACTGGCCGCAATCAGGATAACGACGGCAGATGCTGGCTCGAACACTGACCGGCCCTCGGACTCCCTTGTTCGCTTGACGCGTTGCAGTCGTTTTCTGAAGTGCCGGTCGTCAACGATTCATCGAGGAGACAGCGTCATGAGAATCACCGAGCGACAGTTCGGAGATGTGGTTGGCCGGACTTTCACAGAGCCATAGCGCTCGAAGGCGGTTGGAGAGCTCGAGTGGGCGCCGGCCTTATGGCTCTCCGGGACTCAACGCCGCAACGCTCCAACGGTCTCAATGAATCGCGCATGCCGGCGAGTGTTCGGTTTCAGGCAGGCGCGCCGTTATCAAGCATGAAGGTCAAGGGAGGAGCGGTCATGCACATCCAGGAGCAGAGCATCGAGGGCGGGGTCGTGTGGCACCTGCGCGGACAACTGACGGAGGGGTGCGGCGAGATGCTGGAACGCGCGGTCCATCGCGCCGCCTGCGACGGTTGGCGCAGAGTCGTGGTGGACCTGGAAGCCGTGTCGCTCGTCGACGCCGGCGGACTTGGTTCGCTGATCACCGCCTACCGGACCTGCACGAAGAACCTGATGGCGCTCAGTCTCGCGTGCGTCCCCAAGCGGGTGCTGCAGCTGCTCACGGTCACACAGTTGACCACCGTCCTGCAGATCTTCGACTCGGTTGAGCAGGCGATTCGATTCGAATCCTCGTCGGCCTGCTCCGCCAGCCCGATGCCCGCTCCCCGGCTCTTTCAGGAATCGGTTGAAGTCAGCCCGTAGCACGCCTGGCGTTCAATCGCTCGGCGCCCAGGCTGGCTGCGCGTCGAGCACTTTCTTCAATCGCCCGTCTTGGCGCGGACGATGAGCTCCATCGTCGGCTCATCGCTCAGGAGAACCTTGGGTTGCGCCTCGACTACATCCCGGGCGGAGTGAAGCGGCCATCGGCGGCGAGCCATCCGCCGTCGGCGTAGATGATCGTGCCGGTCACGTAGCTCGCGGCGTCCGACAGCAGGAACAGCGTGGGCCCGACCATCTCGCCCGGTTGCGCCCATCGCTGCATCGGGCTCTTTCTGGCATACGCGTTGTACCACTCCTGGTTGTTTTTGATCGGCGCCGTCAGCGGCGTTTCGACAACGCCGGGCCCGACCGCGTTCACACGGACACCCATCGTCGCCCACTCGGTCGCCGCCGTCTTTGCGAGTTGCAGGATGCCGGCCTTCGTCATCGAGTACACCGACTGCCCCGGCTCCGTGACGAGCGATCGAATCGACGAGTACAGCACGATGCTTCCCCGCTTCTGCATCGTCATGAGACGCCCCGCCGCCTGCAGCACGTTGAAGTTTCCGCGCAGGTTTACGAGCACGACCTTGTCGAACTCGTCACCGCTGTAGGCGAGGATCGGTTTGCGGACGTTGATCGACGGCGTGCAGACGAGGCCGTCGAGCGAACCGTGGTCGGCTGCCAGCTGCTCGAGGCCGGCGCGCGTGCCTTCGGCATCGGCAATGTCCATCACCGACGCGCCGGCCTTGGCGCCTGTCGCGGTGATCCGCGCGGCGGTCGCGGCCGCTCCCGCTTCGTTCAGGTCCAGGCAGGCGACGTAGGACGCGCCTTGATCGGCGGCGCCAATCGCGATCGCCTCGCCGATCCCGCTGCCGGCGCCGACGACGGCGATGACTTTTCCACTGAGGCTGAACATGTTCACGGAGCTGCTCCGGTGTCGAAGAATACACGACGATTCGCGTCAACCACCGGTCCGGTGCACCGCGATGGGAACGAGAACCTTCATCGCCGGCGCCGCTGCTTCTTGTAGGAGTATTTCGGGTCGTAGTCCACGGCGCCGAAGAGCTCGAGAACCGCGGACTGCTTGCGGCGATTGATGTACTCCTGCAGCGCCTCAGTGACAGTTTCCTTCTTCGTCGCCCGGCCGCCGATCTTGAGCGCTTCCTCGAGCAGCCGGTCGTCGAGCGCAAGCTTCGTTGCCACTCACACATGATACCCGCCCGTGGCGACTGCACCGCGAGCGAGCCACTACACACGGGAGTGTGTGAAATTGTGACTGGGCTAACGCCGAGCGTCTACCGGAAGAGCGGCGCGGCGTGCGACAAGGACCATCGAGAATCCGGCGACAGCGAGACACGCGATCGACGCAGCGACGATACCCGCGAGCGCCGGCGTCAGCAGGCCGACGCCACGACCCGCTGTCGTCAGGTGCATGCCGACCATGGCGGCCACGCCGCAGATGATTGCGGCCATGGCTTTGGCGTGCGCGCTCGCGGCACGTAGAGGCCCGCGAGGATCGGCACGAACAGGCTGGCCGTGAGCAGACTGTAGAAGATTGTCAGTAGCAGGACGATGCTTTCTGAAGTGATCGCGAGCGCGACCCCCATCACCGCGCTGACCAGCGTCGCCCAGCGGGCGACCTGGAGAACGCTGGTGTCGCTCGCGGCGGGCGAGAGGACCCGCTTGTAGAGATCCCGCGACAACGACGTCGTTAACATCAGGAGCACGGCGTCAGCGGCGCTGATCTCCGCCGAGAACACCGCAGCCAGCCCGATGGCGCCTACGAGCGGCGGCAGCGCCTTCATCAACACGATCGGCAGCGCCTGCTGGCTGTCCGCGAGCGGCGCGAACATGCCGCGGCAGGCGATGCCGAGCAGAACGGGTATATCCGCGTACAGAAACAGCCCGAGCGCGTTCAAGCCGACACCGAGGCGGACGGCGCGGTCGTCGCGCGCGCCGAGCACTTTCT
>CAWCDQ010000002.1:0-252427 GCA_963794305.1 uncultured Acidobacteriota bacterium | reverse complement strand
CCCGGCAGCATCGCTACGGCAGGAGCACCAGCAGCAGGCGCGCCGGCATCGGCGCGATTTGTGCGGTGTCGAGAATTGTCCGGAGGCGCGCGGCACGTTTCGTTGGCTTCTGCGGCGGCCGACGCACGTGCCTCTTGCGCGCGATCGGCGCGCCGATCGAACAGGCCGGGTTGTGAGCTGCGCCGGACACGGTCGCGGGGCGGGTGATGGCGCGCTCGCGCCGCGCGCGGACGGAAGAACGGGCGCTGCAATCGCCGGCTTTAATCCGCCAGGCCTCGCACGCCTTCTCGACGCGCGCGCGGATGAGATCGGCGGCCCGAAGAAGGAAGGATGGTCCACACCGGCGAGCCGCGGCCGGAGGATCCTTCAAATCGACGAGCACCGGCACGAGCCTCGACTCGACGAGGCGGCCCGACGCGTCTTCGAACGCGACGCGCCAGACCAGGCACATCCGCCGCCGAGCCTCTCGCTTCAGGCGCGCGCGCCGCGGCATCGCGATCCATGCCGCGTCGCCCTCGAGCCGGACGAGCGCGCTTCGTCGCCGTCGCGCAGCAGCGCCGCGCGCGTCGCGCAGGCGCCTGGCCTCGGCAGCCGCTTCTGCCCGCAGATCCACCGTCGTCATCGTCATTTCGTCTTCCTCCTCCCATCACCAGTCGCGCGAGTGCCCGCTCGTCGTCCCGAGCGGATCGGGCGCGCCGATGTCGGCCTGCGCGCGGCCGCGACGCGCGCGCGCAGCCGCGCCAGCAGCCGCGTTTCGCCGGTGCCGTCGGCGATCAGATGGAACGCGTGGACGGTGCGGCGCTGGCCGATGCGATCGACGCGGCCGATGCGCTGCTCGAGCCGCATCGGGTTCCACGGCAGCTCGAGGTTGACGACGAGCCGGCAGTGGTGATGAGGTTGAGCCCTTCCGCCGCGGCGTCGGTGGCCAGCAGCAGCCCGCCCGGATCGCGCGCGAACGCCGCGAGAACCGCCGACCGCTCGTCGCGCGTCAGGCCGCCGTGCAGCACGAGGGCGGGACGCGCCGAGCTGCTGGTGCACGTGCAGCAGCGTGTCGCGGTACTCGGTGAACACCACCGCCGGCTGGCGCGCGCGCCGGAGCAGCGTGGCGAGCGCGGCCGATCTTCGTTTCGCCGAGTCGCCGCGGCACGCGCGCGACTCGGTGCAGCGCCGTCAGCAGCCGCCGTTCGCGCGCCGGATCCGACAGGCCGGAGATCCGCCGGCCACGCCGGCGCCTCGTCGGCCGCGATCAGCTCGCCCTGCGGATCGCCGAGCGGCAGCGCCAGCTGCGTCGGCGAGCGGCTTCGCTCGGCGGACAGCGCCGCCAGCCGGCGCTCGACCGATTGCGCCAGCGACCACGCGCTCGACAGCGCGCGCTTGTGCAGCACCGACAGCGCGAGCCAGGCGTCGCGCCGCGCTGCGCCTCGTGCCCGCACCGCATCGCGTGTAGCGCGCCAGCAGCGCGTGCATGCGCGCCTCGTCCGCGCTCGGCCGGACGCGGACGATGTGGACGCGGCGGGCGGTGCCGATGCCGGCGTCGGCGCGCGTCCGGCGGAACACCAGCAGCGGCGGACGCGGCGGCATCGCCGCGCCAATGCGCGCACAGCGCGGCGAACGCCTCGCGATCGCCGCTGTGCGGCGTCGCGCTCAGCAGCAGCACGTAGGCGGCGCGCGACGCGAGCGCGTGCACCGCGGCGCGCCGGTCGGAGTCGCCGGCGCAGGCGTGCGCTTCGTCGACGATGACGAGATCCCAGCGGCACGACGCCGACCGCCGGCAAGACCTCCGGCCGCTTGACGTAGTCGATCGACGCGACGGCCGTCGGTCAGCGTCCGCCACGGGTTGACGCCGACCGGCAGCGTCGCGGCGAGTTGCCGCAGCGCGTGGCCGTCGACGCCGCGCGGCGTCGATCGCGAAGCGATCCGCGAGCTCCTGCGAGCCATTGCTCGCGCAGGCCGGGCGGCGTGAGCACGAGCACGCGCTCGATCGCGCCGCGCGCGAGCAGCTCGGACGACGACGAGCCCGGCCTGAATCGTCTTGCCGAGGCCGACCTCGTCGGCGAGCAGCAGCCGCGTGCCGAGCCCGCGAAGGACGGCGAGCGCCGGCTCGAGCTGGTGCGGGAGCAGATCGATGCGCGCCGCCCGCGCGGCGCGCAGGCGACCCGGGCGGTCCGTCGGCCGCGATCAGCGCGCGGCAGGCGCGCCGCCACGCTGACCGCGCGGACGAAGCCGCGGCCGCGGCGCACGTGCGATCGGCTCGATGCGTGTCGAACGGGAGCAAGGACGCGGCGCTCGAGACCCGCGTGCGGCGGCGCAAGGCCGCGCAGCGTGACGACCTGGCAGCCGTCGTACGCGCGGACCTGCACGATGCGCCAGCGCGCGCGGCGCACCAGGACGAGATCGCCCGGCCGGACGGCGACGCGTGTCTGCGAGGAGATGGCGAAATCTGCATCGCGCATCGGCCGCTCGCGCGCAGATTGTGCGACGCGCGCTGGGCGCGCCGCCTGGAATCAAGAATTACGGCGCGCTAGCGGGCAGTGGACGCCTGCGCGATGCCGTCGTCCTGTCGGGCAAACGGCGGCGATGCTTCGAAGCCAGCCTGTTCGGGGTCGTAGAGCCCCATCGTCGCAGACGGGTCGCGCCATCGTGTCGGGTCTGGATTCGCCACGGCGAGGTGCGCAAGTGCGTACCGAAGCGTGTCAGCCTGATTCGCGATCTCGCCGGAGCTGACGAGCCTGCCGGCGACGCTTACGGTTCGCCAGGCGGGCGACCGTCGCGCCGAGGTGCGATCGTGATCGTCCCAGAATTCGACGACCCTGGCGTGGCGTTCGAGCGCCGCCTGGACGATGCCGCGCTGGACGCCGCGGCCGCGGCCGTGGACGAGGCGCACCTCGCGCAGGCCGGCGGCGGCCGCCGCGTCGATGTATTCGTGCAACGACCGAGGCGATGTCGCGCGGCGCGAAGGCGTGGAGATCGAGCTCGCGCTCGATCGGGATGCGCACGCGGTCGTCAGCCATCGGCCATCGATGCCGCTAGCGCAGCCTGGCCCTCAGCCCTGGTCGCTGTGTACTCCGCCGTGACGACCGTCTTGATGCCGCCGCGGACCGAGAAGTCGCCGACGACGGTCATGCGGCGCGGCTGCGAGCAGCGGCGACGAGGTCGTCGAGGATCTGGTTGGTGACGTGCTCGTAGAAGATGCCCTTGTTGCGGAACTCGACCATGTAGTACTTGAGCGACTTCAGCTCGACGCAGCGCGCGTCGGGCACGTAGGTGATCCGGATCTCGCCGAAATCGGGCAGGCCGGTCATCGGACAGACCGACGTGAACTCCGGACACTGAATCTCGATCTCGTAGTCCCGCTCGGGGCGCGGGTTGGGGAAGGTCTCGAGCGTCGAGCTTGACATGGCTCAAAATTCTAGCATTCTGTGCGGAAAATCGCGGTTTCGCGGCGTCCGCGTTCAATTGACACTGGCGAGAGGCGCGGGCTAGGATATGACGTTTTTCGAAGGAAAACCGCGATTGGTGCTGCGCGCGCGGCGATCGGCGGTTGAACATCACAGCGCGATCAAGTGAGGGGGAACACGATGACCACGACGCCCGCCGGATGGGCAAATCCGAACTCTTTTCGCACTTCGCGGAGCGGTTCGAAGTGAAGCGCACGCAGGCTCGCGAGTTCTTCGACGAGCTGACGGCGCTGGCGGAAAAGGAGCTGAAGCGCTCGGGCGAGTTCGTGCTGCCCGGCATGGTGAAGCTCGTCGTGCAGAAGCGGAAGGCGCGGATGGGACGGAACCCGGCGACGGGCGAAGCGATCAAGATTCCCGCCAAGACCGTCGTCAAGGCGCGGATCGCCAAGCAGCTGAAAGATACGGTACTGCCGCGGAAGTAGGGCGGTGGTTCCCCCACACCACTGACCCTGCGATCTGAGGATCTGAGGATTGCGGACTGCGGATGCGACGATCCTCAGCTCCTCAGATCCTCAACTCCTTAGATGTTCTCAGGCGGCCGCGGTCGTGCGCGCCAGCAGCCGGCTGTAGAGCGTCGCCGGCACCAGGCACGTCGTCCGCGCTTCCAGGTTCGTCACCGAATCGTCGTCCAGGATGATGCGGTCGCCCGGTCCCAGCAGAATCTCCGCGCTGTAGCGCCGCGCGCCGCGCAGCGTCCGCAGCTCGAAATACCGCACCGGCACCGTGCGGTCTTCCACGGCCAGCGCGTCGGTCTTCACCAGTGTCCGGAACATCTGTCCACCCTCCTCAATCGTGCTAGCTTGCAGCCGCCTGCGCCGACCGATCGTCGCGCGCCGGGAAGCGCAGCGTGAACGCCGTGCCGCGCCCGACTTCGCTCTGGACGTCGATCGTGCCGTCGAGCTGTTCGACGATGCGCTTGGAGATCGCCAGGCCGAGGCCGAGGCCGCGGCGCTTGGTCGTGACGAAGTCGTCGAAGATCGCCGAGAGCCGATCGGCGGGAATGCCCGAGCCGGTGTCGGTGACGCTGATCTCGACCTGATCGCCGGCGCGGCCGGTCGCGATGGTGACGCGGCCGCCGGGCTCGGTCGCCTGGATCGCGTTGGTGATGAGGTTGCGGTAGACGCGGCCGAGCGCGAAGCGATCGCCTTCGATGACCAGCGGTCCCGGCGCCGTAGTGCGCCTCGACGGTGACGCCGTTGCGCTCGCCTTCGGCGCGCATCGACTCGACGATCTCGGCGACCGATCCGTTGACGTCCATCGCGAAGCGCTCGATCGGCTTCGGCTTGACGACGTGGCGCAGGTCGTCCATGAAGCGCTTGAGCGTCTGCAGCTCGCGCTCGATGGTGCGGCGGAACTGCTCGCGCGATTCGGCGTCGAGGTCGTCGCGCAGCAGCAGCCGCGTGCTGTTGCCGATGTTCTGGATCGGATGCGAGAGGTCGTGGACCAGGCCGGCGGCGACGCGGCCGAACATCGCCTGCCGCTCCTGCCGCTTCACTTCTTCCTGCAGCTTGACCAGGCGATCGGCCATCGTGTTGAACGCGTCGCCGAGGTCGCCGAACTCGTCGTCGCGGCGGATCGCGACGCGCGCGTCGAGCTGGCCGGCGGCGATGTCGTGCGTGCCGCGCTTCAGCGTGAGGATCGGGTTGATGAAGCTGCGGCCGAAGCAGATAGCCGACGGTGATCATCACGAGCAGCGCGACCGAGATCGCGACGACCAGCTGGCGCTGCAGCGCGGTGGCGTTGGCGTAGGCCTCGCGCGTCGGCTGCTCGACGATGACCGTCCAGCCGAGCTGCGCGATGCGCGCGGCGACGCCGAGCTGGCTGCGGCCGTCCTCGTCGGTGTATTCCTGCGAGACCGGCGCCGCGTCGGCGCGCGCTCGCGCGGCGGCGAACAGCTGGTGGCCGCTCATGTTGCGCGTCTGCGCGACCAGCGCCTTCTTGTCGGGGTCGCCGTGCGCGATCAGCTCGCCGCCCGGGGCGACGACCAGCGCGAAGCCGTGATCGCCGATGCGGATCTGATCGACCATCCGCCACATTTCTTCGAGGCTGAACTCGCCGACGAGCCAGCCGGCCGGCTGGTTCAGGTGCGTCAGGCGGATGGCGAACACCGACGTCGGCAGCAGATCCTCGTCGACGCGGATCGGCGACATCGCGACGCCGTCGATCGTCAGCTGCGCGTCCTTCGGGATCGCGACGCGCGGCTTGCCGACGCGGCTCGAGGCGATCATCGCGCCCTGCTCGTCGAACAGCGTGATCTCGCGGAACTCGCGGAACTGCAGGACGTAGTTCTTGAGGATCTGATCCTGCTGGCGCTGGTCGAGGCCGGTGTCCTGCAGGTCGGCGGCGAGCGCCTTCAGCAGCTCGGCGTTGGTGACGACGTAGCGGCGGATTTCCTCGGCGGCGCGGACGGCGACGTTCTGGTTGCCGTTGACGACCGATTCGCGGGTGCCGCGCTGCAGCGAGAGGATCGAGACGACGCCGTAGGCGAGCAGCGGCACCACGGCGGCGACGCCGAGCAGCAGCGCGAAGCGCGTGGCGATGTGCCGGATCTTCATCGTCAGTTTCGGCTCGCCTGCTGTCGGCGGCGCCGGCCGGCTTCCAGAGGCGCAGCGTGCTGCAGGATGTCGCGGCCCGGCTTCGGCGTCGGCACGACGAACCGCTTGCTGACCGCGCGCGCGCGCTCCGTCCACGCCAGGAAGATCGCCGGCGGGTCGTCGATCGATCGCCTGCTGGAACGCCGCGACACCGCGCGTCGGTACTCGTCGTCGGACGCCGCGTGGCGGACCCGGTCGAGCGCGGCGTCGACCGACGCGCTCGCGAACGCCGGAGTTGGAGCCGCTCCGAATGCCACAGCAGGTACGGCCGGAACAGGCTCGGCCCGCTGATCGATGTCGATCAGCACCGCCTCGAAGTCGCCGCGTTCTGATCGCCTCGATGAATCCGATCCGGCGGCACTTCTTCGATCGTCCATGTCGACGCCGACCGCTGCGAGCTGGCGCTTGAGACCAGCGCGATCCGCTCGTAGATCGGCGTCGGGCGACGAGGCAGGTGAAATGCAGCGTCGACGGCGGTCGCGCGAGCACCTGTGCGGCCGCGGCTGTCGGGATCGAATGTCGAACTCGGCGCAGGTCGCGGCCGCAACGCCCAGTGGTGCGGCCAGATCGGGCCCGACGGAGGCGACGCCGTGGCCGTTCGAGCGCGTCGCGGACGACGCGTCCCGATCGATCGCCAGGTTCAGCGCGTGCCGGATCGCCGTCGACTCGAAGCGCGTCGGTCTGGGTGTTGAAGACGACGAGCGTACTGATAGCGGCGGATGTAGGTGAAGACCGAGATGTTGCTCGAGCGCCTCGAGCGAGTCGAGCGCGTCGGCGCCCGACTTCGTACAGCATGTCGAGCTGGTCGCGCAGCATCTCGGCCCACGCGCGCGCGCACGCTCGGATAGGTCGTCGACCGACGATGCGGTCGATCGACGGGCCGGCCGAGATAGTAGTCGTCGTTGGCGCGCAGCTCGGTCGGCGACGTCGGGTCCGCCGATTCGAACGGGCCGGTGCCGACCGAGCGCGGCTCCGGGCTTCGGAACTGGCACGCTCCAGGCTTCGAGGAGGAACGGCGACGGCTGGCGCAGCGGATGATCGATCTGCGCGTTCGCTCGGACGCGGTGATCGCTCTCGACGTCGTCGAACGCCGGCCCATGAATGCGGGCAAGACGCTTCGAGCAGCGTTGCGCGACGATCGCCGCGGTCAACGGGCGAGCCGTCGTGGAACTTCACGTCGGGCCGCAGGTTGACTGTCAGCGATCGCCCGTCGGGCGCGACGTCCCAGCTCTGCGCGAGCCACGGCTGCGGCCGGCCGTCGTCGCCGATCTGCGCGAGCGCCTTCGACGGTCAGGATTCTGGGCGACCTGCCGCAGCCCGTCGTGCGGATCTGCGGACGCCATCTGGCCGACGCCGATGCGCAACGCGTCAGCGTCGCCGGCTGCGTCGGCGCGGGCGTCCGGCCGACTGCGACCGGCAGCCGGCGAGCACGATGACAGCAGCGCGAGCGCCGCCGACCGCCGCGATCGATGGGCGCCGGCCGCGTCCTCTGCATCGGCTCGTTACATCTACCTCTTGTTCATCGGCGGCTCGTCGACCATACATCGTCGCAGTAACCGCTGGGGCTTGACGGCTGGTGGCCTTCTTCACGATTTTGATCTTCATTGTAATCTCCTAAGCAGCTGCGCTGGCCGCGGTATGCGCCAGCGAGATGAGCGCCGATTCGAAGCTCCGCTTGTGACATGTCGGCAGGTTCATGTCGCCAAGCTGTGAATGCGATGCCGCCACGCACCCCCCGGCACAGACCGGGATGAACGCGCAGTCGCCGCATTCCTTCCACGGGTGGAGCCGTTCGAACTTCTCGAGCGCCGATTCGCGCCACGACGTCGCGGCGGTCGTCGATGTGGCCGGTCGACATCGCCAGCTGGCCGGTGAACCCGGGGCAGGCGTAGAGCGAGCCGTCGGGCCCGATGGTGTGCGCGTGCTTCATGTGCACGTGGCACGGGCCCTTGGGCACGCCGTCGTGGGTCGGGAAGCCGTGGCGCTGCGTCTCCTCGCGCAGGAACGTCATCTTGTCGTCGAGCGTGTGGCACGAGTCGCACGCCGCGCCGGCGCCCGCGCCGGCCGACGTCATGCAGGTGCCGTTCAGCGGCTTGCCTCGCCGCGCCGACCGGCATCAGCGGGATGATGCCCTTCGGCCGACGACCGGCTCGGTGCGGACGATCGGCTTGAAGTTGACCTTGACCAGCTTGTCGCCGAAGTCCTGCGCCCGCAGGAAGTCGAGCAGCGCCGGATAGCTGTCGACCGAGGTCTCGTCGAAGTTGCCGCCGATCGCGATCCGGCAGCTGCCGGCCACCTGGCGGATGTTCTCGACGATGCGATCGAAGGTGCCCTGGCCGCCGCGCAGCGGCCGCATCCGGTTGTGCGTGTCGCGGTCGCCGTCGAGCGTGATCTTCACGCCGTTCAGCCCGAACGGCAGCATCCGATCGACCACCTCGGGCGTGAGCAGCAGGCCGTTGGTGATGATGTTGACGAACATCTTGACGCCGCGCGCCTGCGCGGCGCGCCGACACGCGCTCGGCGAGCATGTACATCACCGGCAGGTTCAGCAGCGGCTCGCCGCCGAAGAACGTCAGCACGAATCGCTCGGGCGGACGCGATCGAGCTCGCGCTCGAACCAGTCGGCGACGCGTGCCGCCGTCTCGAGCGACATCTTGTCGGCGAGCTTGTTGTAGTCGCCGTGGTCGCCCTGGAAGCAGTAGTCGCAGGCGAAGTTGCACTGCAGCGTCGTCAGGAGCGTGATGTTGAGCTCGGAGGTGTCGCTCTTGACGCCGGCGAGGTAGTGGTCGAGCGCCTGGCGATCGGCGGCGCGGCTCTCGACCAGGAACCCGTTCTCCCGGAGCAGGTCGAGCGCCTCGCGCTCCTCGCTCGACGGCGTCCGACTCCGTCGAAGCTCGCCCGTCGCGCCGCGCGATCGAGCAGCGCCGCGACGTCGCTCGACACGACGAGCTGCGCGTCGGTGAGCGTGTTCATCAGGAACACTTCGTCGCGCGCCTCGAGCGGCACACGAAGGTTGAACATCGAAGGCTGCATTGTGGGAATTGCTCCGGGACCAGATTGTGTTGTGGACCGTCGCCGGTCGATGACGCATGTAGATAGCAACGCGTCTGCCACCATGCAGTGTCGTGCGCGGTGATCTGCTGAATTTGCTGAGATTCTGCGAATCCGACGAGACAGATCGGCGAGTATGGTCCAGGTGACCATCTGGCCGGCGAGGGCAACGGGTTGCCCGGCCGATCTCGAAGCACGCGGCAGCGCGAGACGAATTACTGCTGCAAAATCAGGGGATTAGAGGCAGGGACAACGACTTGGCCGATTCGGCCAAGTTGTTGACTGTGCTTACGCGCCGCGCAGATCGCTTCGCAATCTGTCGCACGTCGAGCTTGTCCATCTTGTACTTCAACGTGCTCAATGGAATTCCAAGGTACTCTGCGGTGCCTGTGACGTTCCAGCCGCACTTTTCGAGCGCTCGCAGGATGAAGTTCCGCTCGAACGTGTTCGTCGCGTCCTCGAACAGGCTGTCGGTCGGCGTGCCTTGCGGCTCGAGCTGCGCGAAATGGAATTCGAGCGGCAGATCCTCCTCCGAGATGTAGTCCTTGTCGCTGACCGCGACCAGCCGCTCGATCAGGTTCTCGAGCTCGCGGATGTTGCCCGGCCACCAGTACTTCTTCAGCACCGCCATCGTCGACTCGGTGATGCCCTGGATGCGCTTGCGGAACCGCGTGTTGTAGCGGCGCAGGAAGAACTCGGCCAGCTGCGGCACGTCGTCGGTGCGCTCGCGCAGCGGCGGCAGCTTGATCGGGATGACGTTGATGCGATAGAAGAGGTCCTCGCGGAAGCGTCCTTCCTTGACCGCCTTCTCGAGATCGACGTTGGTCGCCGCGATCAGGCGGAACTCGGTCTTGATCGGCTTGGTCCCGCCGACGCGCTCGATCTCGCCTTCCTGAATCGCGCGCAGCAGCTTGGCCTGCAGGTCGAGGCGCAGATCGCCGATCTCGTCGAGGAACAGCGTGCCGTTCGAGGCGAGCTCGAACTTGCCGAGCTGCTGGCGATGCGCGCCGGTGAACGCGCCGCGCTCGTGGCCGAACAGCGCGCTCTCGGCGAGCTCGCGCGGAATCGCGGCGAGGTTCACGGCGATGAACGGCGCTTCGGGATCGCCGGCCTCGCGGTGAATCAGCCGCGCCAGCAGCTCCTTGCCGGTGCCGCTCTCGCCGAGGATCAGCACCGTGGCCGACAGCTTCGCGACCTTGTGGACCAGATCGACGATGTCGCGCGTCATCTTGCTCGGTCCGACGATGAACTCGCGCTCGGTCTGATCGGCGACCTGCGCGGACAGCGTCAGCACCTGGCGGTTCAGATCCTGCCGCTCGCTCGCGTTGCGCACCAGCGACCGCAGCTGGTCGTAGTCGAAGTCCTTGGTGACGTAGTGATAGGCGCCGTGCTTCATCGCCTGCACGGCGGTCTCGATCTCGTTGATCGCCGAGATCATCAGGACTTCGACCAGGCTGTAGTTCTCCTTGACGATGCGGAGGACCTCGAAGCCGCTGATGCCGGGCAGGCGGACGTCGAGCAGCATGAGGTCGACGTCCTCGCGGTTGAGGATCGGGAGCGCCGCCTCGCCGCTCGACACCCTCAGCACGCGGTACTCGCGCTTGAGGATGGCGGTGAGCGTGTCGCGCATCCCCTCGTCGTCGTCGACGATGAGAACGGTCTTAGGCTTGTGGCTCATGGCCCCGGGGCCACCAGAGAAACGCGGGTATTGTGTCAGGCGGTTGACACTGTTGCAAGCCGTTCGATAACGTACCAAGGTTGTTGACCCTTCATTGGCTGCTGACCGGCGCGGCCCTCGTCCTGGCCGGCGCGGCGCTCCTCGTCGCCCGGCGTCAGAGCAAACGTCTCGAGCGGCTGACCGAATCCTACTGGGAACTGCGGTACGAGCACGGGCAATTGCGTGCACGTGTGAACCGGCTCGATCCCGAAGCAGCAGGCCGCGGCCGCACCGGCGGAGCCGCCGGCGACCAACTTCATTCCCCTCTCCTCGTTGAAGCGATAAGCGAGACATACGTGCCTCAGGAATATGACGTCATCGTCATCGGCGCGGGCACCGGCGGCTATGTCGCCGCCATCCGCGCCGCGCAGCTCGGTCTGAAGACCGCCGTGGTCGAGAAGCAGAAGGCGCTCGGCGGCACCTGCCTGTTGTGGGGCTGCATTCCGACCAAGGCGCTGCTCGAGCACGCGCACGCGTTCAAAATCGCGCAGCACGCGAAGGACTGGGGCATCTCGCTCGGCGAGGCGCCGCGGTCACGATCGACATGAGTCAGGTGCAGACGCGGAAGGACCGCGTCGTCACCGGCCTGACCAAGGGCGTCGAGTTCCTGTTCAAGAAGAACAAGATCGACTGGATCAAGGGCACGGCGCGGCTGACCGGCAACGGCGGCGTCGACGTGTTCGAAGGCGAGCAGCAGACGCTGCGCGCGCGCAAGGAAATCATCGTCGCCACCGGATCGACGCCGCGTGGCGTGCCCGGCATCGAGATCGACCGCAAGCGCATCATCACGAGCGACGAAGCCATCGGCCTGCGCGACGTGCCGAAGAGCATGGTGATCATGGGCAGCGGCGCGGTCGGCGTCGAGTTCGCGTCGATCTTCAACCGCTTCGGCAGCGACGTGACGATCGTCGAGCTGCTGCCGCGGCTGGTCCCGGTCGAAGACGAAGCGGTGTCGGCGGAGCTGGAGAAGTCGTTCCGCAAGCAGGGGATCACCAGCCACACCGGCGCGAAGGTCACCGGCGCGAAGGCGGGCGCCGACGGCGTGGACGTCGACGTGCCAGCTCGCCGACGGCACGACGAAGAAGATCCGTACCGACTACCTGCTCGTCGCAACCGGGCGCGGGCCGGTGACGACCGGTCTGAACGCGGAAGGCGTCGGCCTGCAGATGGAGAAGGGCTACGTCAAGGTCGACTCGCTGTTCCGGACCAGCGTGCCGGGCATCTCGGCGGTCGGCGACGTCATCACGTTCGGCGGGCCCGGGCATCCGCAGCTCGCGCACGTGTCGTCGGCCGAAGGGATCATCACCGCCGAGCGCATCGCCGGCCAGGACGCGCGGCCGATCAACTACGATCACGTGCCGGGCTGCACCTACTGCGATCCGGAGATCGGCAGCGTCGGGCTGACCGAGGCGGAAGCCAAGGCGCGCGGCTACGACGTGCGCGTCGGCACGTTTCCGTTCGGCGTGCTCGGCCGGGCGAAGATGGCGCAGGAGACCGACGGCTTCGTGAAGATTGTCGCCGAGAAGAAGTACGACGAGCTGCTCGGGGTCCACATGATCGGGCCGCGATCCACCGAGCTGGTCGCCGAGGCGACCGTCGCGCTGCGGCTGGAATCGACCGTCGAGGAGCTGATTCGCACGATTCACGCGCATCCGACGTTCGCGGAGGCTATCGGCGAGGCGGCGCATGCAGTGCACGGCGCGGCGATTCACTCGTGACGGCAATTGACGATTGCAAGTGCAATTTACAGAGATGGCCTCGTTGGATGTAATCCAATCATTGGAACTGATATGGCTACTGACGTCGTGATGCCCCAGATGGGCGAGTCGATTGCGGAAGGCACTATCGTCCGCTGGATCAAGAAGGTCGGCGACACGGTCGATCGCGACGAGCCGCTCTTCGAAATCTCCACCGACAAGGTCGATGCGGAAATCCCGTCGCCGGCCGCTGGCGTGGTGTCGGAGATCCGCGTCAAGGAAGGCGAGACGGTCCCGGTCAACAGCGTGGTCGCCGTGATCGGCTCCGGGGTCGCTGCGCCTGCGAAAGCGGTGGAGCCGACGGCGCCGGCCGCGAAGGCCGCGGAGCCGCCGAAGGCCTCGGCTCAGGCCGACGGCGCCGCCGCCGCCGCCGCCGCCTCCTCCGCACTATCACGATCGCGACGAACCCGCCGCGCGCCTCCCGCCGCCCTGCAGCACCCGCGCGTGCCGCAGCATCCCCAGCACGAGCCCGGAGCCGGTCGAGGGACGTCCCGCCGCAAACGGATCGACCGAAGATGCCATTCGCGAGCGCTCGTCGCCGCTGGTGCGCAAGATCGCGAAGGAGCACAACGTCGACATCGCGCAGATTCAAGGCACGGGGATCGCCGGCCGCGTGACGAAGGACGACATCCTCGGATTCATCGACAAAGGTGCGGGGGCCAGGCAGGAAGGGCAGGATAGGCGGGATAGGCAGGAAGGGGCTCGGACGAGCCGAAGGCGCAGGCCGCAAAGCCCGCTTCCGTGTCCGGTGCGCCGCCCGTCGCGACCGTCACCTTCAAGCCGGGCGAGAACGATCACGTCGAGAAGATGTCGGTGATGCGCAAGCGGATCGCCGAGCACATGGTCCTCAGCAAGAAGACCTCGGCGCACGTGCACTCGGTGTTCGAAGTGAACTTCGGTCGCATCGCGAAGATCCGGGATGCGAAGAAAGCGGAGTTCGAGCGCGCCGGCGCCAAGCTGACCTACATGTCGTTCATCATCAAGGCGGCGATCGATGCGCTGCGCGCGGTGCCGATCGTCAACGCCTCGGTGGACGGCGACAACATCGTCTATCACCAGGACATCAACGTCGGCATCGCGGTCGCGCTCGACTGGGGGCTGATCGTGCCGGTGATCAAGCATGCCGACGAGAAGAACCTGGTGGGCTTGAGTCGCGCCGTCGCCGATCTGGCGAACCGCGCACGCGGCAAGCAGCTCAAGCCGGACGAAGTGGCCGGCGGCACGTTCACCATCACGAACCCGGGTGTGTTCGGCGCGCTGTTCGGGATGCCGATCATCAGCCAGCCGCAGGTGGCGATCCTGGGCATCGGCAACGTCGAGAAACGGCCGGTCGTGGTCGACGATGCGATCGCGATCCGGCCGATGGCGTACCTCACGCTGGGCTACGACCACCGCGTCATCGACGGTGCGGTCGCCGACGAGTTCATGTCGATCGTGAAGAAGTCGCTCGAGAACTGGGATCCGAACGCGATCTGAGGGTGGAGGGCAGGACGGGCTGGAAGGGCGGGACGGGCTGGAGGGGCAGGACGCGAGGGACGGGCGGGCGGCGCGAACTCTCGACGTGCGCCGGCTGGGCGTCGTCCCGTACGCTGATGCGCTCGCGCTGCAGCGTTCGCTTGTCGAAGATCGTCGCGCCGGCCGAATCGGCGACACGCTGCTGCTGCTCCAGCATCCTCACGTCCTGACGCTCGGCGTTCGCGGCGACGGCGGCCGCGCTCATATCCTGGCGCCGCCGGACGTGCTCGCGACGCGCGGCATCGACGTGTACGAGACGGGCCGCGGCGGCGACGTCACCTATCACGGCCCCGGGCAGATCGTCGGCTATCCGATCATCGACCTGAATCCCGACCGCCGCGACGTGCACCGTTACGTGCGCGATCTCGAGACCGTTCTCATTCGCACTGTCGCCGACTACGGGATCGACGCGGGTCGAGTCGCGGGCTTGACCGGCGTCTGGGTCGGCAACGAGAAGGTCGCCGCGATCGGCGTGCGGATCGCGCGCTGGATCACCAGCCACGGTTTCGCGCTCAACGTGAACACCAACCTCGACCATTTCAATTTGATCGTCCCGTGCGGCATCGCGGACCGTGGGGTAACGTCGATGGCGCGTCTTCTGGGCCGGCCTCTCGCTACGGAAGAGGTAGAAAATCGCATTATCGAACAGTTCGGAAATGTGTTTGATTTGACTCCCTGGAAATTTAGTTCAGGGGTGGAATAATTCCGCGGGCGCCGGGGTTAATGTCCCAAACGAAGGGATAACCCCATGCGGGATACCGAACGTACTCATACTCTCTTAACCGCTCCGACGGCTGATCAGGAACTCCTGGCAAGGCTCAAGTCCGGCGACGATCGCGCCCTGGCCGACCTTTCCGACGCCTACAGCTCCAAGATCTACCAGCTGGCCTTCCGCTACCTCCGCAACAAGGAGGACGCTGAAGAAATCACGCAGGACGTGCTGTTCAAGGTCTACCGGAAGGTCGATGCGTTCCGCGGCGATGCGCAGCTGTCGTCCTGGATCTACCGGATCACCTTCAACGCCGCGATGTCGCGGCTGCGCACCGCACGCTATCAGAGGGCCCAGGCTGAAGATCGTCGTGCGGCGGCTGCAACCGAAGAGGACGGCACGACCTCCTCGCGCGCGGCCGACGTCGCCGATTGGAGCGACATGGCCGACGAGCGCGTGCTGCGCTCGCAGCTTCGCCGGCGCGTGTTCCGTGCGATTCTGGCGCTGCCGGCGATCTACCGTGCTCCTGTGATGCTGCGGGACATTCAGGGGATGTCGACGGAAGAGGCAAGCGCCGTGCTGAGGGTGAAGGATCAGACGTTGAAGTCGCGGCTCCATCGCGGCCGCCTGATCCTGCGCAAGCAGCTCGCGGACTTCGCCGGCGGCCTGACGCTGCACCGCCCGGCTACGGCACGCTTTACAAAGCTGGAAGGGCAGGACGGGCGGGATGGGAACCGACGGAGATCGCCGATCAACCGCCGATCCAGCCCATCCGCCCGTTACCTCGGTTCTATAGATCTGCATCGCGTTGTCGAGCGCGACCTGCTCGACCGCACTCAACGACGGCAGCACGACGTCCACGATCCCGGATGGCCCGAGCCTGACCGGCATCGCGCCGGTGCGAGTGTGCGTGCCGCTGGAGAGATCGGGCGCGACGAACACTGACCGCAGGCGGCGCGATCGGTCCGCCATCCCCTCGACCACGGCCGTCGCGGCGGCGGCCAACGCATAAGGCCCGGTCGGCCACAGCGCATCGACGCGCGCCGACAACCGTCGGCGGGTCGGTTCATCCACGAGCCTGGTCAGCGCGAATCCCCCGACTGTTGCGTCGCCCCACGCGATCACCGTGTGCGCCGGAGGCACGCCGAGCAGCGACAAGGAGACGTCGCGCGGCGATCCGTTGACGGCCAGCGCCACGAGCGCGCGAGCGGCAGCGGCCAGCGACTCCGGCGCCGACCCGAACAGGCGCGCGCGCGAAAACTTGAGTTCGCGGACGCCGCGATCCACGAGCTCGCGCTGAAGGGCTCCGGCGCACAGAATCACGGCGCCGGACGCAGTCTGCGCGAGCCGCTTCAGCAGCAGCAGCCCGTCCTCGCCCTGCCATTCACCGCCGGCGATCCGGTCCGCGACGATCACGATCTGCGCGCCCGCCGCCATCGAGACGTCGGTTCCGCCGGACAACCGCGTGGCGAATCCTTCGATCGGCGCGGCCTCGGCGATGTCGAGCGCCTTGCCGGCGGCAACGCGACCCGTTTCGTCGATCAGCCTCACCGAGCGGACGAGGTTCGAGCGCGCCAGCGCGTGCGCGACTGCGCCGCCCAACTCGCCCGCGCCGATAATGGCCACCTCCTGCATCCGGTGCGATATTGTAATGGCTATGCAATCACTTCGCGGGAAGGTGGCATTGGTCACGGGAGGATCGCGCGGCATCGGGCTCGCGATCGCGCGCGCGCTCGTGGCCGACGGTGTGCAGGTGGCCGTCACGGGCCGCAGCGCGCAGCATCTCTCGGCCGCTCGACCGAAGATCGAGGCCGCCGGCCCGGGCGCCGTCGAAACGCTCCAGGCGGACGTTCGCCGATACGACGAGGTCAAAAGCGCGATCGAGGCGACGGCCGCGCGCTTCGGCGGCCTCGACATCCTGATCAATAACGCCGGCGTCGGCATCTTCACCGAGGTCGCGTCGATGACGCCAGACCAGTGGGCCGAGGTCATCGAGACCAACATCACCGGCGTGTTCAACGCCTGTCAGGCGTCTCTCCCGCATCTGCGCCGCCGGGGCGGCGGCTACATCATCAACATCAGCAGCCTCGCGGGCAAAAACCCGTTCAAGGGCGCGGCGGCGTACTGCGCATCGAAGGCCGGGTTGAACGCGTTCAGCGAAGTGCTGATGCAGGAGGTGCGCTACGACAACATTCGCGTCAGCTACGTCATGCCCGGATCGGTCGCAACCGGCTTCTCGAGCGGAGACGAGACGAAGGGCGCCGACTGGAAGAGCTCGTCCGAAGACATCGCCGACGTCGTGATCGACCTGCTGCGCAGCAACGCGCGAAGCATTCCAAGCCGCGTCGAAATCCGTCCGTCCAAACCGCAGAAGTAGCGCGAAGGTTTCAGCCCACCTTATGTCGGTCTTCGACAAGCACCGGGACGCGCTCGAGCACCACGAGACGATGATGGGGCCGGCCCGCGGGCGCCTTGCCGTCGCGATGGACCTGCTGACCGATTCGCTCGCGCTGGTCGGCCAGCACGGCGTCTACTGCCGCAGCGATCGATTTCCGGGCAGCCCGAAAATGGACATTGCACTCGTGCTCGAACAACTCGCCGACGCGAAACAGCTGGTGCAGAGCGCGATGGAGGACCTCAAGAAAGTGTAGAAGTGAGAAGTGAGAAGTGAGAAGTGAGAAATCTTCCTATCCGATGCGGCTCTCGATCACTTCCTCCTCGCCGATCGTGTTGGGGCTGACCGGGCCAGGCTCTTCGACGGGTGCCTCCTTCCAGCGCGACTGAATCAGCAGCCACAGCGTGCCAGGCACGCAGAACATTGCGCCGAGCGCAAAGGCCAGCGTGCGCGGCGACCACCCCGCTCGATCCAGCTGGTAGCCGGTCCAGTAGCTCGAGGCCGATGACATCAGCGTGACGAACGCGAGCTCCGTGGCGAAGACGCGGCCGCGAAACCGATCCGGGACCTCCATCTGCAGGAGCACCGTGCTGAACACCCACAGAATCGATCCGCCGAAGTGCGCGCACAGCACGCAGAGCGCCGCCACCCACAGCGTCGGCGCAAACGACAGCGCGATGTAGAACACGCCAACCATGAAGTAGGCCGGACCGATGGCCTGTCGAAGTCTCCGCGGCTGTTGTCCGATGATCCATCGCAGCGCGATGGGTCCCAGTCCGGCGCCGACGCCGCGCGCGGCATAGAGCACACCGATACCCGCGGCCGACCCTCCCGCCAGCGGAAACACCCGCTGACCGAAGATCGTGAGAAGGAGCAGGACGCCGCCGGCCAGCCCCCAACCGGCCTTCACCAGCATCAGCGCCGCGACGTGGGTGCGCTGGCGCACGTATCGAACGCCTTCGATCAAATCGGTGATGCCTGTCAGCGCAAGGATGCCGCTGGGTCTTGGTGCGGCGGCCGGCGTCGCGTCGTACCGCGTCTGCGCCAGAAAATAGGCCGACGCAAAGAAGGACAGCGCGTTGGCGACGAACGCGACGTTCCGCCCGGCGATTGCGGTGACGACGCCGCCGATCGACGCGCCCAGTGCGAGCATCGCCGACCATGTCGCGCTCGACAGCGCGTTGGCCTGGAGCAGATCCTCCGCAGGGGTGACGTTTGGAATCGTGGCCGTGCGTGCCGGCTCGAAGAACGCCTGCGCGCCGACGGCAACCGCCATCACGACGTAGGCGATCCACACCTGATCCGGACGACGGATGATCAGCAGCGTCAGGATCAGGCCGCCGCGGAGAAGGTCCGTGCCGATCATCAGCCGCCGCCGGTTGACGCGGTCCACGATCACGCCGGCCAGGGGGCCGAACACCGCCACCGGCAGGAACTGCACGATCATCATCCACGCGACGGCGGTCGCCGACCCGGTCAGGTCGAGCAGCAGCGCGTAGACCGCGACGGCGTTGAACCAGTCGCCGAGCTGCGAAATGGTCTGGCCGATGTACAGCAGGCGGAAGTTGCGGTTCTTCCTCAGGATCGAGACGTAGGAGTTCAACGCGTCAGTATAATCGTCGCCATTCCATGTTCGAGACTCTCGGCCATTACAAAATCCTCGAGCGGATCGGCGCCGGCGACATGGGCGAGGTGTTCCGTGCCCGCGACACGCATCATGGCCGCACGGTGGCCGTCCAGGTGATCGTCGCCGACGTTGCGGCCGATCCGGTTCAACGCGCCCGGCTGATCGAGGACGCGCGCATCGCTGCCGCGCTGTCGCATCCGAATATCGCCCTGTTGTACGAGAGCGGGGAGGATCAGGATCAGCTGTTCCTCGTCTACGAGTACGTGCCGGGCAAGACGCTGAAGCGCACCATTGGCGGGGCGCCGTTGAACCCGCGGCGCGCCGTGGACCTTGCCGTCCAGATCGCCGACGCGCTCGCCGACGCGCATGCCGCTGGCGTCGTTCACCGCAACCTCTCGTCCGACACCATCATGGTCACGCCGAAGGGGAACGCGAAGGTGCTCGACTTCGGCCTGGCGGCCTGGGCCACGCGCGGCGCAGAGCGGGAGCAGGACGAAACGCTCCATCAGCGCGGCGATATCCTCGCGCTTGGCGTCGTGATGTTCGAAATGATGACCGGCAGGCTCCCCCCGGCCGCCGCCGCGCCCGCGCCGTCGACGCAGAACCGATCGCTGCCGGTCGAGCTCGATCCCATTGTTGGGCGAGCTCTGTCGCCCGATCTCAATCAGCGCTATGAGTCAGCCGCCACGGTGGCGGCGGAACTCCGATCGGTCGGCGCGCTTCTCGACCAGCGCAGCGATGCCCAGGAGGCGGCGGCGCCGCCGGTGACGATGAAGCCGCGGCGCTCGTCAGCCGGAGGCTGGATGTGGCTGCTTCTGCTGCTCGCGGCGCTGGCCGCGCTGGCGTGGTACGCGCGCGACTCCATCGGCTGACGGTCTCAGCCGCAGGATCGATTGCAACCGTGCGCGATCGATGTTGCCGCCCGAGACGATGACGCCAACCTTGCGGCCGCGCACATCAACGCGTTTCCCGACGAGCGCTGCCGTGGCTGCGGCGCCGGCGCCTTCGGCGATCACATGCTCCGATTCGACGAGTCCGCCGATGGCGGCCACCAGATCGTCCTCGCTCACGGTCACAATCCGATCGACAAGGCGCTGGATCAGATCGAACGTGATGGTGTCGGGATCCGGATTCCCGCCGAGCCCGTCGGCGAGCGTGGCACCCGGGACAATCTCCACGAGCCTTCCGGCGTTCACGCTCTGCTGAAACGCGTTTGACGCCTCCACTTCGACGCCGATGACGAGGCAGCTCGGCTGAATGGCCCTGGCGGCGATGGCGACGCCGCCAATCAGCCCGCCGCCGCCAATCGGGACGATCAGCGTGTCGAGACCGGGATCGTCTTCGAACAGCTCCGACGCAACGGTGCCGGCGCCGGCGATCACGTCGGCGTCGTTGTAGGGAGAGATGAACTCGGCCCCGGTCTCCTTCGCGTACGCCTTGGCCATTCGCTCCGCTTCGTCGTAGTCGCGGCCGTCACTTCGCAGGTCGGCGCCGTCGCGCCGGATCGCGTCGAGCTTGGACCTGGGCGCGTCCGCCGGAGTAAAGACGACGAGCGGGAGATGAAAGGTCTTCGCGGCTGCGGCGAGCGCGCGGCCGTGATTTCCCGCCGACGCGGTAACCAGTCGGGCCGACGCGCCGCCGGGCCGCTCGAGCCGTGCGATGACCGCGTTGAAGGCGCCGCGTGACTTGAAGGCGTTGGAGAGTTGCTGCGTCTCCAGCTTCAGCGACACGTGCGCGCCCGTGTGCTCGGACAACCAGGCCGAGGAGACGAGCGGCGTTCGCCGGATGTAAGGCTCGATTCGCCGGCGTGCGCGGAGCACGTCGATCATGCCGAGGCCGCGGGCGTCAGCGATCATCGCGCAGTGAAGAAGGCACACGCGTCAGGGCTGCCGCGTCAGAATTCCGGCGAGCTGCTGCACGAACGCCGATCGCGGCAGCACTTCGCCGACGCCGGCCTGCCGGGCGGCGTTGATGACGTCGGTCTGCACGTGCGACGCGTACCCGACGGTCGGGATCGCGGCCAGCGCCGGGTCCTGTTTCATGGCGGCGACGATCGCGAGCGGCTGGATGCGTTCGTTGTTGAGGTCGAAGATCACCAGCGTCGTCGGGTTCTTGCGCATCGTCTCGATCGCGCCGTCGACCGAGCGCGAGAACCGAAGGTCCACGCCGAGCTGATTGGCGGCGGTCTTGATCTTCGAGCTGAACATGAGATCGTCGAGAACGGCTAGAATCATGGTCAACCAATGATAGTTGAGAGCCAGGCTGTCGGCCCGTTCTTCAAGAACGGCTTCGTCGTGGGCTGCGAGGACACGCGTGAGGCGGTCCTCATCGATCCCGGCGACGAAGTGGCGTCACTGCTGGCGTTTGCCGAGCGCAGCGGGCTGTCGATTCGCCACATCCTGTTGACGCACGCGCATGTCGATCACGTGACCGGCGTGGCCGCTGCCAAGCGGGCGCTGAACGTTCCGATCCACCTGCACAAGGACGATCTGTTCTTGTACGACCGCGCCGTCGAAATGGGCGCGATGTTCGGCTTGACGGTCGAGCCCCAGCCGCCGATCGACCGGTTTTACGCCCCGGCGCAGACGATTCCGTTCGGCACCTACGAAGCCCGCGTCCATCACACACCCGGTCATTGCCCAGGCGGAGTCTGCCTGCAGATCGGAAAGGCGAACACGAACGGGAAGGAACTCTTCGTCGGCGATACGCTGTTCGCCGGTTCGATCGGCCGAACCGACCTGCCGGGAGGCGACTACGACACGCTGATCGCTTCGATCCGCAACGTGCTGTTTCCGCTAGGCGACGAGGCCATCGTGCATTCCGGGCACGGCCCCGACACGACGATTGGGAAGGAGAGACGAACGAATCCGTTTCTCGTCATGGCTGATGGCTGATTGCATTGATGGTCCATTGACCTATGCCATGAGCCATGCTCCTTTTCTTCCACAGTAAGCTCCACCCGTCCGATGCGCAGCCGATCTCCCGTCGCCAGCTTCGCCTTCTCGACACGCTTGTCGTTGACGAATGTGCCGTTGGTGCTCTTCAGGTCCACCACCTCCAGTTTTTCGTCACCGGCGGTGAGCCTGCAGTGCAGGCGCGACACGAGCGCGACATCGAGGATGAAGTCGGCGCGCGGCGCGCGGCCCACGGTCTTGATGGCGCCGGATTTCAGGCGAAACGTCGCGTCGGCACTCTGAAGAATCCACATCGCGGTCTATCTTAAACGCGCCGGCCCCTCGACTCCAGCCTCTCGCCCGATTCGGCGCGGGCCGCCTGCCTTTGTTGAACATCCGGCTCTGAGATCTCGTAACAGTGCCTATGAGTCCAGCCGCGCGAAAATCCCGGAAGCGCCTGTACATCGGCGCCGCCGTGGGCCTGGTCGTGCTTGGCGGCGCAGCCGGAGTTGCCACGCTCAAGGGCTCGGCGTCCGCCGTCGATCCGTCGCATCTCGAGACGGTCGAGCGCGGCACGATGGTCAAGTCGGTGGTCGCCACGGGCAAAGTCGAACCCATCACGAAAATCGAAATCAAATCCAAGGCCAACGGCATCATCAAGGTTCTGAATGCCGACATCGACCGCGCGGTCAATGCCGGCGACATCCTGGTCGAACTCGACCGTGAGCAGCTCGCCGCCACGCTCCGGGGTGCCGAGGCCAACCTGCAGGCCGCGCGCGCCTCGCTCGAAGGCGCCGAGGCGCAGTTGCAGAAGAACATCGTCGAAGCCGAAGGGCCGGACGAACAGTTCGCGCGCCGCGCTTACGAGCGTGCGCAAAACCTCTATGCCCAGCGCCTCATTCCGCAGTCGGCGCTGGACGACGCCCACAGCCTGGTGGACGTGGCGGAAAACCGAAAACGCGCCGCTCAATCGCAGCTGGCCATCGCGCACGCGAAGGTGACGGAGGCCCGGGCGCAGGTCGCGCAGGCGAAGGCGGCGGCCGATCGCGCCGCCGAGGATGTCGCGAATGCCACGCTGCGCGCGCCGATTCGCGGCACGGTGCTATCGCGCGATGTGGAAATCGGCAGCCCGGTCTCGTCGATCCTCAACCTCGGAGCCAACGCGACGCTGGTCATGACGCTCGGCGACATCGACCATGTGTTCGTGCGCGGCAAGGTCGACGAAGCGGACATCGGCCACGTTCGCCTCGGTCAGCCAGCCCGCATCCGCGTGGAAACGTTCAAAGACAAGGTGTTCGACGGCAAGGTCACGCAAATCTCGCCGATGGGCGTCGAAAAGGACAACGTCACCAACTTCGAGGTGCGCGTGTCGATCGACAACCCGGGCAAAGCGCTCAAGGCGAACATGACCGCGAACGCGGAGATCGTCCTCGAGGAGCATCACGACGCGCTCATCGTTCCGGAAGCGGCGGTCACCTACGACGGCCAGAAGAACGCCTTCGTCGAGATCGCGGCGCCGGACGCAAAGAACGGCCGCAAGAAGGTGGCGGTCAAGATCGGCGTCGGCAACGGCACGAAGATCCAGATCCTCGAGGGGCTCAAGCAGGGCGACAAGGTCATCCTGCCCTCGTAGGGCCGACACACGGGTCGGCCCCTACAGTTTCCGGACGTGGCGGCGTCGGTGCAAGGGTTTCGGATGTAGGGGCGGACCCGCGTGTCCGCCCGTTGAACGCTCACCATGCGCGAAGCCATCACGCAATCCATCCAGAACCTCCGCGCCAACAAGCTGCGCAGCTTTCTGACGATGTTCGGGATCCTCTGGGGGATGATCTCGGTCGTCGTGCTGTCGGCGACTGGCGAGGGGTTTCGCCGCGGCAACGACAAGGTGCTCCGCGAGCTCGGGAAGAACATCGCCATCGTCTGGGGCGGCCGGACGAGCATGCAGGCCGGCGGCGAGCGCGCCGGTCGCCAGATTCTGTTGACGCTCGACGACGCGCGGGCGATTGCCGCCGAATCGTCGATGATCGCGGTGGTCAGCCCCGAGATCGAACGGGCCGCGGTCAAGGTGAAGAGCGCCTACAACGCGGCAACCGCTCGCGTGACGGGAATCGAGCCGCAGTATCAGGACATCCGCACAATCGAGCTCGAGTACGGACGGAACTTTGCGCCGCACGACGAAACGCAGGTCTCGCGCGTCGCGATCGTCGGCTTCGACATGGCCGAGCAGCTGTTCGGCAAGCGGAACATCCTCGGCGAAGCGATCACGCTGAACGGCGTGCCCTACACGGTGGTCGGCAAGATCCGCAAGAAGAACCAGGACAGCAACTACAGCGGACCCGACAACAACAAGATCTTCGTGCCGTTCGCGGCGATGTCGCGCGACATGCCTCGGAGGGACGCGGAGCCCGGCGCCTTGTCGGACATCATCGTCGCGCCGAAGGACTGGGTCGTCGATCTGCTGCCGCGCGCGCTCGACGAGCGCACGGGCCGGATCGAGGATGTCGACTGGCCACTCGAGCAGAACGTCCGCGCCATTCTGGCGCGCCGCCACGGTTTCGACCCGGCCGACACACAGGCGGTCGCGATGTGGGACACGTCGCTGCAAACGCTGATGTTCGGTCGCATGATCGGGCACATGAAGCAGTTCTTCACCATCGTCGGGATCGTGACGCTGGCGCTTGGTGGAATCGGCGTGATGAACATCATGCTCGTCGCGGTGAAGGAGCGCACGCGGGAGATCGGCGTCCGAAAGGCGCTCGGCGCCACGACGTCGCTGATTCAACGTCAGTTCTTCCTCGAGGGGTTCTTTCTCACGTTGCTGAGCGGCGGCGGTGGCATGGCGCTGGCGCTCGGCACTGTGTCGGCTCATCAACCTCGCGCCGATGCCCGAGCGGTTCGCCGGCATGATCCTGTCGTGGCAGTCGGCGCTGCTGTCGCTGCTCACGCTGATCGTCATCGGCGTTGCCACGTCTACCTATCCCGCGCAGGCGCGCGGCGGAGCTTCCGCCCGTTGAGGCCCTGCGGTTCGAGATGTGAGCGTGGCCTTTCCTGTTCTCCTTCAGCGCCGAGGACACGAACGACTCCCGCTCGTGTCCAGCGCGCGCTGGCGCGGTCTCGCGATGTTCGCGCGAAATCGTCCGCGAAGCATGCTTCGGCCTCTACCATCACCGCTTCCGCGCCGCCTTGTCGATGCTCGGCATCTCGTGGGGGATCATCTCGGTTGTCGTCCTGCTGTCCTACGGCGACGGATTTCGCGGCGCTCTCGATGCCGGGTTTCGTGGTGCCTTCTCTGACGGCACCGTGGTGACGTTCCCAGGTCAGACGAGCCTGCAGGCAGGCGGGGAGCGCGCCGGCAAACGCGTGCGCGTAACCTCCGACGACGTGATGGCGATCGGCGAGCTACCGCTCGTCAAGAACGTCAGCCCCGAGTTCATGCAGGAATTCCCGGTGGTGTACGGCAACAAGCAGTCGAGCCATCTCATTCGCGGCGTGGCCGCGTCGTACGGCACGATGCGCGCCGAGAAGCCGCAAGCCGGCGGGCGTTTTCTGGACGAAGACGACGTGCGGCTGCGCCGCCGCGTCGCGTTCATCGGCTCGGAAGTGCAGCGGAAGCTGTTTGCCGGGGTCCCGCCGGTTGGTGAGACCATCCGCGTCGCCGGCCAGCCGTTCGAGATCGTCGGCGTGATGGAGGAGAAGGTCCAGCTGTCGAACTACAACCGGCCGGACAAGTACTGCGTGTTCATTCCCTGGACCACGATGGGCGGCCTCTCCGACAACCGCTACGTCGGAACGTTCGTGTGGCAGGCAGTCTCGCCGATGCTCGAACCGAAGGCGCAGCGCCAGGTCCGCGAATTCCTCGCCAAGCGCTACCGCTACAACCCGAGCGACGAGCGCGCGCTCAACATGTTCGGCTCCGAGAAGACCAACGAGATCACCAACGGCATCGTGGGCGGCCTGAAGATCGTGCTGACGTTCATCGGCGTGCTGACGCTCGCCATCGGCGGCGTCGGGATCATGAACATCATGTTCGTCAACGTCCAGGAGCGAACGCGAGAGATCGGCGTCCGCAAGGCCCTCGGCGCAAAGCCGCGAGAAATCCTGATCCAGTTCCTGCTCGAAGGTCTGGTGACGACGTTCGCCGGCGGCATGGTCGGGATCGCGGTGTCGTGGGGGCTGGTATGGCTGCTCAGCCCGCGGCCCTTTCTCGCTGAACTGCTCGACGACGCGAGCCGTGTGACCGACATCCACCTGGTGTTGTCGGTGCAGCTGGTTGCCATCACGGCGACGACGCTGATGGTGGTCGGCCTTGTCAGCGGGCTGCTGCCGGCGCTCAAGGCGTCGCGGCTGGATCCGATCGAAGCGCTGCGGTACGAGTAGCCATTGGCAGACCTGAAGGTCTGCACTACATCAGCCGCACGGTCCGAATGGTCGTAGTGCAGGCCTTCAGGCCTGCCGTCGAGTTCTATCGCGCGGCCGATTGTGGCTTGTTCAGCCACGTCACGATGGCCTGGGTGACCGCCTCGCTCACGTGCTTGTCGCTCAGGCTGGCGTATTCGGCCGGCTCGCCCGTGGTCGCCGGCACGAGCAGGTGATTCACGCCCGGTACCTTGACCACGTCGACCGGCGGCGTGTTCTTTCGCTTCTTCGCGAGACCCTCGAGCACATCGGCGTTTGCCGGTTCCACTTGCGTGTCGAGGGCACCCTGCACGATGAGCACCGGTTGACGGACATTCGTCATCAGCTTCGCCGGATCGGTCACGAGCAGGCTCTGGTACTCGCCGTTATCCACCGAGCGGCGCACGTTGGGCGGCAGCAACTCCAGCCCCTTGCCGGTGATGACCGCCTCGTGGATTTTCTTCTGCTCGTCGACCTTGGCTTGCCGCTCCTCGGGCGTCAGCGTCAGCCGATCCAGCGCGCGCTTCTGCTGCGCGAGCGCCACCTCGGCGTACGTCGTGCCCGGCGTGGCAAGAAGGCCGACCGAGGCAATCCGCTTGTCCTTTGCCGCCGCAATCAGCGCGACGAGCCCGCCTTCGCTGTGGCCGACGACGGCGATCCGCTTCGGATCCACGTCCTTGCGATCCGCCAGGACCTTGACCGCGGCGCGCACATCGTCGGCGTAATCGGCGAGCGTCGCGGCTTCCGCGCGGCCGCCGCTCTGACCGATTCCCCTCTTGTCGTAGCGGACAACGATGTACCCGGCGTTGGCGAGGGCATCGGCAATCTGTCCGAGAATCGGAATACCAGCGACGAGCCCGTCGCGATCCGTCGGGCCGCTGCTGCCGACGAGGATGACGGCGGGCAGGCGCGGCGCCGGAGCCGTGGCCGGCCTCGATAACGTGGCGGCGAGCGAGAAGCCGTTGCTCGGAATGTTCAGCTGCTGGTCGTTCGGCCGCGAAATGGTGACGCTGCGCGATGACACGGCCGCGATGTCCTCGCGAACGACCTCGATGGACTGCAGCGGCACGCTGAACCGGATCATCCGGCCGGTCTCGTCTGTCCAGAGATCGGCATCCAGGCGTCCGCCCGGCAGCACGAGGGCGACATGGGTACGCCGCGCGACGACGAGGCGTCCGGTGGTTTGAATCTGCTCGGTGGTCGACTGGCCGACCGAGATCACGATCGATGACTGCGGCTCGATGTAGACCGGGATGTCGCTTCCGACCGTGGCTGTCTTCAATCGCACGGCAAGCGCTTCGTACGGCGCGAAGAAGTTCGTGGGCAGCAGGAGCAGCGCATCGGGGTCGATGGTGTCGGTCTTCTGCGTCGCCTGGCCTGCTATCGTGATGTCGCTCTTTGCGGCGGTACTCTCGACCACCGTGTGGATCGCCTGCGCTTGTCCGCGGACGGTGCTATCCAGCGTGAACTCGAGCGGCTTCCAGTCTTGCGTATAGCGCACCTGGAGGCGCCGCGCGACGGCGTCGATCGGCGCCCCCAGGCGGCCGGTGCCGATGATGTTCCAGCCGCTGGAGGTGCGGCTCACGGCGATCTGTTCGGTCCCGATCGGCACGCCGCGGAAGAAAATCGAGAAGTTGGCTGCGCCCGCTTCCTGCAGCTGTGGCGGCGGCGCCGGCTGCTGTGCGGTGGCGCTGAGCGGCAGGGCGAGCACCGCCGCCGCGAGCGCTGCACGGATAGAATGGGGCGAGAGCATCCCTCAGCATAACACCATGATTCAGCACGATTCCGCAGTCGCGTACGACGCCGCCCGCCATCGAACGGCGTTCGTCGATCGCTCGCACCTCGGCCGAATCGTCGTGTCCGGCACCGAGCGCGCGTCGTACCTGCAGGGCCTGTTGACCAACGACATCGTCGCGCTCAAGGCCGGGCACGGCTGCTACGCGGCGTACCTGACGGCGCAGGGGCGCATGATCGCGGACCTTCATGTCCACGAGCTCGGCGACGCGATGCTGCTGACCATGATCGGCGCCGTGAAGGATGTCGTCCTGGCGAAGCTCGATCAGTTCATCTTTTCGGAGGATGTGCAGCTCGGCGACGTCACCGATGCGTTCGCGCAGGTCGCGGTCGTCGGCCCTGGTGCCGCCGCGAGCGTGGCCGCAATCGTGAGCGGAGTGCCGGAGGATCAGCTGCGCGCGATGGCCGAGCACGGCAACCTTCGCAGCACGTGGGCGGGCGGCACGGTGATCGTCGTGCGTGTCGTGGACACGGGCGAACCGGGATTCGATCTTCACGTGGAACGCGCCCAGGCGGGCGCGCTGAAGGCGGCGCTGATCGCCGGCGGAGCCGTCGAGCTCGACGAGGCGGATGCGGAGGTGCTGCGCATCGAGTCGGGGGTCCCGCTCTTCGGCCGCGACATGGACGAGGAGACGATTCCGCTCGAGGCGGGCATCGAGTCGCAGGCGATCAGCTTCACCAAGGGGTGCTACGTCGGTCAGGAGATCATCATCCGTGTGCTTCACCGCGGCCATGGCCGCGTCGCGCGAAAGCTCGTGGGGCTGACGATCGACGGCGATCAGGTGCCGGCGCCCGGCGTCGCGATCCACAGCGGCGATCGGGAGGTCGGCCGCGTCACCAGTGCAGCCATGTCACCGCGGCTGAATCGTCCGATTGCGCTCGGCTACGTGCAGCGCGACTTCGTCGAACCGGGAACCAGCGTGACGATCGGCGAGCAGGCGGCAGCGGTCACCGCCTTGCCGTTCGTGCCACGCGAGGCCCTCAGGCCCGCCTGAGGATCTCGATCAGCGCGGCGTCGGCCGGGGGGAAGTCCAGCGCGCCGAGCTCTCCCCGTGCGACCCAGCGCATGTCCTGCCCGAGCTGCGGCCGTGGATCCCCAAGCAGCTCGCATCGAAAGAAATGCAGCTCGATCGAACGATCCGGGTACTCGTGCTTCGTCGAAAAGATTTCCTGGCCGACCCGTGACGGCACGTCGAGCTCTTCGCGCAGCTCGCGCGCAAGGCACTCGTGGAGCGTTTCATCGCCGTCGCATTTTCCGCCGGGGAACTCCCAGACGCCCTCGAGGTGAACGCCTTTCTGCCGGCGGGTGACGAGAAAGCGGCCTTCGACTTCGATGACGGCCGCGGCGACGACGATCGTCATTTCTCGCCAGGCGTGAACGGGTAGGCGCGGCAGCTCTTCGTCATGGGGCAGACCAGGCACTTTGGATTCCTGGCGACGCAGACCATCGCACCGAAGTCCATCAGCGCCTGGTTGAAGTCGAACACCTGCCGGTGTGGCATCACCGTTTCGGAGATCTTCCAGAGATGCTGCTTCATCGCATGGCTCTTCGGATCGCCTTTCGCGACAAAGACACGGAAGAGCACGCGCGCCACGTTCGTATCGAGGATCGCCGCGCGCTCGCGGAACGCGAAGCTGCGAATCGCGCCGGCGGTGTACGCGCCGATGCCCTTGAACGAGAGCAGCGTCGCCTCGTCCGATGGCAGCCGTCCGCCGTACTTGGCGACCGATTCGCGCGCGATCGACTGAAGCCGTTTTGGGCGGATGTTATATCCGAGCGGGTACCACGTCCGGGTCACGTCGAGTTCGGGCGCCTTCGCCAGCACCTCCATCGAGGGGTACTTGTCGAGCCACTCCGCGTACTTCGGCAGCACGCGGTCCACCTGCGTCTGTTGCAGCATGATTTCGGAGACGAGGATGTGATACGGGTCGTCGGTCTTGCGCCAGGGCAGATCGCGGCCGTGCCGCCCGTACCACGTCAGCAGGCGCTGACGGAAACGGCGGCGATCGGCCGGGGCCGGGATTGAACGAACCTGCGCGCTCGCGTGCTTCTTCTTGACGGCCATTTCGTATAATTCGCTCGTGAAAATCTACACGCGCACCGGCGACACCGGCGAGACGTCGCTCTTCAGCGGCGACCGCGCGCGCAAGGACGATCCGCGCGTCGACGCCTACGGTGACATCGACGAGCTCAACGCCTGGCTGGGCCTCGTCCGCGCGTCACACCTCGATCCCGCCCTCGATTCGTCGGTGCTGGCCCTGCAACGCGATCTGTTCGCGCTCGGCGCCCAACTTGCCGATCCCGCCGACAAGCTCGCGCCGCGGGTGACCAAGGCCGTGATCGACGACGACCATATCCTGCGGCTCGAGCAGCTGATCGATCAGCTCGAGAGCGAGTTGCCGCCGCTGCGGCGCTTCATCCTGGCCGGCGGAACAGCGGCCGGCGCGGCGCTGCACGTCGCGCGCACCGTCTGCCGCCGTGCCGAACGCCGGATCGTCGCGCTCGATCCTCCAGTCGAACCCGTGCTGCTCCGCTACGTGAACCGGTTGTCCGACCTGCTCTTCGTCCTCGCCCGCGTGGCCAATCATCGCGGAGGCGTGCCGGAGACGGAGTGGTAAGTCAATTGCGAGCGCATTCCAAATGTTCCGACGTTCCAGTCTTGTTTCACGGCATCGAACACGGTTCGTGCGAGTTCCTGTGAGACGCGCTCCCTGATCGCGCCGCACTCGACCAGCAGCACGCCTTTCACCGTTTCAATCGCCACGTCCCATCGATCTCGGGCGATACCCTCCGGCCGATCCTCGAAGCTGGTCGCCTGACGGGCGCTGTCAACGGGATGTCGTGTCGACTGGTACGCGGCGATCGGCGAGCCGTTGATCAGCACACGGACCGCGACGATCAGATCCTTGTCGACCGACACGTCGCCGTAGTGGAAGCGCACCGCATCTTCGCTGAACAGCCGGAGATCGTCGTCGGCCGGAATCTCCGCGAGGATGCGGCGGCCGAGCGCACGCTCGGAATCACGCGCGCGCAGACGCCGGCGGCGAAACGCGGTCAGCGTGGTGCCGAGGCTGGCCGCCACGACGAGCAGCACGAGCGCCACCACGCCGGCGAAAAGGTCACGCATATCGGGCTAAGATGCCGCCGTGTTCGGAGGGTCCGAGCCGCTCGCGCGCGCGTACGGCCGGTGCCACGCGATCGCTCGACGGTACCACGCGGATTGCCCGGTCGGATGGCGGATGTTGCCGGCCGCGATGCGGCCGCATCTGTCGGCGATCTACGCGTTCGCCGCAACCATCGCCGCAGTGGCCGAGTGCCGATCGATGCCGGCCGCCGAGCGGTTGACGGGGATCCAGGCGTGGCAGAGCCGCCTGCACGCCGCCGTCGATGTCGAACGGTCGGGACGTGCGCCAGATCCGCATGAAGATGCCGCTGTGGTCGCGCTCGCCCATTCGATCCGGTCGCTCGATCTTCCGATGCCCTTGCTGGACGATCTCGTGAGCGCGTTCGGTCAGGATACCATGACGACCCGATACGCCTCCTGGGCCGAGCTCTTCGACTACTGCCGCCGCGCTGCGCAGCCGCTCGGCCGCCTTCTCCTCCGGGTCGCTGGATATCGCGAGAGCGCCATCGACGAATCGTCGGATGCGCTCTGCACCGCCCTGCGCCTGACCGCCTGCTGGCGAGCCTTCGGCGACGACTGGGTCATCGGCCGGCTCTACGTCCCCCGCGACGTGAGCGCCGCCTGTCGCGCGCGCGAGATGGATCTCGACGCGCCGTTCCTCAACGAGTCGTGGGCGGCGGCGATCCGCCAATGCGTCGACCAGACGCGCGCCCAGTTCGAGGCCGGTCGCGATGTCTGCGACGCGCTGGCCGGCGGCATGCGCCGCGAACGCCGCTGGACCTGGCTGCGCGGTATGCGTCTCCTCGACGCCGTCGAGCGGGCGGGCCCGGCGCTCAAGGCGCGGCGCCCCGCGATCGGTGTACGCGACATGCCGGCTCTGCTCTGGCGCGCCGCGCGCTGGCCGCCGTCGGCCTCATGAGCGCCGGTCGATCGGGCTCGCGGGAGCGATTCTCGCGGCTTGGTAGTCCAGCCTCAGTTATGCGACGATGGTCGGGTTTCACGCCAGGTTTTCGCAGAACAGGAATCTCGTCATGACGCTGTCGCCCGTGTTCCGATCGGACGAAGCGGTTCAAGTCCTCAGAACCGCTGGAGTATGGAGCCGGCTCGATCCCGCGGCTCGCGGGCAGGCCGCGGCCATCGCCAGCGTGAAGCAGGATCTCCCATACGTCCTCGACGCGAAATACATCGCCATCAACCAGCTCGCCGGCGATGCCGACGACAGCATCGGGATCGAGTTCGTCCAGGAATTCTTCTTCCTCATCCTCTTTCGGTCCGTCCTCCAGACGGTCGGCGTCGCCACAGCCGATTTGCAGCTGTGCTGCGAGCTGAACTTCTGCATCAAGGGCACCATCACGGCGGCGGACAACCTGTTCGACGACCAGGACAAGGCGCTGCTGCCGCTCAAGCTGGGGCAGGGATCGCGGTTCCGGTCGATCCTCCAGCTGCTGGCGTTCGAGCGCCTGACAAGCCGCGCGCTGGAGCGGGGCGTGCGCGCCGGCTCGATTTCCACGGCATCGGCGGCCCAGTTCCAGCAAGAGCTGCTGTCGCGGATGGCCGCTATCGGATCGCTCGAAGGGAGCGAAGAGGGCGGCGTCGATGGCGTGATGGAACCCGAGCAGATGATCGACCATGTGCACCGCGTCCGGGGCGGCGCGCTGTTCGAGCTCGCGTTCATCGCGCCTCGTCTGCTGCACACCTCGGTCGACCCCGATCTGCTGTCGCGAGCGCAGCGCGCGATATCCAAGCTCGGAACGGCATTCCAGATCGTCGACGACCTCACCGACTTCGAGTTCGACCTCACCCGCGGCAGTCACAACCTGCTCGTGTCGCAGATCACGCATCGCGGCAGCGCGGAGGAGCGGGCGCGGATCGCGGCCCTGGGTGCGAGCCCGGCGCCCGACGGCGACATCGTGACCGAGTTGTTCGCCGAGTCGGCGCGTGCGGTGGTCGAGAAAGGCGAGGACGAGGCCAAGCGCGCGCTCGAGGAGCTTCGCTCGCTCGGATTCTGGTTTCCCACCGAGCTGAGCCACGAACTGGTCCGCGCCATCGTCGGACTGGACGGCGTGGATCGGATGCGAACGCTCTAATATCAGGATCGGGTAATCGGGTAATCTGGGAATTGGGTGATTGATTGGAGATTGTCTGTCAATCCACCAATCAATTACCCGATTACCCAATCACCCGATTACCCAATTCATGACATCGATAGTCGTCCACTACAAAGAGCTCGCGCTCAAAGGGAAGAACCGCCCCTGGTTCATTCAGGTGCTGGTGCGCAACCTGAAGACCGCGCTGGCCGGCCTCCACGTCGCCTCCATCCGATCGTCGATGGGCCGGATCGAGCTCGAGCTTCGACCCGAGACGCCGCATCAGGAAGTTCGCGAGCGGCTCTCGCGCGTGTTCGGCATCGCCAATTTCTCGTTCGCGAACCGCGGTCCCCACGACTTCGCGCAGCTGGCATCGGCGATTCTCGCCGACCTCGGCGACGCGGCCCCGGTGTCGTTCCGCGTGTCGGCGACTCGCTCCGACAAGCGGCTGCCGTTCACGTCGCCGCAGGCCGAACGCGAGATCGGCGGGATGATCTGGGAAGCCAGGGGCTGGAAGGTCGACCTCTCGCACCCCGCCCTCACGATTCACATCGAGATGCTGCCGGCCGGCTCGTTCTATTTCTTCGGCAAGGAGCCGGGCGCCGGCGGCATGCCCAGCGGCACGGGCGGACGCGTCGCCTGCCTGTTGTCGGGCGGCATCGACTCGCCGGTCGCGGCGTTTCGGATGATGCGGCGCGGCTGCAAGGTGCAGCTGATCCATTTTCACAGCTACCCGATCCTCTCGCGCGCGTCCCAGGAAAAGGTGCGTGAGATCACCACGCTCCTGACAAGGCACCAGTTGCGGTCGCGGCTCATGCTCGTGCCTTTCGGTGAGCTCCAGCAGCAGGTCGTGCTCGGCGTGGCGCCGGAGTTACGAGTCGTCATCTACCGCCGGCTGATGCTGCGGATCGCCGAGCAGCTCGCACGCAAAGGCCGCGCGCAGGCCCTGGTCACCGGCGAAGTCGTCGGCCAGGTGGCATCGCAGACGCTCGAGAACATGACGACGATCGCGGCCGCGACGAGCCTCGAAATCCTCCGGCCTCTGGTCGGCATGGACAAGGACGAGATCACGGACGAAGCGAAACGGATTGGCACCTACGCCATCTCCGTGATTCCCGATCAGGACTGCTGCACGCTGTTCACGCCGAAGCATCCGGCGACTCGCGCGCGGGTTTCGGCGGTGGAGCAGGCGGAACAGTCGCTGCCGATCGACGAGATGGTCGCCTCGGCGCTGGCGGCGACGGTCGTGGAGGACTTCCGCTTCCCGATGCTAGAATCAGCGGTCGATCGCCGCGCGACGGCCCAGGGAGAATCAGCATGACGACGTTTCAGTCGGTGAAAGATCTGTCAGAGGCGACTTCAGGAGGAGCGGCGTCCGTCGACCTGATCGACCGCCTCGTCTGGACGTCGGTGTTCGGCAAGGATGCGGAATTGCGCGGCGGCGCCCGCTTCGCGCTGCGCACGCTTGCAGCCAAGGCCGGGATCCGGCCGGCATCGATTCACGATCTCTACCTGGCGATGGGCCGCGGCGACGCCGCCGGCTTCACCGTTCCTGCGATCAACGTGCGTGCGATGTCGTACGACACCGCGCGCGCGGTGATTCGGTCGGCGAAAAAGCTGAACGCCGGCGCCTTCATTTTCGAGATCGCCCGCTCCGAGATCGGCTACACGGAGCAGCGTCCGCACGAGTACGCGGCCGTCGTGCTGGGCGCGGCGCTCCGGGAAGGATTCACCGGGCCGATTTTCATCCAGGGCGACCACGTCCAGACCAACGCGAAGAAATACAACAGCCCGGATCGAGAGAAGGAGCTGGAAGGCCTCCGGGCGCTCATCAAGGAAGAGATCGCCGCCGGCTTCTACAACATCGACATCGACACCTCGACGCTGGTCGATCTCGACAAGCCGACGCTCGACGAGCAGCAGGAGGTCAACGTCAACCTCGCGGCCGACTTCACCGCGTTCATCCGCCAGCAGGAGCCCAAGGGTGTGACTGTGTCGGTCGGCGGCGAGATCGGCGAGGTCGGCGGCAAGAACTCCGACGTCCACGAGCTGCACGCCTACATGAAGGGCTTCAACGCGGCGCTCAAGACGCGCGGCCAGGGTCTGATGGGGCTCAGCAAGATCAGCGTGCAGACCGGGACCGCGCACGGCGGCTTCATCAACGCCGACGGGTCGCTGCGAATGGACGTGAAGATCGATCTCAAGACGCTCGAGGAGCTGTCCCGCCTCGCGCGCAGCGAGTACGGGCTCGGCGGCGCGGTCCAGCACGGCGCCTCGACGCTGCCGGCCGAGGCGTTCGATGCCTTCCCGAAGCACGGCGCGTGCGAAATCCACCTCGCCACCAACTTCCAGAACATGGTCTACGAGCACGCGCAGTTTCCCGCCGACCTGAAGGCGGAGATGTACACCTGGGTGCGCGCGAACGCGACCGAAGAGCGCAAGCCCAAGGACACGGAAGAGCAGTTCATCTACAAGGCGAGGAAGAAGGCGATCGGGCCGTTCAAGCAGAGAATGTGGAGCCTGCCAGACGAAGCGCGGCGGGCGATCGGCCAGAGCCTCGAGGATCAGTTCACCTTCCTGATGACCAAGCTGAAGATCAACGACACCGCCGCCGTGGTGTCCAGGTTCGTCACGGTGCCCGAAGTCGCGTTGAGTCGCGATGCGGAGATCGTTGCGGCGGGCGGCACCATCACCGCGGCGGAGAAGAAAGCAGAAGGCCTCGCAGACTGACCGTGCTCTGCCTCGACCACGAAGGCACGAAGAACACGAAGACGGCACGAAGAAGAAACGTTTTGTACAAGCCCATTTTTTTCGTGCGTCTTCGTGTTCTTCGTGTCTTCGTGGTTAATGTAGCCCTCACGTTCTCTGCCTGCGCCGCGCATCACACCACCACCGGCCTGGTCCTTCGCGTCGACAAACCGGGCGCGACGGTGACGATCTCGCACGACGCCTTTCCCGGATACATGGACGCGATGGTCATGCCGTTCGACATGAAGGGATCGGCGCGTGCCGCGACGCTGACGCCAGGCGACCGCGTGAAGTTCCGCCTTGCGATGAAGGGAGGACGTTCATGGGTGGACCGGGTCGAGGTGATCTCCGCCGCACCGGTTGACGCCGGCCTGCAGAACACCCCGGCGGCGCCGGTGCTGGTGCCGGTTGGAACGGCGATGCCCGACTTCGAGCTGACCGATCAAGCCGCCAGGCCGGTGGCCCTGTCCGCGCTGAAAGGCAAGGTCGTCGCGGTGACCTTCATCTACTCGCGCTGCCCGCTGCCCGACTACTGCCCGCGCATGGTCGAGAATTTCAAGGCGCTGCGGGATCGCTTCGCCGCGCGCATGGACCGCGACCTCGTGTTCCTGACGATCAGCTTCGATCCAAGGTACGACACGCCGGAAGTCCTCGCGAAGTACGCGGCGTCGCAGCGTGCCGGCGGACCGGGCTGGCATTTCCTCACCGGCGATCCGGCGAAGATTGAACGGGTCTGCAACGCGTTTGGCATCCAGTACTGGGCCGAGGAAGGATTGATCACCCATTCCCTGCAGACCGCGGTCATCGATCGCGAGGGCCGGCTGGCGGCGACAGTCGAAGGCAAGGACTTCACGCCCGCGCAACTCGGGGACCTCGTCGGCGCGGTCCTCGACGCACGTCAGTAAGACAGCGCTTTCCATTCCGATGTAGTGCAGGCCTTCAGGCCTGCCCGACACGGCGGACCTGAAGGTCCGCGGCACACCCAAGTCGAAAGCGCGCGAGTGAGGTAGCGGCGGCTACTGTTGCGCGACGGCGGCGGTGCTGGTGCGCAGCTTCTGCACCTGCGGGAGGTTGGCGTCGGCGTTGGCCCAGGCTTTCGCGGCACGCTCGCGGGCGCTGACCGCTTCGGCATTCCTGCCCTGACCCTCGAGCGACGCCGCCAGCCCGAAGAACGCGCGGCCGCTGCCCGGCTCTCGTTCGAGCGCTTCGCGGTAGCCCTTCTCCGCGGTTGCGTAGTCGCCAAGTGCGAGAGCGACGTTGGCCCATCCCTCGACGACGGGGCGCGGATACGCCGGCGGCTCGGTGTAGAGCAGGTTCGCTTCGCGGTCGGCCGCCTTCCGATAGAGCTCGTACGCCTTCTTGCGATCGCCGGCGCGCGCGGCGATGGTCGCCTCGAGCTCCTGTGCGGCGATGCCAATCGGCTCCTTCGCCGACGTCACGGCGTCCAGATCCTTGTGCATGTCGGCGAGCGTCGCCTTCGCCTTGTCCGCCTGGCCGGTCGCTGAGTACGCGAGGCCCATCGCCCAATGCCGCCACGCGTTCTGCTCGGGCTTGTCGTAGACCGGAATCGTCTTGCCGTCGAGGATCTCGTTCCACTTCTCGAAGCGGACCGTCGACTTGATCAAGCCGAAGTAGCCCTGACGCCAGACGGTGCGCTGGTTGTTGCCGTTGCGCTCGCGCGGGTTTTCCCTGTACGTGAACGAGATCCTGGACCCACTTCATCGAGTCGTCGTACCGGCCGCCGAGGTTCAGCGCGTGAATCAGGAAATGGACGTTGTGCCCGTAGTGGCCGTTCGGGTAGAGCGAGTCCGACGCGAGCCACTTCTGTTCGTTCGCCGCGGCGGCGGAGAACGCCGAGATCGCTTCCTGGATCTTGTCGCTCTGCGCGTAGATGTGACCGGGCATGTGGAGCGCGTGCGGGATGTTGGTGACGAGACCCGCATAGCGCTGGTTTGCGTGCCACGCCTTTTCCGGCGTCTTGCTGCCCTCGTAGGCGTGAATCAGGTAGTGATGCGCGCCGAACTGCCCGTCGTCTTTTGCGACGACCTCTTCGAGCAGCGCGATGGCCTCGAGCGTGTGCTCGCGCGGCGCCTTGCTCGCCGATTCGAATCCGTTGTCGATGGCGAGGCCGAGCATCGACTTGGCCTCGAGATCGTCTGGATAGGCCGCGACGAGCTTGCGCAGGCCCGCGACGTAGGCCGCATCCGCGGCCTCCCTGTTCCCCGGCGTGCGGCGCGCCGCCTGAGCTTCGATGTAGAGCCGTTCACGCGGAGTCACCTTGTCGCGCAGCGCCATCGCCTTCGCGATCGCCTCGCGCGCGCGAACCTGCGGATCGATCGCGGCGCCCGTGGTCGAGCGGGGAATCGTCGCATCCGCGCTGGCCTCTGCCGGTCCCGCCGCTCGCGGGCCGCCTCCACCGTTCGGATCACGAAGCAGTTGGAACGCCGGGCGGTAGTCGCTGGCCGCGCTGAGCGCGATGCACCAGTAGGCCATCGCCATGTCCTTGTCGAACTCGAGCGCCTGCGTGCAGGAGCGCTCCGACTCCTGGAACCAGAAGGAGTGAATCTGCGACACGCCCTGAAGGAAGAACTTGCGTGCATCTTCCGATGAGGTCGTCACCGGAAAATCCCTGGTCACGCCCATGCCAGGCAGCAGCTTCGCCGGGAGCAGCGGCTGCGCGCCAGGCGGCACGACGCACATGTCCGGCTGTGGCGCCTGCGCCTGCTTTCCCTTCGCGGAGAGGTCGGGCGAAGTAGGCGGCCGCGAGAAGAACGGCGAAGCCGAGCCAGCAGATGTGCTTCATGGCGCCAAATATAGCAGGGGGCCGGTTGGAAAACGCGGCCGGGGAGACAAAAAAAGACGTCAGGCCGGAATGGGATGACGCGAGCCGTTCAAGTAGTCGCGCAACCCTTCGTGTGTGCTCCGAAAAGCCAGATCGTTCCAGGGAATTGCCTCGATGTCCCACTCCAGCACCTCGAGCGATTCGTCATCGACGCACAGCGTGCCGCCGGTCGCGGTGGCTGCGTAGACGACGATCACGGGCGCGCGACCCGCATACGAGTAGATGTTCACCAACGCGTCCAGCCGCACGTCGAGACCGCATTCCTCGCGCGCCTCGCGCATCGCCGCCGAAGTCAGCGCTTCGCCGCGGTCGACGTAGCCGCCGGGGAATACCCATTTGCCGTAGCCCGGCTCGATGGCTCGACGGACCAGGACGATCCGCCCGCTTTGCGATTGGATGATCGTTCCGACCGCGACTTTCGGATCGAGATAGAACACGAACCCGCAGCGCGTGCACACGGGGCGCTCGGGTTCCGTGGCCTTCAGCGTTCGACGCTCGAGCGGGCCGCCGCACCGAGGGCAGAAGCGATACGCGTGTGAGTCGTCGTGCGGGTGGAGCATCGGCCGTCACAGTATAATTTGGCGCTATGTCTATCCTGAAAGTCGCGCGCATGGGACATCCGGTGCTGCGTGCGAAAGCGCGCCCGCTCGAGAAGTCCGAGATCCGCGGCGCGGTGATTCAGAAGCTGATCGACGACATGCTCGACACCATGGCCGAGTACCACGGCGTCGGTCTGGCCGCGCCGCAAGTGCACGAAGGGCTGCGTCTCTTTGTGGCCGCGCTCGATCCCGGCGACGGCGATGATGAAGAGAATATCGTGCCGATCGCGCTCATCAATCCCGAAATCACCGTTGTCGGGACCGATGTCGTGGAGGACTGGGAGGGGTGCCTGAGTATTCCCGACATCCGTGGCCGCGTGCCGCGCGCGCGGGAGCTCAAGGTTCGCGCGCTGGATCGCAACGGCTCACGCATCGAGCTGAGCGCGAGCGACTTTTCCGCCCGCGTGATCCAGCATGAAACCGACCATCTCGACGGCGTCCTGTTCTTCGATCGAATGAAGTCGCTCGCCTCGATGACGTTCCTGGACGAGTACTCGCGGTACTGGCGCAAGGACCCGGACTAAGGCCGGTCGCTAACCCAGCCGTTTTTTCTCGAGCGCGCGTTCCGATTGCAGGCGTTCGAGCTCCACGCTCGAGTGGTCCACGAACCTCATGGCGTCCGCGATGGCGCGGTGGCCGGCCTTTTCCGCGATCGCGCGGTGCATCAACTGACAGACGCGGCGGTACGACGGATGGCCTTGCGGTGAGGTCCGAAGTTCGATGACGTGCATCGCCTCACGGGCGTTCATGTCCATGTAGAAGCGGACGCGATAGGCCATGACGACGCCGTACGGGGCGCAATCGTGCAGGCCCTCCGCGATCATCTGCTCGTAGAGTTCCGCCGATTCGTCCATCACCGTGCGCCAGTCGTTCAGCGCGCCGGCTTCTTCGATCGCTTCCGGCTCCGTGTAGCCGTGGCGGGCGCTCAGAGGCTGCCAATCCAGGGTCAACAGGCGATGGCGCTGCAGATCGCGGAACGCGCCATAGTCTGCGAGCACGTCGAAGCGATACGCGGTGCGCTCGAATGCCCGGCCCGGCTTGTGGCGGCGATTGGCACGATCGCCGGCGTAGGCGCGGAGCAGCTCGGCGCGATCGTCCTGTGACATGCGGCGCGCGATGGCGAGGAGCTGATCGTCGGGCAGCGCTGAGATGTTGTAGAGCGCCGATGCGACGACCTTGATCTCGCCGTCGGGATCGAAGTCGGTCAGGGTGACCTCGTCTCGCGGCTCGGCAATGGCGGCGTCGACAAACGGCGCGGCGGCGTCGGCAAAGGTGTGTCGCGTGGCGCTGAAATAGTCGACCCAGCGGCCTCCACGAGCCGGTTGATCGATGCGCGCGAGAAACGCAGGAATCACCTGGCGCAGTTCGGTGAGCATGTCTCGGGCACAGCCGCGTACTTCCTCGAGCGGGTGCGCGAACATGCGGAGGAGCAGCGCTTCGAACGCCTGGCCGGTGCCGAACAGTCCGACGTTGGAGGTGGTGGCCGCCGGGAGCAGGCCGCGCAGCGTGTCGAGCGCCTTGGCGCGAATCACCGACTTGTACACGCCGTCGGAATCCTCGGGAGACTTCGGATATTTCGCGCGGAAGTGCGCTTCCATCGCGGGGATCCAGCGCGTGTAGGTGTCGAACGCGCGATCGAGCGTGCGAACGAAGAGAGGCCGGAGCGCAGAGCCGGTCAGCTCCGCCGGCACGTGATATTTCCACTGTCCGCCCGGCCGCGTGGTGTAGGGCACGTAGCGGGTGGACTGCTCGAGATACGCCATCAGGCGTCCCCATTCGAGCACCTTGGTCAGCACGTTGGAGACACCTTCGCAGGCGATGTGTGCGCCGCCGAGCTGCGCGACGGAATCGTCGCCGTACTCGTTGAGCACTTTCGCGTACAACTTGTCGGCGCGTTCCGAGCCGATGCCGGCGTCCGCGACGTCGGCGGCCGCATGGGCGCGGTGCCGATTTCTCCCGCGAACTCGTCGAGGAACAGCCGGCGGACGGATTTGGCGGAGCGCGAGTAGCGTGCGAACAGCGCGCCCTTCACGGTTTCCGGCAGGTTGCGCAGCGCGAAGATCGGACGATCGGCGTTCGTGAAGTACGGCGTCAGCGCTCGCGTCTCTTCGTCCGTGAACGTCTCGTGAGTCGTTGTGGGGAAAGCCACGGTGGTCGGGTATTCTACCGCGCATGTCGACGTCGAACGAATTCGCCTACCGCCATCGTTTGAGCGTGCGGTTCCGCGATTGTGACGCGATGGGCCATGTGAATCACGCGGTCTACCTCACGTACTTCGAGCAGGGTCGCTTGACGTTCTGGCGCGAGCTGACGGGAACGCCGTCTCCGCATACGCGGGTCATCATCGCGCGGGCCGAGTGCGACTACCTGTCGCCCGCGCATTTCGGCGACGAGCTCGAGGTCCGCGTCAACGTCGGCGACATCGGCCGGTCGAGTTTCGGGCTGATGTACGAAATCGTCGACGCGAGCAGCGAACGCCTCGTCGCGCGCGGGAAGACCGTCATGGTCAGCTACGACTACGAGAAGGGCCTGTCGGTGCCGTTGCCGTCCGCGACCAGGGATCTCCTCCAGCGAGTCAAAGGGTCTGACCCGGGTCTGACCCGGGTCAGACCCTAATCCTTGAGTTGCTGCCGCGCGATCGCGTCACTGCCCAACGGCAATGCACAGATCGCTCGGTACGCCGCTTGCCGCCGATCAAGATCTGCACCCAATGACTCAAATAGCGGATGCGTCGTCAGCCAGTCGTCGGGAGTGTTCAGCGCGTGAGCCCTATAACTTGACCATCGATACTGCTCCGGCCGCACGACCATCTGCGCCCTGACGGGGTTCATTTCAATGTATCGAAGACACGTGAGCCAGTACCGTTCATCCTTGATTGCTTTGGATGCGTAGCGACCCGTCCAAAGCGTGCCGACCCTGTCGTATTTGCGGTTGAAGTACATCACGTAGCGGATGGCCAGCTGCTGCATCGCCTTGGCGGTCCCGTGCTCAGTGCTGGGAGTGAGCAGAAGGTGAGTGTGGTTCGTCATCAGCGCGTAGCCATGCAGCGCGATACCGTAGCGACACGTTGCCGACTGCAGCATGACGAGGAACGACTCGTAGTCGCTGTCGTCGCCGAACACGGCGCAGCGATTGTTTCCCCGTTGACGGATGTGCAGGCTGACGCCCGGGACGCAGATCCTGAGTGAATTCGGCATGACAGCTTGCTGGGGAGCAAGACTCGATCTCACGCCTGGAACCTGAAATCCCTAGAATTTTGCAGCGGTCGACCGTCACTGGCTGCAGATTCCAAGTACTCCAGCTTTGGGCGCGATCAACGAAACTGCAAATCAAGGGTCTGACCCGGGTCTGACCCTCAGGCGAGGTTGGTGCGACAATGCGGCATGGTCTACATCTTCGGCAAAGACACCTGACCGTATACGCTGGCCGCCCGTGACGACTTTCAGCGGCGGCACGTTTCGTTCGAGTACTTCAACGTCAAGAAGGACGCCGCGGCCCTTGCGCGCATGCTGGTGCACAGCCACGGACGCCGCGCGGTGCCCGTGATCGTTGACGGCGACCAGGTCACCATCGGCTTCGGCGGCACCTGAGGCGTCTAGTCTCGCGCTCAGTTCGAGCGCAAAATGCCAGATATTCAAGGATATTTGACAATATTGTGAAATCATTCACATAATTCGTCATCCGCATGGCAGCGATGATCGATCTCGACGCCGTCACCAAGCGATTCGCAGGCAAGCGCGACGTGACGGCCCTCGACGCTGTGACCCTCGCCATCCCGCGCGGCGAGATGGTGTCGATCATCGGCCCCTCCGGCTCCGGCAAATCCACGCTCCTCAACCTCGTCGGCGGCCTCGATCGACCGACCACCGGACAAGTGAGCGTTGACGGCGAACCACTCCGCAACCTGTCGGACGATGCGCTGACGAGAGTGCGGCGCGACAAGATCGGCTTCATCTTCCAGTTCTTCAACCTGCTGCCGACCCTCTCGTGCCTCGAAAACGTCGGCCTCCCGCTCCACCTCCGCGGCTGGCCACGCAAGAAGGTCGACGAGCGCGCGCGCGAGCTGCTGACGCTGGTGCAACTCGATCGCCGCATGACGCACCTCCCCGAGGAACTGTCGGGCGGCGAGCGGCAGCGCGTCGCGATTGCCCGCGCGCTCTCCGTCTACCCGCCGGTCCTCCTCGCCGATGAACCCACCGGGAATCTCGACACGCGCACAGGCGAAGAAATCCTCACGCTGATCCGCGACGTCCACCAGCGCCTCAACTGCACCGTCGTCATCGTCACTCACGACATGAAGGTCGCCGAAAGCTGCCAGCGCACCGTCGCGCTGCGTGACGGACGCATCGTCGAGGACGTGCGCCGATGATCCTGCTCCGGCTGATTAGCTGGCCCTATTTCCGGAAGCACGTGCTCCGCACGGCGCTGACCACCGCCGGCATCGTCCTCGGCGTCGCGGTGTTTGTCGGCATGCACACGGCGAACTCCAGCGTCCTGCTCGCGTTTTCGCGGACCGTCGACCGCATCGCCGGGAAGACCGAACTGCAGGTGACCGCCGGAGAGGCCGGCTTCCACGAAGAAGTGCTCGAGAAGGTCCAGGCGGCGTCCACCGTCCGCGTCGCCGTGCCGGTGATCGAGGCAGTCGTCGACACCAATCTCAAAGGCCAGGGCAATCTGCTGGTGCTCGGCGTCGACATGACCGGCGATCGGTCGCTCCGCGACTACGACCTCGATGGCGACGATGCGGTCATCGACGATCCGCTGGTGTTTCTCGCGCAGCCGGACTCGATCATCCTGTCAAAGGAGTTTGCCGAGAAGAATCAGATCGCCGTCGGCAGCCGCGTCGCGCTCGGGACGGTGGAAGGCCCCAAGCAGTTCACGGTGCGCGGCGTGATGAAGTCCTCGGGTCTCACGAGCGCGTTCGGCGGCAACCTCGCCGTGATGGACATCTACGCGGCCCAGCACATGTTCGGCCGCGGCCGCTCGTTCGATCGCATCGACCTCGCGGTGAAGGAAGGACACACGCTCAAGGAAGCAGAGCAGGAGCTGACCGGCATGCTCGGCCCCGGCTTCCAGGTGGACCCGCCGTCGGGGCGCGGGCAGCAATTCGAGGCGATGCTCGCCGCCTATTCGATGATGGTCGGCATCTCGAGTCTCTTCGCGCTCTTCATCGGGATGTTCATCATCTACAACTCGTTCGCGATCGCGGTGACGCAGCGTCGATCCGAGATCGGAATCCTCCGCGCCCTCGGCGCCACGCGCGAACAGATTCGATGGCTGTTTCTCGGCGAGAGCGCGGTCACCGGACTGATAGGGTCGATCGGCGGCCTCGCGTTCGGCATCCTCATCGCCCGCGGCATCGCGGCAACCATCGGCGCACTCATCTCGGACGTGTACGGCGTCGCGCAGCACGCCGGCGAAGTGTCGACCAGCCCCGGGCTGCTCCTGCTGGCGCTGGCCATCGGCATCGGCACGAGCATCGTCGCTGCGGCTATCCCCGCGCACAGCGCTGCGTCGGTCGATCCCGTGCAGGCGCTGCAGAAGGGCAAGTATCAGATCCTCTCCCAGGGAGAAAGCCGCCTGCGCGCCGTTCTCGGGCTCCTGCTGGGCGCGGTGTCGGTCGTCTGCCTCGGCATCGGCAGCTCCCGGCCGGTCTTCTACGCCGGCTACGCGCTCGCGATCGTCGTCGCGCTGCTCATCAGCCCGCTGCTGTCGCTGATCCTCGCGAAGGCGCTGCGCCCGATTCTCAAATGGGCGCGGCCGGTCGAAGGCGCGCTCGCGGCCGACAGCCTGATCCAGTCGCCGCGCCGAACGTCGGCGAGCGTCGCGGCGCTGATGCTGTCGCTCGCGCTCGTCATCGCGTTCGCGGGCATGGCGCGCGCGAGCTACGCGTCGATCATCGACTGGATGGAAACGGCGCTCAACCCGGAGCTCTTCATCATGCCGTCGCAGAGCATCGTGGTCCGATCGATGCGGTTCCCGGCGTCGATGGGTCCCGAGGTGGCCGCGATTCCGGGAGTGCGGCGCGTGCAGATGGTGCGCGACGCGCGCGTCATGTTCCGGAAGACACCGGTCATGGTGGTGTCGGTCGAGGTCAACAGCATGGCGGAGACCGCGCAGCTTCCGCCCGTCGCCGGAAACGCCGACGACATGTACCGTCGCGCATCGGCAGGCGAGGGGCTGATCGTCGCCGACAACCTGGCGCGCCTGCAGCACCTGAAGCTGGGCGACATGCTCGAGGTCCCCGCACCCAAAGGTCTCATCCGCCTCCCCATCGTCGGCGTCATCATCGACTTCTCCGATCAGATGGGCACGATCTTCATGGATCGCAGCCTCTTCACTCGGTACTGGAACGACGATACGGTGAACGTGCTGCGCGTCTACCTGAACCCCGGCGCGACCGTGCCGGAAGTCCGGCAGCGTGTTCTCGAGAAATATGCGGGACAGCGCCAGGTGTTCGTGCTGACGAACCAGGAGCTCAAGAGCTACATTCTGAAAGTCACCGACCAGTGGTTCGGGCTCACGTCGGTGCAGATCGCCGTCGCCGTGCTCGTGGCGATCCTCGGGATCGTGAACACGTTGACCGTGTCGATCACCGATCGGCGCCGGGAACTGGGCGTGCTCCAGGCCGTCGGCGGATTGCGCGGCCAGATCCGGCGGACGATCTGGCTCGAGGCCCTCAGCGTCGGCACGCTCGGCCTTGCGCTCGGCTTCGCGCTGGGGGCCATCAATCTCTACTACATCCTGCAGATCGTGCAGAACGACATCGCGGGCATGCGCCTCGACTATTCGTTTCCGATCGGCACGGTGCTCGCGCTCGTGCCCACGATTCTCGGCGCGGCGTTCATCGCGGCGATCTGGCCGGCGGAGTCGGCTGTGCACGGCTCGCTCGTAGAGGCGCTGGAGTATGAGTAGAGGGCGGGAGGGGCAGGAAGGGCGGGAGGGGCAGGAAGGGCAGGAACGGCGGGAGGGAGGGGCAGGAAGGGCGGGAAGGGCAGGACGGGCGGTCGCGGTAGGAAGGGCGGGAAGGATGCTGGAGCAGGCACGGCGGGTTCGTCGGATTGGACACTCAGGACGCGTAGGGCTGGCCTGTCTGGTCGCGCTCGCATCGCTGTCGTTCGACCTCCACGCGGCCGACAACGCGCGCCAGATTGTCGATGAGGTCCAGAAGCGAACCGACGTCAAGTCGCAGCGGTACGAGGGGCTGCTGCAGGTGTTCGACTCGAAGGGCAAGGTCAGCGACAAACGGTGGACCGTCGAGCGGCTGGGCGCGCACGGACAGAGCAAGGCGGTGCTGCGGTTCACCGTGCCGGCCGAGGTGAAGGGCGTCGCGCTGCTGGTGATCAACCATCCGGACCGCGCCTCGGACCAGTGGATGTGGACGCCGGCGATCGAGCGCGATCGCCGCATCGCGCTGCAGGATCGTTCCACGAGGTTCTTCGGCACCGACTTCAGCTTCGAGGATCTCGAGGAGCGCGACGTCAACCAGTACGACTACGTGCTGCTGGGCGACGACACGGTCGACGGCGCCGCGTGCTGGAAGATTCAATCGACGCCGCGGGAAACGAAGTCGTCGCAGTATTCGAAATCGATCGTGTGGGTCCGCAAGGACAACTACGCGTTCGCGCGCTTCGAGAACTACGTCAAGGATCAGGTGGTGCGGCGGCTGGACTACTCGCAGATCGAGAACGTTCAGGGCATCTGGACCGCCAAACAGATGGAGATGACCGACGTGCGCCGCGGCAGCCGCACGCGACTCACCCTCGACAAGCTGGAATACAACGTCGCGCTGAAAGACGAAGATTTCACGCTGCAAGCGATCCGCCGCCAGTAGACGGCATGACGCGATGCCTTCCCGCTTTCGTCGCGTGCCTGGTGATGTGTGCGTGCTGCGCGCCGTCGGCTGACGCCCAAACGGTGACGCAGCGCGGGTTCCTGGACGGCAGCCTCTATCTCTTCCCGCAGGAAGCTCCCAACGATCCGACGCAGGCGATGGGCGACTTCCTCGCACGCGAGGAAGTGTTCGTCAAACCCGCGTCCTGGGTGCAGTTCGCGGGCGGCGTCGATCTGCGAGCCAACTCGCACGACCAGGTCGAGGACAGCTGGCGGCTCGACGTGAGCGACCGCGGAGTCCAGCGTCCGCGGCTGTCCCTTCGGCGGCTGACGGCCACGCTCACCCACGGCGCCTTCACAGTGGACGTCGGCAAGCAGTTCATCCGCTGGGGCAAGGCCGACATCCTCAACCCGACGGATCGTTTTGCGCCACGCGATTTCCTCAACGTCGTCGACAACGAATTCATCGCGGTCACCGGCGTGCGCGGTGTGGCGCAGCACGGCGCGGAAACGTTCGAGGCGGTCTGGGTGCCGCGCTTCACGCCGAGCCGTGTGCCGCTCCTCGATCAGCGCTGGACCGCCGTCCCAGAGGCGCCGACCGTGCCGCTCGTCGACGCCGGCGCCGTGTTCCCGGAAGGATCGCAGACGGGCCTTCGATGGGGACACCAGGGCGAAGGATTCGAATACTCGGTGTCGTTCTTCAACGGGTTCAATACGCTGCCGAATATCGAGGCGTTTCCGGCACCGGTCCCTGTCCGGAGCCACACCATGCACCGGCCTGTCCGCCAGGGCCCGCGGCGATCGCCGTTCGCCGTTCCTATCCCGCGATTCGAACATATGGCGGGGACATCGCCGTGCCGACCAAATGGTTCACGATCAAGGGCGAGGCGGCGTACTTCACGTCGTCCACGCCCTTCACCGATGAGTACGTGCTTTACGTCGTGCAGCTCGAGCGGCAGACCGGCGAATGGGTGATCGTCGGCGGCTACGCCGGTGAAGCCATCACGGCCGAGCGGTCCACGCTGTCGTTTGCGCCGGACCGCGGCCTGACCCGTTCGTTCGTGGCGCGCGCGTCGTACACGATCGATCCGCTTCGCAGCCTCGGGTTCGAAACCGCCATCCGTCAGAACGGCGACGGCTTGTACGGCAAGCTCGAGTACTCGCAGGCGAGAGGTCAGCATTGGCGCGCGACGTTCACCGCCATCGGCATCACCGGCCAGAGCGACGATTTCCTCGGCCAGTACAGCCGGAACTCTCACGTTGAGGCGGCGCTTCGCTATAGTTTCTAGGTGGGACCAATCCTGCTGCCCGCCCATAACCCCGGTCCGATGACCGGATCGGGCAACAACACCTATCTGATCCGAAGCGACAACGGATCGGCCACGCTGATTGACGCAGGCGTTGGCGAAACGCAGCATCTGGCCGACCTTGCGCACGCACTGACCGGCGCGCGGCTCGATGCCGTGCTGGTCACCCACGGCCATCGCGATCACGCGGCAGGCGCGCCTTCAATCGCGGCGCAGCATCCAGAGGCGTCGTTCCACAAGCTTCCATGGCCAGAGGAAGACGCGCTCTACGACGTGCCCTGGCGTGCGCTTCACGACGGCGACGAGCTGCAAGCCGGCGACGACCTCCTCACGACGATCTTTACGCCTGGCCATTCGCCGGATCACGTGGCGTTCTGGCACGAGGCGACCGCGACGATCTTCACCGGCGACCTCGTCGTGCAGGGCAGCAGCGTGATGATTCACTGGAGCCGGGGAGGCGACCTCGGCCAGTACCTCGCGTCGCTCGAGCGGCTTCTGGCGCTCGGTCCCCGCCGATTGCTGCCTGCGCATGGCCCGGCCATCGACGACCCGCAGACGATTCTGAGCGGCTACATCGCGCACCGGCTCGAGCGCGAACACCAGGTGGTCGAGGCGCTCATGCACGGACACGCCAGCGTGCAGGCGATTGCCGAATCCATCTATCATGGTCTCTCGTCGGCCCTCATGCCGGCGGCGCAGGAAAACGTGCGCGCGCATCTCGAGAAACTCAAAGCCGAACAACGTGCGGCGCACGAAGACGGCCGGTGGACTCTCACTCATCGCTCTTGAACGGAGTGTTCCGTGGACAACGTCATTGATTTCATCAACGTCAATCGCGAGCGTTATCTCGACGAGCTGAAGGCGTTTCTCGCCATCCCCAGCATCAGCGCGCTGCCTCAGCATGCCGGCGACGTGAAGCGCTGCGCCGACTGGTGCGCGGACGAGATGCGGCGCATCGGCCTGCAGAACGTCAAACTCGTGGATACGCCCGGCAACCCCGTGGTCTACGGCGACTGGCTCGGCGCGCCTGACGCGCCGACGCTGCTCTTCTACGGGCACTACGACGTGCAGCCGGTGGATCCGCTGGAGCTGTGGGAGTCGCCGCCTTTCGAGGCGACGGTCCGCGACGGAGAAATCTACGCGCGCGGCTCGGCCGACGACAAAGGTCAGGTCTTCATGCACTTCAAGGCGGTCGAGGCCCACTTGAAGCAGAACGGCAAGCTGCCGCTGAACATCAAGATGATTCTGGAGGGTGAAGAGGAGGTCGGCAGCGTCAACCTGGACAACTTCATCCGCGACCACAAGAGCGAGCTCGGCGCCGACGTGGTCGTCATCTCCGACTCGCCGATGTTCGCGCGCGGGGTGCCGTCCATCTGCTACGGCTTGCGCGGCCTCGTCTACTTTCAAATCGATCTGCGCGGCAGCAGCACCGACCTGCATTCGGGCTCCTTCGGCGGCGCCGTCGTGAACCCCGCCTTCGCGCTGTCGCAGATCCTCGCGCAGATGAAGGATCGCAGCGGCCGCATCAAGATCCCGGGCTTCTACGACGATGTGGTGGCGCTGCAGGAGGAGGAGCGGCAGGCGTGGGCGTCGCTGCCGTTCAACGAGAAGTCCTATCGCAAGGATTTCGGCATCCCGAAGGTGTTCGGCGAAACCGGATACTCCACGCTCGAGCGCACGTGGGCGCGGCCGACGTTCGAGGTGAACGGCTTGCTGTCAGGTTTTACCGGCGAAGGCGCGAAGACGGTGCTGCCGGCGGTCGCGATGGCGAAGGTCAGCATGCGCCTGGTGCCGAACCAGACCCCGGACAAAATCGCGGAGCTGTTCGAGGCTCATCTGCGTGATGTGGCACCGAAGACCGTGGAGCTCAAGATCACGCGCATGCACGGCGGCAAGCCGTGGATGACGTCATACGACAACCCGTACGTGCAGGCCGCGGGCCGGGCGATCGAGCGCGGGTTCGGCCGCAAGCCGGTGTTCACGCGGGAAGGCGGATCGATTCCGGTGGTCTCGACGTTCCAGGAGGAGCTGGGACTGCCGTCGGTGCTGTTCGGTGTGGGGCTGCCCGACGAGAACGCGCATGCGCCGAACGAGAAGCTCGATGTGGCGAACTTCCACGGCGGCATCATTGCGTCGGCGTTTCTCTACGAGGAGATCGCGAAGAGGCGTTAGACGATCTGAAGAAACCGCGGAGACCGCAAAGATCGCCGAGAAATGTTTTCTCTCTGCGCTCTCGGCGGTCTCTGCGGTTCCTTCTTTAGAAGCCTACCACCAGGCCCACTCGGAAGATTCGCGGGCTCAGGTTCTGAGCGATCGAATTGAACGTCGGCGATGCGATGTTGTTGTTTCGCACGAGCGCCGTGTTGGCGTTGAAGACGTTGAACGCGTCGAGCACGCCGCGGACGGTCACGGTGTTGAACTTGAACACCTTCGACGCGCGCAGGTCCGTGTTCCACAGGTTGTCGTAGCGGAACGAGTCGATCTGCGGCGTGACCAGCACCGACAGCGTCGAGTCGCCGCCGAGCGCCGCGGTCGTGCCCTGCCGGAACAGCGGGTTCGGGTAGCCCTGGCGTCCGAACACGTTGCCGCTGATATCGATGTCCCACGGCAGCTGATAGAGCGCGTTCGCGTTGAACTGCCACTTGGCGTTGATGTAGATGCTGCCCGATCCGCTGCCGCCGCTCTGCGGCGCGAACTGGCCGCCGTTCTTCAGCGGCTCGGACAGCGTCGGCGTCGGATTGCCGTTGGTATCGATCACACCGCTGGCGGCATCGAAGTTCTCGCGCGCGTTGTTCCACGCGAACGACACGCGGCTCATCCACTTGTTCGACAGCCGCTTCACGATCCCGAGCTCGAGGCCGTTGAAGTTGGTCGTGTAGCCCGGGATGTTCGTCGTGATGAAGCCGTTGCCGCCCGCCGCCACCTTTGCGGCGTTCGGGATGTAGGTCGCCACGTTGTAGGGCGTGCCGTCGGGCAGCGTGCCCGAGAAGCCCGAGCCCGGCGCGTAGTCGGCGAGCGTCACGCCGACGCGCGGCGTGATCCGGTTGGTGAAGTTGCCGAACAGATCGCCCGTCCTCGTGTAGCTGTAGTTCACCTGTAGCGCCAGGTTCGGCCGCAGCTCGCGGTCGACGCCGGCGACGAAACTGTTCGTCCGCGGCGCCGCCAGGTTCGGATCGAGCACGTTCGAGGAGGTCACCGACGTGGGGCTGGCGGGATTGAAGCCGCCGGCTGCCGTGATGAACTGGTTGAGCAGCACCTCGTTGGCCTGGGCGAAGTGATCGTTGTTGAGGTCCACCCAGCGGTACGTCGCCGACCCGATCGTCGTGCTCGGGTTCGTCACGCCAACCGTGCCGGTCTCGAGCTGACCTGCGTAGCGGCTGAAGCTCGCGCGCGCGACGGTCTTGCGTGTCTCGTCGAGCGCGACGGTCACGCCGGCGCGAGGCGAGAGGTCCTTCCACGTGAACGGCGTGTCGTATCCGGCAAACGACAGACCGGGGACGACGTCGGGGAACGCGGCGTTGGCGAGCGTCTGGCTCGGCAGCGCCTTGCCCCACTGCTGGTCGTAGCGCAAGCCCACATCGACGGTCAGGCGGCTTTTCGCGATGGTGTCGCCGACGTAGAAGTCGGTGTAGTACGCCTTGTTGCTGCCCGAGGCCTGGCGGTAGACCTGCGCCCGCAGATCGGTGGGCGAGTTCTCAATCGCCAGGATCATGTTGCCGGGATAGACCTGGGCGGATGCTGCCTCGGCGGTCCGGTAGCCGAATCCGAATTTCAGGTCGTGCGTCGCGCCCATCCCGTTCAGGAACGAGTTGCCGTCGATGTTGTAGACGTGCTGCGGACGGATGTTGAGCGTCTGGTTGATGGAGCCGAACGACTGCGCGGTGGTGAAGCTCCGTCCAGCCTGCTGCGTGAGGCCACCCTCGGGCGTCAGCCCGAAGCCGGTGTTGAAGAACGCCACCTTGCCCGAGACGAAGAGGTTCGGGCCAAAGACGCGATCGTCGGCAATCTTCCACAGGCCGTGCAGCGGGTTGTCGGTGTAGGCGTTGTCCTGATGGTAGGTCGCGGTCGGCGCGTCGAACAGGATGCCGGAGATCCCGGGGCTGCGGCCGTCCTTGATCTTGAAGCCGTCGAAGTACAGGAAGCTGATCATGTCCTTCTTCGTGGCCTGCCAGTTCAACTTCACGTCCGGGTTCTTCAGCTTGGTCTCGTCCACGAGCGCGCCCGCGCGGCGCACCAGCTGCACGTCCTGGATCGAGTAGGAGCCGTAGAACCACGCCTTGTCGCGCAGGATCGGCCCGCCGAGATCGAAGCCGTAGTCCGAGATCTGCTTGTTGTGATCGGATGTTTCGCGTGTGACGCCGGCGGCCACGAGCTCGTCGGGCACGTTGGTCGACTCCATCGCATGGTTGTCGAAGTAGCCGCGCACGCCGCCGTGGAACTGGTTGGTCCCGCGCTTGACGACGAGGTTCAGGCCCATGCCGCCGGTCGGCTGCTTGATGTCCTGACCCGCGGTCGAGACCTGGATTTCCTCGAAGTTGTCGTAGTTGTAGTAGCTGGGCGACGCGCCGGTCGCCGCCATGTCGGTGATGTTGATCCCGTCCATGGTCCACACCGCGTCCTGGGGACGCGTGCCCTTGCTCGCGAAGTTGGACTGCTGGCCGGTTTCGTTGCCGCCGATGTTGACGCGGTCCACCAGCACGCCGGGGACCGAACGCATGAGCGCGAACGGATCGCGTGATGTCGGAATCTTCGTCAGCTCGTCGGCGGTGAAGTTCGTCGAGGTGCCGGTCGCCTTCGTGTCGATCACCGGCGACTCGCCGCTGACCGTGATGGTCTCGGCGACCTGCGCGATCTTCAGCTGCATCGGCAGCTCGACGCTCTTGCCGACCGATACGACGACACCATCACGAACGACGGTGGTGAAGCCGGGCAGGACGGCGGTGACTTTGTACGGGCCTGGAGCGAGATTCAGAAACCGGAACTCGCCGCTGGCTTCGGTGACGAATGTCTGCGTGGCATCGACGCCCTGCACGGAGACCGTGACGCCGGGCAGCACGCCGCCTTGTTCGTCCTTGATGGTACCGCTGATACTCCCGCCCTGAATCTGCGCGAACGCGGGCATCGCGAACACGAGAATCAAAGCGAGCATTGCGCTCAATCGTTTCATCTGCACTGTGCCTCCGAAAGTGATTCAACCGGGATCCAAGAGCACGGGGTGTGCCACGATGGGATCGTTCGTCGGACACTGTCCGGTTTTCCCGCTCTCGGGATTCATCAAGTGCTTAGCGGAAAATGGTGGAGGTCCGCAGCGGATCGATCACGAGATCTTGAATCGCGCGATCCAAGAATCACGCGATGTTCTTCTGGAGACACCGTTCGAAAACGAAACTTGAGGTAGAGTCTGGCCGTGTCGAGACTGGAAACCCTGCTGAACGCACTGCAGAAATTTTATGGATTGCTGCCATCGCCACCGCACGATCCGTTCACGCTGTTCGTCTGGGAAGTGCTGTCGGTTCACTCGACGCCGCGCAAGCGCGATGCGGCCATGGCGGCGCTCAAACGCATTCCGGCGCTGACGCCGGATGCGATGTGGCGCGCACCTCAAAAGAAGCTGGAGCAGAGCATCACGCTCGCCGGTCCCTACGCGGAGAATCGTCTGCGAGCGTTGCGATCGGGAGTGGAGTTGTTTCGCCGATCGCCTGAACTGCCCGCGACGATCCGCGGACCGCTCGCACCGGCGCGCCGGGCCCTCAAGCCGTTCCCGCAGCTGGGCGAGACGGGCGCGCATCGCATGCTGCTCTTCGCGGCCGACCAGGTCATCCTGCCCGTCGACTCGCGCATCAATCGTGTCGGGCAGCGCCTCGGATACGGCGACGCGGCGGGCGACTTCAAGAAGCAGTCGCGATCGGTCCAGGCGGCGCTCACACGAGAGCTGACCGCGTCAGCCGACGCCTATCGTCATGCGTTTCTGTACCTGTCGCACCACGGCGGCGCAACGTGTACGGAGGCGGACCCGCACTGTGCGATCTGTCCGCTGCTGAAGGAGTGCGCGGAGGGGCAGAGGCGCGTCAATGGCTGATGGCTGATGGTTATGGTTGCCATCGTCCATGACCATCAGCCCTTAGCCCTCAGCCATGGAGAGGCTGAAGCCTCAATTCAGCGAAGCCACCCGCTTGCGGAGCGTCTTGACGTGCTCCCAGATCCGCTCGCGATCCTTCCGCTCCTCATCGTCCTGCGCGCCGGACGGAATCAGCTTCAGGTAGGCCTGCAGATCGCGGAGCGCGCCGGAAAAGTCCTTCAGGTTGTACGCAAGCAGTCCACGGTCGCGCAGCTCGCCGATCGCCGACGGATCGACCGCGATGAGCATGTCGGCGATGTTGCGGGCCTGTGGAAACGACTGCATGTTGACGTAGACGCGCTTCAGGTTCATCAGCATGCGCGACAGGATCTGCTGTTTCGTCGCGCGCGGCAGCAGCCGCGATTCGAACCGCGCGGGCTCCGAGCTGTCGCCGTGTTCCGCTGCCTGCTGCGCCAGCAGATCGTGCGACAGCAGCGCGCCGCCGTGGAACGGGTCGATGATCAGATCCTCGTAGTAGGTGTGCTTCCGTCCCGCGCGGCATCGCAGAAGGAAATGTCCGGGGAAGTTGATCCCCTCCACCGGCAGCCCCGCGCGCCGCGCCACCTCCATGTAGACCAGCGACAGCGTGATCGGGATGCCGGTCCGCCGATCGATCACCTCGTTGAGGAAGCTGTTGCGCGGGTCGCTGTAGTCCGCCTCGTTCCCCACGAAGCCGAGCTCGTCGAATAGATAGGCGTTGAGCGCCGCCACCTTGGCGTAGCGTTCGATGTCCACATTGTGCGGCGTGTCGGCGGGCAGTTCGGCGGCCGAGAGACGACGGCACGCTTCGTCGCCGATGAAGTCGAGCTGCGCGACGTAGCGGCTGGCGTCGAGCTCCGGGTATTCGATGCGCGCGATCATCAGCGCCGCCACCGCAAGGTCGGGATCCGGACTGAGCGCCGCGCTACTGAAGGCGTCGAGAAGACGTGAGGACAGCACCTGTTTCTAAATTACCAGATTACCCAACGACCCAATGACCAAATAAAAAGGCGGGGCCCGAAGGCCCCGCCTGAACAATCGCGGACCGTGGTGTCCGCCATCGATCGGATTACCAGTTGAACCGGAGGCCGAAGCGCAGCACCCGCGGAGCGGTGATCGCCTGCACCTGGTTTGCGTTGCTCGCGTTCTGCGTGCTCCGCACGCCCTGGATGATGTTGTTGTTCATCAGGTTGAACACATCCATCGATGGGACGAATCGCATGGTCCCGACCTTGATGGGCCGATCGAGGTGGAGATCGACGTTGGCGTAGTTCGGGAGCCTGGTCGAGCCGACCGGATCGAGCAGGATCGTCGCGGTGCCGGCGCCATTGGGACGCGCGGTGTTGTTCAGCGCGAACTCTTCCGGGTAGCCCTGGCGCGCGTTGAAGAACGCCGACAGGTTGAAGTCGCCCGGCAGGTTGTAGAGGCCGCTCAGCTTGTAGAGCCACTTCGCGTTGATGAACACGTTGCCCAGGCCGCTGCCGGCCGTGAGGTAGTCGTACTGCTGGCCATCGCGAAGCGCGCGGTTGGTCGGGTCTTCCTGGAACGTCGCGGTGTTCTGGAACGCTCCGGCGTAGCCGTTGTTCACGATGGTGCTGTTGTAGCCGAAGCTGGTGTTCATCAGCCAGTGATGCGACATCCGCTTGCGCGCGGTGAGCTCGACGCCGTTGAACGCCCGGTTGTACTGGTCGGTCGTGAAGTTCGTGAGCCGCGAAATGGACGGCACCTGGAACGACGGCACGTACATCGTGACCGTCGGGCAGTTGCCCGCGCTGATGCGGTTGCCGTCGTTGCCGGGGCAGGTGTTCGCCGGCGGCGTGAACGTCGTGGCGACGTAGTCCGACGGCTCCAGGCCGAGCGTGTCGGTGAACAGGAAGTTCGTGTACCGGCGCCAGATGTAGTTGGCGCCCGACAGCGAACCCGGCGCCGACCTCATGATCGACGCCAAGGATGATTTCGTCGGTCCGATCGTTCTTCAGATTCGGGTCGACGGTGTTGGCGGTGGTCGGCGATCCCGGCGCCGCGGGGTTCCAGTTGCCGGTCAGCGCCAGGTAGTTGGCGATGTTGCCGCCCGGGATGATGATCTCGCCCGGCTGCACGAACGTGTCGTGGTTGGTGTCAACCCACGGATACCGGATGCTGACGCGGGTCACCGGGTTCACCTGACCGGCGATGGCGCCCGTTCCGATCTGGCCCCAGTACGACGCGTAGTTCACGCGGGCGATCGTCTTGCCGGCGCCGTCGATGTTGTAGGTGAATCCGAGCCGCGGCGAGAAGTTGCTGAACTTCACGCCCGGATCGGCCCCCGCGAAGCTGAGGGCGGGCAGGATGTCCGGACGCAGCGGGTTCGCCGCCACCGACGATGCCAGCGCCTGATCGTGGTTGTAGTCGTAGCGGATGCCCAGCTGCAGGGTCGCGCGGCCGTGCGTGATCGTGTCCTGCCCATACGAGAGAGATGTTGGTCAGCTTGTAATCGGTCTGGCCATCGCGCGTGAGCTGCATCTGGCAGCCGATCGCCTGCGTGGCGCAATCGTTCGGATTCGCCAGCTCGGCCGACGTCGGGAACCGCGCAACCGCATTACCCGGCGTGTGGGTCGAGTTGTAGCCGTCGTTGTCGCGCCAGTAGCCGCCGATGCGGAACGAGTGATCTCCACCCGTGCCGCCAGGCAGGAAGTAGTTGGCGTTGACCGTGACGCTGTTCACGGGACGGATGTTCACCGACTGAGCGCCGTCCGGAGTGGAGCGGCCGTTGAGGGTCGTCGACGTGATGAACGTCGGCTGCAGTCCGAAGACGCCGGCCACCGGCGTGGCGGTGGCGTAGCTGGGATCGTGGTAGTCGAGGACGAAGTTGTTGCCGATGTGCGCGTACTGGACGTCGAGGAGCGTGCGATCGCTCAGCACCCACTGATCGCCGAATTTGTAAGTCGGCGTCGGACCCGTTCTCCAACCCCACTGTCCGTACACGCTAGTCGCTGCGAGTTGCGGCGTGGTCGATTCGATCGGCGTCAGGTCGCTGGCGCCGCGCGCGTTGCGCACCTTCTTCGAGAACAGGTTGTACAGGCTCAGCTTGTTGCCCTTGAACAGCTGCACTTCGGCCTTCAGGTTCGTGGTCTGCAGCAATGTCTCGTCGGTGTTCAGGCAGCCGTTGACATCGTCGACGGGGTGCGCGATCGGATTAGAGGCGCTGTCAGACTTGATCTGCTGGCAGGCGGCGGTCGGCTGATAGAAGCCGAGGACGCCGACGTCGATGACGTTCTTGCCGAACGCGCCCCAGATCCACGCCTTACCCTTCTTGATGGGCCCGCCGACTTCCACGCCGTAGTCCTGGATGTCCTGGATCGGGTTGCCCGACGAGGCGCCCTGCTTGCGGATGTCGTCGGTCAGGTTGTTCGACTCGAACTTGTCGTTGGTGCGGTAGTAGCGGCTCGATCCGCGGAAGCGATCGCTGCCGCTCTTGGTCACGAGGTTGATGCCGACGCCGCCGGTCTGCTGCGTCACGTCGACGCCGCCGGTGTTGATCGTCATTTCCTCGAACATGTCGAAGTCGTAGTAGGTCGGCGACGAGCCGGTGGCCGACATGTCGGTGATGTCAACGCCGTCGAGCGACCACTTGTTGTTGGTCGGGTTGCCGCCGCGCGACACGTAGTTGGACTGCTGACCCGACATGTTGCCGCCGATGTTCTCGCGGTCCATCGCAATGCCGGCGGTCTGCTGGAGGATGACCCACGGGTCGCGAGCCGACGGAATGCTCTGCAGCAGTTCGTTGGTGAACGTCTGCTTGGTTCCGGTTTCCTTGGTGTCGACGATCGGGCTCTGACCGGTGACGGTGATGGTTTCCTGCACGGTCGAGATGCCCATCTGCGCGTTGACCGCGGCGCTGAAGCCGACCGTGACCTGGATGCCCTGATTGACGACCGTCTTGAAGCCGGCCAGCTCGAACTTCACCGAGTACGTGCCGATTTCGAGACGCGGAAACTGGTAGGTGCCCGTCTCGCTTGTGATCGCCGATGAGCGGCTGGAGCAGGTTTGGAGCCGAGAGCGTGACCGTGACGCCCGGAAGAACCGCACCCGACCCGTCCGTCACCTTACCGTACACTTCGCCCGTCTGTTGCTGGGCGCTCGCCAGGGAGCTCGCGGCAAGCAATGCCACTACTGCCAGGACGATGACCTTGAATCTCATCCGACCTCCTCAAAAAACAATGACCTTGTCGTGCAGTCCCGGCATCGCACGCCGCGCGAAATCGGCCGCTGTCCGGGATGGATCAAGTATCCATACGCCAAGGCGAGGGTGTAAAGGCTGAAGGGCGCAAATTCCGTAAAGAAGAGAGCCTCAATCCAACGACTTGGATTATGGCAGGGGTGATTACGCTATTCGGAACAGAGGCGGGCCAGTAGATCCAGATCGATGTCTTCCAGAGAGGTGACTGTCAGATCCGCGCGCAGCAGATCGGCAGCGTAGGTATTGGTGACGGCTACCGTGCGCATTCCCGCACTCCGCGCGGATTCCAGCCCCCAGTGCGAGTCTTCAATCGCGACGCACTCCGAGGCCTTCAGGCGCCGCCGATGGCTTGCGCCAGCAGCGCCAAAGCGCGCAGATACGGATCGGGCGCGGGTTTGCTGACGGCCGTGTCCTCGGCCGCGACGATCGCGGTGAAGCAGGCGCTCAATCCTTCGCGAACCAGCACGCGGCGGATCTCATCGCCGCGCGCGCCGGACGCGATGGCGATCGGCAGCGCCGCAGCCGCGCGTCGAATCGCGTCGGCCGCGCCTGGGAAGAGCACCGAGACGTCGCGTTCGAGCTCCTCGAGACGCACGGCCTTGCGAGCCACCAGATCCTTGATCTGCCGACTGCTCCAGGCCGTCCCGTGCCGGCCGCCGATCGCCTCGAACGCGCCCACGTCGTCGAAACCGAGGTAGTGCGCGTAGTAGTCGCGCTCCGACAGCGCGATACCCTCCGCGGCCAGCACGTCTCGATAGCCGCGGAAATGGAGAGGTTCGCTGTTGGCGATGACGCCGTCGAAGTCGAAAACAATCGCGCGAAGCGGCACTGCCTACTTCTCGCTTCTCACTTTGACTTCCAACTTCATCTTCTCGCCGGCGCGGATCGGAATCTTCAGGCGATTTTCCGTGCGGCGGCAGCGGGCACTCGTACGTCGGGTTGTAGTAGCAGTACGGAATGTAGGCACGGTTGAAGTCGACCTCGTAGATCCCGGTCCTGTTGCGCGCCAGATCCATGAACCGTCCGGCGGCATAGGTCTCGGTGCCGTTGGTCAGATCGCTGAACGCCACGAAGAGCGAGCCAGGATCGGTTCCGACTTCGTTGAACGCGAGCAGCTTCATCGGCTGCCCCTTGAGCGTGAACTCCAGCGAGCCGACGCGCCGCATCTTGCGGTTCGTTCCGGTCGACGTGGGCATCTCGTAGATCGTCTTGTCGTCGATCGGCTTCAGCGCTCGCCGGCGCGTTGTAGTCGGGATCGATGGGGAAATAGCCGAGCGGCAGGAACTGCGCGTGGCTTGCCTTCGGGATCGGATCGTCGCCGGCGGTGAACGCCGCGTCCTTCGCCGCCCGCTCGGCTGCGATCTTGCTCACGTAGTCCTTGGGTTCATCGGGCGGCTTGCTGCTGCAGGCAGACGACACGAGCAGCGACAGAGCAAGACAGGTAGTGCAGGCCTTCAGGCCTGCCCGCGCCGTAAGCGCAGGGCTAAAGCCCTGCACTGCGCGAGCGGCTCTGCTGCCTCCCGCCACCCGCCCATCCAGCCTGTCCTGCCCATCCTGCCTAGGATAGCGGATATCCGCCGCGTTCGACCGTCGCGTCGGCAATCCGGCGTCTGGGCGCGACGGTGTTGATGGGCGCGACCTTGAGCACGCGTCGGAGAGCGGCGAGCATCGTGCGAAGCATGTCGCCATCGACCGTCGCAGCCAGCGCCTGGCGCGCCGAAGCGTCGATCCGCATGGCCGCATCGTTGACGAAGACCCGTGCCGCATCGACGTGGAGCGCGGCCCGCGGCGCGTTCGCCGCGGATGCCGCCTGCGCGCGCAGCACCGCGCTTTCGGCGCTGTACAAGTCGATCGTGATGTCGGCGAGGTGCATCAGCACTTCCTGCTCGTCGGTGAGCTTCGTGCCGTATGTCTGCATCGCCACGCCGAACACCATCAACGCGGTTTTCTTGAACGACGCGATCGCCCGAAGCTCGTCGGCGAGGACACCGTCGCTGTCGCCCGCGGCGGGCATCGACGGCGGACCGAGCAGCTCGTCCTGCAGCGCCTTGGCGGCGGGAATGAGCGGGAGGTCGCCCTTGACGGCGCGGCGGATCAGCATGCCGGGAATCAGCAGGCGGTTGATCTCGTTCGTCCCTTCGAAGATGCGGTTCACACGCGCGTCGCGGACGTGCCGCTCGGCCGGGTAGTCGTGCACGTAGCCATTGCCGCCGTGGATCTGGACGTTCTCGTCGAGCACGAAATCCAGCGCCTCGCTGCCCGCGACCTTCGCGATGGAGGCTTCGACGGCGTACTCCTCGAAGGCGGCGAGCGCCGCTGATCCGTCGGTGGCCTCGTGCGGCGTGGCGGCGATCCGCGCGTCGACCAGGCCGGCGGTGCGGTAGAGCAGGCTCTCGATCGCGTAGGTGCGAACGACCATCTCGCCAATCTTGTGCTTGATGGCGCCGAAGTTCGCGATCGGCTGGCCGAACTGACGGCGGGTCGCCGCGTACTTCGCGCTTTCGGCGATCGCGCCGATTGCGCCGCCGCCGCACATCGCGCCCAGCTTGAAGCGCGCGAAGTTGAGGACGTTGAACGCGACCTTGTGCCCCTTGCCGACCTCGGAGAGGACGTTCTCCGCCGGCACCTTCACGTCCTGGAAGATCAGGGCCGTCGTCGACGAGCCGTGGAGGCCCATCTTGTGCTCTTCCTTGCCGCTCTTCACGCCCCATCCGCGCTCGACCAGCAGCGCCGTGAACTGATCGCCGTCGACCTTGCAGAAGATCACGAACAGATCGGCGAAGCCGCCGTTGGTGATCCACATCTTCTCGCCGTTGAGCAGGAAGCTGCCGTCGGGCTGCCGCGCCGCTTTCGTTCGCGCGCCGAGGGCATCGGAGCCGGATCCGGTTTCGCTGAGTCCGTAGGCGCCGATGATTTCGCCGGACAGCAGCCTCGGGAGGTACTTCTGCTTCTGAGCTTCGCTGCCGAACAGCATCAACGGAACGATGGTGAGGTTGGCGTGGGCGCCGAAGGTGGCGCCAAACGACGCCGACCGCGCCAGCTTCTCGGAGACGACGAGCGAAGTCACTTTGTCGAGTCCGAGGCCGCCGTACGCCTCAGCGACATCCACGCCCAGCAGCCCGAGGTCGGCGCCCATCTTCACGAGATCGCGGGCGAGCGTCCAGTCCTTCGTTTCGAGCTGTTCGAGCTTTGGCAGTACTTCGTTCTCGACGAAGTCCTGCGCCGTCCGGCCAATCAGCCGGTGTTCCTCGGTGAGACGCTCCGGCGTGAACACCGAGTCGGCCTCGGAGGACTGAAGCAGCCATTCGCCGCCGCGCAGGATCGTGGTTTCGGTTGTTGTCGGCATCATCAGACCCTTTCAAAGATTCCAGCGGCACCCATCCCACCACCCACGCACATCGTGACCATGCCGTAGCGGGCGTTTCGTCGTTTCATCTCGTAGAGCAGTGTCGTCGTCAGCTTCGCGCCGGTGCAGCCGAGCGGATGGCCGAGCGCGATGGCGCCGCCGTTGACGTTGAGCCGATCGGGATCGATCGGAAGCTCTTTCAGGACGGCGAGGACCTGCGCGGCGAACGCTTCGTTCAGTTCGATCAGGTCGATTTGATCCAGCGTGAGGCCGGCCAGCTTCAGCGCCTTGCGAATCGCCGGAACCGGTCCGATGCCGAAGCGCTCGGGCTCGACGCCGGCGGTGGCGAACGTGATGAAGCGGCCCATCGGCGTGAGGCCGGCCGCGCGCGCGCGTTCGGCCGAGGTGACGACAACCGCGGCGGCGCCGTCGCTGGTCTGGGACGAGTTGCCCGCCGTCACGCTGCCGGCGGCGTGGAACGCGGGCCGCAGTTTCGCGAGCGCTTCGGCCGACGTGTCGCGCCGCGGGCCTTCGTCGACGGAGAAGATCACCTGTCGCGCGACGGGGCGCGACTGCGGCAGCCGCTCCTCCGGCCGTAGTGTCCGCGGCTTAGGCAGGCGGACCTCCTCGATCAGATTCGCCGTCACCGGCACGATTTCGTCCAGGAAGCGGCCGCCGTCAATCGCGGCCAGCGCGCGCTGGTGGCTGCGCAGCGCAAACGCGTCCTGCTCGGCACGCGAGATCCCGGCCTCGCGCGCATGGTTCTCCGCGACGAGGCCGGTCGAGAGATACACGTCGGGATAGCGGTCGATGAGCGTGGGGTTCGGCGCGATCTTGTTGCCGCCCATCGGCACGAGGCTCATCGACTCGGTGCCGCCGGCGACGATCACCGACGCCGAGCCGCACATGATGCGCTCGGCCGCGTACGCGATCGATTGAAGACCCGACGAGCAGAAGCGGTTCACGGTGACGGCCGACGCGCTGACCGGAATGCCGGCTCGCAGGCTGGCGATCCGCGCGACGTTCATGCCTTGTTCGGCCTCCGGCATCGCGCATCCCAGGATCACATCGTCTATCTCGCCGGCGTCGATTCCTGGCGCGCGCTTCAGCGCCTCCGCGATCGCGGTCGCCGCGAGCTCGTCCGGCCGCGTACCGCGCAGCGTGCCGCCTGGCGCCTTGCCGGACGGCGGTTCTGACGGCAGAAACAATCACAGCGTCATGCATAACGTTTCTCGCAGACCTGAAGGTCTGCACTACCTACTCGTGTGCGCTACGTGTACTCGTAGTGCAGGCCTTCAGGCCTGCCAATCCCCCAACAAATCCTCGATCGCGTCGGCGACCTCGGCCACCTTGCCGTCGAACAGGTGATCGGCGCCGTCGATCACGACGAGCTCTTTCGGCTCCGCGGCACGCGCGTAGAACGCGCGCATGTCCTTCAGGAAACAGATCTCGTCGAACTCTCCCTGGATGAAGAACTTCGGCTTCGTGCTGCGCTCGACGACGCCGAAGTCGTAGCGCGTGACCGGCGGCGCGATCCCGATGAGGGCCGATACGCGTGGATCCTCCGCGCCAACCGTCAGCGCAACCCACGAGCCGAACGACATGCCCGCGGCCCAGAGCGGAGCGCCGGGATACTGCGCCGTCATGTAGTCCAGTGCAGCGCGGAAGTCGTCCTGCTCGCCCGGTCCATTGTTGAAGGTTCCGGCGCTGGCACCGGCGCCGCGGAAGTTGAACCGCAGCACCGCGCAACCGATCCGGCTGAGCGCCTTTGCCGCCTGGTACACGACCTTCGTGTGCATCGTGCCGCCCTGGCTCGTCAGCGGGATGGGCGAATACGACGGCGGCGCGCAGGCCGCCGGGATGTCCCTGGCTCACTCGGCCGTCGTGGCCGATCGCTCCCGGCGGCATCGGCTCCTCGAGGAGCGCTTCGAGCCGACCGGCCGGGCCCGTGATCTCACGCGGCGGCATCAGGCGACCCTTCCCGCAGGAGCCGACCCATGTGTCGGGCCGCCCTTTCCCGTAGGGGCCGACCCATGTGTCGGCCCGCCTTGAGGAGCATCGAGGGACGGGCGGACACGTCGGTCCGCCCCACGTCCAGAACGAATTGGTGGATGATGCGGGCGAACTCCTCGCGGCCGCGTGATCGAGCCCAGGTGACCGGTGCGCTCGAGCACGACGGCGTGTGCGTCCGGGATCAGCCGAAGGTACTCGGACGAGCCCTCGACCGGCACGACGTGGTCGAGATGGGGCTCGCCGGTGACGACGAGCGTTGGCGCGGTGATTCGCGCGCAGTCGGGCGTGACGTCCTCGGTCGTGATCATGCGCGCCCGGGCGGCGATGCGGGAGAGCGATATCGGCGCACTGATGGCGGTGCCCAGCGCGCGCAGCGAAAATCGTCGTCGTTCGCGCGCGTCGGGGACCGCGGTTCTGAGTTCCGGGCGCAAACGGAACGGCGTTTCGGCGAAGAAGATCGGGCCGAGAATCCACGGCGCGCGCAGGTAGAACTGGTGCCGCGGCCGCAGACGCAGCAACGGTCGCGGAGTCGATGCCAGAATCAGCGCGTCGCATCGTGTCGAATAGCGGGCCGCAAACCGGACGGCGACAAGGCCGCCGAACGACACGCCGCAAATCGCCGCCCGATCGACGCCGGCCCGCGTCATCACGTTCGCCACGTCGTCGGCGTAGCCGTTCAGGTCGCCGGAACCGCAGCGAGAACGTCAGCACGCGAAACGACGATGCCAACGCGTCGACCGCCGGGCGCATGTACTCCCACCGCCCCTGAAGACCAGGGATGAGCACGAGGGCCGGTCCGTTTCCGCGGTCGATGAACTTCATGCTCGATCTTCAATTCCTCGAAGCGGCTTTCCGGTTTTCAGTGTGTGCTGGATGCGCTCGAGCGTCTTGCGCTCGCCGCACAGCTTGAGAAACGCCTCGCGTTCCAGGTCGAGGATGTACTGCTCGTGGACCGTCGTCTGGTGCGGCAGCGCGCCGCCGGACAGGACGTTGGCGAGCGCACGGCCGACGACCGCGTCGTGATCGCTGATCCGCCCGGCGCGCCACGCGAGGTGGACGCCGAGTTTGATCGCCGCCAGTACCGTCTCGCCGCCGACCGGAATCGCGGTACGCGGCGCGGGCCGCTGGTAGCCCTCCTGCACGCGCTCGAGCGCGTACGCCTTGGCGTCGGCCATCAGCCGCTCGCGGTTCATCGTCATGCGATCGGCGTCGCCGAGGAAGCCGAGCCGTCTGGCGTCGGCCGCGCTCGTGGAGACCTTGGCGAAGCCGATGGTCTCGAACGCCTGTTGCACGAACGGCAGCAGGTCGGGGTGGTTCGCGGGCAGCCCGTGGACCGCTCGCGCCAGCATTTCCTTGGTGCCGCCGCCACCCGGAATCAGGCCGACGCCCACCTCGACCAGCCCGATATAGCTTTCGGCGGCAGCCTGGACGCGATCGCCGTGGAGCGCGATCTCGCAGCCGCCGCCGAGCGTCAGGCCGGCCGGCGCGACGATCACCGGGACGTCGGCGTAGCGCAGCGCCTGGGTCGCGCCCTGGAACGTGCGAATCATCAGATCGATCTCGTCCCAGTTGCCCTCCTGCGCCTCGAGCAGGAGCAGCATCAGGTTTGCGCCCGCGGAAAAATTCGCCGCGTCGTTGCCGACCACCAGCGCCACGAAATTCGCCGCCGCTTCCTTGACCCCGGCGTGGATCATCTGGATCTGGTCGCCGCCGAGCGCGTTCATCTTCGCGTGGAACTCGAGCGCGAGGACGCCGTCGCCGAGATCCACGAGGCTCGCGCCCGTGTTCTTGCGGACGATGCGCTGGCGCTCGCGTGCCGATTTCAGGATCCACAGGTCGCCCGGCTGAGCGCGCCTTGTTGTCGACGGCGCTTCTGGCGAGCCGATCCCAAGCGCCTGCATGATTGCGAACGGCCCGAGCTCCCAGCCGAATCCCCATCGCATCACGCGATCGACATCGTCGGGCGAGTAGGCGATGTCGGGCGTGACCCTGGCGGTGTACTCCAGCGTGGGTCCGAGCGTCTCGCGGAGGAAGTCGCCGGCCTTGTCCTTCGCGTTGAACAGCGCCTTGATGCGTTCGCCGGTGTCCTCGATCGATTTCGCCTGCCTCGATCGACGCGATCCGCGCGGGCTGTTTCGGCCGGTACTCGAGCGTGGCAGGATCGAGCGTGAGGATGTCGCTGCCGTCCTTTGTCTTCACCCGCTTGTAGAAGCCTTGACCGGCCTTCTCGCCGACCATCCCTTTCTCGATCATCTTCGTCACGAACGCCGGAAGCTCGAAGCCGAGATTCCGGGCGACGTGCGCGAGGATGTCGATGCCGGCGATGTCCATCGTCCGGAACGTCGCGCTCTTCGGTCGGCCGAGCGCGGGCCCGGTCATCGCGTCGATCTCTTCGATCGTGTAGCGGCCGCTCTCGAGCGCCTTCAGCGTCAGCATCACGCCGTAGAGCGCGAGATGATTGCCGATGAAGTTCGGCGTGTCCTTCGCGATGACGACGCCCTTGCCGAGGCGATGATCCGCGAACTGCGACACCCGTTCGACGACATCCGGATCGGTTTCGGCCGTCGGAATGACTTCGACGAGATGAAGGTAGCGCGGCGGGTTGAAGAAATGCGTGCCGAGCAAGTGCCGGCGGAAATCGTCGCTGCGCCCCTCGGCGAGCGTCGCGATCGGAATCCCGGACGTGTTCGACGACACGATCGTGCCCGGGCGCCGGACGGCGTCGACCCGCTCGAGCAGCGCGCGCTTGACGTCGAGCTGTTCGACGACCGCTTCCATGATCCAGTCCACGGACGCCAGCGCCGCGAAGTCGGTGTCGAGGCCGCCTGTCGTGATGCGGGAAGCGGTCTCGGGCGTGAAGAAGGGATCGGGTTTGAGCGCGCGCGCGCGTTTGAGGCCCTCGCGCGCCACATCGGCGGTCAGGTCGAGCAGGACCACCGGCACGCCCGCATTCGCAAAATGCGCGGCGATCTGCGCGCCCATCGTCCCCGCGCCCAGAACGGCCACCGAACGCATCGGTCTTCGACATCTACCTGGGCTGCGCGCCGTTGATGAAGAGGTCGACCACCATGTCGGCGTCGGCCTCCAGTGAATAGCGGCGGCGGCTGAGGATCCAGTTCGTGGCCATCTCGTCGAGCGCGCCGAAGAGCATCTTCGCCATTGCGGTGGCTTTCACATCCGAACGGAACAGGCCGGCTCGCTGGCCGTCGGCAATCGCCTCGCGGATGAGCCCGAGGTAGTCGCGCAGCAGCGTGGCGGAGAAGCGCTCCATGAACTTGGTCGACTGCCGCAGCTCCACCTGGAACACGATCGCAAGGTTGCGGTCGTGGCCGAGGCGCGCGAGGTGGGCGCGCGCCAGACGCAGCAGCCGCTCGCGTGGATCCTGGAGGTCGCTGACCGCCGCCCGGCCGTGAGCGAGCCCGTCGCGCATGCTCCGCTCGAAAATCGAGACGAGCAGGTCGTCCTTGCCCTTGAAGTAGAGGTAAACCGTGCCGGCGGCCACGCCGGCCGCGCGGGCGACGTCGGCGACCTGGGCGTTGAAGAAGCCGCGGTTGGCGAACACGTCGATCGCGGCACGAAGGATGGCGTCGCGTTTCGGACCCGGCGGCGCCTCGGGTGAGGCGGCGGGCCTGGCGCGGCGCGCGACGGCGTTCAAAGGCATGACTGAATGAATGTTCATTCAGTCGGCCGGCGGTGTCAAGCGGCTACTCGATGACGACGGGCGGCGTCGGCTTTTCGTTGACGTGCAGCCGGAACACGTCGGGCCGCGCATAGTGGCCGACGACGTCGAGGTCGTACTTGGAGCGGGTGACTTCGCCGAGATCGATCTCGGCGGTGAGGATCGCGTTCTCGTTGTAGACGGGCCCGGCGAGCACCTGCCCGAGCGGCCCGATGATCGCGCTGCCGCCGCGCATCAGCACGGTGGCGGGATCGTCGCCCTGAATCGCGGCGTAGCCGGCAGGACAGTCAGCGCGGCGCAGGTGCTGGCAGGCGCTGAACACGAAACAGCGTCCTTCGAAGGCGACGTGCTGCATCGACGACAGCCACGTGTCGCGGTCGTCGGCGGTCGGCGCGCAATACAGCTGGATGCCCTTGGCGTACATCGCCATCCGCAGCAGCGGCATGTAGTTCTCCCAGCAGATCACCGCTCCCAGTTTTCCGAGCGGCGTCGCGAACACCGGCAGCGTCGATCCGTCGCCGCAGCCCCAGATGATCCGCTCCATCGCCGTCGGCATCAGCTTGCGATGCTTGCCGAGCAGCGTGCCGTCCGGGGCGAAGAACAGCGCGGTGCAGTAGAGCGTGCCGATCTCGCGCTCGATGACGCCGAGCACGAGGTAGATCCCGTTGCGCTTCGCGGTCTTCGCCAGGGCATCGGTCGCCGGACCGGGCACGTCGATCGCGCTGTCGAAATAGCGGCGGAACGTGTCGCGTCCTTCCGCCGAGCGCATCCCGACCCGCGCGCCGAAGTCGAGCCCCTTCGGGTAGGCGGAGACGAAGGCCTCCGGAAAGACGACCAGCTTTGCGCCGGTCTTCGCGGCCGCGTCGGACAGCGAGATCGTCGATCTTGTCGAGTGTGGCGGAGGCGTCGAAGACGACGGGAGCGTTCTGCACGACGGCGGCGATGAACGGAGCCATGATGGGCGCGAGTCTACCAAGATTCAGCGGGTGGTGAACTCGAAGAGGCCGGGCGTGACGAGGACCTTGTTGTTCTTGCCGAAGAACAGGCTGCTCGGCGTCATGATCCCGGCGCTGCGGAACTGGACCGTGCGGATCTTGTCGCCGTCGCGGTCGTAGACGTACGTGTACGGCACGGTGAACGCGATCCAGAGGCGGCCGTCGGGATCGACCGCCGCCGTGCGGATCGTCGGCGTCACCAGCGGCAGCTCGCCCTCGTCCGTCTTGCGCGTGGGCCACTTCGACGGCAGGCCGGCGACGAGCGCATCGATCTCGCGCCCCTGGATGCGCCGCTCGAACACGAGTTGTCCTGCGGCGTCGTACTTCTGGAACACCGGCTCGCCGGTCTGGAACACGAAGAAGAATCCGCCGGCCGGATCGAGGAGCGGGATGCCGCTGTTGAGCGCGAGGTGCAGCTCGGCGTCGTCCTCGTGGCCGGTGCGGCGCAGCCGGCCGATCGTGCGGTGCACGCCGCCGTTCAATTCGTACTCTGAAATCAGCGCGCCCGTTTCGGGCTGCGACATCAGGATCGACGTGCCGGTGTACTGCAGGGATCCGATGCCGCTCAAGACCGCGCTGTCGATGACGACGCGCGCTTTCAGCCGGCCGGGGAGCATGAAGCCGCCGATCCGGAAACCGGCCGGCGTGAAGATCTGGATCCGCTCGCGATTGTTCGGCGCGTCGGCGACGATGAAGGTGCCGTTGGGCTCGACGGCGAAGGCCGTGGGATCGATGATCTTCCCCGACTCGCCGCCGATGGTGACGATCGTCCATGCGCTCGACATCTGCGCGTCGAGCCCGTAGACCGTATGCGCACGCCGATCGAAGACGAAGTACTGCCCCGAGGACGACTGCTGGAACCCGACAGGCTCTCGAAACTGTCCGGCGACGTGGGCGGGCACGGCGCCAGACGAACGAATAACATCCGGCGCCAGCGCCTCTAAGGAGATCACGAACAAGAAGAAACCGCAGAGAACGCTGAGACCGCGGAGGGATTTCTTGGAAAAAGCAAACACGAAAACTCTGCGATCTTTGCGGTCTCCGCGGTTTCTTCTTTTCGTCAGTAGCGGGCGGTTTCGCGGATCGCCTTCAGGACGTCTGACGACTGCGGGAGGATCGCTTCTTCGAGGTCGGGGCTGTAGGCGACCGGCACGTTCTTCGCCCCGACGCGCTTGACGGGTGCGTCGAGATGCTCGAACAGCTCGCCGGCGATCCGCGCCGCGATCTCGGCGCCGAACCCGCACATCAGCTGATCCTCGTGCGCGACCACCACGCGATTGGTCCGCCTGACGTGCGCGGCGATGGCCTCCCAATCGTAGGGAACGATGGTCCGCAGATCGAGGACCGCAACGCTGAAGTGATCCTTCTCGGCCTGTTGCGCCGCCAGCAGCGATCGCTGCACCAGCGCGCCCCACGTGATGACCAGCACGTGATCGCCTTCGCGCCGCAGGCTGGCCTTGCCGAAGGGGATCATGAAGTCTTTCCCCTGGTACTCGCCCTTGTTGTAGGTCTGCCGGTAGAGGTGCTTGTGCTCGAGGAAGAGGACCGGATCGTCGCAGCGGATGGCGGTGCGCAGGAGACCGGCCGCATCGATCGCCGTCGCGGGATAGGCGATGCGAATGCCTGGACAGTGCGCGAAGATGCTCTCGCCCGACTGACTGTGGTACGGTCCGCCGCCGCGCAGGTAGCCGCCGATGGGGACGCGCATCACGACCGGCGCCGACCAGCTGTTGCCCGATCGGTAGCGCATCATCGACAGCTCGTCGCGGATCTGCATCATCGCCGGCCAGATGTAGTCGAAGAACTGAATCTCGACGACGGGCTTCAACCGGCGCGCCGCCATCCCAATCGCGCGCCCGACGATGCCGGCCTCCGCGAGGGGGGCGTTGAACACGCGATCGTCGCCGTAGAGCCGCTGCAGCCCGTGCGTGAGCTTGAACACGCCGCCCTTGCCGGACACAACCGGCAGCGCGTCCCGCTTGCTCGCGTCGGCGACGTCTTCGCCGAACACGACGATCCGCGGATCGCGCGCCATCTCGTCCTTCAGCGTGCGATTGATCGCCGAGACCATCGTGTCGGGCTTTCCCTCCGGATGCGCCGGCGTCTCGAAGGCCGACGAGGTGGGATCCACGTCCGGGGAGTAGAGCCACATCTCCGCGCTGGCTTTTGCCGGCTTGGCCGCCGCGAGCGCCTGAATGGCCGCTTCGTTGACCTCGCGCTCCACATCGGCGGCGATCGCCGCGAGCTCCTCCGCGGTCGCCAGGCCATTCGTCTTCAGGAACTCGCCGAACCGCACGATCGGATCGCGCTTCGCCTCGGCCTCCCGCTCCTTCGGCGGCTTGTAGAGTTTCTCGTCGTCGGAGAGCGAGTGCGAGTACGGGCGGATGCAGCGCGCGTGGACGAACGCCGGTCCCTTGCGTTCGCGCACATAGGCTGTCGCCTTGCGCATCGCCCGGAGGCTGACGAAGAAGTCGGTCCCGTCGATCGAGTCGACGTGCAAGCCGGGGAAGGAGCGGACCAGGCGCGAGATGTCGCCGCCGGCGGTCTGCACTTCGACCGGCACGGAGATCGCGTAGCCGTTGTCCTCGACGAGGAAGAGCACCGGCAGCTGCTTGATGCAGGTGGCGTTGAGCGCTTCCCAGAACTCGCCCTCGCTCGTGGCGCCTTCGCCGAGCGAGACGTAGGTGATTTCGTCGGGCTTGAATCGCGATTCGCGATCGGGAATCTGCGGGACGCGGCTGTAGATGACGCCGGCTTCGGCGGCGCCCACCGCCTGCAGGACCTGCGTGCCGGTCGGGCTCGAGCCCGACACGATGTTCAACTTCGGGTGGCCCCAGTGCGACGGCATCTGGCGTCCGCCCGATGCGGGGTCGTCCTTGGCGCCGACGGCCGCGAGCAGCATTTCGAGCGGCGTGACACCGAGCTGCAGGCAGAGCGCGCGATCGCGATAGTACGGATAGAACCAGTCGTGGCCCGCGCGCAGCGTGAAGCCCGCCGCGGCCAGCACCGCTTCGTGCCCGGCGCCGCTGATCTGGAAGAAGATCTGGCTCTGGTTCTTGAGCTGAATCTCCTTGTCGTCCAGCTTGCGCGACAGGAGCATGCAGCGATGCGTCGCGAGCAGTTGATCGCGCGAAAGTCCTTCGACCAACTGCGCATCGCGCTCGTTCAAAACGGCTTTCATCCGGGCGGAATTATATCATCCGGGCCTGTTGGTATATGCTCGACTTTCATGAGCAGCCAGACGGTTCGTCTGCACCGATGGGACGAGATCGCCCTCGAAAAAGTCACTGAAATGCTGTCGCGCAAGCTGGTCACCGGCGAGCGCGAGATGCTCGCGCAGATCTACCTGAAGCGCGGTTGCCTGGTGCCGAATCACTCGCACGAGAGCGAACAGATCACCTACGTGCTGCAGGGCGCGTTGAAGTTCCTGATCGGCGGCGAGGAGATCACGGTGCGCGAAGGCGAAGTGCTGCACATCCCGTCGTGGGTCGAGCACCAGGCAGAAGCGCTCGAGGATACCTTCGAACTCGACATCTTCAGCCCGATCCGCCAGGACTGGCTGGATCACACCGACGACTACTTCCACCGCTAGCGGGAAGGGCATCGACGGTCGACGATCGGTTTCCGGAGGTCGAACCCGAAAGGTTGTTCCTCTGAGTCCTTTGTGTCCTTTGTGTTGATCGAGCATGCTGATTCAAGGGAGGTCGTGATGGCCGGTGGCCGGGGAGCAATCGTGGCGGTGTGCGCCGCCACCGTCGGCGCGGCGTGGCTGTCAGCGCAGGGCCCCACTTCCTCCACCGTGCGCATTCGCGGATTCTCCGCCGCCGCGAGCGCGGCCGAAACCGCACGCGAACGCGAGCTGAAGGCGCTCCCGTCGGCGAAGGCCGCCGAGGCCGACTTCGACGTCATGACCGCCGAGCCGCATCACACGGGATCACCCTACGAGATCAAGCTCGCCGACTACGTCAGCGATCAGTTCAAGCAGATCGGCATCGAATCGACGAAGTACGAGTACAGCGTGCTCCTGCCCTGGCCCAAACAGCGCCGCATCGACATCGTCGCGCCCGATCAGGTGCGGCTCGAGGTCGAGGAAGAAAAGATCCGCGGCGATCAGTGGGCCGACAAGCCCGGCATCCTCCCGGCCTACAACGCCTATTCGCCATCCGGCGACGTGACGGGCGAGATTGTCTACGTGAACTTCGGCATTCCCGCCGATTACGAGACGCTCGACAAACTCGGGATCAGCGTGAAAGGGCGAATCGTGCTCGCCCGATACGGCGGCAGCTGGCGCGGGATCAAACCGAAAGTCGCGGCCGAGCACGGCGCCATCGCCTGCATCATCTATTCGGATCCGCACGAAGACGGCTACTTCCAGGGCGAGGTCTATCCCGACGGGCCGTACCGCGGGTGGGGCATGATCCAGCGCGGGAGCGTCATGGACATGCCGCGCTATCCCGGAGATCCGTCCACGCCGGATCGACCCTCGAAGCCCGGCGTCGAGCGGATCCCGATGGACAAGATCGAAACGTTCGCGCCGATTCCGGTGCAGCCGATGTCGTATCGCGATGGCGTCGAGCTGCTGAAGCGGCTGAAGGGACCGGTCGCGCCGCCGGAGTGGCGCGGCGCGCTGCCGATCACGTATCGCATCGGTCCCGGGCCGGCCAAGGTTCACATGAACCTGCAGATGGACTACGGCCAGCGCCGCCTGATCAACGTGGTCGGGAAGATCACCGGGTCGGTCGCGCCGGACGAGTGGGTGATCGTCGGCTCGCATCGCGACGCGTGGACGTTCGGCGCGTCGGACTCGGTCAGCGGCCATGTGTCGATGATGGCCGTGGCGCGCGCGATGAGCGCGATGATGAAGAACGGCTGGAAGCCGCGGCGCAGCGTCCTCTTCGTCAGCTGGGACGGCGAAGAGCAGGGGCTGCTCGGCTCGACGGAATTCGTCGAGGATCTGACGGCCGAGCTGAAGGCGAAGACGGCCGTCTACATGAACCGTGACGCCGGTGCCGGCGGGTTGAATTTCTCGAGCAGCGCCGTGCACTCGCTGACGCCGTTCGTCCACGAGCTCGCGCAGTCAATCGAGCCGCAAGGCGCACAGAAGAATTTGTACGAGGCCTGGCTCGAGCGGTCCCGGGAGCAGGCGCCCGCGCGCGATGGCCGGCCGATGCTGAAGGCGCCGCCGGTCGGCGCGCTGGGTTCGGGGTCCGACTACACCGCGTTTCTCGATCACGCCGGCATCGCGTCGATGGACATGGGGCTGAACGGGCCCGGCGGCGACGGCAGCTATCACTCGACGTACGACAACCCGACCTGGTTCAAGAAGTACATCGATCCGCAGTTCACCTACAGCGTGCTCGCCGCGCAGGTGACCGGTGTCGCGCTGCTTCGCCTTGCCGACGCCGAAGTGCTGCCCTTCGACTACGAGGCGTACGGCAAACAGATTCTCGAGTACATCGACGAGATCGAGCAGCAGGCCACCAAGGCGTCGGCGGAAGGCGCGAAGAAGGTCGATTTCGCCGGCCTTCGATCCGCGGCGGACGCGTTCGCCAGGGCGGGCGCGGATATTCGCGGCAGGGGCGAGTCGATGCTCGGCGCCACGGCGACGCCGCAGGATCTCGCCGCGATGAACCGTCGCCTGATGATGGCCGAGCGGGAGCTCATCGAGCCCGCGGGCTTACCGGATCGGCCCTGGTACCGCCACGTGATCTACGCGCCCGGCTTGTACACCGGTTACGGCGTGAAGACCATCCCGGGCGTGCGCGAAGCCGTCGACGCCGGCAACTACGCGCGCGCGGCGGAGCAGGCGGCGATCGTCATCCGCGCGCTGCAGCGCGCGGCCAGGACGCTGCAGGGCGCCTAGCTGAGGAGACATGGCGATCGATCGGCACGCCACCGGCCTCGCGATCATCCGGATCTGTATCGGAGTCTTCCTCATCTTCGAAGGGATCGGGAAGGTCCGGTGGTTCGCGAACCCGTCGCTGCTGGCGACCCAGCTCGCGACGTGGGCACAGGCCGTGCCCAGCGGATCGTGGAGTCACGCGTATCTGGAGCGTGTGGCGTTGCCCTACGCGTCCATCTTCGCGCGGCTGGTGCCGCTCGGCGAGCTCATATCGGGCGCGGCGCTGGTTGCGGGCATCTGGACGCCGCTGTTCGCGTTCGTCGCGTTCTTCATGGCGTTCAACTTCCAGTTCGCCAGCGGCGCCTTGTTCAAGGCCAGCATCCTGACGAGCGGGTACGGCCTGCCGGTGCTCGGGTCTACGCTCGCGCTGGTTGTGGGCGGCGTGCGGCTGCCGTGGAGCATTGGCGCTTCAACACCGCCGCGTGCCATGAAAGTAAAAAGCAGTTGATCAGCGCGAGGATCACCGTGACGTCGATGACCGTCATGGCGCGCGGCAGCGCGTAGCCGATCCCGTCGCCAAATCCGTAGAACAGGTTCAGGTTCAGCGCCACCACCGCGCTGACACCGACGCAGATCGGCACGAAGGCTCGACGTCCCGCCGACGCCAGCACGAGCAGCGGCACCGCGGCAAAGAGATGGTTCTCGTGAACCTGCGCCGACAGGGTGGCGTAGGCGTGGACCAGGAAAGCCGCCACGGCGGATAGGAGCCAGAGGTCAATTGCGGATTGCGGATTGCGGATTGCGGATTGGATTGTGGATTGTGAATTGCGGATTGTAAATTGATAGGCCGTCCATAGCGCCCACGCGGCGGCGGCGAGCGTCAGCACGATGCCGATCGTTCGCGGATCGGGATAGCCGATATCGATGACGCGCTGGATGCCGAGAATGCGGGCGGGCGCGGTGAACGCGGCCCACGCTCCCATGTCGTGTATCGAGTACCGCACGCGCAACAGATAGCCGATCACCCACCAGAGGTTCGCCGCGTTGGCCGACAGCATGTCGTGCTGCGCCAGCCGTCCGAGCGCCTGCAGCATGTTTCGCCATCCGCCGGCCGCGACGACGGGAGCGACGACCACGATTGAGGCCGCGAGCGCTCCGCCTGCGGCCGACAACAGGCGCTTGATCCGCGTGTCCCGCGCGCCCGTCACCCAAAGCGCGAGCGCCACGGCCGGCGCGATGAACACACCCTGCGCCTTGGTGAGGATCGACGCGGCGATCAGCGCGCCGGCGAGCGCGGGCCAGCCGCTGACCGCCGCCGCGAGCGCGGCCACCGCCGGCAACACGTACTGCGCGTCCAGATAGCCGAGGATGCTGGCGTCGAACAAGGCCGCCGGGTTGAGCCAGTACGCCGCAGCCGCAAGCCGCGCCGCACCCACGCCCGCGCATCCGCGGACCAGGCCGAACAACAGCAGGACGAGGCCGGCTTCGGCCGCCAGGCCGGGCAGCTTGACGAACGCATTCAGCGGCGTGGCGTTGGGGAAGCGGCGATGCGACCACAACCAGTACGCATTTCCGGCGACGCCGAGCTCGAACAACGCGAGCGGCGGATAGTCGACCGTGGCGGTCGCGCCGGCATACGTCAGCTCCCGCCGTTCGAGCGGCATGCCGCCGACGCCGTACATGTCGCCCACGCCGTGCCTCGCGGCGTTATAGCTCCAGACTTTCCAGACGGTGAGATCGCCGGTGCCGGGTCCCGGCAGCGCGACGGCGCGGATCAGCGCGCCAGCGATGATGAGCGTGGCAAATTGAGAACGTGACACGCGTATGCGCCGCGTTCAATGCACGCGGCGATCGTAATCGTTGGCGCGGCCGCCCGAGTAGACGTCGAACTTCTTGCGGACGCGGTTGATCTTCCACTTCAGGTAGCGGTACTTCAGTTCGGAAATGGGGTGTATCCGCGCCCCCTTCAGCAGCAGATAACCGACGACCAGGCCGCCGACGTGCGTCGCGTTCGCGGTGCCGCCCGCCTCCGAGAGCGAGGTCAGCAGCGCGATGGCGCCGAGAATCGCCACGCAGACCTTCGCCGGTACCCAGAAGACGATCATCAGGATGGGCCGGTCCGGAAAATAGAGCGCGTAGGCGAGCAGGAGTCCGTAGATCGCGCCGGAGGCGCCGATGATCACGGAGTGCTGCACCTGCTGCGAAAAACCGAACGGGAGCAGCGAGAACACGACGGTGAGCGCGCCGGCGCCGATGCCGGTGAGGAAATAAAACTTCAGGAAATAGCGCGTGCCCCAGATCCGTTCCAGCTCGGTCCCGAACATCCAGAGCGCCAGCATGTTGAACAGGATGTGAAACAGGCCGCCGTGCAGAAACATGTACGTCGCGAGCTGCCACACCCAGAACTGGCGCAGGACGAGCGCGGGCACGAGGCCCAGGTACTCCTGCAGCGATGGCATGAACGACGTGAGGACGAACATCGCGACGTTCGCGCCGATGAGCGCCTTGAGTGACGTCGAGAGCGGGCCGGGACCGAATGAGAATGAAGAGCCGTAGGACGAGGCAGGACGTCGCATGTTCAGCTTCTCGAGAATCGTATCACTTGCCGAGCAACAACCGTACCCCGCCGGCATCCTTGCAATCTGCGACAACGGATGTTGCCGATGCGTCCGACTTTCTCGCTTCTCTGCAGTCGGTGGTGTCCGGCTTTAGCCGGACTTCGCGCGGTCCGCCTGAAGGCGGACACTACATACTGTGAAAGCCGCTTAACGCGCGAGGCTGTTCGTAATTGGCAAACAAAAAAAGGCCCTCGCCGGGTTAAGGCAAGGGCCTAAAGGAGGATGGATGAGAGGCTATGTTTGCCGTCTCGCAAGGTTAGACGGACGCCCCTCGAAGAAAGTTTAAGGACCAGCCAGCTTTCGGCGTACGAGCTCGTTGACCGCCTTGCCGTCGATGGTCTGGCCCGCGAGTCGAGTCATGACAGCCTTCATGACTCGGCCCATGTCTTTGGGCGATGTGGCCCCCGTCTCCTGAATCGCATCCGCGACGGCTTGCTCGACCGCAGCCGGCTCAGCCGCAGCGGGAAGGTAGGTTTCGAGGATGTGAATCTCAGCCTGTTCTTTATCGGCCAGCTCGGGTCGTCCGCCCTGGGTGAACTGCTCGATGGAATCCTTGCGCTGTTTCACGAGGGAAGCGACGACCTGGAGCGATTCACCATCGTCGAGCGTATGGCCGCGTTCGATTTCGCGATTCATCAGCGCGGCTTTGAGCATCCGTAGCGTGCTCAAACGCACCGCGTCGTGCTTCTTCATCGCGTCCGCGATGCTCGCGCTCACTTGCTCGACGAGGGCCAACGGCTATTGACCGCCGGGTCCGCCCGGCCGGCGGATGGGCCCCTGGCCGGCACCTGTCCTGGTACCTGCCCCGGCTGCTGCGGCGGCGGCGCCACCATTCCGGGTACGGCCACCCCGCCGTACGGCGCGACCGGCGTCGGCGAGGTCGCCGGCATGTTAGGCACCTGCGGCGGCGCTCCAGGCTGGGTCGGCGGCATGGCCTGCGGATTCCCGTTTTGCGGCTGCGGGAACGTGTTGAACACGGGCCCGCGCTGTCCTCCGGGCACGGCGACCGGCACGTTCGGCGCCGGACGCTCGTCGTCGTCGTCGACCGGCTGCGGCGGCGGGAACTGCGGGTTCTGCTGGAACACCGGCGGCGGGCGACGCCGGCGTCGGCGGCCGCGCGGCCGCGAGCGTCGGCATGAGAATGATGCGATCGAAGCGCGAGAGGTTCGCCGCTTCGACGGGGCGCGGCGCCGCGATGTAGCCGCTCAGCGAACGCAGCACCACGTCCAGCGCCTGCGCCTCGGGCACGTTGGTCAGTTCGAGCGTCACCGGCCCTCCCGGCACGCGCTCGATGTTCACGATTTTCGTGTCGCCGACGCGCGCCCACTCGGCGAGAATCTGGCGGACGGTCGCGTCTTTCGCGACGAGCGAGACACGCCCATTCTGGATCGTGAGCTGCACTTCCGCCGACGCTGTGGTGACGGCGAACAGCCAGGCGACGACGCCGATGGTTGCTGTCTTCATGGTGAGATTTCAGTATACGCCCAGGCTATTTCTTCCGGAAGTAGTCGATCACCTGCGTCAGGATTTCGTCGAGCTGTAGCGTCGCCTTGTAACCGATGAGTCCCTCGATGCGCGTGAGGTCGGGGACGCGCCGCGGCATATCCTCGAATCCCGATTCATACGCGTCGTCGTAGGCCACGAGCTTGATCGGGGAATCCGAACCGCTGAGCTCTCGCACTCGCTCTGCCAGGCCCATGATCGTGATTTCCTGCTTGTTCCCGATGTTGATCACCTGCCCGACCGCTTTGGGCTCCGCCACGAGCTTCAACAGCGCACCGACGACGTCGGCGACGTGTGTGAAGGCGCGCTGCTGCGTGCCGTCGCCGAACACCGTGATCGGCTCGCCGGCGAGCGCCTGACGGACGAAATTGGGGATGACCATTCCGTACTGTCCCGACTGCCTCGGCCCGACCGTGTTGAAGAAGCGCACGATGATCACCGGAAGCTTGCGCTCCTTCCAGTAGGCGAGCGCGAGGAACTCGTCGATCGCCTTGCTGCACGCGTACGCCCAGCGGTGCTTCGGCGTCGGTCCCAGGACCAGGTCCGAATCCTCGCGGAACGGCACGTCGTCGCTCTTCCCGTACACCTCGGAGGTCGACGCGATCACCACCAGTTTCTTTTTCTTGTTGGCGTGCTTCAGCACGACTTCGGTGCCGTGCACGTTCGTCTCGATGGTGTAGACCGGCTGTTCGACAATCAGCTTGACGCCGACGGCCGCGGCGAAATGGAAGACGACGTCGCTGCGATCGATCAGTTCGGCGAGCAGGGGTTCGTTGGTGACGGTGTCGATGAAGTACTCGAACCCGCGCCGGCCCTTGAGATGCGAGATGTTGTCGATGGATCCGGTCGACAGGTTGTCGAGGATCAGTACGTCGTGCCCCTTGTCGAGCAACGCTTCGGAGAGATGGGACCCGATGAACCCGGCCCCGCCAGTTATCAACGCTCGCACTCGGCTGTCCTTTCCGTCAGGAAACTACGGTCCGCGGCTTGAAGGCGTGCACGGCCGCGGCAATCTCGTCGACTTCATCGTCGCGCAAGGCGGGGTGAAGGGGTAACGAGAGTATCTCCCCGCACGTGCGCGCCGCAACCGGACACTCGTCCGGGTGCGTTTCCGCCAACGCAGGCTGCCGCGGGATCGCCACGGGGTAATGAATCAGCGTTTCGACGCCGCTCTCCCCGAGGTGCGCCCGCAGGGCGTCCCGATCGGCCGATCTTACGACGAACAGATGGTAGACGTGGCCCTCGTCCCGCTGCGGCAGGAGATCGACCGGCGCGCCTGCAAGACGACTGCGGTAGCGGGCCGCCAGCGCGCGCCTGCGACCCGTCCAGCCCTGCAGACGAGGCAACCTCGCGCGCAACACAGCCGCCTGCATGTCGTCCAGGCGGGAGTTGATGCCCGGCACTTCGTGATGATAGCGGTCGATCTGTCCGCCGTTGCGCAGTCGCTTCACCCGGCCGGCCAGCGCGCGGTCGTTGGTGACCACCGCGCCGCCGTCGCCGAGCGCGCCGAGGTTCTTGGTCGGGTAGAAACTGAAGGCGCCGGCGACGCCGATCGTGCCGACGGGACGCCCCTGACACGTCGCCAGATGCGCCTGGCAGCAGTCCTCGACGATGGCGAGGCCATGACGCGCGGCGACGCGCTCGATGGCCGGCATGTCGGCGGGCTGGCCGTAGAGATGCACGGGCATGATCGCGCGCGTGCGCGGACCCACACGCTCCGCGATCCGATCGGGATCGATCGTGGCACGCTCCGGATCGACGTCCGCGAACACGGGCCGCGCGCCGGCCATCATGATCGCGAGCGCGCTGTATGCCGCCGAGAGCGGCGACGTGATCACTTCGTCGCCGGCGCCGATGCCGAGTCCGCGCAGGATGAGCGCGATGGCGTCGGTGCCGTTGCCGACGCCGACCGCATGGGCCGCGCCGGAAGCGGCGGCGAATTCCTCCTCGAAGCTGACGACCTCGGGTCCGAGGATGAACCATCCGCGCTCGATCACGCGATCGATCGCGCGCCGCACGTCGACGGCGTCCTCGCCGGGCACGAGCGACATGAACGGAATCCGGTACGCGCTCACGTGCGCGACGGCTCCTGGTCGCCGCCGACGTAGCGGCCGAGATGCTCGCGGTAGAACGCGATCGTGCGCCGCAGTCCCTCGGCGAGCGGCACGGTGGGCGCCCAGCCGGTCGCCTTCTTGAATTTCGCCGAGTCGGCGTAGAAGCTGCCGATGTCGATGGCCTTCTTGTCGGCCGGCCACTCGACGTATTCCACGCGGCCCGACCCGGCGACCTTCAGGAGCACACTCGTCAAATCGCGATGGCTGACCGCCTCGTCGCCGCCGACGTTGAACACCTCGCCGTTGCACGCGTCGTTCGCGCCGGCTCGCAGGAACGCGTCGGCCGCGTCGTCCACGTAGACGAAATCGCGCAGCTGCGATCCGTCGCCGTAGATCTGAATCGTCCGATCCTCGATGGCGAGGCGGATGAACCAGCCGATGAAGCCCTGCCGGTTGTGGCTGATCAGCTGTCGCGGACCGTAGACGTTGGTGAGGCGCAGCGAGCAGCCGCGCACGCCGAAGACGTTGTTGTAGACGAGGTGGTAGTACTCGCCCGCCGCCTTGTTGATGCCGTTGACGTCCGTCGGCCGCACGAGATGCTGTTCGGTCACGGGCAGCGAGTCTGGTTTGCCGTAGACCTGGCGCGTGCCGGCGAACACCACCTTGACGTTCGGGTTGTGGTTCCGGCACGCCTCGAGCACCGTCAGCTGGCTGCGGCAGTTGATCTCGAGATCCGTGTACGGATCGCGCATGCTGTCGATGTGACTCACTTGTCCGGCGAGGCTGAAGATGACATCGAGTCCCCGGACCAGATAGTTCATCGTCGACTGCTGCCGGATGTCCGCGACGTTGACCTGCACGCGGCCGGCGAGCCCGTCGATGTTGAACAGGTTGCCGCCGTAGTCGGGAATCAGCGAGTCGACCAGCAGCACGTTCGCGCCGAGATCGGCCAGGGCGCGGGCAAGGTTGCTGCCGATGAAGCCAAGGCCGCCGGTGATCATCACGGCGCGGCCGCGGTAGAACTCGCGGTAGTCGCCGCTCACGACCGCGGCGAGCTCCGATAAGCGCGCTCGGCAGTGTCGGGCGGCGCCGCGAGCGGCCGGACGCCGGGCCGCAGGTGCTGCCGCCGGATCACCAGCTCGTACCAGAGCCGCAGCACGTCGACGCCGGTCTTGGCGATGCGGCGGAAGTTGAAGAACTGCGACTTGCCGAAGGCGCGGTGGTAGTGGTGAACCGGGACTTCGACGATCCGGAATCCGGCGTCCTCGATCTTCTTCATCATCTCCAGGCAGATCACGCCGCTGGTTTTCTCGAGATCGATCTTCTCGAAAATCGCGCGGCGCATGAGCCGGAAATCGCAGTCGACGTCGCGCACGGTCAGCCCGAACAGGAGGCTGACGATGTGGTGGTAGATGCGGCCGATGGCGATGCGGTGAAAAGGATCGGAACGGCTGATTTTGTAGCCGTTCACCAAATCCGCGTCGGGCGACATCCTGGCCCACAGATCGGCCAGCTCCGCCGGGTCGTACTGCGCGTCGCCGTCGGTGTAGAAGATGAATTCCTTGGTCGCGGATCGAAATCCCGTCTGCAGCGCGCCGCCGTAGCCGCGATTCTTCGGATGGTGCACGACGCGCACGCGCGGGTAGGTCCGGGCGAGCTCGTCGACGATCTGCGGTGTCGAGTCGGCGCTGCCGTCGTTGACGACAATGACTTCGTAGTCCGAGGTCAGCTCCGACGCGGCCTGGACGGCGCGAATCACCATGCTCGCGATGGTGCCGCTGTCGTTGTAGGCCGGGAAAAAGACGCTCAGACCCGCGGGCTTTTCAGCGGGAGAGGCAGACATGTAAAGAGTCCCTAAACCATAGCACGAAAAGGACTCAGCGGGCCGTGGGCCGCGCCGACTTCCGCGATGCGATCAGCCGCCATGGCGTGATCGCGGATTCGAGCAGGACGGCGTTCGACAGCTTCGATTCGCCCAGCCGCCGTTCGACGAACGTGATCGGCACTTCGGCGAACGTGAGTCCCGCGGCGGAGGCCGCAAACAGCATCTCGACCAGGAAGGAATATCCCTCGGAGCCGGTCTGATCGAGCGGCACCGACGCGAGCGCTTCGCGCCGCCAGCATCGATAGCCGCTGGTGCAGTCGCGCGCGCTCAGGCGCGTGACCAGCCGGATGTAGCTGTTCGCGAACCGGCTGAGCAACCGCCTCCGCCAGGGCCAGTTCACGACCGCGCCGCCGGGAATGTATCGGGAGCCGATGACCACGTCGGCACGCTCGCTTGCCGCGATCAGATCGCGCAGGTGACGCGGGTCGTGCGACAGGTCGCAGTCCATCTGGCAGATGACGTCCACCGGGCGATCGAGCACCGAGCGGATGCCGTCCACGTACGAGCGGCCGAGGCCTGGCCGCTCCGTGCGGTGCATCACGTCGATGCGTCCCGCGTACTTGCGCGCGAGCTCGTCGGCCAGCTCGCCGGTGCCATCGGGCGACGCGTCGTCGACGACGAGCACGCTGACTTCGGGATACGCCATCAGTGCGGTCACCAGCACCGGCAGGTTCTCCCGCTCGTTGAAGGTCGGCACGACAACGAGCGCGGTTCGCGCCGGCTTCCCCTTGTCCGCCCTCATTGACGGCGCCCTTCGACGCGAAGCGTGGAGATCTGCTCGGAGACGAGACCCACGAGCAGGATGACGACGCTCACCAGAATCAGCAGCACCGACGAGTTCGTCACGTGCGACTGCGTGAAGATTGTCCATGCGGCGTACGCAGCGCCGAGGAGGAACGCCGCGGCGCTGACGGGCGCGAAAATCCGCAGCGGGCTGAAAATCGTGATCACCTTGAACAGAATCAGAAAGAAGTTGAAGCCGTCCGCGCCAAGGCGGATCTTCGACACGCCGGCGCGCTGCGCGGCATCGATCGGCTCGAAGCGGACGCTGTACCCGGCCCGCATGAACGCGAGCGTCGTCGTCGTCGGCGTCGAGAAACCGTTCGGCAGCAGGTGGATGAACTCGAGGAGATACTCACGCCGCGCCGCGCGGAATCCCGACGTCAGATCGGGAATCGGCTGCTCGGTGAGATAGCTGGCGACGCGATTCAACGTGGCGTTGCCGAGCCGGCGCACGAGGCTCGCTTGCGTTTGTCCGGAGCGCGCGCCGACGACGAGATCGTAGGCGCCAAGTTGCGCGACCAGGCGCGCGGCGTCGGGGGGACGGTGCTGTCCGTCGGCGTCGGTGATCAGGATGAAAACACCGGTCGCATGCCGGATGCCGGTCTTGACCGCGGCGCCGTTGCCCTTGTTGTACGGATGGCGTATGACGCGGGCGCCGGCCGCCGCCGCTCGCTCTCCCGTCTGGTCCGTCGAACCGTCGTCGACGACGAGGATCTCCTGCCAGCCCGCGGCTGACGAGAGATCCTGGACGACGGTGGCGATCGACGCCGCTTCGTTGAACGCCGGAATCACGACGGAGGTTTGCGCGGCGTTCGGAGCCTCAGCCATGCGATCAGGCCTCGGCCATCAGGCGATCGACCACGCCGTCCCAGGTGATGGCGGACGCGCGTTCGTAGCCGGCATCACCAAGTGACGCCGCCGCGTTCGGGTTGGCGGCGAGTCGAGCGATCGCGGATCCCAGCGCCTCCGGCGTCGGATCGCACACCAGCCCGGTCACATCGTCCTCGACGAATTCCAGCGGCCCCCCGGCGTCGGTCGTCGTGATCACGGCCTTGCGGGCCAGGAATGCCTCCAGCGTGACGTAACCGTAGTCCTCGTCGAATGGTGGAAACACGACGGCGAGCGCGCCGGCGTAGAGATCGATCAGTTGCTGCTCCGAAACACCGCCGGTGAACATCACGCGATCGCCGACACCGCAGGTCCGCGGCCGTCTTTTCGAGCTGCGCGCGCAGCGGTCCCTCACCGGCGACCACCAGGCGGACACGCGGGCCGGCGTGTGCCAGCGCGCGTACCGATCAGGTCCACGCGCTTGTTGCCCTCCAGCCGTCCCACCGACAACACGTAGTCGCCCGTAGGACCGGATTTCAACTTCCCGGCAAGCGGCGGAGGATGGTACAGCGGCTCCGCCGTCAGTCCGTTGTAACGCGCGAGCCGGTCGGCGGTATTGCGCGCGTTCGAGAACAGGCGCTTCGATTCACCCAGCACATCGTTGTCGAGCTCGATCAGGCGCGCGCGCAGATGCACGTCAGCTTCGGTGTGGGTGAACTCGCTGTACGGCGTGCCGAACAGGTCGTAGATGGCCCGGTACTGATGGAACAACCACGTGACCTTGCGCGGATGGCGCACGAAATAGGTCGGGAACTTCGTCGCGATCACGGTGTCGATCCGCTCGCCGTTCGATTCCGAAAGGTCGACCAGCCGCCAGGCGGCGGCCTGGGCGAGGAGCTCGGTCTTGGGATACCACTTGAACGGAACGGACACCTTTTCCGCGCGATAGCCTCGTCGGGTCAGCTCGGCGACCAGGCCCCGCACGTGCAATTCGGCGCCGCCATGGACGAACGGCACGTGCGCCTCGCACACGAGCACGGACTTCATGCGGAAGGCGTCGGCTGGAAGCAGGCGGATGCGGCGAGGACGATGCCGTAGCGGGCTGATCCCAGCATTGTGAAGTCATCATCGTACACCGCACAAGCCGGTGTAGACCCGATCGGTCCCGCCGAGGTCGCGCAGGTGTCAGATCGGTGGAGTACCCAATGGGTTGTAGCACCGGGCGATTAAAAGGCGAAAATTTGGCGTAACTTACTGAGCGGCTGGATTTTGCGGTTGACAGGCACGCAGGGGTCCCTTAGTATCTCCGTGGAAATTTGTGGAGAAAAGTGGGTCGTATTTGAGGGTTCGGTGTGTTTAGAGGGCACGAACAGGCACGCATAGATGATAAGGGCAGACTCAAGGTTCCGAACGTTTTTCGTTCGCTCCTCGAGAGCAAGTACGGCCGCGAGCTGTTCCTCACCAGCCTCACGGGCGAATACGTGCGCCTCTATCCGATGCCGGTCTGGCTCGATGTCGAAGAAAAGCTCGGAAAGATGCCCTCCACCCACCCGTCACGCCTCCGATTTCTCGATCGCGTGAATTTCTTCGGACAGGCGGTGGAGCTCGACACGCAAGGACGCGTGTTGATCCCGGCGCGCCTGCGCGAAACGGCGGCGATCGCGGGCGACGTCGACGTCCTCGGCCAGTACAACTACCTCGACACCTGGAACCACGATCGCCTGCAGGCCAGGCTCCAGCGCGATCCTTTCACCGACGACGACGCGAAGGCGCTGTCGGAGTTCGGTATCTGATGACGCACGTTCCGGTGATGACCGCCGAGGTCCTGCATCATCTCCGGCCCGAGCAGGGCGGGCTCTTCGTCGACTGCACCGTCGGCCTCGGCGGGCACGCGCGCGCGCTGCTCGAAGCGGGCGCCTCCCGCGTCATCGGCTTCGATCGCGATCTGGATGCGCTCGCACGCGCCCGCGAAACTCTCGCGCCGTGGAACGACCGCGTCGAGCTCGTCCACGCCGACTACCGGGACATCGACGAGGTGCTCGACAGCCGGCGGATTGCCCACGTGGACGGCGCGCTCGCCGACCTTGGCGTCTCGTCGATGCAGTTCGACGCGCCGGGCCGCGGTTTCAGCTTTCAACGCGACGAGCCGCTCGACATGCGGATGGATCGCACTGCCAGCGAAACCGCCGCGGACCTCGTGTCGCAGTCGAGCGAGCAGGATCTCGCCGACGCGATCTTCCAGTACGGCGAGGAGCGCTTCTCGCGGCGCATCGCGCGCGCGCTCGTTGAAGCGCGCCGTGAAGCGCCTGTCGACACGACCGGGCGTCTCGCGGCGATCGTGCGGCGGGCCATCCCGCACAAGGGCGGCCACATGCGCATCGACCCGGCGACCAGGACGTTCCAGGCGCTGCGCATCTGGGTCAACCGCGAGCTCGACGGCCTCGATCGCTTCGTCCAGTCGGCCGCCCGGCGCCTCCGCGCCGGCGCGCGGCTCGTCGTGATCACGTTTCACTCGCTCGAAGACCGCATCGTGAAGCACACACTCCGCGCGCTCCAGCAGCGCGACCTCCTGGTGCAGGTGCTGACGAAGAAGCCGCTGGTCCCGACCGGCGAGGAAGTGAACCGCAATCCCAGGGCCCGGAGCGCCAAGCTCCGCGCGGCGGAAAGGTTGGCGTGATGGAATCATTCGAGTACGCCATCAAGAAAGACGTTCGCAACAACCCGATCGTCCGTGAGGTGGATGACCAGCGTCAGCGCGAGCTCTGGCAGTCGATTGGCGTCGCCGGTTTCCTGGTGCTCGTCCTGCTCGTCTCGGCATGGCAGCACTTCGAACTGCTCCGCCACGGCTACCAGGTCGAGGAGCTCCAGCGGCAGCGCACCGCCGAGGAAGACGTCGCGCGCCGGCTGCGGCTCGAGATCGACACGCTGAAGTCTCCGAAGCGGATCGAATCGCTCGCAACCGGGCAGCTGCACCTGGTCGCCCCGTCGCGCGACGAGGCCATCGTCATCGAACGCGTCGTTCCGTCGGAGCCGCCGTCGGCGTCCGTGGTCGCTCGCCGGTAAGAGAGCCATGACGTCGCCCGTGACCGCCGCAACGCACGACTGGCGTCCGATCATGAAACGCCGCGTCGCGATCGTGTCGGCGCTGATCGGTCTCTGGGTCGCCGGGATCGAAGCCAGGCTGATCTACCTGCAGGTGTTCGATCGCGCCGACCTTGCCGCCCGCGCCGAACGGCAGCAGGAACGGACGCCGCCGTCGCCGGCCCGGCGGGGCGACATCCTCGATCGACGCGGCCGCGTGCTGGCGACGAGCGTCGACGCCGACACGATCTACGCCGTCCCCACGGAAATCACCAACCCCGCCGACGTCGCCAGGAAGATCTGCGACGCGCTCGCGCGACTGCGACGCGAAGGATCGTCAATCGATCGCGGACAAGCTGGGCCAGAAGCGCGCCTTCGCGTACGTCAAGCGGCAAGTCGCGCCCGATCAGGCGGAGCGCGTCGCCGCGCTGAACCTCGACGGCATCGGCTTCATCAAGGAAAGCAAGCGCTTCTACCCGAACAAGGAGCTGGCCTCGCATCTGCTCGGATGGGTCGGCGTCGACAACACCGGCCTCAGCGGCCTCGAGCACACCTACGATCCGCAGATCCGCGGCAAGGCCGGCACGATCCTGGTGCACACCGACGCGCGCCACAAAGCCTTCAGCCGATCCGAGCGGCCGCCGACGACAGGCTCGAGCATCGAGCTGACGATCGACGAGAACCTCCAGCACATCGCCGAGCGCGAGCTCCACGCCGGCGTGCTGGAGAATCGCGCCGCCGGCGGCACGGCCATCATCATGAATCCGCATACGGGCGAGATTCTGGCGATGGCGAACGAGCCGACGTTCAACCCGAACGCCTTCCGGGATTTCGGCGACGACGACCGGCGCAATCGCGCGGTGCAGGATCTGTACGAACCGGGCTCGACGTTCAAGGTCGTGACCGCGTCGGCGGCCATCGAAGAAAAGCTGATGCCGATCGACACGATCATCGACGTCAGCGGCGGGCAGATTCGGATCGACAAAGGCCGGATCGTGCACGACACGCACAACTACGGCGCGCTGTCGTTCACCGATGTCATCGTCAAGTCGAGCAACGTCGGCGCGATCAAGATCGGGTTCAAGCTGGGCAAGGAGCGCCTGAGCGAGTACGTCGCCCGGTACGGCTTCGGCCATACGGTGTCGCCGGACTTTCCAGGGGAGAGCCCCGGCATCGTGTGGCGGCAGGACAAGTGGACCGACAGCGCGCTCGCGTCCGTGTCGATGGGCTATCAGGTCGGCGTGACGCCGCTCCAGATGCTTGCGGCCGTCGCCTCGGTGGCCAACGGCGGCCAGTACGTCGAGCCGCGGGTGATTCGCGCGGTCTACAAGGACAACCGCCGCTACGCCGTCCAGCCGAAGATCGTGCGCCGGACGATCAGCGGCGACACCGCGGCGACCATGACGGGGATCATGGAAGGCGTCGTGGAGCGCGGCACCGCGAAGGCCGCGCAGATTCCCGGCTACACGATCGCCGGCAAGACGGGCACCGCGGCAAAGCTGGTGAACGGCCACTACTCCACGACCAACTGGAACGCATCGTTTGTCGGCTTCCTGCCGTCGCGCGATCCAGCCGTCGCCATCATCGTCGTCACCGATTCGCCGCACACGAAGGGACACACCGGCGGCGTGGTGTCGGCGCCGGTCTTCAAGAAGATTGCCGAGGAGACGCTGCGCTATCTCGGCATCGGCCCGACGATCAATCCGTCGTCGCCGGTGCTCGTGGCGCGCAAAAACGACCCGGGCGATCGCGCGACGGCGGACAGCGAGCGCGAGGCCGCACCCGTGGTCAGCCTCGTCGCCGACGGACCGCCCGGCACCGTGCCGGATCTGAGCGGCCTGAGCGCGCGAGACGCCGTTCGCAGGCTCGTGAAGCTCGGCATGAGCGCGCGCGTGACCGGCGACGGCTTCGTCGTGTCGCAGAGACCGTCCGCCGGTGCACCCATCGACGGTGATGCCGTCTGCCACCTGATTCTCGAACGCTGGCCCACACGGCACGCCGCCGCTCAGAGCCGTCCATGACCTGGGCAGAACTTCACGGCGTGCTCCGCGATCGCGGACTTGTCCTGACCGACGATGCTCCGCGCGGCGACGCCGGCGCCCGCGTCGTGACGGGTGTCGCCTACGACTCGCGCGCGGTTGCGCCCGGACATGTGTTCGTCGCGCTCAAGGGGCAGCACGCCGACGGCACGGCGTTCGCCCGGCAGGCGATCGACCTTGGAGCCGCGGCGATCGTCTCTGAACAGGAGCCGTCCGGCGGGGTCCAGGTGCCGTGGACGATCGTCAAGGACGCGCGTCTCGCGCTCGCTCAACTTGCCGCCGCCTTCTACGGCAATCCCAGCCGCGAGATGCGGGTGCTCGGGATCACCGGCACGAACGGCAAGACAACGACGGCGTATCTCGTCGCCGCGATCTTCGACGCCGCCGGGATCCGATGCGGGATCCTCGGCACCGTCGGCTACCGCATCGGCGACGAAGTGCGCGAAGCGACGAGGACCACGCCCGAAGCGCCAGACGTGCAGGCGCTCCTGCGCGAGATGGTCGATCGAAGCTGCGGCGCCTGTGCGATGGAAGTGTCGTCGCACGCGCTGTCGCTGCACCGGGTCAGCGGCATCACCTTCGCGGCGGGCGTCTTCACGAACCTCACACGCGATCATCTCGACTTCCATGCCGACATGGACGAGTACTTCCGCGCGAAGCGGCAGCTGTTCGAAATGCTGCCGCGCGACGCACCCAGCCTGATCAACCTCGACGATCCACGCGGCGCCAGCCTCCTCGAGGCTGGAGGCCGGCCGATGACGTACGCGATTCACCGCGCCGCCGACGTCATGCCGGGACCGCTGTCGTTCTCGCTCGACGGCCTGTCGTTCGATGTTCGGACGCCGCGCGGCACGCTGCAGGTGACGTCCCGGCTCGTTGGACGGCCGAACGTCTACAACATTCTCGCAGCCGTCTCGGTGGCCATCGCGCTCGACATCCCGCTGGACGCGATTGAGCGGGGACTCCGGTCGCTCGACGGCGTGCCAGGGCGGTTCCAGGTCGTCTCCGACGCCAGGGACGAAGTCACGGTCGTCGTCGACTACGCCCATACCGACGATGCCCTGCGCAACCTCCTCGAGACCGCTCGTCCGCTGGCGCACGGGCGCCTTATCACCGTCTTCGGCTGCGGCGGCGATCGCGACCGCACGAAGCGTCCGCTGATGGGCGCCGTCGCGGGGCGGCTCAGCGACCTCATCGTGATCACGTCGGACAACCCACGCAGCGAGGATCCGAACCGGATCATCGAGGAGATCCGCCGCGGGATCACGCCGAACACGAGGCGGGACAGCTCGCAGGGACTGCTGGCGATCGTCGATCGGCGCGCGGCGATCGCCAAGGCCATCGAGGTGGCCGGTTCCGGCGACGTCGTGCTGGTCGCGGGCAAGGGGCACGAGAAATACCAGGTCATCGGCGATCGCACGCTGCCGTTCGACGACGTCGCGGTGGCGCGTGAGGCTCTTGCGCGCCGGCGCACCAAGTCTGGCGTGGCGAAATGACCATGGGTGCGGCATGACGCCGGGCAATGGACTGGATGCGGCCGGAACCGGTGCGGACGCCGGCACCGGCGCGTCCGAACTGCGCCTGATTGCGGCCTGGGTTGCGGCGCAGATGGACGGTTCGCTGGTGTCGGGAGACGCCGCGACCGAGTTCGCCGACGTGTCGATTGACAGCCGCACGGTGAAGGCGGGCTCGCTGTATGTCGGCGTCCGTGGCGAGCGGTTCGACGGCGCGGACTTCGCCGCGTCGGCGATTGAAGCGGGCGCGGGCGGTGTCGTCGTGCCTCGCGATTGGCGCGCTCGCACGAAGCCGACGGCGCGACAGGCGGTCGTGATCGAAGTGGACGACACGACCGCCGCGCTGCAGGCGCTCGCGCACGGAATCCGGCGTGAGGCCGGCACGAAGGTCGTGGCGATTACCGGCAGCGCCGGCAAGACCACGACCAAGGAAGTGACGAGCGAGTTCCTCGAGGGGCGATACCGCGTCGTACGCAACCGGGGAAACTTCAACAACCACATCGGGCTTCCGCTCTCGCTCATCGAGCTGAGGCGGCGGCCGGATCTGGCGGTCGTCGAGCTGGGAATGAATCACGCGGGCGAGATCAGCACGCTGGTGCGCGTCGCCGAGCCGGATGTGCGGGTGTGGACGAACGTCGGCGAGGCGCACCTGGGCTTCTTCGCCTCGGTCGACGCGATCGCCGATGCCAAGGCCGAGATTCTCGAGAGGGCCAACGCCTCGACGCTGCTCGTCGCGAATGCCGACGATCCGAGAATCAGCGCGCGGACTGGCGCGTTTCGCGGCCGCGTCGTGACGTTCGGGATCGATGCCGACGCCGACGTCCGCGCCCGCGACGTGGTGGACCGCGGCATCGAGGGGACCAGCGCGCGGGTGAGCGCGCGGAGCGGAGTCGTGGACCTCTCCACGCCGCTCGTCGGAAAGGCCAATCTCGCCAACATTCTGGCGGCCACTGCGGTGGCCGAGGAGTTCGGCGTGCCGCTGGCGGAGATCTCCGCGAAGGCGTCGCGGCTTCGGCCGGCGGCGCACCGAGGCGAGATCGTCCGCCTTGCGAGCGGCATCACCGTCGTGGACGACAGCTACAACGCCAATCCGACCGCCACCAGGAAAGCCCTCGAGGTGCTGGCGTCGGGCAGCGCGTCGCGGCGAATCGCCGTCATCGGCGAGATGCTCGAGCTCGGCGAGCGCTCGTCGGAACTGCACGCCGGCGTCGGCCGCGCGGCGGCGAAGAGCGGGGTCGACGTGCTGCTCGCCGTCGGCGGCGCTCCCGCGAAGGCGATGGCTGATGCCGCTATCCAATCGGGTATGGACGCGGCGAGCGTGCGGCACTTCGCGACGAGCGACGAAGCGGCAGCCGCAGTTGTGGCGTTGGTGAAAGCCGGCGATCTCGTGCTCGTGAAGGGATCGCGTGGCGTGAAGACGGATCTCGTCGTCGAGCGCCTGAAGGCGGAGCGCGGCTGATGCTCTATCACCTGCTCTACCCGTTCCACACGCAGCTGTCCGTGCTCAACGTGACCCGCTACATCACGTTCCGAACGGCCGCGGCCACGCTATCGGCGCTCGCGATCAGCCTGACGTTCGGACCCTGGCTGATCCGCAAGCTGCGCGAGTTTCAGATCGGCCAGGTGATCCGGACCGAAGGTCCGCAGTCGCACCGCCCCAAGGCCGGCACGCCGACGATGGGCGGCTTGCTGATCCTGACGGCGGCGCTGGTCCCGACCTTGCTCTGGGCGGACCTGACGAATGCCTACGTCTGGATCGCGGTGCTGACGACGGCCGGCTACGGCGGCATCGGCTTCGCCGACGACTACTTGAAAATCGTGCGTCGCTCGCACCACGGACTGCTGCCGCGCTACAAGATGGGATGTCAGCTCATCATCGGCATCGCGGTCGGCGTCGCGCTGCTGATCCTGCAGCGCGAAGGGCTCTACAACACACGTCTGGTCTTTCCGTTCTTCAAGCGGCTGATTCCGGATCTCGGTTACGGCTATCTGGTGTTCGCGGTGTTCGTCCTCGTCGCCGAGTCGAACGCCGTCAACCTGACCGACGGCCTCGACGGCCTTGCCATCAGCGTGTTCGCGATCGCCGCGAGCGCGTACACGGCGCTCGCCTACGTCACCGGCCACCGGGTGTTCGCCGAGTACCTGCTGCTCGTGCGCTTTCCGCAGGCCGCCGAGCTGACGGTCTTCTGCGGAGCGCTGGTCGGCGCATCGCTCGGGTTCCTCTGGTACAACTCGTACCCTGCCGAAATATTCATGGGCGATGTCGGCTCGCTGGCTCTCGGAGCCGCGCTCGGCATCGTCGCCATCCTGATCAAGCAGGAACTGCTGCTCGTGATCGTCGGCGGCGTCTTCCTGCTCGAAGCCGCGTCGGTCGTGCTGCAGGTCGGCTACTTCAAGGCGACCGGCGGTCAACGCATCTTTCGCATGGCGCCGTTGCACCACCATTTCGAGCTGATCGGCTGGAGCGAGCCGAAGGTGATCACGCGCTTCGTGATTGTCGGAATCATCTTTGCTCTGTTCAGCCTTGCGACGTTGAAGCTTCGGTAGGGACTGGGGCTGGGGATTAGGGATTGGGGATTAGAGACGTGGGATTCGACGTCACAAACAAACGCGTGACCGTCGTCGGCGCGGCGAGAAGCGGGTTGGCCGCGGCCGAACTGCTGGCTCGCCGTGGCGCGCGCGTCACGCTTTCGGATGCGCGCGCCGAATTGCCGGAGGCCGCCTATCTGCAGAGTCTTGGCGTCGCGTTGGAGCTCGGCGGTCACAAGCCGGACACGTTCACGTCGGCGGATCTCGTGGTCCTGAGCCCTGGCGTGCCGCCGGAGCAGGACGTCGTTCAGGCGGCGCGCGAGCGCGGCATCGCCGTGATTGCCGAGATCGAGCTGGCATCGCGATGGCTCCAGGGCCGCGTGATTGCGATCACCGGGACCAAGGGCAAGTCGACGACGACGGCGCTGACCGGCCGGATGCTCGAGGCAGCGGGTTTCAAGGTGACCGTGGGCGGCAACATCGGGTCGCCGCTGAGCGCGCAGGTGTCGTTGTCGACACCCGACACGTTCCACGTCGTGGAGACGAGCAGCTTTCAGCTCGAGCAGATCGACACGTTCCACCCGTGGATCGCCGTGATGCTCAATTTCTCGCCCGACCACCTGGATCGGCATCGTGACGTCGCGGCGTATGGAGCGGCGAAAGCGCGAATCTTCGAGAACCAGGACGCGAGCGATTTCGCCGTGATCAATGCGGACGACCCCGCGGTGCTCGCGCTCGCGAGACAAGGACGAGCGGCCGCCCGCCGGTTTTCACTGTCGGGAACGATCGACGTCGGAACGGTCGTTCGAGACGGCTGGATCGTCGATCGTCAGCCGCACCGGTCCGACCGGCTCGTGCCGCTCGACGCGATCCATCTGCTCGGTCCGCATCTCGTGAACGACGTCATGGCGGCAGCCACCGTCGGCGCGATCGCCGGCGCGGCGCCGGAGGCGATGGCATCGGCGGTCGACGCGTTCCAGGGCCTCGAGCACGCGATGGAGCTCGTCGCGGAGGTGGACGGCGTGCGGTTCGTCAACGACTCGAAAGCCACCAACGTCGAGTCGGCGCTCCGTTCGATCGAGAGCTTCGATCGGGATCTGGTGCCGATCATGGGCGGACGGTTCAAAGGCGGCGACCTTCGGCTGCTGCGCGATCCGCTGAAGGCGCGTGCGAAGGCGGTGGTGGCCATCGGAGAGGCGAGACCGCTCCTTCGCGATGCCTTAGGCGACGTCGTGCCGGTCGAAGAAGTCGACAGCTTCGCTGCGCGCTATCGACCGCGCGCACGAGCTGGCGAAACCGTCGGGTGTGGTGCTGCTCGCGCCCGCATGCGCGAGCTTCGACATGTTCAGGGACTACGCGGAGAGGGGGCGCCGCTTCAAAGACGAGGTTAAGCGGCTTTCGAGACATGGCTAATGGCTAATGGCTCATGGCTGATGGACATGGTTGATGGGATGGTTTGCCATCTTCCATAGCCATCAGCCATGAGCCATCAGCCATGGAGAGGTTTTTTGACAGTGCTGTGAACGGTGAACAGTCGTCAGTCGGTTCTCGCGGTGGAGGACTGACTGCTGGGAACCCACGCTGCCCCGGTGTGGGAAGTTGGTGCCTCGGCCCGATGGCCGACTGATGACTGTTGACCGTTCACGGCGATCGTATATCCGACGCCAGGGATTGTTTCGGAACGACGGGGCGGAATCTTTAGGATGGCGAGAAAGCTCAAATCGGACAAGGTGCTCTTTATCGCGACCCTGCTGCTGGTCGCGTTGAGCGTCGTCATGGTCTACAGCGCATCGGCGCCGATGGCCCTGGACCGGTACGGCCGCGCGACCAGGTTTCTGATGACGCAGGCGATGTGGGCCGTGCTCGGCATCGCCATGCTCACGCTCGTCATGCGCATCGACTACCGCCACTACCGCGAACCGGCGTTCATCTGGTCCGGCCTGGCGTTTGTCGCCTTCGCGCTCGTGTGCGTGTATTTTCGCGCGCCCGTGAACGGGGCGCGGCGCTGGTTCGGCGTCGGCGGGATTGGCGTGCAGCCATCCGAGCTCGCGAAGCTGGTCGCCATCTTCTTCATCGCCGCGCTGCTCGAGCGGCGGATGCACCGGATCGACGAGGTCACCTATTCGGTGCTGCCGATCGCGATCGTCGTGCTCGGTCTCGTCGCGTTGATTCTGCCGGAACCCGACTTCGGCACGTCGATGGCGATCCTCATGATTGCCGCCGTCATGATCTTTGCCGCCGGACTGAACTGGCGCTACCTGGTGGGCGTCGCGCTCGTCGCGCTTCCAGCCATCTATCATCGTCGTCATGGGCTCCGCCTACCGGCGCCGCAGGACGCTGGCGTTCCTCAACCCCTGGGACGACCCGCTCGGTGACGGCTTCCAGATCATCCAGTCGCTCATCGCGATCGGCACCGGCGGCGTGTGGGGCAAGGGGCTGATGAACGGCGTGCAGAAGCTGTTCTACCTTCCGGAGCCGCACACGGATTTCATCTACTCCGTCATCTCGGAGGAACTCGGGCTGGTCGGCGCCACGGTGGTCGTGATCTGTTTCTGCGTCGTCACGTGGCGCGGCATGCGCGTCGCCTTGCGCGCGCCCGACACCTTCGGGTCGTTCCTCGCGCTCGGGCTGACCACGATGGTCGCCCTGCAGGCGTTCGTGAACATCAGCGTGGTTCTCGGGCTGATGCCGACGAAAGGCATTCCGCTGCCGTTCGTCAGCGCGGGCGGATCGTCGCTGCTCATCAACCTGGTCGGAATGGGGATTCTGCTCAACGTCTCGCAGCACGCGTCGACAGAAGCATGAAAGGGGTCTGGAGCCGTTCTCGTGATGACCGATTCGGGCGTTTCCCGCGCGACGCACAGTGCCACCGGCCACCTGAGCGTGGTGATTGCCGGCGGCGGCACGGGCGGTCATCTCTATCCGGGGATTGCCGTGGCGCGCGAGCTGCTGGCGAGACGCCCCGCCGCGACGGTGACGTTTGCGGGGACGGCGCGGGGGATCGAGGCGCGCGTCGTGCCGCGCGAGGGGTTCACGCTCGATGTGATTCGCAGCAGCGGCGTGAAGGGGAAGTCCGTGTTCGATCGTGCGCGCGGTGCGGCGCTCGTGCCGATCAGCCTGGTGGATGGCTGGCGGATCGTGTCGGCGCGGCGCCCGTCGCTCGTGATCGGCGTCGGCGGGTACAGCTCGGGCCCCGTCGTCATGGCCGCCGCGCTGCGCGGCGTGCCGACGATGCTGCTCGAGCAGAACGCGGTGCCCGGACTGACCAATCGACTGCTCATTCGGGTGGTGCAGGCGGCGGCGGTGACGTTCGACTCGACCCAGGCGTTTTTCGGAGCGAAAGCGTTCGTCAGCGGTAACCCGGTCCGGCCGGAGTTTTTCGCGACGTCCGGATCTCATCAGGAGTCGGCGCTCGATGACCAGACTTCCGTCACGCGGGTTTTAGTTTTTGGCGGCTCTCAGGGCGCGCACGCAATCAACGTGGCCATGGTGGAGGCAGCACCGCAGCTGGCGGCCGGCGGCTCGCATCTTCGTCTCGTTCACCAGACCGGCGAACGAGATGTGGAGATGGTGCGCGCCGCCTACCGGCAGGCGGGGCTTCAGGCCGACGTCGAGCCGTTCCTCTTCGACATGGGACGGCAACTCGGAGAAGCGGACGTAGTCGTCTGCCGTGCCGGCGCAACGACGCTGGCCGAGATCACCGCAGCGGGGAAGGCCTCGGTGCTGATTCCGCTGCCGACGGCCACCGACGATCACCAGCGCAAGAACGCCGAAGCGCTGGTGGTTGCGGGGGCCGCCGAACTCCTGCTGCAGCGCGAGCTGACCGGCGAAGTGCTGGCGGCGCGCGTACTGGCGCTGGCCGGCGATCGCATCAGGCGCGAGCGGATGTCCGCCGCCGCGCGCACGCTCGCGCGGCCGGACGCGGCGCGGGTCATCGTCGATCGCGCGCTCGAACTCGTGGAGAAAGCATCGTGACGGGTTCGGGGTTCGGGGTTCAGGGTTCGGGGTTCGGGGCGACGCATCCGGCACCCGGCACCCGGCACACTCACCGGCACCTGGCACCCGGCACCCGACGGGTGCGGCCGTGCTCGGTAAGACCAGGCACGTGCACTTCGTCGGGATTGGCGGCATCGGGATGAGCGGCATCGCCGAGCTGCTGGCGAATCTCGGCTACGTGGTGAGTGGATCGGACGCGAAGGGATCGGCGGTCACCGAGCGGCTGAGGACGCTCGGCATCCGCGTCGACGTGGGGCACGACGCCGCGAACGTCGGCGACGCCGACGTCGTGGTCATCTCGTCGGCGGTGCGGCCGACGAACCCGGAGGTCGTCGAGGCGGCGCGCCGGCAAGTGCCGGTGATTCCCCGGGCCGAGATGCTCGCGGAGCTCATGCGGCTGCGCTTCTCCATTGCGGTCGCCGGGGCGCACGGCAAGACGACGACCACGTCGATGATCGCGCTGGTGCTGGAACGAGCGGGACTGGATCCGACAGCGGTGATCGGCGGACGGCTGAGAGCGTTCGGCAGCAACGCGCGGCTCGGGCAGGGTGAGTTCATGGTCGCCGAGGCAGACGAGAGCGACCGATCGTTTTTGAAATTGTTTCCAACGATTGCGGTGATTACGAACATCGACCACGAGCACCTCGAGAACTACGGCGGCTTCGAGGACCTGCAGCAGGCCTTCGTCGATTTCGCCAACAAGACGCCGTTCTACGGCGGCGTGGTCGCATGCCTCGACGACCCGAACCTGGCGGCCGTGCTGCCGCGGATGACGCGCCGCGTGACGACGTACGGCCTCGACTCGCCGGCAGCCGATGTCATCGGGACCGACGTAGCGCTGGGGCCGATGAGCGTGACGGCGACGGTGAAGCGGCGGGGCAGGGACGCTCGTGGTTCGACCCATTCGACTGGCTCAGGGCAGGCAAGCTCACCACGAGCGAAACACGCCGTCGAGCAGCCACTCGTGACGCTCGGGACGCTGACGCTCGCGGTTCCGGGACGTCACAACCTGCTGAATGCGCTCGCGGCGGTCGCGGTCGGCATGGAGCTGGACCTGTCGTTCGAACGAATCGCGTCGGGGTTGAAGGACTTCCGCGGCGCGGAACGGCGCTTCGACGTTCGCGGAGAGCCGCGCGGCATCCTCGTGGTCGATGACTACGGCCATCACCCGACCGAGATCGCGGCGGTGCTGGCCGCGGCGCGCACGCTCGGCCGGCGCATCGTGGTCGCGTTCCAGCCGCACCGGTACTCGCGGACGGCGTCGCTGATCGAGTCGTTCGGTCCGGCGCTCTCCGGCGCCGACCACGTTGTATTGACCGACATCTATTCCGCCGGCGAAGAACCGATCGCCGGCGTGACTCTCGAAACACTGGGCGCGGCGATCCGGAAAAGCGTCGCCGTTCCGGTCGATCTGGTGCCGCGCCTCGACGATGTCGTGTCCGGCGATCGTGCGGGTGGCGAAACCCGGCGACCTCGTCATCACGCTCGGCGCTGGTTCGATCGGGAGCGTGCCGGACCGGCTGATCGCAGCGCTGGAGAGCGGAGCGGCTCCCGCGATCGCATCTGGCGCGGCGCCCTCTTCCGCCAGCGGGAGCCGAATCGTGAGCGCGGTGGCCGCGCAGACCGATCGCCGATTCCGCAGAGCGCATGTCAAACCGGCGCGCCGGAAGAAGAGCTGGCGCGGCCTGGCGGTGCCACTGCTGATCTGGGCCACCCTCACGCCCGCAGTGATTTTCGGCGCCTACCGGACCGCGGCGATCGCGGCGCACGCGCACGTGCTGCAAGTGGAGAAGATCGCGGTCCACGGCAACGAGCGGCTGTCGAAGGAAGACGTGATCGCGGTGCTCAGCGGGCTGCGCGGCGAGAACATCATCTGGACCGATCTCGAGCGCTGGCGCGCGCGGCTGAAAGCGTCGCCGTGGGTGCGGGACGCCGTGATGCGCCGTTCGCTGCCGTCGACGGTCGACGTCTTCGTCTCCGAGCGTGAGCCGATCGGCATCGGCCGCATCCACTCGGAGATGTACCTCGTCGACGATCGGGGCGTGATCATCGATCAGTACGGCCCCCAGTATGCGGATCTGGACCTGCCGATCATCGACGGGCTTTCGGCCGCGCCCGGCGAGAACGGCGCGCTGACCGACGAAAGCCGTGCCGATCTCGCCGCACGTGTGATCGCCGCTCTGAAGTCGAAGCCGATCATCGCCAAGCGCCTGTCGCAGGTGGATGTGTCCGATGCGCACAACGCGTTCGTCATCCTGAGCAGCGATCCCGCGATGATTCAGCTCGGCGAAGACCAGTTCCTGGCCCGCCTGCAGTCGTACCTCGATCTGGCGCCCGCGTTACGCGAGCGCGTGACCGACATCGACTACGTGGATCTGCGGTTCGACGATCGAATCTACGTGAGGCCCACCAAGGGAAGTAAGAAGGCAGAAGTAAGAAGGCAGAAGTAGGAAGGCAGAAGTAAGCACGTAGCGCAGGCCTTCGGGTCTGCCGTGGGGGAGCTGAGTTGGCGCGAAAAGAGCGATACCTGGTCGGGCTGGACGTCGGCACTTCGAAGGTGTCGGCCGTTGTCGGCGAAATCCTCGAAGGGAACGGCCTCGACATCGTCGGCATTGGCGTCGCCGAGTCGCGCGGCATCCGCCGTGGTGTCGTCGTGAACCTCGAGGCCGCGGTCGATTCCATCAAGAAAGCGATCGAGGAAGCCGAGCTGATGGCGGGCGTCGAGATCGACTCCGTGCACCTGGCGCTGTCGGGACCGCACATCAAGGGGTTCAACAGCCGGGGTGTCATCGCGGTGGCGGGCAAGAACCGTGAGATCACGCGCGAGGACGTGAGGCGCGCGATCGACGCCGCGAAGGCGGTCTCGCTGCCGACCGGCCGTGAGATTCTGCACGTCCTGCCGCAGGACTTCGTCGTCGACGAGCAGGACGGGATCGGCGCGCCGGTGGGGATGACCGGCGCGCGGCTCGAGGTCAACGTTCATATCGTCACCGGCAGCCAGAGCTCGACGCAGAACATCGTCGCGTGCGTGAACCGCGCGGGCGTCACCGTGGCCGAAACGCTCGTCGAGCAGCTCGCCGCGAGCGAGTCGGTGCTGACCGAGGACGAAAAAGAGCTGGGCGTCGCGCTCGTCGACATCGGCGGCGGCACCACGGACATCGCCATCTACGAGCGCGGCAGCCTCTGGCACACGGCCGTCATTGGTGTCGGCGGCGATCACTTCACGAACGACATCGCCGTCGGCCTGCGCACGCCCGTGCCCTGACGCGGAAAAGATCAAGCGCAAGTGCGGCTGCGCGCTGTCCGGGATGGTCGACGAAGACGAAACGATGGAAGTGGCCAGCGTGGGCGGCCGCAAGCCGCGCGTCATGGCGCGCCGCATCCTCTCGGAAATCCTCCAGCCGCGCGCGGAGGAGATCTTCCACCTCGTCTGGGACGAGATCCGCCGCGCCGGGTACGAAAAGAGCCTGAATTCCGGCATCGTCCTGACAGGCGGCGGCGCGATTCTCGACGGCATGCCGGAGATCGCGGAACAGATCTTCGATCTGCCCATCCGCCGCGGCTGTCCGGTCGGCGTCGGCGGACTCGCCGATCACGTGAACAGTCCGACGTTCGCGACCGGCGTCGGGCTCGTGCTGTACGGCTGCCGCAATTCGATGGGCGACGCGTCGCGTGCGCCCCTGGGCGCGGGCGCGCTGGTGCGGGCCGCGGGGCGGCTTCGCGGCTTGTTCAGGGAATTTTTCTAAAGCGGGCTTCCAGCCCTGCTGCATAGGAGCGATGAATGGACGATTACACCAGCATCAATGACGAGGCGCGACGACTGCGACTGCGGCTCGACGAAGAATCCTGCACGGGCGCCCGCATCAAAGTGGTCGGCGTCGGCGGCGGCGGGAGCAACGCCGTCAACCGAATGGTGCAGGCCGGATTCGACGGCGTGGAGTTCGTCGTCGCCAACACCGATCTCCAGGCGCTGCGCGCCAACGCGGCGACCGTCAAGCTGCAGATCGGCAGCAAGCTGACGAAGGGGCTGGGCGCCGGCGCCGATCCGAACGTCGGCCGTCAGGCGGCGCTCGAGGACACGGAGAAGATCATCCAGGCGCTCGACGGCGCCGACATGATCTTCGTGACGACGGGTCTCGGCGGCGGCACGGGCACCGGCGCGGCCCCGGTGATTGCCAGCCTGGCGAGCGAGCTCGGCGCATTGACCGTCGCGGTCGTCACCAAGCCGTTCAAGTTCGAGGGCAAGAAGCGCCAGAAGCAGGCGGAGCAGGGCCTCGAAGCGCTTCGCGACTGCGTCGATACGATCATCACGATTCCGAACGAGCGGCTCCTGACCATCATCGACCGTACCACGTCGATGACCGACGCCTTCATGACCGCCGACGATGTGCTGCGGCAGGCGATCCAGGGGATCTCGGATCTCATCCTGGTGCCGGGGCTCATCAACCTCGACTTCGCCGACGTGAAAACCATCATGTCCGGCATGGGGCTGGCGATGATGGGCACCGGCGTCGCCGAGGGTCCCGACCGCGCCATGGAAGCGGCGCGCCGCGCGATTTCGAGCCCGCTGCTCGAAGGCGCATCGGTCAACGGCGCGCGCGGCGTGATCATCAACGTCACCGGCGGTCCGGATCTTTCGCTCGTCGAGGTCAGCGAGGCGTCGTGCATCGTCCAGGAAGCCGCCGACGAGGAGGCCAACATCATTTTCGGCGCCGTGATCGACCCCAGTCTGAAGGGCAAGGTCAAGATCACCGTCATCGCAACCGGATTCACGACGGCGACGGCCGCGCAACCGGTGGCTCCGTCCGCGCAAACGACACCGGTGGACATGACGCAGTACGTCGACTACGCGAAATTGCGCGCCGACATCGCTCCTGCTCCGTCCCAGGCGGCGCCGGCGGCGCGGATGTCCATCGCGCGGCGTCCGCTGCTCGATATACCGATAGCCGTCAGCGGCGGTTCGGGGATGGCGGCGAGCTCGTCTGGTCAGGCGATTCAGGCCGGCAGTCAGACCCCGCCGGCGGCGGCGCCCGATCCCGACACCATGCGGATCCGGGCCGGAATCGACCCGGCACCCGTCGATCCTGACTTCGACATCAGCACGACGTTCGACGTTCCTGCGTTTCTCCGACGCCAGGAAGGCTAGACGCGTTTTCGATTCGGCGTAGTGCAGGCCTTCAGGCCTGCCCGTTGGACGGACCTGACAGGTCCGCGCTACCTTCGAAATGGAACACGCTCTAAGCGGGCTTTTCGTCAGGATCGGCGTTCTCGATGGTAGAGTAGATAGATCCACGGCACACGAGAACGCCGACGTCCGAGCGTGAGCGCCCGGACGCCCCGACCCGGCGCAGGACAGGCCGGATCACCGCATGAAATCCTGGGAACAACGCGAACGCGCACAACTCACCCTTTCGAAGGAAGTCGGCTACATCAAGAAGCCGCACGGCAGCCGCCTGCGCGTCGCCCTGGCGTTTCCGAACACGTACTGGGTCGGGATGTCGAACCTCGGCTTCCAGACCATCTATCGCCTCTTCAACGCTGAAGACGACATCGTGTGCGAGCGGTTCTTCCTGCCGCCCAAGCAGGAGCTCGCCGAGATGTCGGCGTCGAAGACGCCGCTGGTGACGCTGGAATCGCAGACGCCCGTCAGCGACTTCGACGTGGTCGCGTTCTCGGTGTCCTTCGAGTGGGACTACGTGAACGTGCTCACGCTGCTGCGCCTCGCCGGAATACCAGCCTACGCCGCCGAGCGCTCGCTCACGTCATCCGCTGATCGTCGTCGGCGGCGCCGTGACGTTCGTCAACCCTGAACCGCTCGCCTTGTTCGCCGACGTGATTGCCGCCGGCGAGGGCGAAGTCCTCGTGCCCGGCCTTCGCCGCTCGGTCGCGGCTGCCGTCGATCGCCAGCACCTGCTGCACCTCCTCGCCGCGGAACGCGGCTTCTACATTCCATCCTTCTACGAACCGCGCTACGCCGACGATGGAACGCTGGCCGGATTCGCGGTGCGCGAGGGCATCGACGCGCCCGCGACAGTGCGGAAGGCGGCGCTGAAGGTGACCGACGCCATCGATCCGCCGGCAACCGGCATCTTCACTCCCGACACGGAATTCGGATCGCGCTTTCTGGTCGAAGTCGTCCGCGGATGCGCAAACCTCTGCCGGTTCTGCTGGGCGGGCTACAACTATCTGCCCGTTCGTGCATTCCCCGCCGATCGCATCCTGCAGCTCGCGCGCGAGGCGCGGTCGCACTCGAGCCGCGTCGGCCTGGTATCCATTGCGCTCTGCGATCATCCCGAGATCGAACGCATTCTCGCGAATCTTCTCGAGATGGGGTACGCCATCAGCCCCGCGTCCCTGCGTCTGGACGATCTCACACAGTCGATCGTCCAGGTGCTGAAGGCGAGCGGCGAGCGAACGATCACCATCGCGCCCGAAACCGGATCCGATCGTCTTCGCCGTGTGATCAACAAGACGGTGACGAACGACGAAATCCTCGATCGCGCCGATCTGATCTTCGCGAACGGCATCGAGAACCTGAAGCTCTACTACATGATCGGCCTCCCCACCGAGACAGACGACGACCTGGTGGCCATTCGGGATCTCACCCTGCAGATCCGCGAGCGCATGCTGAAGTACGCGCGCTCCAAAGGACAGGTCGGACGCATTGTCGGCAGCGTGAACCCGCTGATCCCGAAGCCCGGCACGGCCTACCAATGGATTCCCGATGGAGGATCCGGCGGTGACCGACCGCAAGATCAAACGGCTCCGCGCGCTGACCGCCGGCATCGACAACGTCTACTTCAACATCAAGTCGGAGCGGCACTCCTACTTCCAGGCGCTGCTCTCGCTCGGCGACCGGCGCGTGGCGCCTGCGATTGCCATTGCCGAACAGAACGGCCAGAACTGGCGCGCCGCTGTCGCCGACGCGGGCATCGACGGCGACTTCTACATCTTTCGTGACCGCAGCAAGGACGCGGCGCTGCCCTGGGACATCATCGACGGCGGCATGAAGCGTCCCTTCTTCGAGGCCGAGTACGGAAAGAGCCTTCGAGAAGAGTGGACGCTGCCGCCCAAGCGCGCGCAGGAAAACGCGAAGCTGCTGCCGGTGATCCAATAGGGCATTTGGTAATCGGGTAATCTGGTAATCGGGATCATTGATTGGGCGATTGCCAATCGATTGTTCGATTACCCGATCACCCGATTACCCGATTACCCGATCGCCCGCTTCAACTGGCTATCGCCGCGCGCTCCTCGTACTCCTGAAACGCCTCCAGAATCAAATCCCGCAGCTTGCTCTGCGCCGTGCTGTCGACAATCGGCCGCAGCAGCGCGAAGCTGCGGCGGTCGCCGTTGACCACGTACGATCTGGCTGGAAAGGTGACGTTGCGGCCGTTGCCGCCGCGACGCTCCCAGATAGAGAAGCCGACCAGCTTCAGCCCTTCCATCGGGCCGTCGCTGAAATGCAGCTCCGCTTCCGCGAGCTTTCCGGGCGGATTCCCCTTGTCGTTTGGCGTAATCTTGATCGTCATAACGACCAGGGACAATCAAGGCGGGTGCCCGCCGCGGGATTCACGCAGCGAGGTCGCAAGGCGCTGGGAATGCTGGGTTAGCGAGCGGCGCCGGTGGATTGCCTGGATGTGGCGTGCTTCGCACGCCCAAAGTGCCAACCGACGTTGGCGTCAGTCGCCCAGGATCATGACCTGCGCCATCGCCAGCGCATCGGTGTGCGTGATCGTCAACAGAGAGGATCGCCCGCCCATCGTCGCGAATCGCCGGGCGGCTCCGCCATGCAACCGGAGTTGCGGCGGTCCACCACGACGGACCACTTCGACGTCACGCCAGAGGACACCCTGCGAGTGGCCGGTCCCGAGCGCCTTCATCGCCGCTTCCTTCGATGCGAAGCGGCCCGCGAAGTGAATCGCCGCCTCTTTCCGCCGCATGCAGTACGCGATTTCGCCTTCCGTGAAGATGCGCTGCAGGAACCGTGTCCCGTACCGGTCGATGGTGCTGACGATGCGGGGGATCTCGGTGAGGTCGATACCCAGGCCGATGATGTTTGGCATGATCAGGAATCAGAACCGATGAATTCACAGCCTAACGATGGTTTCGAGTGGGTGCAAGCGGCGGGCGGCCCGGCGCTCGTCTGCGTGCCCCTCCGCCCGTTCGCCGATCACCTGTTTACGACGCGCGATTGGGCGCTGGGGTCCCCCGCGGGCGGTGCGGACGCGGACTGGCAGCCAGTCGCGGCCTCGCTCGGCGTCGACGCGGCTCACCTTGTTCGACTGCACCAGGTCCACGGCGCCTCGGTCGTCGTCAGGCGGGCCGGCGACGGCCGGCCGCTCCAGCCGCGGCCCGACGCCGATATCGTCGTCTCCGACGATCCAGCGGTCGCGCTCGCCATCCAGACGGCGGACTGCGTCCCGCTGCTGATCGCGGACCGCGCGACCGGCGTGGTGGCCGCCGCGCACGCGGGGTGGCGCGGCCTCGCCGCGGGCGTTCCGGGAGTGACCGTCGTCGCGCTTGCCCACGAGTTCGGGAGCGCGCCGGCCAACCTGATTGCCGCCGTCGGCCCTTCAATCAGCGCGGAGCGCTACGAGGTCGGGGAGGACGTGCGGACGCGTTTTCTCGCGTCGGGATGGCCAGAGGCCCGGCTCGAACGATGGTTTCGCGCCGCCACGCGTCCCGGCCACTGGTTGTTCGACGGCTGGGAGTCGGTGCGCGACCAATTGCTGTCCGCGGGCGTGCCGGGCGGCAGCATCTATTCGGCAGCGTTCTGCACGTCCGCCAATCCCGATCTCTTCTGCTCGTACCGCCGCGATGGCAAAGGCGCCGGACGGATCGCGGCCGCCATTCGACGATCTGCAGCCGCCGATTAGACTGCATCGACCAAGAAGAAACCGCGGAGACCGCCAAGAACGCAGAGATACACGTGTCAGCGCGAGGCGGCGTCGTCCATCGCGGTGTTGGCCAGACGGTCGGCATGCGCGTTGAGCGAGCGCCCCACGTGCTCGAAGGTGACGCGGCCGATTTCGTGGGTGAGCACCCGCGCCTTTGCGTGCAGCGGCTGCAGCCCCGCGTTCTTCACCTTGTAGTTGCCGAGCATCTGTTGAACGAGCAGGAGCGAATCGGATCGCACGTGGATCGCTGGTGGCCGTGGCGCTTCGCCCACTCGAGCGCCGCCAGCAGCGCACGGTACTCGGCGACGTTGTTGGTCGCGACGCCAATCGACTCGGCGAACTCCTCGATCAGCGTGCCGTCCTTCTGTTCCACGCGAACGCCGAATCCTGCCGGGCCGGGATTGCCGCGCGCGCCCCCGTCGATGTAGGCGACGACCGGCCCCGCCGCGTGGCCGTCGTCAAAGGGGAGGGCCTGCCCTGGGCTGCGTCGAAGGGTCACGATGCCGGCTGAGGCGACGCATCCGGCGCGGCGGCCGGCGTCTTCACGGGCACGAAGAACAGGATTCGATTGCAGCTGTCGCACTGCACGATTTCTTCGTTGCGGCGCACGGTGTTGAAGACCTGCGGTCGCAGCCGCACGTGGCAGATCGTGCAGATGCCTTCGCGCGCCTCGGCCACGGCGACACCGTTGCGCTTGCGGGACACGGCGTCGAACGTGGTCAGCACCTGCCTGTCGAGGCTGCTGACCAATGCCGCGCGCTCCGTCGCGATCCGCTCGAGCGTCGCCTGCATCTCGATGTGCGCGGCGCTGCCGCTCTTGCGCTCGGCGTCGATCGCCTTGGTCTCGGCGGCGAGCTGCGTCTCGGCAGACTTGAGCGCGGCCGTCAGATCGTCGGCCTCTATCATCCGCTCGAGCATCGTGTCTTCGAGTTTCTTGATTTCGGTCTGGGCGAAGGCGATCTCGTGCTGGATCGCGTGGAATTCCTGGTTGGTCTTGACTGCCATGCCCTGCTCGCGGAACTTCGAGAGGCGGCCCTGCTGCATGGCCACATCTTTTTCGAGCGCGGCGCGGGCGCTCTTGTTGACCGCGACCCGGTCTTTCGCCGCGGCCACCTCTTGCCTGGCGGCTTCGAGCCGCGCTTCGAGCACGCGCTCGTGCTCGGGTTCCGATGCCAGCTGCTTCCGCGCGGCGTCCGCGGTGCTATCGAGCTTCTGAAGGGCGATGAGTCGTTCCAGGTCGGCGTTCATGAGTCCTTGTGGCCAAAAAAAAGGCCCCGCCGAAGCGGAGCCTGAAGTCTATATCGGTTTGTGTCCACCTTCTGCCGCGTTGCGGCTTCGGCGTGACACCTTCGCGCGGGCTTGCCGCGCCGAAGCTCACGCGCCAGGCGTGAGCGAAAGTGGGCCCACCAGGATTCGAACCTGGAACAGGCCGGTTATGAGCCGGCGGCTCTAACCGTTGAGCTATGGGCCCGGGCAATTCTACGACGTCCTTCCTTCGAGAAACGCACGAAGTTTGCGCGACCGCGACGGGTGGCGCAGCTTGCGCAGCGCCTTGGCTTCGATCTGCCGGATGCGCTCGCGGGTGACGGCGAAGCTCTGACCGACTTCTTCGAGTGTGTGCTCGCTGCCGTCGCCGACACCGAACCGCATCTTGATCACCTTCTCCTCGCGCGGAGTGAGCGTCTTCAGCACCGATTCGGTCTGTTCCTTCAGGTTCAGGTTGATGACCGCTTCGGCCGGCGACACGACCTGCCGGTCCTCGATGAAGTCGCCCAGATGCGAATCCTCCTCCTCGCCGATCGGTGTCTCGAGCGAGATCGGCTCCTGCGCAATCTTCAAGACCTTGCGGACCTTGGAGACCGGTATGTCCATCCGCTTGGCGATCTCCTCCGAGGTCGGCTCGCGTCCGAGCTCCTGCACCAGCGCGCGCGACGTGCGAATCAGCTTGTTGATCGTCTCGATCATGTGCACCGGGATGCGGATGGTCCGCGCCTGGTCCGCGATCGCGCGGGTGATGGCCTGACGGATCCACCACGTCGCGTACGTCGAGAACTTGTAGCCGCGCCGGTACTCGAACTTGTCGACCGCCTTCATCAGGCCGATGTTGCCTTCCTGAATCAGGTCCAGGAACTGGAGACCGCGGTTGGTGTACTTCTTCGCGATCGACACGACGAGACGCAGGTTGGCTTCGACGAGCTCCTTCTTCGCCTGCTCGGCCTGATACTCGCCGCGCAGGATGACGTCGAGGGTCTGCTTCAGTTCCTCGGGCGACTGCTCGAGGCTGTCGGTGATGCCTTTGATCTTGAGCTTCAGCTCCTTGATCTGCCGCTGGAGGTTCTTCTTTTCCTCCTCCTTGAGCTTCGATTTCTTGTTCTTCGGGTTCAGCAGGCGGTCCGACGCGTCCACCTCGCGCTGCACGGCCCGAACGCTTTCGACCGCGTCCTTCATGTCCTCGATCAGCCGGCGCTTCACCGACTCGGTGAACTCGATCTTGCGGATGTAGTTGGACAGCTCCACCTGCGCGCGCATCGTCAGCCACTTGCACTTGCGGTACTTGCGCTTGTCGCGGGTCGTCGCGCCCTTGGGCGTCTCCTGCAGCTTCTCGTCGAGCTTCTCGTAGACGGCGCGCGCCTTGCGGACGTTGTCGATCTGTTTCTGCACCTGCTTGGAGCGTTCGACGATGCGCTCGTCGGTGATCTCTTCGTCGTTGAAGATCACCAGCTCGCGGATGGTGCGGTCGCCGGTGTGCAGCTGGTCGCCGAGGTGGATGACCTTCTTGGAGATCAACGGCGTGCGGGAAATCGATTTGATGACCGCCAGCTTGCCGCGTTCGATGCGGCGGGCGATTTCCACTTCGCCTTCGCGCGTGAGGAGCGGCACCGTGCCCATCTCGCGCAGGTACATGCGGACCGGGTCGTTGGTCTTGTCGAGCGCGCCCGGCGTCAGGTCGAGCTCGAGCTCCTCGGCCCCTTCCGACGTCCGGTCGATCGGCTTGACGTCGTCGCGCAGGTATTTCTGATCGGAGTCGATGACCTCGATTCCCGCGCTGCCGAACGTGTTGAACAGATCGTCCAGCTCGTCGGGCGACGTGATGTCGGCCGGCAGGAGCTCGTTCACCTCGTCGTAGAGGAGGTAACCCTTCTCCTTGCCGATGTTGATGAGCTGCCGGACCTCGTCGTACTTCTCCTCGATCGAGAGGTGCGGGGCGCCGGGCGCTACGTCAGTTCCTCGATGCGATGGAGTAGGTCTTTTTTCCGCTGCCATAAAGTATCAATCTCTCGTCCGTGTTGAGTGGCGCCCAGCTCCTGTAGCCGGTCGATTTCCCGTTGAATGGCCGCCCGCTCGCGTTCCCATCGCAGCCGCTTGAGCGCGCGGGCGCAAGCGGCAGGTGGGGCCTGGGCAATGTCGGTGGCTGCGATGCTTGTAACCAGCTGGGCGTTCACTGTACTTAGACGCTGCAAAAGCGTCGACGGTAAGAGATCCAGCGGCTCATTGTGCAGGCTCCGCGCCATTTCCAGGATGTGGCGGCCGGCCAGTTCTTCGAGATCGTCGTCGTCCAGCTCGGCGAGCGCCTCCAGCGCCGCGCTGGTATTGTGGATCAGTCCCCAGATGAGTGCTTTTTCCGCATGTTTGAGCTGTCCAAACGAGGGCAGCTCGCGGGTCGTGACGGCCGTCTGGCGGTTGACGGCCGCTTTCCGGATTTCGGCCCGCACTACGTCTTCCGTAATCCTCGCTTTGTGAGCGATCCGGTCCGCGAATTGGTCCCGTGCGGCGGCGTCCGGAATCCGCGCCGCGACCGTGAGCATCTTGCCGAGAAACTGCCGCCGATTCTCGTCGTGGTTGAGGTCCAGTCCCTGGGCTGCCTGATCCAGCAGGTATTCCAGGTACGGCTGCGACGACTTCAACCGGTCTCTGTACTGATCGCCGCCCTTGCGCCTGATGAACGTATCGGGATCTTCGCCTTTGTCCAGCACGACGACGTTGACGTCAAACCCTTCCGCAACCAGCAATTCGCACGACCGAACCGCCGCGCCGAGCCCGGCCGCGTCGGGGTCGAAGCTCAAAACCACCTTCGACGTGAACCTTCGCAGCAGCTGCGCCTGCTGCGGCGTCAGCGCGGTGCCGCAGGAGGCGACCGCCGGGGCCGCCTGCGACTGAAACACCTGGGCAAAATCGAAATAGCCCTCGACCAGCACCGCGAAACCGACTTTCCGAATCTGCCCCTTGGTCAGATTCAGGCCGTAAAGCATGCGGCCCTTCGAGTAGATGGGCGTTTCGGGCGAGTTCAAATATTTGGGGCCGCCCTGATCCTGATCCATTTGACGGCCACCGAACGCGACGACCGAACCGGTGTCGCGAAAAATGGGGACCATCAGCCGGTTGCGAAACTGGTCGATCACCTCGCCGTTCTCGCGCTGCACGATCAACCCGCCCTGCAGTAATACGCCTTGGGTGAACCCTTGTTTCAGCAGGCGCTGTTTGAGGCCGTCGCGCGAATTGGGGGCGAAACCGAGGCCGAGCTGGTCGATCGTCTGCTGCGTGACGTCCCGGTCGGCCAGCTGCGCGCGCGCGCGTGCGCCAGCCGGCGATGCCAGCTGCTCCTTGAAGTAAGCCGCAGCGATCTCGTGCGCTTTCAACAAACCTTCGCGAAGCGCCGAGTCGCGCCGGGCGTCGTCCCCGTCGCCCTCGGCCGGCTCCGGCAGCGCCACGCCAAATTTCTGCGCGAGCATCCGCACGGCTTCCTGGAAGCCGACTTTCTCGTGCAGCTCCAGGAACTTGAACACGTCGCCGCCCGCGCCGCAACCGAAGCAGTGGAAGAAGCCTTTCTCGGGATTCACACCGAACGACGGACTCTTCTCGTTGTGAAACGGACACAGGCCCGTGTATCTGGCCCCCGAGCGCTTCAGCGGTACGTACTCCTGCACGACCTGCAGGATGTTGGCCTGCAGGCGGAGATCGTCGATGAACTGTCTGGGGAAATAAGCCCATACACTTGGCAACTTCGCGAATTGGCGCATTGGCGAGTTCAAATCACCAATAATCACTAATTCACTAACTCTCAGCAACTACTCCTTCAGTTCCACGACCGTGACGCCCCCTCCACCCTGTTCCGGGGGCGCTGTTGCAAATCTCGCGACCAACGGGTGCTGCTGCAGGAATCCGGTGAGCGCGCGCTTCAGCTGACCGGTGCCGTAGCCGTGAATGAGGCGGATGACGCGTTGATCGCCGAGCAGCGACTCGTCGAGGAAGCGCTCGGCGCGGGTCAGCGCCTCGTCGACGGTGCAGCCGATCACATTCAGATCCACCGAAGTCGTCTCGCGCGGCTGGAGCTCGACGTTGACGCTCACGCGAGCCGCGGACGGCGGCCCGCCGACGATCCGCAGATCGCGCACGCTCGCCCGCATGCGCTTGCCTCGCACGTCCAGGTCGGCCGTGCCGTCATGGACCGCGGTGACCGTCGCTTCCAGACCGAGGCCTCCGACGATCACGCGAGAACCAACCACGACATGGCTGAGGGCTGAGGGCTGAGGGCTGATGGCCGATGGCTCAGGGATCGGCTCGCCGGCGTTCGCGCGCGCCGCGATGGCGTCGACAGCGTTGCGCGCCTCGCTGCGTGCCGTGCCGGCGTCGCCCGTCGAGACGAGGCGCGGCGCCTTTGCCATCGCCTCCGCGCGGGCCTTCAGTGCGGCGATGACGTCGTCGATCTCCTTGCGGGCCTGACGCACCTGAGCGTTCAACTCGTCGTTGAGCCGCCGCTTGAACGTTTCCTCACGCTGGTGCAGCGTGTTCTCGCGGTGCTGCATGCGCGCTTCGGCTTCCTTCAGCGTCTCGCGTTCGCGGGCGGCGAGGCGGTGTTCGTGCTCGAGCGCGCGCATGTCGCGGTCGATCTTCGCCAGGTGCTCGGCGAGCTGGGCTTCGCGGGCGCTCAAGTTGTCGCGCGCGGCGGCCACGACGTCGGGGTTCAGCCCGAGGCGTCCCGCGATCTCGAGCGCCAGGCTGCGGCCGGGGCTGCCGTAGATCAACTGGTAGGTCGGCTCGAACGTGGTCAGTTCGAAACCGAACGCGGCGCTCGCCACGCCTTCCGTTGTCGAGGCATAGGTCTTCAGCTGGTCGTAGTGGCTCGTGGCGATGACGGTGGCGCCTCGCCGGCGGAAGTGATCGACGATGGCCACGCCGAGCGCGCCGCCTTCGATCGGATCGGTGCCGGAGCCAACCTCGTCGAGGAGCACGAGCGCGGGGATGACGAGCCCGCGATCCATGGACGCGATGTTCGTGATGTGCGCCGAGAACGTGCTCAGGCTCGCCTCGATCGACTGCTCGTCGCCGATGTCGGCAAACAGCGACCGGAACACCGGCAGTCGCGACCCGTCCGCGGCGGGAATGCGCAGGCCGGCCTGCATCATGATCGCGAGGAGCCCGGCGGTCTTCAGCGCGACGGTCTTGCCGCCGGTGTTCGGACCGGTCACGAGCAGGATCGTCGCCGGCGGAATCACCTTGATCGTCACCGGAACCGGATTTTTCAGCAGCGGGTGCCTCGCTGCCTGCAGCTCGAAGGCGCCGTCTGTCGAAATCCGCGGCTCGGTGCCGTCGATCGATTCAGAGAAGCGCGCGCGTCCCTGCAGGACGTCGATCTCGGTCGCGGTCGCGATGGTCCGCTGCATGTCGCCGCCGCGGCGGCGGAACGCATCGGTCAGCGCGAGCAGGATTCTCCGGACCTCCTCGGCTTCCTGCTCCTCGAGCGCGACGATGTCGTTGTTGATTTCGACCGTGCTCAACGGCTCGAGAAACAGGCTCGCGCCGCTCGTCGACGTTCCGTGGACGATGCCCGGAATGCCGCCGCGGTGCTCGGCCTTCACGAGCAGCACGTAGCGGCCGTTCCGTTCGGACACGACCTGATCCTGGAGGTACTTCGCGGTTTCCTTGCCTCGCAGGTACGACTCCAGCGTCGTGCGCAGCCGCGTCTTCTGCTTGCGGACGCGTTCGCGAATCAGCCGCAGCTCGGGGCTGGCATTGTCGACGACCTCGCCCGACGGGTCGATCTTCTCGCGTACCTGGGCCGACTCTCCCTTGAACGACGCCGCGCCCGAGATGGCCGACTCGAGCAGCGGGAAGGATCCGGGTGCGCGGCGGATGCTCGGCGCGCGACTCGTCGATCGAGTCGAGAAACGTCGCCAGCGCGAGCAGCCGGAGCGATTCGAGCGCCCGTCCTTCGACGCCGAGGGCCTCGAGGACCTGCGGCAGCTCGCTCGACGCGCGCAACGGGAAGAGGCCGTGCGCGGTGACGAACCGCACGGTTTCGGTCGTCGCCGCCTGCGATTGGGCGACCTGCTGCGGGATCGGTGGACGGCGCCAGCTGCGACAGGCGCTCGGCGCCCATCGGCGTCAACGCGAAGCCGGTCACAGCTTCCACAATCCGATCGAATTCGAGGGCCCGCAGGGCGCTTGGTTGCATGTAAGGGGAACCCTCAATACTACCGTACCCGTTCAGCGACACAGCCATGGCTAAGGGCTGATGGCTGAGGGCTATGGCGAATGGCCGATGACTGCTTGTCGAACCGGCATCTGACCATCGACCATAAACCATTAGCCATCAGCCATTAGCCCTCAGCCATGTTGCGCCGCTACAGGTGGTTTATCAGCGAGGCGATGGAAGCCGCCCCGAACCCGTTGTCGATGTTGACGACCGACACTCCCGACGCGCAGCTGTTCAGCATTCCGAGCAGTGCCGCGATCCCGCCGAAGCTGGCGCCATAGCCGATGCTGGTGGGGACGGCGATCACGGGGACGCTCACAAGGCCGGCGACGACACTCGGCAACGCACCTTCCATGCCCGCAACGACGATGATCACCCTGGCAGTGGAAAGGCGCTCGCGTTCGCCGAGGAGCCGGTGCAGACCGGCGACGCCGACGTCGTACACGCGGGCGACGTCGTTTCCCATCAACTCCGCGGTCCGGGCCGCCTCTTCCGCGATCGGCAGGTCGGATGTGCCGGCCGCGGCGACCACGATGGTGCCGCGGCCCGGGCTCACGTCTTGCTGGCGAAACGTGATGAGACCGGCATCGGCATGGTAGATGGCACCAGGAACCGTGGCGCGGACCGCTTCATACGCGGCATTGGTCGTGCGTGTGACCAGCAGCGTGGAGCCGCGGGCCACGATCTCGCCGGCAATCGCGGCAATCTGGGCTGGCGTCTTGCCAAGGCCAAGGACGACTTCCGGAAAACCCTGGCGGACGGCGCGATGGTGATCGACGCGAGCAAACCCCAGATCCGCGTAGGGTTGCGCGCGCATCGTCTCGAGCAGCCGCTCTTTCGCGGTCGCCGGATCGAGCGCGCCGGACGCCACCTGATCGAGCAGATCCTGGAGCTGTTTGTTTGACGTCATCGGATACCCAACAGTACAATAACTGCTTGTGTCGGTGGGGGTTCCACCTTAAACCATGACGCCAGCTGAAACCCTCACACTCGCCGCATATTTCTTTGTCGTGATCGTGCTCGCCATCTATGGATGGCACCGGTACTACCTCGTGTACCTGTACATGAGCAACCGGGACAAAGAGCCGCAACTCGGCCAGCCGCTCGATCCGCTGCCCGTCGTCACCATCCAGCTTCCGCTCTACAACGAGATGTACGTCGCGGAGCGGCTGATCGACGCCGTGTGCGCCATCGACTATCCGCGCCACCTGCTCGAGATTCAGGTCCTGGACGACTCCACCGACGAGACCCGCAGCATCGCCGAGCTGGCGGTCGCGCCGCTACGCCGCCGAGGGCATCGACGTGAAGTACATCCACCGCGCGGATCGCATCGGGTACAAGGCGGGCGCGCTCGAGGCGGGGCTCAAGATCGCGCGCGGGGAGTTCGTCGGCATCTTCGACGCGGACTTCATGCCGACCGCGGACTTCCTCACCCGGCTCCTCCCGCACTTCCGCGATCCGAAGGTCGGGATGGTGCAGGCGCGCTGGGGGCACATCAACCAGGACTACTCGCTGCTCACCAAGATTCAGGCGATCCTGCTCGACGGCCACTTCATCCTCGAACACGGCGGGCGCAACCGCGGCGGCCGCTTCTTCAATTTCAACGGCACCGCCGGCGTCTGGCGTCGCGTCGCCATAGACGAAGCCGGCGGCTGGCAGCACGACACGCTCACCGAGGATCTCGACCTGAGCTACCGCGCGCAGCTGGCCGGCTGGCGGTTCGTCTTCGTGCCGGGCCTCATCGCGCCCGCCGAAGTGCCGGTCGAGATGAACGCCTTCAAGTCGCAGCAGCACCGCTGGGCGAAGGGATCGATCCAGACCTGCCGGAAGCTGCTGCCAAGGATCCTGAAGTCGAACCTGCCGATCGGCGTGAAGGCGGAGGCGTTCTTCCATCTGACGGCGAACTTCAACTACATCCTGATGTGCGTGCTCTCCATCCTGATGTTCCCGTCGATGGTGATCCGCTACAACATGGGCTGGTACGAGATGATCCTCATCGACGTCCCGCTGTTCTTCGCCGCGACGTTCTCGTTCTGCAATTTCTACATGGTGTGTCAGCGCGAACTGCACAAGGACTGGGTGTCGCGCGCTCAAATACGTGCCGTTCCTGATGTCGGTGGGCATCGGTCTGTCGGTGAACAACACGCGCGCGGTGTTCGAGGCGCTGTTCAACAAGAAGAGCGAGTTCACCCGCACGCCGAAATACCATATCGAGGGCGACGGCGACGAGTGGGTCGGGAAGAAGTATCGCCAGTCGGTCGCCGTGCAGCCGCTGGTCGAGCTGGCGCTCGGGCTGTATTTCACGTGGACCGTGTTCTACGCGCTCGCCAACGGCATCTACGCCACCATTCCGTTCCTCGTCCTCTTCCAGGTGGGCTTCCTCTATACGGGCCTGCTCTCAATCGTGCAGCAGTACGCCGGGTCGGCTGTCGGGCTCGAAAATCAGAAGTTGGAAGTCAGAGGTTAGAAGTTAGAAGTGAAGTCGAAAGTCGCCGTCCTCAGGGTCACCCCCGAGACCATTCTTCCTGACATCGATCGTCTCATCGGCCTCGCCGGCGTCTCCGATGCGCTCGCGCCACGGCACGCACGACGATTCTCAAGGACAACATCTCCTGGCACTTCCCGTTCCCGGCCGCGAACACCACGCCGTGGCAGCTCGAAGGGACCATCCAGGCGCTCGCGCGGCGCGGGTTCCGCGATCAGGTCTGCGTGCAGAACAAGACGGTCGTGACCAACGCCTTCAAGGGCGAGGACCTCAACCACTACGTCCCGATCTTCAAGAAGTACGAGATCCCGGTCCTCTACAACTTCAAAGACGGCGACATGACGTGGATCCGCTACGAGCCGAAGGCGCGGATGCGCGTGCTCGATCGCATCTTCCCCGAAGGCATCCAGATCCCCGACTACTTCTTCGGCAAGAACATCGTCCATCTGCCGACGACCAAGTGCCACATCTACACGACGACGACGGGGGCGATGAAGAACGCGTTCGGCGGGCTGCTGAACACGCAGCGCCACTACACGCACTCGTGGATCCACGAGACGCTGGTCGATCTCCTCGCGATTCAGAAAGAGATTCACTCCGGGCTGTTCGCGATCATGGACGGGACGACCGCCGGCAACGGCCCCGGGCCGCGCACGATGTATCCCGTGGTGAAGAACGTCATGCTGGCGTCCGCCGACCAGGTGGCCATCGACGCCGTGTCGGCGAAGATGATGGGCTTCGATCCGATGTCCCTCGAGTACATCCGTCTCGCGCACGAAGACGGGCTCGGCATCGGCGACCCGCAGGGACATCGAGATCGTCGGCGATCTCGACGCGGCGCAGGAGAACTGGAAGTTCCACGTCGGCAAGAACCTCGTGCGGGTCGGCGGCGGCGACCTGATCTGGTTCGGTCCGCTCAAGCGCTTTCAGAAACTGTTCTTCCACACGCCGCTGGTCAACGGCTTCATCCTGGCGAGCGACGTCTACCACGACTTCTATCGATGGCCGCTCGTCGACCGCAAGGTGTTCGAGCGCTGGTGCGAAACGACCTCCTGGGGCCAGATGTTCCTCCGCTACGCGCAGTCGGGCCCTCAAGGCCTGCCGATCGACGCCATCGTCCCGCCGCTCGAAACGACCGTTCCCACATCGACCCGAATCCACTAGACTCGCGGCTTCCGCTTTCAGGAGGCCGTATGAATTACGCTCGCCTTGCGCTTGCCGCGGTCGCTGCGACGGTGTTCGACGCCGTCTATGGGTTCCTGGTATATGGCGTGATGCTGGCTCCGGAATTCGCGCGCTACCCGGGGGTCTACCGGTCGAACGAGGCCGGCCAGGCGTATCTGCCGCTCATGTTCGGCGGCATCTGCTGATCGCGATCGTGGCGGCCGCCATCATCTATGCGAAGGGCTACGAAGGCGGAAGCGGCGTGGGCGAAGGGATGCGGTTCGGCGCTCTGCTCGGGGTGTTCGTGATCCTGGCGTTTATCCAGCGTGAACTACGCCACGCTCAACATCGGCCGCAAGCTCGCGGCGATGACAGCGGCCGCGGGGTTCGTCGAATGGCTCGTCATCGGGACGATCATCGGGCTGGTTTACAAGCCTGCGCTCGAAATCGGCGCGCTAGCAGCCGGCGCGGTATGATTGAGCGTTATGAGTACGGCCGAGAAGCCCAAGGCGGGCCTTGAAGATACCGTCGCGACCTCTTCCGCGATCTGCTACCTGGATGGCGATCGCGGCGTGCTGGCGTACTGCGGGTACGACATCCACGACCTGGCGCGAAACGCGACGTTCGAAGAAGTCTGTTATCTGCTGTGGCACCGCCGCCTGCCGACGCGCGCCGAACTCGGCGATCTGCAATCGCAGCTGGTCGCCGCCCGTGCGCTGCCCGAGGGTGTTCAGCGCCTCATGCGCGCGCTGCCCGCCGGCAACGGCATGGACCTGCTTCGGACGTTGACCTCGGCGCTCAGCCACTACGATCCCGACGCGAACGACAACTCACCCCAGGCCAACTACCGCAAGGCCGTGCGGCTGACGGCGCAGCTCAGTTCGCTCGTCGCGACGATGGGCCGGATGGCGAAAGGGCAGGGGCCGATCGATCCCGATCCGGTCCTGGGCCACGCGGCGAACTTTCTGTACATGCTGACCGGCGACAGGCCGAGCGGCCTCGCCACCCACGCGTTCGACGTCGCGCTCACGCTGCACGCCGATCATGAGCTGAACGCCTCCACGTTCGCGGCGCGGGTCGCGGCGGCGACGCTCACCGACATCCACTCGACGATCGTCGGCGCGATCGGCGCCTTGAAAGGACCGCTGCATGGCGGCGCCAACGCCGACGTCATGCGGTTGCTGCTCGAGATCGGGAAGGACGCGCCGATCGAGAAGGCCGAGGAGGTCGTACGGGCGAAGCTGGCGCGCAAGGAAAAAATCCCGGGCTTCGGTCATCGCGTGTACCACACCGAGGACCCGCGCGCGACGCACCTGCGGCAGATGTCGCGCGACCTGGGCCAGCGCGCCGGCGAGCCGATGTGGTTCGAGATGTCGCAGCGGATCGAGACGCTCGTGAAGGCGGAGAAGAAGCTGAACCCGAACGTCGACTTCTACTCGGCGACGACGTATCACGCGCTCGGCATCGACGTGGACTTGTTCACGCCGATCTTCGCGGTCAGCCGTGTATCGGGCTGGACGGCCCACGTCCTCGAGCAGTACGCCAACAACCGGCTGATTCGTCCGCGCGCCGAATACATCGGCCCCGAATACCCGCAGCGATACGTCGCGTTGGACGCCCGCTGACCGCACCCATTGTGCGTTCCACAGCGTTTTCACTCTCCGATGTAGTGCAGGCCTTCAGGCCTGCCCGACACGGCGGACCTAAAGGTCCGCACTACACCTGAGCAAAAAAGCTCCTAGGAGGCGATCGGCAGAATCGGTTTTGGGCCGGGCGTGACGGAAGGACCGCGGTTCGGATCATTCCAGAGATCCGCGAGATCCTGAGACCCGGCGACGAATTCCGGTGTCAATCCCGCCACTCGTTGCGCCTCGCGTTGGGGCGATCGCGGCGCGGCCTCGGGCTCATCGCCGTCGAAGAATTCGTCCAGCTTGTCGACCGAGAGCGTGTCGTCGTTGGGCTCGGACTTTGGCGGAACACCGCGCAGCGCCGTGCCGGCCGATGGCGGCATGACCGGCGCGCCGGTCGGGACGAATGCGGCGTCGGTGTGAAACCGCTCGAGGATCCAACGAAGGACGCGGGCGCGTGTGGGCTGATCGAGTCGGTGGAGGATCGTGGCGATCTCCTGCATCGCACCCAGCTCGATGTCGAGGCTGTTATCCGCCATGACGAGGCATTGTTCCACCGCGTAGACTAAAATGCTAGCTGTCAATAACTCATCGGTACACAGGTTCTTGCGTTCGAACTGACAGTGGATCCTCAACACATTCGAAACTTTTCCGTCATCGCGCACATCGACCACGGCAAATCGACGCTGGCCGACCGCTTTCTCGAGATTACAGGCGCCCTTCAGGCGCGCGAGATGGAGGCGCAGGTCCTCGACGCCATGGATCTGGAGCGCGAACGCGGGATCACGATCAAGGCTCATCCGGTCTGCCTTCACTACACCGCGAGGGACGGGCAGAAGTACGCCTTGAACCTGATCGACACGCCTGGCCACGTCGACTTTTCATATGAAGTGACGCGGTCGCTCGCCGCCTGTGAGGGGGCCCTGCTGATCGTGGACGCGTCTCAAGGCGTCGAGGCGCAGACCCTGGCCAACGCGTATCTCGCGGTCGAGAACAATCTCGAGATCATCCCGGTCATCAACAAGATCGATCTGCCCAGCGCACAGCCCGACGAGGCGCGCCGCCAGATCTCCGACATCATCGGGCTCGACGGCGACCACGCGCTGCTGGCGAGTGCGAAGGCCGGAACCGGAGTGCCCGAGATCCTCGAGGCGATCGTCGCGCGCCTGCCGCCGCCTGGCCGGCAACCCCGACGACCCGTTGAAGGCGCTGATCTTCGATTCCTGGTACGACCCGTATCGCGGTGTCGTCATCGTGGTGCGCGTGATCGACGGCGTGCTGCGTCCCGGGATGAAGATCCGGTTGATGGCCGAAGGGCAGGACTACGAGTCGCTGCAGGTCGGGATCTTCACGCCGAAGGCGACGCCCGCCGACGAGCTTGCCGTCGGCGAGGTCGGCTTCCTCGTCGCCAACATCAAGAAGATCAGCGATGCGAAGATCGGCGACACGATCACCGAGGCCGGGCGGCCCGCGCTCGAGCCGTTTCCCGGCTTCAAGCCGCTCAAGCCGATGGTGTTCGCCGGGTTCTATCCGGTGGAGGGACACCAGTATCCCGAGTTGCGGGACGCGCTCGAGAAGCTGCGGCTGAACGACGCCTCGTTCTTCTACGAGCCGGAGACATCGGTCGCGCTGGGTTTCGGGTTCCGTTGCGGGTTCCTCGGGCTGCTGCACATGGAGATCGTGCAGGAGCGTCTCGAGCGTGAATTCGACATGGACCTGGTGACCACCGCACCGGGCGTGCTCTACCGCGTGACGACGACCGACGGCGTGGTGCGCGAGATCGACAGCCCCGCCAAGCTGCCCGACACGGGGCTGATCGACACGATCGAAGAGCCGGTGATCACGGCCATGATCCTCACGCCGGCCGAACACGTGGGCGGCATCCTGCAACTCTGCCAGGACAAGCGCGGCGTGCAGAAAGCCCTCGAGTATCTCGCGTCGGACCGCGTGCTGATCACCTACGATCTGCCGTTCAACGAGGTCGTCCTCGACTTCTACGACAAGCTCAAGACCATCTCGCGCGGCTACGCGTCGCTCGACTATCATGTGACCGGCTACTGGCCGTCGCCGCTGGTGAAGCTCGATATTCTCGTGAACGGCGATCCGGTCGACGCGCTGTCGATCATCGTCCACAAGGACATGGCGTACGAGCGCGGCCGGCTGCTGGCGTCGAAGATGCGCGAGCTGATTCCGCGGCAGATGTTCGAGATCGCCATTCAAGCGGCCATCGGCGGACGCATCATCGCGCGCGAATCGGTGAAGGCGCTGCGCAAGAACGTGCTCGCGAAATGCTACGGCGGCGACATTTCCCGCAAGCGCAAGCTGCTCGAGAAACAGAAGGAAGGCAAGAAGCGGATGAAGCAGGTCGGACGCGTGCAGATTCCGCAGGAGGCCTTTCTCGCCGTGCTGAAGATGGGAACGGACGGGGAATGAACCGATGGCTGATGGAGCGAAGGGCTGATGGCTCATGGTTAGCGGCCAGGTCACTGACGGCAAATCGCTGATGGCTGACTTCAAGAAATCGACCGTGCGCGAGTACTTCGAGTCGATCGTCATCGCGGTGATCCTCGCGCTGTTCATCCGCACGTTCGTCGTGCAGGCCTTCAAGATCCCGACCGGATCGATGGAGGAGAACCTGCTGATTGGCGATCACCTGCTCGTCAACAAGTTCGTCTTCGGCGCCACCGAAACCGCTCTCGAGCGGGCGATCCTTCCCATCGGAACCATCAAGCGCCGCGACATCATCGTGTTCAAGTATCCCGAAGAGCCGGAGCGCGATTTCATCAAGCGCGTGATTGGGCTCCCGGGCGAGACCGTGGAAGTGCGGGAGAAGAAGGTGTACGTGAACGGCACGGCGCTCGACGAGCCGTACGTGCACTTCCTGGCGCCGCCGAGCGGACCCTCGGAGTTCCACGAGGTGACCTCGTTCGACGTGCGCGAGCGGTATGGCCCCGTCACCGTGCCGCCGGACCACTACTTCGTGATGGGCGACAATCGCGACAACTCGCAGGACAGCCGGTACTGGGGCTTTCTCCCTCGTGAGCTCGTCAAGGGCAAGTCGCTGATTATCTACTGGTCGTACCAGGCCGAGCGCGAGGACTACCAGGACGAGAGCGCCGGTGCGACGGTGAAGGGGCTCGTGTCGGTGTTCGCGCACTTCTTCACGCGCACACGCTGGGATCGGATGTTTCACCAGACGCGCTGATGTTACGCACGCTGCTGAAACTCGCAGTGGTGGCGTTGGTAGCCAATGCGGCCTGGCACCTGTTCGGTGCGTACTCGCCGAACTACAGGCTCCAGGACGGGATTCAGTACGCCGCGCAGAATCGCGGTCAGATGAGCGACGAAGCCTTGCGGGACAAGATCGTCGAGATCGCCGGCCAGTTCGACGTGCCCCTCAATGCCGGCGACATTTCCATCAAGCCAGCAGGGCACGCACACGCTCGTCGATTTGTCCTACGTGCGGCCCATCGAACTGGCGCCCGGCTTCAAATACCCGTGGCCGTTTTCGATCCACGTCGACGTCATCAGCCTCTCATCCTTGAAGTAGCGCGTCGGCTTCGTCACCGGCGCGCGAAGCCGACTCCGACAATCGAGTGATTTCCGCGGTCACGGCGCTGGCGTAGCCGGCGTCGGTGATGCTGCCGATGTTGATCTCGACGTTGAGCCGCGCGCCGCGCAGCCCTGCCCGGAGCAGGGCGACGCCGACGCCGACGTCGCTCCCCGCGGCGCGGTGACCGTGCGCCGCGACGATCGCTGCCTGCTCGAGCGCGGCCGCCGACATGCGAACGACGCCGAGCGGCACTTCGGTGGCCGCGCGCAGCGCCTGCTGGATGGCGGTCTTGCGAGCCGACTGCTCGTCGGCAGACACCTTTGGCATCTTGTACGCGGCGACCACCTGGTCGTAGGCGGCAGTGTCTGCGTCGATTGCCGCGGTCAGCGTGGTGCGGAGATCCGCGAGCGCCGCGCTTGCCGCCGTCAGCGCCGCGCGATCCTCCTCGGAGCCGCTTCGTGTCTTCGGCAGGCCGGTCACCATCAGCAGCAGCGACGCCCCGACCGCGGACGCCAGCGCCGCCGCGGATCCGCCGCCGGGCGTCGGATCGGATGAACTGAAGGCGGTCAGCAAGTCTCGGACAGATTTATCAGTCAGCGACATATGTGTTCCAGGAAACGGAGGATACGGAGGTCACGGATTCACACAGAGGAACGAGCAACGGAGAACGAACGGATGAGCGCTGGCGTCACATGGGCGCAAGACGCTTCAGCGGAGCGCCTGGTTTCGCCGACGTTGCGCATGTGGCCTTGCCGCACTACCCCGCTCGTCGTCTCCGCTTCTTCGTTGCTCCGTGTGATCCCGTTCCCTCCGTCTCCTCAGTTACCGACCACGAGCCGTCCACGTTTCACGACGGCTCGAATCGTGTCCGCGCCAACGCGTATCAAGTTGATCGCCGGGCCGTGAACGACCACCGCGTCCATCTGCTTGCCAAGCTCCAGGCTGCCGATGCGATCCTGACGGTTCAGCGAGCAGGCCGCGTTGATCGTCGCGGCGACCAGCGCCTCTTCGAATGTGAGATTCATGCCGAAGCAGGCCAGCGTCATCGCAAAAGGCATGGACGGCGAATAGCCGGCGCCCGGGTTGACGTCGGTCGCGAGGGCCACGGCGACGCCGCCGGCGATGAGCATCCGCGCCGGCGCGAAGCGTCCGAGCTTGAGATAGAAGGACGCGATGGGCAGCAGTGTCGCGACGACCCCGGCTGCCGCCAGGCCGGCGGCGCCGGCCTCGTCGACGAAGATCAAATGATCCGCGGAACGCGCGCCGACCTCCGCGGCGACGGCGGATCCACCGCTGGCGGCCAGCTCGTCGGCGTGAATGCGCGGCGCGAGCCCCGCCGCTCGGCCGGCTTCCAGGATTTCACGCGATTCTTCAGGCGTGAAGACGCCGGTCTCGCAGAACACGTCGCACGACTCGGCCGCTTGTTCGCGCGCGACCGCCGGAATCATCTCCTTCACGACCAGATCCACGTACGCGCGGCGCCGATCTCGATACTCCACGGGCACCTCGTGAGCGCCCATGAAGGTCGGCGACATCTCGATCGGGTGCGTCTTCGCGAGCGCCCGAACGGTCCGGAGCATCTTCAGCTCGCCCTCGGTGGTGAGCGCGTAGCCGCTCTTGGCTTCGCAGGTCGTGGTGCCGCAGCGCAGCATCTCGTCGAGGCGGCGGCGCGTGTCGGCCGCCAGCTGCTCGTCCGACGCCGCGCGCGTGGCCCTGACGCTGCTGACGATGCCCCCGCCAGCGGCGGCGATCTCGGCATAGCTCGCGCCGGTGAGGCGCAGGCGGAGCTCGTCGCGTCGATCGCCGGCGAAGACCACGTGCGTATGCGGATCCACGAAGCCGGGAACCACCGCTCCCCCCGCGGCATCGAAGACGAGCGCATCGTCTGTCAGCGTGACGTCGCGTCGGAAGTCGGCATCGTCGCCGACGAACACGATCGTGCCGCGATGCGCGGCGACCACCGCCTTCGGCTTCGAGACAGCATCCGCCTGGCGCGCACCGATCCGCGGCGCGGGTCCCGCACAGGTGAGAACCTCGGAAGTGTTGTGGATCAGGAAATCGGCGACCACGACGCCCTATTGTAGGGCGAGCGCGCGAATCTGTTCCCGGGTGACGCCGTCGATGGCAATGCGCTTCTGTCGCCCGTGATCCCCGCCGACGATGCGTACGGCCCGTCTCGGAACGTGGAGCGCGGAGGAGAGGAACTCGATGAGCGCGAGGTTGGCGGCGCCGTCGACCGGAGGCGCCGCGATGCGAACGACCAGGACGTCCTCCCTGAAACCCGCAAACTCGGTCTTGCGGGCCCGCGGGATCACCCGGACGTCGAGCGTGATCACCCGACGAACTTGCGGGTCTGGTGCGCCTCGGCGTCGATCGGCTCGGCGAGCCGCGGCCGGTGGAAGAGGATTTTCTCTTCGCGTTCGCGCGCTTCCTGCTCGCGGACGAATTCGAGCGTGTTGCGGAGCGTCGAGATGTTCGCCTCGATCGACGTCTCGACGTCCTTCCGCTTCAGCTTCAGGCCGTCGATCTCCCGCTGAATATCCTCGAGCCGTGCCTGCGTTCTTTCGAGCAGGAGCTCGGACCGGCCTTCGGCCTCGCGGATGATCCTCCGCGCCTCCAGTTCGGCGTTCGCCTTGATGTCGTCGGACACCTTTTGCGCCGTCAACAGGGTGCTCTGCAGGTTCTTTTCGTGCTCGCGGTGTTCGTTGAGGACCGCTTCCATCCGCATCAGGTCCTGCCTCAACCGGTCGGTTTCGCGGAGGGCATGCTCGTAGTCGTCGGCGACGGCGGCCAGGAACGAGGTCACCTCGACCGGGTCGAAACCGCGGAATGACTTGCGAAAACGCTGCTGGCGAAGGTCGAGCGGGCTGACGTTCATCGGATGCTTCTCCCCGGCCTGACGTATCGGACGGAGCGTGTCCGGACGACAGTGGGGTCAGGGGTAGGTTCGGCCCCCGAAAATCGCGGTTCCCACACGCACCATCGTGGCGCCTTCCTCGACCGCGACCTCGAAGTCGTGGCTCATGCCCATGGACAGCTCCTGGAGCATGGACGCGTCCACACCTCGCGCCAGCAGCCTTTCACGCACGTCGCGCAGCTCCCGGAAATAGGGGCGTGCGGCGTCAGGGTCCGTGACGGCGGGCGGCAGAATCATCAGGCCGACGCAGCGGCACGATCGCGCCGAGCGGACGCGGTCGAAGATCGCGATCAGCTCGATCTTCCTGCGCGCCGTGCTTGGTTGCCTCGCCCGCGAGGTCCACTTGAACGAGCAGATCCAGCCGGCGTCCGGCCGCGTTGGCGGCTTCGTCGAGCTTCTCGACCAGCGCCGGCGTATCGACAGAGTGGACGAGGTCGAATCGTGGCGGCCTTCTTCGCCTTGTTCGACTGCAGGTGCCCGATCAGGTGCCAGCGCACGTGCAGGTCGGAGGTCTGGTCCATCTTGCCCAGCGCCTCCTGAACCTTGTTCTCGCCGAAGTCGATCTGCCCGGCATCGGCGGCGGCGCGCACGTACTCCGCGGGAAATGTTTTCGAGACGGCGATCAGGCGGATGGAGGAGGGATCGCGTCCGGCCCGGCCGGCCGCGCGCGCGATGCGCGCGCGAACGTCTGCCAACCGGGCTCGGAGCGCGGGAGCGTCGATCACTATTTCTTCAGCGTGCCGAGGATTCCCTTCGCCGTGGCCGCGTTCGGGCCCGAGGGTGCCAGCTTCAGATACGTTTCGAACTCCGTGGCAGCGCCTGCGAGATTGCCTTCGTTCACGAGCGCCATCCCGAGCTGATAGTGCGATTCCGCATGGTTCGGATTCGCGGCAATCGCGCCCTCGAACTGCTTCTTCGCCTCGGGAATCTTGCCGGCGTTCCAGAGAATGACGCCCTGGTTGAACATCGCGTCGGCGTTGCCGCCGCCGCCGGCCGCGCCCGCCGCACCGGCGCCGCTCAATTCCATCGCCTTCGCGCTGGCCGTGGCGGCCTCGTCGAACTTGCGCTGCGCGTTGTAGACGTTGGCGAGCCCGCTGTAGGCCTCGGCGTAATCCGCCTTGAGCTCGATCGCTTTCTTGTACGCCGCCTCGGCCTTGTCGTAGTCCTTCTTCTGCGTCTGGGAGAAGGCGATGTTGTAGTAGCAGTCGAAGCAGTTCGGGTTCAATTCTGCCGCCGACTGAAAGCTGGTAATCGCGGCGTCGTGGTTGCCCGCCCGGCTCGCGGCCACGCCGTCTTCGAACGCCTTCTTCATCGCCGTCTGCTTGGCCGCCATCTCGGGCGATACGCCGCCGGCTCCGCCGCCGCCGATGACCAGGGTGATCGGGTTACCGGCCGCGATGCGCACGGTGACCATGGCGGGCGTCGAGGCGACCTTGTCCTTCTCGGCGGACACCTTGTAAGCGCCTGGCGCCAGACCGATTTGCAGGAACTCGCCCTTCTTGTCCGACTTGGTTTCGAAATGGCGGTTGTTGGCGTCGGCGTCGATGTTGACCTTCGCGCCTTCGACGGGCTTGCCGGCGGCGTCTTTCACGACACCCCGGACCATGCCGGTGGATTGTGCAAGGGCGGGTGAGCCAAGCGCCAGGGTCAGGGCTGCGGCGCAGGCGACCAGCCACGGAAGCCGGCCGTTCAATCGGCGGACCATGGAAATCCTCCTGAAAAAAGAGAGCAACTCTCGCGTGGCGGCTAGTTTACATTGATCCACGGCGGCGCAGAAAACGTCAAATGGGCCCGCCTCTGAGGCGGCACCTCTGAGCGAACAGCGAAACCTCTGAGGACCTCTGAGGTTCGGTCAGCTCAGCCGTCCACCCTGTCCGGCCGGTTATCCGAAGAACGTCTCGATGCTCGCCAGATCGTGCACGATGGGCGCCGGCGGCAACGACGCCACGAACCGCCGGCCGTACCCCATCGTGCGCAGCCGGGGATCGAGGACGGCAAGCACGCCGCGATCGCGGCGATGCCGGATCAGGCGACCGAGCCCTTGCTGAAGGGCGAGGATGGCGAGCGGCACCTGATATTCGCCGAACGGATCCCCGCCGCGCGCGCGGATCTGCTCGATGCGGGCGGCGGTAATCGGGTCGCCCGGCGATGCAAACGGAATCTTGTCGACGATGACGCAGCTCAGGGCTTCGCCAACGACATCGACGCCCTGCCAGAAGCTCGACGTGGCGAACAGCACCGCGTGCGGCGTGGATCGGAACTGGTTGAGCAGTTGAGAGCGCGGCGCCGTGCCCTGCGCCAGGATCGGATAGTCCAACGCCATTTCCGCCATCGCCTGCACCGCCCGCATCGTCGCGTAGCTGGTGAAGAGCACGAACGCGCGCCCCTGCGTGCGCTTCAGAATCTCGATCACCTGGCGGCTGGCCGCGACGGCGAAGTTCTCCGACCGCGGATCCGGCATCTTCGGCGGCAGATACATGATCGCCTGCTGCCGGAAATCGAACTCGGAGGCGAGCCGAACCTCGGCCGCCTGCCCGATGCCGAGACGAGCGCGGATGTAGTGGAAACCGCCGTCGACGGTCAGGGTCGCCGACGTCAGCACCGTCGTGTGCATGCGATCGAGCAGTAGATCGCGCACGATGGTGGAGACGTCGATCGGCGAGGCGCGCAGAAACGTGCCGCGGCCGCGGAACTCCACGAAGTAGACGTACGAATCGTCGCTTCCGCGCAGGAGGAAGCGCAGATCGTCGCGCAATTGTCCCGCGCGGCGGGCCAGCGTCGCAGCGTCCTCGTCCGAACGGTCCGCCTGAAGGCGGACACTACCGAAATCACCATCGCCGGTAATCGTCATCGGTCGTATCCGGCTTCAGCCGGACCGTCCTGAGCAGCGCGAGCGCCGACTCGAGAACGTCGAGCGCACCGGTCAGGTTCACCGAGGCATCGTAGGTCTGGCCGAGCGACTCCGCGGTCGCGCGGACGCGCTCCTCGCTCTTCGCGCGCCCGTTGCCTCGGTGGGCGAACGCCAGCTCGGTGAAGAACGAATGCGCGTGGTCCCGCAGCCGCTGAACGGCCTTGGCGAGCTCGTCCCGCTCCGTGTGGTCCTGAGGCCGGCGCCGGCGACCATCCGTTCGACGTCGCGCGCGAGCTCTTCGAGCCGGTAGGTGCTCACGTTGAATCCGAAATACTGCGTCGCGATGTCCTCGAGCTGATGCGCTTCGTCGAGGATCGCGCGCGTGAACGCGGGGATGACCTCGCCGAACGCGTTCTGCCTGACGGCCGCGTCGGCGCAGAGCAGATGATGGTTGACGATCACCACGTCGGACTCCGCGGCGCGCTGTCGCATGCGCGTGACGAAGCAGTCGTCGTAGCGCGGGCACTCGGTGCCGAGACAGGTGTCGGCGGTCGCCGACACTTCCTGCCAGAACGCCAGATCCTCCGGCAGATCCTGCAGCTCGGCACGATCGCCGGTGTCGGTGCGAGCCGGACCACTCGCGAATGATCGGCAGGAAGACGTCGTGCGCGGCCGGCCCGGCGCCATCCGTCAGCTGATCGAGCTTGTGGACGCACAGGTAGTTCGCGCGCCCCTTCATGTATGTCGCGGTGAAGGGGATCCCCAGCGCTTCGCGCAGCGCGGGAATGTCCTTGAAGTAGATCTGCTCCTGCAGGTTTTTGGTGCCCGGTCGAAATCAGCACGCGCTCGCGGCTGAGAATCGCGGGCACGAGGTAGGCGAGCGTTTTCCCGGTGCCGGTTCCGGCCTCTGCGAGGAGCACGCCGCCGTCCTCGAACACGCGCGACACGGCGGCCGCCATCTCGGCCTGGCCGGCGCGCGCCTCGAAGTCGGGCATCGCGAGGGCGAGCGCCCCGCCCGGCGCAAAGGCCGCGGCCACCGACGCGCTCGTCGTGCCGGCTATTCGGGATACAGAGGGAACTTCCGGCACAGACTCTCTACTTCGTCGCGAATCATGCCGAGCGCCCGATCGTCGTCGGGCGCCTGGAGCGCGCGCGCGAACAGCTCGCCGATGATGTCCATCTCGGCTTCGCGCATGCCGCGGGTGGTCACCGCCGGTGTGCCGACGCGGATACCGCTCGCGACCATCGGGCGGATTCTGATCGAACGGAATCGCGTTCTTGTTGACGGTGATGCCGGCCTTGCCGAGCGCGGCCTCGGCCACCTTACCTGTGATGCCTTTCGAGAACACGTCCACGAGCATCAGGTGGTTGTCGGTGCCGCCGCTGACGAGACGGAATCCGGCGGTGGTCAGCGCGCTCGCGAGCCTCTTCGCGTTGGCCACGATCTGCTGCTGGTAGGCGATGAACGCCGGTTCCGCCGCCTCTTTGAAGCAGACCGCCTTCGCCGCGATGATGTGCATCAGCGGACCGCCTTGCACGCCGGGGAAGACCGTGCGGTCGAGATCCTTCGCGTACTGCTCGCGGCACAGGACCAGCCCGCCTCGCGGCCCGCGCAGCGTCTTGTGCGTCGTTGTCGTGACGAAATCGGAGTGGGGCACGGGGCTGGGATGCACGCCCGCCGCGACCAGTCCGGCGATGTGCGCCATGTCGGTGAAAATCGGCGCGCCGACCCTGTCGGCCGTGACGCGAATGCGCGCGAAATCGATCACGCGCGGATACGCGCTGGCGCCGACGATGATCATCTTCGGACGATGCTCGTCGGCCAGCCGATCGATCTCGTCGTAGTCGATCTGCTCGTCCGACTTCCGGACGCCGTACGGAACGATCGTGTACAGCTTCCCCGAGAAATTGAGCGGATGGCCGTGGGTCAGATGGCCGCCGTGCGCGAGGTTCATGCCGAGCACCGTGTCGCCCGGTTTCAGCAGCGTCAGGTAGACCGACATGTTGGCTTGCGCGCCGGAGTGCGGCTGGACGTTGGCGTGATCGGCGCCGAACAGTTCCGTCGCGCGCGCAATCGCCGCCCGTTCGACGACGTCGACGAACTCGCAGCCTCCGTAGTAGCGCTTGCCGGGATAACCCTCGGCGTACTTGTTCGTCAGCACCGACCCGGCGGCTTCGAGAACCGCCTTGCTCACGAAATTCTCCGAGGCGATCAGCTCGAGACCGCTGTTCTGGCGGTGCAGCTCGTCGCGAAGCGCGGTGGCCACTTCGGGATCGGTTTCGGCGAGAGTGCGCCACATCGATGGGGTGGTTGTGTTGGCGGCCATGTGTGTTTCGCTCGGCTGAAGCCTTTGCGCTCCGTGTTGGTTCTGTCCGTCAAGACCGCGGTGTTCCGCGGCGCTGATCTGATCGATGCGCCGCTGGTGTCGTCCGCCCTCGAAGGCGGTGTTCAGCCAGAGCGCCAGGATCTCGTCCGCCAGTCCGAAGGCGACGATGCGGCCGCCGATGGAGAGCACGTTGGCGTCGTTGTGTTCGCGCGACAGGCGCGCGGTGTAGAGGTCGTTGCAGAGCGCAGCCCGGACACCGGCCACTTTGTTGGCGGCGATCTGCTCGCCCTGTCCGCTGCCGCCCAGCACGATGCCGCGATCGGCTCGCCCCTCGGCCACCGCGCGGCCGACGGCGATGCAGATCGGCGGGTAGTCGACCGATGCCTCGCTGGTCGTGCCGTGGTCCTCGACGGTGTGGCCGAGCCGCGCGAGCGTTGCCTTCAGATGTTCTTTGAGCGTGAAGCCCGCATGATCGGCGCCGATAGCGATTCGCACGGTGAACGATTGTACTATGACGATTCCGGGTTCGAGGTTCAGGGTTCAAGGGTTCGAGTTCGTTCGGGGTTCCAGGTTCTATATGCTCCCATCCGTCGTCATCTCAGCGCGCGGCGAAGAACGGCTGCGGAGCGGTCACCCGTGGATCTATCGCACGGATGTGGCCGATGCGCGCGCCTCGGCCGGCGACATCGTTCAGGTCCGCAGCCCTCGCGGCCAGATGCTGGGCTCCGCGCTGTTCAGCGACCGATCCCAGATCACGCTTCGCATGCTGATGTATGGCGAACGGGTCGCAGACGAAGCGCTCGTGGTCCGGCGCATCCACGACGCCATCGCCTTTCGCGAATCGCTGTCCATCGACGCCACGGCGTACCGGCTCGTCCATGGCGAAGCCGACCTGCTGCCGTCGCTGATCGTCGATCGGTACGGCGACTATCTGGTCGTGCAGGCGCTGTCGCAAGGCATGGATCGCCTCCTCCCCGTCGTCGTCTCGGCGCTGACGGATCGGCTGCATCCTCGCGGCATCCTGGCGCGAAACGACCCGAAGGCCCGGCTGCTCGACGGCCTCGAGCAGCGCGTGGACGTGCTGGCCGGCGAAGTGCCCGACAGCGTCGCCGTCTCGGAGACCGGGGTGCAGTACCGACGTCGACCTGCGCCACGGGCAGAAGACCGGACTGTTCCTCGATCAGCGTGAGAACCGGGCCGCCGGCGCCGCGTACGCGCACGGACGGATGCTCGACTGCTTCAGCTACAACGGCGGCTTCGCGCTGGTCATGGGGCGCCACTGCGACGAGACGATCGCGTTCGACGTGTCGGAGGACGCGGTCGCCCGCGTGAAAGAGAACGCCGCGCGCAACGGCGTGGCGGTCGACGCGCGCGTCGGCAACGTCTTCGACGAGCTGCGCGGCATGGACCGGACGGGGGAGCGGTTCGACACGATCGTCCTCGACCCGCCGGCCTTTGCCAAGAACAAGGCCGCGGTTTCGAACGCGCGGGCCGGCTACAAGGAGATCAATCTCCGCGCCCTGAAGCTGCTCAAGTCCGGCGGCACGCTGGTGACGTGCAGCTGTTCGTACAACATCAACGAAGCGATGTTCGCGGAAATCGTCTACGAGGCGAGCGTCGACGCGCAGGCGCACGTGACGGTGATCGAGAAGCGGATGCAGGGACGCGACCATCCGGTGCTTCTCGGCGTACCGGAAACCTACTATCTGAAATGCTTCATCCTCCGGAAGCTCGCCTGAACGCACGCTCGTCGCCCCGGCGCGTGGCACGCGAGGCCATGCGCGCGCTGGCGCGGATGGCCCGGCCAGCCGGCGATTTCGATTCCAGCCGATATTTCCGGGCATCGGGCGACCTCGGTTTCTATAACGTCGGCACCGCGGCGATGCGCGGGCCTTGCTCGGTCGATTCACGCGCAGCACAAGGACAGCTGGTCGGTCGACGAGGCGATGGCGTGCGCCGACGTGTTGATCGCGGATCGGCATCTGGAAGCCAAAGGAGTCGGCATCGAGCTCGTGGCGCGGTTTCGCCGCGACTTCACGCCGCGGCTGCTGCATGCATGGAAACGCTGGCTCGCCGAAAACCACTCCGCGAACTGGGCGACGACGGACGCCATCTGCGGAGCGCTGATCGGTCCCTTGCTGCTCCAGCAGCCGCAGCTCTGCCAGCGGATGCGCGCCTGGGCCCGGCATCGCAACATGTGGGTGCGCCGCGCGTCGATCGTCGGGCTCATCGGCCGCGCGCGACGAGGCGAATCGCTCGACCTCGTCTACGAGATCGCGAGGCGCCTTCACGGCGACCGGGAGGATCTGATCCAGAAAGCTGTCGGCTGGGCGCTCCGCGAGGCAGGCAAAACGGACATGGCGCGGCTCGAGCGCTATCTGCGCACGGCCGGTCCCGCGATTCCGCGGACCACGCTGCGCTACGCCATCGAGCGCTTTCCCGAGGCAAAGCGCCGCGCGCTGCTGGCCGCGACGCGTTAGATAGTTTTTGCGTCGGCGTAGTGCGGCCTTTAGGTCCGCCGTGTCGGGCAGGCCTGAAGGCCTGCACTACACCGGAGTCGAAAACGAGCGAGGCGCCAGCGATCGCGCGAACAGGAGGACCGAGATGGGCAGTGAAGCGACCGTGACCGCGCGATTCAAGGGGCAGCGCCGCGTCGGGAAAGGCGCGCCTGGAAACCGATGTTCTGCAATTCCGCGGCGGGGATCTGAAGCTGTCGATTCCGTTCGCGCAAATGTCGAAGGTCGTGGCGCGCAGCGGCACGCTGAGCGTGACGTTTCCCGGAGGCGTCGCGTCGTTCGATCTCGGCGAGGCGGCGGAGAAATGGGCGGACAAGATCCTGCATCCGCCGTCGCGCCTGCAGAAGATCGGCGTGAAAGCCGAGTGGCGTGTGTCGGCGATTGGCGTGAGCGACATCGCGTTCCTGAAGGAAATCGAGGAGGCCGTTGGAGAGCTGTCGATCGGACGCGTCCTGAAGAGCTCGGACGCGATCTTCTTCGGCGTCACGAAAGAGGCGGAGCTGGCGCGGTTGGAGAAGCTCAAAGGCTCGCTGAAACCGAACGGGGCGCTGTGGATCATCCGTCCGAAAGGACGCCCGGAGATTTCAGAGCGTGCCACGATGGCTGCCGGCAAGGCCGCCGGCCTGGTCGACGTCAAGGTCGTGGGCTTCTCGCCGACGCACACCGCCGAGAAATTCGTGATCCCGGTGGCGAAGCGCTGAGGGCCGTCAGGGATAAGGCACGGCGCGCGGCAACACGCGCCGCCCGCTGAAATACGCGCTGCCGATCGTCAGGACGGAACACGCGGACGCTGATCGGCCCGTAGTATTCGATGACCGGCTGCCAGTCGATGTTGCCGACGATGCTCGTGGTCGCAAAGCGCGATCGAAACAGATCTTCTTCCCACGACTCCAGGAGCAGGTACGGGACATAGCCGGCTTGTCGCAGTCCGTCCAGCGTCTGATCCAGCCTCTCGGGCGCCAACAGATCCCATCGCAATGTCGGCCGGTGGCCGTAGAGGCGCACGCTGCCGCTTTGAATGACGGTCAGCACGACGGCGTTCGGTGGCAGCGTTCCCGCCGATGTGCTCGCCGACCGATACGTACCGGCGCTCGGACCGTTGAATGTCGAAGACGTGCAGGCGATTCGCCGTCAACAGATAGGTGAGCGGCGCGAGGATGCAGATGAGGAACAGCATCGTTCCGCGGAAACGAAGCGGCAGCCGCTCGAAGATGGCGACGATCGTCGCGGCGACGAGCACGAGAAGGAGCGGGATTCCCGGCAGCAGGAAGCGGAGAAACGGCCACGTGTCGTAGACGAAGTAGAACAGGTAGCAGCCGAGCAGCGAGGCGCAAAACAGCAGCATGGCCGCCGCGGCGCGTTTGGCGCGCGCGACAAGGGGCGCGGCAGCGGCGAGCAGAATCACGCCCGTCTCGAGCTCAATCAACCACGACCAGTAGTTGCGCAAGTTGGGGATCGCGCGGCTCCCGAGATAGAGGCCGCTCAGCTCGCCATAGCCGGAGGTGAGCGGGCCGCCGTACCAGAAATTGTTGAGCGCCGCCACGGCCAGACATCCAGGAACGGCTCCGGCAATGAAGAGCAGCGCACGCAGAACGCCGCGTCCCTGGCTCGCGACGACAAGCGCGAGCACGACGGCCAGCGGAGCCAGGTTCGGCCGCGTGAGCACCGCAGCCGACACGCACATCCCCGCGCCCAATGCCGCCCCGCTGCGGGCAGACAAGCGCGAGGTACCACGCAAGCAGCCACCACGCCGTCACGGGCACATCGCTCATCGGCTCGAGCGACTGAAAGACGAAGATCGGACTGAAGGTCACCAGAACGGCGGCGATGAGGCCGGCGCGAGCATCGGCGATTCGCACGCCCAGCAAGTACGTGAGCCACACGCTGGCGCCGGCAAACAACGGAATGACGAAGTACGCGGCCGTCGGACCGCCGATCAGAATCGCGGCGGCCATGGTGATTGGAAGGCCCGCGGGATACGTCGGCACGATCCACCCGGGCGTTCGCGACACGCTGATAGCCGAGCGGCGCCGCGGCGGGGCCGACGATGGCCGCCACCGCGGCCAACGGATCGGGGGCCGACAGATGTCCGGCGGCGAAGAGTTCCGCCTGGCTCACGTACCCGTACGCGTCGGCGCCGCCTGCCGCGAAGATGCCGTAGCGGACCGCGAGAGCCATCGATGCGATCGCTGCCGCGAGGGCAATCCAGCGGGCCCATCGAACGATCACGTTCCAGCTTGCGGCCGCTGGCGCGGACTGGGAATCGTTGAGCTGGATGACCGCCACCGCCGCGAGCAGCGCGATCCTGAAGGGCTTGTACGCTTCCCGCGACGAGACGCGAATGCCGAGCAGCTGAAAATAGAAGCCGCCCGTCACGAGGTCCCAAATGGCGACCGACGCAGCGACGAGCGCGACAACGAGAAAACCGATCTGGAGTCTGCGGACTCGCAACATCAGGCGCTCCATCATAGAACCGTGGCACCGGAGTCCTTGAGTCAGCCGCAGGAAGTTTCGCGATATAGTGATCGTGCCGCCAGGGGTATCCCCGCCAAGCCGGGATTGAGATAAACCCTTGGAACCTGATCCGGTTCAAACCGGCGGAGGGAGTGCGGAAATGTCAGAGTTCGCAACAGCGTTCCCCAATTCAACCAAGGTCTTCGTCGACGGAGCGCAAGGCGTTCGCGTGCCGATGCGCGAGGTCGCGCTGTCGAAAGGCGAGCCGTCGATTCGCCTCTACGACAGCAGCGGTCCGCAGGGCCACGACGTCAAGGACGGTCTGCCGAAGCTGCGCGAGCCCTGGGTCGCGAGCCGGCGTGCCGCATCGCGCGCCGGTCAGGCGGTCACGCAGCTTCATTACGCGCGCAAGGGCGAGATCACGCCCGAGATGGAGTTCATCGCGGTGCGCGAAGGGCTGCCGGCCGACTTCATCCGCGACGAGGTTGCGCGCGGGCGGGCCATCATCCCGTCCAACATCAATCACCTCGAGCTCGAGCCGATGATCATCGGCCGCAACTTCCTGGTGAAGATCAACGCCAACATCGGCAACTCCGCTGTGTCCTCGTCCATCGAAGAAGAAGTGGCGAAGCTCCAATGGGCGACGCTGTGGGGCGCCGACACGGTGATGGATCTCTCCACCGGCAAGAACATTCACGAGACGCGCGAGTGGATCGTCCGCAACTCGGCGGTGCCCGATCGGAACGGTCCCGATCTATCAGGCGCTCGAAAAGGTCGGCGGCCGTCCCGAAGATCTCACCTGGGAGATCTACCGCGACACGCTGATCGAACAGTGCGAACAGGGAGTCGACTACTTCACGGTGCACGCGGCCGTGCTGCTGCGATACGTCCCGATGACGGCCCGGCGCGTCACCGGCATCGTTTCGCGCGGCGGCTCGATCATGGCCAAGTGGTGCCTCGCGCACCACCAGGAGAATTTCACCTACACGCACTTCCGCGAGATCTGCGAGATCATGCGCGCCTACGACGTCTCGTTCTCGCTCGGCGACGGCCTGCGCCCGGGCTCGATCGCCGACGCCAACGACGAAGCGCAGTTCGCGGAGCTGAAAACGCAGGGCGAGCTGAACGAGATTGCCTGGCAGCACGACGTCCAGGTGATGAACGAAGGCCCCGGTCATGTTCCCATGCATCTCATCAAGGAGAACATGGAGAAGCAGCTCGAGTGGTGCAAGGAGGCGCCGTTCTACACGCTCGGGCCGCTGACGACCGACATCGCGCCAGGGTACGACCACATCACGTCGGCGATCGGCGCGGCGATGATCGGCTGGTACGGCACCGCGATGCTGTGCTACGTCACGCCGAAGGAGCACCTCGGCCTCCCGAACCGCGACGACGTGAAGGCGGGCGTGATTGCGTACAAGATTGCCGCGCACGCCGCCGATCTGGCGAAGGGACACCCGCGCGCGCGCGAGTGGGACGATGCGCTGTCGAAGGCGCGGTTCGATTTCCGCTGGGAGGATCAGTTCAACCTGGCGCTCGATCCGGTGACGGCGCGCTCTGTACCACGACGAGACGATGCCCGCCGATGGCGCGAAGGTGGCGCACTTCTGCTCGATGTGCGGCCCCAAGTTCTGCAGCATGGAGCTCACGCAGCAAGTGCGCGAGTACGCGCAGCAGGGCATGGACGAGAAGTCTCTCGAGTTCAGAAGGACGAAGGAACTATACGTAAAGATCTGATCGCGCGTGGCGTCAGCCATTTCGTCGCCGCTGCCGCACTCGCGGCGGCGGTGGCGTTTGCCGCCCTTTACGGTTCGATCTATTCGCCTCAGACCATCCACTCCGACGGCTACAGCTACTACGTCTACCTGCCGTCGGCGTTCATCTATCACGACCTCACCCTCGAGAAACTGGCGAAGGAATGGTACGGCGGCCCGTATCCGCCCTGGACCGGACTCCGCAGATGGCCGTCCACCGGGCGCTGGCTGAACCTCCACCCGATGGGCACGGCCATCCTGATGGCGCCGTTCTTCTTTCTCTCGGATGTCCTGAGCGCCTGGTCGAACCTTCCGCGCGACGGCTTTTCGCTGTACTACCAGTACGGCGCGGGGCTCGCGGCGGTCGCGTACCTTCTGTTCGGCCTCGCGATTCTGCGGAGGATGTTACGGCGTCAGTTCTCCGACGGCGTCGTGCTCGCGACGCTCATCTGCATCACGTGGGGCACCAACCTGTTCCACTACGCGGTGTTCGACGGCACGTTCAGCCACGCGTACGCGTTCTTCCTGGTGTGCGTGTGGCTATGGCTGGTGGAGCGCTGGTGGGATCGCCCGACGGTCGGTCTGCTCGCTGGCCATCGGCGCCGTTGCCGCGCTGAACGTGCTCGTTCGCCATACCAATGCGATCTTCGCGCTCGTCCTGCCGCTGTACGGCATCGTCCACTGGCGCGATCTCGCCGGACGCGCGCTGGCTCTCCGCGATCGCTGGCGTCAGCTCGCGCTCGCCGCGCTGGCCGGGCAGCGTCGTCATGGCGCCTCAGCTCGCGCTGTACAAGTGGATCACCGGAGAGTGGTTCGTCAACGCGTACGTGACGCACGGGATGGGATTCACGTTCCTGTCGCCGCACCTGATCGACGTCCTCTTCAGCACGCAGAAGGGGCTGTTCTTCTGGTCGCCGATCCTTCTCCTGAGCGTGCCGGGCGTGTTCCTTGCGAGGGGCCAGGCCAGGGCGTTCGTCTGGCCCGCTATCGTGGTGTTCGCGCTTCAGGCGTGGCTCATCGCGAGCTGGGTCGAATGGCAGTTCGGCGCGAGCTACGGGCACCGCGGGTTCACCGACGGGTTCGCGCTCGCGGCGCCGTTCATCGCGTCCACCTTTGCGTGGGCCGCCAGCCATCGCAAGACGGTGCCGCTGTTTGCCGCCGCCACGGCGGCGGCCGTGCTGCTGTCGGTCGCGCAGATGATCCAGTACTGGATCGGCGTCCTGCCCGAGGCCAACACGACGTGGGCGCAATACCAGGATCTGTTTCTGCGGTTCCGATGACGCGCGCGAACTGGTTCCGAGCGGCGGCGGCGTTGCTGGTGGCGGTTGGCCTGCTCGCCTATCTGTACGACCCTCCGTGGATGGGCGGCGTCACATCGGGGCTGCGAGGCTGGGAGCAGGATCCGCCGGGCACGTTCTTCCGCTGGACGACCGGACGCGCCACCTTTTTCGTGCCGTCGAACACGAGCACGATGACGGTGCCGCTGCGCGCGGTGTTCCTCGGCCCGAACGGCACCCCGGTGAAAGTCGAGCTGCGAGACGACGACCGGCTGCTGACGACGATCGAGCTGACCGATCCCGATGCGTGGGTGCGGACGACGATACCGCTCAAACGCGCCGGACGCCGGCGGTTTCGACGCATCGACTTGCGGATTTCCCGCGTCGTCGGTCCGTTCTATCTCGGCGTGATGACCGGCGAGGTCGTGATGCGATGACGACGGCGCAGGTGGTGAGCGTTTCCTTTCTTGTAGCGGCCCGTCCTTCGTCCGAGGCACTTGGTCCTTCGTCCGTTCCTCGTCCTTTGTCTGGATCCGCTGCTCGGACCACGGACCATGAACCAGGACGGACCAAGGACACAGACCAAGGACGCGCTACACAGATTGGAAAAGCGCTCTATCGCTCGGTCACCGGCACGATTTGAATCACCGTCGGGAAGCGCGCCGGCTGCCCGCCCGGTTTCGGGTTGGGGTAGCCCTGCGAGATGTCGGACTGGAAGTCCTTGATCGTCACGCCCGGCGGAAACGCCATCGTCTCTTCGCGATACTTGCCGACGTCGAACTCGTGGGTGGCCGGCACTTCGTACACCAGCTCGCCCTTCTGTTTCAGCACGGTCCGGTAGTACGCCACCAGATCGACAAACGTCGCTGGTGATCCGAAGATGTAGTAGCGCTGTCCGCGGCCGGCATCGTAGGACGCGATGAACTGCGCGCCGGGAAAAATCGGAACGCCGAGCGTGGCTTCGGTCGGCACCGCCTCGGGCGCCGGCCGAGGAGCGGCGGTGGCGCCGGCGGGTGGCGCGGGCGTCGTCGGCGGTGGCGCCGGCCGGGCAGGCTGCGACGGCTGACCTGTTCCCGGCCGCGGGAAGGGCTGCGGCGTCGGTGGACTGCTGTGCAGACGAGACACGGAGTGCGACGAAGGACACAAAGCAGAACGAGCCACGGAGACACTGAGACACCGAGCAAAAGTTTTCTCTGTGCCTCCGTGTCTCTGTGGCTATTCTTCCTTTGTGTCCTCTGTCCCCTTTGTGTCCTTGGCACGATCACTTCCATGCCCACGATTATAGACCTCCGCGATTTCTGCCGCGCGAACCGCGACTGGCTTTTCGAGACGACCGAGGCGCTGGTGACGCTCGAGTCGCCGACGACCGACAAGGCCGCCGTCGACCGGTGCGGCGCCGCGCTCGCCGCGCGGCTCGAGGCGATCGGAGGACGGGTGTCGCGATTGACGCGAAGCGATCGTGGCGATCACCTGCTCGCGGAATTTGGCTGCGGCGCGTCGCAGGTTCTGCTGCTCGGCCATTTCGACACCGTGTGGCCGATCGGCCAGCTCGACCGCATGCCGCTCACAAGGTCGGGCGGCCGCCTGCATGGACCGGGCGTGTTCGACATGAAAGCCGGCATCGCGCTCGCGATGCTCGCCACGCGCGCGCTGCTCGAAACCGGCGCGGCTGTCGGTCACCGCATCGTGATGCTCTGGACGACGGACGAGGAGATCGGCAGCCCTTCGTCGCGAGCGGCGATTGAGGACGAGGCGCGCCGGAGCAGTGCGGTTCTCGTGCTCGAGCCGTCACTTCCGGGCGGCGCGCTGAAGACGTCGCGCAAGGGGTGCGGCTCGTATCAGCTGACGGTGCGCGGCGTATCGGCGCACGCCGGAATCGAGCCGCAGAAGGGCGCGAGCGCCGTCCAGGAGCTGGCGCACCAGATTCTGCGGGTCAACGCGCTCCAGGATCTCGAGCGCGGCGTCTCCGTGAACGTCGTACAGGTTTCGGGCGGGCTGCGGTCGAACGTGATTCCCGACGAGGCGCACGCCATCGTCGACGTCCGCGTCCCGACGGCGTCGGCCGCATCCGAGATCGACGCCGCTTTTCGCGGCTTGCGCGCGATCGACAGTCGAACGACCGTCGAGGCCCGCGGCGGCATCGACCGTCCGCCGCTGGAACGCACCGGCCACGTGGAGCGTCTGTACAAGCAGGCGAGAGACGTCGCGCGGGAACTGGGGTACGACCTGGCCGAAGGCGGCACCGGTGGTGGCTCGGACGGGAATTTGACCGCCGCTCTCGGGGTTCCAACATTAGACGGACTTGGCGCCATCGGCGACGGAGCGCACGCCCTTCATGAACACATCGACATCGAGAGCTTGCCCGATCGGGCGGCGCTCGTGGCAGGGCTCCTCACACGGGTACAATAGTCTTCCGCTGTCAGCTTGGAGCCGCCGCGGTTGGGAGCCGGGTCAGCCGTTGACGCTGAATCTCATATGAACAACACCGTGAAGACCGCGTTGCTCCTTGGCACGATGAGTGCGTTGCTGCTGCTCATCGGCGAAGCGCTTGGCGGCGCCGGCGGCATGGCTGTCGGCTTCCTGTTCGCGGTCGCCACCAACTTCGCTTCCTATTGGTTCTCCGACAAGATCGTCCTCCGAATGTACGACGCACAGGAGGTTGGTCCCGGTCATCGTCTCTTCGACATCGTCGATCGGCTCGCGAAGCGCGCCGGCCTGCCGCAACCGCGCTGCTACGTGATTCCGGATGTGTCGCCGAACGCCTTCGCGACCGGACGCGACCCACAGCATGCCGCGGTCGCTGCGACCGAGGGCATTTTGCGCCTGCTCACGGACGAAGAGCTCGAGGGCGTGCTGGGCCATGAGCTGGCGCACGTCAAGCACCGCGACATCCTCATCAGCTCGGTGGCGGCGACGCTTGCCGCGGCCATCATGATGATTTCGCGCTTTGCCATGTTCTTTGGCGGCAGCGGCAACGGCCGCGACGATCGCCAGGGCTCGAACCCGTTCGCGCTGATCGCGACGATTATCCTGGCGCCGATCGCGGCGATGCTGATTCAGGCGGCGATCTCGCGCTCCCGCGAATACGACGCCGACGCCGGCGGCTCCGACATTGCCGGTGGTCCGAACGGACTCGTCAGCGCCCTGCGAAAAATCGAGATCGGGTCGAAACAGATTCCGCTCGATGCAAATCCGGCAACTGCGCACATGTTCATCATCAAGCCCTTCAGTGTGTCCGGTTTGTCCGCGATCTTCAGCACGCATCCGCCCACGGCGGATCGGATCCAGGCTCTTTTACAGAAGGGCTAAGAGCAGAGGGCGCTCGAACTGTGGCCGAAAAGCCACGCTCGAGTAATGGCGTACCGTTTGCTGCCTCTGTTTCCGGACGGAGGACACGTGCACGTAGAAGATCTCGATATCTCGCCGAGCAAAGTCGCCGAAACTGCGCAACGTATCATCGATCGCGCGATCGAGGAGTCCCGCCGCCGCGAACACGCGCTGCTGACCAACGAGCATCTGTTCCTCGCATTCGCGCAAGTCGAGTGGGACATGTTCGCGGAGGTCATGCGCGACGTCGACCTCAATCCGCACACCATTCTTCAGGCTATCGAAGAACACCTGCACATGATGCCGTCGTTTGCGGGGCGCGAACTGCGCGTTTCACCAGCGACCAAACTCGTCTTCAAACTGGCGCTGCACCACGCCAGCAGGGCCGGCCGGCAGACGATCGAAGCCGCCGACCTGTTCTCGGCCGTGTTCGAGGAAACCCAGGGCGTTCCGGTCTCGATTCTCCGTCGCCATGGCGTCGAGCCGGACGTACTCGTGTCGCGGCTTTCCGCGCGCATGCGCGACATGGAACTCCGCGAGGAGCGGCTGAAGAAGCGGTTTGAGCTGCCGCCTTTCCTGAAGCACTTCGCGACGAACCTGAACCTGCTTGCGCGCCAGGACAAGCTGCCGCCGGTGTTCGGCCGCGACGCCGAGATTCAGCAGGTGCTGGAAATCCTGTGTCACCGCGAGCGCGCCAACTCCGTGATGCTGATCGGCGAGCCCGGCGTCGGCAAGACGGCCATCGCCGAGGGGCTTGCCCGGCGCATCGAGTTCGAGCCCGAAACGGTTCCAGTCCGCCTGCGCGACTGCCAGGTCGTCAACCTGGCGATGAACAGCATGGTCGCCGGCACGATGCTGCGCGGCATGTTCGAGGATCGGATCCAGAACGTCATCCGCGAGCTGAAGGAGCGCACGAACCTGATCCTGTTCGTCGACGAGGCGCACACGATGGTGGGCGCCGGATCGGCGCTCGGGGCGCCGTCGGACGCCGCCAACATCTTCAAGTCGGTGCTCGCGCGCGGCGAAATCCGCATGATCGCCGCCACGACCCTGAGCGAGTACAAGGAATACATTCAGGAAGACGAAGCGCTCGCCCGCCGGTTCCGCTGCGTGAACGTCAGCGAACCCAGCATCGACGAGACCCGGAAGATTCTCTACAGTCTCCGGCCGCGCCTGGAGCGCAATTACTCGGTCAGGATTCTGGACGAAGCCATCGACGCGGCGCTCGATCTCTCCCCGCGCTACATGCGCAACCTGCACCTGCCGGACAAGGTCATCGGCTGGCTCGATACGGCCGCCGTCCGCGCGGAAATCGATCGCCGATGGGAAGTGAAGAAGGAGGACATCGTCTCGGTGATTTCGCACGTGGCGTCCATTCCCGAGGACATGGTGTTCCGCGACGTGACGGATCGATTCGCCGACATCGAAGCCAGGCTGCAAACGCGCGTCGTCGGCCAGCGGAACGCGATCGACGCGGTCGCGCGCCGCCTCGTGCTGAACAAGGGACCGCTGAAGGACGGCTTCGATCGACCAGACGGCGTGCTGCTGTTCCTCGGGCCGACCGGCGTCGGCAAGACGGAGCTCGCGAAGTCGGTGGCCGAGTTCCTGTTCGGCGACGACAAGAAGATGATTCGCGTGGACATGTCCGAGTACCAGGATGGTTCCGTTTCGGTCGACAAGCTGATCGGCATGCCGCGCGGCATCGTCGGGAGCGAACGCGGCGGCGTGCTGACGAACCAGCTGAAGGACAATCCCTACTGCGTCGTGCTGCTCGACGAGGTCGAGAAAGCGAGTCCCAACACGCTGAACCTGTTTCTGCAGGCCTTCGACGAGGGATGGATGACCGACGGCCGCGGCAAGCGCGTGTATCTGAGCGACGCCATCATCATCATGACCTCCAACATCGGCGCCGAACACTTCCGCAAGCTGACGAGCCCGCTCGGATTCCGCCAGCGCAGCGTCGGGGCGGAACAGGTCGAAGGCGAGGTCATGCGGGAGCTCGAACGGCGCTTCCCGCCGGAGTTCCGCAATCGCATCGACGAGGTCGTGCTGTTTTCGCCGCTCACGCACGACGAGGTGCGCGAGATTGCGCGGCACTACCTGCACCAGGTCGCGCTCGCGCTCGCGAAGGCGGGCAAGACCATCGGCGTCGACGACGAGGCGCTCGAGGTCGTGGTGGCGAAGGGCTACAACATCGCGTTCGGCGCGCGCTTCCTGAAACGCTTCATCGACGAGCACATCAAGCTCCCGATCAGCGCGCACTGGAAGGACGGGTCGCACTTCGACGTGAAGGTGAAGGACGGCGAGCTCGTCGTCGAGCCAGGAATCGCGACGGCTGCGTCGGCCGCCCGGGCGCTCGCGTTTGGAGACGTCGCGTAGTGTCGGACGGCGAACGGCTAGAACGCGAACCCGATCTGTTCGCTTTCTTCTGAGGCGGCCGCGGACGAATGTTCCGCGTCCGCCTCTCTTCGTTTGCGCAGCCCGTAGCGCTCCTGAAGGACGCGCACCATCGACTGCACCTCCTTCCGGTATGCGTCCGGCGCCTGCTTCCTCGCGTACAGCTTCTCGAAACGCGGGCGCATCGCCGGAAATTCGCGCTCGATGAATCGCATGAAATGATCGCGCGTCCCGTCCTGCAGGTACATCACGTTGCAGCCGACGAAGCGCGCGCCGTGATCCGCGATCGCCTTGATCGTGCGCTCCAGCTTGTGGCGCGCCGTCGAGAAGCCCGGCACGATCGGCGCCATCAACACGCCCGCGTTCACGCCGGCGTCGACCAGCGCGCGCACCGCGCGGAGCCGCTGCAAGCGGGTGCGCGGTACCTGGCTCGAGCTGCCGCCAGGCGTCTTCGTCCACCGTGGGCACGCTCATGTAGACCGTGTTGCGCGCGGCGCGTCCGTGCGCGAGCAGTACGTCGATGTCGCGGACGACCATCGGTCCTTTCGTGACCAGGCCGAACGGCGTGCGTCCGAGGGTCAGCGGCTTCAATCAGGCCGCGCGAGATCCGGTAGTGCCCCTCGATGGGCTGATACGGATCGGTGGCCGTGCCGAAGGCGACGAGATCGCGCTTCCATGAAGGGCGGTCGAGCTCGCGAGCGAGCACGCCGACGATGTTCTGCTTGACGAGGATGACCGAGGCGAACTCGTCGCCGGCATCCATTTCGAACTGCGAGTGATAGCGCCGCGCGAAACAGTAGTGACAGCCGTGCGTGCAGCCGCGGTACGGGTTGAGCGTCCAGTCGAACGGCATCCCGTGGACACGGTTCAAGGCGGAACGGCACGTCACCTCCTGGTAGCGCGCCTCGTCGGCGCGCCGTTCCGCGTCGGTCAACGCGGCCGTACCGCCGGCTTTGACTGTTCTCGCGATGTCGCGCGTGGTGGGCCTGGTGGCGCCGAGGTCGAACAGGAGCGGGAACGAGGACACGGCCGAACCCCCAGTGAAACCGCGGCGTCTTTCGCCTTAGTTTCGCTCAATGATCGGGGGGCTGGCCGCTTCTGTCAAGCGGCGGGCGTAATTCGCCCGACGTTATTACTTGGGTTTCGTCGAAGGATGCGACGGCTTCGCCGCCGGCGCCTTCTTCGCCGCGGGCTTCGAGGCCGTCGAGTTCGCCTTCGCGGATGTTCCAGACGGCTTCTTTTTCGCAGCCGAATTCGTCGCGCTGCTGGGGGCAGCGGCAGCGCCCGACGACACGCGCGACGAGTGCTTGGTCCGATGCCTGGTCGTCTTCTTCGGGGTAGCCGCTTCGGCCACCGACGTCAGCGCGAAGGCCGCGATCAGCGCCACGACCAGCATCTTCATTGTCTTGCGCACCATACGAATCGACCTCCGAAGCAACGGGTTGAACAGGATTGCGTAAAGATAGCACGGCTTGCGCGTCGGTTGCCCGCTCGCGCTCAGCCTTAAAGAAGATATGCGAGCGCGAAGCCGATTTGCGCGACGAACATCATGCGGTACATGTGCGCCCACGACACGTGGTTCTCTTCGACCGCGAGGTCTTCCGGGCGCCGCAACATCAGGTACAGCACGTACAAACCGTAGATCGTCATCACGGCGCCAAGAATCTGCAGCAGCCAGAAGCTGCCGGTCAGCACGCCCGCCGCGGCGCCGATATTGATCATGATGAAGGGAATCACGAACGACGGCGAAATCATCCAGGCGGCCTTCCGCACGCCATACTGAATCGGCAGCGTGCGGCAGCCGCCGCGACGGTCCCCTTCCATGTCGGCGAAATCCTTCGTCGTCGTCGCGCCCAGGAGAAACAGACCGAAGATCGCGCCGATGTACCACGGTTCGAGGCCGGCGATCGTCTTCACCGACGACCAGCCCGCCACTTTCAGGAGCACACCGCGGGGGATCGCAATCGTGACGTTGGCCCAGATGCCGAGCCGCTTGGTGCGAAAGGGCGGCACGGAGTAGAGGTATGTGCACACCACGGCGACGGCGACCAGCCAGAAGCACTCGTGCCTCCCGTTCGGGGCAACGAGCCACGCCAGCACCAGCGCCAGCGCGTACGTGATGTTGGTGAACCACCAGACCTGGGCAATCGTCAGCCGGCCGCTCGGGAGCGGACGCTTCGGCTTGTTCACGCGATCGATCTCGAGATCGTAGATCTGGTTCAGGGCGTTGTTCCCCGCGTTCAGCAGCGCCGCCATCGCGGCGCCAATGAACGGCGCGACCAGGAGCGAGGGCGACCAGGGTTCGCGCGGCGCGGCGCCGACTGCCGTGAGCGCTCCCGAGATGAAGCCGAGCGCGGGCGCGACGAGCGTGAACGGGCGGCCCAGGTCGATGTACGCGCGGAACGTCGTTCGTCACAGAAACGCCAGCGCGACGACGGCCGCCACAGCCGTGTTGATGAAGTTGAGCATGTCGTTGTTCAGGATACCCGGTCCTTCGAGCGTCGCGCCGAGCGCGCTCTCGACCAGAGCGCCTGCCGTCGCGCCGACCACGACGATGACGATGGCCGAGGCTGGGATAAGGCCGAGCGCGGCGCCCGCCGAGGCGAGCGCCACCGCGGCGAGCAGTCCAGCGACCGTGCCTTCGAGCGACATCGCGCCCGGCGTTCCCGCTTTCACGCGCCGGAGCGTCGTGACGAGAAACGTCGACCGTCCCCAGGCCTTCCCGATTTCGCTGGCCACCGTGTCGCTTCCGCCGGCGACCAGCGCGGCGACGAGTGCTGTCAATGCGGCCGGCGCAAAAGGCGTCGTCGCCGCGGCGATGGCGCCGATCGCCGCGACGCCGCAGTTCGCGATGGCATTGCCGGCGCCGCGGCGGCCGCCGCGCTCCTCGGCAATCCCGAGCTGTTCCTTGCGCTTCAAACCGAGCCGCGACGTGATGGATGCGATCAGAAACGTGACAAACAGAAGCACCCACGCGCCTGCGCCGCCGCCGATGTAGATGATCGTGCCGACGAGCACCCCGCCGGCGCAGCCCGATTTCGTGACGGTCCTGGCGCGATAACCGAGCCAGCCGGTGAGTGCGTTGATCCCAAGCGCCCACGGAAGCGCCGCCATCACTCTGCCGCGCGAGAGATCGAGCGACTCCGGTGTCATCAGGCTCGCGAGCCACAGCACGAGCGCCGCGGTCAGCGGTACAGAGATGTTGTCGTCGAGCCGAATCGGAATCGTCTCGACCAGCCCCGCGAGCACCGCGGCCACCAGCGGCGCGGCGATCGTGAACGCCATCGGCGGCAACGGCGTGACCGACGGTCGAACCCACCACGCCAGCGCAACGGCCCCCGCGCCGCCGCACACGATGAACGCGAGCGTGCCGGCGATCGATTTGTCGGGATTCCACGGAAGACGACCGAAGAACCGCAGAGCGCGAGTCGCGAGAGATCTCTGCGTTCTGCGGTCTCCGCGGTTCCTGTACGTGATCGTCCAACCAGGGTCGCGAAGCCGTCGCCGAAGGCGAGGATGCCCCACGCTGCGGCGGCGATGTCGAGCCTCGAGGGAAACGCGAGTATCAGCAGCAGCACCGCGAGCGGGTAGAGGACGATGCCGAGGGGGAATCCTCGCTGGTGGTCGATTGGGCGGTACAGCTGCCTGCCGCCGAGGCGTGGCAGCAGGACGATGTTGAACGCCAGCGCCCCGACTGCCATCGCCGCCGCCTGCGGTCCCGTGAGCACGCGCAGCAGGAGCGCGAACAGGCCCGATCCGACGTGGACCCACTGGCGCGCCGTTTCGGAATGCGTTGGTTGAGCGCCGGTCACGAGCGCCGCGGCTCCGGAGCCGAATTCGCGTCGCGAATGGATTGCAGCGTACGCGCGACTCCTTCGGCGAGCGGCGTGAGCGGGTATGCGAGCTCGTGGACCGACTCGCTGCTGTCGAGCGACCAGTCGTGGCGAAAGATTTCAACCGCGCCGCGCGTGATCAGCGGTGTTCCGCCGAAACATGTGACGCGGAGCTCCTCGGCGGCGCCGAGCAGATGCGCGGCGGGAAACGGAATGCGCGGCGGCGGCCGGCGTCCGGTGAGCTGCTGCACGATCTCGAAAACGCGGCGCTGCGGCGCGTTCTCGCCGCCAAGCGCGTAGCGTCCGCCTGCACGTCCGCGCTCCAGCGCCTCGACGTGCCCTGCCGCGACATCGTCGATGTAGGCGTACGACCACCGCTGCTCCGGGCCGACGAGCCCGGGCAGCTTGTGTTTCAGATGATCCGCGATCAGCCGTCCGACCAGGTTGCCCTCGGTGAACGAGCCCGGACCGTACACCACGCCCGGGTACACGCGCACCAGCGGGCAGCCGCCCTGGACCGCTTCGTCGGCGACGCGATCGGCGGCCACTTTCGTGCGCTGATAATCGTTGGCGAGGAGCGGCTCCGTTCTATCGCGCGGCGGCAGCGCGACGAACGACGAGGTGTAGAGCACGCGCGGAGTACGGAGCGCCGCGGCGGCCGCCAGCACGTTTCGAAGGCCGCCGACGTTGACGTCGTCGAAGTCTTCAGGCCGGCGCCGCCAGATGCTGACGAGCGCGGCGGAATGCGAAATCGCGTCGCAGCCTCTTGCGGCGAGCTCGACTGCCGAGCGATCGCGAATGTCGCCGTCGATGGCCGTGCCGGGAAGGCCGCTGCGGCTGGCGTTGCGCGCGAAGATGACCAGCTCGTGCCCTCGTGCGGCCAGCGTCCTGACGACGGCGCGGCCGAGATACCCGGTGCCGCCCGTCACCATCACTTTCATGGAGTCCTTGTTCGCCAGTACTCGAGCAGGTCGTCGAGCGTCTTCTCGATCGGAATCTCCGGGCGCCAGCCGAGCTCCTCGCGCAGCCGGGTCGGGTCGCCGAGCAGAAGCGGCGTGTCGTTCGGGCGATAGCGAGCCGGATCCACCTTGACCTCGACTCGCACGCGCGCGCGGGCGATGAGGCGATCGAGCAGATCGCGGATGGAGATCGCGTGGCCCGAGCACACGTTGTACGGCCGGCCCGGCTGTCCGCGTTCGAGGATCATCTGGTACGCCCGCACTGTATCGCGGACGTCCGTGAGATCGCGCCGGGCCTCCAGGTTGCCGACGGAAATTTCCGGAGCCCAGCGTCCCAGCTCGATGTCGGCAATTCTCCGCGCGAAACCGGAGGCGACGAAGTACGGATCCTGGCGCGGCCCGATGTGGTTGAACGGGCGCGCGATCGTCACGCTGAGCACGCCGTTCGACTTCATGCCGAGCATTTCCTGCGCCAGCTTGCTGAGTCCATACGGACTCGACGGAAGGAGCGGGTGTTCCTCGCTGAGCGCCCCGTCGGCCGCAGCATAGACGAGCGCCGAGCTGGGCACGAACACGCGAGCCCGGGATCGAGGACCGTTCGAGCGCTCGCAGCACGTGATGCGTGCCGCGCACGTTGGTCGCGAAGGTCGACGCCGTCGAGTCCCACGCGCGCGCGACATGCGCGGCGCCCGCGCAGTGGTACACGGCGGCGGGCCGCGCACGGTCGATGGCCGCCTGCACCTGCGCCTGGTCGAGCAGATCGACCGGCTCCCATCGCGCGCCGGCGCCTTCGCGCGGCGGCGAGCCTCCGGGCCTGTGCCAGGCGATCAGGCTCGCGCCGCTTCCCGCCAGCAGATCGATCAGATGACTGCCCGCAAACCCCGCGGCGCCGGTCACGAGAATGTCGGTCGGCATGCGTGGCAGGCGGACGCTTAGTGGGGCGCGCCGTTGAGCGCGCCGTTGAACGGAGAAAAATTGCCGAGGCCGGCCAGCGTGAACGAGAGGAAGAAACGGTGGTCCGCCGGAATCGGCGCCGAGGAGCCCGGCCCGTAGTTGTAGGTCTGGTATTGCACCGCGATGCCGCAGCACTGGGCGTTGTAGAAGAGCGACAGCTGCTGCTGCTGCATGAATCCCCGCAGGATGTCGTAGTTGAACGAGACCGTGGCGCCCACCTTGTTGTCTTTCGAGTGCATGGTGGACATCACGTTGATCGCCTGGTCGAGCGAGGCGGGAGTGCAGGTGGGAGGATTCGTCACCGGCACGTCGCGGCAGTCGTTGAACACGGGAATCTGCGGAATGTACCCGCGCTTGCTCCAGCCGCCCGTGACCTGCACGCGGTTGGTCCAGTTGTACGAACCTTGCGCGGAAATCGTGCGCAGGCTGTGGTAGCGCGCGTCGAACTCCGCGCGAAGATTGGCGTTGATCGCGTCCGTGGGGAGCGCCCGGAAGTTCAACGCGATGGGCGAAAAGTTGATCGGAATGATGGTCTGGACGCCAAGCGTCGTCTGGTACTGGGTGTCGTACTGCGACGCGTTCTGGTTCGTGTAGTAGCTCTGCGACAGCTCGACGTCGAAGATCTCGCGCGATATCGCCGGCCCGCCCGGCGTCGTCTTGCGCTTGGCGTAGAACCGGTTGTTGAGCCCGTAGGTGAGCGTGGTACCGCCGATGAAGTTGTCGATGCCATCCAGCTTGACGATCTCGTCGATGTTGTCGACCGACGAGGTGCGGTTGATCGTCAGGACCGGCTCGATCGAGTGCTTGAATTTCTCGGCGTATGTGTTGTCCGGCGTATCCCACACGCGGTTGAACACCGGTCCCACGATCTGCGCCTGGAGCGTATAGAGCGTCCGGTTCAGCCCGACGTCGATGACCGTGCTCGGAGGATTCCTGGGGTCGCCTGTGGGTTCGTAGCTCTTCGAGTAGTACGTCTCGCGCCAGCCGAACGTGGAATTGACCGTGAACCACGCCCACTTCTTGAAGGGATAGCGAACCTGCGGCGCGAGGTCGATGCGGGTGAGGCCGTTGTCGGTCGTCGTGGTAACGGTGTTCTGGGTCGTAGGGTCAGTGGTCGCCTGGTACCTGGTGCTCAAGGAGCTCAGAAACTCCGTGCCCAGCGAGAAGTACACGGGCGAGTCGAGGATCGGCCGTTCGTTCCGCGAGAACCCCACGCGCGGCCAGCTGCCGGACAGGACCGAGTTGGTCAGGTTGTAGAAGTACTCGCTGTGGTCGAGCGTCGCGTTCAGCGAATATTTTCCCCAGGCGCCGACGACGTTGCCGCCGAACGAGCGTATGTTGCGCGACGCGTCGTAGATGTTGGTGTTGAAGGTCTGTGACTGCGCGATGCTGGAGAAGTAGTTCACCTGGGCGCGCGCCCGCATGTTGAACGGGAGCTGCTGGTTGGCGCTGCCGCGAATCTCGTAGCTGCGTGCCGCGTCGGTACGGTCTCGAGTTGCCGAGATCGTCCGTGTAGGTCGTGGCGTGCTGGTCGTCGAGATACGCCCGGATGTTGCCGTCCCCGGTCCCTGCGTTATAGCGGTACTGACTGCCGAACCCCTGGCCTGTCTTCGAGTAGTAGTCGTACAGGAACGTCGCGTCCTGGCTGCGATCGATCGCCCAGAAGAACGCGTTGTGCAAGGTTTGCCCGCGCAGCGACGAGGCACCGTAGGTCGGTATCAGGATGCCGGTTGCGCGATCTTCTTTCTTGGTCGGGTAGTACATGATCGGCGTGTAGAACACCGGCACGCCTTTCACGCGCATCACCGCGTTGGTGAGCATCGTGTAGTGATCGACGTTCAGGATGACGGTACCGGCGTGCAGGTCCCAGCGCGGCGTCGGCTGCGAGCAGGTGGAGAAACCGCCGTTGGTGATCCGGTACTTCTTCGGTCCGATCTTCTCGATCTTCTCGCCGAAGAAAATGACGACGGTCTCCTGACCGACAACCGGCGGCGGCGCCATCGCGCCCGGGCGCGGCGGCTGCGGCTTGGGAGGCTTGACGGTGGAGAAGCCGGTGGCGTTGTAGAAGGTGCCCAGCTTCGTTTCGGTGTCGAACTCGGCATGTTCCGCGGAGATCCGGTTGTCGCCCTGCGCGAACACGACGTTGCCGGTCGCGAGCGCGCGGTTGTTTTCCGTGTACAACCGCACATCGTCGGCGTAGATCTTCGTGTCGCTGCCCTGATCCATCTCGACGTGGCCGATGAAATGCCAGTCCTTCTGGTTGTTCGAGCCCTCACGGCTGTCGCTGACGGTCGTGTCGGCGCCCGGCTTGGCCGGTGCTTGTGCGGGCGGCGCAGGCGGTGGAGGCTGCGGAGGCTGCGCGTACCCGGAGAGCGCCCAGAGCACGCCACACAGGGTTGTACACCATCGGAACAGATTCATTATCCAGACACGCTGCGCAGGCTTTCGAAGGGTATCACGACCCGCCGACCCGCTTCATGACGTCGCCCAGCAGGAAAATCGATCCCGCGACCACGATGCGCGGGCCGGCGCGCCATGCTGTGTCGAGCGCGTTGTCGAGATCGAGCGCGATCGCAATCGGCAACGCTGGTGCGGCCGCGCGCGCCTGTTCAGCCAGCGTTGCGGGCTCCGCCGACCGCGCGTTCGACGCACGCGTGACGATCAGACGGCCGACGGCCGGCAGCAGAGCCGCGAACATGCCCATGACATCCTTATCGCGCATGGCGGCGAACACGAGCGGCCGTGGCTCTCCGCCCTCCGCCTTGAGGTAGGACGCGAGCGACGCGGCGCCGGCCGGGTTGTGCGCGGCATCGAGGAGAAGCTCGCGTCCGTCGGTGAAGCGACGAACCTCGAGGCGGCCCGGCCATTCGGGGTGCGCCAGGCCGGCCTCGATGGCGCGCCGCGGTACCGCGATGCCGTTCGCATCGGCGAGTTCGAGCAGCCGCATCGCCACCGCCGCGTTCGAACGCTGGTGGACGCCCGCAAGACCGACAGTCAATCCTTCGCAATCGCGCGCGCTCGTCCGGAGGATCGGCGCGCCGAGCCGCGCCGCCGCCTCGGCGATGGCGGTCTCCGCCTCCGGATCCAGCGGTCCGACGACAACCGGCACACCCGGCTTGATGATGCCGGCCTTTTCGAGCGCGATCTCCCGCAGCGTCGTCCCGAGATACAGCTGGTGGTCGAAGGCGATCGAGGTGATCGCGGTGGCGGCGAGAGCGGGTGGAGTCACGACGTTGGTGGCGTCGAGCCGTCCGCCGAGTCCGACCTCGAGCACCGCCACGTCCACTCCGGCGCGCTGGAAGAGCAGGAAGCCGACCGCTGTCGTGACTTCGAAGAACGTCGGCTGCACCTCGAGCCTGCCGTGCGCGCGCAGATCGTCGATCGCCGCGCGCACATCATCGACCGCCGCCGCGAGAGCGTCGCCGGCGACGGGACGGCCGTCGATGACGAATCGCTCCGAGAGGTCGATCAGGTGCGGCGAGGTGAAGCGCGCCGAGCGATGGCCCGCGGCGCGAAGCGCCGCATCGACCATCGCGGTCACCGATCCCTTCCCGTTGGTGCCGGCGATGTGGATCGATCGAAACGCGCGCTCGGGGTGGCCGAGCCGTTCGACGATCGCGGAAATGTTCTCGAGACCGAACTTGATGCCGAACTGCTCGAGCGCGAACAGCCAGGTTAGGGGATCCTGCAATGGCTGATGGCTGATGGCTGATGGCTAGCATGGCTGATGGCCGATGGCGACTGGCTGACTGATGGACCGGCACTGCTGACTGCGCACTGACGACCGCTGACTGCTGACCGACGACCGGCCGACTGACTGCACTGGCGACTGCTGACTGCTGACTGCCGACTGCCTTCCCCATGAACCGCAGTGCGTTCGCGATCGTGGCTTTCATCTCGCGCCTGTCGATCACGAGGTCGAGCATGCCCTTGTCGAGCAGGAACTCGCTGCGCTGGAATCCCTCCGGCAGCTTCTGGCGGATCGTCTGCTCGATGACGCGCGGGCCGGCGAAGCCGATCTGGGCTTTCGGCTCGGCGATGTTGAGATCGCCGAGCATCGCGAAGCTCGCCGTCACGCCGCCTGTCGTGGGATCGGTCAGCACGGCGATGTAGGGCAGCCGCGCGCGGTCGAGCCGCGCCAGCGCGCCCGAGATCTTGGCCATCTGCATCAGCGAGCGGGCGCCTTCCATCATTCGCGCCCCGCCCGAACAGCACACGATGATCACCGGCAGCCGGCCTTCGATCGCGCGTTCGATGGCGCGCGTGATCTTCTCCCCGACGACCACGCCCATGCTGCCGCCGATGAACCCGTACTCCATCGCGGCGACGATGGCGGGGATGCCGTCGATGGTGCCGGACGCCGACACAATCGCGTCGTTCAGCCCCGTGGTCTCGATGCTCGCCTTGAGACGCGCCTTGTACGGTTTGGTGTCGGTGAAGCCAAGCGGGTCGGTCGAGGTGAGCCCCTTGTCGTACTCCGTCCACTCTCCGTCGAAGAGCATGCGCAGCCGTTCGGTCGCGTTGATGCGGAAGTGGTGATCGCACTTCGGGCAGACACTGAGGTTGGCCGCGAGATCCTTGTTGTAGATCACCTGCGCGCAACCGGGACACTTCACCCAGAGGCCTTCCGGCACCCGGCTCGCCTTCTCCTTGGCCGGGGTGGCCATCGGCTTGCGCGTCTTCTTGAACCACGCCATTGTGGAGAAGCGTATCAGGGCTGATGGCTAATGGCTAATGGTCATGGCCGATGGACAGAACCATCTTCCATAGCCATCAGCCATGAGCCATCAGCCATTATTTGGTTCGCGGCACGTAATAACGCGTCCCCGGGCCCATGTTGCGCACCTGCTTGATCAGATCGTCGAGCGCTTCGTCGCTGGCGTCCGAATCGAACTGCGACGTTTCGACCACGAGGAGCGGCGCGGCGTTGTAGTGAAAGAAGAAGTGCGTGTAGGCCTCGTTCAGCTCGCGGAGGTAGTCGTCGTCGGGCTGGAACGCGACCGCTTCCGCGTCCATGCGGCGGCTGTGCACGCGACGCAGCAGCACGTCGGTCGGCGCCTGCAGGTAGACGACGAGATCGGGCGGCGGCACGTCGCGCGCGAGCAGATCGTACAGACGCTGGTAGATGAACAGCTCGTTGTCGTCGAGATTCAGGTAGGCGAAGATCTTGTCCTTGTCGAAGACGTAATCGCAGATCGTCGTCTGGCTGAAGAGGTCCGCCTGCCGCAGCGTGGTCTGCTGACGATGGCGGTTGAGGAGATAGAAGAGCTGCGCCTGCAGCGCCGCGCCGGGACGGTCGGCGTAGAAGTCGCCGAGAAACGGGTTCTCCATTTCTTCAAGCACGACCGTGGCGTCCAGTCGAGTGCCGAGGCGCTCCGCGAGTGCGGTCTTGCCCGCGCCAATCGGTCCTTCGATCGCGATGTAGCGGAACTGCAAGGCGCCCGATGATATCATCGCGCCGTGCAGATCGAACGTGTGGAGCTGCGTCTCATCAGGCTCCCGCTCGTCCACTTCTTCGAAACCAGTTTCGGCCGCATCGACGACAAACATTTCATCCTGGTGCGCGTCGACGGCGAAGGTGCGACCGGTTACGGCGAGTGCGTCGCGGAGCAGGATCCGTACTACAGTTCGGAGACCAACGAGACGGTGTGGCACATCATCTCGGAGTTCGTCGCCCCTCGCGTGCTCGGCGTGAGCTTCGCGCATCCGCGCGAGGTGTTTCCCGCGCTGAAGGCCATTCGCGGCCACAACATGGCCAAGGCCGCCGTGGAGATGGCCGCGTGGGACCTGTTTGCGAAGCAACGCGGGGAGCCGCTGAGCCGCGTGCTCGGGGGCACGCGCGATCGGATCGCATCCGGCGTGTCGATTGGCATCCAGCGCTCGCTCGACGAGCTCGCGGAGAAGGTGGAGCGCGAGCTCGCCGCCGGATATCGGCGCATCAAGATCAAAATCAAGCCGGGCTGGGACCTGGCCGCCGTCGAGACCGTGCGCGCCCGTTTCGGCGCCATCCCGCTGATGGTGGACGCCAACGCCGCGTACACCGCGGCCGACGCGGACCATCTCGCGCAGCTCGATCGCTTCGATCTCATGATGATCGAGCAGCCGCTCGACTACGACGACATCGCGGAGCACGCCGCGCTCCAGCGAACGTTGAACACGCCCATCTGCCTCGACGAGTCGATCAAGACCATCGGCATTGCGCGCGAGGCGATCGCCGCGGGCGCCTGCCGCATCATCAACATCAAGCCGGGGCGCGTTGGCGGGTTCGCCGAGTCGATCCGGCTGCACGACCTCTGCGAATCGCGCGGCATTCCAGTCTGGCACGGAGGCATGCTCGAATCGGGGATCGGCCGCGCCGCCAACATCCATCTGTCGACCCTGCCCAATTTCACGCTGCCGGGCGACATCGCCGCGAGCAAGCGCTACTTCGATCCGGATCTCATCGAGCCGCCGATTGAAGTGGCTGCCGACGGCACCATCGCGGTTCCGACGTCGCCGGGCATCGGCGTCGTCATCCGCGAGGATCGGATTGCCGCGGCCACGTTGAAACAGACCGTCCTCGAGGCCGCTCACGCATGACGAGTCGACTGTTGACTGGCGACTGCCGACTGCCGACTGTCGTGCTCGCCCTTTCCCTCTTCACGGCGGCCTGCGCGAGCGCTCCCCCGCCGGCCCCGCCCGCGGTCAAGGCGCCGGCCGGACCGACCTTCGAGCAGAAGATGGCGTGGATTCTCAGCCTCGAGGATCACCGCATGCTGCGCGATCCGGCGCCGGCTCCGCCGCCACCCGCGCCGCCGCCTGCTCCCGCGAGTCGCGGTCAAAGGCCGCAGCCTGCCGTGGCACCGCCACCGCCGCCGCCGTTGCCGCCCGACCTGACCCGCATGCTGTCGGACAGCGAAGCGCGCATCCGCCGGAGAGCGGCGCTGGCGATCGGACGCGTGGGACTCGCCGACGGCGTTCCGCCGCTCCTGGGCATCCTGAACGATCCCGATCCCGAGGTGCGTCAGATGGCGGCGTTCGCGCTCGGCCTGCTTGGCGACGCGCGCGCGCGCGATCCGCTGGTCGCGGCGCTCGGCGATCCGTCGCCGCTCATGCAAGGCAGCGCGGCTGAAGCGCTCGGCTTGATCGGTGACGCAACGGCCGCCGACGCGATCGGATCGCTCGTGACGAAGGTCGTCCAGTCCGGCGCGCTGGCGCAGCCGCCGGACGCGGGCGACGATACGCGGCGAGATACGCCGACGGCGGCGTGCCGCCTGGCGCTGTTCGCGCTCGTCCGGTTGAAGGCGTACCCGCAGCTGGCCGCGGCCGTGCTCGAAGTCAACGGCCAGCCGAGGGTGCGGTGGTGGCCCGTGGCGTTCGCCCTGCAGCGGCTCGAGGACAAGCGCGCGCTGCCGGCGCTGCTGACGCTCGCCAAGGAGTCCAATCCGTACACCCGCGCATTCGCCGTGAAAGGGCTGGCGGCGCTCAAGGATCGATCGGCCGTGCCCGTGCTGTTGCCGCTGATGTCGAGCGGCGATCGCGGCGTGCTGGTCGAGACCGTTCGGGCCCTCGGGCGCATCGGCGACCCGGCCGGAGTCCAGCCGCTGCTCAAAGTCATCAGCGACAGCGCCGCCGATCCTCAAGTCCGTCTCGAGGCGGTGACGGCCATCGGTTCGCTGCATCAGCAGGAGGTGGGCGACGCGCTGCTCGACGTGCTCGCCGATCCCAGCCCCTCCATTCGCGCCGCGGCGCTGCGATCGCTGGCGGCGTTCGATCGCGAAGTGTTCGTCACGGCGCTGTCGGGCCTCGATCCCGATCCCCACTGGAACGTTCGCGCCGCCCTTGCCACCGCGCTCGGCACGCTGCCTCCGGAAAATGCCCTGCCGCGGCTGCAGGCGATGCTCGGCGACACGGATCAACGAGTGATTCCGTTCGCGCTGGCCGCGCTCGTCAAGATGAAGGCGCCCATGGCGCCGGCGCTGCTCATCGAGCGGTTGAAGTCGGAGGATCCGGTCGTGCGTACGGCGGCCGCCGAGGGGCTTGGCGAGCTCAAGCCGGCCAACGGCGCCGCGGCGCTCGAAGAGGCCTACCGGTTTGGGCAGCGGGACGGGGCGTACGGCGCGCGCGCGGCCGCGCTGGGGGCGATCGCGAAATACCCGGCCGCGACAGCGACGCCGGTGCTGCGCAGCGCGTTTGCCGACAAGGACTGGGCGGTCCGCGTCCGCGCCGTCATGCTGCTCAAGCAGGTCGATCCCGCCGCCGCCGCCGGTGCCGACGCGCAGATCCGGCCGGCGCCGACGACTCTTGCACCGGACGCGTACGCGACCGTCCGCATCGGGAACCCTCCGGTCTCGACGCAGGTGTTTCTCGAAACGGATCGCGGGACGATTCAGATCGAGCTGGCGGTCCTGGATGCGCCGCTCACGGTTGAGAACTTCGTCAAGCTCGCGCAGAAGGGTTTCTTCAACGGCCTCAGCGTGCACCGCGTCGTCCCCAACTTCGTGATGCAGGACGGCGATCCGCGCGGAGACGGCGAAGGCGGCCCGGGCTTTTCCATCCGCGACGAGCTGAACGAGCGGCCGTATCTGCGAGGCACGGTCGGCATGGCGCTCGATCCGTGGCCGGATACGGGCGGAAGCCAGTACTTCATCACCCATTCACCGCAGCCGCACCTTGACGGGAAGTACACGGTGTTCGGCCGTGTCATCGCCGGCATGGACGTCGTCGACAAGATTCAGCAGTGGGATGTCATCCGCCAGGTGCGCGTGTGGGACGGCGTCGCGATGACTCAGAAATAAGGTGGGGCTAAAAAGTGAAAAGGGGGCGACGGCCGCCCCCTTTTTTCGTACGGGTGAAGTTACCGCTTCTTGCCGGCCTTCTTCTTCCCGCCCTTGGCTTTCTTCGCCATGTTCTGTTATCCCCCCCTTCATGTTGGGATACTGCGCAAGCGCTCTCTCTCATCACTGTGGCTGCCGCCTGGCACGCTCACCCGATGTCGGCGCTCGTCGCCTTTCGGTACCTCCCGCGGGTGCGGAAGGGATTCACTCAACTTTGCAGCCGAGCTTCACTAGGGATGGCATAAGCTCACCACCCTCATACCAGATGTAGATTATGAACCTGAACTTTTCAGTGTCAAGCACAAACGTGCACAAAAAGTCAAAAAAATGTAGGGGCGATGCGCTTCACATGCTCGTGCGCAGCGACTGTTTCTCCGCGTGCCGTTCGATCGCGAGTGCGATGAGACGATCGAGCAGTTGCGCGTACGTCAGACCGCTCGCGTTCCACATCTTCGAGTACATGCTGATCGTCGTGAAGCCGGGGATGGTGTTCACTTCGTTCAGATAGAGGACCTGGCTGTCGCCGGCGAGGAGGAAATCGACGCGCGCCATGCCGGCGCCGTCGATGGCTTTGAACGCCGCGATCGCGAGCGCGCGCACTTCGGCGGCGCGCGCCTCGTCGATGTCGGCGGGGATGACCGTGCGCGAGTCGTCGCTGACGTACTTGGCCTCGTAGTCGTAGAACTCGCGCGACGGGATGATCTCGCCGGGGACCGATGCCTCGGGATCGTCGTTGCCGAGGACGGCGACCTCGATCTCGCGCGCATGAGGCACGGCCGCCTCGACGACGATCTTGCGGTCGAACTGCGCGGCGAGCACGATGGCGGTTCGCAGCTCCGCGGCATGCTTGGCTTTCGAGATGCCGACGCTCGATCCCAGGTTCGCCGGTTTCACGAACAGCGGGAAGCCGAGGCGCGTGACGATCGTGTCGAGCACCCGCCGCTCGTCGCGCAGCCAGTCGCGCTTGAGCACGACCTCGTAGTCGCAGATGGGCAGACCCTTGGCGGCGAACACCAGCTTCATCGCGGCCTTGTCCATGCCGACCGCCGACGCCAGCACGCCGGCGCCGACGTACGGAACGTTGGCCAGCTCGAGCAATCCCTGCACGGTTCCATCTTCGCCATATGGACCATGCAGCACAGGGAACACCACATCGAGAGCCAGACCTGAGACCGCAATCTCGGATCGTCCCGATTGCGCGTCAGGGCGCGACAGCGTGAGCAGCGTTTCCGCGCCTGGATAGGCGACCAGATGCGCTTCACGCAGATCGCGATCCGCGGGACGCGGACCGCGGCCGGCCTCCGACGCCGCCTCGAGCTGCGCGGCGGCAATCACGTCGGCCGCCTTCATCGTTCGGGGAGGCTCGGGCGGGAGGGTCCAGCGTCCGTCTTTCTCGATCCGGATCGCGATCGGTTCGTAGCGATCGGGATCGAGATTCTGGAACACCGCCGCCGCCGAGGCGAGCGACACCTCGTGTTCGCCCGAGCGGCCGCCGTATATGATTCCTACGCGAAGTTTCTTCACGGTTTCACCTTTGATCGAACACAAAGGACGCTGAGAGCGCGTAGCAAATGGCGTTGTAGGGGCGGACCCACGTGTCCGTCCGGCAATTGGTGGCCCTACAGCAACCATTCGCATGTTGACACAGAAAATCGAGTTATTCAACGCTCGCAGGAAATTGTAGTCTCTATCAGTGACGGCCTCAGCATTCGGCTTCCAGCTCACGCACACCGACGGCCTCGCGCGGCGCGGCCGCATGACGACCGCGCACGGTGACGTGGAGACGCCCGCCTTCATGCCGGTCGGCACGCAGGGCGCGGTGAAAGGCGTCACGCACCGCGAGCTCGACGCGCTCGGCGCGGAGATCCTGCTGAGCAACACGTATCACCTGTACCTGCGCCCCGGTGACGACCTCGTCGCGCGCCGCGGCGGCCTGCATCGCTTCATCGGCTGGGGCAAGCCGATCCTCACCGACAGCGGCGGCTACCAGGTGTTCAGCCTGTCGGACCGCCGCACGATCGACGAGAAGGGCGCGCACTTCCGATCGCATCTCGACGGCTCGGCGCATTCGCTCACGCCCGAGAAGGCGGCCGACATTCAGGCGCAGCTTGGATCGGACGTCGCGATGGTCCTCGACGAGTGCCTCGCGCATCCGGCGGCCGAAGACGCGGCCCGCGCGTCCATGCAGCGGACGCTTCGCTGGGCCTCGCGCGCGCGCGATCGTTTCCTCGCGCTGCGCGACGGAGTCGGTCCGGGATGTGACCGTCAGCAACCCGGGTCAGGCCCAGTTCGGGATCGTGCAGGGCAGCGTCTTTCCGGGATTGCGCGAAGAAAGCGCGGTGGAGACGGTGAAGATCGGGTTCGAGGCCTACGCCATCGGCGGTCTCAGCGTGGGCGAGCCGCCTGCCGTGATGTACGACATGGTCTCGCGAACGACACCTTGCCTCCCCGCCGATCGGCCGCGCTATCTGATGGGCACCGGCACGCCGGAAGACCTTGTCGAGTCGGTCGCGCGCGGCATCGACCTCTTCGACTGCGTCCTGCCGACCCGCAACGCCCGGAACGGCCAGCTGTTCACCAGCGCCGGCCGGATCAACATCAAGAATGCGCGCTACGCGGAGGACGACCGGCCCCTGGATCCGGCCTGCGGCTGCTACACCTGCCGCACCTGTTCGCGGGCCTATCTACGCCATTTGTTCCAGGCCGGGGAGATCAACTCGTCTACCCTTAACACGTTGCATAACCTGCACTTTTACCTTGACACTCTGCGGCAGATTAGGGACGCTATTGTGTTCGGGCGGTTTGAAAGTTTCAGGCTCGGGTTCCATCAAAGCTTGTCCCGCCAGCCTCACGATTCATGATGATGTCAGGGTGTTAGCGTGTTTGGCATAAGCCCAGAAGGCGGCAGCCTTCTTCAAATGATCGTTCCGCTGGCGATGGTCTTCGCCATCTTCTATTTCATCGTCATCGTACCGAACAAGCGGCAGCAGAAGAAAGTCCAGGAATTCCTCGAGGGACTGAAGGTCAACGACAAGGTCATCACCACGAGCGGGATCTTCGGCCAGGTGATGCGCCTCGACGAGCAGAGCGTGCAGCTGCAAATCGCCGACAAGGTCAACATCAAGGTGTCGAAGGCGGCCATCGGCGGCTACCAGGGTCAGCCGCCGGTCGTCGAGCCCACCGCGAATCCATAGAGAGATATATGTCCAACCTTCGCTGGAAGGTCGTCACGATCCTTACCGTCTTTGTCATCTTCTTCGGGCTCGGCGTCTATCCGATCCTGGCCGCGCGCTATCACGCGCCCGCGCCCGGATGGCTGATGGACAAGCAGCTCAAGCTCGGCCTGGACCTCAAGGGCGGCGTCCACCTGGTCCTGCGCGTCGAGACCGACGATGCGCTGCGGCTGGTGACCGAGCAGGAGATGGAGCGCCTGCGCGAAGAGCTCAAGACGCGCAACATTCCGGTCGGGAGCCTGGACGCGCCGGACGTGATCCATTTCAAGGTGGCAGGAGTCCCGCCGGCGCAGGACGCGGCGTTCAGGACCGCCGCCAACGAAGTGCAGGCGAACTTCGACCGCGGCAGCGGCGTGAACGGCACCTACACCTTCACGATGAAGCCGAACATCCAGGTGAACCTGCGTGACGAGTCGGTGATTCAGGCGCGCCAGACGATCGAGCGCCGCATCAACGAGCTGGGCGTCGCCGAGCCGAGCATCGCGCAGCAGGGCGCCGACCAGATTCTCGTGCAGCTTCCCGGCGTCACCGACATCGACCGCGCCAAGAGCATCATCGGGTCGCCCGGCCTGCTCGAGCTGAAGATCGTGGAAGGCGCGCCGTCGCCGTCCAAGGAAGCGCTGATGGTCAACGGCCAGGTGCCGCAGGGCATGGAGATCGTGCCGGGCGCCGGCAGCGCGGGCGACACCTCGACGGTCTACTACATGGTGAAGAAGGTCGCCGCCGTCACCGGCCAGGATCTGCGGAGCGCGCGCGCGTCGGTGGACGAGAACAACCGTCCGGCGGTCAGCTTCACGCTCAGCAACGAAGGCGGGCGGAAGTTCGGCAAGGTGAGCGGCGAGAACATCGGCCGCCAGCTCGCGATCATCCTCGACGGCCGCGTCCAGTCGGCGCCGACGCTCGAGACCCGGATCAATTCCGAAGGGCGCATCACCGGCAGCTTCACGCCCGAAGAAGTGCAGGATCTCTCGCTCAAGCTGCGGTCGGGCGCGCTGCCGGCCAAGCTGGACTACCTCGAAGAGCAGACGATCGGGCCGACGCTGGGCGCCGACTCCATCCGTTCCGGCGTCACCGCCTCGGTGGTCGGTCTGTTGCTCGTCACGGTGTTCATGCTGATCTACTACAAACTGTCCGGGGTGAACGCGGTCGTGGCGCTGGTCTTCAACCTCGTCATCCTGCTGGGGCTGATGGCCTACGTCGGCGCGGTGATGACGCTGCCCGGCATCGCCGGTTTCGTGCTGACGATGGGGATCGGCGTCGATTCCAACGTGCTGATCTTCGAGCGCATCAAGGAAGAGCTCGAGGCGCAGCGCGGCGTGCGCGCGTCGATCAACGCCGGCTTCAGCCGCGTGTTCTGGACGCTGGTCGACACGCACGTGTCGGCGCTGATCTCGGCGGCGTTCCTGTTTCAGTTCGGCACCGGGCCGATCCGCGGGTTCGCCGTGACGCTGTTCTTCGGTCTCGCGTCCAACCTGTTCACCTCGCTGTTCGTGTCGAAGACGCTGTTTGACTCCGCGCTGGCGGGCCGTCACCAGGTCGCGACGCTGTCCATTTAGCCATGCATATCTTCAAGCACACGAACTTCGATTTCCTGCGCTATCGCTGGCACGCGATCGCGCTCTCGTGGATCATCATCATCGCAGGCGCGGTGACGTTCTGGACGAAGGGCATTCCGCTCGGCATCGAGTTCGCCGGCGGCACGGCGGTCATCGTGCAGTTCGATCAGACGCCGAGCGTGCAGCAGGTGCGCGCCGCGATGGACAAGTCGTTTCCCGGCGGCGGCGAGAACGTCATCGTCCAGACCTTCGGCGATGCGGCGTCGCGTCAGGTCATGATCCGCGTGCCGCACGTCGGCGCGGAGCAGGGGACCTCGCTCAGCCAGACCAAGCAGCAGGTCATCGATGCGCTGAACAAAGGCGGCGTCGGCGCGTTCACCGAGAAGGGAACGCAGATTGTCGGGCCCGCGGTCGGACGGGAACTCCGCAGCAAGGGGTTGACCGCGACCGTCCTGTCGCTCCTCGTCATCCTCGGCTACCTGGCGTTCCGCTTTCAGTTCAGCTTCGGCGTCGGCGCGGTGGTCGCGACGATTCACGATCTGCTGATCACGCTCGCGTTCCTCGCCTTCTTCCGTTACGACATGTCGCTCAACGTCATTGCCGCGATCCTGACGATGACCGGCTACTCGACCAACGACACGATCGTGATCTTCGACCGGATCCGCGAGAACCTGCGCGGCATGCGGCGCGATTCGATGAGCCACGTCATCAACGCATCGATCAACCAGACCCTGAGCCGGACGATCATCACGGCCGGCACGGCGCTGCTGACCGCGCTGGCGCTGTTCTTCTTCGGCGGCGAAGTGCTGCACGGCTTCGCGTTCACGATGGTGGTCGGCATCATCACCGGCACCTATTCCAGCGTCTTCATCGCGGCCGCGACCGTCAGCTTCTGGCGCAGCAGCGCCCCGACGCGGGCCGCCGCGCATGCGCCGGCCGCCGCCGCCCCGGCGGCGCAGCAGCCGCAGCGGAAACAGAAGCCGCAGCGCAAGGCACGGGCTTCGTAGAAGCGAGAATGCGAGGGGTCGAAGTGCGAGTCGGCCCGGGCGGCACTCAGCCTTCTCACTTCGAACTACCTTCGCATGCATGCCAACCTTCTCAAAGCGGCGCTCCTGGGAGTCCTGCAGGGGCTCACTGAATTTCTGCCCGTTTCGTCGACGGCGCATCTCCTGATCGGGAGCCGCGCTGATCGGCTACAGCGATCCGGGCGGCGTGTTCACCGTGATGATCCAGCTCGGGTCGATCTTCGCGGTGATGTGGCTCTATCGCGAGAAGATCCTGTCGGTGGTGGCGGGGCTGCCGTCGAGCGCCGAGGCGCGCCGCTTCGCGTTCATGATTGGCCTGGCGACGGTCCCGGCGCTGGTGGCCGGCTTCTTCCTGTCCAAGTTCGTGAAGAGCGTGCTGTACGGCAGCTTCGTCGTGATCGCGCTGGCGTTCATCATCGGCGGCATCATCATGCTGATCGTCGAGCGCTTCCGCCCGGTGCCCGACGTGATGGACGTCGACAGCCTGCCGTCCGGCCGCGCGCTCGCCATCGGGTCGTTTCAGGCGCTCGCGCTGATTCCCGGCGTGTCGCGTTCGGGCGGCACGATTGTCGCGGCGATGGCCATGCGCGTGGATCGCGCGGCCGCGGCCGAATTCACGTTCTTCCTCGCGATGCCCACCATGGCCGCCGCGTTCGCGCACGACCTGCTCGAAGCGCGCCACGACCTCGGCTCGGCGCGCGGGGCGGAGATCGCCGTCGGCTTCGTGATGGCGTTCATCGCCTCCGCGCTGGTCGTGAAGCCGTTCCTCAACTACGTCCGTCGATCCGGCTTCGCGCCGTTTGCGTGGTATCGGATCGCGCTCGGCCTTGTTCTACTGGCGGCCGTCGCCGCCGGCTGGCTGTAGGAACGCGTCATGCAATGGCTCCGGCGGAGCTTCGTCACCGGGTTCTTCGTCACGGTGCCGCTGTTCATCAGCGTCGCGGCCTTCATCTGGATCTTCAACGTCGTCGACGGTCTGACGACCCCGCTGTACGATCGCGTGCTCGGGCGGCGGATTCCAGGGCTGGGCACGGCGTCGACGGCGCTGGTCATCGTGCTGGTCGGCGACCGTCGCACGCAACGTTTTCGGCCGCAGAATCCTCTCCGCGCGGCGAGGAATGGCTGCTGAAGGTGCCGGTGTTCCGGACGATCTACGCGCCGGTGAAGCAGCTGATCGCGGCGTTCTCGCCGGACAACGAATCGGGGTTCAAGCGGGTCGTCATGATCGAGGATCCGCGGCGTGGCTACGCCCTGGGATTCCAGACGCGCGAGTTCACCGTCGATCGCGGACGGGGACCGGAATCCCTGCTGGCGGTGTATGTGCCGACAAATAACCTCTATCTGGGCGACATCGTGATCGTCGAACGCGACCGGGCCACCTTTCCCGACATCACGGTCGAGGACGGCATCAAGATTTTCCTGACCGGCGGCATGGCGCTGCCGCCCAAGGTACGCATATAATCGCCCCTTTTGCGCGAGGCTCAATGATTGTGATCGTTCAGAGACTTTTCCGTCGGCGGCTCGTCGTTCCGGTGCTGGCCATCCTGTTCTGCGGCGCGCTCGTCGCGCTGCCGCGGGCCGTGCAGGCGCAGGCCCAGCCGGCGGCGCAGACGGAAACGCGCGCATGCCGGCGGCGAAGCCAATCTCGATGCTGCCCGACCTGTCGGTGGTGAGCTTTCACGGCGTGAACGGACGGACGCTGCTGATGGGCGGCCTGGTGATCTGCGCGCTCGGCCTGCTGTTCGGGCTGATGACGTTCGCGCAGCTCAAGGCGCTGCCGGTGCACGCGTCGATGCTGGAAGTGTCGGAGCTGATCTACGAGACGTGCAAGACCTATCTGGTCACGCAGGGCAAGTTCATCCTGCTGCTCGAGGTGTTCATCGGCGCGATCATGGTGCTGTACTTCGGCGTGCTCCAGCACCTGGAGGCCGTACCGCGTCGTCATCATCCTGTTGTTCAGCCTGATCGGCATCGCCGGCAGCTACGGCGTCGCCTGGTTCGGCATCCGCGTCAACACGTTCGCCAACTCGCGCGCCGCGTTCGCCAGCCTGCGCGGCAAGCCGTTTCCGATCTACGCGATCCCGCTGCGCGCCGGCATGAGCATCGGCATGCTGCTCATCAGCGTCGAGCTGCTGCTGATGCTGTGCATCCTGCTGTTCATCCCGGGCAACCTGGCGGGCTCCTGCTTCATCGGCTTCGCGATCGGCGAGTCGCTCGGCGCCGCGGCGCTGCGCATCGCCGGCGGCATCTTCACCAAGATCGCCGACATCGGCTCGGACCTGATGAAGATCGTCTTCAACATCAAGGAAGACGACGCGCGCAACCCGGGCGTGATCGCGGACTGCACGGGCGACAACGCCGGCGACTCGGTCGGTCCGAGCGCCGACGGCTTCGAGACCTACGGCGTGACCGGCGTCGCGCTGATCTCGTTCATCCTGCTCGCGGTGCAGCGATCCGCAGCGTCCAGGTGCAGCTGCTCGTCTGGATCTTCGTGATGCGCATCGCGATGATCATCGCGAGCGGCCTCTCGTACTTCATCAACGAGGCGATCGCGAAGGGGCGGTACGAACGTCGACAAGATGAACTTCGAGGCGCCGCTGACCTCGCTGGTCTGGCTGACCTCGTTCATCTCGGTGGCGATCACCTACGCCGTGTCGTACTTCCTGGTGCCCGACCTGGGCGACGGCACGCTCTGGTGGAAGCTGTCGACCGTCATCACCTGCGGCACGCTGGCCGGCGCGATCATTCCCGAGCTGGTGAAGGTGTTCACGTCGACCGAGTCGGGCCACGTCAAGGAAGTGGTGATCTCGTCGCGCGAAGGCGGGCCGTCGCTGAACATCCTGTCGGGCTTCGTCGCCGGCAACTTCAGCGCCTACTGGCTCGGCCTCAGCATCGTGGCGCTGATGGGCACGGCCTACTACATCAGCGGGTTCGGGCTCGGCGACGCTGATGCTGGCGCCGCAGATCTTCGCGTTCGGCCTGGTCGCGTTCGGCTTCCTCGGCATGGGCCCGGTGACGATCGCGGTCGACTCCTACGGCCCGGTGACCGACAACGCGCAGTCGGTGTTCGAGCTGTCGGTGATCGAGACGATTCCCGGGCATCAAGGAGCAGCTGAAGAAGAACTTCGGCTTCGACGTCCACTTCGAGCGCGCCAAGGATCTGCTCGAGGAGAACGACGGCGCCGGCAACACCTTCAAGGCGACCGCCAAGCCGGTGCTCATCGGCACCGCGGTGGTCGGCGCGACGACGATGATCTTCTCGATCATCTTCCTGCTGACCAGCGGGCTGACGCAGAACATGGACAAGCTGTCGCATCCTGCACGCGCCGTTCTTCCTCGGGCTCGTCACGGGCGGCGCGGTGATCTACTGGTTCACCGGCGCGTCGGCGCAGGCGGTGACCACCGGCGCGTACCGCGCGGTGGAGTTCATCAAGGCGAACATCAAGCTCGACAGCGGCGCCGAGAAGGCGTCGGTCGAGGACAGCAAGAAGGTCGTGGAGATCTGCACCAAGTACGCGCAGAAGGGGATGTTCAACATCTTCCTGACCGTGTTCTTCTCGACGCTGGCGTTCGCCTTCCTCGAGGCGTATTTCTTCATCGGCTACCTGATCTCGATCGCGCTCTTCGGCCTGTACCAGGCGATTTTCATGGCCAACGCCGGCGGCGCGTGGGACAACGCGAAGAAGATCGTCGAGGTCGAGCTGAAGATGAAGGGCACGCCGCTGCACGCGGCGACGGTCGTCGGCGACACGGTGGGCGATCCGTTCAAGGACACCTCGTCGGTGGCGATGAACCCGATCATCAAGTTCACGACGCTGTTCGGGCTGCTGGCGGTCGAGTTGGCGGTCAGCATGCGGGCGACGCAGGGACCGTTCCTGGGCCACGTGCTGGCGGCGGTTTTCTTCGCACTTTCGATGGTTTTCGTCTGGCGTTCGTTCTACGGGATGCGGATCGGGTCGGGGGCGTAAGCCGCGTGACTTCTTATTACAAACGTCGAGGTCGAACGCGCGGCCATTTCCGTGAAACCGGTGTCTAAGCACTCGAGTCCTTCGTTGACTCTCAGTTTTTGGACTGACTATAATCGGCGCCTTCTACGCCGGCTGATTTGAAACACCTACGAGGAGGAACGTCGCGGCGCTCACGCGCGGCGGCGTACGAGGAGAAGCCAAGTGCCACGTGACATGTTCGGCGATGTCGTCGAGCCGTCGATCAAAGTGGGCAGCCAGAAGTGGTATACGGTCCCGCTGTCGATCATCGTCCATACGGCGATCATCGGTGCCGTCATCATCATTCCGCTGATGGCCGCCGACGTGCTGCCGACGCCGCCGTCGATGATGGCGTTCGTCGCGGCACCGCCCCCGCCGCCCCCACCGCCGCCACCGCCACCGCCGCCACCGCTGCGGCCGCGGCGCCGAAGCCGGTGGATGGACGTGAATCCGAACGCGGCGCCGGTTGAGGCGCCGAAGGAAATCAAGGCCGAGACCGGCATCGAGCAGGCCAAAGGCGTGGTCGGCGGCGTCGAAGGTGGCGTGGTCGGCGGCGTGACCGGCGGCATCGTCGGCGGGCTGGCCGAGGCGCCCGCCGCCCCCGCCCCCGCCGCCGCCACCGCCGGCGCCGGTTCGCGTCGGCGGCAACATCAAGCAGCCGACCAAGGTGAAGGACGTCAAGCCGGTCTATCCGGCGATCGCGCAGTCGGCGCGCGTGCAGGGCGTCGTCATCATCGAGGCGACGATCGGACCGAACGGCGCGGTGCAGGAAGCCAAAGTGCTTCGCTCGATCCCGCTGCTCGACGCGGCGGCGCTCGACGCGGTGCGGCAGTGGCAGTTCACGCCGACGACTGCTCAACGGCGTGCCGGTGCCCGTCATCATGACCGTGACCGTGAACTTCACTTTGCAATAGACGTCACTCGATCTTTACGAACTTCGAGCTCGTTCCAGAGCTCGACCCGATGGAGGATGGACCGTGGATTTAATGCAGATGTGGCAGTCGATGGGATTCGTGGCCAAAGCCGTGGCCTTCATTCTCTTCATCATGTCGATGTGGTCGTTCGGCGTGGCGATCGAGCGCATCTTCACCTACACGCAGGCGCGCAACCAGTCGAAGCTGTACGCGCCGCAGGTGGCCAAGCACCTGAAGGAAGGGCGGCTGAAGGACGCGATCGCGCTGTCCTCCTCGAAGAACTACCGCTACAGCCACCTGGCGAAGGTCGTGCTCGCGGGCCTGCAGGAATATCAGTTCCAGCAGGAGAGCGGCGGCGGCCTGACGCGTGAAGACCTGATGGACACCGTGCGCCGCTCGATTCAGCGCGCGTCGGCGCTGACCGCGTCCGACCTGAAGAAGGGCGTCTCGGCGCTCGCGACCATCGGCTCGACGGCGCCGTTCGTCGGACTGCTCGGCACGGTCGTCGGCGTCATCAACGCGTTCCAGGGCATCGGCGCGAGCGGCTCGGCCGGCATCGGCGCCGTCTCGGTCGGTATTTCGGAAGCGCTCGTCGAGACCGCGCTCGGGCTGGTCGTCGCGATTCCGGCGGTGTGGTTCTACAACTACCTCACGCGGCCGCATCGAGTACTTCAACGTCGAGATGGACAACTCCTCGTCGGAGCTCGTCGACTACTTCATCAAGAAGACGGCGTAACAGAGCCGCGAGATTGCGGATTTCAGATTGCGGATTTCAGATTGGCGACGCGACGCTGCCAATCTGAAATCAATCTGAAGTCTGAAATCTGAAGTCTGCAATTTCAGGGAGATATTAGCCATGGCAATGGATCTTGGCGGCGCCAAGGGCGGAGTCAAATCCGATATCAACGTGACGCCGCTCGTCGACGTCATGCTGGTGCTGCTCATCATCATGATGCTCGTCGCGCCGATGTTGCAGCAGGGCGTCAGCGTCAAGCTGCCGACCGCCACCAACACGGTCGACAAGCCCGAAGTGCAGGGCCAGACGGTCATCGCCATCGCGAAAGACAAGGGCGTCTACCTGAACGCCAAGCAGATTCAGGAAGGCGAGCTGGCGACGAAGGTCAACGAGCTCCTCGAGAACTCGAAGGACAAGATCGTCCTCATCAAGGCCGACGAGGAGGTCGAGTACAGCGCGGTGATGGCGGCGATGGATCAGCTCCGCCAGGCGGGGATCGAGGACATCGGCCTCATCACCGAGCGCAAGAAGAGCCGAAGGCGGGGGAGGCAAGTAATGGCTCACGCGCATCATCACCTCGGCGCGGACAAGGTCGTCAAGGGCGAGGTCCCGCACGCCAGCTCGGACATGAACGTCACGCCGCTCATCGACGTGCTGCTCGTGCTCCTGGTCATCTTCATGGCGGCCCTGCCGCTCACGCAGAAGGGCGTCGACATCAACCTGCCGGCGGAGAGCAAGAAGACGACGGACGTCACGCCGGACGTCAGCCAGATCGTCATCGACTACTCGGCCGACAAGCGCATCTCCGTCAACAAGCAGGACGTCACGATCAACGAGCTCGAGACGAGACTGCGCAACATCTTCGATCAGCGCAAGGACAAGACGATGTTCCTCATCGCCGCCGGCACGCTGCGCTACCGCGAGATCGTCGCCGTCATCGACGCCGCGAAGGGCGCCGGCGTCGAAAAGGTCGGCATCGTCACCGACGGCATGCGTAAGGCCGGCGGAGCGACGACGGGCTCTAACTGAAGTTAGAAGTTAGAAGTTAAAAGGTAGAACTTAGAAGTACGGAGACGGCCGCTCCTGAAAGGGGGCGGCCGTTTTTCGTTTCAGGGGCCAACAGAACGGCTCTCTGTATCCTCTGTTCACGCGCGTCCTGCGCTTCTCGAACAGCGCAAAGGCGCCAACCGCGACGGCCAGAAACGCCACCGAAAAGACGATGCCCGCGAGCGGCGCCGACAGGAAGATGTAGATCCACATGGCGAGCGAGATGAGCGCGGGCAGCGGATACAGCCACATGCGGAACGGCTTGGCGACGTCCGGGCGATAGCGCCGCAGCAGGATCACCGCGGCGCATTGCCAGACGAACTGCAGCAGGATCTGCACCTGGATCAGCCAGCTGACCAGCTGTCCCAGCGAGAAGAAGCAGAACGGCAGCGTGACGGCGCCGATCGTCAGCAGTGAGACGTGCGGGAAATGCTTGGTCGGGTGCAGCCGGCCGAACACGCGGAAGAATTGACCGTCTCTGGCGGCCGCGAACGGGATGCGCGAGTATCCCAGGATCACCGAGTACAGCGACGAAGCGGTGACGAACAGAATCAGCGATGTCATCACGAGCGCGGCGATTCGGCCGTGCGCCGGATCGGTGAACGTCCGCTCGATGAACAACGACGCGATCGTGCGGCTCTGCTGCGCCTCCCGCCACGGAACCATGCCGAGAATCACCGTGCTCATGACGACGTAGAGCACGACGACGATGGCGATCGACAGCACGATCGCACGCGGCAGCGTCCGCTCCGGCGTGCGAAGCTCCTCGCCGATGTTGCACACGTTGCTGTAGCCGCCGTAGTTGTACATCGCGAGCAGGCCCGCGGCCCCCATCGATCGCAGCAGGCCCGAGTCCAGCTGACGCGCCTGCGGCGGGAAGTCGAAGGCCTGCGCCCACGAGAAACTGAAGAGCCCGGCGACGAATGACCCAACCGACGGTGCCGAGTACGACGGCGAGCATGACGAGCGCAAGGCGGCCGACCGACGTGATGTCGCGGTACAGCAGCGCCGTCACCACGACGCAGACGGCTGCCGCCACCAGGTTGTGCTGAATCGGCGTCATCGCCGCCCAGTAGAAGCCCAGGTAGTCGGCGAAGCCGACCGCCCCTCCGGCGATCGACAGCGGGGCGACGAGCATGACCTGAAAGATGAAGACGAAGGCCATCAACCGGCCAAGGCCGAACGGTCGATACGCCTCGCGGAGGTACACGTAGGGACCGCCGCTGCCGGGAAGCGCGGCGCCCAGTTCGGCGTAGACGAGGCCGTCGCAGAGCGCGAGGACCGCGCCGAATGCCCACGCGTAGATGATGTGCGGCCCGTTCATCGCCGTCACCATGAACGGGATGGTGAGAAACGGACCGACGCCGACCATGCCGATGATGTTCGTCGCGGTGGCCTGGAGAAGGCCCATGCCGCGATCGAGCGTCACCATAGCGGCGTGAGATCGGCAATCAGGCGATCGGCGGTCGCGGCATCGGGCACCAGCGGGTTGTGCGCGAGCGCGTCGAGCGCGTCGCGGGCGGCGCCGATCGAGTAGTTCAATGCGGCCCGCACCGTCAGGCGCTCGTACTCCTTCACGCGCGTCAGCAGCGGCATGATGCGATCGGGAACCTTACCCACGTGCAGCGGCCTGGCGCCGTTGGCGTTCACGACGCACGGCACCTCCACGACATCGTCGGGAAGCAGGCCGGCGATGTTGCCGCGGTTGGCGACGCTGAGCGGGATGATGGTGTTCGTGTTGAAGTGGATCGAGCGAAGCACGCCGAGCGCGATCCGGTCGTAGCCGCTGAGCCCGGTCGAAGGAGCCGGAGCTGAGGGCGCGTCGCTGCCGGACTCGATCTGCATGTAGCCGGCGCTTCGCGTCCGCAGGTACGCCTTGTAACACGCGACGGCGTCGACTGCGGGATCGTCGAGGCTCTCGAACAGCGCGCGCGTCAGCTCGTCGATCGCCTGGCCGCGGCTCCGGCCCGCGCGCTGGACGTTCTCGAAGGCGCGTGCCGGCTGGTCGTAGTAGTAGACGTACTCGGTCGGCAGCAGCTTCAGCTGCTGGAGCGACGCCGTATCGAACAGCGGAACCTTGTAGATCTTCTGAAGGCTCGCCTGATCGCGCCAGAGCTTGTGCAATTGCGGTTGACCGCCGCTGTAGACCTCGCGAAGCCAGCCGAGATGATTCAGGCCGAAGTAGTCGAAGTAGCACGCGGCAGAATCGAGGCCGAGCGCGCGTGCCACCTCTTCGAACAGCTCGGTCGGCGTGTCGCAGATCCCGATCACCCGGTCGCTCGCGGTGCGCATCGCTTCCGTGACGATGCCGACGGGGTTGGTGAAGTTGACGATCCACGCGCGCGGCGCCGCCAGCGGCGATCTCGCGGGCGTAGCGCACCATCGGCGGAATCGTGCGCATCGCCATCGCGAATCCGGCGGGACCGACGGTTTCCTGACCGACGATCCCATGGCGCTGCGCCGCCGCCTCGTCGCGGATTCGCCGCTCGATGCCGCCGACCCGGATGCTCGTGAAAACCACGTACGGCCCCGTCGACGCACTCGGCGAACGACTCGCACAGCGTGACCCGGCCCTTCGACGCCATCCGCTGCGCGACGGCGCCGATGGCCGCCAGGCGTGAACGGTCGACGTCGTACAGCGCGATCTGCTCGATCGGCAGATCGGAGCCCGTCAACCCGCCGACCAGCAGCGGCGTGCGCACGCCCGCTCCTCCGATGACGGCAACCTTCATGGTTGGCGGTCTGCTGCGTACGGGCGCTCGAGCCGGCGGACGGTCGAAGCGATGCCGCGAACGGCGGCCGCTCCTGGGTAATCCGTCAATGCCGCCGGCAGCCATCGTCGATCGCGCATCCGACGAAGTTGCCAAGGCGCAGGCACTCGCGGGGCGATTGCCCCGCGAGCCAGCCGACGAGGAAGCCGCCGTTGAAGGCGTCGCCGGCGCCAGTGGTATCGACCACACGAACCCGTGGCGCGGGCGCCGAGACGTCCGACGGCCTGCTGACCGCCGGCAATCCAGCGGCTGCCGCGCGGCCCGAGCTTGATGATCGTGTTGCGCGCGGCGCCGCGCCAGAAGGCCACGGCCGCTGCACTCCGCTGCGTGCGCGCGTACAAGGCTGCCTCCGCTTCGTTGACGAAGATGAAGTCGGCCGCGCCGACCAGCGCGCGAAATCCGTTCGTGACGCGTAGCGCCGGATTCCAGCCGAAATCCCACGACGTCGTGATGCCGGCCGCGCGCAGCCGTTTGACGATGCGCGTCCAGCGTCCGCAGTCGCGCGGGGCAAAGGCGAGATGGATGTGTCTGGCGGGGTGGCGTGCGATGGCAGCCGGCAACCGCGATTCCAGCTTCGGGTTGACTCCGTCGAACGTGACGAAGCTCCGATCGCGCGTCGTGGACAGCGACACGGTCACCGCATGCGCTTCCGACGGCCGTTTCAGGTTGAGCACGCGGACGCCGTCGCGTCGCAGGTCTCGCGCCGCTCTCGCGCTCATGGCGCTGGCGACAGCCGTCCTCAGGCCGAGACGCGACGCGGCCGTGGCGGTGATGAGTGCGCCGCCGCCGATCGTCGACACGAACTGCTGCGTTCGCAGCTCCTCGCCGCTTCTGGGCATGTGCGGCAAGCCGACGAAGACCAGATCCTCGAAGGCCTCACCGACAGTGAGCAGATCGATGCGCGGCACGCGCGGAAAGTATAATCCGCCACCATGATGCCTCTGCGGTTTCAGCGCGCGGTGCGCCTGATGTCGTGCGTGGCTGCCGCGGCGGTGTTGTCGCCGGCGCTCGGCGCTGGTCCGGAACCGCTGCCGCAGGATCGCGGCGCGGCCGGCGCCTGGCAGAAGCTGCTCAAGCTGCAGACGACGGCGAGCGTGATGCACACCACGGCGCATCCGGACGACGAGCACGGCGGCCTTCTGGCGCAGCTGAGCCGAGGGCGTGGCGCGCGCGTCTCGCTGTTGACGCTCAACCGCGGCGAATCCGGCGACAACGCCATCGGCTCCGAGCTGTTCGACGCCGTCGGGTTGATTCGAACCGAAGAACTCCTGATGGCGGGACGCTACTACGGTCTCGATCGCCAGTACTTCACGACGATGATCGACTACGGGTTCTCGAAGCGCCTCGAGGAGACGCTCGCGAAATGGGGCCGCGAGAACGTCCTGCGAGACGTCGTCCGGATCATCCGGATGGATCGCCCGTTCGTCCTCATCTCGCGCTTCCAGGGCAACCCGCGTGATGGGCACGGGAACCACGAGGCGGCGGGACTGATCACGCAGCTCGCGTACCGTGCGGCCGGTGATCCGTCACAGTTCCCGGAGCAGATCCGCGACGGCCTTCGCCCATGGCAGCCGCTGAAGCTGTACATGGGCGGCGTCCGGGAAGACGAGGACTGGACGCTGCGGGTCGATACCGGCGAATACAGTCCCTGGCTGGGCGAGTCGTACCAGGCGTTCGCGCGCATCGGGTTGGCGTTCCAGCGATCGCAGAACGGCGGACGCGTGAACGCGCAGGTGGGACCGGCTATCGCGTACTACAAGCGGCTCGCATCGGTGGTCGACGAGGTCCGGCTAAAGCCGGACACTACCGGAACTACCACGCCACCTTCGGTAGTGTCCGGCTTTAGCCGGACCAAAGAAAACAGCTTTTTCGACGGCATCGACACGTCGATCCCCGGTTTGTTCAGCGCCATTCGACGTCCCGCGCCGACTGGCGCTCCGCGCACTGCTGTCCGCGATCGACGTCGAAATTCGCGCGGCCATCGCGGCGTTCTCGATGCGGGATCCGTCGGCGTCGGTCCCGGCGCTCGCACGCGGACTGGCGGCGACGCGCAAGGCGATCGACGCGCTCGGCGCCGAGCCGGACGCCGTGTTCATCCTGCGGGTCAAAGAGCAGCAGTTCGAGGACGCGATCAACACGGCGCTCGGCGTCGACGTTGCAGGCGATCGCGGCCGTGCCCGGCCCGGTCGGTTCCGGGACAGCGGCTGACGGTGGACGCATCGCTCACCAACCGCGGATCGGTCGCCGATCGAGGGCGTCAGCCTGGAGCTCGTCGCAGCCTCGCCGGGCTGGCCGGACTGGCTCGCGCGCCGATCGACGGGTGCGCGGCTGGGGCAGAACGACACGCTGCGAGGCGCGCTGACGGTCACCGTGCCCGAGGATGCTCCGCCGACGCGCCCGTACTTCGAGCGCGCGTCGATCGCGGAGCCGCGCTACAGCCTGCGGAACCCATCGCAGTTCGGCCGGCCGCAGCGGAGCCCGAGCTGTCGGCGACGGCGCGCTACACCGTTGACGGCGTCGCGGTGCGAGGCCGCGGCGCCGGTCCGGCGGCGCGAGCCGCACCTGCCGTACGGCGAGGAGCTGCGCGAGCTGATGGTCGTGCCGGCCGTGGCGGTCAACGTGACGCCGCGCGTCGCGATCGTGCCGCTCGCCGCCGCGCAGAAGACCGTCGACGTCCGCGTGGAGCTGGTGAACAACGTCGGAGGCGGAGGCAGCGGACGGCTGACGCTGCGCCTGCCGGCGGGTTGGACGGCGCGTGCCGGCGGACGTGCCGTTCACGTTCAAACGTGCGGGCGAGCGCGGCACCTATCGGTTCACCGTTTCCGCGCGCGGCGCTCGAGAATCGCGACTATCGGATCGACGCGGTGGCAACCATCGCCGGACGCGACTACACGCAGGGGTACGACGTCATCGAGCACCGCGATCTCGAAACGCGCTATCTCTATCACCGTGCGGCGACCGCGGTGCGCGGCATCGACGTCGCGATCGCGCCGGGCTTGAAGGTCGGCTACGTGATGGGGATCGGCGACGAGGTTCCAGCCGGCATCGCGCAGCTCGGCGCGTCGGTCACGCTGCTGGGCGAGCAGGATCTGGCCACCGGCGATCTCGGACGGTTCGACGCGATCATGACCGGCACGCGCGCGTACGCCGTGCGCGAGGATCTGAAGACCTACAACCGGCGGCTGCTCGACTACGTCCAGCAGGGTGGCAATCTCATCGTCCTCTACAACACGCAGGAGTTCGTGCCGAACACCTACGCGCCGTACCCGGCCCAGTTGACGGCTCGCGCCGAAGAAGTGTCGGAAGAAGACTCACCGGTCGACATTCTCGCGCCGTCGAATCCGGTGTTCACCACGCCGAACCGGATCACGACGGCCGACTTCGACGGCTGGGTGGAGCAGCGAGGCTCCAAGTTCTTCTCTGAATGGGATGCGGCCTACACGCCGATGATCTCGACGCACGACCAGGGTCAGGCGCCGCAGCAGGGCGGCTGGCTGACCGCGGTCTACGGCAAGGGGCACTACACGTACTTCGCCTACGCCTTCCATCGTCAGCTGCCCTACGGCGTCCCGGGCGCGTACCGCCTGCTCGCAAATCTTCTGTCGCTGGGAAAATAAAAAGGCCGGCGCGATTTCTCGCGCCGGCCCGTTCACCAACTCGCCAATTCGCTAACTCCCAATTGCTAGAACGTGTATCGGAAGCTGAGCATCATCACGTAAACGTCCGACACGCCCGCCTGAGTCTGCAGCGGCGACGTGAGCAGGTTGCCGTTGGCGGTCTGCAGGTTGTAGGACAGCTTGCCGGTGGCGTCTGCCGGTCGGCGCCGTCAGAATCGAGCCGTTGACCAGACGCTGGCCGACGCCCCAGTTCTTGTTCAGCAGGTTGCCGAAGTTGGTGATGTCGAGGCGGACCTGGCCGCTGTTCTTGTGCCCGGCGACCTTGAAGATGACATCCTGCATGATGCTCAGGTCGATGCGATTGACCATCGGCAGGAACACCGCGTTGCGCTCGGCGTACTGGCCGCGGTGCGAGCTCAGGTAGCTGTCGTTGTTGATATACGTCTCGAACGCGGCGGCCTGATCGGCGGCGGTGTAGGTCTTGCCGCTCACCGTCAACGGCTTGAAGTTCATCTCCGAGGTGTCCTTCGGGATGTAGATCAGGTCGTTGGTCTTGGCCGTCGCCGTTGGCGTCGCTCGCGAAGAGGTAGCTGGTGTTGCCGTTGGTGTGGCCGTCGTAGAACGCCGAGACCGTCGTCGCGCCCCAGCTGAAGTACTGCTTGGTGTAGTTGACCGCGAAGAAGACGCGCTTGCCGGGCGAGTTCTGCGAGTAGGACAGCGCCGGGTTGTTCGGGTCGTTGACGATGCCCTGGAATACGCCGGCCCACGAGCTCCCGGCTGTCGATGACGGTTCGACGACGCTGCGCGACACGCCGTAGTTGAAGCCGCCCTTGAACGAGAAGCCGCCGGTCATGTTCTTCGTGACCGAACCCGAGATGTTCTGCGAGTGGTTCTGGTCCTGGTTCTTGATCACGTAGTTGTCGGTGACGGCGTTGCCGCGGGTGTTGTTGATACGCGGTCAGGCACGGCCCGTTCTCCAGGCCGACCGTCGTCACGCACGCCGGCGTCGCAACCGTGATTCCTGGCAGCAGCGCCGCCCCGGGCGCCGTCGCGACCCAGCGGTTCCGATTGTCCACGCCGGTGTAAGTGCCTGTCGGTCGCCGGCAGGTTGGCGTTGATGTAGACCGGCGCGTTGATGTCCTGGTTGTAGATGTAGTCGAGCGAGCCGACCAGGCCCCACGGCAGGCGGCGGTCGACGCCGATGTTGCTGCGCCAGGTCTGCGGGAAGCGGAAGCCCTTGTCGGTCACGTCGAGCTCGTAGCTGGCCGCCACGCCGCCGGTCGCGGCCGGCTTGTACTTGTCCGGGCTCGGGTTGAAGCCGTAGGTCGTCCCGTTCGTCAGCGTGTCGACGAAGCCGAACAGCACGCCGGTGTTGCCGATCTGGTTCGAGATCCACACATACGGCGGCTTACCCGAGAAAAGACCCGTGCCGCCGCGAACCTGCGTCGCCTGGTTGCCGTTGACGTCCCAGTTGAAGCCGACGCGCGGCGACCAGTACGGCGTGGCCTCGGGCAGCGCGCCGGTGTTGTACTTCACGGGCGAGCCGTCCTGATCGCGGAAGGTCAGGTTGTCGGCCACCGGGTTGTCGAACGCCGTGTTGCCGAACTTCGGCACGTCGATGCGCAAGCCGGCGGTCACGGTGAGGTTGGCCTTCGGCCTCCACTCGTCCTGGATGTAGCCGCCGGCGTAGATCACGTCGAGAGGCTGGAGCGGCGGCGTCGTCTGGCCCGGCTGGAGCAGGTACTTGACCTGGAAGCGGTTCGGCGCCGCGGCGACCGTGCGGTTCGGGTTCGCCAGGTAGCTGTTGGCGTCGGCGTAGAAGTCCGCCAGCGAGTTGTACGTGTACGCGCTCTGGATACCGAAGTAGAACGAGTTGTCGGAGTGGAACTTCTCGACGTTGGCGCCGAAGGTGATCGAGTGCTTCCCGGCGAACTTCGTCACGCTGTCCTGCACCTGGAACGTGTTGTAGCGGAGCAAATTGAACGGCGTGAACGGCTCGTTGCCGAACGAGGTCAATGCCGTGCCGTCGCCGGCGCCGATGGTGACGAACGGAAACAGCGGCGTCTGCCCCTGCGGACCGCGGCTCTCGTCCTGGTGCGTGTAGCCGACCAGCAGGTTGTTCGTCATGTTGCCGAACACCGAGTTCCACTCGCCGACGCCCGACTTCAAGTTCTCGAGGATCGCGTAGTCCGAGTTCTGGTAGGTCAGGAACTGAGTCGTGTTGACCCCGCGCGAGAGGCCGAGCGATGAGGACCCGGACTGCAGGATCGGGCTGTTCGAGTCGAGCTGGTTGTACTTGACGGTGACCTTGTTGGCGTTGTTGACGTTGTAGTCGCCCTTCACCAACCACGGCTTGGCCGGCGTGATCTTCTGGATGTTGTCGAACGGGCCCGTGTCGTACTTGAAGTTGGTCTGCAGGTACGTTGCTGAGCGCGCTGCAGATCGGACGCGTTGACGCGCGTCGTGTTGCCGGCGACCGGCGCACCGCCGGGATTCGACGTGAACGTCGTCAGCGGACGCGTGTCTTCCTGTTTCTCGAAGGAGCCGAAGGCGAACACCTTGTTCTTGACGATCGGGCCGCCGGCCCACACGCCGGTCGACGTGGCGTCGTGAAGTTGCCCGGGTTGAAGCGATTCGCGCCGGCGTCGTGCCGACGAAGCCGGAGCACGTGTCGACGTTCGTCAGATCCGAGCAGTCTTCGTTGCGCGTCCGGTAGTAGCCGGACGCGGTGAAGTTGTTGGTGCCGCTGCGCGTGACGGTGTTGACGCCGGCGCCGGTGAAGCTGCCCTGGCGCACGTCGTACGGCGCGACGCTGACCTGCACCTGTTCGATCGCTTCGAGCGAGATCGGCGCGACGCCGGTGCGGTCGCCGATGCCGCCCGTGGTGACGCCGAGGCCGAACGAGTTGTTGAAGTAGGCGCCGTCCACCGTCATGTTGTTGGCGCGGTTGTCCTGGCCGGCGAACGAGCCGCTGCCGCCGTACTGCGGCGAGAGGCGCGTGATGTCGGTGATGCGGCCGGTAATCGTCGGCAGCGACGCCAGATCCTCACGCATCACGGCGGTAGCGGCGCCGGTACGTCCCGAGCTGAACACCGGATCGCTCGTGCCGACCACGGTGATCGTCTCGGCGACGTTGGCGATCCGGAGGGTGAAGTCGAGATCCTGGGTGACGCCCAGGCTCACGGTCATGTTGTTCTTCGCTTCCGATGTGAAGCCCGGGAGCGACGCCGTGATCGTGTACGGACCGCCGACTCGCATGCCGGGGATGACGAAGCGTCCGTCGACCTGGGTGACCGCCTCGTAGGTGCTGCCCGACGGCTGATGCACCGCGAGAATGGTGGCGCCCGGAATCACGGCACCCTGCGCGTCCTTGACGACGCCGCTGGTCGCGCCGGTGGTGACGCCCTGTGCGTTCGCGCGGCCCGCGGGCCACAGCAAAACGCAGATCGCAAACATTGCAAAAGATCTAAAAAGGGTAGTGCGACTCATGTGTGCTCCATGGCCTACCGGCATGCCCGGTTGCCATTTCCTGCTGCAATGGATTGGTTCGAAGGACCCGGCGATTTTACCGCGGCGTGGTATGACGGTAGTGCAAAAAAAGGCCGCCGGGTTGCCCCTGGCGGCCTTTTGATCCAATCGGTTGTAGGGCGAAAATCCCTACGTTTTGGTGCCTTTAAGGCGCCGTACCGGCAGTCTTTGCCTTGCGCATCGCGTTCGCCTTCTCGCTGAGGGCGGTCGCGTCCTTCAGCAGCTGCTGCTGCTTGGCCGGGTCCTTTTCGAGGTTCGCCTGGAGGCGGAGGAGCAGCCCTTTGTAGGTGATGGCCTCGATGTAGTCCGGTTTCAGCTGCAGCGCGTGGTCGATGGCCGTGGTGCCCTTGGCGACGAAGTCCTTCTTTTCCGACTCCTTCAACTTGAAGTCGCGATAGGCCTCGTCCCAGTAGTAGGTCGCGATGGTGTAGAAGGCCTCGGGGTTGTTCGGCTCCTTGGCGGCGCGTTCCTCGAGCGCCTCGATCGTCTTGTCGAAGTGGCCCTGTCGGTTGTAATAGCCGGCAAGCGTCATATACACCGCCGGATCCGTGGGCTTGGCCGCCTTGGCCTGCACCAGCATTTTCTCGGCTTCGTCATAGGCCCCGGCGTCCTCGTAGATCTTCGCGAGCGCGAAGTAGTTCGTCGGCTCGCCGGGCTCGAGCTGAATCATGCGCTGCACGACCGGCTCGGCCTTCGCCGGATCGTTCAGCTTGTCGGGCCCGTAGGACGCCACGAGATATTCGAGCGACAGCTTGCCGAGCTTCTTGTCGGCCGGGTCAGGCGACGCCGCGAGCTTCTCGGCGGCTTTCTGGTAGTTGTCGACCGCCTTGGTGAGCATCGCGTCGTTGGCGGCTTCACCTTTCTTGCTCGGCTTGTACTGGTTGTCGTAGCTGTTGCCCAGGAAGAAATAGGCGCTGTTCAGGTTGGGATCGGCGGCCACGACGTCTGTTCGTAGAGGTCCGACGCCTTCTTGTAATCCTGCTGCTGATACGCGGAGTTGGCAGCCTTGAACGCCTTTTTCGCCTGAATCTCGCCGACTTTCGCGCATCCCGTCGTCGCGAAAGACCCCAGGGCCAGCACCGCGACACATCCAAGCGATGCTCCCGACAAAGAACGCATGAGCCCCCCTAAGCAGTAAAAATTGGTGTAGCCGAAACCGGGTCAGTATAGTGAAGCAAAAAAACGTACGTCAAGCTAACGATCGAACTGTCCGACACTGGGGTTAGACACCGAAAATCATGATTCGCTTCGAGGATCTCCTCGAAAAAGTCCGGGCCTACAGTCCGGCTGCCGACGTCGAACTGCTCCGCCGCGCCTACGTCTTCTCCGCGTTCGAGCACAGGGGACAGGTCCGCCATTCGGGGGAGCCCTATCTGATCCATCCCCTGGCCGTCGCCGATTTCCTGGCCGACATGAAGCTCGATGCGGTGGCCATCGCCGCCGGGCTCCTCCACGACGTGGTCGAGGACACGCTGACGACCATCGAGCGCATCCAGGAGCTCTTCGGCCCTGAAGTGGCTCACGTCGTCGAAGGGGTGACGAAGATCAGCGCCATCCCGCTGTCCTCCTCGTCCAGCGAGGCGCGGCAGGCGGAGAACTTCCGCAAGATGCTGCTCGCCATGGTGGATGACATCCGGGTCATCCTCGTGAAGCTCGCCGATCGACTTCACAACATGCGGACGCTCAGCCATCTGCCTGAAGAGCGCCGCGTCAAGATCGCGCAGGAAACCCGCGACATCTACGCGCCGATCGCCAACCGCCTCGGGATGAGCAAGGTGAAGAACGAGCTCGAGGAGCTCTCGTTCCGATACCTCGAGCCGCAGGCCTACGAGGCGCTGCGCACCGAAGTCGATTTGAAGCGCCGCGCGACCGAAGGACTGATCGGCGAGTTGAAAAAGACCGTCGCCGCGAAGCTCGCCGAGGCAGAGGTTCCCATCGTCGAAATCGACGGCCGCATCAAGCGTTTGTGGAGCATCCATCAAAAACTCGAGCGGCAGAAGATCGACCTCGGCCAGGTGTACGACTTCATCGCCCTCCGAATCATCACGAACGACGTGAAGGACTGCTACGCGGTGCTCGGCATCATCCATCAGACCTGGTCGCCGGTACCGGGGCGGATCAAGGACTTCATCGCGATGCCGCGTCCCAACGGCTATCAGTCGCTGCACACGTCGGTGATCAGCGAGCACGGGATGCCGTTCGAAGTGCAGATCCGGACGATGGAGCAGCACCGGCGCGCGGAGGAAGGGATCGCGGCGCACTGGAAGTACAAGGAAGGACGCGTCGGCGATCAGCGCGACGATCGCTACTTCCAGTGGATGCGGCAGCTGCTGGAATCGCAGCAGGAAGTCCACGACCCGCAGGAGTTCATCCAGAACCTCAAAGTCGAGTTGTACCCGGAGGAGGTCTACATCTTCACGCCGAAGGGGCTCGTGAAGGCGCTGCCTCTCGGTGCGACGCCGGTCGACTTCGCGTACTCCATCCACACCGACCTGGGCCATCAATGCGTGGGCGCGCGCGTCAACGGGAAGATGGTGCCGCTCAGGACGCGCCTCAAGAACGGCGACATCGTGGAGATCGTCCGGCAGGCGGGGCATCGGCCGAGCCGCGACTGGCTGAATTTCGTCGCCACGTCGCGCGCGCGCAGCAAGATCAAGCACCTGATTCACGCCGAAGAGAAAGCGCGCGCCGTGGAGCTGGGACGCAAGATGTTCGAGAAGGAGGCGCGCCGCTACGATCTGAATCCGAAAACGATTCTCGACGGAGAACTGTTCGCCAAGGCGCTCACCGATTTCGCCGTCGGCAAGTCCGACGATCTGTTCGCGGCGATCGGCTACGGAAAAATTCAGGCGAAGCAGCTGCTGGTTCGTCTCGTGCCGCCAGATTCGCTGCGCGAGAAGGCGCCGGAAGGCGCGGTGGCGTCCGTCGTCCGCCGGGTGCTGGGTTCAGGCGAAGAGAAGATCAAGGTCAAGGGGTTCGACGACCTCATGGTGTTCCGCGCCCGCTGCTGCAGTCCGATTCGCGGAGAGAAAATCGTCGGCTACGTCACGCGCGGCAAGGGTGTCTCGGTCCACTCGGCGACCTGCCCGAACGTCGTCAATCTCCTGTACGACCCCGAGCGGCGGATCGACGTGGAATGGGACAAGAGCGACGCCGTCGCGCGCTACACCGTCAAGCTGACGATGGAAGTCGAGGACCGGAAGGGATTGCTGGCGGCGGTCAGCGCCAAGATCGCCGGCATCAACACGAACATCAAGAACATGGAGGCCCGCACCGGCGACGCCCAGAACGCGCGGATCGACGTCACGATCGAGATCAGCGATCTCAAACATCTCGAGAAAGTGATCAAGTCGCTGCGTGGAGTTGAAGGGGTGCTGGGGGTCGAGAGGGCTGGACGGGCGGGATAGGCTAGCGAACGCCTGTCCTGCCCTACGTCTCGTAACTCGCAATCACATCGATCTCTACCCGTGCGTCCTTCGGAAGTCTGGCGACCTGGACGGTCGCGCGAGCCGGATAGGGTTCTGAAAAGTAGCTGCCGTAAACCTTGTTGACCTCAGCGAAGTCGTTCATGTCCGCGAGAAAGACCGTGGTGCGGACGACGTCGTTGAGGGAGCGTCCGCCGGCTTTGAGGACCGCTGCGAGATTCTCGAACACGCGGCGCGTCTGCGCGGCGATGTCGCCGCTCACGATCTCCCCGGTGGCCGGATCGAGCGGCACCTGGCCGGATAAGAACAGGAGCTGCCCGACGCGAACGGCCTGCGAGTACGGACCGATGGCTTTGGGGGCGTCGGGGCTCGAGACAGCCTGTTTCATCGACGTCGGGTGCTAAGCGGCCTTCACAACCTTGTTCGAGCGCAGGCACCGGGTGCAGACCCGGATTCGCTTGTGCCCGCCGTCCACGATGGCCTTCACCGACTGCAGGTTCGGCTCGAACCGTCGTGCGCTCACGTTGTTCGCGTGGCTATGTTGCCGGCCGACAACCGGGCCCTTCCCGCACAATTCACATCGCTTCGCCATAAATCAGTCCACAGCTTTCTGATACCGCGTTGAGGCAGGCCGCCGATCGCAGACTGCCCGCAAGCTCTTGAGAACAAACCCCAAGTATAGCCGCCAGCCTAGGGCACTATCAAGCGAGAGCGATCAGGAGTCTCGTCGACGGACGGGTCCTCCGGCGACGGCGCCATGACGCGCCGCAGCAGTTCCAGGAACGCCTGCCGGTTGGTCTGATCGAACGTGCGGACGTCACGCACCGCTTCCTCGAGGCGTCTGAGCACGACGGCGGCATCCCGCTCGAACGACGACCCTGCCCCGCGGCCGGCCTCTTCCAGCACCGGCCTCAGCGACGTCGCCAGCCGCTCGGCCAAAACCGATGCGGGGCGGTGGTCGTAGATAAGGCCACGGGAGGCGGTCTCGAAGGTGGCCGCCAGCGAGCTGATAGCCTCCACCACGTCGTCGTCGATCGGAGCGTGGAGCTCGGTCGGTTGATACGTTGCCAGGAATGTCGTGATCAGAAAGAGCAGCTGCGACTGACGCTCGCTGAGATCCCGCAGGATCCGGCTCAGGATCCCGACGTCCTGCTGCCGCTGGCGGACCACTGTGGCTGGGGGATGTTCGCGCGCGGTGGCCAGCCAGGCGCAGTCGCTGGGACAGCGGATCTGGACGAGCCGCTTGGTACCGCAGCAGACCGCGCAGATCTGCTTGTCGAGCGCCGGACAACCGCGTTTTGCGCGACGGGTGCCACAGAGGGGACAGACCACGAGCGGCAGTTTACACGCGGTCGCGGCAAGATCTGCGTCCAGAAGGCGTCAGGCCTCGGCAATTCTGCTACACCCAACGTCTCCAAACGCGGACAAAAAGAGGTCGCTCGTCACGAGAACCGTCCGAGGGAGTCGGGCGTCTAAGTGAACGACAGATTTGAACAACTGGTTGACTAAGATGAATGCCAGGTCACAAGCTGCACAGTTACAAGATCTTACAGGTGCCTTCTCGACGAGACCCGGCTCAGTTGGCTGGCCTGGATGTTCAGGATCGCGGTTCGGATCGTCCTCGGCGGTGTCAGCTCAACGGACTTGCAATAGGACTCTAGCTCAGTATACCCTTGGCGTTTCATTTGCATAGCGTATCGGCAATCTTAAGCGTTGGCGGACCGGGTGATTCCCGGACGGAAGGAGCGGCGGTCATGAAGAACACTCAAAAAAAGGAAGCGGCGCCGGCGAAGACCGGGTCCCGCTATTCCGACCTGAAGACGATGCTCGACGATCGTCGTCGCGAGCTGCAGGCTGAAGTCCAGGGAAAGATGCGCGGCGTGCGTGAAGAGGGCTCCTGGGGCGGCAAGTTGAACGAAGTGCTCGACGCGGTCGAGAGCGCGGAAGCCGACATCCAGGAAGATCTCGAGTTTGCTCTCGTCCAGATGAAGTCCGAGACCCTCAACAAGGTCAACGACGCCCTCGTCCGGCTCGAGCAGGGAAACTACGGCAACTGTTTCGACTGCGGCGAGGAAATCGCGGAGAAGCGCCTGCGTGCGCTGCCTTTCGCGGTCCGCTGCAAGGACTGCGAACAGGCCAGGGAAACCGCCGAGCAGCGCCAGCGTCAGCTCAACGCCCGGCGCGGCACGAGCTCGCTTTTCATGGACATGTAAAGGTCCGGCGTCCCAGCAGTTCGGGGCTCCGCCGGTGGCGGAGCCCCTCTCCTCCCACCGGCAGGCCCCACTTCAGTATTTGCGGATAGCGGATTGCGGAGGATTGTCGATTGCAGATTGCGATTACATATTTGTTAGTCCACAATCCAATCCGTAATAGACCGCAATCCTCGTCCTCAATCCGCAATCCTCAGTCAATTGAGAAAGGGGTCGCGATGAGCGATCAACTCGAGAACCTCAAGACCGAGGACATCTCAATCGGCGATCGGCCGCTCAACATCCCGTCCGAGCTGCCGATCCTGCCGCTTCGAGACACAGTCCTCTTTCCGAATTCGTTCATGCCGCTCGCCGTCGCGCGCGAAAGCTCGGTTCGCCTGATCGACGACGCCATCGCGAACGGCAAGCTGATCGCCGTCTTCACCCAGCGCGACGCGACCATCGAGGAGCCGGTGCAGGCCGACCTGTACCCGGTGGGCACTGCGACCCACATCCACAAGATGTTCAAGCTGCCGGACGGCAGCCTCCGCCTCATCGTCCAGGGTCTGGCCCGGCTCACGATGCAAGAGGTCGTGTCGACCGTGCCGTATCTCCGCGCGCGCGTGAGCGCGGCGACCGAGGACACCAACGACGCCGATCGACTCGAAATCGACGCGCTGGCGCGGAACATCAAAACGAACTTCCAGCAGGTCGTGTCGCTCTCGCCGCTGCTGTCCGACGACCTGCAGACCCTGGCGATGAACATCACCGAGCCAGGCCGGCTCGCCGACTTCATCGCCTCGTCCCTGTCCACGATCAGCACCGGCGTCAAACAGGAGGTCCTCGAAACGCTCGACATCCGGACGCGGATGGACAACCTGAACCGGATTCTCATCAAGGAGCTGGAAGTTCTCGAGCTCGGCTCGAAAATCCAGTCGCAGGTGCAGTCGGAAGTCGGGAAGAACCAGCGCGAGTACTTCCTGCGCGAGCAGATGAAGGCGATCCAGAAGGAGCTTGGCGAGGGCGACGATCAGACCAAGGAAATCGAGGAAATCGCCGAGAAGATCGAAGCCGCCGGCATGCCGGAGCTGGTGAAGAAGGAAGCGCTCCGCGAGCTCGATCGGCTGTCGAAGATGCCGGTGGCGGCCGCCGAATACACCGTGTCGCGGACCTATCTCGATTGGCTCGTGATGTTGCCCTGGGCGAAGCGCACCGAGGAGGTCATCGATCTCAAGAAGACCAAGCAGGTGCTGGACGCGGACCATTCGGGCCTCGAGAAGGCGAAGGATCGCATCATCGAGTACCTGGCCGTGCGCAAACTCAACCCGGACGTGAAAGGTCCGATTCTCTGCTTCGTCGGCCCTCCAGGCGTTGGAAAGACGTCGCTCGCGCGGTCGATTGCCGAGTCGCTTGGACGCAAGTTCGTGCGTGTATCGCTCGGCGGGATGCGCGACGAGGCGGAGATTCGCGGTCACCGGCGGACCTACATCGGCGCGCTTCCGGGACAAGTCATTCAGGGCCTCCGGCGCGCCGAGTCGAAGAACCCCGTGTTCATCCTCGACGAGATCGACAAGCTCGGTTCCGACTTCCGCGGCGACCCCTCGTCGGCCCTTCTCGAGGTGCTCGATCCGGAGCAGAACAACACCTTCCGCGACCACTATCTCGACGTGCCGTTCGACCTGTCGGAGGTGCTCTTCGTCACGACCGCCAACGTGCTGGATCCGATTCCGGCCGCGCTGCGCGACCGCATGGAAGTGCTCGAGATCGCCGGCTACACCGAGGAAGAGAAGCTGAAGATTGCGACCGATCACCTGGTGGACAAGCAGGTGAAGAACCACGGTCTCACCGCGGAGTACATCCGGTTCACGCCCGACGCCCTTCGCCAGGTGATCCGCGGCTACACGCGGGAGGCGGGCGTGCGCAATCTCGAACGCGAGATCGGCTCGCTCTGTCGAAAGGTCGCGCGGCGCCGCGCGGAGGGGAACGAAACCTCAATCGAAATCACGCCCGACGTCGTCGTCGATATGCTCGGCGCTCCGAAGTTCCTCGACGAGGAGATGGAGGAACGCACCAAGGATCCGGGCGTCGCGATCGGCCTCGCGTGGACCGCGGCAGGCGGAGAAGTGCTGTTCATCGAGGCGTCCAAGATGGCCGGCGGCGGATCGTTGACGCTGACGGGCCAGCTGGGCGACGTCATGAAGGAGTCGGCGCGAGCCGCTCTCTCGTGGCTGCGCGCGCACGCCAAGACGTACGGCATCGATCCGGAGTTCTTCACCAAGGCCGAGATGCACGTTCACGTGCCGGCCGGCGCCATCCCGAAGGACGGTCCGTCGGCTGGCGTGACGATGGTCACCGCGATGGCGTCGGCGCTGACGGGGCGTCCGGTCCGCGGCGACGTCGCCATGACCGGCGAGATCACGCTGTCTGGCAGGGTCCTGCCGATCGGCGGCGTGAAAGAGAAGGTTCTCGCGGCGCGCCGCCTCGGCATCCGCGAGGTGATCGTGCCGAAGCAGAACGCGAAGAACATCAACGAAGACCTGACGCCGGAGTTGCGCGAGGGGCTCACGGTGCATCTCGTCTCGACGATCGACGAGGTACTCGCGCTCGCGCTTCAGCCGGTGGCTTCCGACGTCCGTCCGGCCAAGAAGGCGGCGCGGCCCGTCGGACAGGTTGCCGCGCCGGGAATTTGAAGGTCGTCTACTCGGCCCGGTATCGCATCGATATCGGGCCGCACGTGTTTCCCACTCTCAAGTACTCCTTGATTCACGCTCGCCTGCTCGAGGCGGGCGTGATCCAGCCTCAGGATTCCGTCGAGCCCGAACCCGCGAGTTGGGACGAGCTCGCTCTCGTCCACACGCCCGAATACCTCGGCAAGATGCGCGGCGGCACGATGACGCCGGAGGACGTGGCGCAGCTGGAGCTCCCCTGGTCGATTGAGATGGTCGAAGGATTCCGCCTGATGGTCAGGCGGGACCATCCAGGCCGCTCTTGCGCCAGCGGCCTGGATCGAGTGCGAAGTTTGAAGTCAGAACGCCTTCAGAATTCAGACTTCAGAATTCCGCGCAATGGTGCACATTGGCGGCGGCTTCCATCACGCGTTTCCGAATCACGGCGAAGGGTTCTGTCCGTTCAACGACGTCGCCGTGGCCGCGAGGGTGTTGCAGTCGCGAGGGCTGGAGCGGATCGCGATCGTCGATCTGGACGTGCATCACGGCAACGGCACGGCGTTCGTGTTCGAGTCCGATCCGCGCGTCTTCACCTTCTCGATGCACCAGCAGCACAACTACCCGCTGTGGAAGCCGCGCGGCTCGCTCGACATCGGCCTGCCCGATGGCGCGCACGACGCCACGTTTCTTCGCGAGCTCGAGCGGGCGCTGCCCGCGGTCATCGCGCACGCGCCGCAGTGCGTCTTCTATCTTGCGGGCGCCGATCCGTATGAAGACGACCAGCTTGGCGGTCTGAGGCTGACGAAGGATGGCCTTCGCCGCCGGGATCGCCTCGTGATCGACACGGTCCGCCGGGCCGGCGTTCCGCTCGTGATCGTCCTGGCAGGCGGTTACGCGCGGCACGTCGAGGACACGGTCGCGATCCACGTCGCCACGATCGAGGAAGCCGCCCGAAGTCTTGCGCTCTAGGCTTCACGCCCGGAAGAATTTCGTCGCAAATCGCGCGTTCTTTCCCTCCGCGGTCTCCGCGGCTCCCCAGTTCTTCTTGAGTCACTACATCGGTGTGACACGCTGTCCAGTCTGAGAGACTAGATCAGCGTCAGTGCGTAAGCGGTCTTCAGATCCACGATCTCCCCGCGCTCCAGCATGCCGCGAGCCTCGGCGATCGAGACGACCCTCGTCGTGATGTCCTCGTCATCGTCCGGCTTGTGAGGCGAGTCGGCCGGCGGCCTGTGCAGATCCGAAACGCGGAAGAAGATCAGCTCCTCGTCGCAGAAACCCGGCGCGGGGTAGAGTCCGCGCACGCGCTCGACGCGATGCGGGACCAGGCCGATCTCCTCCTCGCACTCACGGCGCGCCCCATCCTCGGCCGATTCCCCCTCGTCGAGCCGTCCCGCGGGAAACTCCCACAGCTCCCGGTCGAGCGGCGCCCGATACTGCCTGACGATCACCACTCGACCGTCCGCTTCGATCGGGATCAGCACGACAGAGGGAGCGTGTCGCACGATCTCGACAGCGTGTTCCTGGCCGTTCGGGAATCGACGCGTGCCGGTCTCCACGGAGAAGACACGGCCCTTAAAGACAGTGTTCATGGTTCATGCATGACCGGGTTGAAGCTTGCTCGCAGTTCGTCCAGCACCTTCTGCAGGTCCGCCGGCATGGCGCTCAGAAACTCCATCCGTCGTCCATCCTCGGGATGGGTAAAGACGAGACGCGCGGAGTGGAGGAACGGCCGGTCGAGGTGAGTGACGGCGCGGATGTCTCCGGGAATGCGCCGGTGCACGCCGCCGTACAGCGCATCGCCGACGATGGGGTGACCGATGGCGCTGAGGTGAACGCGGATTTGATGCGTGCGGCCGGTGTGTATCGCGACCTGCACCAGCGTCAGCACGCGCCCGAAGTGCTCGGCGCGGACGATGCGGGTCACGGCGGCGCGCGTACGGCGCACGCGAGCCGACTCCGCCGCCATCTTCTTGCGGTTCGACGGATCCCGGCCAATCGGCGCATCGATTCGGCGTCCGGCCATGACCTCGCCCCAGGCGAGGGCGAGATACTCCTTCTCGACTTCGCGCTGGGCGAACTGCCGCGCGAGCTCTTCGTGCGCCCGATCGTGCTTGGCGACCACCATCAGCCCCGACGTGCCCTTGTCGAGCCGGTGCACGATGCCTGGACGCTTCTCGCCTCCGATTCCGCTGAGATCGTCCACGTGGTGAAGCAGCGCGTTGACCATGGTGCCGCCCTCGTGTCCCGCCGCCGGGTGCACCACCATCCCCGCCGGCTTGTCGACCACGATGAGATCCTTGTCCTGGTAGACAATCGGCAGCGGCAAATCCTCCGGCGCCGGCGCCGCTTCAATCGGTTCCGGGACGTCGATCGAGATCTCCTGTCCCGTCTTGACCGGCTGGTTCGCTTTCGCCGTGCGGCCCGCGACCAGCACCGATCCGTCTTTGATCAGCCTCTGCAGTTGCGACCGCGATAGCGCGAGAGCCGACGCCAGAAACCGGTCGAGCCGGAGATCGTCGCTTTCGTCGGGAACGGTCAGCGTTTGTGTGGGCATCGGGATCTGGCGGACACGCGGGTTCAACAACAGTATGGGCCGACCTGTGTGTCGCCCTGCATGCGCGGGCCTGTTTCAACGGGGCGGACACGCAGGTCCGCCCCTACGGTTGTCGTCCGCTCGATCGGGCCGACATGCGGTTCCGCCCCTACGAGTGCTGCCCCACGCTGGCCGGCAGGCGTCCGTCCCTACCAGTGTAGGGGCCGACCCATGTGTCGGCCCTAGGCGGCTTTCCTGGCGCGCTTCGGCTCCGGCGTCGTCACGCGCGAGAGATACGCGAGCATGGCGATCGCCAGCGGCGCGAGCAGGATCGAGATGAACTGCGAAGTCGAGAACATGCCGACCGTGCCGCGCTCGTCGCCACGATAGAACTCGATGATGAAGCGCGAGATGGCATAGAGCAGCATGTAGAGCCAGAACGTCCGTCCGGCAAACGGCCGGCCCTTGCGCTCGCTCAGGAGCAGGATGCCCAGGATCAGCAGCTCGGCTCCGGCCTCGTAGATCTGCGTCGGATGCAGCGGCACGCCGAGCGGCGTGCCGACGTTGGCGGCCGCGAAGGGGTCCTTGAACGTAATCCCCCACGGCAGGGTCGTCGGCTTGCCATAGCAGCAGCCGGCGAACAGACATCCGAAGCGTCCGACCACGTGGCCCAGCGCGATCCCCGGCGCGAAGACGTCGGTCGTCGTCCAGAGCGGAAGCCCGACCTTGCGGATGTAGAGAAGCGCCACGGTGACGGCAAGAATCAACCCGCCGTAGAAGACGCCGCCCGAGCGGGCGAGCGTCAACAACTCGCGCGGGTTGGCGGTGAACGTCTTGAAGTCGGTGATGAGGAGCAGCAGTTTGGCGCCGATGAGGGCGCTGATGATGATGTAGATGCCGAGATCGAGGACACGGTTGGCGTCCAGTCCCCGTGCCTTGGCGCGGACCATGGCGAGCTTCAGGCCCAGCAGATACGCCGCCGCCAGCAGCACGCCGTAGGTGTAGACGGTAATCGGGCCGAGCTCAAACAGTCTTGGATACATGCGGTCCTGTGATGAGCATGTCGAGAATCAGCATCGTGACGCCGATCGAAATCGCGGAGTCGGCGACGTTGAACGCCCAGAAGTGGTGGGTGCCCCAGTAGAAGTCGGCGAAGTCGACCACCGAGCCGGCGAGCACCCGATCGATCAGATTTCCGGCGGCGCCGCCGACGATCAGGGCCAGCCCGATGCGTGCGATCAGCTGATGGTGCGACAGGCTCGCCGCGTACATCCCCACGCCGATCAGCGCCGCGGTGGCGATGACGGCAATCACGACCGTCTTGTACGGAAAATCGGCACCGTCGAGAATCCCGAACGCCGCGCCGCTGTTCAACGCGTGCGTGATGTTGAAGAACCCCGGGATCACCGTCACGCTGTCGTGAATCGGCACCGAGGCGCGAACCATCGCCTTGGTCGCCTGATCGACCGCGACGATGACCATCGGCAGGACGAACTCGATGAGGCGCTGCGGCGGCCGCGCCGCCGCTTTCTCATTCGGGACGACCTCCTCGATCGCGTTATCCATGGACCGTCTCGGCCAGCGCGTCCTGGCAGCGGTCGCACAGTCCCAGCGAGGCAGGCTCGGCCGAAACCGCCGGCACGAAGCGCCAGCAGCGCTCGCATTTCACGCCGCCCGCCCGCTCGATGGCCACGCGCGGCATGGCTTCGCCCGCGGCCTCGACGTCGGTCGGCGCCGGCCGGAGCTCCACCTCGGAGACGATGAACAGCATCGGCAGCTGCTTGAGGTACTGCTCGAGCAGCGGCAATTCCTTCGCCGTGGCGGAGATCACGGCCTTTGCCTGGAGCGAACTGCCAATCTGCTTGCTCTTGCGCAGCGGCTCGATTTCGGCCAGGACCCGTTCGCGCAGCGCCAGGAGCGTGTTCCAGCGCTCGACGAGCGGCGTGTCGGTGAACGCCTCGAGATCAGCGGCCGTGGGAAACAGCGCCATGTGCACCGATTCCTCCCGCGCGCCCGGCATGTGCCGCCAGAGCTCGTCGGCCGTGAAGGAGAGGATCGGCGCCAGCAGACGTGTGAGCCCGTCCGCCATCAGGTACAGCGCCGTCTGCGCCGATCGCCGTTCCCGCGAGCGCGGCGCCAGCGTGTAGAGACGGTCCTTCGAAATGTCGTTGTAGAAGGCGCTCAGATCCACCGTGGCGAACTGCGTGAGCGCCTGCGAGATCGGCCCGTACTCGTACTCCTCGTAGTCGTGCAGGATCTTCCGCGCGATGTCTCCGTAGCGCGCGAGGATGTAGCGGTCCACTTCTTCCAGCTTCGCGATCGGCACGAGGTCGATCGCCGGATCGAAATCGTACAGGTTGGCGAGCAGATACCGCAGCGTGTTCCGCAGCTTTCGGTACGCCTCGGACACCCGGGCGAGAATCTCCTTCCCGACGCGGATCTCCTCGCGGTAGTCGCTCATCGCGGTCCAGAGCCGGATGATGTCGGCGCCGCTCTCCTTGATCACGTCCTGCGGGAGGATCGTGTTGCCGACCGACTTCGACATCTTCTTGCCGTCGACGTCGATCAGAAACCCGTGCGTCAGGATCTGCTTGAACGGCGGACGGCCGCGCGTGCCGAGCCCCACCAGGAGCGAGCTCTGAAACCATCCGCGGTGCTGATCGCTGCCCTCGAGGTACATGTCGGCGGGCCACGTGAGATCCGGGCTCACCGAGAGCACCGCCTCGTGGCTCGATCCCGAATCGAACCAGACGTCGAGGATGTTCATCTCGCGCTCGAAGGTGGTGCCGCCGCACGAGGCGCACGTCAACCCCTCGGGGATGAACTCCTCCGTCGGCCGCTCGTACCAGGCGTCGGCGCCGTACTGGTCGAACACGCTCGCCGTCTTCGCGACCAGCGCCGGCGACGTGATGGCCTCGCCGCATTTCGTGCAGTCGACCGCGGGAATCGGCACGCCCCACACGCGCTGGCGCGAAATGCACCAGTCGGGCCGGTGCGCCACCATGTTGTACATGCGGTCGTGGCCCCACGACGGGATCCAGCGCACCTTGTGATCGATGGCATCGATCGCGGCCTCGCGAAGCGTGTGACCCTGGTCCGGCTGAAGCCGGACACTACCGTCGTCAATACCAGAACCGGGAGCATCGCCCGTTTCGGTAGTGTCCGGCTTCAGCCGGACCCCATCGAGCGCGATGAACCACTGCGAGGTCGCCAGGAAGATCACCGGGTTGTGGCAGCGCCAGCAGTGCGGGTACGTGTGCGAAAACGCCTCCCGGTGCCACAAACGGCCGCGCTCCTTGAGCGCCTCTTCCACCTTCGGGTTCGCATCGAACACGCGCTGACCGCCGAACAGCTCCACCGTGTCGAGAAAATGACCGGCCGGTCCGATCGGCGCGTAGATCTCCAGGCCGTACCGCATGCCGGTGTTGAAGTCGTCGGCCCCGTGTCCCGGCGCGGTGTGGACCGCGCCCGTGCCGGCTTCGAGCGTCACGTAGTCACCGAGCACGCCGAGCGACGTGCGTGCGTACAGCGGGTGCTGAAAGCGGATGTGCTCGAGCTCCGCGCCTTTCATCCGCGCGATCGGCTCGCCGAACGACTTGCCGGCGGCCGCGGCCACCTTCGACGCGAGCGCTTCGGCCACGATCACGGCGCGGCCGTCCACGTCGTAGGCGGCGTAGTCGAACTCCGGGTGAAAGGCGATCGCCAGGTTCGAGGGAATCGTCCACGGTGTCGTGGTCCAGATGAGGACCGAGACCTGGCGTCCCGCGAGTGCCGGAACCCGCCTGGCGAGCTCGGCGTCGCTTTCGGACGCGAGCGCGAACTCGACATAGATCGAGGGCGACGTGTGATCCTCGTATTCGACTTCGGCCTCGGCGAGCGCCGTCCGGCAGTGGATGCACCAGTGAACCGGCTTCTTGCCCTTGTAGACCAGCCCCTGTTCGACGAACCTCCCGAAGGCGCGCGCGATCGCCGCCTGATACTTGAAGTTCATCGTCAGATAGGGCGCGTCCCACGTGCCCAGAATCCCGAGCCGCTGGAACTGCGCGGTCATGGTGCCGATGTAGCGCTCGGCATAGGCCCGGCACGCGCGGCAGAAGTCGGCGACCGACATCTCGCGCTTTTTCGGCCCCAGCTCCCGATCGACCTTCAGTTCGATCGGCAGGCCATGGCAGTCGTAGCCGACAAGGTACGGCGCGTCGAAGCCGGCCATCGACCGCGACTTGACGACGAGCTCCTTGAGAATCTTGTTCAGCGCCGTGCCCATGTGAATGTTGCCGTTGGCGTACGGCGGACCGTCGTGGAGCACGAACTTCGGCGCCCCCTTGCGGCGCTCCCGAATCTTCCCGTACAGGTCCATCGCGGCCCATCGCGCCAGCGTGTCGGGTTCGCTGGTCGGCAGATTGGCCTTCATCGGGAAGTCGGTGCGAGGCAGGTTGACGGTGTCTTTCCACTCAGGCATGGGGGTATCTTCCGATTCTATAATGATCCGATGCGTGCCACGCGGCTCGACAACGGTCTGAAGGTGCTGATCCAGGAGGAGCATACGGCGCCGCTGGCGTCGGTCTGGTGCTGGTACAAGGTCGGGTCGAAAGACGAGCGTCCAGGCCTGACCGGTGTCTCGCACTGGTGCGAGCACATGAATTTCAAGGGCACGACGAACATTCCGCGCGACCAGGTGAAGGGCATCATCGAAAAGTACGGCGGCGCCTGGAACGGCTACACCTGGATCGATCAGACGACGTATCTGGAGACCGCGACGAGCGCCGCGCTCGACCGGATGCTGTTCATCGAGTCCGAGCGCATGGCCAGCTGTCTCTATCATCCGGACGACTGCGACTCGGAGCGCACCGTCATCATCTCGGAGCTGCAGGGCGGCGAGAACGACCCCGATCAGCTGTTGGACCAGGAGCTCACGGCGACCGCATTCAAGGCGCATCCCTATCGCCACCCGACGATCGGCTGGCTTCCCGATCTCCAGACGATGACCCGGGAGGATCTGTACGGCTACTACCGCCGCTTCTACGTGCCCAACAACGCCGCCCTGGTGATCGTCGGCGACGTCGACACCGACGCGACGTTGCGCCGCGTCGAGCACTTCTTCGGCGCCATCCAGCCGGGACCCGCTATCGAGCGCCTGCGTACGCTCGAACCGCCGCAGACGGGCGAGCGGCGGCTGACGATTCGCCAGGAGTCGACGACCGCGTACCTGAAGGTCGGCTATCACGCGCCGTCGGCCACCGACCCGAATTTCTTTCCGCTGCTGATTCTCGACGCCGTGCTGACGGGCGCCAAAGGATTGAATCTCTGGTCGAGCTTCAGGGTCCCGCCCCCGCAGCGGAGTGCGCGGCTCTATCGCGCCCTCGTCGAGCGCGGCCTCGCATCGTCGGTTTCGGGAAGCCTCGCACCGACCGAGGATCCGTTCCTGTACACGCTGTCGGTCACGGTGAACGAAGGCGCGTCGCTGGCGTCGGCGGAAGCGGCGTTGCTCGAGGCGCTGGCCGACGTCGAACGTGACGGGATTACGGACGCGGAACTGGTGAAGGCGAAGGCTCAGCTGCGCGCGCGCCTCGTGTTCGACAACGACAGCGTCACCAACATCGCGCATCAGATCGGCTACTACGAGACGATTGCCAGCGTGGATCTGTTCACGGCATCGCCTGGGCGCATTGCTGCCGTCACCGTCGATGAGGTTGCGGCCGCCGCGCGAGCGATCCTCGCTCCCTCGAACCGCACGGTCGGCTGGTTCGAGCCGAAATGAGCCTGGACCCCGTTCGGACCACGCTCGGCAACGGCGTGACCCTGCTGGTGAAACAGGCCGCCACGACGCCGGCCGTCGCCATCAGCCTGTCGATACGCGCCGGGTCGATTGCCGATCCCGAGGGCATGGCCGGCATGACGTGGTTCCTCTCGCGCGTCATCGATCGCGGGACCGCCACGCGCTCCGCGGCCGACATCGCGGAGGAACTGGATAGCCGCGGGATCACGCTGACGGTCATCGTCACCCGCCACCTCTTCTCGATCGGCTGCCGCTGCCTTTCAGAGGATTTCGAGCCGGTCCTCGCGCTCCTCGGCGACATCGTCATGTCGCCGTCGCTGCCGGAGGAGGAGATCGCGATCCGAAAGGGCGAGGTCATCACGTCGATCCGCCAGGATGACGACAACCCGGCCGTCCGAGCGTCCGAGGCATTGATGACCCTCCTCTACCCCGACGGTCATCCGTACGGCTGCAAGGCGAAGGGGACGATTGACGCGGTTGAACAGTTCACGCGCGAGCGGCTGCTGCAGCTGCACCGCGACCGCTTTGCTCCAGGCGAGCTGACGGCGGTCATCGTCGGCGACGTCGATCCGACCCAGGCGGGCGACGCGGTCGAGCGGGTGTTTGGCGGTTGGAGCGAGCCGGCGCCTGCCTGCGCTGAGCGTGCCGCGGGTCATCGCCGCCGGGGAACGACGGCGGGTCGTGATCCCGATGATGAACAAGGCGCAGGCGGACATCGCCTACGGGTTCACCACCATCACGCGCACGGATCCGTCGTACTACGCGCTCTGGCTCCTGAACGTCGCGTTCGGCCAGTACGCGATCGGCGGGCGGCTTGGCGACAGCATCCGCGAACGGCAGGGGATGGCGTACTACGTGTCGAGCTCTCTCGATGCGAACATCGCACCGGGTCCGCTGGCCATTCGCGCCGGGGTCAGTCCGGCGAACGTGGATCGAGCCGTCGCATCGATCGACGAGGAGATCGTCCGCCTGCTTCGCGACGGATTGACGCCGCAGGAGCTCGACGAATCACGGCAGTACCTGATCGGATCGATCCCGCGCTCCCTCGAGACCAACGCCGCCATCGCGAATTTTCTTCAGGTGGGACAGTTCTTCGGCCTCGGCCTCGACTACGACGTCCGCCTCCCGGATCTTCTGCAAGCGGTCACGCTGGACGAAGTGAATGCCGCCGCGCGCCAGACACTGAGCCCGGAGCGCGCGACCGTGGTCATCGCGGGACCGTATCAATGACGCCGCCCCGGGCGGTGCTCTTCGACGTCGACTTCACCCTGATCTATCCCGGGCCGACGTTTCGCGGCGAAGGCTATCAGGCGTTCTGCGCGCGCTACGGCATGGACGTGGATGCCTCGAAGTTCGAAGCAGGTGTCGCGAGCGCGGCGCCTTTGCTCAACAGCCCCGACGACGTCTACGATCCGGAAATCTTCATCGCATACACGAACCACATCATCGAGCGGATGGGGGGCGTGGGGCCGCGGATCGACGAGTGCTCGAGGGAGATTTATCGCGAGTGGGCCGCCTGCCAGCATTTCGAGTTGTACGACGACGTGCCGGCGGTGCTGCGACAGCTGGCGCAGGACGGGTTGCGGATCGGGCTGATCTCGAACACCCATCGGTGCCTGGCATCGTTCCAGTCGCACTTCGAACTGCAGGGCCTGATCAGCGCCACGGTGTCGTCGTCGGATCACGGCCTGATGAAGCCGCACCCGAGCATCTTCTCGGCCGCGCTGCAGCTGCTCGACGTGCCCGCGGCCGAAGCGGTCATGGTCGGCGACAGCTTGAAACACGACGTCGAAGGCGCTCTGGGCGTAGGCATGCGCGCCGTCCTCCTCAACCGCGGCGACAGCGCGGCGCCCGCGGCCGTTGCCGAGGATCATCGTGTGCCCGTGATCCGATCGCTGCGCGAGCTTCCGGCTCTCTTGATTGGGTAATTGGATAATCGGGTAATCTGGTGATTGATTGGGCGATTGGCTGCCAATCCTTCAATCAATCACCCGATTACCCAATTATTATTACTCGATGCTTTCTCTCACCTATCGCGATCTCACTTCCCTCGAGGAATTTGCGCTCGTCGTCGATCTCGAGCGGCAGATCTGGGGCCCCGTGTACGACGACGTGGTCCCGGTCTCGATCCTGGCGGTGTCGGTTCACAGCGGCGGCATCCTCATCGGCGCATTCGACGGCGATCGGATGGTCGGGTTCGTCTACTCGCTGCCGGGCATCAAGGATGGGAAGCCGACGCAGTGGTCGCATATGGCCGGCGTTGTCGATTCGCACCGGAGCGCCGGAGTTGGCTACCAATTGAAGCTTCTCCAGCGTGAGCGTGCGCTGAGCGCCGGACTCGACCTCGTGCAATGGACCTACGATCCGCTCCAGGCGCTGAACGCCCATCTCAACTTCTCGAAGCTCGGCGTGGTGGTCGCGGAGTACGCCGAAAACATCTATGGTCTGTCTACGAGTCCGCTTCATGCGGGCCTGCCGACCGATCGATTCGTTGCCGACTGGTGGATTCGGAGGCCGCACGTCGAGCGCCGCCTGGCCGCGCGGGAAGCGCGCGATTCCGGGGAGACATCGATCGCCGGCGTCAGGCCGGCGATGACGCTTCGCGATCACAGCATCGCCGACGCAGGCCTTGTCAACCGTGCCGTGTCCGCCGGTGAATGGCTCGAGTGCGGCGACGTCGATCTGACGCTCGATGCCCCGCGCCTGGCCGTGGAGATTCCGACAGGGTTCACCGACATGCTCTCACGCGCTCCGAACGTGGCGCTCGCGTGGCGCATGTCGACCCGCCAGATCTTCAATACGTATTTCGGTCGCGGCTACCGCGCGGTCGAATTTTTCCTGGACCGCCCATCGCGCAAAGGCACGTACCTGCTGGTCAAGCAGGATTGAGGCCTGGCGAACAATACGATTCCGAAAAGTAGTGCAGGCCTTCAGGCCTGCTCACACGGCGGACCTGAAGGTCCGCACTACATCGAATTGAAAACGCTCCTAGTCGCCCCTGAGAGCGGTCACCGGGTCGACGCTCATCGCGCGTCGCGCTGGAACAATCCCGGCGAAGACAGCCAGGCCCATCGTGGCCACGACGACGGCTGCCAGCGTGGTGGGATCGGTGGCACGGGTGTCGAACAACAGGCCCGCGATCAAACGGCTCCCGGCGAGCGAGGCGCCGACGCCGATGGCGGCGCCAAGTGCGGTGAGCGAGACGGCGCGGCGCAGTACGCTGCCGAACACCGATCCCCGGCTGGCGCCGAGCGCCAGGCGCACGCCGATCTCGGGAATCCGCTGACTCACCGCGTACCAGATCGATCCGTAGATCGCCACGCCCGACAGCGCCGCCGCCAGGGCCGCCGTGACGAGCAGCAGGAGCATCGTGCCGCGCGTTTGCGCGAACGATGCGGCAATCCGGTCCTCCATCGTTCGGACGTCGTAGATCGGCAGGTCGGGATCGATCCGCTGCACCGTCGCGCGCGCCGTCGCCGCGAGCGCTGCAGGTTCACCGTCCGTTCTCACGACCATCGTGAAGATCGGCATGGCCGTCTGCGCGATCGGACGGTACATCTCGGTCACCGGATCGCGGCTCAGCGACACGTGCCGCACGTCCTCCACGACTCCGACGATGCGGAACCAGGATGCGGAATCGAAACCGGCCGACGTGCGGACTCTGCGATCGATGGGATTCTCGTTTGGCCAGAAGCGGTTGGCCAGCGCCCGGTTGATGATCACGACCGGCTCGCCGAGACGATCGTCGGTCGCCTGAAACCCGCGACCCTGGACGATCGGAATGTTCATCGTCTTGAAGTAGTCCGGCGAGACGTGACGCTGATCCGCGATTCGCGTCTGCCCTGGCGCCGCCGGACGTCCCTCGATCTCGAAGCCGTTCGCGCCGCGCTGGCCGCCGAAGGGAATGATCGACGAGAGCGCCACCTGCTTCACGCCGGGCGTCGCCCGCAGGCGCTCGAGCAGTTCCGATACGAACGTGAGCCGTGAAGGGGCGGCGGTGTAGTTCGCGCCGCTCAGCGCGATTCTGAAGGTCAGCAGGTGATCGGCGTCGAATCCCGGACGAACGTGTGACAGTTTGATCACGCTGTTCATCATGAGGCCGGCTGCCGACAGCAGGACCACGGCGAGCGCCACCTGTACGACGACGAGCGCATTGCGCGCGCGGCCCGCGGAGCCGGCCATCGTCCGCCCCGACGTTTTGAGCGCATCGACGAGGCGCCCGCCGGGTCGATGCGCGGCGACGACACCGCCGAACAACAAGGCGAGAAGCACGGACACCGCCGCGGTGAACAGCGCCGCACGGGAGTCGATGTCGACGGGAATCGCCGCAGGCAGCGAACCGGCAAACAGCGGCAACACCGCGCGCAGCGCCCAACCGCCGAGGAACAAGCCGGCCAACCCGCCGAGGGACGCGAACACCAGCGATTCGGCGAAGGCGAGCGACATCAACCGGCCCCGCGTCGCGCCGAGTGCGGTTCGCACGGCCAGCTCGTGGCGGCGGCTGGACGCTCGCGCCAGCAGCAGTGTCGCCGCATTCGCGCTGGCCACCAGCAGCAGGAGCGCGACACAGCCGGCGATGAGCAGCAGCGTCGGCCTGATCGATCGCACGGTCTGCTCGGTGATCGGCACGACGCGCCCGCCCAGCTCGCGATGCGACTGCCGTTCGGCGGCCAATCGCGCGGCGAGGGTTTCGAGCTCGCTCGACGCCTGCGCCAGCGTCACACCGTCTGCGAGCCGGCCGAGGATCTTCTGGCTGTGATAGACCTCGGTGACGCGGTCGGCCGGCGTCAGCCGCGCCGGCATCCAGAGGTCGTCGTCGCCCGCCAGCGGTCCGGGGAGGGCCGCGCCGCGCGGCATCACGCCGACGACCGTGCGCGACTCGCCATCGATCTGAATCGTGCGCCCGAGCACGCGTTCGTCGGCGCCATAGCGGCGGCGCCAGAGGCCGTCGCTCAGGATCGCGACGCCGGCGGTGCCGTCGAGATCTTCGGCTGGCGTGAAGTTGCGTCCGAGCCGCGGCGAGATGCCGAGCAGCGGCATGAGCGAGGCAGTGACCCTCGAACCCCTGACGCGCTCCGGGTTGTCGTCGCCCGTCAGCGTGAACGTGTCGGTCCTGACCATCGCCAGTTCCGACACCGAGCGGAGCTCGTGCCACGCCTGATAGTCGAACGCCGTCGGTTCGAGCTCGAGAACGTTCTGCGTGAGGAACGTCTGCCAGAGGAACACGAGGCGCGACGGGTCGCGATACGGCAGCGGCCGCAGGAGGACGCCGTCGAGCAGCGCGAAGACGGCGCTGTTGACGCCGATCCCCAGCGCCAGGGTCATCGCGACGAGGAACGTGAACCCCGGGCGGCGGAATGCGTTTCGGCCGGCGAAAGCGAGATCGCGGAACAGCAGATCGAGTTGCAAGGCCTGGCTCCTCAAGTACAGGGCATCGGCGATCGCGCCGGTCGAGTGAGGGCTACGTAGACAAAGTAGACGGGCCGGTCGCGGGGTCGGTTAGCAGCCGGGTCTCTGAATCGCATCGGGTGTAGTGCAGGCCTTCAGGCCTGCCCGACACGGCGGACCTGAAGGTCCGCACTACTTCGAAATAGAACGCGTTAGCCGGGGGGCCAGGCGAGGCCGCGGCCGCCGATGAGGTGCAGGTGGATGTGGAAGACCGTCTGACCGGCATCGCGGTTCGTATTGAACACGGTTCTGAAGCCGCCGGCGTCTATCCCGCGTTCTTTCGCGATGGCGGCCGCGCGGCGGACCAGCTCGCCGACGATCGGGTCGTCCCCCTCGGCGAGGTCGTTCAGCGTCGCGATGTGACGCTTCGGCACGACGAGCACGTGCGTGGGTCCCTGCGGGTTGATGTCGTTGAACGCGAGCACACGATCGTCCTCGTAGACGATCGACGCCGGAATCTCGCGCGCGATGATCTTGCAGAAGAGGCAGTTGGACACCAAAACTCTCCATAAGGCCGCAACGAACCGGAAGAAACCGCCGAGCACGCAGAGACCGCAGAAGACGATTTTCTCAGCGTTCTTTGCGGTCTCCGCGGTTCCTTCTGGTTCGTGTCGGACGAGAACAGCGTCTAGGATCGCCGCGCGACGGCCGTCCTTGCAATGCCCTGCAGATCGCGCCGCAAGCCGACCAGCCTCAGGTCGGGCGACGCCTCGATCAGATGCTCGACCTCGAGGTCCTGACCCAGGCCGAACTCGAAGATCAGATAGCCGCCCGGGCGCAGGCGTTCGGGCGCGTCCGAGATCAGGCGTGCGACCAGCGCCAGACCGTCGGCCCCTCCAAACAGCGCCAGCGACGGCTCGTGATCGCGCACCTCGGGTTGCAGCGCCGCCCGCGCCCGCTCGACCACATACGGCGGGTTCGCGACGATCGCGTCGAACGCGTCGCCGATGCCGTCCACCAGATCGCCGTGCGTGAAGATGATGCGATCGCTCACGCCATGGCGTGCGGCGTTGCGGGTTGCCACCTCGAGCGCGGGGCGCGAGATGTCCGTGGCGCGGACGAGGACCGACGGCCGCTCGTACGCGATCGCCACCGCGACGCAACCGCAGCCGGTGCAGACATCGGCAATCCGCAGCGGCACGGCGCGATCCGGAAACAGCTCCTGCATCGCTTCGACAATCAGCTCCGTCGCCGGACGAGGAATCAGCACGTCGGGCGTCACCTCGAGCTCGAGCCCCCAGAACTCGCGGACGCCGACGATGTAGGCCAGCGGTTCGCGGGTCACGCGTCGCGCAACGAGCGCGTCGTATCGCGGTGTGAATCCTTCGGGCACCGGCTCACGCGCGTCGGTGAGAAAGCGCTCCGTCGTCCAGCCGAGGACATGCTGGGCGAGCAGCCTCGCATCCAGATCCGACTCGGTCGGCGTAATACCGGCCTCGCGCAGCCGCTGCCGCGCCGCCGAGACATGGGTATGGATGGTCACGAGACCGCCGTCGCGTCCTTGAGCTTTTCAGACTGGTAGTGCGTGATCACGTTGTCGAGCAGCTCCGAGAGGTCGCCGTTCAGCACCTCGGCCAGCCGGTGCGTCGTGAAATGCACGCGGTGATCGGTGATGCGGTTGTCGCGGAAGTTGTACGTCCGGATCTTCTCCGACCGCTCGCCCGTACCGACCTGGCTGCGCCGATCCTTGGCGATCGCATCCTGCTGCTTCCGCTGCTCGATCTCGTAGAGGCGTGCGCGCAGCACCTTCATCGCTTTCGCGCGGTTCTTGATCTGCGACTTTTCGTCCTGCTGCGACACGACGACGCCGCTCGGGAGGTGCGTGATGCGGACGGCGGAATAGGTCGTGTTGACGCTCTGGCCGCCCGGCCCGCTCGAGCAGAACGTGTCGATGCGCAGGTCTTTTTCGTTGATCTGGACGTCGACCTCCTCGGCCTCCGGGAGGACGGCGACGGTGACCGTGGACGTGTGAATGCGCCCGCTCGCCTCGGTGGCGGGCACGCGCTGCACGCGGTGCACGCCGCTTTCGTACTTCAGCTTGCTGTAGGCGCCGCGCCCCTCGATCATCGCAATCACTTCTTTCAGGCCGCCCACGCCGGTATCGCTGCTCGACATCACTTCGAGACGCCAGCCGTGACGCTCGGCGTACATGCTGTACATCCGGAACAGCTCCGCGGCGAAGAGCGCCGCCTCGTCGCCGCCGGTACCCGCGCGGATTTCGAGCATGACGTTCTTCTCGTCGTTCGGATCCTTCGGGATGAGGAGGATCTTCATTTCGCCGACCAGGTCGTCGCGGCGGGCGATCAGCGACTTCAGTTCCTCCCGGGCGAGATCGCGCATGTCCGGGTCGCCGGCCGCGGCCAGCTCCTCGGTCTCGGCGATGTCGCGGACGAGCGCCTTGTACTCGCGGAAGCGCTGAATGAGCGGCTCGACTTCGGCCAGTGCCTTGGCGTGCTTCCGGTACTCCGCCGGCTCGCTCTGCACTGCGCTCGTGCCGAGCAGCCGCATCAGCTCTTCGTAGCGTTGTTCTTCTGTGGCTAACTTATCGAACATAACCTCTTCGCTGACGTTCGGCGTTCTAGCGTTCTACAGTTCGTCGTTCGAGGAACCTCGAACGCGAACGTCGAACCTCGAACCTCGTTATCCCCCCGAGACCGGCGGCAGGAACGCGATTTCGTCGCCTTCGCCGATCACCTGATCCATGCGCGCGTAGTCGGCGTTGATCGCGCTCGAGATCGAACGCTCGTAGCCGGCAAACTCCGGGAACTCGCGCGCGAGCTCTCGCCAGACATCGCCGATCGTGGCGCCCGGCGGGAGGTCGCGGGCCAGCTCCGACGCGCCGGCGACGTCACGCAGGCGCGCAAACAGCCGCACGGTTACGCGCACGCGATCCGCTCCGCTTCCTCGCGCGCCTGACGGTCGTCCGGGTTCGCCGTGGCCCCCTCGATCCAGACGTCGCCGCCGTCGAAGAACTCGTGCTTCCAGATCGGCGCGATCTGCTTGACGCGCTCGATCGCGTACCGGCACGCGGCGTAGGCGTCGCCCCGATGCGGCGAACGGGTGGCGATGGCGACGCTGGCTTCGCCCGCTTCCAGGCGGCCGATTCTGTGGTGCAACGCCAGCCGGGCGTTCGGCCATCGCTCACCGATTTCGGCTGCTATTCGCTCGAAGCTCTTCAGCGCGAGCGGTTCGTACGCTTCGTACTCCAGATATCGGACGCTTCGGCCGAGGTTGTGGTTGCGCACCAGGCCGAGAAACGTCACCACCGCGCCGTCGCGGCCGGCGTCGGCGCCCGCCGCGACCGCCAGTGCGACCTGCTCGAGCACGAGCGGCTCGGTCCCGATGGCGAGAAGCGACGGCACAGGTTCAGTATACGAGGTCCGGCCAAGGTCCGGCCAAGGGTCCGGCTCAAGCCGGACACTACCGACGTCGCCTTCGCGGGCCGTCCAATGCTCCGGTAGTGTCCGGCTTTAGCCGGACCTCGTTGCAGTCTCACCCGGACCGCCGCTCCCAGAAGTGATCGAGCGGTCCGCGCCCGTGACCGATGCCCGGAGCATGGCGGATCGCACCGGCGACGTATTCCTGCGCCCGCGCCGCGGCATCCTGGAGCGGCTGGTCGAGGGCCAGACCGGCGGCGACAGCCGACGCGTACGTGCACCCGGTCCCGTGAGTGTGGCGCGACGCCACGCGTGGAACGCGGAGTTCCGAGAACACGTGCCCGTCGAACAGCAAGGTCGACCACGTGATCGCCCGCCGGTCCGTGACCGCCGGTGATGATCACTGCTGCAGCGCCCAGGCCGTGAATCCGCCGCGCCGCCTCGCGCACATCCTCGGGCCGCTCGATACGCGTCCCGCTGAGCACCTGGGCCTCGAGAATATTGGGCGTCACCACGCGTGCGCGAGGCAGCAGCTCGGCACACAGCGCGCGGACGCCGTCCTCGTCGAGCAGCGCGTCGCCGCTCGACGAGACCAGCACCGGATCGACGACGACCAGCGGAAGATCGAGTTCGGCAATCGCGGCCGCCACCGCTTCGACAATCGCCGCGTTGGCGAGCATCCCGACCTTCGTGGCGCGGATGGGCAGGTCGCCCGCGACGGCTTCGATCTGCGCCGTCACCAGGTCGGCAGGCAAGGCGAGCGTTGCCTCGATGCCCTTCGTGCTCTGCGCCGTCACGGCGGTGATCGCGCAGGCGCCATAGAGCCCGAACGCCGCAAACGTCTTCAGGTCCGCCTGGATGCCAGCTCCGCCGCTGGAGTCGCTACCCGCAATTGTCAGCGCTGTATGCATACGCTAAGATCCGCGTTCATGTACCGCACATTCCTCGACACAGTGACGACCCGCGCGGACGATCGCTTCAGGCTGGCCGAACAGATCGGCGCGGTCCTGTTCGTGACGGTTCTCACGGCGGTCGCGGCCCAGATCAGCATTCCGCTGCCATTCACGCCCGTGCCGTTCACGTTCCAGCCGATGGTCGTGCTCCTTGGCGCGGCCGCGCTCGGCCCGCGGCTGGGTCTGTCGAGCCAGATCCTCTACCTTGCGCTCGGATTTGCCGGCGTCCCGGTGTTCGCCGCCTCGCCGCTTCTGCCGCAAGGCGCCGCCCGGCTGCTCGGGCCCACCGGCGGTTATCTGATGGCCTATCCATTCGCCGCGTTCGCCGCCGGCTGGCTTGCCGAGCGTGGATTCGATCGACGGTACTTCACGGCGGTCGTGTCGATGATGTGCGGGCTGGCGATTGTGTTTGCCGGCGGTGTTCTCTGGTTGACGATCGCGTCGAAACCGTCGATCGGTCTGTCCGGCGCGCTCGCCGCCGGTTTCGTGCCGTTCATCGTGCCGGATCTGTTGAAGCTGCTGGTCGCCGCCGCGGTGATGCCGGCGCTCTGGCGGATCACGGGGTCGGCTTCGCGCTAGCGCGTCCGAACACGAGCAGGTAGACGAACGGCGGGAAGTCCTCCCGCGTGATCAACTGCATTCCCGCGGCCTTCGCGGCCTGGATCACCCTGTCCGGATCGACGCGGTTCTTTGCGTCTGGTCCGGGACCGCCCTTGCCCGGTGTCCAATCGACAATCCCGAGCCGTCCCTGCGGCTTGAGCGACAGCGCCACATTGCGAAGCAGCGTCACCACCTGCTGTCGATCTTCGGAATCGTCCATCTCGTGGAACGCATCGGAGATCAGCGCGGCATCGAGCCCCGCCGGCAGGTGCGGATCGCTCACCGTGCCGAGCACCGTCGTGACGTTCGTCAGGTTCTCCGCGAGCATGCGCCGTCGGATCCCGTCGAGCATGGCGCGCTGGATGTCTTCCGCGTACACGCGCCCGTTGGGGCCGACACGCTCGGCGAGCTGGAGCGTGAACCATCCGCCGGCCGCGCCGAGCTCGGCAACCTTGGACCCTTCGGCGACGCCGAGCGCGTCCATGATCTGATCCGGTTTCTGCCACTGCTCCCGATCGGGCGCCTCGAGCAGGCCGAGGTCCTGCGTGCCGAACAGTCTCGTTTTCGGTTTCGTGGACTGGGCGGGCGCAGGCTGGGCGGAAAGGACAGGACGGGCGGGAGGGGAGGAGGGCGGGAAGGCGGCAGGGAAGGGCGGGAAAGGCAGGATGGGCGGGAACGGCAGGATGGGAAAGCAGCAGCGCGATGGTCCCGATCAGCGCTTTCATTTCTTGCCTCCTCCGGCCTCTCCCGTCCCCTCCTGCCTGTCCCGCCCTTCCCGCCCCTCCAGCCTTTCCTGTCCCCTGTTCTCCGACGATTCCGCCCCGAGTCATGGACTCCACCGACAGGATCTCGTTCAGCCGCGCCTCGTCGAGCAGGCCGCGTTCCAGCACGATGGCGCGGATCGACTTGCCGCTCTTCACCGATTCCTTCGCGATGTCCGCCGTCGTCGCGTAGCCAAGATACGGGCTGAGCGCAGTGGCGGCGGCCGTGCTGCGATCGAGCAGCTCGCGCGCACGCGCCTCGTCGCTCGCGATCCCGTCAACGCAGCGCAGACGGAACACCTTCAGCGCCTCGCGCAGGATCCGGGACGCGTGCAGCGCGTTCCACGCGATGACCGGCATCATCACGTTGAGCTCGAGCTGACCGGCCTCGGCCGCGATGGCCACCGTCGTGTCGCATCCCATCACCTGGAAGCAGACCTGGTTCACCATTTCCGGCACCGACGGGTTGACCTTGCCCGGCATGATCGACGAGCCGGGCTGCACGGCCGGCAGCGCGATTTCCGAGAGCCCCGCACGCGGTCCCATGCTGAGCAGCCGCAGGTCGCTCGCAATCTTCGAGACTTCCACCGCGAGACGTCGCATCGCACCCGAGTACGCCAGCACGTCGCCCATGCTCTGCGTCACCCGGAACAGGTTGACCGCGGGCTGCAGCGGCAGGTTCGTGTAGCGGGAGAGATTCGCGATCATCGAGCGCCGGTACTCGTCGCCGGCGTTGAGGCCCGTGCCCACGGCCGTCGCCCCGATATTCAGCTCGCGCAGCTGCGCCGATGCGGCAGAGAGATCGCCGGCGCCGCGGCGGACGCACGCGGCGTAGCCGCTGAACTCCTGGCCGAGCGTGATCGGCACGGCGTCCTGCAGGTGCGTGCGGCCGGTCTTCAGCACGTGCGCGAATTCGTCCGCCTTGCGCGCCAGGCTCACGGCAACGGCTTCCGCTGCCGCGACAAGCGGCGCCTCGCCGAGCAGCAGCGCGAGACGCGTGGCCGTCGGATAGACGTCGTTGGTCGACTGGCCCATGTTGACGTGATCGTTCGGGTGAACGCGTTTGTACGTGCCCCTGGGTTCACCGAGGATCTCGCCGGCGCGGTTGGCCAGCACCTCGTTGGCGTTCATGTTGTGCGACGTGCCCGCGCCCGCCTGATACACGTCGACGACGAACTGATCGCGGAGGCCGCCGGCGAGGATCTCGTCGGCAGCCGCGCGGATGGCGGCCGCGATGTCGGGCTCGAGACGTCCCAGCGCGGCGTTGGTTTCCGCTGCGGCTTTCTTGATGAGGATTGTCGCGACGACGAGATCGTCGGGAGCGCGAAGGCCGCTGATGGGAAAGTTCTCCACCGCGCGCGCGGTCTGCACGCCGTAGTAGGCAGCGTCGGGAACCTCGAGCGCGCCCAACGGATCGGTTTCGCTCCGAAAGCCCTTAGCCATCCGCGATCAGCCCTCAGCCCTTAGAGGGCGTTGCAGAGTTGGCGTTGTAGAGGCGGACCCGCGTGTCCGCCCGGGGCCGACACATTGGTCGGCCCCTACGGCGACCAATTCTGCTATGCACTCTAAGTATACTCAGCGGATATGTTGCCCTCATTCTTCGACAGCGTCCTCCAGCTCATCGTGCGCACGTCCACCGACCTGCCGCCCGACGTGCGTGCCGCGATGAAACACGCGCTCGTCGCCGAACCGCCGGCGACTCGATCCTCCCAGGCGCTGACGATCATCGCGCAGAACATCGATCTGGCGGTCGACAACGAAGGCGCGATCTGCCAGGACACGGGCATGCCGACGTTTGAAGTGAAGACGCCGGTCGGCGCCGATCAGATCTGGATGCGGCGGCAGATTCGCGAGGCGGTCGCCGAAGCGACCCGCCGGGGCAAGCTGCGGCCGAATTCCGTCGACTCCATCACGGGCAAGAACTCGGGCGACAACCTCGGGCCGGGCACGCCGATCATCCATTTCGATCAATGGGAACGCGACGCGATCGAAATCAAGTTGATCCTGAAGGGCGGCGGCTGCGAGAACACGAACGCGCAGTACGCGCTGCCCGTGGAGCTTCCGCACCTTGGACGCGCGGATCGCACGCTGGACGGCGTGAGGAAATGCATTCTGCACGCGGTCTGGAACGCGCAGGGCAAGGGCTGCGCGCCGGGCGCGGTCGGCGTCTGCGTCGGCGGCGACCGCACGTCAGGCTACACGCACGCGAAGGAACAGCTGTTCCGAACGCTGGACGACATCAATCCGGATCCGCGTCTGGCGGAGCTCGAGGCGTCGATCATGTCGACGGTGAACGATCTCGAGATCGGCACGATGGGATTCGGCGGAAAGGTGACGTTGATCGGCTGCAAGATTGGCGCGCTCAACCGTCTCCCGGCCAGCTTCTTCGTGTCGGTCGCATACGACTGCTGGGCGTTCCGGCGGCTCGGCATCGAGATGAGCGCGGCCAGCGGCGCGATTGAGAAGTGGCTCTATCGCGATCCGTCGCATCCAATCATCCCGATGCTCGACCAGGCCGGGTTCGCGCGCACGGGCAAGGAAGTCGCGCTGCGCGCACCACTGAGCGACGCCGACATCCGGGCGCTCCACGTTGGCGACGTCGTCATGATCTCGGGCCGCATGTTCACCGGCCGCGACGCGGTCCACTCGCATCTCATGAAGCACGAGCCGCCCGCGGATCTCCGCGGTTCGGTCCTGTACCACTGCGGGCCGGTGGTCGTGAAGGATGCAGACGTTGCGAGCGGATGGCGCGTCACGGCCGCCGGGCCGACGACGAGCATTCGCGAGGAGCCCTACCAGGGCGAGATCATCAAGCGCTACGGTGTGCGAGCGGTGATGGGCAAGGGCGGCATGGGCGCAAAGACGCTGGCGGCACTGAAGGAGCACGGCGCGGTCTATCTGAACGCGATCGGCGGCGCGGCACAGTTCTACGCGCGCGCGATCAAACGCGTAGACGATGTGTCGTTGCTCGAGTTCGGGACGCCCGAAGCGATGTGGCATCTCGAGGTCGAGGACTTCCCGGCGATCGTGACGATGGACGCGCACGGCAACAGCCTGCACAAGGACATCGAGCAGGAATCGGGCGCGCACCTCGCTACGCTCGGTGGTATGAGAATGGCTAATGGCTGATGGCTCATGGCGGATGGACATCCGGCGCACATCTTCCATCAACCATAGCCATCAGCCATCAGCCATCAGCCATGACGCGCGGCATCACCGACGTATCCTCGGCGCGCCTGGCCGCGTATTGATCGATATGGATGCTTCCGCCGGCGTGCAAGGCTCCGGGACCTTCGAGGCCCGGTATCTCGCCTTTCTTGAAACGATCGCCCAGCTCAGACCCAGCCTGCATCGCTTCTGCTCGCGCATGACCGGGTCGGTCCTCGACGGCGAGGACATCGTCCAGGAGTCGTTGTTTCAGGCCTACCGCAAACTGGACTCGTTCGACGACTCGCGTCCGCTCGCGCCGTGGCTCTTCCGAATCGCGCACAACCGCTGCGTCGACTTCCTGCGGCGCCGCGGCGTCCGCGAGGAGGCGGAGCTGCTGGCGATGGAGCCGGACCACGTGCTGCCGGCGGATCCGGCGGGTCCGGAACTTGGCCGTGCCGTGGAACGTCTGGTGCTGACGCTGCCGCCCAAGGAACGGGCGTGCGTGCTGCTGAAAGACGTGTTCGACTACTCGCTCGAGGAAATCGCCGAGCTCGTCGACTCCACGGTCGGCGGCGTGAAGGCCGCGCTCAACCGCGGCCGATCGAAGCTCGCGCCGAGGCCCGAGCCGCCGGCACCGTCGAGTGTCGAGCTGTCGCGGCTGCTCCACTTGTACGTGGAGCGGTTCAACCGGCGCGACTGGGATGGGCTGCGCGAATTGATCAGCGCCGACGCGCGCCTCGAGGTCGCGGACCGCTTCTCTGGACGCCTGACGGATTCGCCGTACTTCAGCCGATACGACCGGCTCACCATCGAGTGGCGGACGGCGCTCGGCGTCGTCGACGGCGATCCGGCGATCGTCATGCTGCACCGCGACGCGGCCGGCTGGACGCCGCATTCACTGGTTCGTCTCAGCATCGTCGATCAGCGTGTGGTCGGCGTCCGCGACTACCTGCACTGTCCGTGGATGATTCCGGCGGCGACCTCCTTCGACGTATCCCTGGCCGGCGGCGAGCCGTAATACAGGGCGGAGGAGAGAACATGCAGACGAAAGACGCAATCAAGTTCGCGCTCGCCGCTTCCAATGGAGCGGTGCTGGGCGTGATCGACGAGATGAGCAGCGCGCCGACGACGTTTCCGACACCGAATGGCGGATGCCACCCGCTCTGGGTCCTCGGTCACCTGGCGTTCGTCGAGGGGATGATTCCGGCGGCGCTCTTTGGCGAGCCGAATGCGGCGGCCGACTGGGCGAAGTATTTCGGTCAAGGTACGGAACCGGTCAGCGATCCCGCAGCGTATCCGCCGTTCGCGGAAGTCCGGGAGAGGTACGCGCAAATGCGCGAGCGCAATCTCCAGTTGCTGGATGGGCTGAGCGAGTCGGATTTCGACAAGCCGTCGGTGGCGCCGCCCAAGGGCCTCGAGCACTTGTTCGCGACCTACGGAAAGAGCTTCCTCGCGCTCGCGCTGCACCAGATGAACCATCGCAGCCACGTGACCGACGCCCGCCGCGCCGCGCGTGTGACCGTGTAAGAGAAACATTCGAGGACGTCCAGAAAAAACCGCGGAGACCGCAAAGCGCGCAGAGAATTTTCTCAGCGCCCTCTGCGTACTCTGCGGTTCCTTCCGGTTCGTGGTCGCGTGTTCGTCAGGGTTTCTTGGTGAAGTTCTTCAGCGGCGGCCTCGCGTAGCGGTGCTCCATCGCCGCCACGTCGAGGTCCGTCGTCTCGATGTCCGAGATTGACAGCAGCGGAAACGGCGACAGGCCGGGGACGTCGAGCGTTTTCAAATAGCCGCCGCAGGTGGAACAGACCTCGATGCGCCGATCCTTCCGCTCGGCGTCCGGCGCCGCCGTCACGAAGGCGTCGCCGCTTTCCTCGCAGTAGATGCACGCGTACGTCGACAGCTCCCAGGCGCAGGAACAGAACGAGCATCGAAGCGTGCGATGACCGGCTGCCACTTCGCCGACGGCCGGCCATGAACCGCACGCCGGGCAGTAGCCGTGGTTCCACGCGTCCAGCGCATCACGCAGATCGCCGGCCTCGATGCTGCCGAACAGCATCTGCTGCAGCGCGTGCGCGAAGGGGCTGACGGCAAGCTCGGCCACGAGCCACATCAAGTCGGGCGACAGGCCCCGGTGCACGGCGCCTGTCCGGAGCGCCGCCTGATCGCGATGCAGCGAGGCGGTCAGGAGCGAGGCCGCCTCGAGCCGGCCGCTGTCCATCCACTCGCGGATGTGCGTCGCGGCGTCGCCGGCGCCGCCGCTGGCGAGCGCGTCGCAGAGCTGGAACAGGGTCGGTGTGAGCACGGGGACGGGCAGCGGTATCGGTTCACCCGCCAGGGCCGGCACGCCGCGGGTGAGCTTGGCGGCCAGATACTTCGGCGGGAGCGACAGGCGCGGCAGGCGCCCTTTGGCGAGCGCCGCGGCGAGATCGATGAGGCGCGTCAGGAGCTCGCCCTGGAGCGCCAGCGCCGGCTCCAGGTCGGGACGCGCGTCCCGGATGACCTGCCATCGCTGCCGGGCCGAATCGAGCAGATTTTCTCGGGAAAGCGCCTGAATCGTCACATACGCCATGGGCCAGCCTCGCAGTATACCAACCGCGATCTTGGTATAATGAGCGCATGATTAATGTTTCCGAAACGGCGGCATCGAAGATCAACGAGCTGCTTGCCGAAGAAAACAAGACCAATAGCGGGCTCCGCGTGTTCGTCCAGGGTGGCGGCTGCTCGGGATTCCAATACGGGCTGATGATCGAGGAAAACGGCCAGGGCTCGGGCGATCAGGTGTTCGAATCGCACGGCGTGAAGCTGTTCGTGGATCCGATCAGCATCCGGTACCTCACCGGCGCCGAGGTCGACTTCGTGGACACGATCACCGGCGGCGGGTTCACCATCAAGAATCCCCAGGCGACGTCCACCTGCGGTTGCGGCTCGAGCTTCTCGGTCGACTAAACCAGAATTGGGGAGTTGGTGATTTGGTGAATTGGTGAGTGCATTCGCCAATTCACCAATACACTAACTCACCGAATGGATCGCACCCTTCCCGATCTCGCCTCTCTGCGTCCCGCGGGGAGCAAACGCTCTTCAAAACGCGATCGCATTCTGCAGGTCTTTCTGCGCCAGGAAGGCCATGTCAGCGCGGACGATCTCTTCGATCTGGTTCGCCGCGAAGCCGCGGGCATCGGACGCGCCACGGTCTACCGGACGCTCCAATGGATGGTCGGGGCCGGCATCGCGCGCAAGGTGGACTTCGGCGAGGGACGGTCGCGGTTCGAGCCGTCCTACCGCCATCCGCGCCACTTTCACCTGATCTGCACGAACTGTCATTCCTCGTCGGAATTTCTGAGCTCGGACGTCGAGGCGCTGCTCGAAGAGATCGCGACGGCGCGGAATTTCCAGACCACGCAGGCCACCGTCCAGATCCACGGCATCTGCGAGCAGTGCAGTACCGGGTCGGCAGATCCCCGCCGTTGACGGCTCGACGACGGAGCAGGTATTCGCGCGCGATGCGTTGCGCATGGCGATCGCGACGGAACGCAGTGGACTCGAGTTCTACACGCGAGCCGCCGGGCTCACCAAGGATCCGCGCGGGCGCTCGGTGTTCCAGAAGCTGGCCGCCGAGGAGGGCGAGCATCTCGGCACGCTCGAGAAGCGCTACCGGGAGCTGATTGCCGGCGATCCCGAGCTCGAGGCGAGGCCCACGTTCCTCTTCTTCAAGGGTGCCGCGAGCGGGTTGTTCGCCGAAGGCGCCAAGCAGCTGCGCCAGGGCGTGAACGATCAGGAAGCGCTGCTCATCGGCATCAAGTGCGAGCGCGGCTCGCACTTGTTTTTCAAGAAGTACGGCGAGCGGTTCGAGGACTCCGAGGGAAAGCAGGTCTTCCTGGAATTCGCCGAAGAGGAGCGCGCGCACCTGGACCTGTTGCTGCGTGAATACCGTGCGCTGCGCGAGCGCGAAGCCAGAAAGCCCGCGCGGGCCGCTACGGCGCGCCGCGCCGGGCGATCCCGATGATCGACCTGCACACGCACACGACCGCCTCGGACGGCCGCTGCAGCCCGTCAGAGCTGGTCGCGCGCGCCTCCGCGGCGGGCGTCACCGTGCTGAGCGTCACCGACCACGACACGGTCGACGCCTGCGAAGCCGCCGGCGCATCGTGCGCCGAGGCCGGCATCACCTTCGTCACCGGCATCGAGATCACCGCCGTCTGCGACGAGTCGGACGTGCACGTGCTCGGATACTTCATCGATCCCGGCGCGCCGGGCCTGCATCGGTTTCTCGCGGAGCAGCGTCAGCGCCGGATCGATCGCGTCGGCCGGATGGTCGCGCAGCTCCAGGAGCTCGGCATGCCGCTGGACGCCGGCGCGATCCTTCAACCCGTCATCGATCGCCCGGGCAAGTCGATTGGGCGTCCGGCGATTGCCCGCGCGCTCGTCGACGCCGGTCACGTGAAGACGACGAACGAGGCGTTCGACCTGTGGCTGTCCCGCGGACGTCCGGGATTCGTCGCTCGCGAGGGCGCGTCGCCGCAAACGGTGTTCGAGCAGATTCACGCCGCCGGCGGCGTCGCGTCGCTGGCGCATCCCGGGCTGCTGCGCCGCGACGAGTGGATCGCCGGCTTCGCCGCGTCGGGCCTCGACGCGATCGAGGCGTATCACACGAGCCACGACGAGATGCAGCGTCGCGCCTATCGTTCCCTGGCCTCTCGTCTCGGACTGTGCGTATCCGGCGGATCCGATTTCCACGGCGACGAATCGCATGGCTCGCCGCATCCAGGGGCCGTGAGCCTGCCAGAAGACGCTTTCGATCAGCTCCGCGCGCGCGCCGCGATCCGGGCCACGGCGTCGGGCGCCGCGACTTCCTCATAAAACAGCCGGTCGAAACCGTCGAACCGCTCTCGCAGCTCACCCGGTTCGAGCAGGTGATCAGGTGACGTCGGCCGCCGTCCCAATTCCCGCTGCCTCGTGGTGAACGTCTCGTAGAGCACGATTCCGCCCGGGCACGACGGCGTCGCGCAGCGCAGGAAACAGATCGCGCTGGAGATAGCGGCAGACGACCACCAGATCGAACCGGCCGCGTGGCAGCGGATAGCGCGTGAGATCGGCGCACCAGCCGTCGATGCGTACGCCTTCGGCCAGTGCGGCGGACCTCGCCTCGCGCACGGCGTCGAGACTGATGTCCACGCCGAAGGTCAGGAAGCCCGCGTGCGCCAGCACCACGGCATTGCGGCCGTTGCCCATCGCGACGTCGAGGGCGCGCAGACTCCGTCCGCGCTCGCGCGCAATCCTCTCGGCCCATTGGCTGATGAACGGCGAAGGTGACATAATTCAGCAACGTTCTCTTGGCTCAAGCCCTTCTGACTGGCGTCTTCCTCGGCGTGATCGGACTCGTGACAACCGCGGTGTTCGGTCTGCGCGGCACCGACATCTCGCGTCACATCTCGTACGGCATCTTCTCCACGCTCATCACGCTGTTTGCCCACTCGATGATGATGTTCTATCTCATCGGCAAGGGAAAATCGGTGAAGGACGCGATGGCGGAGCACCACGTGACCGGCGATTACTACCAGCGGATCGCCGCCGCGCGCAAGCCGGTGTTCTCCATCGGCACCTTCGCGATGGCGATCACGATGGTGACCGCGATCATCGGCGCCAGCGTCGACACGGGCGTGCTGCCGCCGATGGTGCACGCGACCATCGCGTACGGCGCGATTGTCCTGAACCTCGCGGCCGTGAAGATCGAAATCGCCGCTCTTACCGCGTCCAGCCGCATCGTCGACGAGGTCAACCGACAGATCCAGTCGTGACGGCGGCCGTGCTCGAATTCGCCGGCGTCTCCAAGGCGTATGGCGGCCTGCGCCCGCTGCGGATCGCGGAGCTGGATGTAGCCGCCGGAGATCGCGTGGCGCTGCTCGGGTTCGATCAGCCGTCGGCGGAGACGTTCGTGAACCTCGCGACCGGCGCGACGCTGCCCGACGCGGGCGAGATCCGTCTGTTCGGCCGCGCGACCAGGTCGATCGACAACCCGGACGAGTGGCTGACGACCGTCGATCGGTTCGGGATCGTCAGCGAGCGCGCCGTGCTTCTGGATGCGTTGACGGTCATCCAGAATCTGGCGATGCCGTTCACGCTCGAGATTGAACCGCCGCCCGCCTCGGTGCGCGAGCGCGCGGAGATGCTGGCGCGTGAAGTCGGGTTGCCCGAAGCCTCGTGGGAACGGCCGGTGGCGGAGCTCGATGCCGCCGGATGGCTCCGCGTGCGGCTTGGTCGCGCGATTGCCCTCGATCCGGCGATCGTCCTGCTCGAGCACGCCAGCGCGCGGCTGGCCCGCGAAGAGGTCGTCGCTGTGGGCGCCATGCTTGCTGGCGTGGCCACCGCCCGACGGATCGCGCTGGTCGCGGTATCGGCGGACGAGGCGTTCGCCAGGGTCGTGGCCGATCGCGTGTTGACGCTGGAACCGGCTACCGGCCGTCTCAAGCCGCAGCGCCGGTGGTTTGGCCGGTTGCTCCTGATGACGCGCCTGTTCTCGCGGGAGTCGGCCGGCGTTCGGCTAGAATGACGGCGAAAAGGAGATCGTGTTTATGAAAATCCGCAAGCTCGTGCTCCCGGTTCTCGTGATGATCGCCGGGCTCGGTGTTCTTGCCAGCGCGCAGGCGATGAAGAAGGCCGCGCCGGCGGCGAAGGCGAAGGTGTTCTTCGTCGAGCCGAAGAACGGCGCGACGGTGACCAGCCCCGTGCACATGAAGTTCGGCTCGTCGGGAATCGAAATTTCCCCGGTGCCCCCTGGCGATCTGAAGGAAACGCGTCCCGGCGTCGCGCACTACCACGTCGGCATCGATCAGGACTGCCTGCCGGCCGGCAAGAACATCGTCAAGGGCACGCCGTCGTGGGTGCACTTCGGCGACGGCAAGGACGTGTTCGACAGCCAGCTGACCCCGGGCAAGCACAAGCTCGCGCTGCAGCTTGGCGACGACCTGCACAACACCATGCCGGGCGCCTGCCAGGTGATCACCGTCACGGTCAAATAGCCTCATCCTTGTACACCGGTACGTATTGGTTTTCGCGGCCTGACGCGGCTGAGCTTCACGCTCGGCCGCAAAGCCGCGAGAAATCTCTGACTGCTCAACTGGAATGAAACTTGATATTGGAAGTGCTTGGGCACGTGTCCGTGCCCAAGGAGACTCGGATGTCGAGTGGCACCATCAAGCGACTCGTTCGCGATCGGGGTTTTGGTTTCATCCGCGACGAAGGCGGGCAAGAGTGGTTCTTCCACCGGAGCTCGGTCCAGGGCAGCTTCGACTCACTGAATGAAGGCCAGCGCGTCAGCTTCGACGAGGAACCGTCGGCCAAGGGACCGCGCGCAGGAAACGTTCGCGGCGAAAGTTAGGACGAGCGCCTCCACACTCATCCTTTTCGACATCGACGGTACGCTTGTACTCACCGGCGGAGCAGGTGGGCGAGCGATGTCGCTCGCCTTCGAAGAAATTTTCGCCATCGCGAACGCCTTTCAGGGCATTCCGATGGCAGGCCGCACCGATGCCTGGATCCTGGCCGACACCGCTGCCGCGCACGGGATCCCGGCGGATTCCCCGCACCTCGCCCGTTTTCGCGAGACCTACCTCCGCCATCTCGCCGTCGAGATCCAGAAGTCCAGCCAGACGCGAAAGGGCTTGATGCCCGGCGTCCGTGAACTTCTCGACGCGCTTGCGCCGCGAGAGGACGCCTACCTCGCGCTGGTCACCGGCAACTACGAGTCCGGCGCGCGCCTCAAGCTGGAATACTTCGACCTCTGGAAATATTTCCCGTGCGGCGCGTTCGGCGACGCGGCGCCGCATCGCAACGTCCTCGTGCCCAGGGCGCTGGCGGCCGTGGAAGCCTGCGGCGGCCCGGCGTTCACCGCGGCCGACACCATCGTCATCGGCGATACGCCGCTCGACATCGGCTGCGCCGCGCACGTCGGAGCGCGATCGCTCGCCATCGCGACCGGCAGTCATTCAGTCGAGGAGTTGCGGGCCGCAGGCGCGGATGTCGTCCTGAAGGATCTCAGCGATACCGGCCACGTGCTTCGCGTGCTTCTCCCGGAGAAGCCCCGCAGCACGTAGCGGGTGGCGGAAGCGCCTGGGAGTCGAACCCAGCCTCCCCGCGTGAGCGGGGAGCGACCGATTTTGAAGACCGGGAGGGCCACCGGACCCCGTTCGCTTCCGTAAGAACACTGTATTGCGGATTGAGGATTGCGGATTGCGGATTGGATTGTGGACTACAGACGTAAGGCCGGCAGATTGTGGATTCAGCGTCTGTCGATCTGGGACGGGCCGGGGCGACGGAAAGCTATTCGGATGAGAGGATTGCTGACTATGGCCGGATTTCGGAGCGGGAATCCACAATCCCAATCCGCAATCCAATCCACAATCCGCAATCCTCAATCCGCAATGTGCACTATCCCTCGATGAGCCTGACGTCGCCCGCGCGCGGTCCCTTCTGGGAGTCCTCGGGCGTGAACTCGACCCGCTGACCTTCCCGGAGCAGCTCGAACACGGCACCACGGACCGAACTGCGGTGGAAGAAGTGCTCTATCCCGCCTTCGTCTCGGATGAACCCGAACCCCTTGTCTATCAGGAGCCTTGCGATAGTCCCGGTTGGCATAGCCCGAACCCCTCCCGTCCGCAGAGTCTGTCCAGCGTTGGTTGAGCTGGAAAATCCGCGCCAGTCTAGGCAAGTTCAGTCGCGGAAGTCAAGGAGAGACCAGCCTTTAGGGGAACGGTCTCCAAAAGGAGACCTGCCACGTTTCGGTTTCTTCCTCGTCGGCGTCCTCGTCGTCGCCATCCTCGTCGTCTTCGTCGAAGTCGTCATCGTCTTCTTCGTCGGGGTCGTCGACGGGATATTCGAGCACGTAGCGTAGAGACATTTTGTGACTTATGTCGCTGGTTCGGCAGCAGGTTTCGCGGTTGCCGGAGATGCCGCGGGTGCTGCGGGCGCCGGTGCCGCGGCCGCCTTTGGTGGCGGATAAGTCGTCCAGAAATGACGCCCGCATTTGTTACAGACCCAGAACTGGTCGGGAGTCCAGGGCATGCCCGGACCGGGATCCCGCATCTCCATCTCGGCGCCGCAGCGCTGACAACGGATGTGAAGCTCGGCGTCGCTCATGGTCGCGATTCTATAACATGGCGTTCGTGATTCCCGCCATCGTCCTCGCTGCCGGCCGTTCCTCTCGAATGGGACGGCCGAAGGCGACGCTTCCCGCCGGCGACGGCCACACGTTCCTCACGCGCATCGTGCGGACGTTTCTCGACTCGGGCGTCGACGATGTGATCGTCGTGGTGGGGCACGACGCGGATGCGATCGCCGCCAGCTTTTCGGAGAGCGGCTTGCCCGCGCGGTTTGTCGTGAACCGCGAATACGACAGGGGCCAGCTGTCATCTTTACTTGCGGGACTGAACGTCGTCGATCGGCCAGGAGTCGCTGCGGTGCTCATCACGCTCGTGGACGTACCGCTCGTGTCGGCTGCTACGGTGCGCGCGGTGATCGACGCGTACCGCCGAACGGGCGCGCCGATTGTGCGGCCCACTTCCGGCGATCGCCACGGCCATCCATTGCTCATCGATCGCTCGGTGTTTGCCGCGCTGCGCGCCGCGGATTTCACGTCCGGCGCCAAGCCGGTCGTGCGCGCGTACGCCTCCGCGATCGGCGACATTCCCATCGAGGACGAGGGCGCCTTTACGGACATCGATACTGAAGAGGAGTACAGAAAAACTATCGGCGTTCGTTTCGGCGGCGGCGGGGAGCCCGTTTGATGCCGCGGTCGGACGCAGTCGCACGTCCGACCAGGAAGTCTTCCTCGTGCGTTCGAAATTCGCGCCGCATCTCCGGATCGGCGAACCCCTCAGCGATGAGCCACGAGCCTATGCTCGACGATACCTCGCGAACCGAGCCCGGCTTCATGTCGCCGACGTAGACGCCGTCAACCTCGATCACGTCCGGCGTTTTTCTTATTCGGACCTTCACGGTTACCCACTGTGTCCCCGGAGGGAGACACCAACGACCTTCGAGCGCGCCCGCACGTACGTTTGAGCAAGCGAGGTACCGGCCTGGTGTCGCTGAGCTGGGCTTACTGACGATCGAAGACGACCTTCAGGTCGAGGTCGCCCTGCGCGGAGGTGATGCGGACCGAGCTGATCAGGGTCTTGCCGTCTTCCGAGAGCGACATCCTGTCGGTGAACTGCACGCCGATCTCCGCGACGGTCGAGACCACGACGAGGACGCTGCCGTCCCACACGGCCGAGGAGGTGACGTGCGCGCCCTGCGATTCGAACGTCATTTCCTTGCCGTCGGTCGTGTATTTCCGCGTGGTGTTCTGCACGCCCATGTCGCTGGTCTGGTCCTCGACGATGGTCAGCGAGGGCTCGGCGTGCGTGATTTTTCGCGTGATCGACGTAGGGGCCGGGACCGGGCCGAATGTGCTCTTGGCGCCGTTCATCTTCCAGTCGCCTGAGAAGTTCGGCTGTTCCGCCGCAGCGGCCGGCGATGCGAACAGCAGGCAGGCTATCAACGCGCGAAGGATCGTTTTCATCGACATGTTCAGACGGAGCGCTTCCGCGGAAGTTCCCGTGTGCGCGGATCCGCGACGGCCGCTTCCAGCCTGGCTGCCAGCGGCTGGAACGCGGGAGTCGGTCCCGGCCACTTCAGCTCGTCGACCGAGCTCGAACAGCGGGATGTCGTCCCTGAGCGTCGCGAGGTCGCGGAACAACAGGACGCGGTCGCGCTCACGTTCGAGCGTCTGGGCCAGCGCGCCGGGACGACTGGCGTTCACGCCCCACGTGCGCCAGTCGGCGGGAATCGACTTCGAGATGGCCGAACTTCGCCAGCACGGCTGCCGCGGATTTCGCGCCCCATCCATGCAGTCCGGGATAGCCGTCGGAGGCGTCGCCGACAAGCGCGAGGTAGTCGGGGATCGACGCCGGCGGCACGCCGAACTTCGCGATGACGCCTGCTTCATCGCGATCGGTACGCGCGCGACGATCCCGCTGCACGACGCGCGTGCCGCGCACGCACTGTGCGAGATCCTTGTCCGGCGTGCAGATGATCACGCGATCCACGCGCGGGTCGCGCGCCGCCGCGGCCGCCGCCGCGGCCAGCGCATCGTCGGCTTCGTACTCGACCATCGGCCAGGTCGTGATGCCGAGCGCGACGAGCGCCTCCTCGAGCAGAGGGAACTGCGAGTAGAGATCGGGATCGATCCCCGCTCCGGTCTTGTAGCCGGGGAACAACCGGTTGCGGAACGATTCGATGACGTGATCCGTGGCGACGCCGATGTAGCGCGTGCCGCTGTTGATCATGCCGAGCATCGAGGCCAGCACGCCTTTCACGGCGCCGACTTCGCGGCCGTCGGCCTCGCGCGCGGATGGCATGGCGTAGAAATGCCGGAAGAGTTCGTAGGTGCCGTCGATCAGATAAATCTCCATCGCGCTGTCACCGGCATGCAGTAACCGGAAAGGTGTTCGTGTATTTCGAGGTAAGCCTTTGGGCCGTGTCGATCGACTAGCGCCAAATCGCGATGCCCCGCCCGTCGAGCCCATGCTCGCGAAGCTCGCCGAGGAGCTTCCCGAAGGCGGGCCGTTCCTGTACGAGCCCAAGTGGGACGGGTTTCGCGCCATCGTGTTTCGCGGCGGATCCGACGTGTTCATCCAGAGCCGCGATCTTCGTCCGCTCGATCGCTACTTTCCCGAGCTGCACGGCGCGTTTCTCGACGCGCTGCCGGCCGGGTGCGTCATCGACGGCGAAATCGTGATCGCCACGCCCCGCGGCCTGGACTTCGACGCGCTTGCAGCTCCGTCTGCATCCGGCGGCATCGCGTGTCGACAGGCTCGCGAAGGAATCGCCGGCGGAGTTCGTCGCCTTCGATCTGCTGGCCGCCGACGGCGCGACCTCCGCGCGGAGCCGCAGCAGCGAGCGCGGGCGCGCCTCGAACGGCTTGATAGCAGACGTCGCGCGCGCCGCTGCACCTCACGCCGATGACGCGCGATCGCGACCGTCGCGCCGGAATGGCTCGCGAGATTCGAGGGGCCGGCCTCGACGGCGTCATCGCGAAGCCGGAGCAGGGCGTCGTACGAGCCGGGCAAGCGGGCGATGATGAAGATCAAGCACGCGCGCACCGCCGACTGCGCCGTCGCCGGCTTTCGCTGGCACAAGGCGGGCAAGGGCACGCTGGTCGGATCGCTGCTTGCTCGGACTCTACGATGCAGGACGGCCGGCTCCACCACGTCGGCGTCACTTCGTCGTTTACGATGACGCGGCGCAAGGAGCTGGCGTCGGAGCTCGGCCGCTGCGCGATCACGCGATGGACGAACATCCCTGGCGCGAATGGGCCGACGCGTTCGGCGGAGAGATGACGCGCATGCCCGGCGGACAGAGCCGCTGGAGCGCCGGCAAGGATCTCTCGTGGGAGCCGGTGCGGGTCGAGCGCGTCTGCGAGGTGAAGTACGACCACATGCAAGGGTCCCGGTTCCGCCACGCCGCGGTGTTTCAACGCTGGCGATTCGACAAGCGTCCCGCGGACTGCCGCTACGATCAGCTCGAGGTCACGGCGCCTTACGAGCTTTCGAAGGTCTTCGGCGCCACGTAGACGGGTCGACGCCAGCCCATTCGTTCGGCGTCTCGTCCGGATCGAGCGGCTCCTGCGACGGGCGGAGCGTCTCGGGGACGTGCTGCAGGTTCACGCGAATCCGCGTCCACGTGCGGAACCGCCCGCGCATCGCGTCGACGAGCACGTCGGACGGTTCCAGGTGCGACGCGGCTTCGCGGTGCCGCTCCTTCCACCGCTCCAGACCCGCGAGCGCCGCATCCTTGTCCGCCGCGCGGCCGATCTCGATCAACGGGTGTTTCCGCCTTCGCTCCTCGAGCTTCGGCGGACTCGTGGATGTCCGCCGCTTCGATGGCTGCACGCGCGCCGGCTCGCCCGCCTGCTTCCTGTAGTGCGGCGGCCACGGCGCGTCGCCCTGCCCGTCGCGCTCCTGCTTCGCTGAAAGCTCGAGCAGGCGATCGATCGAGCACGGGTGCTCGTCGATGCCGTCGTGACGGTCGCCCACTCGAGCGAACCGCGACGGCATCGTCGTCAACGTGAAGTCCGCGGGATTGCTGACCTCGATCTCTTCCCATGTGAGCGGCGCCGACACGCGAGCGTCCGGCGTGGGGCGCACGGAGTAGGCGCTGGCGATGGTGCGATCCTTTGCGTTCTGGTTGTAGTCGAGGAACACGCCGTGGCGTTCTTCCTTCCACCATTTGCTCGTCGCGATCGCCGGCGCGCGGCGCTCGACCTCGCGCGCGAACGCGAGCGCGGCACGGCGGACCTGATCGAAGACCCAGCGGCGCTCGATGCGCACGTAGACATGAATGCCGCGCGACCCCGACGTCTTGGGCCAGCCGATCAGTCCGAGGTCGTCGAGCGTTGCGCGCACGACCTTGGCCACGTCGCGAATCTGCGGCCACTCGACGCCGGGAACCGGATCGAGATCGACGCGGAGCTCATCGGGGTGATCGAGATCGTCGGCGCGCACCGGATGCGGGTGCAGCTCGAGGCAGGCGAGGTTGGCCATCCAGACGAGGGCGGCGGCATCGCGCGGCACCACCTCTTCGGCGGTGCGGCCGGACGGAAAACTGAGCGTGACGACTTCGATCCACGGCGGCCTGGACTCGGGCGCGCGCTTCTGGAAGAAGAACTCGCCGCCGACGCCGTTTGGATGGCGCACGAGGACGTTGGGCCGTCCGCCGGCTCCGCGCAGCGCACCGTCGGCGACCGCGAGGTAATAGCGCGCGAGATCGAGTTTGGTGTGCCCCGCTTGCGGGAAGAGCACCTTGCGCGGATTCGAGATCGAGAGCTCGCGTCCGTTGACGGTCAGGATTTCCTTCTCGGCGGCAGCCATGGCCGACCATGACTATAGAATGACGCCGAAGATGCTAAGAGCGCTTGCCAATTGGCGTTGTAGGGGCGGACCCGCGTGCCGCCCGGGCCGACACAATGGTCGGCCCCTACAGCGACCAATTCGGCAATGCACGCTAAGACGGCGACACGGAAAGCCCGACCGTCCACAGCGATAGACCGCTCTTCGCGTCGACAATCGCGACGGTCACGGCTGTGACGCTCGATACGGATCCGGTCGCCATCGAAAACTGAAACGTCACCGCCGCCGGCGCCACGGTCACCGTCGCCGGCGGGGTGACCGACGCATCGCTGCTCGCCAGCGCGAGCTGCCAGCCTCCGGCGGGACTCGGGCTCGCCAGCGTTCCCGTGCACTGCACCGTCGTTCCCGCCACTGCCGTCGTCGGAGTGCAGCTGACCGCAACCAGGTTGGGATAGGCGACGACGGTCACTGTCGCCGTCTGACTGACGCCGCCGTACGCCGCCGCGATCGTTGCCGTCGTCGTTGGCGGCGAATCGACCGTGGCGATCGTGAAGGATTGAGACGTCGAGCCCGCCGGAATCGTCACTGACGCAGGCACGATGGCGTTGGGCGAGTTGCTCGTCAGCGCGATCGACGCGCCGCCGTCGGGCGCCCGTGCCGGCAGCGACACGACGCCGGTGTCGGGGAGACCGCCGGCAATCGAGGGGAGGCCAATCGAGAACGCCAGCTGGCCGATCGTCAAGGCCGCGCTGCGGGCCACACCCGAATACGATGCGGTAATCGTGGCTGACGTCGGCGTCGCCGAAGCACCGATGTCGACCTGGAATGTCTGGACCGTGTTGCCGAACGGCACGAGCACCGACGCGGGCACCGTCGCCGAGGGCGAGCTGCTCGCGAGCGCGACCGACAGCCCGCCCGGGGGCGCCGGCGCCGTCAACGTAACGGTTCCCTGGACCGGGTACCCCCGACATCGACACCACGCTCGAGAGAAAGATGCTCTGGAGGGCGGACACCGTCACGACCGTCGTGACGAGCGTGGCGGTCTGGCTCGTTCCCGTATACGTCGCGGTGATGACGGTCGATGCGGCGACGCTCGTCGTGGTGATTGGGAAGGACAGGCTGTTGGAGCCGGCCGGGATCGTGACGCTCGCGGGCACGGTGACGGTGGTGGTGCTGCTGGCCAGCGTGATCACAGCCCCGTCGGTCGGCGCGAGCCCGGTGAGCGTCAGCACGCCGGTCACGGAGGTCCCGCCCAATACCGAGGTCGACGACAGCACGATGCTCGCCAGCGCGACCACCGTCGGCGCTGTCGTGGTCGTTGTGTCGGCGCATCCGGAAACCACAAAGGCGGCGACGACTGCGACACCCGCGGGGCGTCGCCAGACAGAACGGAAGTGGCTGAGATTCACGACTCCGATCGTTTCGCCAAACACTCGACCAGAGTGCGACAGGACGATGGCGCGACCGTGACACGATCGTGAAGTTTGTTCGACAGGCCCGGCGCTAAACCCTGGTAGCCCTCACATCGCACAGCGGCTCCCAGGTGACGCCGTCCGTCGACCGGTCCCAATGCGTCGTCATCGTGCGGCCGTCGTCCGCGAACATGATCGCGCATCGCTCGCGGGTCCCCGTGAATGTCCACACGCGATCCCGTGCGCGCGCCTGGTAGATGCGAGCCCAGCCGTCGCTGTCGAAGAAATGAACTTCGTACGCGTCGGCGCCGGCGTCGTAGCCGATGATCTCGACGCCGGTGTGCTCGCGCGCGCCGATCTGGCCGGCCCAGCGGTGGAGGATGTGGAAGCCGCCGGGCAGCCACTCGTAGGTATGCTGCTGAGTCATGTTTTCAGACGCGCCTGATGTTCCCGCTTCAGTCTGGCCGCGCGCCATCCATTGGCCGACGAAGACCGCCATCCGGTCGTGCTCCGGTCCGAGCGTCGGTTTCAGCTCGATTGCCTGGATTTGCAGCCCGATGAAAGCTGAGGAAGTCAGCATGTCGGCCTCCCTGTTGAGGGGAGCCGGGTGCAGCAATTGTTCCACGCGGGCGTTGTCGATTTCGGCCCTGCCGGATCGACAATAGGCAGGGACATCAGACATGCGTAGTGTCCGCCTTTAGGCGGACCTCGCGAAGTCCGGCTAAAGCCGGACACTACCGACTCTAGCAAAAGAATGGAGGTCCGATGAGTGGCGTACGAGTGCTGGTCGGGACGCGCAAGGGCGCGTTCATCATGACCGCCGATGGCAAGCGCGACAAATGGACGATCAGCGAACCGCTCTTCGGCGGCTGGGAGCTGTACCACCTCAAGGCCTCGCCCGCGAACCCGAACCGCTTGTACGCCTCGCAGAGCAGCGGCTGGTTCGGCCAGATCATGCAGCGCTCCGACGACGGCGGAACGACCTGGGAGCCGATCGGCAACAAGTTCGAGTACGCGACGGTGCCCGGCACGCATCAGTGGTACGACGGCACGCCGCACCCGTGGGAATTCAAGCGCGTCTGGCATATCGAGCCGTCGCTCACGGACCAGGACACGGTGTACGCGGGCGTGGAAGATGCCGCCCTTTTCCGGACCGTCGACGCCGGCAAGAGCTGGCAGGAGATGCCCGGCCTCCGCGAACACGGTTCGGGGTCGCGCTGGCAGCCTGGCGCGGGAGGCCTGTGCCTCCACACGATCGTTCTGGATCCGTCCAACCCGCAGCGGATGTTCATCGCGATTTCGGCCGCCGGCGCCTTTCGCACCGACGACGGCGGGAAGAGCTGGACGCCGATCAACCAGGGGCTGCGATCCCCGCACATTCCGGATCCGACCGCGGATGTCGGCCATTGCGTCCATCGAATCGCGATGCATCGCTCCCGTCCGCAGACCTTGTTCATGCAGAAGCACTGGGACGTCATGAGGACCGACGATGCCGGCGATTCGTGGCGGGAAGTGAGCGGCAACCTGCCGACCGATTTCGGTTTCCCGATCGACGTCCACGCCCACGAGCCCGAGACGATCTACGTCGTTCCGATCAAGAGCGATTCGGAGCACTACCCGCCCGACGGCAAGCTGCGCGTCTACCGCAGCCGATCCGGCGGCAACGAGTGGGAGGCGCTCACCAACGGCCTCCCGCAGCGCGACTGCTACGTGAACGTGCTCCGCGACGCGATGGCCGTGGACTCGCTCGACTCCTGCGGCGTGTACTTCGGGACCACAGGCGGCCAGGTCTACGCATCGCCTGACGGCGGCGACCATTGGTCGGCGATTGCCCAGAATTTGCCGGCGGTGTTGTCGGTGGAGGTGCAGACCCTGCCATGATCCGTGTTGAGTTGCCCGCGCACCTGCGCACGCTCGCGCGCGTCGGCGGCGAGGTGTCGATCGCGGTCGACGGTCCGGTGACGCTCGGTTCCGTGCTCGATGCGCTGGAGACGGCCTATCCGGTGCTGCAAGGCACGATTCGCGATCACGGCACCTTGAAGCGCCGGGCGTTCCTCCGCTTCTTCGCCTGCGAGCAGGATCTGTCGCACCAGCCGCCGGACGAGGCGCTGCCTCCCTCGGTGGCGAGCGGCGCCGAGCCGTTCCTCATCATCGGAGCGCTTGCCGGCGGGTGAGGGCGCCCGGATCCGCGAACGAGGCGTCGGGTTCGTGATGCCGTGAGCGCATTTTGGCTTGTGTCCTGAGCTCGAGAGGCGTAGGTTGAACCTACACTCTCAAGCTCAGGAGGCAGCCATGACGTTGTCGCTTCGGCGCTCTGTCACCGCCATCGCCACCCTGATCGCTGCCGGCTGGCTCCTGTCGGCGTGCTCGAGCGCGTCGACGCAGGAACCTGGCGCGACAGGAACCGGTGGGACCGCGAACTCCGCGATCGCGGTCGAGACCTCGAATCAGTCCGTCACCGTCACGAACAACGCTGGAAAGCCGATGGAGGATGTTCGCATCGCCATCCAGCCGTTCGGCAACGCGCCCGCATTCACGTCGACCTTGAGGCGGCTGGAGAACGCGGAAAAGCGCGAGATTTCACTGGCGCAGTTCCGCAGCAACGACGGCACGACGTTCAGCCCGCGCCTGACCAAGGCCCGCCAGGTGACCGTGACCGCAACCGACATCGTCGGGCAGAAGCACGAGCTCACCGTGCCCTGGGCTCGCTGAAATCGCAGGTCGCGTCCGCCGCGTCGAAGCGGGCTCGCCTGGCGCGCGCGGCGCGGCATAATGATTGGGTGTTCGCGACAGATACGTTCGAGCGGCTCTGCCGCGCGAGGGAGGCTCTGCGCGAGATTCCTGACGAGCCGGTGTCGATTCGCACCGTCGCGAAGGAAGCGCGCATGTCGCCGTTTCACTTCATCCGCCGGTTCCAGGCGCTCTTCGGAGAAACGCCCCACCAGCTGCGCATCCGGTCGCGGCTGGATCGCGCCAAGGGGTTGCTCGCCTGCAGCGATCGCTCGGTGACCGACGTCTGCCTCGACGTCGGCTTCACCAGCCTCGGCACCTTCAGCGATCTCTTCGCCCGCCGCGTCGGCGCGTCGCCATCCGCCTATCGGCGGCAGGTCCGCTCGATCGTGCCGGCGCCGGGAGTCCTGCCGGACATGATGACTCCCGGTTGCCTCACGCTGATGGGCGCGGCCTTCGCAACTTTCGAGAAGCCACGCGCGAACGTTGTGAAGGATGCTCTGACGAGAGAGGATTCATGAGGATCAAGCTCACGAGCATCATGGTCGACGATCAGGACAAGGCGCTGGCGTTCTACACGGACGTCTTCGGCTTCGTGAAAAAACACGAGATCCCTGTCGGCGAATATCGCTGGCTGACCGTGGTCTCGCCGCAGGGACCCGGCGATGTCGAGCTCTCGCTCGAGCCCAATGCCAATCCGGCCGGCCGGACGTTTCAGGAAGCGATGTTCAAGCAGCGCATCCCGATTGCCGCGTTCGAAGTGGACGACCTCGACTCGGAGTGGCAGCGCCTGAAAGGCCGTGGCGTGGTGTTCATCCAGGACCCCACGAGCGCTGGCCCGGTGCGTATCGCCATCTGTTCGGATACCTGCGGAAATCTCGTGCAGCTGTATCAGCCCGCCGCCGCGCGTCGAGGCTGAGCGCCGCTGGACGGTTCGTTCATCTGCACCGGCTTGTTCTCCGGCGTTCGCGGCCTGGACTGCCGGCTGTCCGAGAGCGGCAAGGACACGGTGAACGTGGCGCCGCGATTTTCGCCCTCGCTCTCCACGCGGATGTGGCCGCCGTGGGCGTCGACGAGCCGGCGCGCGATGAACAGGCCCAGCCCGAGACCGCCAACCGTGCGGGTCGCCGTCCCGTCCGCCTGACGGAAGCGCTCGAACACATGCGGCAGGAATCCGGCATCGATGCCTCGCCCGGTGTCCGTCACGCGCACGTCCACCGACCGTTCCGATCGTGTGACGTCGATGCTGACCGTGCCGCCCGCCGGTGTGAACTTCACCGCGTTGCCGAGCAGGTTGACGAACACCTGCTCGAGGCGGAGCGGATCGCCGGCGACGAGGACCTCGGGGAGCTCCCCCACGTTGACGTGCACGCCCTTGGTTTCGGCGAGCGGCATGACGGTTTCCACAGCGCCGCGGACGTTCACGCCCAGGTCCACGTCCTGCAGGTCCAGAGGCGCGCGGCCGGCCACGATCCGGGACACGTCCAGCAGTTCGTCGATCAAGTGCGCCTGCCGGGTGGCGTTCCGGTGAATGGCTTCGATCGCGCCCAGCCGCCGCCCTTCGTCGAGCGCGTGCCCGCGAAGCATCGTCGCCCAGCCGAGCACCGCGCTCAACGGCGTCCTGAGCTCGTGAGACACGATGGAGAGAAAGTCGTCCTTGGATCGATTCGCCGCCTCCGCGTCGGCTCGCGCGCGCTGCGCGCTTTCGTACAGCCGGGCGCGATCGATCGCCTGCGCCGCGTGGTGAGCCACCGAGGTGAGCAGCGCACGGTACTCCTCGTCGAAATTGACCGGGGCGGTGAAGTGAAAGGACAGCACGCCGATGGGCGACCCTTCGACGAGCAGCGGCAGCGCCGCGACGGACGCGAAGCCGCCGTCGGCCGCCATCGACGCGGAGCGCGGGTAGTGCTGCTGCCATTCGGAGAAGGAACCGATGAACACGGGTCGGCGCGTATCGACTGCGGCCGTCGCGCAGAATCCCGACTCGGCGGGGAATCGCTGCGACGCCTCGACCAGCTCGCGCGGATACTCCTCGGCGTACAGCGTCTCGAACTGCGAGTCCGCGCCCAGCAGCGTCACGGAGCCGGCTGACGCGCCGACGACGACTTTTCCCTGCCGGACGATGACCTGGGTGACCGCGTCGAGCGTGACCGCTTCGGACAATCCCGCGCTCAGCGTGTACAGCCGCGTCGTGCGCGCGGCGAGGCCGCGGTAGCGGGCCTCGCTTTCGCGCAGGGCTGCCTCCGCCCGTTCGCGTTCGCGGATCTCGATGTCCGCCTGAATGCGATAGGCCTCGGAATCGGCTCGCGCGCGTTCCGCGCGCTCGAAGCGCTGTGCGCGATGGAGCGCGGGCGCCGTGCGGTTCACCGCGCCGACGAGCAGCTCGTGCTCGTCCCAGTTCGACGGAACGGCCTGCGGTTGAGAGAGCACGATCACGCCGATCGTGCGTCCCGACACGAGCAACGGCATGATGATGGCCGATTCAGCATTCTCGAGGATTGGATCGAGCGTGAGGTCGGCAATGGCGGCGGACCGTTCCGCGCGGGAGGTGAACGCCACCGTTTTCTGGCGTCGCGCGACATCGGCGAGGACCGACTTCGACGAGAGGGCGACGGCGTGGTGCTCGGAGGTCTCCGGGTATCCCATCGCCTGCACGACCGTGAGCTGATTGCCGTCGTCGCTGACCACTGCGACCGCGCCTGCGGCGGCGCCGGCAGTGGGCAGCAACTCGGCCAGGCACGCGTAGGTCACCTCAGCGGAGGTTTGTGCTTTCGACAGCGCGCGCGAGAGCGACTCGAGCGCGTTGGTGCGCGTCAGTGTCTGCTCCGCCTCGATTCGGCGGGTCCGCTCGTCCCGAAGGGTGCTGCGAAACCGGCGCAGTGCGACGATGATGAGCAGGCACAGCAGGAACAGCAGCGCCAGCAGCAACACTTCAGTCGAACCGGCGATTGGCAGCATCCGAACCCCATCAGATGGCATCGACCGCGTAATTCCCACCGTTTCTGACTTTCAGCTGGTCACAAGGAGAGGTCGCACACCACCGCGGCTGAGTACTGCGCAAGCGCAGTGCCAACCCTGAGCTCAAGCATGTACATCTTCGCTGGAGCTCTGGCGCTCATGCGGCGGCTGAGAAGGCGTTGACGTTGACGATAGGTGGTGCGTCCGCCTATCGTTGCCGCTCGCACTTTTGGGGAGCCGTCATGAGCGTACAGGACCCGGCTGACCAGTCACAACGGGCGGGAGTCGCGCCGGCCCCGTCGTTCTCGGCGCTCGTCCGGATCGATGTCAGCGCGCTGTCGCATCCCGGCTATCACCGTGCGAATAACGAAGACCACTACCTCATAAGCCGGCTCGGTCGCACCCTGCAGACGATCGACACCAGCCTGCCCACGGGCGATGTGCCCGAATGTGCCGAGGAGGTCAACTACGTGATGATCGTGGCCGACGGCATGGGCGGCCACGCGGCGGGCGAAGTCGCGAGTCGAATGGCGATCTCGGCGCTCATCGGCCTCGCTCTCGATGTGCCCGACTGGATCTTCAAAGTGGATGAAACCCATGCACGCGAGATCGAGCGGCGCTCGAGAACGCGCGTTCAGGAAGTCGGCGCCATCCTCGTCGAGCGCAGCCAGGCCGACCCCGCACTGGAGGGTATGGGCACGACGCTGACGGCGGTTCGAAGCCTGGGCCGCGACCTCATGATCACCCACGTGGGGGACTCGCGGGCCTATCTGTTCCGCGCCGGAGCGTTGCACCGTCTGACACGCGATCACACGTATGCACAGCTGCTCGTCGACGTCGGTCAACTCGCCCCGGGCGACGTCGCCAGTTCGCCCCATCGCCACCTCCTGACCAACGCGCTTGGCGGGTCGATCACCGATGTTCAAGTGGACACCGACCGGCTGCGTCTCGAGGATGGCGATCGCGTCCTGCTCTGCAGCGACGGGCTGAGCGACATGGTGGACGACGGGACACTCACGAGAATCCTGGAAGGGGCGACTCGGTCGAGCGACGCGTGTGAACGCCTCGTGCAGCAGGCGCTCGATCGTGGCGGGCGCGACAATGTGACCGTGATTGTGGCCGCGTATCGGATTCAGGACGACGCAGCGCCGACCAGGCTCGCGGAGAACGGCGGCGAAGCCGACACGCAGGCAGGACGATGACCGAGAGTTACTGAAGCGGCGTCGCGGCCGCTGCGACCGTGGCGGCCGTGAACGGCACGTTCCCGCTGCCGGTGGCATCCTGGAAGATCGTCCCGCGCTGGTCCGTGCCGAAGGCTCGGCTGCCCGTCGAGCCTGGCGTCACTGGATGCGCCTCGCCGAAATACGACGCGACCGAGTCGGCGCTCGACACGTTGCAGGTGTTCGCCGCGACGGTGACCGGCGTCGCCACGGTGCCTGCGCCGATGTTGACGACGAACCCGCTCTTGATCACGCCGTTGACGCTCAGGTCAGGGCTGATGAATCCTGCGACGCTGCCGGTTGGCGGTTTCACGAGGTCCTCCAGGGTCGTGGCATAGCCGCCGTGCGCGCACGCCGATGAGTACGCCGACTGACCGCTGTTGATCCCTCGAATCGAACCGATGGCCGACGCCTCGTTCCCCGACATCCGGGCACGGAGTAGACCCGTCACGGCAAGGGCCGCGAGGATGCCGATGATGGCGACCACGATCAACAGCTCGATGAGCGTAAAACCTTTCTCGTTGCGGATCTTCACGATCTCTCCCTGCAGATTTGAGAACTTGGCATTCCGGTGAACGCTCATGTCGTAGAAGCAATCTAAATGCCACTATAGGACACTAGCGTCTCCCGTCTTAAGGGAGTGCCGTTGAGACACTTACGCACGAGCAATGCGATCGGGGGGAGTGACAAAAGGTGGCGTCGCACAAGATTTGTCAGCAACGGACGTGTGTCGCCGAGTGACGATCCACCAGCGGCAAGCCGGTGGATCTGACAGGTCGGCTGCTCTGATACGTGTGCCAGAATTCTCCGGCGACTGATCGCCGGCCACGGAAAACGATCCGCGATCCTGACGATACGACGCCGCATCGCGCCTGCGAGGGATGCGACGCTGACGCATCGTGTCCCGCACACCGACCCCGCTGACCGCAGGAGGGCTCATGAAAGTCGTAGGTCCAGGCGATCCCGGATATGACAAGGATCGCCAGATCTCCAACGCCCGCTTCGACTATCGTCCGCTGGCGATCTACTACTGCGAGAACGCCGAGGAGGTCGCAACAGTCATCCGCAAGGCGCACGACAGCAAGAAGGCGGTTCGCATTCGATCCGGCGGCCACCAGCACGAAGGTATGTGCACCGCCGACGGCGTGCTGCTCATCGATCTGTCCTCCATCAATTCGATCGACTGCCGCGTCAGCGAGGGGCGCGTCTGGATCGGCGCCGGCGCACCGCTGAGCAAGGTGTACGTCGACCTGTGGAATCAGGGTTATCTGTTTTCCGGCGGGGGCTGCGGCGACGTTCATGTCGGCGGACTGACCCAGGGCGGCGGTTGGGGGCCGGTGGCGCGACAGTTCGGTCTGACCTGCGACAGTCTGGTCGGCGTCGAAATGGTCACCGCGAAAGGCGCCGTGGTCACGATTTCCCAGGATGGAGGAGACGAAGAGTCCGGCCTGCTGTGGGCCCTGCGTGGCGGCGGGGGCGGCAACTTCGGAGTGGTGACGAAGTTCTGTTTCCGCCTGCTGCCCTGGGTGCATGCCGTCTATACGGATGTGATCATCAAATGGGGCGACGAAGATCTTCCCAATGAAGACAGTCTCGAGCAGTTGGTGCTGAACTGGATTCAGTTATTTCCGCGTGACGTCGACACCAGTCTGACCACGTTCATGCGCGTCGGCGTTGTCGAGCCCGGCGGCGATCGCGTGGTGATTGGCGGGCGATATCTGGGCACCGAAACGCAAGCCCAGGAAACGATGGCTCGTCTTCTGGCCGGTCAACCGCGCCCGCGGTCGGCCGAGTACCCGCCGAGTCCCACACAACATGAGACGATGATGGCCACTGCCGAAGGCAGCGAGCCTCGCCTGCGGGAACTCCTGGGCAGAAGGCTGGCCACGCTGCCGGAATACCAGCCGGGTCCCGCGCTGCTTCAGCGAGCGTCGGCGGAGGGCGAACCGCCGGTCGATCTGTCCGAAACCTGCCTCGGTATACCGATTCGGCACAAGATTTCTTCAGGCTTCGCCCGCCAGCAGTTCGACTTGACGGCTGTCCGCGCTCTGACGAGCGTCATCCGGAATTCACGCGCGATACCCGGCGCGCGTCAGTACCTGAGCCTCCACTGCCTCGGCGGCATGATTGCCAACTACGGCAACGACAGTGCCTTCGCGTTTCGAGATCGCACCGTTCTGCTGCATACCAGGCCTGGTGGCAGCCTGACGCTCCACAACTCGACGGACCCTGCATCAAATGGATCGAGAGTTTTCGCCAGAACATGGCGCCTTACACCGACGGCGCCTTCATCAATTTCGTGGACCGCGACATTGCGCTCTCCGAGTACGACAAGGGCAGCATGGCGCAGTTGATCAAGGTGAAGCGGCACTGGGATCCTGACGATTGGCTCCGGTTCGACATGAGTATTCCGTCGAAGTAGCCCCTCGTTCCCTGGGAATCGAAGAGCCATCGTCCGTCTAAGAAGCATGGCGACGCGCGCGAAAGGTCGAGCTGCGCCGCGGCTTCCTGGGAGAAATCGCCCGCGAGGTGTCCGATGAAGTTTCGCGGCATCCGGCTCGGCGCTGTTCTGTTGCCCCTCGGCGTCGCGATCCTGCCGCTCAGCGTGCTGATCTGGTACGGCGCGGTGCGCATTCCCAGGCAGGAAGCCTATCTCAGCGAACGCAATTTTCGTCTGCTGACCACGCTCGGCGGGCCGATCAAGGCGAAGATCGAAAGCTTCGACGGCGCGCTCGACCACGCGGTGAAGTCGTTCAGGCCGGCGAGCGAAAACGACCTGAGGAAGTTCCAGCAGGGCGTACACCTCTTCGCGGCCGAACTCGACGTGCTGGCGTTGACGGTGACGATGGATAAGAGTCAGCCGATGCGAAGCGCGAGAAGGGGACCGATGCGTCCGCGGGGATCGAGGCTCAGATGCTCGCCGGCGCCGACGATCCGCCGCGCATGCAGATCGAACGCGACGAAGGGCGGCACTACCTGTACCTTGGCGCGAAACAGGACGAAGGTGATTCGATCGTCCGCGTCGTTGCGAGGAGCGACCTCGAAGCGCTCGTGGCGCCGTTCCTCGACGCCAGCCAGGAATTCGCCGCCGTCCTCCTCACGACAGAAAAGGGCGAGGTCTTGGTCCAGAAGTCACCTCTGGGACTGACGCTCGCTCGGCTTGACGGCGTGATCAATTCGCGCGTTGCCAGGGATGCGAACTCCCAGCCCGTGAAGTTCGACTCGCTGAGCACGTTCAGCAACACGATGCTGGTGACGATCGGAGAGGTCGACTACAAGCTGTACATGCAACCGGTGCCGCTCTCACTGCTCAGCATGAAGAAGAGCGATGGCGATGGCGACGGGCGCAAGGCCGAGCAGTGGGTCCTGTGCGGGCTCGTTCGTGCAGATAGATTCAAGGCCGACAGTTCCTCGCTCCCCTATACGACGCTGCTGTGGTTCAGCGGTTTTCTCGCGGCCCTCGCGCTCGCCATCCCGTTCGTGAAACTCAAGGCGCTTCATGCCCGTGAGCGGCTGCGCGCCAGCGACGTCGGCTGGGTGACCGCGACGACGTTCGCGGCCATCGGACTGTTGACGTTGGGCGTGCTCGACATCATCGCGTTTGGCTCACGCTTCGGGCACGCAGTGGACGAAAGGTTGCGGGCCGTCGCGGTCAACCTCGCACGTAACGTCACCCTCGAAGTCGATGCCATCAACAAACAGGGCGAGACATTCGAATCGAATATCGCTTCAACATTTGGCGAGGTCTCGCAGCAGCTCCGTCAAAATCGCAGATCCTCTCCCCGGATCATCGTCGGAGACGGAGATCCGCCGCAGTTGACGTGCGACCTGCTGAACGCGTGCCGCACCAGGGTGCTCGAATCTCCGCCGGTACGGTTGGACTACCCGTTCTTCGACCTGGCCACCTGGGCAGGCGACGACGGGTGGCAGCGCGTGCGGTGGACCCCGGCGCCAGGAATCAGGCCATTCCTCAACATCTTCGACGAGAAGCTGGCGTATGCGCAGAGGGCTCGTGCAGCGTGGCAAGCACCACACGCGTCACCGGTCAAAGGCGTCGACGTCCTTTCGTCGCCGAACACCGGCGAGCCACTGACTGTGTTCTGGCGCACGTCGCCACAATCGAGTCCGCGATGGGTCCAATCGCTGGCGATGGGGAACCTGGTATCGCTCGATCGGCCGATTCTTCCCAAAGGCGTATCGTTCGCGGTCGTCGATAGGGACGGTCAGGTGCTCTTTCACTCTGTTCGCAGCCATCGTCTGCGAGAGCACCTCCTGATGGAAGTTGAGGACGACGCCAGGCTTCGCTCGCTCGTCCAGAATGGCGAGACCGACTTCGTAAGCGCCCGCTATCTGGGACGCCCCTACAGGTTCTACGTCACGCCCCTGAAGTTGAAGGCGTTGGAGGATCGAGATCCAGGGTGGCGGCTGGCCGTGTTCCAGGATTCCACGGTGATCGACACCGTCAATCTGGAGACGCTGACGATCGCCAGCTGGCTTTTCGCGATGTACGCGGGTGTGCTCGCAATTTCCGCGGCGCTGATTTATGGCTTTACGCGCGACGACCCGCGGAAGTGGTTCTGGCCCGACGCTGGAAAGTCGTCGTCGTACCGATCGGCAGCACGGTTGAACGGCGCGGCAATCGCCACCTTCGTCGTTCTATTCGTCGCCAGCGGACTGCTGCGATCGCGGAGCGCACTGCTGATTGCCACGGCAGCGCTCGTTGTTGCCACCGCCGTCAAGACCTACCGGATCGTCGTCGGCGCGAAGGCGGCGTCGCCATTGACCGCTTCGTTCGGTTTCTGGCATCCGTTCTTTGTGGCCCGCTCCGCGTTTCTCGTTGTCGTCGCCGCGCTGCCGGCGATTGCGTGCTTCGAGGTGGCGTACACGTTTGAGGCGACGCTTCTGGCGAAGAGCGAGAGCGCGCAAGCGGACAAGGACAACAGGGAGCTGTCCAGCAGACTCGGTGCCGAACAAAACCGCGCTTTTGCGGACAAGCGCCGTAGCTTCGCGTCCGGGACGTACGCGTCGTTGTGGCCCCCATCGGAGGGCACGACGCCGGACGGCATCGGATCGGCCACGCTGAATAACGTGCTGATCACAATGCATCGCCGGTACAACGACGCCGCCCTCGCTCTCGAATCGGCGGCCGGTGTCACAGCGAGCCCGCAGACTCCTTCGCAGCTCCTCAATGTCGCCTGGCTCGTGGCGGTCATCGGGTGCCTGTATGCTGCGTGCCACGCGTTCGTGTATTGGCTCGTCAAGCCGATGTTCGTCCTCGATGCCGTTGCGCCGCCGGTCTTCACTCCGGCGAGCGGCGATGCGCCGTCGGGGCGCGTCCTGGTGTCTGGTCCTCCTGGATCGGGAAAGTCGACAAGGCTCGCGGAAGATCCGGAGATCAGGATCTTCGACGTCGCGACGCTGGCTTACGTGGAGCGACGCACGAAGGTGAGGGGCGTACAGTTCGAGCGGCGGCGTGTGGCCGGTACCCCGATCAGCGTGCTCGCCAGCGTGGAGTGGGACTGGTCCGGGCCGCAGCCTTTCGAGCGTGCTGCGTCCGTGTCCGTGCCGAGGGGGCCGGGTTGGGCAGACGCCGTCAGCGACGCGAAGCTTCCGCCGGTGCTGGGAATCGACCACCTCGACCACCGCCTGGACGAACGCGCATTTGCCGCGGAGACGTTGAAGTTTGTCGAGCGCGCGACGTACCGCGACCACTGCACCGTTCGGATCGCTACCGACCGCGATCCGCTCGCGTGCCTGCATGACAGCGGAGCACCGCCTGACGAACTGGATCGGTGGGCACGCGTCCTGCGATCGTTCCGGAAGGAAATCGTTGGCCTCGGCAGCCACCACGGCAAGCCGCAGATCGATTCATCAAAGGAAACCGCCGGCACGAGCACGAACGCCTCATCACTGGTGACCGAAGCGATACGCAAAGAGTGCCGCGATATCCCCGCGCTGGTTCGAATCGCCGATTGTGTGCTGCGCACGTTCCATCAAGCGACCACGGAAGATGAGGCGCTGGCAGCGTTTGGCTCCGCCGCCTCGCCGTACTATCAGGCGCTGTGGAACGCCTGCACCGCTGACGAACGGCTCTTGCTGCATCAGATTGCCGAGGAAGGCGTCGTGAATCCCCAGAACCATACGGTCGTCCGGGACCTGATGAGGGTCGGACTGGTTGTACGGAACCGGGCCGCGGAGATCATGAACCGGACGTTCCGCGAGTTCGTGCTCCACGCGCCGAGCGCGAATGAGGTGAGCACCTGGGAACGTCGAGGCGTTGCCATTCCGTGGGCCAGTGTCGAAATCGCGATGATGACCGTCGTCGTGATCCTGGCCGGCCTCCTCGTCGTCACTCAGGAGCAGCTGCTGCATGCGTGGATCGGCTTCCTCCCGACCCTGCTTCCCGTGGCGCAGAAACTGTGGAAGACGGTCACCGCACTGCGGCCTCCAGCGAAGGCCGGCGCGGCCCTAGCGAGTTGACGGTCGGGCAATACCTGTCGCGGCCGTAGATGATTCGTTGGCACGCGTGCGTCTTCGTCGCAAGAAGGTCGCACCCAGGCCGCAGCTCACGAGAACCAGTGTCCCCGGCTCCGGCACCGGCTGTAGATGCGGCAACGCAGTCGGGTCCGGTGGCTCGACGTTGCCTGGCCCGCCGTCGATGAGGACATTGTCGCCAGGTCCTCCGAAGAGAAGGTTGAAGCCGGGGCCGCCGATGAGCACGTCGTCACCGTTTCCGCCCGTGATGACGTCGTCTCCCGCTCCGCCGATGACGATGTCGTCGCCGTCTTTCGCGGCGACGAACGCATTGAGACCGAGGACCTGGGTCAACGAGATGGCGTCGTCCAGATTACTCCCGACGATCGTGAGCGCAGAGAATCCAGAGAGGTCACAGCGCACGCCGGTCGCGCCGTCGGCGACACAGCCGGGTGTGACGATCTCGGGGCCACTCCTTCCAGAAAGAGATCCGTGGCCGTCGTGAACGCGCTCAACGCGAGCTGCTCGTTGAGATCGGCGCCGAAGATGAGCGTTGTTCCGCTGATGCCGATGGTTGAAGCGGACGCTGGGCCCGCCGCAGCCAGCAGCAGGGCGAAACAGACCGCGATCCGCGTTGATATCGATTGAAAATTGACCTCACTGTTTCATCCCCCGTGCCTGTGGAGATGCAGTGTTCGGCGGCCTGCCGTGACTGCGCGCTCCCGATACGATCGTATGGCGCGCGCAGCTGATCCCTTTCATGGGTGGTTGATCTGCGCTCCGCGAGACGTCCGAAGGGTGGTATCGACCGCGTAATCCGGACCGTTTCTGACTTTCGGCTGGTCACACCGAGCCGGTCGCATACCACTGCGGCTGAGCACAGCGGAGGTGCGGTGCCAACCCGCGAAAGAACGGTGCGTGACATCGGCACACTGTTTGCGCTTGAAATGCCAGACTCGCGTGCCTACACACCGCCATGATTCGTTTCCGCCGAAGCCAGTACGACCTCACGAGGAGAATCGTGGCGAGAAGCCGGCCGAGCTCGTCGCCAAGTCTGCCTTGACCGGTTTCATCGAGCATGTAGATCTTGCGGAACACGTTGTCCTGGGCGTCACGGTCGAGACCGGTTTCACCGGCCGGTCGCGGCACCACAAACCGGGCCGTAAACACACCTGAAGCGCAACTCACGCGCTCCTCAGCTCTGCGGAATCTGCTGGACAAGCTCCCACCGACTGCGCGTAGAGGATCAGGGCGGTGGTTTGACCCCGTCTTCCTGCCGCGCTACCATTGGGGTTCGGCTAGCTCTCCCGTGTGGGCCAGTAGCGCAGTTGGGAGCGCGCATGAATGGCATTCATGAGGTCACCGGTTCGATCCCGGTCTGGTCCACCATATTCATTCTCATAACTAGCTTATAAACAACAATTACAGACTGCTTCTGAACGCTGCTCTACGCGGCTCTGGAAACGGAGCAAAAGGTAGCGCAGTAGGTAGCGCGTGGACGGCTTTCAGTTGCGTTCGGCGTCTGGACGGCTCTTGAGGCACGTCTCGGCGTCGAAAGTCGCTTCTGAGGGGCGCTCAGACGGTCTGACGAGCGTTGTGGCGGGCGTTCGAAGGGCGCATTCAGTTTTGAGCGCAAGAGACGCTCGGGTGCGTAACGGAAGCTGACTAGGGACGCATATACTACATCTACTCGTTAGACAGACCGTCCGCGATGAGATATCTATCCACGCTATGCGAGCACGTTGAAGATTTGAGTTCCGTTTACGGCGGTGCAAATTCCGCTACGGCGTCGGCCATTCCGAAAGTCACCGCCTCCGTGCCCGGATCGGTTAACGTTGTGATACTCCATCTCCGCCCAGAGTTCCGCTGGCAAGTTTACATTTTCCCGCAGAATGCTCTCGGTTCTTTGATCGTTAAGCACGAGGCTCCTAGCGATCTTTGAAGTCTAGTCACCCCAGCCCCCAACGCATTGTTGGAACTCTTGTGAACCATGAAGGTTTCATGTGCGCTCGTCTTCGATTCCTCGCGCCTACGGATCCGCTGGGACGCGAGCCGACGAAATTTGCCCAACGTTGTACAGCGTGATTTCCAACGGCATGGCTCGGAACAGGTGATACAGGAACACGCCATCTCCAACAAATCCGCCAGCGGATTGAAAGAAGTATGTGGATGGCTGGCTTAGCTCTTACGTTGCCCCAATGGTACCGAAAATTGACCATCTTCTGCGCCGTGGCTTGTTCGATACCGCCGCAGAAAATCGCGTATACCGGCGGCGCTAGTGTGGGTATCGCGGCGGGCGGGGGCACTGCTCCATGGAGCACTCAGGTCGGGGGCTATTCATCCGTTTTCTTTCGCCGGCTTTTTAAAATGCAAACACCTGCTGTAACTCTCAATTCGATTTCGTCGCTCGATAGTGCCATCGATTCCCATCGCTTGTCTAAGTCAACTTTGATCGGCGATAGGTCACGCAGCAACTGCTGATACAGATACTTCTGGAAGCCCGCGAACACCCGCCGATTTCTTCCGGCTTGCCGAGATCGGCCACGGCGTCGGCAATGGAGTCGTGATACTTGAGCCGGAGCAGCGGGGTGAGCTTCTCCTGATCGAGTTCCTCCACGCCGACGCTGACGTAATGCGACAGCACGAAATCGAGAAAGACCTGCTGCTTGCTGTTGAAACTGCGTGCTGATTGCGACCTTGGCGCTTGGCTGCCCGCTCCTCGCGGGTCACCGGGGGCAGGCATAGGCAACATGGGCCAGCACGTCGAACAGGTCGCTCTTTCTCCGCGTCGATGATCTTCTGCATCTCGGCCAGTTGCTCGCTGCCGAACCTTTCTCGGCGAGCCCCTGCAGTAGCTTCTTCCGCGTATCGGGCGCGCTCCAGAGGGCGCGCAGTTCGCCTCGTCCTTGAAAAACTCCGGCAGCTTGCCGAACAGCATTTCCATGAACTGCTGCGCGGACATGGGCGTGCCGTCGGGATGCCAGAACGTCGTCACCATCATGTGCTGGATGGTGCGCTCCTTGCCGTCGGCGAGTTTCACCTTGATCTTCTGGCGAGGCGGCCGGGTTCGCCGGGTCCGGGCGGGACTCGGCGGTGTCGGTCCGCGGCGGGCTCAGGTCGCGGCTGGCGTGGGCTCCGGCTCGATCGGCTCGCCGTCCCATTCGGGATCGCTGAAATGATGATGCGCCTTCACGAAGTCGTAGATCGTGAAGTAGTCCTTGCCGTCGTAGAGCCGCGTGCCGCGACCGATGATCTGCTTGAACTCGATCATCGAGTTGATCGGGCGCATCAGCACGATGTTGCGGATGTTGCGGGCATCCACGCCGGTCGAGAGTTTCTGCGAGGTCGTGAGGATCGTCGGGATGGTCTTCTCGTTGTCCTGGAAGTCGCGCAGGTGCTGCTCGCCAAGCGCACCGTCGTTGGCCGTCACCCGCTGGCAGTAGTTCGGGTCGTTGCTTGTCTTCATCTGGTTGATGAGGTCGCGCACGGCCAGCGCGTGATCCTGCGTGGCGCAGAACACCAGCGTCTTCTCGCGCTGGTCGATCTGCTCCATGAAGATCTCGACGCGCTTCTCTTCGCGCTCCTTGATCTCGATGATCTTGTTGAAGTCGTCTTCCGTCGTACCGCTTGCCGGCTTCGATCTCCCCTTCGATCAGCTTGTCGTCGGGCGTGTAGACGTACTCGTCGAGCGTCGTGGAAATCTGCTTCACCTTGAACGGCGTCAGGAAGCCGTCGTTGATGCCGTCCTTCAGCGAATAGATGTACACCGGCTCGCCGAAATAGGCGTAGGTGTCCACGTTGTCCTTGCGCTTGGGCGTGGCGGTCAGGCCGAGTTGCACGGCGGGCGCGAAGTATTCGAGGATGCCGCGCCAGTTGCTTTCGTCGTTCGCCCCGCCGCGATGGCACTCGTCGATGATGATGAAGTCGAAGAAGTCCGGCGGATACTCGCCGAAGTAGGGCGACGGCTTGCCGTCCTTCGGCGGGCCGCTCATGAACGTCTGGAAGATGGTGAAGAACAGGCTGCCGTTCTTCGGCACCTTGCCCTTCTTGCGGATGTCTCCGGCTCGATCCGCACCAGCGCATCTTCGGGGAAGGCGGAGAAGGCGTTGTAGGCCTGGTTGGCGAGGATGTTGCGGTCGGCGAGGAACAGGATGCGCGGGCGGCGCGTCGGTTCGCGGCTCAGGTTCCATCGGCTTTGGAACAGTTTCCACGCGATCTGAAACGCGATCATGGTCTTCCCGTGCCGGTCGCGAGCGTCAGCAGGATGCGCTGCTTGTCGTCGGCGACGGCTTCCAGCACACGCTCGATGGCGATGTCACTGGAATACCGGTCTCCCAACGTGCCGCCTTTGTCTTCAAACGGCACCGCGGCAAAACGGTCACGCCATTCGTTCTCTTGGCGAATGTCTTCCAGAGTTCATCGGGTGTCGGATAGGCAGCAGCTCGCCTTCGTTGCCGGTCTTGAATATGATGCCGTAGATACTCTGACCATTGGTCGAATAGGTGAAGCGCACGGCCATCTTCGATGCGTAGTTTGGCCTGGCCTGGGCGGCGGCCTGGTCCACGACATAGAACGCGAATCCTTCTTTCAGTGTTGCGAGCGGAAACGTTGCAACGATGCCTTCTTTTTCGATGGTGGCCCCCATCAGGTTGGACGCATTCTCTACGAACGGCACCACTGAAATGGGCTGAATCGCGTCGGCCGGAATCCTTGACCTACCTTTTTGAGTACCGCATGTTCCGCGCTGTGGTGCTAATACGTCATCTTTTCGCCCATCTTCGGTAATTTAACCAGTTGACGACCAGCGTTTCAGACAGCATGTCCTCGGTGACCTTGGTTGCATCGAAACTTAGAGTTTCTTGCGAGCGTCGGCGGCGGCCATCGCCACTCTGAGAAAGGGAGTGGTGAACGTTCCCGCCCAGTTTACAGAGATGAGGCCTCCCCATTGAAACCCGCCCGTGGTACCTTGGGTTCAATTGCGAACGAACGAACATCCTTCTTCGAGCCGAGCTGAATTGCCTCTTCCACCCAGGCTCGGCGGGCAGCCTGAGCCAGGACATGCGAACCGACTGGGAGCGCCACTACCAGTGTGGCCACGATTCCGGTTGTGATTGCGAGACGTGTTCTGACGTTCATTTGCTGTTTCCTATCGAAAGTAAATGAGTCCCCTAGATTCTGTCTAAACCCCGGATGCTGACATTCGAATCGTTTGGCCCTTAGCGTTTGATGCGTCGCTGGTGGTGATTACGGCTCATAGCCTTCTCGTTTCTTTCCTTGAACGTCCCCTGCGATTCCGCGTGAGCAGGCAGACGTCGCCTGGACACACGTCGCCTCTGGTGTCGAATCCGCTCGAGCGGGTGTGGTTACTTGTCCGCAGCAACTCGGTGGGCGAGGGCGGCGGAACCTGCGCTGCGGCCTTATGTCGGCTCAGCACAATCGAGTTCTTGCTCACATGGATTTCGACTGCCGTGCCGATCTCCCAGCCGACGAGCCGCAACAGCGCTTGATCGAGGATGATCCCGGCGGAATTCCCGTGCTTCGTGATGGGTTTTAGAAACGGCATATTGTGTGAGGAATGTTAGTACGCAGTATATACGTCATTGCTTCGGATTAGGTCAACAAACCGATACCGTGTCGCCAAGATTCCCGATCAGAAGACGGTCTCGGCAGCACCACAAAGGACTGTGGCATGGCGAAGCGCCTCCGCCACGCGGGCCCCGCTATGAGCGTCCCTGACAGGCAGGGCAACCTCCCGTGGTACCGGATCCCCTTCCGACACCATACGACGTCATTGTGTAGGTGGCTCCAGCACTCAGTCGCAACTGGACTTCAGCAGTGGGCTCGTCCGTCAACGCAGAATCCCCGCGGACCAAGATGCTGTCGACATCTAGGTCTCTGAGCGGCACAGAGATCAGTCTTGAATGCTCCACCTCAGTCTCAGTTTCTCCCGTCGCCGAGACGCGCCTCAGTTCGATCTCGTGCAAGTAGGTCAAGCCACATCCACTGAGCGTCAAATTGCTGACTCTGACTCCGGACCATGCGACCCATGTGACGCCGGTGCTGTGATCGGTCCGGAGGACCTTTGTCGTTTGCATCAGCGCGACGCCATCCGATTCGAGCCACGCTTTCGTTTCGGCCAGCGAGGGTCCGTTGGTGGGGCGGTTCGATTCCGCGCCGACTGCCTGAACGGACAACCCGACGATCAGGACCGCCGCCCCCATGAATCGAGGCCAAACGCCGAACGCGCGACTGCGGATCATTCTGAAGCTCCTAACTCGAGGTTGCCGTTCCCGGTAGCACCTCATGTGATTTTGTGTCACAATGTCTACACACTGTATATACGATTGAACGGCGCGCGAAGTTCCAAAGCTCATCCTTTAGACGGGACTTGGTAGCTGTCCCTGCAACCGCAACGGGTCATCCGCCGATGGGCCATTCGGAGAAGGCCCGGAATTGTCGCAGAGGATCAGAGAATGCGGACCCGGCTAGACCGCACTCATGGGTGGGCTGGTGATTCAACTTTTTGCGACGGAGCAACAGAGGATTTGTCCCGTAGTGTTCCTCAAACTTTCAAAAATACGACCTATAATGGAAATGGCGGGCACTACCGTCCGTGCGCACCACCGCTTTTTGGTCCCGGGGGTCCACGCCGTAGCGACCGTCTCACAACGACTCTGACCCCTGCGCATCGATTTCCAAACGCCCTCCGAGCGGCACGCAATTGTGGTTCGCTCGGCCGCGGCAGACTTCGGCTCGGTGCAGCTCCAGCGGTGTTGGAGACGGTTTCTGCGGGCCACCGTAGCACTCGGTGACTTCCTCCTTCGTGGCGTCGATCATCCTGAGCAGCGATAACGCCCGGTTGAAGACGCGTCTGCATGTGCTTGAGCAGGCCCGCGCTGACGCGCTTTGAGTCGTCGATGGCAGCCGTGGGCCAGACATTGGACAGGTCGCAGACGGGCCTTATCGTCGGCGTAATGCTCGAACGGACGGTCTTACGACCTGCATCGCGGGCGGCCGCGCCGACCTTTGGGCATCAAGAACTCCATCCCCGGAGAGAACGTAATGGTAGGACGCTGTCCCCTACGCAGGATGGCGTCGATTTGTTCTTGAAGGTTTGCCATCACTGTACTCCTCAAAGTGCGCATTCCACCCGTAGTGATCAGTCCGTCCATGCCATCGTGATCACGGGGACCACGGCATCGTGATCGGAGCGAAGCGACGCTGAGCTGCGGAATAGGTTACCGGTGTTCACCCTCCAAATGATAGTGTCGGAGTTCACGGTCAGGTTTCTGTTCCGGTTCTTCCTTCTCCTTTCAATTAAGTGATGGCGGTGGGCGGTGTGGGAAACCGCGTCCGCGCGGTTTTCCAGAGACCTGTGGGCGCGTCTGCGCGTCCATCGGTATGGCACCGTCCACGGCCCGGTGCGGAGTGATCGCGGTCGGCCTACACCGGTCACGGCGGCTGCTTTTTGTCCTTCGTCGGGACGGGCCTTTCAAGGTGATCGGATACGCGTTGTGTACGAGGCGATCAAAGACCGCGTCGGCGATCGTCGGCTCGCCCAGATACGCGTGCCATTGATCGCGGGGCAGCTGACTCGTGATGATCGTCGAGCGGGTCGCGTCGCGATCCTCCATGACCTAGGAGATCCTGGCGCTGGACATCGCTCAAGGCGGCCAGCCCCCAGTCATCGATCACCAGGACATCGACGCGGGCGAATCGCGCGAGCAGGGTTGAGTCGGAGCCATCGGCGCGCGCCAGCGCGAGCTCCTGAAAAAAACGCGGCAAGCGTCGGGTGGAATCGTGCGGTACCCTTGCCGACAGGCGTGTTGCCCCAGCGCGCAGCCGACGTACGTCTTCCCAACGCCGGTGGCGCCCGTGATGCGGACGTTGTGATGTTCGGCAATCCAGCGGCCGGTGGCGAGTTGTCGGATCAGCAACAGATCGAGTTCGCGGCGAGGCGCGTAATCCGAATCCTCGAGACACGCATTCGGAATCCGGAGCTTGGCCTCCTTGAGCCGACGGGCGAGCTTGCGGATGCTGGCGTGAGAGGTGCTCGGCCTCAATGAGCAGGGCGACGCGTTCGTCGAAGTTGAGCGTCCCAATCGCGGGATCCTGCAACTGCGTCCGATAGGCGTCGGCCATCGCGCCAAGATGGGGCAGGGCGTCGGCGGTGGAGGACGGTTCGGTCGGCATGGGCGGTCTCCTTCGGCATCAGGCGGTTGGTAGTAGGCGGGCCCGCGGACGTTGGCATGCAGCGGCCGTGCAATCGGCGTCGCCGGTTCAGCGTCCAAGGGCAGACGGTCCAAGCCGTGTTTGAGAATCGACTCGACGTGGCGATACGACCGCGCCCCGGCGGCGACCGCCCGGGCGCAGGCGGCGTCGAGCCGCTCGGGGCCGTGCTTTTACGCCAACCGGAGGAATGCCCAGGGCACGAGCGATAGCCTTGCTACGGGATGGGGCCGGCTCAAGAATGCAGGGCCTGCCCGACGCTCGGTGTGAGCGGCGCGATGGTGCGGCGCGCCCAGGCCGATCGACGAAGGTCTTCCGCTCCAGATGTTCCGCGCGATCCGCTGGGCATCGTCGGGGATGGTGATCTGGCGAGGCCGGGCGGTCGCTGGCCGGTCCGGGCCGACACGCGCTCGCCGCGCGGCGGCACGTCGAGCCGTCGTCGCAGGCCGTGACCGGACGCGACGAGCGCTGTCGTTGGACGCATGCAGCAGGTGGTCGTACCGTCGACCTCGACGTGATGGTCGATGTTGACGGCGTCGGCAGATCGGCCTGGACGTGGCGATCGCCGACGGCTTCGGGCAAGCCGAATGGAGCCGGCTCGAAGCATCGCCGAGGCGCCGCCCGTACCCTTCATGGGCCGGTCATTGGAATCCGTCGGGCGGACTCGGCGATGGGGCGTTGAACGCGGCCAGCGTGAAGAAATCTGCTGCAACAGCGTGCGCTCCAGCGCGTGCGTCGCTGAGGGCGCTGACCGTGTCCCCGGTGAGCCCGAGCACTTTGGCCCGGGTCACCACCGAGGCGACGGCGCCCGCACTGATGCCCAGACTCCGGGCCATCTTCCCGGTGACTGCGTCGTAACGTCCATCTCAACCGCAGATCTCTCGAATGTCTCGCATAAGCAGTGGTTCCGTGGCCATCGCACCTATTGGGACTCATGTCGCCAAAGACACGATGGCAGAACCCGCTTTCCAGCGTCGCCCAACAGGCGATGACGCAATATCGTGGAATCCGTGATCACGACCATTGGACAGGGTGATCACGATGGCGTGGAATGAGTGATCACGATGGCGTGGAACAGGTGATCACGATGGCGTGGCGCGCGCATGAGAAAAATCGGTGGCTGACGTCCTTCGACCCGAGCGCCCTGGATCTGGCGCATGGAGATGCGAGTGAACATGTCGTGTCGATGGCCCAATCTGGTCAAAATGGGAGCAGTTTATCCCCCCAAGGCGTCGGATTACCAGTTGGATCACCATTTTTGGTGTCCGAGAAACGCCAAACTACCGGCGCGGCCTTTTACCCTTACGAGGCGCGCGAACGGGAGTCGAGCTTTTGCGGAGTCGTGTTCGTCTTCTGGGCACCCAATAGATCATCGGAAGCGTTCGGATCGGCTTTCGCCGTCGCCTCAACGTCATTTGTGGGGCTGTGAAATCAAACACGACTGTCGCGGTGGTCTCTTGTTCTTCGACAATCGCTTTCAGACGTCGGCCCCACGTGTCGAGCGCGAGCCGTTTCTGATCGTCGTAGCGATTCCCCTCGTAAATGGCGGTGACATCACGATCCACGTGATTCAGAATCCGTTTGAGAATGAATCTATCAACCTTGCAGTACTCCGTCAGCATCGTCAAAGATCATCAGTTGGATCTCGTGCAGTCTGAAATCGACTCCCGATTTCTCAATAATGCATTTGCGTGATCTTCTGCTCCCAATCGAATGGACTTTCGTCTCCTCGCGGTGACGGAAACACCCATTCGCTGAACGCCCTCGGTGTCTTGCGCTTCTTCTTTCGGCCTTCGTTGATGGTTGCGAGCCGTTCCTGCTGCCAGGCTCTCAAGGCTGTCACGGCTGTCACAGCGTCTTCATTCAATGGCACCCAGTGAGCGACGCCGTTCTTCGCATCGTCGGCTGGAATCACCCATTCGCCGCGGTCAAGGTCAACGTCAGCCCGGTACGTACCCGGCGAATTTCTCGCCTCGCTGTGCTGTTAGAAGGCGCAACCGAAAAAGGGCTCGGACGAACGGATCTTCGGTTTCGACGTGTCCGGATGGTCTTTAATCTCTTCGTCGCTGAGCACACGGTCGCGCCCCGTTCTTTGGTCGGTCGCTCAGTCCACGACACGGATGGTCGGCTCGAAATCCTGGGATCGCGAACGCAAAGATTTTCAAAATCAGAGCCAGAGTCCGATTCGCAAGGACATGCACGCGTCCGGTGAAGTAGCTTCGACTCGGCAGAGACATCAGCGTCGATGTCACGGGCTTTCGCGTGCCGCCAATGCGGAAGCAATTGGCTGTGAATAAGCCATCAATCTTGCCGCCACGATTTCTGGGCCGTGCGTGACGCTTCATGTAGTCGTCGCTCAGCTCACCGAACGTTCCTTCGCGGCCAGTGGAGTTGTTGATTCTCGCGATAGTGCCCGTCGCGGACCTTGTTGAGCGCGTCTTGGGCGAGCGCGCGCGCTTTGGCAAGGCCGGTTGGCGGACACGTGCCCAGTGTGAGGCGACGCGCTATCCCCTTATAGCGGTAAAAAACGATCCAACTCTTACGACCAAGTGGACTGACTCGAACGCCAATCGCGGGAACGATTGATCCCAATAGTCGATTTGGCCGGTAGGCGATCCCTTCAAGGATTTGAGCTTGCAAACAGTGCGCCACGCGGCATGGGGCCTCCTGGGGGCTGAGGTAGCAGACAGGTAGCAGGGGCGACTAGATAGCGTAGATCACATTACGATCCTAAGTTCGTAACTAGCTGATTGGAAGGACTTGAGTAGATACTCCGACGTCTACTTCGGACAGAGTATCACAGGCAGGTTCACAGAATTGCATCGTTTTCTGAATGGCATTCATGAGGTCACCGGTTCGATCCCGGTCTGGTCCACCAAACCTTCAATCGACACGTCAGGCGGCCGTAAATACTCGAAGAAACAAGATGTTACAACAGTTCGATCGAATGCTTTTCCGCTGAACGCCACACCTTCCGGAAAAAACAGTCGCTGAACCGCTGCCGCTGCTCCAACGACGCCTGAATCCAGAGATCCGAGGCACGCGGTAGCACCCGCTCCGCAAAGTTCAGGATGCCCACCACGTCGAACTCCTCGAGCTTGGAACCGTGCCGGTCAATCTCGACCAGCGTCAGTTCTTCACAAAGCCGATCGCGTTGGCGTTCGTACGTGCCGAGG
>CAWCDQ010000001.1:0-45460 GCA_963794305.1 uncultured Acidobacteriota bacterium | reverse complement strand
TCCTTAAAGACTGCTCACCCGCCGGCGCGCCTGAGCCATAGCCTTCGAGGACGTTTCCAGACGTTTCCGACGAGGGTACATGGTCATGCGTGTCCATCTGATCAACCCCAGTCATGTGACGTTCGGCGTCGCGGTCATCACGCCGCGCTGGCTCTACGTTCTCGCCGCGGCCACCGGTACCGCGTGGGGCGACCCGCTGATCGTTGACGAAACGATTCGAGCACGTCGATCCGGAATCGATTGCGGCGGGCGACGTTGTCGGCATCGGGATTCACACCGGGAACGCGCTGCGTGGCTACGAAGTCGGACGCCTCGCGCGCGAGCGAGGCGCGTGGGTCGTGTACGGCGGCATTCACGCGACGCTCTTTCCGGAAGAGCCGGCAGAGTTCGGCGGCGCTCACAGCGTGGTCAAGGGCGACGGCGACGTGATGTGGGCCAGGGTCGTCCAGGACTGCGTCGATGGACATCCCGAGCCGGTCTACGATGGAGGGCGCATCGCCGGCGAGCAGTTCGTCTCCGCCCGCTGGGATTTGCTGCCGAAGAACGCCTACATGTGGGCGTCGGTCCAGACCGTGCGCGGCTGTCCGAAGCATTGCTCGTTCTGTTCGGTGTGGCGCACCGACGGTCAGGAGCCGCGCCAGCGGCACGTGGACGCGGTGATCCACGAGATCGTCGAATTGCGTCGGCTCGGCTTCAAGTTCATCGCGCTCGCCGACGACAATTTCTATCCGGTGACCTTCGAGGATCTCGCGGCGGCCAGGCGGCGTTCGGATCCGTCGCGGCTGCACGAGCTCGAGGCGCTGCGACAGGAGCGGTTCGACCTGATGGCGCAGCTCGCCCGGCTGCCCGACGACATGGTGTTCTACACGCAGATCACCATGGAAGCGGCCGAGGATCCGGAATTCCTGAAGGCGATGCGCGCCGCGCACATTCGGGGTGCGCTGGTCGGCGTCGAATCGGTGACCGCCGCCGGACTCAAGGACGTCTACAAGGGATTCAACCTGTCGGGCGACGCACTGGTCGAACGGCTGCGCGCGTTCCGCGAGTACGGCGTCCACGTCCTCGGATCGTTCATCTTCGGGCTGCCGAGTGACGACCGCGCCACGTTCGACGCGACAGTGGATCTCGCCGAGCGCGCGGACATCACCTTCGCGCAGTTCGTCCTGCTGACGCCGTTTCCGGGCACGATCGATTTCGAGAACTGGGCGGCGGTCGAAGGACGCGAGGCCACGACAATCGACGGCGTGTCGATCACGCGCCACTGGCTGATTCCCGAGGACCGGCGGCCGAAGGTGTACACGCCACATCCGACGATGTCGCCCGAAGATATCCGCGTGCACACGCAGGGCGCCTGGGATCGGTTCTACAGCTGGTCCAACGTCTGGCGCCGCTCAGGAGTGGTCGAGTCGCTGCGAGCGCGGCTCGCGTTCGTGCTGGTCTCCAAACTGTATCGGCAGATGTACGCGAACACGGGCATCGCGACCGACAGCGCGCGCGTGATCCGATCGACGCGATGGGCCAAATGGCTCGGCATCGCCTGCCGGCGGCTGTTTCTCGGCGCGCCGATGCCGAATCTACTCGTTCCCGAAGGGATCATGCCGCTGGCGCCGGGCCTTCCAGCGGGGTTCATCTCGACGGCGTCGATGCGCGCCTCGTCAACGCGCGATCGGCAATAAGCGGCCGCTTCGAGAGTACGGCTGGATCCTTACGCCGGCGGCAGGTCGGTGAGGACGCGGAAGATGGCGCCGGAAGCCTTCTCCAGCGTCGCGCAGAACGCTTCGTGGCCGGGTCCGGCTTCCAATTCCAACGCGACGCGGGTCTGCTCGATGTATCCCAGCCACGAGATCACCATGCCGACTTGTTCCTTGGTAATCTTGAATGCGCGGTTAGTCATGACTCCGGGTTCCTCACCGCTTCGGTGAGGGCGGACCCATAACAGGGGGAGGGCGCTCAGGAAAGCACTTCGAGCCTACTCCTTCCCTAGGTGATTAGCCAGCGTTTCGAGCGCGGTCGCCCGCAAGAGCCCCGATCATTCGCGCGATCCTTCTACAACGTTTGTCGGTTTGGTCTATCAGGTAGCAGACAGTTGCGAAACTCGCTGCTAACATTGTGCGGTGCGGATTCTCGAGTCGCGCTTCGGTGAGAGCGCATGAACCTCCGCCTCGCGTTCCGCTCGCTGCGCGCGACTCCGATTGCGACTGCCGTCGCGTTGGCCACGCTCGCGCTTGGCATCGGCGCCAATACCGCGATTTTCAGTTTCATCGACGGTCTGCTTCTCGCACCTCTGGCGTACCCGCACGCGGACCGTCTCGTGAGTCTGTGGGAGCGAGCGCCGTCAGGCCGGCGCAACGCCATGACGACACTCAACTACCTGGACTACGCGCAGAGTCCTGTCTTCGAAGCGGTCGCCGCGACGACGACGTGCTGCGGTCCGGCTGTCCTGAACAGCGGATCTCAGCCAATTCCGATCAACACCTTTCGTGTCTCCGCATCGTATTTCGACATCTTCGGGACACGCGCTGCGCTGGGACGGACATTCATCGCGGGCGACGATCGGGTGGGGACGGATCACGTCGCGGTCCTCAGCCATCCGCTCTGGGTCTCGCAGTTTGGCGCAGATCCGTCGGTGATCGGGCGTTCGATCCGCCTGAACGGCGAACCGTACACCGTTGTCGGAGTGACGCCCGCGACCGGCCCCTTCGGCCGCGTCCGTCAGGTGTGGCTGCCGCTCTCGTTTCCGCCCGATCGCATGGTCCGCGCGAATCACTGGCTGCTCAGCATGACGGGCGGCGGCGTCGGTCTCCTGAAGTCCGGGGTCACGCTTGAACAGGCGCGCTCCGAGCTCGCGTCCATTGCCGCGCGGATTGCCGTCGACCACCCGGACACGAATCGCGACTGGGGTGTCGCCCTGGAGCCGTATTCCGCCGTTCTCGTCGGCGACGAGTTGAAGCGGTTCCTCGAGATGATGCTGGCGGCGGTCGGGTTGGTGCTGCTGATCGGCTGCGTCAATCTCGCGAACCTGATGCTCGCCCGCGGTCTGGCGCGCGAGCGAGAGGTGGCGATTCGAACGGCGCTGGGCGCCACCCGCGGTCAGTTGATCCGGCAGTTCCTGACCGAAAGCGCACTGTTGTCGGTTGGCGGCGGCGTGCTGGGGACCGCGTTCGGTTACCTGATGATGACGGCCATGGAGACGCTGCTGCGGAATCAACCGCTGAACCCGTCCTTCGTGCCGTTCTGGATTCCTGCGGAGGCGACGATTGCCATCAGCAGCCGCGTGCAGTTGTTCACGCTGGCCGCGTCGATCGTGAGCGGCATCGGGTTCGGGATCGTGCCGGCACTACGCGCCTCGCGGCCGGCGAAGGATGGGACAATCGGCCTGTATCACCGGACGGCGGTGGGCAAATCGCAGCACGGGCTGCAGCGGCTGCTCATCGTGACTGAACTCGCATTGACGTTCGTCCTGCTGACCGGGGCCGGACTGCTCGTCCGAAGCTTGATCGCGATGCGCGAAGCCGACACGGGCTTCGCCGCTGCTAACGTGCTGACGGCTGAACTTCCCACCTGGGAGCATCGCTTCGGCAACGACGATGGGCTCAGGTCCTATTTCAGACGAGTCATCGCCGCCATCGAAGCGCTGCCGGGCGTGCGCGACGTGGCGCTCACGGACGGTTTGCCGCTGCAGGGCGTGCCCAACGGCCAGTTCTTCCAGATCGTCGGCCGGCCAGTCGTCGCCGAGACCGGGCGGCGTCCGTTGTGCGATTTCAAAGTCGTGAGCCCCGGCTATTTCCGAGCCATGGCCTTGCGCATGCGGAAGGGGCGGCCACTCCTCGAACCGGACACGTTCGGCGCGCCTTACGTGACGGTGATCAACGAAACCATGGCACACCTGTATTTCCCCGGCGTGGATCCCATCGGCCAGCAGATCCTGATGCAGGAGACGCGGCCGGGAACCGGCGAAGAGATTCCCTGGACGATCGTCGGAGTTCTCGCCGACGAGCGGTTGACACCGTTCGACGATCGCCGCGAACATCCCGCGGCCTATGTACCGATCGATCAAGTTCCGACGACGCTTGTTGGACTCGTCGTGCGTTCGGTCAACGCACCCGATCGCCTGGTCGAGTCGATCCGGCGGGCGCTGATTGGCATCGACCGCGATCAGGCTTTCAACAACGTGAGAACGGTCGATCAGCTCGAAGCCGATGCGAGAGCGCCGGACCGCTTGCGGACCTGGCTTCTCGGCCTGTTTGCCGCCGTGGCAACCCTGCTCTCGGCGATCGGCATCTACGGGGTGTTTGCGCACTCCGTGGTTCAGCGCACGCGTGAGGTCGGGATCCGCGCCGCACTCGGCGCCGATCATCATCAGCTCGTGTGGCTCGTTGTCCGCGAAGGAATGGTGTTGACCGGCGCCGGTCTCGCCGCGGGTTTTGCGGGTGCCCTCGCCGTGAGCCGATTGTTGCGAACGTTCCTGTTTGGCGTCGAGGCGATCGACCCGCTCGCGATCGCCGCGACCGCTGTGACGCTCGCCGCCGTCGCGACCCTTGCGTGCTACATCCCGGCGCGTCGCACAGCGGCGATCAATCCAGTGGCCGCCCTGCACGCGGAGTGAACGGGTCGTCCAGCTCGACCTTTCGTTGAGCCGCTTCCCTTGACAAGCGTTCATCGCGGGCAGACTATCCTCGCTGCCGCTCGCGCGCCGCGCCGTGCAGTGCCGATCCTGTCGCGCGCATAGCGGCCCCCGAGCCTTTCTCTCACGCAGGAGGCAGCTATGATCAGACCCCTGTGCATCCCGAACGCGATCCGCGCCCGCTACTTTCTCGTGGCTCTCGCCCTCATCGGTCTCGCAACCGCAGGACCAGTCGGCGCGTTCAACTACGTGACCGATGCGAACGGCACCTGGTGGGGCATTCAGGATGCCGCGCCGCCGCGCGTCGACACCGGCAGCATCCGAGCCACGCAGACCGGGCCGGGAGACTGCTTGTTTACGGCCTGTGTCACGCCGCCGTACAGCACATCGATCAATGGCTTCGGCGGTATCAGGGTTCTGGTGGACACCGCGCCGGCGCCGCGCTTCAACGGCGAAGTCATGCGCGGCTATGGTTTGACGTTCGACGAGGTCAACCGCTTCACCACGACACAGTCGATCGATCTCGGCGGCGTCACCATCTCCCGTTCCGTCTACATCAACAGCAGCGCGAACTGGGGCCGCTGGCTCGATAGCTTCACCAACACGACGAAATCGCCGATCACGATCAAGGCTGCCTTCGGCGGTCAGTCGGGCATCGGCAGCGCCGGCGGCAACTCGAGTTCAATCGTCAACACCTCGAGCGGCGACGCCGTCGTGACCGCCGCCGACTCGTGGGTTGAGGTCGCCACTCCACTTGCCGGCACGACGCTGGTCGGCGGCCCGCAAGCGACGGTCATTGGCTCGCCGACCTCACCCGCCGCGGCGTTCGGCGGCGCGATGACCTTCGCGGGCAACTGGCGCGTCAACCCGTTCACCAACCCGTTGACGTACGTCGGCCATGATGGAAATTTCCAGGCCTACGTGAACACGATCACGCTGCAGCCGGGCAAGACTCGATCGCTCCTGCACTTCGTCGTGCTTGGCCAGATGGTCACCGCAGGCTCGTCGGCGGGCGTGCGGGCGGCGGTTGAAGTGACAGCCTCCAGCCTCGCCAACGCTCCCGAGATCGGCGATCTGGCCGTGGGCGAAGTCTGTTCGATCGACAACTTCAACGTCGCCGCCCTGACCGCACAGGGGTTCGACTACGCGGCGTGTCTGCCGACGAACAAGAACCGGAAGACGCTCGAGGTTGCGCAAGCGCCGGTGCCGAAAGAAGCCAAGGCGAAGACGCACGCGAAGTACGACGTGGTCGGGAAGACGATCGGCCAGCTGCGCGCCGACATGGAGTCGGGCGTCACGACCTCGAGTGAGATTACAGAAGCGTACCTCGATCGAATCGAGTTCTACGACAGAGGACAGTTCGGGTTCAACGCATTCGAGATCATCGCTGCCGATGCGATGGAACAGGCAAAGAACGCGGACCACGAGCGCAGCAGGGGCGCGACTGGAGCGCTGCTGGGTATTCCCATCGCCGTGAAGAATCTGTATGACACCTTCGACATGCCGACTACGAACGGCAGCATGACGTTCGCGGGGTTCCGGCCCGCGCACGACGCCTTCCAGGTCGCGCGGCTGCGTGACGCGGGCGCCGTCATCATCGGCAAAACGGCTCTCGAGGAATACGCCATGTACGGCAGCTACTCCAACGACGCGTGGGGACAAGTGTGGAACGTATTCAACCCGTCGAATTCCGCGATCGCGTCGAGCGGCGGCTCCGCCAGTGCGCTCGCGGCGAACCTGGCCGCCGGCGCGATGGGATCGCAGACCGGCGACTCCTTGTATGGTCCGTCGAGCGGCGCCAGCCTCGTGACGCTGCGGGGGACGGACGGTCTCGAGAGCGGTACTGGCGTGATGCCGCTGGTCTACCTCACCGACTTCGGCGGCACGATGGCGCGCTCCGTACCCGATCTCGCCGACATGCTCAACGTCGTCGTGGCGGTTGATCCCGCCGATCCGGAAACGTCAGCACCCGGCCGGCGCACGCCGGCCGACTGGCGTTCAGTGCTGGACCCGAACGCGCTGCGCGGTAAGCGGATTGGTTTCATCCCGTCCACCTGGGTCGATCCTTTCGGAACCACCAACACGACGGATGCCGAGAAGGCGGCGCTGCAATACTTCGTGGCCGCCGGAGCGACCATCGTCGAGATGGGCGTGACTGTCGGAGGTACTGACACGCCGCCCGCACCGGTCGCGCCGGCCGGCGACATCCGCGCGGAAGGCTGGGGACATTACATCGACGGCCATCCGGAGTTGGCGACCGAGGGTTTCTCGATCTTCACGGTCGTCGACGTGGACTGCTCACAGCGCAAGGTGGCCTACGTGCGCGCCGCTCCAAGCACGTGCCTAGCGGTGCCGCCGGCGCGATTGACGCCAGCCCAGATCCAGGCGTTTCGGGACTACCGGAGAGGACGCCAGGCAACCGCAAAGGCGTGGATGGACACGGGGGGCGCAGACCATCTCGGCGTTGACGCGGTCGTCTACCCCGGGCTGTTGAGCGACATCAGCGTGAACGACGGTGGCGGCAGCAGAGCGAGCTTCGGTCGCCGCGATACGCCGAGTGCCGCGAACGGGATTCCGACGGTCGCCTTCCCCGTTGGCTACAACAACCACGGACAGCCGATCAACATCCAGCTGCTGGGACGCGCGTGGGACGACGACAAGCTCGTGGGAATGGCGTTCGCGTTCGAGGAAGTCGCGAACGCGGCCGGCAACGGTCATGTTGAAGCGACCACGGCGCCAGCATTGCCCCACGATCACCGGAAAAAGTAGGAGCGGACGTAGCCGAACCTCTGAAGGGGCCGGACTCTGGCCGGCCCCCTGTTTGTTTGGTACAGTCTTGTTCCCCGATCATGCACCCACCGGCCGGCCAGGACATCCATCGCTTCATCTTCGAGACCTCCTCGCAGCTCCGCAATGCGGGCGATCCCGACAAGGTGCTCAGACACTACCTTCGCGCCTCGGTCGATTTCATGCAGGCCGATCGCGGTTATGTCGCGGCGCTTCGCGTGGGCGACGAGGCGGCCCATTGCATCTTCGCGCAGCCGCCGGATGCGGCTGCCGATCTCGCGCTGGCGACGGACCTTCTTCAGGGCAGGCAATGCAGGATTCCCGCTGGCACGCTCTGCGCGCGCATCAACCGCCGGGGTCGCGCGTGGGCCATGATGGTGCTCGAGCGAAACGATCACGACTTTCCCGACGGATCCCCGCGCGGGCTCGCCCACATCGCCCGTGGGCTGACCGAGAACATCGAGCGGCTGGATCGCGAACGGTTGTCCGAGGTCCGGAGCCGCATCGACGACATGATCCTGCGCGAGCTGCCGCCAAAGGATCTCTACTACCAGATTCTCGACGGCCTGCATCAGCTGACCCGCTACGACCACTCCGCCGCGCTGTGGATCTGGTCGGCGCCAGGATCGCTGGAGCTCGTCGCCGAGCAGATTGCCTGGAAGAAGATGAAAAGCCCGATCATCGGGACGACCGTTCAGCTTCCGGTGGAGCTCCAGGCGTTGCTCCAGGCTGGAACCGTGTACGGACTCGATCGGTCGTCGGAAGGCTGGACCGAGTGGACGCCTGGCGGCGTCTCGGCGCTGGCAGACTTTCTGGATCTCGATGCCGAGTCCTCGTCGCGGCCCCGGGAGCGCGCGATGCTGTGCGCCTCGGTGGGCGGCCGCGATGGCGCGCTCGGCATCCTGAAACTGTCTGGCTGCGCGCCCGGGACCTTCGGCGATCACGAGCTCGCCGTCGTCGAGCGCTTCACGTCGCTCGCGTCCGTCGCGCTCAAGCGGGCGCAGACCCTCGAGGATCTCCAGGCCCGCATGCTGAAGATCGAGCGGCAGAACGCACTTGCGCACCTGGCCCGTGGCGTCGCGCACGACATCAACAATGCGCTGGGAGAAGTCATTCCTCTCGTGCAGCAGATCCAGGCCGACATGCAAAACGGCACCATCGTGCCGGACGTGCTCGCCGAGGATCTCCATCGAGTCGAACTCTCGCTCCAGGTCACGCGCGGAATCTTCGGCCGCATGCTGCGCTTCGCCCGCGGCTCGACACGAAACCCCGGCCCGAGCGATGTACCGAGTGCGTTTGCCGCCGTACGCGACGTGCTGCAGGAGAGCCTCAGCCGTCTCGAGATTGGCGTGCGTACTGAGTTGCCGGACCAGCTGACGGCCGTGCAGTGCGGCCAGAGCGACCTCGAACGGTTGCTGTTCAACCTGATGAGCAACGGCCGCGACGCCCTTCCGAACGGCGGCACGCTCACCATCACCGCGTGCATGGTTGACCCCTACGTCGAGATCACGGTGTCCGACGATGGCGTCGGGATGACGTCGGAGACGTTGGCTCAGATTGAATCCCCGTTCTTCACGACCAAGGAACACGGGACCGGGCTCGGTCTCTCGACGTGCCGATCGATTGCCGCCGAGGCCGGCGGCACTCTCACGATCGAGAGCCGCGTCGGCGCAGGCACGCGCGTCACCGCGCGCCTGTCCGCGGTCCGGGAAGATGCCGTGAGCGACTGATGGCGCGCCCGAAAATCCTCGTGGTCGACGACGAGCCCGGGATGCTGAGGACGATCGAGCGCATCCTCTCGACCAATTACGAGGTGCGCGCCGTCCGGCTTCCCAGTGCGGCTCTCGACGCCGCGGCAGCGGGCAGCTTCGACGTGGCCATCCTCGACGTGCGCATGCCGGAGATGGACGGGTTCGCGCTCATGGCCCGGCTCGGGGAGCGGCAGCCCGATCTCGACGTGATCATGATGACGGGCAGCACCGACGAGCGCGACGCGCGGCTGATTCGGGCGATTCGGGAGAAGGCGTTCTTCTTTCTCACGAAGCCCTTCGATCGCGAGGTGCTGCTGACGCTCGTGCAGCGCTGTCTCGAAGCTCGACGCCTGAGCCGTGAGAATCGCGCGCACGTGGCCCGGCTGGAGTGTGAGCTGCGGGCGGCGCAGGTGTTTCAACAGAGCCTGCTGCCCGACCGAACCGCCTCGTCGAATGGGCTCGACGTCTCGTTCCTCTACGAGCCCTGCGACGAGCTCGGCGGAGACTTCTGCGATTACGTCCTCCGGAACGAAGCCGCCGGGGCCATGCTGATCTCGGACGTATCCGGCCACGGCGCTCCGTCCGCGATGATCACCGGCATGGTCAAGCAGGCGTTTCACGCGGCGGTGCAGGAGGATTTTGCTCCCACAGCCGTTCTGGAACGGATCGCCGCCGCGAGCCGCCTGTTTCCGGACGGCAAGTACGTCACCGCGACTGCCGTGCGCTTCAGGCCGGCGTCAAGGGAGATTGAATATGCCAACGCCGGACACCCGCCCGGACTGCTTCTGGGTCGCGACGGGTCGGTCGTACCGCTCGAACCGTCGGCGCCGATGATTCACCCCGCACTGCCTGAATGGTATTGCGAGCAGCGGGTGCTTCGAATGGCGGGCGGCGACCAGCTTCTGCTCTACACGGATGGATTGACCGAGGCGCAGAACGGCGACGGCGACGAGTTTGGTTTCGAGCGGCTGATCGCGTTCGCCTCGACACTCGCCGGGCCAACGACGACCGATGAAGCCGGAAGCACGAACCTGCTCACCTCGCTGCGCCAGGAACTGGCGCGCTTCGCAGGCGGAAGGCCTCTCGACGACGACTTGACGCTCGCGCTCGTCCGGCGCTGGTAGCGGCGAACGAAACAACGCTTCTATTTCGGCGTGATCTTCGCGATCTTGTTCCCCTGGAGTCCAAGACCGGCCATCAGTCCCTTCTGTCCGAAGACGAACGCGTAGATGTCGTCCTTCATGGTATTTGTCGTCGTGGTCTTCGCCATACCCTCGTCGACCATGACGATGCTCGGGCCGACGCCGACCTCGAAGCCGTTCGCGCTGTCGAGGCTTGCGAGCGCCTTCTCGTTCATGAAGAACATCGCGTACGCGAACGCCTGGCCGCCGGCCTGCAGCCCGAAGGACGCCCCTGTCGTCTTGTAGTAGCCGGTGGCGGCGCCGCTCTTCAACAGCGAACCCTCGCCATACTGGCCGCCGATCATGAGCCCGGCCTTCGTGACCTTTGGGAACACCAGAATCGCGTGCGCCTTCGGCGTGAGCAGCTTGGCGAGCTGCACTTTTGCCTGCAGCTGGCTCAACGCCTTCTGCGAGCTGCTCGCGAGCTCGGACGCCTTTTCCTTCCCCTCGTCCTGAGCCAGCGATGGAAGGGCCGCGAAGACGAATGTGGCGGCCACGAACACGATTGCCAATCGTAACGACTGCATCTTTGCGCTCCTGCGTCCGCGATTCCCTTGTCCGCCGCCTTCAACGCGTCCGCCTTGTGGTCTGGCGTACCGGTGCATGAATACAGGCTGCGTACCAGGCGCACCGGCGTTGTTCACTCGGATTTTGTGCGCGTTCCCGTTCACGCGCGCACCCGGCCGGCGGAGTTCGTCCGACGTAACGGAGGGGGTCCGGAATGCCGTAGCGACCTGGGATCGGTCGGGGTTGCTCGACGGCTTGCTACGTGAGGACGCGGAGAAGCAGCAGCGTCTGGTCGTCTTGTTGCCCGCCGTGCCGTGTGACGTCACCCATGATCGACTCCCAGAGCTGCGGAAGTGGCCGGTCGGCGTTGCTCCTGAGCAATTGCTCGAGACGATCGAGGCCGAATTCCTCGTCCTTCGCATCGGGTACTTCCGAGATCCCGTCCGTGATCATCAGGAACAGATCTCCTGGAGAGTAAGCGACCCGCTGGCTCGAATAGCGCCCTCCGGGCATCAACCCCAACGGAAACTGCTCCATGGCAAGCCGGGCGATGTCTCGAGTCGGCCCGCGATAGTGCAGGATTGGTGGATGGCCTGCCAGCGAATACTCCACTTCGGACGACTCGTCGAAGTACACAAGCGCGAGCGTGGCGTACATGTTGGGCTCCTTGACGGCAGGGAGCACGCGATCCGCACTTTCCAGTAAGGCCGTTGGCTGCTGCCGGAACTGCAGCGCAACACGCATCGCCGTCTTCAGCATGCCCATCAACTGGCCGGCGGCCAGGCCGTGTCCGGAAATGTCTGCGACGTACGCGAGCAGTGTTCCGTCGCGCTCGACCGCGTCGATCAGGTCGCCGCCCATCTCGGTGCTCGGAATGGACCTCCCGTAGATTTCGAAGCGCTGCGTCTGAAGAGAGAGCGTTGGAACCAGCGTCGCCTGAATGCCGTGCGCGAGCGCCAGTTCGGTCTGCATGCGGACAGTCGCGTGGCCTTCGGTCCTGATGAAATCGACTGTCAGCCGATATCCGAGGATCGTGCCCACCAGCATGCCGATCGCATCGAAGACTACTCGTTGGTGCATCGCCTCCAGGTCAGGCGGTGCAGGCGAATGAAATGAGAGGCGAACGCCCAGCCACAGGCCTGCCAGCGTCATCACTAGAAGAAATGGGATGAGACGAGGCCGCTGCATGCGGATCATGAAACCGGCCACGCCCAGCGTGCCGCAGTAGACCGGCCAGAAGAAGCCGTGAGCGAGAGGCTGATAGTTGAGAAGCAGGAGATCGACGATGAAACCAACCCCGAAGAAGGTAATGAACACCGCGGCGAGGAGCTTGACCTTGCTCAGCGTCCTCAGCGCCCGCCAATAGGACCTCGAGGTGTGAAGCGCCAACCGCCCCGAGAGCCATTCTTGAACTGGAGCCTTCGTCATTGGTCGCTCCCGACGCTGGGCGTGTCCGTAGGCAATTGAGGCGCGTGCGGGTGTGAAGACCGACGCTGTGAGTATATGGGGGGACCAGGTCTCCGGCGGGTGTGCAATTCGGAACAGCACGCCCCGACCGTGCACCACTAGCCTGTGATCCGGTGACTGATCGCGCAGAACTCAGACGACTGCTGCTGGACATCGACCGTGCCGAGTTGGCCCGGGCGCACTTGCAGACGCTCGTGACGGCGGCCGACGCGACTCTCGTCGCCCGACGGCGGGATCTGCGCAATCTCCGGGCTCGCCTGAGGCGCGCGGCCACCGCGACGCCCCGGCCTGGCCAGTGAGGACCATACACGTGACACGACGAAAGACACCTCGGCCACGCTCGACCGCCAGGCTGCGAAAGACCCTGACCGGCATCCAGGGCCTCGACGAAATCACCGGCGGCGGCCTGCCGAGCGGGCGCCCGACGCTCGTCAGCGGCGGCGCCGGCGCCGGAAAGACGATGTTCGGGCTGGAGTTCCTCGTGCGGGGCGCCACGCAATACGGAGAGCCCGGCGTGTTCATCTCGTTCGAGGAAACGATCCCCGATCTGGCCGAGAACGCCCTGTCGCTCGGCTTCGATCTGAACCGCCTGGTCGCCGAGAAGAAGCTGTTCCTGGACCACGTGTCCATCTCGCGCGCCGAGATCTCGGAGACCGGCGAGTTCGATCTCGACGGCCTTTTCATTCGCATCGCCGACGCCGTCCGGCGGGTCGGGGCGCGGCGCGTCGTCCTGGACACGCTGGAGGCGCTCTTCGCTGAGTTGCCGAACCCCCGTATCCTGCGCGCCGAGATCCGCCGGCTGTTCGGATGGCTCAAGCAGCAGGGCCTGACGACCGTCATCACCGCGGAGCGCGAGGGGCCCGACAAGCTGACGCGGCACGGCATCGAGGAGTTCGTCTCCGACTGCGTGATCCTGCTCGACCATCGGATCCGCGAGGAGATCTCCACCCGCCGCCTCCGCATCGTCAAGTACCGGGGCTCGACGCACGGCACGAACGAGTATCCGTTCCTCATCGACGAGAACGGGATGTCCGTGCTGCCCATTTCTTCGCTGGGTCTCGACCATGCGGCGCCCAACACCCGGATTTCGACCGGCATCACGCGGCTCGACGGCATGCTCGGCGGCCAGGGCTTTTTTCGAGGGAGCAGCATCCTCCTGTCCGGCACATCGGGCGCCGGCAAGACCAGCGTGGCGGCGCATTTCGTGGACGCCGCGTGCCGCCGCGGCGAACGCTGCCTGTATTTCGCCTTCGAGGAATCGCCGAAGCAGATCGTCCGCAACATGCGCTCGATCGGCATCGACCTCAATCCGTGGGTCAGCAAGGGCCTGTTGCAATTCCAGGCGGCGCGCCCCACGTACGGAGGCATCGAACAGCACCTGCTCGTCACCCACAAGTGCGTCTCGAGCTTCAAGCCCGGCGTCGTGGTGGTCGACCCGATCACCAACCTGCTCCTCGTCAGCACGCTGGGCGAAGTGCGGTCGATGCTCACGCGCATGGTGGACTTTCTGAAGACCGAGCAGATCACGGCCGATGTTCACCAGCCTCACCGCCGGAGGCGGCACGCTCGAAGCCAACGAGGCGGACATCTCCTCGCTCATGGACACCTGGCTGCTGCTGAGGACCATCGAGGCCGGCGGCGAGTTGAACCGCGCGCTCTACGTGCTCAAGTCGAGAGGCATGAATCACTCCAACCAGATTCGGGAGTTCCTCCTCACCAACGACGGGCTGCGACTGCTGGACGTGTACCTCGGACCCGACGGCGTGCTGACCGGCTCGGCGCGTCTGTCCCAGGAAGGGCGGGAGAAAGCGGCGAACACCTTCCGTCACCAGGACCTGGCGAGCCGCAAACGCGAACTGGAGCGCAAGCGCGGCATCTTCGAGGCCCGCATCAGCATGCTGCGCGGTGAGTTCGAGGTGGAGCAAGAAGTCCTCCGGCGGAGCATCACGGAATCGAAGCTGCTGGACGAGGAACTGCTCCAGGACCGGGGACAGATGATGCGGAGCCGCGACGCCGACGCTGCCGCGTACAAGAAAGGACCGAGCGATCCTGCGGCGCGGAAACGTGGCAATGGCCACGTCTAAGAAAGCGGCCGCGCCCAGGCCGCGCGTGAAGACGCCGCGCAAGCCCGCGGCCTGGAAGCTGCGCCTCTACGTGGCGGGTCAGACGCCGAAATCGGTCCGCGCCTTTGCCAATCTCAAGGTGCTCTGCGACGAGCACCTGAAAGGCCGCTACCAGATCGAGGTCATCGACATCCTGGACCACCCGGACATGGCGCGCGGCGATCAGATCGTCGCCATCCCGACGCTCGTCATCAAGCTGCCGCAGGCGGTCCGGAAAATCATCGGCGACCTGTCCGACACCGACAAGGTGCTGGTCGGCCTTGCCCTTGCAGCAGGTGGTATGAAGAAGCATCCGCGCGCCGGCAAGTACGTGCTGCGTCTCTACGTCAGCCGATCCACGCTCAGATCGAAGATGGCCATCGAGAACATCGAGCGTGTGTGCGAGGAGCACCTGCACGGACGCTACGACCTCGAGGTGATCGACATCAACCGGCACGCGCAACTGGCCAGGGACGAGCAAATCGTCGCGGTGCCGACGCTCATCAAGCAGCTCCCGGCCCCATTGCAGCGCCTGGTCGGCGACATGTCGGACCTGAGCAAGGTGCTGTTTGGTCTCGACCTGAAAGTGCGCGAGTCCTAGTTGGTCGACTGGACCACCCTTCTATCGGGAATCTCCAGGGGGAAGACCGCGGTGGAGTGCGGCGATCAGCACACCATCTTCATGCAGGGAGAATCTGCCGGCTCGCTCTACTTCCTCCTGCGGGGCAAGGTGCAACTCGGCGTCGCCTCGCACGCGGGCAAGGAGGCGATCGTCGCCACGCTGGGCGCCGGCGAGTTCTTCGGTGAAGGATGCCTGGCGGGACAGCCATCCCGCATGTTCACGGCGATCTCATCCGGGGCGTGCACGCTGATCAAGGTCGACAAGCCGGCGATGACGCGGGCCCTCCACGACGAGCCGGCGCTCGCGGAAGTCTTCATTGGCCACCTGCTCACACGCATCATCCGATACGAAGCGGACCTCGTCGATCAGCTCTTCAACTCGAGCGAAAAGCGGCTGGCCCGCCTGCTCCTGCTGCTGTCCCACTTCGGCGCCGACAGCAAGACCGAGACGGTCGTGGCCGGAATCAATCAGGAGCACCTGGCCCAGATGGTCGGCACGACCCGTTCGCGGATCAATCACTTCATGAACAAGTTCAGGAAGCTCGGCTTCATCGAGTACAACACTGAATCGGGCTTGACGGTCCATCGGGGCCTTCGAACCGTCATCGCGCGCGACTAGGCGCTAATCGGTCTACGCTGCCTCAGTAGCCGCACGCGCCATTCGGGAACAGCCGCGCCCCGGCGTTGATCGCCCTGGCGCTGACGTTCCCCAGGCTGTCGTGGACCGTGAGCGTCACGGTCAGCGGGAGCGACGTCGTGCCGGCCGCGAACGGCGGCGGCGGCAGCCAGGCTGCAATTGACGGCAGCCTGGGTCAGCACCGCGCCAGTGGTGGTCTGCGAGAGCGTCGTCCCAACCGTATACGACCAGTCCCAGGCGACGATAGTCCCCGGTGCCGACGACGTGCTGCCGTTGAACGTGCAGTTGAGCGTCGCGCCAGCGTTTGTCAGCACGCACGTGTCCGACTCAGTCGGGCCCGTTACGCCGAAGCTCGCCGTGGCGACCGTCGGCCGCGTGATCGAGAGCACTGTGGATGCCGACACGCCGCCGTACGCGCCGGCGACCGTGGCGGCGATGGTGCCGCCGACCGCCCGCGTCTGAACGGTGAAGGTGGCGCTCGAGAACCCGGTCAGGACGGTCACGCTCGCGGGAACCGAGGCCGGGTCGCTGCCGGTCAGCGAGACCGACGCGCCTCCAGCCGGCGCCGCGCCTGTCAGCGTCGCGGTGGCGGTCACCGAATCGCCGCCGACGACCGTCGACTGCGCGAGCGTCAGCGACGCGAGCGCCACGGCGCGCGGTCCCACGGTGAACATCGGCGACTGGCTGCTGCTGCCGTTGATCGACGCGATGAACGTGGCGGTGCCCTGGGCGATCGCCGTGATGCTGAATGACACGCTCGACGAGCCCACCGGAATGGTTGCAGTCGTCGGAACCGTGGCAACGGCGGGGTTGCTGCTCGACAGCGCGATGCTGGCGCCTCCGGCGAGCGCGGCGGCCGTGAGGGTCACCGTCCCCTGACCCACGCCGCCGACGATCACATTGGGCGCACTCAGCGTGACGCCGGCCACCGTGGACGCCGCCGTCGTGGGCGCCGTGGCCGCGCCGCCGCATGCGCGGCGGCGACTGCGGCGACGAGAACGCCTGCAATCAGAATAGTGTTTCGGGTCATTTCTTGTCCCGTGTCACGAGGTCGAAAATCAGACCGCCGACGCCGCCGGCGGCTGCGCCGATGCCCGCGCCTTTTTTGCCGCCCGCCACCGCCCCGATCGCCGTCCCTGCACCGGCGCTTCCACCGATGATCAGGGCTTCCTTCTCCCACGATCGCTTGTTCGCGTGCTCTGGTTCAGGCCGCCGTTCGACGACAGCCGGAGACTGGACGACGTCATCGCGTCTCACGTCGTCTTTGAGGCGAACGGGATGCAGCCCCTGATCGTCGCGGAGATACACCGCGTGTGCGCCGGGTCTCTGTCTCTCCGGAATGAACAGCTGCCCCTGGCGACCGTTGGCGAGCGTGATCGGCACGAGCGTGCCTCGCACAGGACCGTCTGAGGTCGCGACCGTGTCCGTGTAGCCACCCGACACGCCGTATTGCTGCTCGATATGCTGGGCATCCATCGCCTGCGCGTCGCGGCTGCATGCCGTTCCAAGCGCTGCGCCCAGAAGCGCGAGGGCGAGCGCGGTCATCGTCTTCATGTCTGTTCTTCCTCGGTGTTGAGTCACGATGGATCCACTGTATGCCTGGCGTCCTGCGCCGCTTGTGCGCTATTGCACACGACGCGAGCGCGTCAGTGGCACGAGCAGGACGCCTTGAGCTGAGCGACCTGCTCGCCGATTCCGGAGGGGATGTCCGCGGAGCGGTAATACGCGACGATGTTCGCGCTGAGGCCGCGAGGCATGTCCGCGAACCCGCGGTCGGCGAGCTTGCCGAGCAGCTCGTCGTACGTGGCGTCGGCGAGGATGTACTCGCCGCGCCTCGTCGGCAGGCCGGTGTCGAAGTCGGTGTTCGGCAGGCGGAGCCGGCCGGTCTGCAGCGCATCGAGCGACTGGCGGAAATGCTCCCTGGTACTGATGAAGCTTTCGAGAAACAGGCGTTCGGCCTCGGCCGTCGGCACGGAGAAGCCGAGCGACCGGAACGGCCCGATCTTCGGGATCAGGTTGTAGACAACCGCGAGGAACCTGGCGAAGCCGTGGGGCTTCGCGTAGTCCGCGCCGAACTCCTGCTCGTACTGCTTGCGCGGGAAGTTGAAGACGAACGCCTGCCGACGGATGCCGGGCGTCACCTTCATGATCTCGTCGTGCTTCTTGCCCCACGCGACCTTGGTCATTTCCGGAATCGTCGTCGCGACGGCGTGGCGGTACGTGGCGATCGCCAGGTCCTCGGTGAGGAAGACGTCCTTCATCTCGATGCCGTAGGTGTCGTGAAACGCACGTTCGAGCGCCGACTTGGCGACCTTGAAACCGATGAAGCTGTGGTACGCCTCGGGTGCGTAGGCGCCCGCCGCCACCTGCACCACGTCGAACGCAAACTCGACCAGCACGTGGCTCTTCGGCGACTGCATGTACGTGACGCGATTGCCGAACTGCGCCTTCAGCTTCGGATACATCATCGGCACCGCTCGGTTGACCGCAATGGGATGACCGCTGTTGTCGGCGGCGTAGTGCCCGAGTGCGCCGATGGCGAAGGCATACTCGTTGACGTCGCCGGCGTCGTGGATCAGCGCCTCCACGAAATCGCCGGTCCGGACGTAGTGCAGGAGGTTGCTGAAGAAGTGGCTGCCGAACGGGTAGTAGCCGAGATCCTGGATGACGCATCCCCCGTACGCGTACGCCCGGGCCTCAGCCAGTTCCTCGGCGCTCGTCGCTGGAAAACGAGCGAGCAGCAGCGCCTTGATCGTGGGATCCCACAAGGCGTCGATGTTGGCTTCGTGCGCCAGCACTGAGTAGGCCGCAGCTGACCGCGAGACGCAGAGTCCAGCGCAAACAAGCGTCACCACGGTTACGGTATGCGACAGGCGCCTCCAGATGTCCCGCACGTTAGCCCGTGCCCGTCGGACGCAGCAGGCGCAGCCCGGAGTTGGCCGGCCGAAGCCGTCTCGCTGTCCGTTTAGCGGCGCCTGGCATCTCTTCGAGATCGACGTCGAGGTGGCGCCGTTGCAACCACCCCATGAGAATGGCCGGGAGGCGCGTTGTCCGTCGATCTGGGTCGCCCTCCCAGCGGCGGAGGTGACTGCGCGCCGGCAGATCCGCAGGATCGGGTTGAGACAACAGGCGCGTGAACGCGTCGAGACAGACGGGGTCGAAGGTCTGCATCATTCTCGTGACTCCCACACACGCGAGGCGTTCAGGTGCTCCGCGATCTGCTCCGGCAACGGGCCGGTGCGCTCGGCGAAGGACACGAAGCGGCGGCCGAACGGTCCGCGCACACCGAGATCCCAATGTCCGCGCGTCTCCGACGGACACACCAGCACGCTCCACTCACCGGGGCGCGCAGCGGTCAGGCATAGCTGCTGAATCGTTCGCTTGATCGCGTGCGCAACGCGGACGTCGGACACGCCTTCGACGACGACTTCGAGGTTCATCACACCCTGCCTGTGGAAGCCGGCGCCGGAACGTCCAGACGCCCGCCTTCGAAACTCGCGCGAGCGACGGTAACCGTCCTGATAGCCGCGCTCGAAGCCCGGCCGGTACTGCGGCCTATGCGCGCGCGCGGCCGCCGGCGACGAGCAGCGCCACGCCGCCCGCCAGCGCGGCAAGCCCCAGCACCGGCGACAGCGGCAGCGTCTTCTGATGATCCGCGGTCGCGTGCAGCGGGCCGATATCGAGCACGGTCTCGCGACTCGTGTACGTGATGCCCTGATACACCAGCGCTACCAGGCCGACCGCAATCAGCGTCATTCCGACCATCGTCATAGGTTTCATGTCCTGAACAGTACGTGAGACTCGCACGATCGGCGTGTGCACTAGAGCACAGATGGATCGGCTGCGACGCTCTACGATCGGTGACGTTCGGAAAGGAACACGCCATGCTTTCAACACTCGTCATCGTCCTTGTCGTCCTCTGGCTCCTCGGCGTCGTCACCGCCTACACCATGGGAGGTCTCATCCACATCCTCCTCGTGATCGCGGTCGTCTGCGTGCTGCTCCGCGTGATCCAGGGTCGCAGTCCGCTCGCCGGCTGAATCGCCGGCGGGGTTCACATCGTTTACATCGGACTTTCAGAAGAGGCTTACATGAACCGTTGTCTCACGCTCTCACTCTGCGTCGTCCTCGGCTCGACGACGCTCGGCGCCACGAACAAGGAACAGACCCGCCTGGAGAACTGCGGCTCCGTGATGCAGGAGGTGCTCGACGTTCCCGACAACATCCCGCAGGAACTGCTCGAAAAGGCCGAATGCGTCATCGTGATCCCGTCGATGACGAAGGTAGCGGTCGGCCTGGGAGGGAGCTACGGCCGCGGCGCCATGGTGTGCCGCACCGGCAAGGGGTTCAACGGGCCGTGGGGCGCGCCGGCGATGTACTCGCTCGAGGGCGGCAGCTTCGGCCTGCAGCTCGGCGCGGAATCGACCGACGTCGTCCTGCTCGTGATGAACGATCGCGGCGTCGACGCGCTGCTGAGCAGCAAGGTCAAACTGGGTGGCAACGCCTCGGCCGCCGCCGGTCCCAAGGGCCGCAACGTCGAAGGCGCCACGGACGTGACGATGCGCGCCGAGATCCTCAGCTACTCTCGCGCGCGCGGCCTGTTCGCCGGCGTGTCGCTCGAGGGCACGTCGCTGCGTCCCGACGATGACGCCACGCAGCAGGTCTACGGCCGCAAGATGAGCGCCCGCCACATCGTGACGGGATCCGGCGTGAGCGTTCCGGCGTCCGGCCGCCACTTCGTCGACGTACTGGATAAGGGTGCGCCGCGCAACGAGTCGAAGCGGGCGACCCGATAATCGAGGTCCGTCGACCTCGTGTTTCACATACGTGCGCGGCGGCAGACCTGGCTGCCGTCGCCACGCTCTTCGATCACATCGACCACGTCAGCAACGCACCGTCAGCATTTCTTACTCCGACGTAGCGCAAGCCTTTCAACAAGGAGAAGCCATGATCACTGTTCTCATCGTCATCGCGGTCTTGATGCTGCTCGGTGCCATCCCGACGTGGCCGCACAGCCGCAATTGGGGTTACGGACCGAGCGGCGGGTTGGGCCTGGTCCTGCTGATCGTCGTCATCCTGGCACTCACGGGCCGGATATAGGCTCGATGAAGGATCGACACGGACGTCGTCCTGCACGCTATTCGTGCAGGACGACGGTCAGCAGCGAGTTGTTGACTTTCAGCCCATCCGAGTAGTCGATGAACCCCAGCCGCTGAAACTTCTTCATGAAGAAGTTCACGCGCGATCGTGTGGTACCAACCATCTCCGCCAGCGTCTCCTGCGAAATCGACGGAACCTCCCGTACCGGCTTGTCGTGCTTGCCGTATCGCGCCAGCAGCAGGAGCGTACGCGCCAGCCGTTTTTCGCTGGAATTGAACAGCTGATCGATCAGGTCCTCTTCGATCCGGATGTTCCGCGCGAGCATGTGCGCGATGAAGCGGTCCGACAGCGCGTGCTGCTTGTGCAGCACCCGCACCATGGCTTTCTTGGCGATCAGCAGGATCGTGCTGTTCGTGACCGCCGTCGCGCTGCCCATGCGGACCGCCTGGCCGGCGAGACACCCTTCACCGAAGAACTCCCCCGGACCGAGCATCGCGACGACCGCCTCCCGTCCCTCCTTCGAGAGCACGGAGAGCTTCACACCGCCCGTCTGGATGTACATGACGGCGTCGCAGGGGTCCCCCTGCGAGAAGATGACCTTCCCACGCCGGTAGGCCGCGATTCGACGCGACACGCCCGCCGAGTCGAGAAACTTCTGGGCATCGAATGTCCAGTTGCGCTTGGCCTTCAGGGCAGAAGCTCCCGTCCGGAAAGGCTGCCTTAAGCGCTGGCCGACTCACTTCCGTGCGACGGATCATACCGCAGGTGTGCCGAAGCGAACAGCGCCGCCGCGCAGCGGTTGCTATTCTGTCGCAGGGTCGGGAAGGACCCGCACATGCGATCCATTCATCTGTTCCTGTCTGGATATTTCGTCCTCGTTCTCGGGATCGGCCTTGCGTTGTGGCAGATCGGCGTCCTCAGCCGCGTCGCCCCGGTCTGGATCATCGTCGGCGTGCTCGTGGCCATCGGCATCGGGATCATGATGGCGGTGTCGTCCGGGAAGTCGACCATCACCGAGTCGATCGAGAGGTAGGGGTCAGCAATGCCTGAACGAACCCATCGCGCCGGAGCAGCACCGCCAGACAGCCGAGGGCGCCAGGGAGAAGGCCGAAGACGGCCGCCAGAGCGCCGAGGAAGACCGGCGGCTCACCGAAGAACACCGCAATTCGGCCGAGTCGCTCCGGAGCGCTGCGGAGCAATTCAGGCGCCTGGCGGAGGAGGCTCGGTCCGTCTCAGAGGACGCGCGCAGCGCGGCCGAGAGTGCCAGGCACGAGGCAGAAGCAGCGCGTGACGCGACGATCGACGCGGTACGTGCCACGGCCGACACGCTGGAAGCGGCAGCCGCGCACATGAAGGTGGTCGAGGAAATGCGGCGGACCCTCCGCGCGGTTCGCGACGCGAACAAGCCAGGCTCGTCAGGCTAGGTACGCCCCGATTTCGCCGCCACGGCAAGCTGCTCGACGCTGCGCGCCCCCCGGGCGACCGCGTCGGCGACATCGTCGCGCACTGCCTCCCCGCGTGCCGTCGCCTTCTCCAAGGCTCCGACGATACCCGTACTCGCATCCCGGTAACTCTTCGTTGCCGCGTCGCTCAGGTCTCCGGCGGCCGCTGTCACGCGCTCCCGAAGTTCAGAGGCCAGCCGCGGCGCGAACGCAATCGCGAGTGCGGCGCCCACGACGCCGCCCGTGACCAACCAAGTAGGAAACGACCGTTGTTCGTGCTGTTCGCTGCTGCAGGTGTATTCATCATCAACTCCGCAGCAAGCATGGCCCGACGCAGCGGCGAGGCCGGTGTGCACTCCGGCACATGTGCCGATTGGTACAGCTGTGCTTCAGGGGCTTCCGACTACTCTCAGGGCATGACGAACTGCTCTTACTGCCCACGACCCGCGACGACGACGATCATCGCGAACCCGTCGCGCGTCTGCCTCCAGCACGCGCTCGAGTTCTGGACCGGCCTGCTCGGTTATGCGCAGGGCCGTGTCGTGCCCTGTGTGAAGGATGAAAGGCTCTGCGCCTGCCCGCTGTGCGAAGCCACGGAAGCCGCGCGCGTGCGAGCATTCGCGATTCTCAGCGTGGGCCCATCGCCTGGGGACCACGTCGACTTCCAGATCTCCGCTCGCCTCGTAACCGCCGAGACCTTATGTCGTGGCTGACAGCCTCTCGGCGTCGCGCCCGCGCCACTCCAGCCAGTGGCGCGCGGCGACCGTCGTCAGCGCGACGAGGGGGACGGCGATGAACACCCCCGCGATGCCATCGAGTTCGGCGCCGGCCAGGACTGCGAGAACGACCACCAGTGGATGCAAATCGATGTTGCTGCCGATGAGACGCGGGTAGATCACGTAGTCCTCCACCACCCGCACAACGGCCAGGAGCACCGCCGTCCAGACGGCCAGCATCGGGTCGTGCAACGCGACGATCCCCACGGCGACGGTTGCCACGACAATCGGTCCGATCAGCGGCACGAACTCACAGACGGCCGCGAGCATCCCCAGCAGAATGGCGTACGGGTTCCCCAGCGCGGCCAGGCCGATTCCGCACAGTGTCCCGACGATCACGCACGCGATCAGTTGCGCGCGAACGTATGAGGCAAGCGTCGCGTTCAGCTCCTCGAACAGCCGGTGACCGCGCAGCCGGACCCGGTGCGGCAATGCCAACGACGAGCGTGCGCCGGATTGCGGTGGCGTCCTTCAGCAGCAGAAACGCCAGCATGGGCACCAGCATCAGCCACGGAATGTCCGAGAGCACGCCGACAAGACGCCAGCAGAGAGCCGTGTGCGTATCCTGCGGCGGCATCTCCCGCTCCGAGCACCGACTCGTCGATGCTGTGGCGTAGTTCCACCGGGATCCGCAGCCGCTCGTCAGTACCGCGCCCACCCGCGCTCCCATACCCGGAACTCCTCCGTGTACATGGGACCGCTGGCAATGGCCTCATTGAGCTGGCGCGTGGCGCTCGGCCACAGCGCCGCCGTTCCAGCGCCGGCGGCCCCGGCAAGCACCAGATAGACGACGGCGATAGCGGCCCCTCGCGTGAGACGCCGCGTACGCCCGAGCACGGATACGGGCCGCTGCAGCCTGTCCACGAGGGGCGCGATCACGTACGCGAAAAACATCGCAAGCGCGAGCACCAGGAGGATGCGTCCGAGCCGGTAGGCGACCCAGAGGCTGGCGCCCACTGCCGCCACGAGGAGCAGATCGCGCAAGAGCGCGCGGCTCTGCGGGAGGGGCACGGCTGCAGGCTCAGCGGTCTCGAGCGGAGCCGCCGCCGCGTCCGGCCCCGCCGTCGCCTCAAGCCTTGGCGGCAATCTCGGAGACCACGGCCTCGGTCGTGAGCATGAGCGAGGCGATTGACGCCGCGTTCTGAAGCGCCGTCCGCACGACCTTCGTCGGGTCGATCACGCCGGCGACCACGAGGTTCTCATACTGATCGTTGAGCGCGTTGAAGCCTTCCTCCGGCCCCATGGTCATCACATGCGCCACGACGACGGCTCCCTCGTGCCCCGCGTTGTTGGCGATCCAACGCAGCGGCTCCTCGACCGCCCGCGCGACGACTGTCGACGCCGATCTGCTGCTCAGGGTCGAGCGTCAGTCCGGAGAGCGCCTTCGACGCGCGCAGCAGCGCCACGCCTCCACCCGGGACGATGCCCTCCTCGACGGCGGCCTTCGTCGCGTGCATGGCGTCCTCGACGCGTGCCTTCTTTTCCTTCATCTCGGTCTCGGTGGCCGCACCGACCTTGATGATCGCCACGCCGCCGACCAGCTTCGCGAGCCGCTCCTGCAGCTTCTCGCGGTCGTAGTCCGACGTCGTGTCCTCGACCTGGGCGCGCAGCTGCTTCACGCGGCCCTCGATCGCGGCCGTCGTGCCCGCGCCCTCGATGATCGTCGTGTTGTCCTTGTCGATCGTGATCTTCTTGGCCTGGCCGAGGTCGCCGAGCGAGAGCGATTCGAGCCGGATCCCGAGGTCCTCGGTCACCGCCCTGCCGCTTGTGAGAATCGCGACGTCTTCGAGCATCGCCTTCCGGCGATCGCCGTAGCCGGGCGCCTTCACCGCGGCGACGCGCAGCGTGCCGCGGAGCTTGTTCACCACGAGCGTCGCCAGCGCCTCGCCGTCGATGTCCTCGGCGATGATCAGCAGCGGGCGGCCGGCCTTCGCCACGAGCTCCAGCACCGGCAGGAGATCCTTCATCGCGCTGATCTTCTTCTCGTGGATGAGGATCATCGGGTTTTCGAGGACCACTTCCATCCGCTCCGGCTCGGTCACGAAATACGGCGACAGGTAGCCGCGGTCGAACTGCATGCCTTCGACGACCTCGAGCGACGTCTCGATCGTCTTCGCCTCCTCGACCGTGATCACGCCGTCCTTACCGACCTTCTCCATCGCCTCGGCGATGATCCGGCCAATCGTCTCGTCGTGATTCGCGGAGATGGTGCCGACCTGGGCGATCATCGGCCCGCTCACCGGCTTGGACTGCGCCTGGAGCGCCACCACGATCGCCTCCACAGCCCTGGCGATGCCGATCTTGATCGCCATGGGATTGGCGCCCGCGGTCACGTTCTTCGAGCCCTCGCGGTAGATCGCCTGCGCGAGCACCGTGGCGGTAGTCGTGCCGTCGCCGGCGACGTCCGAGGTCTTGCTGGCCACCTCGCGCACCATCTGCGCGCCCATGTTCTCGAGCGGATCCTTGAGATCGATCTCCTTCGCGACGCTGACGCCGTCTTTCGTGATCGTCGGCGAGCCGTAGCTCTTTCCGAGGATCACGTTGCGACCCCTGGGGCCCAGCGTCACCTTGACCGCGTTGGCGAGCTGATCGACGCCCCGGAGAATCGCCTGCCGCGCTTCGTCGCCGTATGCAATGTGCTTGGCCATGCGCTACTTCCTCTTCCCCGTCTTCGCGCTCGCGGGTTTGTCGATGACGGCCAGCACGTCGTCCTCTTTCATGATGAAGAGATCGCGGCCGCCGAGCCGGATCTCCTGGCCCGAGTACTTCCCGAACAAGATGTGATCGCCGGCCTTGACGTCGAGCGGAATCCGCTCGTCGCCTTTCTTGGTCGTCCGGCCGGCACCGACCGCGACGACGGTGCCCTGCTGCGGCTTTTCCTTCGCGCTGTCGGGGATGATGATGCCGCCGACCTGTTGTTCGCCTTCATCGAGGCGGTCGACGAGGATCCGATCGTGGAGCGGGCGCACGTTCATGATTGTTTCCTGACTGTGTCCGCCGGCCGCGGCGTCGCCGCCGCGTCAGCGTTTGGGGGTTGATCGGTGGGCGCGAGACCGGCTGCGCTCGGGTGGCGCCAGGCTCGACGCTCCAGGAAGCGCGCGTACGGCACGAGGACGGGAGCAGGATCAGGACCGTGTGGATCGGACGTGTCAGCCGCGTCGCGTTTGTCGGTCATGGTCGAAAGGCGGCCTTGTTCGCGAGACGCTGCTTTTCCAGCAACGTCTGGGCATCCGCCGCTTCCTTCTTCTGACGGTCGCGTTCGCGGCGCGGGCCCTCGACGAGATCCAGCCGTTGCGCCTTGACCTCCGCCGCCTGCGCAAGTGCGTCGAGGCGGGGTGAGGTCACGATGAGCCGAAAGCCCGATGCGTACGACGTCCGGAGCAGTGCCACGGAGACGTCCGCGTCGCCCCATCGCGCAACGACAGTTCCCGATTCCGTTTCAAGCTGCGATGGAACTGCGTGGCTCGCCTTCGCGCCAGGCTTCGACACGGGGCCGTACTGCGTCGAGATGGCCTCGGTCAGATCCGCGTCGGTCATGCCGGCGGTCTGATCGGGGTCGTAGTCGACCACCATCCGCGTCAGCTGATCGTCGTAGAAACTGAACACGATCTCCTTCGCCGGATCGATCGGTACCGGCGGGGTGCTGGGAACGTAGGGACGCCGCCACTGCAGCTCCTGCCTCACGGCTGGGCGCTCGTGGATCGCCTTGGCGTCGGTCGCGGCCACGCCGGTGAGCGCGGAGACCGACGCCAGCGAGGCGCCGAGCCGGTAGTCGCGGTAGCGGCCGCGATCCTGGCCGTGCAACGAGGGAATGACGGTAACGAGCCCCAGGGCCGTCGCCACGAGCGTACGCGTTGACATCATGATAACTGGCCTTCCTTGGACGGTACGTTCACGGCGTGTAGAACTTCCGCCTTTCACGAATGATCGTAGGTCCGCGCGCGCGGCCCGGGTGTGCACAATTGAACAGCGCCTCGTCCGCTCAGCACGCGCGTGCGAACATGACGGTGCGGGCGGGAAGATTCGGGACCGCGGTCCGCTTGGCCAGGATCCAGGCGTCGGAGTAACTCGAACCGCCGGCGTCGATCGCCGCATCCGTCCACCATTCACGGCGCAGGCGCGCGGCGTCTGGCAACGCGAAACCGAGGAGATCCTCGATCTGCGCGAAGGTCAGGACGAGCGTATCGGCGTAGCGCTTATCCAGATACGTATAGAGCAGCAGATACGGTCCGGACATGACGCTGCTCGGCTGCGTGCTCATGTCTCCGAAGGTCTTCGGTCGATCGGGCGCCGGCGATCCCCGCTTCCACAGCCAGTCCAGCATCAGCAACACATTAGCCGGGGTCGCAACCCTCGCGCTGTACCGAACAGCACACGCAATCCATCCACAGTCCACGTTCCAGATTGCGCGCCGTTCCGTCAGCCTGGTAAGCGGAACGCCAATAACTCGCCGCTGTAGTTCCCGCCGCTGATCGCGATGACGATGTACTGTTTGCCGTTGTGCATGTAGGTCATCGGCGATCCGCTTTCGGGCGCCGGCATGTAGACGGCGCCGACGTCCTTCCCGTCCTTCTTATCGTACGCCCGGAGCATCGCTCCGCGTGCAGTTGACGGCGTCGTGAACACGCCGCCTTCGCCGGCGATGAGGAGCGCCTTCGTGACGAGCGGGCTGATCAATCCCGGGCGGCCGGTTCGCGGAATGGTCAACCCTTTCAGCGACGGGTTGTTGCGGACGTTGTCCGCTGTCTCGCCGTGCGCGATCTGCCAGAGGATGTCGCCCTTGTTCAAATCGATGGCGCTGATACGTGCGTACGGCGGCTTCAGAAGCGGCAGTCCGCGAACGGTGAGTCCACCGCCGCCTTCGCCGCCGGCGGGCGCAGCCGGGGCGGCTGGCGCCGGGGCGTCCTCACCGGTACGGCCGCCGCCGGCGGCCGATCCGGAGCCGCCGGTTCGTCGCGCGCCGGTGAGCGCACTGCCTTGAATGAAATTCATGTCCGACAGATCGGCGGGTGACGGGACCAGTGCGAGCGGGCTCGCACCGCTCTGCGAATAGATGTACGCGATGTGCGTCTCCGGATCGTACGAGCCGCCAGGCCAGTTGGTCGCGAAGCCGGAGGTGAGCGTCGCCAGCGGACCAGGCAGCGTGCTGACGACCGGCGGCGTGAAGATCGGCCCGATCTTGTAGCGCTCCACCGTCTTCGTGGCTTCGGCGCGGAGTTCCGGCGTGAAGTCGATCAGATCGTCCATCGACACGCCCTGCCGATCGTACGCCGGCGGTTTGGTCGGAAACGGCTGCGTCGGCGCGTACCACTCGCCCGGCACATCGCCTTTCGCGACCGGGCGCTCCTCGATCGGCCAGATCGGTTCGCCGGTCTCACGGTTGAAGACGTAGAGCCACGCCTGCTTCGTCGGCTGGGCGACCGCCTTCACCGTGCGGCCGTTCACCGTAATGTCGACGAGGATCGGCGCGCACGGGATGTCGAAGTCCCAGATCCCGTGATGGACCAACTGATAGTGCCAGCGGCGCTTGCCGGTCTGCAGATCGACGGCGACGAGGCTCTCCCCGAACAGTCCGTTGCCGGGACGATGACCGCCGTAGTAGTCGCCGGTCGGGAGTTCGACCGGCAGGTAGACGAGGCCGAGCTCTTCGTCGGCCGAGATCTGCCCCCACACGCCGGTGTTGCCGGTGTAGGAGGCCGAATCCTTTTCCCACGTGTCGCGCCCGAACTCGCCGGCGAGCGGAATCGTGTGGAAGATCCAGAGCCGCTTGCCGGTGCGGACGTCGAATCCGCGGACGTATCCCTTTTCGTTGCGCCGGCTCTTCGGATTGCCGCCGGTCTTGTGCGCGGCGCCGACGATCACGACGTTCCTCGCGACAGTCGGCGTCGAGTGCAGTCCGATCTCGCCGGTGACGAGATCCATCTCCTGATCGTCGTCTTTCTTGAGATCGACAACGCCCTTCTCGCCGAACGAGGCGACCGGCACGCCGGTGCGCGCGTTCAGCGCGATCAACCGGTATCCCGGCGTCACGTAGAGGATGCGATCGTCGGACGCGCCGTCGGACCAGTAGGCGAGCCCGCGCCCGGACAACTGCCGCGGCGCCGCCGCGCCGCGCGCGCCTTCGTTCTCGCTGTGCATCCACAGCAGCTCGCCGGTGGCGGCGTCGAGCGCGACGACGGCGCGCCGCGATCCGCCGGTCGAGTAGACGACGCCCTTCACCATCAGCGGCGTCGACTCGAACTGGAATTCAGGACGCGGCCCGAGGCTGTCGGTCTTGAACCGCCACGCGATCTCGAGTGTGTTGAAGTTCGAGGCGTTGATCTGATCGAGAGGCGCGTAGCGCGTGTGACCGATGTCGCCGCCGTAGCTGCGCCACTCGCCGTTGCGCGCGCCGGACTGTCCGGCAAGCTGCGCGATGAAACAGACGCCCAGGCACGCCGCCGCGAAGATGATGCGCTTCACGCGGGATACCATACAATGAGTCTTCACATGTAACGGAACACTTTCAGGCAGGTGTGCCATGCGCATGGGCGTGTTCTCGATGCGGGCCACACTGGCCGCCGCACTGCTCGGCGGCGTCACCCTTCACCTGTGGGCACAGGTCCCCGCGCCGGCGGCGGCCGATCAATCCCGCAATCCGCTCTCCGGCGATCCCCAGGCGATCACGAAAGGCGCGGTGCTGTTCCGCCAGGAGTGCGTCTACTGCCACGGCGTCGGCGCCCGCGGCGGCATGCGCGGTCCCGATCTCACGACGGGATCGTGGAATCACGGCGGCAGCGACGCCGACCTCGCGCGCACGATCACCGACGGCGTGGCCGGGACGGCGATGCCGCCGAACAACCTCAAGACCGACGAAATCTGGCAGATCGTCTCGTACCTGCGCACGGTGCAGCAGCCGCCGGCGGCGCCGGTTGGCGATCAGGCGCGCGGCGAGGCGCTGTTCTTCGGCACGGCCCGCTGCTCGACCTGCCACATCGTCAACGGCCGCGGCGGGCGGCTGGGACCGGAGCTCACGACGGTCGGCTCGGCGCGATCGCGCGCGTACCTGGTCGAGTCGATCCGGCAGCCGGCGAAGCAGCTCACGCCAGATTCGCGCGCTTGGTAGTGACTCCTTGAAGTACGACACCGTCACCGCGGTGACGGGCGACGGACAGACGATCGTCGGCGTGCCGATGAACGAGGACACCTTCACGGTACAGCTGATGGACATGAGCGAGCGCGTCCACAGCCTCGACAAGAAAACGCTGAAGAGCTTCCGGCACGAGAACCGATCGCTGATGCCGGCCTACGACGCGAGCCGGCTGCCCGACGCCGATCTCGACAACCTTGTCGCGTACCTGCAGACGCTGCGATCAACCGCAACTGCCCGGAAGGATGGCTCACGATGAGAACCGAGACGCGCCGCGCCTCCCGTCAGTGTCCTTCTCGCGCTCTGCCTCGCGACCGTGTCGCTCTCGGCGCAAATCACGCCGGAGCGCCTCGCCAACGCCGCGTCCGAGCCGCAGCAGTGGATGATGTATTCGGGCGCCTACGACGGCAGCCGGTTCTCGCCGCTCGATCAGATCAACCGCACCAACGTGCAGCGTCTCTCGCTGCAGTGGGTGTTTCAGACCGGCGTGCGCGGCCGTCACGAGACGACGCCGCTGGTGATCGACGGCATCATGTACCTGACGACGCCGCAGAACCACGCGTATGCGGTGGACACGCGCACCGGCCGGCCGCTCTGGCACTACCAGCGGACGCTGCCGAAAGAGATGTCGCTCTGCTGCGGTCCGCAGAACCGCGGCTTCGCCGCGCTCGGCGACCGCGTGTTCATGGGCACGCTCGACGCGCACGTCGTGAGCCTCGACGCGAAGACGGGGCGCGTGCGCTGGGATGTCGCCGCGGCGGACGCCGACAAGGGCTACAGCTTCACCGGCGCGCCGCTCGTCGTGAAGAACCGGATCATCGTCGGCGTCGCCGGCGGCGAGTACGGCGTGCGCGGCTTCATCGACGCCTACGAGGCGGACACGGGAAAGCGCGCGTGGCGGCTGTACACGATTCCCGGCGAGGGCGAGAAAGGCAACGACACCTGGAAGGGCGACTCGTGGAAGCGCGGCGGCGCGCCGACCTGGGTCACCGGCTCGTACGATCCGACCCTCAACCTGATCTACTGGGGCACCGGCAACCCCGGACCGCAGATGTACGGCGCGAATCGTCTCGGCGACAACCTCTACTCGGATTCACTGCTCGCGATCGATCCCGACACCGGCACGATGAAGTGGCATTTCCAGTTCACGCCGCACGACGTGCACGACTGGGATTCGACACACACGCCGATCCTTTTCGACGACACGATTGCCGGCCAGCCGCGCAAGCTCGTCGCCGTCGCCAACCGCAACGGGTTCTTCTACGTGCTCGATCGCGTCACCGGCGCCTTCCTGCTCGGCAGGCCGTACACGCAGGTCACCTGGGCGAAGGAGATCGACGGCAACGGCCGGCCGGTGGTGCTGCCCAACACCGATCCGACCGCCGAAGGCAATCGCGTGTGTCCGAGCGGCACCGGCGGCACCAACTGGCACTCGCCGTCCTACAGTCCGCGCACGCACCTCGTCTACTTCTTCAGCTACGAGCAGTGCGACACGTTCATGTCGGACGAGAAGCTCGAGCCGCCGTACCAGCCGGGCCGGCTGTTCATCGGCAGCGCGTTCTTCCCGCTGCCCGAAGAGCGGCAGGAGAGCGCGATCCGCGCCGTCGATCCCAAGACCGGGAACGTGCGCTGGGAGTTCCGCGAGCACGCCGACGCCTGGGCGGGCGTCTTCTCGACCGCCGGCGGCCTCGTGTTCTCCGGCGACGGACAGGGGAACTTCATCGCGCTGGACGCCGAGACCGGGAAAGATCTCTGGCACATCCAGCTCGGCGCCTCGATCAACACCGCTGCAGTGAGCTTCTCGGTGGACGGCCGCCAGTACGTCGCCATCGCGGCGGGCGATGCGCTGTTCGCGTTCGCGCTGCCGAAGGCGCCATAGACGCATTCTCCAGTTCGGCCTCAGCGTGGCAGCTTGAGCAGCGCCAGGGCGTTTCCCGCGTAGATTTGCGCGCGCACTTCGTCGGTAATCTCCAGCCGATCGATGATGTCGATCGTCTCGCGGATGTACACACCCGGCTCCGGTTCGAACGGCGTGTCCGACGAAAAGAGCACGTGATCCGCTTTGAAGAAGCTCAACCCGCAGGCAGTCGCGGCCTCGGCGCCGAAGAGCGCCGTGTCGGCGTAGAACAGCCGGAAGTAGTCGAGTGGCCGGCGCTGCAGCGTCTTGAGCACGGCCGTGTAGTCGACATCCGACGTGCGGGTTCCCAACTGGTCCCACCCGTGGCCGACCCGGCCCTTCGAAGTACGGAATCATGCCGCCCATGTGGTGCGTGATGATTTTCAGACCCGGATGCCGGTCGAACAACCCCGCGAAGACGATGCGCGCCATCGTCACGCTCGTTTCGTACGGCCATCCGAACGTCCACCAGATCTCGAACTTCGATGTCGTCTCGGTCCGGTAGTCCGCGAAGTCCGAGCCGCGCGCGGGATGCAGCCACATCGGCCGGTCGTAGCTCGGCCATCAGGTCGAACAGCGGCAGGAACTCCGGCGAGGTGAGCGGCGCACCGTTCACGTTGGTGAACACCTGCACGCCGCATGCGCCCAGGTCCGAGATCGCCCGGCGCGCCTCCGCGCACGCTGCGTCGGGATCGTTCAGGGCGATCGACGCCACGAAGCCCGGAAAGCGATCGGGGTATCGACGGACGAGATCGGCGAATCCGTCGTTGCCGATCCGCGTCAGATCGGTCGCCTCACGTGGACCGGCGAACACTTCGATGGGAGGAGACGGCATCGACAGAATCTGCTGGTAGTCGTCGAACCGATCCATCACCCTGAAGCGCGCGTCGAGATCGTGCAGCTCCGCGATATTTCTGATCCGCTTCCCCATGTCCTTGTGCGTCGGGGCGACGTCGATCATTTTTTCGAAGTACCGGTCGGGAAAGAAGTGATTGAACACGTCCAGCTTGCGCATGCGGGGCTCCTCCTGGTGGAATCGCGCGGCTATGTTACCCGGTCCCCCGACATCGCACACGACACCGTGCAATAATCCGCGCGTCATGAGAAGGCTGCCGTGAAGGCCGTGTCTGCGCCGGCTGCGCGAACGACGGGGCTGACGCCGGTGCAGTGGGTGATCTGCGTCATCGCCGCGATCGGATTCGCGTTCGACACCTACGAGCTCCTGATGCTGCCGCTGATCGTCCGGCCGGCGCTGACGGAGTTGATCGCGGCGCGGCCCGACAGCGCCGAGTTCAACACCTGGGTCGGCGTCATGTTCTACGTGCCCGCCATCGCCGGCGGCATCTTCGGGATGCTCGGCGGGTACCTGACCGATCGGCTCGGTCGCCGGCGCGTACTGGTCTGGAGCATCTTGCTGTACGGCGTCTCCGCGTGCGGGGCGGCGTACGCGTCCTCGGCAGGCGTGTGGCTGATCTGCCGATGCGCGACCTTCGTCGGCGTGTGCGTCGAGTTCGTCGCGGCGGTCGCCTGGCTGGCCGAGCTCTTTCCCGATCCCGTCGATCGGGAACGCGTGCTCGGCTACACGCAGGCGTGCGCGTCGCTCGGCGGCTTGATGGTCAGCGCCGCGTATTACTGGATCGTGACGTTCGCGGCCTCTCTGCCGGAGGTTCGAGGCGGCCACGAGCCGTGGCGCTACATGCTCATCTCCGGCATCGTTCCCGCGATCCCGCTGATGCTCGCGCGGCCGTTCCTCCCCGAATCTCCCATGTGGATCGAGAAGCGGAACGCCGGCGCGCTCCGGCGCCCGAGCGTCGCCCAGTTGTTTCGCCCGCGCTTCCGGCGCACCACCATCGTGGCCACGGTGATGGTGGCGTGCGGGTATGCCGCGTCGTTCGGCGCGAACCTTCAGGTGCCGCGCATCGTGCCGGGCCTCTCCGAAGTCCAGGCCATGTCCAGGACGGCGCGGGAACAGACCGTCGGCACCGTGCAGTTGCTTCAGGAGTTCGGCGGGCTGGCCGGCCGCATCGCCCTCGCCGTGCTCGCGGTCCGCATCGTGAGCCGCCGGCGGCTGATTCACCTGTTCCTGGTGCCCAGCGTCATCGTCGTGCCGCTCGTGTTCTTCTTTGCGCCCGCACGCGGCCTCCGCATGGTCGAGCTCGGCACGTTCGTCGCCGGATTCGTGACCGTCGCGCAGTTCAGCTTCTGGGGAAACTATCTTCCGCGAATGTACCCGACGTATCTGCGCGGCACGGGCGAGAGCTTCGCCGCGAACATCGGTGGACGGATGATCGGGACCGGCGGTGCGCTGGTCACCGCGGAACTCGCCGGCGTGATGCCCGGCGTCTCAGCAACGGCGCAACTCGCGTCGGCGGCCGGCGCAGTGGGGGTGAGTGTTCTCGTCGTCGCGCTCGTCGCCAGTGTGTGGCTGCCGGAGCCGGGCGGCGAAGAGTTGCCCGAATAGTCCTTCGCAGCCTTTGCGGCCGAAAGGTCTTCAGTCAGGCATGGAGGACCGCGGGGAGACCGAACACCGATGCGAGCGGCGACATCACGAAGCTGGTCATCGCCGCGATGGTGTCTCCGTGGAGCGTCAGCAACTGGACGGAGTGAAATCGCCATTCGGGACTTTGCCAACGGCTGTAGAACGCAAACGCCGGCTGGCAGTTCGCCGCGGTCGGCACGAGCCGGAACGGCGAGTGTCCGCCTGGCCTGCCTGTGTGAGCGAAGAATGCCGCAATCGCCGCACGTCCGCGATACCACTGCCTCCATGGCGGCATGCTCATCACGGCGTCTTCTTTCAAGAGCGCAGTCAAGCCATCGACGTCAGTGCTCTCCCACGCACGAACGTAGCGTTCGAGGAGGTACGTTGCTCCTCGCTCGCCGCGACCGCAACCCGCGGCGGGCTTCCGGGCAGCCGTTCTTCGAGTGTCGTGCGCGCGCGCTGCAAGGCGCTGTTGACGGCGGCGACCGACGAATCGAGCAGCCGGGCGCTCTCGGCGGCCGACCAGCCCAGCACGTCGGCGAGCAACAGGGTCGCTCGCTGACGCGGCGGAAGAAGCTGGATGGCGGCGATGAAGGCCAGCTGCACGGCCTCGCGCATCTCGTATCGTGCGTCCGGCCCTGGCGCAGCGTCCGCGATCTGCTCCAACGCCGAATCCGGGTAGGGTTCGAGCCAGGCGATATCGGACGCCGGTTCGCGGTCCGGCATCTGTCCGGTCGCCGGGCTCTCCGTTTCCGGCAGCACGCGGCCGGAGCTCGCGCGCGTGGCGAGGGCGTTCAAGCAGGCGTTCGTCGCAATGCGATACAGCCAGTACCGCGTCGACGCGCGGCCGTCGAAGCCCTTGAGGCCGCGCCACGCGCGCAACAGCGTCTCCTGCACCAGGTCCTCGGCGTCGTGAAATGAGCCGAGCATGCGATAGCAATGGACCAGCAACTCGCGCCGATGAGGCTCGGTGAGTTCCTGAAACGCTCGCCGGTCTCCGCCCTTCGCGGACGCGAGAAGCGCGGCTTCGTGCGGACGCTCGCCGTCAGGTGTCATCACCGGGACGGCCTACGATACAGGTTCCTGCCGATGATCCAGTGAAAACTCCGGAGCGAGGATTTCGGCGAGCCGTTCGAGGCTCGTTTCCCATCCGATCGCGAACGCGCTGCACATGTCGCGCGAGGCGAACCCCAGGTGCCGAAGCGTGACGTGCGTCCTCCCGTCGATCGGCTCCAGGAGGTAGGTGACCGTCGACGCCACGCCCGGCTTCCCGGCACGCTCCCACGTGTGCACAAGCCGTCGCGGCGCTTCCACCTCGAGGAACTCACCTTCCTGCACGTACGGCTCACCCCTGGTCATGCCCGACGCTCGCCAGCGACCACCCCCGCGCACGTCGCCGGTCCATTCACGCGTATCGAACACCCCCGGCCTGACCCACCATTCGGTGATCTCCTTCGAGGCCAGCGCCTGGAACACGCGCTCCGGAGCGGCGGCAACGTCCACGCTCGCAAGGATCAGTCCCTCAGCCAGGTCCGCAACCGCGCGCGCCCGAGTGTCGTTGATGCTGCTCATGCCTCATCCCTCCTCATAGATAAAGACCGGAGCAGACCGCGATTCTCATCGGTCGAACATAAGGAATCTCCGTGTTGTATGCATGCGACAATCTGCCCACACGAGGTGACGGACGCGGGGACGCATGCATCCCGGCCTCGGCGTACCCTCGGAAGGCGACGGATCCAGGTGAGGCACGTGCGTTGCATATAACGTCTCATCCGATGCCAGCCGAACCCTGCGATGACGCCGTCGGCCGGACGCGCCTGCGCTGGCTGCCGGTGTTCCTCGGGTTCGCGGCGGTCTTCGCCGCCTCGTGCGTGCAAGGGCAAAAAGCGAGCGATACGGGCGATCCCGGAATGCCGTTCGGACCGACCTCCATCGGCGTCCAACCGCTCGCCTACCAGCAGGACGTGAAGCCGATCTTCGATCGCGACTGTTTGTCGTGTCACGGTGCGCGCCGCGCCGCGGGCAACTATTCCGTGGAGACCTACACGGCGACCATGGCCGGCCAGCGCCCCGGCGACGCGAGCAGCTCCGTCGTCGTCGATTGCTCGCCCGGCGGCAGCATGTACCGCTACTTCTCCGGCGACGCGGTCACCGAAGCGACCATCGTGTTCCGCTGGATGGTCTACTACAACGGTCAGCAGAGCCGGTAACGATCCATTGACGATCCGACGTTCCGTGATACTGATCGCCGTTCCGGTTCTGGCCTGCCTGGTCGCATCGCTGAACTGGGCACAGCAGGCCAACGAGGTCGCCGTGGACTTCCATGGGTTCCAGGACACGCGCGGCGTGACCGTCCTCAGCCCGACGGTCGATCTCGCGCAGGACTACACCGAGCGTACCAGCCTGCGGATCAACTACGGTCTCGACGCGATTTCGGCGGCTTCGGATTCCTGCGTGCGTTGCCACCGCGACGGCATCAACAGCCACCGGCAAGTGGTCGGTGCGTCGGCGACGCACAAGTACGGCGACACGAAGCTGACGATCGGCGGCGCCTACAGCCAGGAGAACTTCTATCGCTCGACGACCGGCCTCATGTCGGTGTCGCACGATCTGGCGGGCGGCAATACGACCGTCGCCGGCGGCTTCTCGTTCTCGCTGAACCAGCCGGAGCTGCATCCACTGCCCGACACCGAAAACCAGTATCAGAGCGGCGCCTTCGCGACAGTGACACAGACGCTGTCGAAAACCTCGATTGTGCAGCTCGGCTACGAGCTCCAGCACATTGCCGGCTATCAAGACAATCCGTTCCTCCGCGCCGACGTCAACGGCGAGCTGGTGCTCGGCCACGTTCCCGACGCGCGCACGCGGCAGACGTTCTCGGTGCGGCTGCGGCAGGCGATCCCCGGCGAGACCTACCTCGAAGCCGACTATCGCCGCTACACCGACGATTGGGACGTGTCGTCGAATGCCTTCAGCGCCGGCGTGTCGCATCATTTCGGATCCGACGTGCTGCTGAACTTCGTCTATCGACGCTACAATCAAACTGGCGCCTACTTCTGGGCGCCGTCGTACACCGGCACACCGCAGTACGACACCGCCGACTTCCGGCTCGAACCGTTCGCATCGAACACCTACACGGGCCGCGTCGTCCTCACACCGAAGGGCCAATGGTGGTGGTTTCCCGAGGGCACCGGGGTGAGCCTGCAGTACGAGCGGTATCGAGCGGACAACGGCTTCGAGGCGGGGATCGTGTCAACCGGGCTGCGCCTGCCGGTGAAAGTGTTCAATCGCTGAGCGAGCGTTCAGGCGCAGGAGAAATGGTGTCGACATGCGTGTGATCGGCTTGACGATGCTTCTGGTGGGGATGGTTGCAGCGGCCCGCCGCTGCGGACTGGCCGACAGTGGCTGCAGCGATATCGGTGCCCGACGTCACGTTGCAGGCCGCGGACGGCGCGGCAGTCCGCCTGTCGACGTTCAACGGCAAGGTGCTGCTGGTCGACTTCTGGGCGAGCTGGTGCGTCCCGTGCAAGACGTCGTTTCCGGCGCTCGATGCGATCTATCGCGAGTACGCGCCGAAAGGTCTCGAAGTCGTCGCCGTCAACCTCGACGAGCAACGCAAGAGCGCCGACGCGTTTCTCGCCGCGCATCCGCATCGGATGACCGTGCTCTTCGATCCAAAGGGCATCGCGCCCGAGGCATTCGGTGTGAAGGGCATGCCGTCGTCGTACCTGATCGATCGGTCGGGCGCGATTCGTTTCACGCACATGGGCTACTCCGGCAACGTGGACGTGATCTACCGGAAAGAGATCGCCCAGCTTCTCGCGGAGCCGTGATGACACTCACAAGCAGACACTTCGTCGTATCGATGCTCGCCGTCGCGGCCGTTGCTGCCGGAGGGTGCGCGACGGTGCAGCCGTGGCAGCGCGGCCGCCTCGCGGACCCGTGCATGATTTTCGACGCCGACGCGACCCGCGTGGCGTACATGACCCACTATCAGGAGGCGCGTGAAGGCTCGGCCGGCGGCTACGGCGTCCAGAGCGGCGGCTGCGGTTGCAAGTAGCGCGCGCATGAGAGACGCCGTTCGATCGATGGCGAGAGGATCCACGCTGCGCCTGAGTCTCGCGTCCATCGGAGCCGCGCTGCTGCTTGGCGTCGTGGTGCGCGCTCAGACGCAGGAATCCCACCAGTACCGTTACCTGATGGGCACCTCGATCGAGGTGCAGGCCTTCGGCGGCGACGAGGCGACGCGCCGCAGCGGGATCGACGAAGCGTTCGCGGCGTTCGCCGAAATCGATCGCCTCATGAGCGATTACCGCGACGACAGCGAGCTGGCGTTGATTAACCGCGACGCCAGCCGCGGTCCGGTCGTGGTCAGCGATCCGATGTTCGCCGTACTCCACGCCGCGGCGGACGTCAGCGCCGCGTCGAATGGCGCGTTCGACGTGACCATCGCACCGCTGGTGCGACTGTGGGGCTTTCACGACCGGACGCCGCATGTGCCGACGGCCGCCGAACTCGCCGCGGTGCGCCCGCTGGTTGACTTCCGGCACGTGCAGCTCGATGCCGATCGCCGCACCGTTCGATTGACTCACCCTGGCGTCGCACTCGACCTTGGTGGAATTGCGAAGGGATTCGCCGTGGACGTCGCCGCCGGCGTGCTCAGGCGCCGCGGGCTGAGCGGCTTCATCGATGCCGGCGGTAACCAGTATCTGCTCGGCGCGCCGCCCGGCAAGGCCCGGTGGACCGTCGGCATCAGGGATCCCGAGGCGCGCGGTCAGGTGATCGCAGTCGTGGAGACGGGGGAAACGTCGGTGTCGACCTCCGCCGACTCCTACAACGTGCTCGAGGCGCGTGGCCGCACGTACGGCCACATCCTCGACCCGCAGACGCTGCAGCCGGCGATGCGATCATTGAGCGTGACGATCCTGTCGCGCGACGGCACCCTCGCCGACGCGATGTCGAAGGCGGCGTTCGTGCTCGGCCCGAAAGCCGGTCTCGCCCTCGTCGATTCGTTTCCGGGCATGTCGGCGGTGATCGTCTATCGCGCGCCAGACGGCTCGATCGCTGTAGCGCGGTCCGACTCGCTCGCCACTGCCTATCACACCGCGCGCCGCTGACCCGCCCAACCGTCGATCATGCGTCAGAGCTCACGTCACTGCAGGTGACCGAGCGATCCACATCAGTCGAGCCGAGCGCCTGGCCTGATTGCCTCCGGGACAAACCGGTCCGCCTGGCTTGCAGACGCCGTCCGAAGCGCGTTCAAGACGGCCAGCAAGTCGATGCCCTCTTGAGCGACGGCGCCGGCAACGGGCGTCAGCCATCCGCCGGCGGCGAACGCCATGCCGACAATGCTGAGCAGCATTCCGCCGACGGCGCTCTGCAGCGCGACACGGCGCAGGCGATAGCTCAAATGAATCAGCTCGTCGACTTTCGACAGCGACGAGTCGATGATCACGGCGCGCGCCGCCTCCGACGTGACGTCGCTGTGCTGTCCGAAGGCGATGCCGACAGTGGCCGCCATCAGCGCCGGCGCATCGTTGATGCCGTCTCCGATGAACACCGTTGGCGCCTGCGCGGCCTCGCGCCGCACGATCGCCACCTTCCCTTCCGGCGACGTGCTGGCGTAGACGTCGGCGATCGAAACCGCCTCGGCCAGCCGGCGGACTTCGGTCTCGCGATCGCCTGAGACCAGCAGCACGCGAGTAAACCCGTGCCGTGGACCCAGATGCGTGATGAAGCCCCGGCTATCCGCGCGCGGCACGTCGCGGAAGCGAAACGTCGCGGCGTACCGATCGTTGACGACGATGACGCACTCGAGTCCGGTCGGCTCGCTCGGAGGCAGCGAAAAGCGCGCAGCGGCCTTGGCGTGACTCGTGATCAGCACGAGCGTGCTGCCGACCTTGCCGTGGAGGCCTGTCCCAGCCTCCTCGCGAATCCACTCGACGTCCGGCAGCGGGTAGCGAGCCTCGGTGGCCGCCTGCACGATAGCGGGTGCCAGCGGATGGCGGCTGTGCCGCTCGAGCGCGGCGACCACCGGCAGGACCATCTGTCGATCGAATCCTGTCGCATAAACTTCTTCGGCGAGCGCCGGCCGCCCGTATGTCAGCGTGCCGGTCTTGTCGAGGATCATCGTCCGGCACAGCGTGAGCTGTTCGAGCGCTGCCGGATCCTTCACGATGATCCCGCGGCGCGCCGCCGTCGAGATCGCGCCGATGATCGCGACCGGAATGGCAATCAGCAACGGACACGGCGTCGCGATCACGACGACGCTGAGGAAACGAACGGGATCCCCGGACAGCCACCAGGCGAGCGCGGCAATGGCCAGCGCGATCGGTGTGTACCAGGTGCCCAGCCGATCGCCGATTCGCCTCAGGTTGGGGCGGCGCTGCTCCGCCTCCTGCATCACCGTCATGATCTGCGCGTAGCGCGAATCAGCCGCCACGCGTGTCGCGCGAACGCGGAGCGACATCTCGCCATTGACGGAGCCCGACAGGACCTGCGCGCCGGGGCCCTTCGAGATGGCAAACGGCTCGCCCGTGAGATACGACTCATCCATCCGGCCATGCCCCTGGACCACTTCGCCGTCCACCGGGCAGATTTCGTGTGGAAGGATCGAGATCTCATCGCCGACCCGCAGATCGGCCACCGCAACATCCTCGAATACCCCTCCCTGTTGCCGGTGAGCCAGCGTCGGCACACGCTTCGCCAGCGCGCGCAGGACCGATGTCGCCTCGGCGACGGCATACGCCTCCAACGCTTCGCCGCCCGAGAGCATCAACACCACAAGAGCCCCCGCCAGGAATTCCCCAAGCAGCGCCGAGGCGACGATGGAGATGCCGGCCAGGTGATCGGCGCCGAACTCCAGTTGGACCGCACTGCGTCCGAGCCGCACGACCAGCGGCACGCCGCCGATCAGCAGTACGGCTTCGAGCGGCAGATCGGCCAGGCTGTGGTCGATGCGGGCGAAATAGCGCAGCACGAGGTGAGTGACGATGCCGAGCGCCGCAAGCGCCGCGAGGACGGCGTCGGACCGGCGGCCCACCGCCTCAGAACGGTTCCGAGACGTTGTACTCGAGCGCTGTAACGTTGAATCGGGCATAACTGAACGGCCCGTCCGTCAGGTCCCACGTGACCTCCACGGACGAAGGCACGTGAAAGCCGCCAAACTCCGCGTAGTCGCTGTAGCGGCCGGACCATGGCGTGAGCACCGATCGTCCGCCGCCAAGATCGCGGAAGCGCTCTGCGTGCAGCTGAACGATGCGTCCATCCCGATCGACTTCGAAGATGGCCCGCACCGGCGACCCAGCGGTCCGCAGCGACGCGCGTGCCGAGCGCGCGTCGATGGCTTCCCATGAAACGGTGTCGGCCGCGAACGCGTACGGGAACCACACGGACTCGGCGAGCCAGCGCAATGCCGCGCCCTGGTCGATCTCAGGGCCGCTGGCGTCAGCGATGGCAAATGCCGAGAGCGGCTTGATCAGCATGTTCCCTTGCCCGTTGACCAGCCGGTCGCGCGCCTGGATCCACACCAGAGGCGCCACGCGCATGCTGGCGAACCAGACGAAGCCGGGCCGGCACGCCGAGAAGTACTGCTCGCCGGCGATCGGCGACCACCGCTGCCCGGGCCCTGTCCGAAACGTGCCGGCATGGCGGAGCCGCGCGATGCGAACGGACGGCGCCGCGGGCGTGATCGCATACGTCAGGTGCCGCTGAATCGGGACCGGAAGCGTGTCCCACCGTGCGTCGAGCGCAGCGCGGCCGACACCGTTCTCCGATTCGGAGAAGACTGCGTGCACGTCCGCCTCGGTCGAACAACGGAATTGACGATGCTTTGAGGCAATCACCATCGCGCCGCCAATCGCCGCGGCGGCCGTCGCACCCACGATCGCGATTGGACGGGCCCGCATGAGACTACGGCTCCGCGATCCGGCTCCGCGCGAGGTACCGGTGACACTCCACGCAGCTCAGTGTCACCGCGACGTATGCCTTGGCGTCGCTTCCAGGTCTCGCTTGGCGGCCGCATCGTGGAGCGCCCGGACTAGATTCCGAAAGGAATTGCTGTGCGTGGCATACTCCGGCGCCGTCAGAACCCGCCACGCCGGGTCGTTGGTCAGGTCTTCAAGATCGCGAGTGCGCGCCTCGAGGTCGGACCATCGGCTCGTGACCACGGCTTCGAGAATCTTCTGCGACACTTCCAGTTTTTTGCGCATCACACGATCGACGGCCGGTCCCTGCGCCGTCGTCGTGGCGACGTGCACGAGCGCGAACACCAACACCGCCAGCCGCCATCTGCCACTCATCAATCCACCTCCGGTGATGTCGATGCAGTCATGACACCCTCCATGCGTGCGACATCACGGTCTTCCAGTCGATTGGCGTCGTGTGAAGCGCGAGCGCCGCCGCGTCAGCGTCGGCCTTCCTGAAGAACGCGCGGTAGTCCGACTCGCCGGTATCGTGATTCACCACAACCGGAACAAACCGCGCCTGCTCCGGACGAATCCATTTCCCTGTCACGTAGTCGGTGACGAAGATCGTGCCGGTTTCCTCGGGATGATCCGCCAGGTATTTCGCCAGGCAGCCGGGCGCGCGAAACTTCGACGCCAGGCGGTTCCCATCCATCAGTTCCGCGGCCATCGCCCTCTCGATAATCGGACGGCGGCACCGGAAGCATTGGTCGCCGGCCTGAATGGCGACCGGGCGGACAGTGGTGTACGGCAGGACGAGAAGCACTCCGATCGCGATCCCGGCGACTGTCAGCTTTTTCATGGCGCCCTCCTGCCGGCATTCCGGCACGCTCACGAGCTCACCAGCGGCTGGCGCAACTCGCGTGCCTGCCGCTCGGCGGCCGTCTTGACCGGGTTCAGCATCAGCCAGCGGATGAGGATGATCCCTGGCGAGGCGAAGGACCAGTAGCGGCGGAATCTGGCGCGCGCGACCGGATCGGTGGCAACCGCTCGCGTCTCCGTGCGGAAGATCGAGTGGTCGTCGCCGAGCGGATCCGCCCGGATCGTCCAGATGATCTTGACGTAGCCGGGCTCGGAGAACCGGATAAATTCGTCGGGCGGCAACGGGCGGAAGACGACGTCGGCGAGCCAGGGCTGCGTCACCGCACCCATGACGACCTGCGATCGTGGGACTTCGGCCAGCACGCCCCAGCCGATCGACCGGGCCAACGAGAGGAAGGGTTGCGGCGCGCTCGAGGGTTGAGGCGTCGCGCCCATGATTCGCTCGCGCGCGCGAAAGATGAGGCGCACCGGCCACGACTGCATCAGGGTCATTTCCGATGCAGCCGCGAAGGTGACCGCCGCCGGCGCCGCCACCCGGACGTGATGCCGCTCGACGACGTCGTAGTCCGGCATGACACGATCGAGCATCGCGTCGGCCTGTCCGGAGCGGCGGCAGCGGTTCTGCCGTAGCGCAGCCACGCGACCGCGACGCACGCACCGTAGGCCGCTGCCGCGAGGCCGGCGGCCGCCGCGCCCCCACGCACGAGCGAGCGAACGCGGCGTGCCGGCATCATCGCCGTCTCACGGGCGCAACGACCAGCCGGTCGTCGACGGCGATGACGCCGGGCGCCGCCCACGCCGCGTGCTCGGCGGCGGCCCGCTCCGCGAGCGAGTGCACGGTCCCCTTCAGAACGACCGTGCCGTTGTGCGCCTCGACCGACACGCGCTGGGCGTCGATGTCGGCGCTCCGCTTGAACGCCTCCTCGATGCGGTGGCGGACGTCCGTCGCCGCGACCGGCGCCTTGACGACGATCCCGTTGGCTACGCCCTTGACGCCGTACAGTGCGCGATCGCCTTCTCCGCCGCCTCGCGCTGGTACTGCCACGGCACCGTGCCGCTCAGCGTCACCCATCCATCGCGGACGGTGACCTGAATCAACTCGGGCGGAAGGGCACTGTTCCAGCTGAGCGCGTTGACCGCGGCGCCGGCAATCGACGTGTCGTCGCGCACCGACGCGCCGTCGGGCGCGACCGCCAGTTCGTTGGCGATGCCGCGGACGCCCCACACGTGGCGCGCGGTCTTCTCGGCCATCCATTTTTCCCGCAGCGCGCCGACGCGTCCGGTCAGCGTCACGATCCCGTGCTGCACGGTCACGCCGATCTGCGCGGCGTTGACGCTCGGCTCCCAGTCGAGCGCCTTCAGGACGCTCTGCTGCAGCTCTGTGTCGGTTCTCATGGCCTGTGCTCCTTCCTCTGTCGCGTCAGGCGACGCGCGCCTCGTCCTTCGCCGGCGCCTTGTCGTCGCGACTCGTTCCACCTTGATGGTGCAGTCCTCGATCATCGCGGCCAGCACGCCGACCGCAGCCAGCACTGGCGCCACGAGGACGCCGATGACGCCCGCGGTGAGCGGGAATTCGGCGACGGTATGGCCGCCTTGCTGCACGACCACGCGCCGGACGTTGCCCTCATGGATCGTGTTCTTCAGCCTGCCGACGAACTGGTTGCCCTCGGCCTTGAACGATTCCCACTGTGTCTTGTCGGCCATCTCATGCCTCCTTACGCGAGCTCCGGCCGCCGCGCGAACCGGCCGACAATCGGGCGCGCGACCGCGGCGAAGTCCTCGTAGCGCATCCGAATCGCGTCGCCGTGCGTGCCGGCGTTGAACACGATCTCGTCGTCGTCGGCCAACGCTTCGTCGGCGTAGACCAGCTGGCGGTACAGCGGACCAAACGGCGGCATCGCGCCGCGCTCGCAGTCCGGATAGAGCCAGCGCAACTCGTCCTCCTCGGCCAGCCGGATCGTCGTCGCCTGCGCGACCACGGCGAGGCGATCGAGGTCCACGACGAGATCGGCCGGCACGACCGCCTGAACCGGTTCACCGTCGACGAAACAGGTCACGACCTTGGCCCAGTCGCGCCCCGGACGTGCGTGACCGCCGCTTCTTCCTGCGCGGAATAGGCCCGCGGTGTGGAAACACGGCGTACGGCACGTTGGCGCGGCGAAGGAACTCCTGGA